>CAWGOJ010000017.1:0-22636 GCA_963824195.1 uncultured Acidimicrobiaceae bacterium | reverse complement strand
GGCATCGCCCGGGGCCTCCACGCGGTCTTCGCTCCTCCTGTCGATGAGGTGGTCATCGTGGCGGCGGTGCCGGGCGATCCGCCCGACGCCGATCAGCGTGTGCGGGTGATCCTCGATCCCGACGATCCGACGAAGTCGGTCGCCATCATGCCGGACACGCCGGTCGACCCGCCCCCGGACTGACCTCCCAACCCTCACCTTCGTTGACAGACAGAGGCCCAGGACGTAGCATCCGAGGAATCGGACAGCATGTCCGATTCCTCGGAGGAGTTGTCCAATCATGAGCACCCTGGCGGACGTCGCCCCGGTCGATCTCTCGGATTCCCGGTCCTACGTGGATGGGGTCCCTCACGCATGGCTGGCCCATCTACGGCGCAACGACCCCGTCCACTGGCAGGACGAGCCCGGCGGTCCCGGCTTCTGGGCCGTCACCAAGTACGCGGACTGCGTCACCGTCAACCGTGACTACGAGCGGTTCAGCTCGGCCGCCAAGGGGACCATGCCCTTCGAGCTCGGTGAGGAGGAGGTTGCCCAGCAGTCCCTCATGATGCTGAACATGGACCCCCCGCTCCACACCCGCTACCGCCGTCTGGTCAACAAGGGGTTCACGCCCCGCATGGTGCGTGACCTCGAGGAGAGCATCCACCGTTCCACCGACGCCATCATCGACGACGTCATTGAGAAGGGCGAAGCCGACTTCGTCACCCAGATCTCGGCCGAGCTGCCGCTCCAGGTGATCGCCGAGCTGCTCGGCGTGCCCCAGGAGGACCGCCACAAGATGTTCGAGTGGTCCAACCGCATGGTGGGCAACGCGGACCCCGAGTACCAGGCCGAGGCGGACCTGGCCCTGACGTCCGCCATGGAGCTCTACGCCTACGCCGCCGAGCTCTTCGCCAAGAAGCGCATCGACCCCCACGCCGACCTGATGAGCGCGCTGACCAGCGTCGAGGTCGAGGGCGAGCGGCTGAGCGACCTGGAGCTCGAGCTCTTCTTCCTCATGCTCACCGTGGCCGGGAACGAGACCACGCGCAACCTGATGTCCGGTGCCATGCACGCCTTCTTCCAGCACCCCGAGCAGTGGCAGCGCCTGCGCGAGGACCGCAGCCTCCTGCCCACCGCGGTGGACGAGATGCTGCGCTTCGTCTCGCCGGTGATGAATTTCCGCCGCACCGCCATGGTCGATCTCACCATGAGCGGGACGAAGATGAAGGCCGGGGACAAGGTCGTCTTCTTCCATGGCTCGGCCAACCGGGACGAGGACGTCTTCGACTCCCCCGACACCTTCGACGTCGCCCGGGACCCCAACCCGCACATCGCCTTCGGTGGCGGCGGCCCCCACTTCTGCCTCGGCACCAACCTGGCCCGCATGGAGATCCGGGTCATGTTCGAGCACCTGCTCGACCGCATGCCCGACATCAGGCAGGACGGCGACGTGCAACGCCTACAGTCCCAGTTCATCAACGGCGTCAAGCACCTTCCCGTGGCCTTCACCCCCTCCGCCCGCGTCGGCTCCTGAGCCCACGCGCTGAGCAGAGGACGACACCCGTGCCCCGGAGCGCGCCCGATGCGCTGAAAGACGTCATCCGTGACTTCCGGCGCGACCAGATCATGGACACGGCCCGCCGGCTCTTCGGTGAGCGCGGCACCACCGACGTCTCCATGGACGAGATCGCCGCCGAGGCCGGGGTGGCCCGCTCCACCGTCTACGTCTACTTCGCCAACCGGGACGATCTCCTCCGAGCCTGTGTGCAGTCGATGTACGACCGCATGACCGACACCATCGCGGTGGTCGTGGCCGACGACGCGTCGCCGGCCGAGCGCCTGCGCGGGCTCATCCTCGGCCTGCTGGAGCGCATCGACGAGAGCCCCGCCTTCTTCCGCCTCGCCATGGCGACCCAGGCGACCCCCGGCGAGGGGTCGGCGGCCGTGGGCGGCGCGCTGATGATGATCGGGCTCGACATGATCCGGGTCCTCGAGGAGCTGGTGCTGGCGGGCGTCGCCGCGGGTGACTTCCGGGTCGACCTCGATCCCGAGCGGGCCGTCGTCCTCGTCGGGCAGCAGATCTACGGCGCGCTCTCGGTCCGGGCCGGCGAGCCGGACCCCATCCCGGTCGCGCAGGCGGCCGAGGAGATCTGCGACTTCGTCCGTCGCGGGCTGGGGGCCTGACGTGAGGTTCGACCTCTGGGTGCCGACGGCCAGCCCCATGACCACCCCCGAGCTGCTCGACGCCGTGGCCGAGGGGGCCGAGGCGCGTGGCATCGGCACCATCTGGGTCGGCGAGCACGTGGTCCTCTTCGAGGACTACGAGAGCCGCTACCCCTACGCCGAGGACGGGCGGATCCCCGCCCCACCCGGGACGGGCCTGCTCGAGCCCCTGCTCACGCTCACCTACCTGGCGGCCCGGACCTCGACGGTCCGCCTCGGCACCGCCATGTTGCTCCTCCCCCAGCGCAACCCCGTCTACGTGGCCAAGGAGGTCGCCACGCTCGACTGGCTCTCGGGCGGCCGGGTCGACCTGGGCATCGGCGTGGGCTGGCTGAAGGAGGAGTTCGACGCCTTGGGTGTGCCGTGGGAGCGCCGCGGCCGGCGCACCGACGAGTACCTCGAGGTGCTGCGCACGCTGTGGGTCGACAACCCTTCGGAGTACCACGGCGAGACCTACGACCTGCCGGCCTGCGAGATGTACCCCAAGCCGGTCCAGGCACCCCACCCCCCGATCCACGTCGGCGGCGAGACCCCCGCCGCACTGCGGCGGGCGGCCCGTCTCGGCCAGGGCTGGCACACCTTCAACCGGTCGCCCGGCGAGCTGGCGACCGGGTTGGCCGAGCTCGACGTGCACCTGGAGGCGGCGGGGCGCAGCCGGGCCGACCTGCGGATCACCGTGTGCCCCTACTTCGAGCAGCTGTCGCCCGAAGCGGTCGAGCGCTACGCCGAGGCCGGGGCGGACGCCGTGGCCGCCCTGTTCTTCGCGTTCACCCCCGAGGACGTGGCCCGTGCGTTCGACGACCTGGAGGCCTGCCGGGAGGCGGCGGCGCGCACGGCCGGCTGAGAGGGCGGCGGCGGTGCCGTCCGCGGACGGCGCGAGGTGCGCTGCATGCTCGGGGCGGACCACGCCCGCTTCCTCACGCCGCCCGAGGGCTCGGCAAGGTGACCGTAAGCCCGGACCAGCCACTGGGGAATCGTCCGGAGGAATGATCCGCCCCGCACCGTTTCATCCTCGGGGATGAGCGCTGGCCCGGCACCCTCCGGGAAGGCTGGGCGGATGCGACCGGGGTGGTTCCCGAACGGAGACCCAGCTCAGGGGGCACTACCATGGTCCTCCCGCCTGGGAACGAAGGATCCGATGGCCCCCAGCTCACGTCACCTCTACCCCCAGTGGCTCCGGCCGGGGAGCGCACGGGGCGCCGCTGGTGGCGGGGAGGCGCCCGACCGCCAGCTCGACGGCGCGTGGCGGGTCTGGGAGCGGCTCCGCGCCTTCGACCGGCGCTACGCCACCTACGTCGACATCGCGCTCGCCGCGGCGCTGTTCGTCCTGTGCGCGGGCTGGTTCACCGAGGCCGGCGGCGCCAACCCGAACCTGTGGTTGGTCGCCGCGCTGACCTTCCCGCTCGTCTTCCGGCGCCGGGCGCCCATGGCCGTCTTCCTTGCCATTGCCGCCGTGGCGTTCGTCCAGTGGCTCGTGACCGGGCCTGCGCTGGCCGACGCCGCGCTCCTCGTGGCGATCTACACCGTGGCTGTCGAGTCGGACTGGGTGCTGGTCGCCGCCGCGGCCGCCGTCCTCGAGACGGGCGTCGTGATGGCCACCGTGCGCTGGAGGCCCACCGGCAGCGACTTCAAGTCCTTCGTGTTCCTGACCGGCCTGGCCTTCGCCGCGCTCCTGGCCGGCGTCGTCGTGCGCGCCCTGCGCAGCCAGCTCGACTGGCTCGCCGAGCGCGCCGAGCGCCTGGAACTCGAGCGCGACCAGCAAGCCTCGCTCGCCGCGGCGGCGGAGCGGGCCCGCATCGCGCGGGAGATGCACGACGTGGTCTCGCACAACATCCAAGTGATGGTCACGCTGGCCGACGCCGCCGCCGCGGCGCAGGTGTCGGACCCGGGGCGCGCCGCCGAGGTGATGCACGAGGTCTCGAGCACCGGGCGCCAGGCGCTGACCGACATGCGCCGCATGGTCGGCGTGCTGCGGGACGAGCCCGCCGCAGGCGCTGCAAACGGGAGCGAGCGGCCGTCCCTCGCTCCCCAGCCGGGGCTGGGCGAGCTGAATGCACTGGTCGAGCGCGTCCGCGGCACCGGCCTCGACGTGGCGGTCGAGCAGTCGGGCCGGCCCTTCCCGGTGTCCGGTGCCGCCGGCCTGACGGTCTACCGGATCGTCCAGGAGGCCCTCACGAACGCCCTCAAGCACGCCGAGGAGCCCGCCTCGGTGCAGGTCCGCTTGGAGTTCAGCGACCCCGACATCTCGGTGCGGGTCACCGACGACGGGCGCACGGCGGTGCCGGTGCCCGCCGACGGCAACGGGCACCCCGGTGCCAACGGCAACGGCCGGGCGGGCGGCGGCGGGCACGGCGTGGCCGGGATGGTGGAGCGGGCGGCCGCGTTCGGCGGCACGCTCGAAGCCGGGCCCCGGCCGGCGGGGGGCTGGGAGGTCGCGGCCACGCTGCGGGACTGCAAGGCGCCGACCACCCCATGACGGTCCGCATCGTGCTGGCGGACGACCAGGCGCTGCTGCGCAAGGGCTTCCGCATGATCCTCGAGGCCGAGGACGACCTCGAGATCGTCGGCGAGGCGGCCGACGGCGCCGACGCCGTGCGCCTGGTCGAGCTGTACAAGCCCGACGTCGTGCTCATGGACGTGCGCATGCCCGTCCTCGACGGGATTGAGGCCACGCGGGCGATCACCGCGACGACGCCCGGCGACGAGACCCGCGTGCTCATCCTGACCACCTTCGACCTGGACGAGTACGCCTTCAGCGCGCTGCGCGCCGGCGCCAGCGGGTTCCTGCTCAAGGACGTGCCGCCGGCCGAGCTCGTCTCGGCCATCCGGACGGTGGCCCGCGGCGATGCCGTCGTGTCGCCCCGCATCACGCGGCGGCTGCTCGAGGAGTACGCCGACTCGCTCCCCGACCTCGCCAACGGCTCGCCGTCCGGTGGCGTCTCCGAGCACGCCGCGCTGGCGCCAGCTCACCGAACGCGAGCGCGAGGTGCTCCTGGCCGTGGCCGACGGCCTGTCCAACGCGGAAATCGCCGAGCGGCTGTACGTCTCCGAGGCGACCGTCAAGTCGCACGTCGGGCGCCTGCTGGCCAAGCTCGGGCTGCGCGACCGGGTGCAGGCGGTCGTCTTCGCGTTCCAGTCCGGGCTCGTCAAGCCGACGTCCCCGTCGTGACGCCCCCCGTCCCCGGCGACGGGCCGGGCGGCTCGCCCGATACCGCCATCGGGGTCTTCACCGACCACGGCCCCTGGGTCGTCGACCCCGATGCGCTCGCCTGGCGGAGGGGCCTGCCCGGGATCCGGACCCGGCTCCATGCCGAGCTGCCCGCCCTGACCCGTCGCCGCACGCTGCCGCCGGGTCGGCGCGTGGGCACCACGATCCGGCACCTCGGCGGCGCGCTGGGGCTCTGGTACCTCAAGGAACGCCGACGTGGCGGGCCGGCGTCAATCGCCGGGATCTCCCACCGGCTGCGCGTGGCGGCCGAGAAGCTCGGCCCGACGTACATCAAGCTGGGCCAGATCATCGCCTCGGGCGACGGGATCTTCCCGCCCGAGCTCGTGGCCGAGTTCAAGTGGTGCCGCGACCAGGTCCCCGCCGAGCCGTGGCATGTCGTCGAGCGCGTGCTCACCGAGGAGCTGGGCGGGCCGATCTCCTCGGCGTTCGGCTCGGTCGGTCGCGTGCCGCTGGCGGCGGCCTCCATCGCGCAGGTGCACCCGGCGACGCTGCGGGACGGGACACCCGTGGTCGTCAAGGTCCAGCGGCCCTCGGTGGCGGACCGGGTGCACCAGGACCTCGCCGTGATGGCCTGGCTGGCGCCGCATCTGGTGGGCCGCATCCCGGTCGCCGCGCTGGCCAACCCGCCGGCGCTCGTCGAGCTCTTCGCCGAGACGATCGTGGAGGAGCTCGACTTCCGGCTGGAGGCCGAGAACATGCTCGACATCGCGATGACCTTCGCCGCGCTGGAGCAGCGCGACTTCGTCGTACCCCGGCCCCACCCGACGCTGGTGACGCGCCGGATGCTGGTCATGGAGCGCCTCGACGGGTTCAACTTCGGCGACGTCGAGGGCATGCGGGCGGCGGGCATCGATACCGAGGCCGTCGTGCGCGCCGGGATGATCGGCTTCCTCGAGGGCTGCATGATGTACGGCGTCTTCCACGGCGACCTGCACGCCGGGAACCTCTTCGTCCTGCCGTCGGGGAAGACGGCGCTGCTCGACTTCGGCATCACGGGCCGGCTCACGGAGCCCAAGCGCCTCGCGCTGCTCTCCTTGCTCGTCGGCGCATCGAACGGGCACATCCCCTCCCAGGTGGCCGCGCTGCGCGACCTGGGGGCCTTCCCCGACGACGTCGACGTGCAGCACGTCATCGACCTGCTCGGGCTGGACCAGCCCCCGGTGGACCCGACCACGCTGACGCCCGACGAGCTGGTGGCCGAGATGCAACGATCCATCAAGACGCTGCTCGGGCTCGGGGCCCGCCTGCCCAAGGAGCTCATGCTCTTCGTGAAGAACCTGATGTTCCTCGACGGCGCCATCGCCACCCTGGCCCCGGACCTCGACCTGTTCGCCGAGGTCGAGGCGATCGCTCTGATGTTCGCCGCCAAGCACGGCGAGCGGATCATGTCCCAGCTCGGCCTCGAGCACCAGGAGGACTGGACGCCGGACATGGCGGGGTTCAAGGCGGGCTTCGGGTTGGACGAGTCGACCGAGAGCCTCACCTACCGCGACATCCAGGCCCGCCGGGCCCAGGTGCGCGACAAGTTCGAGGGGCGCGGGCGGCCGCGCGGTCGGAGGCGGCGGGCGCCGAAGTAGCCGGGAGCCCCGGCCGGAGCGCAGGATTCGACTCCGGGGGTGCCCCATACGCCGCACCCGGGCCTCACTCACTCGGTCACCCAACGCCCCCGCAGGTCCTCGAGCCACGGCGGCAGCTCAATCGCTGGATCGGGGAGAGCCTCGGCACCCCGCTGTGCGAGCAGTCGCTCGAAAGATGCCGGATCGTCCCCCCACCCCCGCGGGTCGCCCATCATGACCTCGAAGAGCACGGCGCCCTCGGGGCCGGCCTCGAAGGGACCGAAGGCGGCTCCCTGGGGCAGCTCGATGTGGGTGCCGGCCGGGCAGCGCCGGTCGCCGCAGAGGATCTCGCCCTCGAGCACCATCACGACGTGCGGGCTGAGGTGACCGTGCCGCCGCTGGATCACCCCGGGATCCCACCGGGCGTAGAGCGACAGGTAGAGCGGGTCGGCGGAGAAGGCCAGCCATTTCTCCCACACCGAGGCGACGGTGCCGTCGGCCAGCCGTACGGCGCGCACCTGCTGCCAGGGGACGTCGGGATCGCCGAGGTGGCGGAAGACCGGTTCGAGCCCGGGCACCTTCGGTCCGTCTGCGTCGTTCACGGATGACTCCCCGATCCCCTCGTCCTACGTCTCCGCCGGCCGGACGCTCCTCCGCCTCGCCGCCGCCAACCGCTCGAGCGGTCTCGAGAGCAGGAGCGCCAGCAGCGGCCAGAGCCCGACCGACGGGAGCACGATCGTCATGACGAGGGCGGCGCCCATGAGTACCACCAGGATCAGTGCCGAGTCGATGGTCACCACGTCGTCGTCCGCCTTCTCCTGGAGCTCGGGCCATCGGACGATGGCCCATTGCTGCACCAGCGCCCCGATCGCGGCGACCAGCATCGTGCCGATGTAGATGGCGTGCACCGCCACGGTTCCGTCGGTGACGGTGCCGATCAGCTCTGTGGGGAACGGGAGGAACACGATGCTCAGGAGCCAGAGGAACATGCCCCAGACGAGGACCGAGTTGTAGGCCCGCACCCGCTCGAAGACCTGGTGCTGCCCCCACCAGAAGCTGCCGATGACCGCGAAGCTCAGGGCGAACGCCAGCAGCTTCGTCTGGTTGTCGTTGAAGAACGTGCTCAGCGCCGCGTTGCCGATGGAGCTGGCGGAGTCCACGAGAGGGAGAATCAGGAGCGTGATGGCGATGGCGACCACGGCGTCGCTGAAGCTGACCAGGCGGCGAAACCCGGCTTCACGCTGCATGGCGCATTGTGCCAGGTGCGGGTGCGGTCATCCACCGTGCATCCCCCCTCGCCCGCCCACTTCGGCCGGAAGTCCACCAAGACGCGGCCGAAGTTGTGCGCATCCTTCGCAGGCGCCGGGCTTCGAAGTAGGCCAACATGTCCCGCGGCATCCGGTCGAGAGGAGGTGGCGCCGATGACTGGGGCAGGACAGACGAGCGGATCGGTCTCCGGGGGCGCACTCCCCTCCTACGCGTCGGGCCCGTCGGCCACTCCCCTTCTGGGCGACACGATCGGGGCGAACCTGCGGCGGACAGCGGACCGGGTGCCCGGCAACGAGGCCCTGGTCGACGTCCCCTCGGGCCGGCACTGGACCTACGCCGAGCTGGCGGCCGACGTCGACCGCCTCGCCTCCGCTCTGCTCGGAGCGGGGACCCAGCCCGGCGACCGGGTCGGGATCTGGGCCCCCAACTGCCCCGAGTGGGCCCAGCTGCAGTTCGCCACCGCCTCCGTCGGCGCCATCCTCGTCACGATCAACCCGGCCTACCGGACCCACGAGCTCGAGTTCGTGCTGAACCAGGCGGGCATCGGGCACCTGGTGGCCGCGTCGCAGTTCAAGACGTCGGACTACGAAGCCATGATCGCCGAGGTGCGACCCCGCTGCCCCGAGCTGCACGAGGTGACGATCATCGGGTCGGCCGGCTGGGACCACCTGGCCGGGGCGGGCGCGGATCGGTCGCGCCTCGCCGAGGTGGCGGCCACGCTGTCGGCCGACGACCCGATCAACATCCAGTACACGTCGGGGACGACGGGCTTCCCCAAGGGCGCCACGCTCAGCCACCACAACATCTTGAACAACGGGTTCTTCGTCGGCGAGCTCTGCGGCTACTCCGACGCCGACCGCGTGTGCATCCCCGTGCCCTTTTACCACTGCTTCGGCATGACGATGGGGAACCTCGGCTGCACGACGCACGGCGCCACCATGGTCATCCCGGCACCCGGCTTCGACCCCGCCGCCACGCTCGCCGCCGTGGCCCAGGAGCGCTGCACGTCCCTCTACGGCGTACCGACGATGTTCATCGCCGAGCTGGCCGACCCGGGGTTCGACCGCTATGACCTCACGAGCCTGCGCACCGGGATCATGGCGGGCTCGCCCTGCCCGGTCGAGGTCATGAAGCAGGTCGTCGCCCGTATGGGGATGGACGAGGTGACCATCTGCTACGGCATGACCGAGACCTCACCGGTGTCGACGCAGACCGAGGCGACCGACTCCCTGGAGCGCCGCGTCTCGACCGTCGGCCGCGTGCACCCGCACGTGGAAGTGAAGATCGTCGACCCCGAGACGGGCCGCACCGTGCCCCGCGGCACGCCGGGCGAGCTGTGCACCCGCGGCTACTCGGTGATGCTCGGTTATTGGGGCGAGCCCGAGCGCACGGCCGAGGTGATAGACGCGGCGCGCTACATGCACACCGGCGATCTGGCCGTCATGGACGACGAGGGGTACGTGAACATCACCGGCCGGATCAAGGACATGGTCATCCGGGGCGGCGAGAACGTCTACCCGCGCGAGATCGAGGAGTTCCTCTACTCGCACCCCGACGTGCTGGATGCGCAGGTCATCGGCGTGCCCGACGCCCGCTACGGCGAGGAGCTCATGGTGTGGGTGCAGCTCCGGCCGGGGGCGGAGGTGCTGACGGCCGAGGCGCTGCGGGAGTTCTGCTCGGGGAAGCTGGCCCACTACAAGATCCCCCGCTACGTGCGAGTGGTGGAGGAGTTCCCCATGACGGTGACGGGCAAGGTGCGCAAGGTGCAGATGCGCGAGGAGTCGGTCGCGCTGCTCGGGCTGGGCCAGGCGGCGGCGGTCGAGCACGCGTAGAGGCGCCCGGGCGTGGCGGCTCAGGTGATCGTCGCCGCGTAGTCCGGCACGTAGTTGTAGCGATCGCGCGGCGGCCGCTCATAGTCACCGACGGGCGGCCGGGGGGTCAGCGTGACCTTCGGCGTCTTGCGGACCTCGTAGGGGACGACGGAGAGGAGATGGGAGATGCAGTTGAGCCGGGCTCGCTTCTTGTCGTCGGCCGCGACCTCGTACCAGGGGCTGTCGGGCAGGTCGCAGTGGGCGAACATCTCGTCCTTGGCCCTCGAGTAGGCGACCCAGCGGTTGCGACCCTCGAGGTCCATCTCGCTCAACTTCCAGCGCTTGAGGGGCGCGTTGACGCGCTCCTTGAATCGCCGCTCCTGTTCCTCGTCGCTCACCGAGAACCAGTACTTGACGAGAATGATGCCGTCGTCGATGAGCATGCGCTCGAAGGCTGGGCACTGCCTCAGGAAGCGGTGGTACTCCTCGTCGGTGCAGAAGCCCATCACTCGCTCGACGCCGGCCCGGTTGTACCAGCTGCGGTCGAACAGCACGATCTCGCCGCCGGCGGGCAGGTGGGTGATGTAACGCTGGAAGTACCACTGCCCTTCCTCGCGGTCGCTGGGCGCCGGGAGGGCGGCGATGCGGCACCAGCGCGGGTTCAGGTACTCGGTGATGCGCTTGATCACGCCACCCTTCCCCGCGGCATCGCGACCCTCGATCACGATGACCACCCGCTGGCCCTCCTCGCGGACCCACTGCTGCATCTTCACGAGCTCCTCCTGGAGGTGCAGGAGTGCTTTGTCGAGGGCGCCGTTGTCAGCCATGCCTCATCCTGCCAGCGGGGCCACCCCCGGATGTGAACCCTGTCGGACCTGGCCGCCTGGAGGGCAGTAGCCAGGTCGGCAAGACGGCGGAGAGCGTGGCTGCCCAGGAAGCACTGACCGACGAGAGCTCATGGCACTGGCGCTCGCTGCCGACCCCGACGCACCGATCGATGTAGCCACCCCGGGGCACGATCCCGGCTCCTAGGTGACTTCCCGGCGCCCTACTTCGGCCGGAAGTGCACGAACACCCGGCCGAAGTTGTGCGAGTCCTTCTCGACCCGGTGGTAGAGCGCCTTGATGTCCTTGCGGTCGAGGAACCGCAGGACCCGCTTCTTCAGCTGCCCGCTCCCCTTGCCCGGGATGATCTCGACCAACCTGGCCTTCTTGGCCACCGCCTCGTCGATGATGCCGCGCAGCGCCTCGTCGATGTCGTCACCCCGGTTGTAAATGTCGTGCAGGTCCAGGGTGAGCTTCATGCCGGACCGACTGCGGCGCTACTCGTCGATGTCGGCCGGGGCCGGGCCGAAGACCACGAGGTGGCCGAGCACGGGCGCCGGGTCGCCGGTCCAGTCCAGGTTGGCCAGCTGGGCCCGGCTGCGGCGCCCCATGCGCCATCGGAACGCCTCGAACCGGTCCGTCCTGAGCACGATCGCCGCCTCACCCTTGGGGCCGAGGTCGAAGGTCTCGTCCTCGACCGACACCTGGAGCGCCACCGGCGGCTGCATCCAGGTCAGCAGGCGGTCGGCCCCGAGCCGGACCACCTCGCTGTCGCGTGCGCCCGGCTCGCCGACGGCCCCCCGGATGTCGTGCTCATGGGTGGCGACGTCGAGCACTGCCGGCCACACGGCAAAGCCGTCGATCGCCTCCCCGAACTGCGGCCCGAGCTCGTCCCAGCGGGCGAGGACTTCCGAGAGCGGCCGGTCCCTGAAGCGGGCCACCTGCGCCGCGGTCTGCTCGTCCGACGGCGGCCCGGTCAGGCGGCCCTCCAGCACGTCCTCCGAGACGGCCGTCAGGTGAGCCACGACGTCGCGGACACGCCAGCCGGGGCAGGCGGGCACCGGGGCCTCGACCTGCTGGCCATCGAGCTGCGTGACCAGCGCCACCACCCGGGCCTGGGTCTGCCCGTAGAGCTGCGAGAGGGCGGGTTCGGGACCTGTGCAGGCCATGGGCGGAACCTTAGGTCCGGAGGCCGGCGGCGGGGCCATGGGATGCTGGGGCCATGACCGACATCCGGGGCCTCCATAAGGACGACTGGGACGACTGGCGGGCCCTGTGGGCCGGCTACCTGGATTTCTACCGGGCCGAGCTCCCCGACGACACCTCCCGGGCCACCTTCGACCGCCTCTGCGCCGGCTCCGAGGGCATGTTCGGCCTGCTCGCCCTCGACGACGCGGGCCGGGGCATCGGGATGGCCAACTGCGTCGTGCACGCCTCGACCTGGTCCCGTCAGCCCAAGTGCTACCTCGAGGATCTCTTCGTGGCCCCGGCGGCCCGGGGCCACGACGCCGGGCGCGCCCTGCTCGAGGCCGTCAGGCAGTCCGGTGCCCAGCGGGGGGCCGACCGGGTCTACTGGCACACCCAGCAGTACAACGGCCGCGCTCGCTCGCTCTACGACCAGGTCGGGCACCCCACGTCGTTCGTCGTCTACGAGATGTAAGGCCCGGGCCCGCACGCCGTGTCACAGCTGTTCCGTACGGTGCCGTCCATGCCCGCCACGCCCCCTCACATCACGGCCCGATCACGGGCCGACCGGTAGGGTTCCACCGGATCCATGCCGCCACGCCGTCGCACCGCGACCTCTAATTTCGGCGTCGGGCGCCGCGAGTCCCACGTCGCGGACGCCTTCTACGCCCGCTTCGAGGCACCGGAGCTGAGCGCCGACGAGCACGTCACCGCGCACGACCCGGGCGTGTCGTGCATCTGCGGCGATGCCCGCCGGATGGATGCGGTGCCCGACGACTCGGTGGCCCTCGTCGTCACCTCACCCCCCTACTTCGCCGGCAAGCAGTACGAGGAGGAGCTCGACCGCGAGGGGGTGCCCGGGTCCTACATCGAGTACCTCGCGCTGCTGCGCGACGTCTTCGCCGAGTGCAAGCGGGTGCTCGAGCCGGGCGGCCGCATCGCCGTGAACGTGGCCAACCTCGGGCGTAAGCCGTACCGCAGCCTGGCGGCCGACGTCATGACCATCCTGCAGGACGACCTGCACCTGCTGCCCCGGGGCGAGATCGTCTGGCAGAAGGGCGAGGGCGCCAGCGGCTCGTGCGCCTGGGGCTCGTTCCGCTCGGCGGCCAACCCGGTGCTGCGCGACGTGACCGAGCGGGTCGTCGTGGCCAGCAAGGGGCGCTTCGGGCGGGCGCGCAGCCCCAAGGAACGCCGACGCGACGGGTTGCCCCACGAGAGCACCATCGGGGCCGACGACTTCATGGCCCTCACCCTCGACGTGTGGGACATCCCGCCCGAGAGCGCCGTGCGTGTGCGGCACCCCGCCCCGTTCCCCGTCGAGCTGCCCCAGCGCCTCATGGACCTCTACACGTATCGGGGCGACCTCGTGCTCGACCCGTTCGCCGGGTCGGGGTCGACGCTGGTGGCGGCGGCCCGCTCGGGGCGCGACGCCGTCGGCTACGACCTCGACCCGGTCTACGTCGAGCTGGCCCGCGCGCGCCTGGCCGCCGAGGCGGACGCGGCAGACGAGACGGGCGCCGCCGCTGCGCCGGCGGGACCCGGCGCCGACGGCACGTCGGCCGCCATGCTGGCCCGGGCGGCCCTCGAGGCCGCCGGGTTCGGCGACGTGCGGCCCAACCGACGCCTGCGCGGGCTGGGCATGGCCGTCGACTTCACCGGGAACGATGCGTCGGGGCGGACCTGGTACTTCGATGTGGCGGGGCCGAACTCGGCCTACCGGGGCGGCATGGTCCGCTCCGAGACGGTGTGGCGCACCCTGGGCCGGGCCCACGTCATGGCTGCCCGTGGGGTCGCCCCCTTCGTCGTGCTCACGACACAGCTGCCCCGCCCGGGTACCGAGGCCGACCGGGCCCTGCGCGCGCCGGGGCCGGGTGGGATCTTCGACGCCGTGGACCTCCTGTCCGCCGACGGGCGGGCGCGGCTCGAGTCGTACGCCGCCGGTCGCGGCGGGTCGCCGCTGGCCGGGTTCTGGGCCAACTCTGACGTGGCCCCGGGCGCCGTCTGAGTCGTGGGTGCCGTCGTCGCCTGCGCGGTGGTGCGCGACGATCCCCCGCGCGTCTTCGTGGCCGAGGACATCGACACGCTGAACTGGGTGCTGGCCTGCCAGCTGGTGGCCACCACCCCGGGCCGGGAGCTGCCCCCGGGCGAGCGGGCCGCGCTGCGCCAGGCGCTGCGCGAGGAGCGGTGGGGTGACGCCGTCTTCGCCTTCATCGCCCGCACCGGCGTCGCCGTCGACGTCTACGAGAGCACGGAGCTGCATCTCGCTGCGGACGCCGCCGTCGGGCCGCTGGAGCTGCAGCTCACGCCCCTGTTCACCGAGTAGGAGGGGCACGAACTCCCTGGTCAATGGGTCAGTGCCCCGTCGTCGAGTGTACGACGCCGCCGTGGGAGGATGCGGAGAATGCCCAGCGACCGCACCACGGTGACCGAGCTCGGCACCGGACTCGGCATGCTCGGCCTGTCGGGCATCGACGACGCGGTGCGCTCACGCACACCCGTCATGCACAGCCTCTCCCCCGAGATGTGGGAACGCCTGGCCCGGCTGCGCTCCGGTGGCGCCTATGACGCCGAGTTCCACGCGGCCTGGGCGAACGGGCAGGCCTTCCTCGCCGCGGCCGACGGCCTGCGCGGACGCCTGCCCAAGGTGGTCGAGTGGAAGGGGACCGGCCGCGCGCCCGGTGACGAGGTGGCGCCCATCGACCTCCGCGTCGACCACGTCTACCTCGTCAGTTGCAAGTACCTCTCGAAGATCCTGTTCAACGTGTCGCCGTCCCACGTGTTCGACTCCCTCCTCGTTGCCGGTCAGAGCCGAGGCACTCGGCTGGCCCGGGAGGTCCTCCCCGGCGGTGGGGACTGGTACGCGGAGGTGGCGCCGACTGAGTACCAGGGGCTCTACGAGGCGGTCCGGCTCGCGGCGGCTCAGCAGGTGAGCGTGGCATCGACGCCCGCAGTGCGTCGCGCCGGCGCGTCACAGCCGGGCCGCTCCCCCGCCGCCGTCTCGCTCCCCGGGCTGGCCGACGGTGATGTGCTCACCGACGACCGCGCGGCGACCGAGGGTGCGGCGCGGGCGGCACGTACCGGTGCACCGCCCGGGTTGCTGCGGGACCTCCCGGCGCGCGCCGTCGACCTCACGTCCCAGCAGCGCGACGCGTTGGGGCAGTGGCTCCGTCCTGGATGGCCCCCCGGCGCCAAGGACCTCTACGCCGACCTGTCGGACGCGGTGGCGCGGGTGTCCGTGCGGCGGTGGCAGGCGGCCATGGACCTCGGTGGCGGCTCCGGCGAGGCCATGGTGTGGCGCCTGCTGCGCATCGGCAGCGCCCCCTACTTCGTCCTGGGCTCCTCCGCGGCGCGTTCGCTGCGGCTGCGCATCGCCACGTCGTGGGACTGGCGGCAGCAGTACCAGCTGATCTCGGTCAACATGGAGCCCCAACCGGGAGGACAACCCCGGGTGGGTTGGGAGGCGATCGTGCGTGACCGAGTGTCGAAGGAGGTACACCGGGTGGCAGGGCACATAGAGGTGCGCTGGAGCCACGGCCGGTTCGGCGGCCCCCCTGAGGCGAAGGGCTACCTCGACACGCCGCACCACCTCGTGCCCGGGTATGTCACCCTCCGATGAAAGCGTTCGACATAGACGCCTTCGTTCCGCCACTGAGCGTCCCCCGCCTCGCCGCCCCACCGATGCTGCTGCGACCCTTCGCCGTGTCGGACCTCGCCATGGTGCGCCTGGCCTCTACTGACCCGCTCATCCCCTCCATCACTTCGGTGCCCCGGACCTACACGGATGACGCGGGGCGGGCCTTCATAGAGCGCCAGCACGACCGCGCCGCCCAGGGGGACGGGTACTCCTTCGTGATCGCGGAGGAGGCGAACCCGACGTCGGGCGTCGGTTCGATCGGGCTTTGGCTCCAGGAGATCGAGAGCGGCCGGGCCTCCATCGGCTACTGGGTCGTCGCCGGTGCGCGCGGCCGCGGGGTCGCCGCCCACGCGTTGCGGGCGGTGGTGGAATTCGCGTTCGGGGAGCTGGCCATCCCCCGTCTGCACCTCTTCGTGGAGCCGTGGAACACGGCATCGGCCCGGACCGCCGAGGCGGGAGGCTTCGGTCGCGAGGCGACCCTGCGGGGGTGGGAGAGGATCGACGACGAGCAGCGCGACGCCGACTGCTTCGCCCTCCTCTACGACGAGTGGATGCGATTGGGGTGATGGGGTGCGGAGGGATTGGTGCCCACCGCCACGATGGCCGATCATGAGGGGCACAGACATGAGGAGGAGACCCTGATGCTGGTGCTGGTCGAGGTCAACGATCGGGTGGCCACGGTCACCCTGAACCGCCCCGAGGCGCGCAACGCGATCTCGGGCGAGCTGCACAGACAGCTCGACGGCGTCATCACCGACCTGGACGGCCGCGACGACGTGGGGTGCATGGTGCTCACCGGTGCGGACCCCGCCTTCTGCGCCGGCATGGACCTCAAGTCACTGTCCACCGAGCTGCGATCCGTCCAACAGGAGCGTCAGCGGGAACCCGCTCGCCGCATCGGCATGATGCCGCCCCACGCCACGCCGGTCGTCGGCGCCATCAACGGGCCGACGGTGACCGGCGGCCTGGAGCTGGCACTCTGCTGCGACTTCCTGATCGCGTCGGAGCGGGCCCGCTTCGCCGACACCCACGCCCGGGTGGGGGTCATGCCGGGAGGCGGCATGACCATCCGCCTGCCCCAGCTGATCGGGATCGACCGGGCCCGCCGCATGAGTTTCACCGGCGACTACATCGACGCCGAGACAGCGCGCGACTGGGGTCTGGTGGTGGAGGTCGTCCCCCACCAGTCGCTGCTCGAACGGGCCCGCGAGCTCGCGTCGACCATCGCGTCCCTGTCCGCCGACGTGGTGCGAGAGCTCCGGCGCGGCTACGAGGAGATCGGCACCATGACCGGGGAGGCGGCGTTCGCCGCCGAGACCAAGTGGTCGCGCGCCTGGATGGAGGAGCGCTTCGACCAGGCACGCCTGTCGGCCGAACGCGAGAACATCGTGGCCCGGGGCAGGGAGCAGAGCACGGGGCTCGGCGGCGCGCCGGCGTGAAGGTCTACGCGGGCATGGACCCGCGTCTGGGCCTGGGCGAGTGCATCGCCCATGCGCAGCGCGTCGAGCGTCTGGGCTACGACGGTCTGCACGTGGCCGAGACGGTGCACGACGCGCTGGCCGTCGCTCTGCTGGTGGCCGAGCACACGGAGCGGATCACCGTCCGCACGAGCGTCGCCCTCGCCTTCACCCGCAGCCCCACCCTGCTGGCCTACGCGGCGTGGGACATCTCGAAGCTGAGCGGCGGTCGGTTCGAGCTGGGCCTCGGCACGCAGATCCGCCAGAACATCGAGGATCGCTACGGCGTGCCCTTCGGCGAGGATCCGATCGGACGCCTCGGTGACTACGTCGGCGCGGTGCGGTCGGCTTTCGCATCGTTCGCGTCGGGCGAGGCGCCGTCCTACGAGAGCCCGCACTACCACGTGACCCGGATGCAGCCCTACTTCAACCCGGGGCCGGACGCCGACACCAAGGTGCCGCCGATCTACCTGGGGGGCGTCCAACGGCGGGCCTGCGAGCTGGCCGGCGCCGTGGGGGACGGCTTCGTCAGCCACCCCACCAACTCGAACCCGCGCTATCTGCGCGAGACCTGCCTGCCTGCCCTGGCCGACGGCGCGCGGGCGGCGGGGCGGGACCTGCAAGGCGTCGGGTTCGAGACGGTCATCGGCACGTCGGTGATCACGGGAAGCTCGGTCGACGCCGTGCTGGCCGAGCGCGAGCGCCAGCGCCGGCTGCTGGCCTTCTTGTACTCGACGCCAGCGTACGCCCCGACGCTCGAGCTCCATGGCTGGTCCGACCTGGGGCCGCGCCTGCGCGACCTCGTCCGCCACGACCGCTGGGACGACCTGGCGGGTGTGCTCTCCGACGAGGTGCTCGACACCCTGGTCCCGTGCGGAACCTTCGACGAACTGCCCGGCCTCCTCCACGAGCGCTTTGCGGGGCTCGGGCAGGGCATCGTCGTGTCCCCGCCGGCCGACGCCCTCGACGACGAGGCGTTCCGCGCCGTCATTGCGGCAGTGCAGAACGACTGAGACAGGTGCGCCCGCGTCAGCGGGGCATCGGGAAGATGAGCTCCTCCCCCGCCATGGCCTCGACCGCGGCGCGGCGCTCGTCGCCGCCCATCGGGCGGTAGCGCTCGGCCGAGGCGAGCACGCGGGGCAACAACGCGATGTCCCCCGGCGTGCAGAAGGCGTGGACGCCCGGCGTGGACAGAGCGAAATGGACGCCGCGGTCGATCTCGTCGTCGGTGGCTGCAGGCTCGTACCACGAGTCCGCCCACCGATCCGCCGTGGCGGCGCTGCCGGCGACCGCGTCGGCCAGGGGGCGCCGGTCGGCCCAGGGCCGGCGTGCCACCGCCTTGATGGCCATGACGCCCACGTCACGCTCGGCGCAGAGGGCGAGGAGCTCCTCGGCGGGCTCGCGGTACTCGGGCCGCCCCCACAGGGCGGGGTAAACGGGGAACATGACCGTGTCGAGGTCGAAGCGGCGCAGCGCCTCGAGGTGGGCCCGAGGCACCTCGACATCGTGGCCGGTGACGCCGGCGAAGCGCGTGTGGCCGGCGTCACGCAGTTGCAGGATCCGCTCCAGGGCGGCGGATCGCCGGTCGAGCTCCTCCAGCGAGGTCACGGCGTGCGCCTGATAGAGGTCGAGCACCTCGGCGTTGAGCAGGCGCCGCGTGGTGTCGAACTGGTCGGAGACACCGTCGGGATTGGCCCGCAGGGTCTTGCCGGCAATGAAGATCTCGTCGCGGTGCCCCGCCAGATGCGGACCCACCACCGACTCGGCCGCCCCGTACTGCGGCGCGATGTCGAGGTGGTTGACGCCGTGGTCGAGCGCGAGCTGCAACCACTCCCCCGCCTCCTCGACCGTGGCGGCCCAGCAGGCGGCTCCACCGAGCACCGCCACGCTGCTCTCGTGGCCGGTCCGCCCGAGGCGCCTGCGCTCCATCGCCGGCTGCCGGCTACGCCTTGAGCCGCAGCACGTTGAACACCGCGCCCACGTTGTCGGAGAGCACGGCGAAGCGTCCCGGCTCGATGTCGGTCGGGCCCATCAACACGGTGCCCCCGAGCTCCTGCGCCTTGGCGACCGTGGCGTCGGTGTCGGCCACGGCGAAGTAGACGCCCCAGTTCGGCGGCATCTCGGCCGGCATCTCGGCGGACTTGGGCATCATGCCCCCGATCGACCTCCCGGCGAGCTTCCACTCCGTGTAGGCGGGCGGGCCACCCGGGGGGCCCTGGTCCTCGGCGTCCCACCCGAACACCGCCTTGTAGAAGGCCTTCGAGGCGTCGAGGTCCGTCGTGATGAGCTCGTTCCAGCAGAGCGCGCCGGGCTCGTTGACCAGCTGCGCCCCCGTGTGCTGGTTGGGCTGCCAAAGGCCGATGACCGCGCCCACGGGGTCGGCGAAGACGGCCATGCGGCCCGCCTCCATGACATCCATCGGGGGCATGAACACGGTGCCGCCATTGGCGGACGCCTTGGCCACCGCGTCGTCGGCGCTGTCCACGTTGACATAGGTCATCCAGACCGTCGGCATGGCCGGGTTCATCTTCGGACCGAGCCCCGCCACCGTCTTCCCGCCCAGGTCGCAGACGGAGTACCCACCCGCTTCGGGCGGCCCCTCGGGGCAGTTCCAGCCGAAGAGGCCCCCGTAGAACTCCTTCGACTTGGCCAGGTCGGTGCTCCCCAGGTCCACCCAGGAAGGCACTCCGTCGTCGTAGCGCTCGATCTCCACCTTGCCGTCTCCTTGTGTCCGTGCCCCGGCTCCGCGACGGTACCCGATCGATGTCCCACTCGCACCGGGCCGCGGGTGAGATGATCACGGGAATGCCACAGCGCCGGGGGGCTCGATGACCCCCAATCCGATCGGCTCCAAGGTGGAGCAGCTGGCCCAGGCGCTGGCGGAGCGCATCGTCCCCCTGATCGTCGACGCCATCGACATCGACGCGCTGATCGACCGGGTCGACGTCGAGAAGATGATCGACCGGGTCGACGTCGAGAAGATCATCGACCGGGTGGACGTCGAGAAGATCATCGACCGGGTGGACGTCGAGAAGATCATCGACCGGGTGGACGTGCAGAAGATCATCGACCGGGTCGACATCAACGCCATCGTCGACCAGGTCGACATCGATGCCCTCGTCGAGCACACCGAGCTGGGGTCGATCATCGCCCGGTCGACCACCGGCGTCCTCACCGAGGTCCTCGACGTCATCCGGGCCCAGGGGGTGGGTCTGGACGACTTCATCCTGCGCTGGGGCAACCGGCTGATCCTGCGTGGAAAGCGGGTGGCCACGTGGCCCGACGGCCCGCCGCTGCTGGTGCCACCAAAGGTCGTGACGCCGTGACGACGGTGCCGGTCCCCTCAGTCGAGCTGACCGTCGGCCGCCAGGGCCACTACGCCGGCGCCGTCAGCCGCCTGGTCGCCTTCGCGGCCGACGTCGGCGCCTCGTGGGGCGTCTACGCCGTCTGGGTGGCGTTGGTCGGCTTGGCGATCAAGCTGGTGAGCGGGCATTCGTACAACCTCCACAACAACCCGATCTTGGCCTTTGTGACCCTGACGGCGTGGGAGTTCATCTACTTCACCTACCAATGGGCGGTCAGCGGCAAGACACTGGGTATGGCCATCCTCGGCCTTCAGGTGGTGACCAAGGAGGGCGGGCCCGTCAGCGGCCGCCAAGCCGTCCGCCGGACAATCGGGCTCGGGTTCACCCTGTTCTTCACCCTCGGCATCGGGTTCCTCGGCATCGTGTACCAGCGTGAGCGCCGCGCCCTCAACGACTTCATCGCAGGCACCGCCGTGGTCTACGACTGGGATGCCCGCGCCGCCCGGCTGCGCTGGATCGCCCGCAAGGAGGGACCGCTGCGACGCGGGCCCGAGCACACAACGCCAGCCCCGTAGGGGGTCACCCAGGGCGCCCGCCCGCTCGCATCTACGATGCCGCGCATGTCCTTCACCGAAGTAAGCAGGCCGCATCCCCAGGTCGCCGTCGTCACCCTCAACCGGCCGGAGCGCATGAACGCCATGGCCTTCGACGTGATGATCCCGTTCCGCGATGCGCTACGCGAGATAGGCAGCGACAACGGGGTGCGGGTCGTCGTCATCACCGGCGCGGGCCGGGGGTTCTGCTCCGGGGCGGACCACGAGAACCCGGGGACGATGCCGAACATGGACGGCCTGACCCTTCCGACGATCGCCCTGCGGTCCATGGAGATGCTGGACGACGTCATCTCCACGATCCGGCGCCTCCACCAGCCCGTGATCGCCGCGATCAACGGCGCCGCCATCGGGGGCGGCTTTTGCCTCGCCCTGGCCGCCGACATCAGGATCGCGGCCGACGACGCCTACTTCCGGGCCGCGGGCATCAACAACGGCCTGACGGCCGCAGAGCTCGGGTTGAGCTACCTCCTGCCACGGACAATCGGGCAGTCGCGGGCAGCCGAGATCATGCTCACGGGCCGCGACGTCGACGCCGTAGAGGCGGACCGGATCGGGCTGGTCTCGGGGGTCGTGCCGAACGCCGCGCTGCTGCCGGCCTGCTTCGAGCTGGCCGACCGCATCAACGGATGGAGCCGGGCCGGCGTCGAGCTGACCAAGCGCCAGCTGTGGAACAGCCTCGACGCCGCCAGCCTGCAGTCCCACATGGACGCCGAGGGGACCTCGCAACTCTTCGTCCGCATCACGACCCGCAACTTCGAGGAGGCCGTGGCGGCCCGCAAGGAAGGTCGCACGCCCGACTTCAAGGACTGACGCCCCGGATGTCTTAGGGGGTGTTGACCAGCTGGTGGGCCGCCATGTCGAGATAGGACCGGAGCTCGGCGGCGTCGGCTGGGGAGATCCGTTCCTCGGTCTCGAGCTGGGCCAGTGCATCCTCCATGTGACGCAGCCAGGAGTCGCGCTCGGCTGGGCCGATGACGAAGGGGGCATGGCGCATGCGCAGCCTTGGGTGACCGCGCTGCTCGTTGTAGGTGCCCGGACCGCCCCAGTACTGCACCAGGAACAGCGCGAGGTGGTGCGAGGATTCGGACAGCTCCTCGGGGTAGAGGGGACGGAGCAAGGGGTCCCCCGCCACGCCCACATAGAAGCGGTCGACGAGGTCGAGGAAGAACTGCTCGCCACCGACCCGTTCGAACAATGTGTCCATGAGGTCGAGAGTAGAGGCTTTAGACTGCTCCCCGATTCGCGGCCGTAGTTCAATGGTAGAACCTCAGCCTTCCAAGCTGATGATGCCAGTTCGATCCTGGTCGGCCGCTCTCTTACGCACTCGCAGGTCAAACCCCACATCTGATGATCGTCGTTCCGCTTCCACGGTACTAGCGGATCGTCGAGCAACAAACGTGCATGTCCAGGTCGGAATTTTGCCGCCGCCTCCCGACGCAGCCCTCAAGGGTCCGCTCCGCCGGCCTCCGGCCGCCCTTGACCGCTGCTTATCTCGGGTATCCATGAGGTGCCTCAGCGCAAGGGAGCCAGTGGCACGCCACAACAAC
>CAWGOJ010000016.1:0-151146 GCA_963824195.1 uncultured Acidimicrobiaceae bacterium | reverse complement strand
TCATGCTCCCCCACCGTATGACATCTTTCTAAGGTACCCGTTAGAAGAACTCAGAAACCGTGCGGTGCCTCATAGCCCTCGGTAGACGGTCGTCTGGTGACGGAATCCGGCTCGCCCTGGGACCTTCGCACTCGCTTGGCAATTCGTGCAATCGGTGCAGCCCATGATGTGCCATTCTTCACTGGCTCGAGTGAGGCGACAGCTCGACTCAAGAGGTAGCGATTCCAGAGGTGGGATCGCCATTCAAAGGCGGGGCAAATGGGCGTTCTAGACAAGGCCGCAACCAAACGGCTAATCCAACCTCTCCCAGCGGTCCTGGGGGGCTGGATCGGGCCTTTGGAGTCTGAATCCGAGCTCATTGATCGAAGAACGGCTCTGAACCTTGCGTTCTATCGGTCATTTCTGAACGTCAGTCCCGGCGACACGGAGAGCTACTTCATCTTCAGCAACGAAAAGCACGTAATGGCGAGTGCGATGGGCTCTCGTACCAAGCATTCGGTCATCCGAGCCGACGCGGACACTCGCCGTGTAACGTGCGCAGCCCCAGGTCATGGCTGGTTCACCTCCGACTGGACCTTGCAGGCCGGAGTGGGCCAAACGGGCGCCATTTCGGTGAACGTGGTGCAGCACCGCATGATCGATGATTCGGTTCCCAATTCCGACCTCCTCAGGGCCGAACGAGACGGACTTGCTCGTGCCCTCGCGGAGGGTCCGGGGAAAGTGGTCGTGGCCGAGACGGGCTTCAACTTGGACCAGTTGGTGGAGCGCCGCCATTTGTCGACGAAATCCCCCTTCTATGCCGACCACCTACTTCCCATTCCCGACCAATTTCAAGATGGTGCGCGTATTCCGCTGCCCGCGGCTCCTTCACCGTGGTGCTGGAGTACTTGGCTCGAGCGCACGATCCGATATTGACCTCCGAGACCAGTTCGCCCGGAATCTCGCTGAACGGGGGGCGCGATCTGGGCTATTGCGCTATCGAGCTCATCGGATCCGATGAGGACGCGGCTCTCGTCATTCGGCTTACGGACGAAGGCTCCATCTCAAGGCAACGAACATTCCGGGCCGCACTTCGCTGCCTAAATCGGCTATCCCTCGGACTTGCGAGCCAGAACCCCGAGATTGCAGCGGCGCTCGACAACTTCATCGCGATGTGCTCTGCCGGTCGTGAGAGTCCTCCCATGGAGCGACTCATTCCCGCTTGGGGAGGAAGTGCACCGACTGGTGTCGTCGTCCTCACGCCAGGAACGGCCCTACCTCTTGTCGTCCGCATCCGGACAACCTGCCCGCCCGCGACTCTTGATTCCTATCTGAATATCGCCTGTGCCTGGGTCCTGCCCCGTGAACGAACCTGGACGCAGGGACTCACCGCCAAAAAGCGGACTGAAAATCGCCACTACACGATGCGTTCTGTGTCTCAGGTCCGCCTTGATGGCACCTTGAAGCGGATGTTCCGCTACGGAGAGGGTGGACTCACTCCTCTTGCCAAACACCGGGTTACCGATGGTCAAATGCCGTGGTTTTGGCAGATCACCGGCGCCTTCGGGGAGCGAGAAGACGGCCGGACAGAAGCTCTTCTCTCGATCAGCTCACTGTCACGAACCCAGGACATCCTCTGCTACGGGCAGGAGCTTGCTCGGTTCCTTGCAGCGTTTGAGTGGCAAGTGAATTCAAGTGACGCTTCAGCGGAGTACAAGAGCGTGGGGTTGATGGTCTCGCAATTAGCTGGGTCAACGCCGGTCCTTCCGTTACGAACAACTCAACCAGAAGGGGTAATGAATGGCACACAAAAAGGCAAGCTCGCCGACGGTAATCTCCGCGTTCGGCGGGGCTGCTCTGGGGCTCGTCCTGCTGATAATCGGTACCGCACTGAAGAGTCACTTTCAGACCACAGCAGCACTCTGCAATACATTTGAAGGGGCAACGTCTCACTGTGTGGCCAACGGCAGTGCCTACACCGTGGGGCAGGTATTGCAAGCGTTCGGCGGAATAATGCTCGTCGTCGGACTTCTCGGGGGCATCGTGCTTCTCGTGAGTGGCAATAGCTCGACGAAACCCGCGACTCCCGCTCAGCCACGGGTCGCGACGCCGCGACCACAACCCAGCAATAATCCCACCCAGACCATCATCGAAACGAACAAGACAACACCACAGCCTCCGGCTCGACCTCAGTCGCCGTCGCCATCAACTGAACAGAGCGACTGGTAGGCAGCGTCTGGAGCAACCGGCACCCCAAGTCCACAGAGAGCCCGCAGCGGGCTACCGGGTCCTTTCATCGGTAATCCACGACTTCTCACAGCCCTGACGAAGCGCGTGCGATGGACAGCCCTTGGCAAGTTCGCCGACGAAACCGGAAAGGAAGGTTTTGAGATGGGTATCTCCACAGCAAAATACACCTTGGATGTAGCTGCTCTTCCCGTGAGAGATGAAACGTTACGGATCCGATTCGACACGCAAGTGGTCAATGGCAAGAACCGCCTCTTGTACCTGTATCCCGCTTCGGATATGGGAGCTGAGCCGACGTATGCACGATTTGCAGCTGGCATGAGTCTCCGGACCGGAGATGGAATTGCCGCTCAGCGGCAGGGACAGCTCATCGTCACAGGGCGACGCCTGTTGGGAATGTTCACTAGCGGCGCAGTAGGCAATCAGCCGCTGAACGGTGGGTCGGGGTCCATCTTCGCGTTTTCGATTGAATTCGACGATGTTGCTACCGTCACGCCAAAGACAAACTGGCGCGGAAGGCCCGTAGAGGCCACGATCGCGTCGAACAACGACCTCGATCCTTGGTTCAGCCTCCATGTCCTCGTCGTCGCGGCGTCGCTGAAGAACGATGGAAAGGCGACGCCCACGACGATTCAGGCGTTTCTGTCGCGCATCACACCGGAGGGCCGTCGGGAACTCCAGGGTTCATAGAGATATGGGCTCCTTCGAATGATCCGGCAGTCAAGAACTCTGTCCATCAAAGCCGGAGGTCAGAAGAAGAGGAGTCGCGCACACGGAGTTCTTGCTCCCATGGCGGGAGTCCTTCTGCTTGCAGCCGCTCTCATGGGGTGCTCATCACAAAGCGCCCTCTCTGCGGGGAGCTTTCATACGAAGGTGTCCGTCGCCCAAATCGGCCCAACCTCCGTCCCGCTTGGTGGCGGGGCAAGCGTCGTCATCCCTCAGGGCTCTGCACCCAAGGGCGCCGTTGTCTCTGTAACGAGTGGTGATCCACCAGGCAATTGGAACGCGGATGAGACGACTCTGAGAGCACCCATTCACTTGGAACTGAGTTCGGGGAATCTGACGGGACCGGCCGAGATTTCGTTTCCCTACAAGCCAGCCGCGGTGCCCGTCGGCATGTCTCCGAGTGACTTCTATGGGATCTCCACATTCGACCAGGCCACGAATCAGTGGCTCAACGTGCCCGTAACGGTCAATCCCACCCTCGATCTCGTGACTGCGGAGATATCTCACTTCTCGTGGTGGAATCCCTTCAGTTGGAACCTGTCGAGCCTCGGATCCGAGATCTCCCAGGACGCGCTCCAAGCCATCGGGCAGCGTTCGGCAGCTCCAGTGTGCACGGGGGCTTCGCTGCCGTCCTACGTTGGAACGGTGGATCTGGAGAGTGATGCCAGCGATCCGCTCCGCTCGTGTGCGAACACACAATCGGGAATCTTGCACGTGCAGTTGACCAGCAATCGGACCTACGGGATGGTGATGACATATGGCGCTCCCGTCAGCTGGGGCTGGCACGGAACCGGTGGAAGTCTTCTCGACAAGGCCTTAGATGTGCTGATCGATCAGCGTCTCGGGCCGAATCAGCTCTATATTCCACCCCTGCAAGCCGCGTCAATTGGAATCCCGGATACCCCGTTCGGTTTCGCGATATTCAAGGCACAGCCAACGCCTGCGACCGTCATGGTTGACATCGCCGATCTCGCGCTAGCCAACGTGCCGGCGACTGGTGCGATTGTTGACAAAATGGCCATCGACTGCTTCTCAACGATCCTGATGGACACCGCACCAGTGACCCTGGGTGATATTGCCGGCGATGTGGAAGGTGCAGCCGCATGCATCAAGGATGCGGTCCAGGGTGTGATTGAGTCGGGCGATCTCACCAGTAGCCAGAACTCCGCTCTCATCAAGGACAACGCAAAGCTGTCAGTGTTCGCGGACTACCTAAAGCTCGGAGTGATCGGCCTGGAACTCGGGTCAACCATCGGAAATCTCGTGCTCGGGACAACGGTCGATACAGCCCTTCGCCAGTTTGCCGTGCTGCACGCCAATGCGGTGACGCCCCCAACGACTGCTCCAACGTCCACGACGACGACCACCACCACGACGACGGTTCCGTCAGCTCCAAGCTTCGCCATCGGGGCCAGATTCGATTCTGAGTGCGTCGTGGCCTGGCCAACGGCACCGACGATCACGAGCAACTCGATCGTCATGACCATGACATGCCAGAACGTTCCCGAAGATGAGTTCCAATTCACCCAGGTCACATACAACGATCCGAATCTCCCAGTTACTCCGGACACCGGTCAGATGGAGGTCATTGGGCGAGTCGAGGATGTGGCGCAGTCAGACCTGGGATTCAAGGAGTTGGTTGTTCAGGCTTCCAACATCACGTTCGGGTGAAGGATCAATGCGATCAGGGGTACCTAACACGTCGGTGACGTCCCAGATGAGCTCGGGCCACCGCGGCAGGAATGGAGTAAGTCCTAGTGGCCAGGAAAATTACCGAGACGGCCGTCGTTGTACCGGTGCCACATGATCCGAACGCACTTGCGAGTCGTGGCATCGGGTTGAGGTCGCGTGTGATCTATGAGATGCAGATGCGATCATCGATCCGAGGAATTCCGGACCCTCTAGAACCCTGGGAGAACACCGGGAACCATCGGCTCAAGCCCCAAGGCTGGTGGCTTACCGAGCGGGCCGCGTTCGTTGGCGAGCTTCGCAGGTTAACTCCTACGGAGAATTGTCCGCTCCAACGGCGATCAACGTCAACGATGCGACGGCTGCGTTCTGCGTGACCAACGATGGCCGGCGTTCGACGACTTCGACGTCCACGAGGTGGAGCTCGAGCTCGAGGTTGGGCACCCGCGCACCTTCGTCGTCTGCCTCTCCCCTGCGATGGGAGCCCGCCTGGCACGGCTCGCCGTCGACATCCAGTGGGTCACCACCTGGGAGCACCGCGCCGATTCCGCCATCGCCCCTCTCTGCGGGCTTCCATCTGGCCTGCCCGTCCTGACAGCCCGCGACGAGGCCGAGTCGTGGGACCTGGATTGGAAGTTCCTCGAAGTCCGCCAGGCGGTGGAGCGCGACCCCAGAGCCTTCGTCTGGATCGACGACGACCTCGACTTCTTCCAGGACGCCCCCGTGAGCGAGGGAGTGGGCGGCGAGCTTGACCCTGCCGAGTCTCCTGATCGCCCCGGAAGGCGAGACCGGCCTCCTGCCGCAGCAGGGCGATGCCGTGGAGGACTTCGTGCGCCGGCAAGGCGCTGAGCTCGAGGAGCATGAGACAGGCGAGCCGTAGCCTCGTGCCTGTGCCGGATGGTCCGTGGCCAGCGTGAGCGAGATACCCCCGCAGGGGGCCTACCTGGCGAAGGCATGCCCGCACGCCGTGCAGCTCGAGATCCTGCAGCCGTGCGAGCCGTTGCCCCGCTCTCCGTTCATGGCGATGCTCGGGCAGGAGGGCAAGGACTTCGAGGCTGGGGTCTTCGGGCTGCTCGTCGCGGCCGTCCCCGACGCGGTCGTCGTCGACCGCGGCCTCTCGAGAAGCGCGCGGGAGGCGCTGACCCTCGGCGCCATGGAGCGCGGCGTACCGCTGGTGATCGGGGGCCGGCTGCCCGTCGAGGAGTCGGCGCACCGCGCCGGTGAACCCGATCTCCTCGTTCGTTCTGACGCCTTCGACCCGGGCACGACGGACCGTGGGTACCTGCCGGTGGACGTGAAGCATCACGGAGCCCTGCAGCCGAAGAGGAACGAGGATGCGGACGGCGCCGTCACTTCGAATCCCGAGGCACTCTTCCTCGGGCCGTCCGTCCCGGACACCGAGTTGGAGCCCCAGTGGCGCTGGCCCGACCTGATCCAGCTCGCTCACTACCAACGGATGCTCGAGGCGTGCGGGCACGCCTCCCGGCTCGGGCGATGGGCCGGCGTCGTGGGACGCGAGGAGCTGGTCGTGTGGCACGACCTCGACGTCCCTAGGTGGCGTCTCACCGAGTACATCGATGATCCACCGCCTCAGCCGTTGTCCACCATGGAGGCCTACGACCTCGAGTTCGCCCACCGTCTCGCCGTCATCGACGCCGCCCTGGTGCACGAGTCGGATGCGGCCGCACCCCTCCTGGCCCAACCCATCGCCGTCGACGCCTGCCCGGAGTGTGGCTGGCGGGAGTGGTGCTTCGGACAGATGGAGGAGACTGGCGATCTCAGCCTGCTGCCGGGGATGTCGATGGTGAAACGGCGGAAGTGCCATGCCCGGGGTGTCACCACCGTGCACGAGCTGGCTTCTCTGGACTCCACCACCGCCCGACTCGCCGCGGAGGAGGTCGACCTCGACCACTTCCTGGCGAAGGCGCGCACGAGCGATCAGTCGACTCCTGTGTCGGACCTGCTATCTCGGCGGCCCAAGCAGGTGGCGACGCTCGAAGCCGAGGGCATCAGGACCGCCGCCGACGCCGCCCGTCTCGACCCGCTGACCGCCAGCTTCGGCGGTGCGGGCCTGGGCGACCTCCCCCAGCAGATCGACAACGCCCGGGCCCGGATCGGTCCGTCTGCCGCCTATCGCCGGCGAGGCATCGACCACGTCGTCGTACCGCGGGCCGACATCGAGCTCGATGTCGACATGGAAAACGTAAACGAGGGCTGCTACCTCTGGGGCTCCCTGCTCAACGTCCGGGGTGCTGCCGGGCCCGAATCCTCGACCTTCGTTCCGTTCGCGTCGTGGAACCCCGACATCCGCGTCGGGGAGCTCGAGGCCTTTCTCGGCTTCTGGGAATGGTTCTCCGAGCTTCGACGCGAGGCGGCACGACGAGGGGCCACGTTCCGCGCCTACTGCTACAGCCAGGGAGCGGAGAACGGACAGCTGCGACGCCTCGCGGCGCGTTGCGGGCTCGAAGAGGACGTGGACGACTTCATCCGATCGGAGCAATGGGTCGACCTGCTCCCGATCGTGAAGGATCAGCTCATCACGGGCCTCGCAAGCATGGGTCTCAAGACCGTCGCCCCTCTCACCGGGTTCTCCTGGCGAGAGGAGGACGTGGGTGGCGTCCTGGCGATGGTCCGTTACGTCGAGGCGACATCGGACGGCGATGCCTCAGTTCGCGCCGCGGCCCAGGACTGGATCCTCGATTACAACGAGGATGACGTCCGGGCCACGGCTGCACTGAGGGAGTGGCTCCACCAGTGCGCAACTCTGCTGCCCTCCATCGAAGATGCCGTGCCAACTCTGGCTTCTCTGGACATCAACAATGATTGACTTCAGAGAGGCGACAAAGCCTTGCATCGTCGGGCAGTCTCTTTCGCCCACTCGCGCCTCGGAACCGCTCAGGCTCGTTGGCATGGATTAGTGAACGTAGACGGCCGATTCGTCCCGCACGATCTTGACCAGATTGCCAAGGGCCAAATTGACATCGTCGAGGTGGAGTCCCCATCTGGGCCCGAGCACCGGCTGAACAACCGGTCGAGTGTCCCTGGGCCCGGCGATGTCCGTGAGCTGCAACCAGGTGGCGCCGCCCGAGCTCTCGCATTGGGCGCGGTACAGGTTCGGGTACGACACCCAGGGTGTGCGAACAGTGTGCTTCGAGGTGGCTCCGTATTCAAGGCTGGACCTGGAGCCAGGGAACGGCTTGGTTGGGAAGTAGGGAATCATAGGACCGGCCCCTCCGGCGAGCACGCGGCGGGATTGGTACAGAGAACCTCCGACCCGGCGGCCGAGGTCGGCGAGAGACCGGAAATTGCACTGATGCTGGTGCCGACGCGACCGAAGAAGCTGTTGGCGGGCGGCGGCGAACTGAACGTCGAGTAGGCCACAACGCACCCCGTCTGGGTGTTCGTCCGGCAGGCCGGTATGTGTGTGAAATCGCCGCCCACGACCTGACCGGTCGGGACGGTCACATTGCCGCCCATCAAGACCGCCGAGACGAGCAGCCGGCGTTCTGTGGGGCTCGGATCAACCTCGTGTTTGATGAGTGCGATGAGGAGCGATGCGCCCTGGGAGTGCCCGATCAAGACGACGCCTCGCCCTTTGTTGTAATGGGCGAGGTAGTCCTGCCAGGCTGAGAGCACGCCGAGGTACGCGATCACCGCCGCTTGGGGGCGGATCCCGTTCCTGATCGCAGCGACGGTCAGTTGGGGATACATCGGGGCATACACGCGGCAGACCTGGGAGAAGCGAGCTGCCTGAGCGATCGCGACCGCTCGCTCTTGGGGATCGATGTGGAGGTTGGCATTGCCCGCTGGCTGGGTGCTGACCGTCGGGTAGACGTAGAAGCAGTCGATGGGAGGGTTTCTGGCCGGACGGGCACGCTGAACGTACGTTGTCCCGTTGGCCCGGACGACGGTCGTCGTGAGATTGCTTGTGCACGGATTGTCCGACAACCCGGGACGGCACAACCAGACCGTCGAGGAGGCTGAGGGGCTGGCGGCAGCCAACTGTCTCCCGACCATCTGAGGTGCCCCAGGGAAGCCCAGCGTCATGACCATGGCAAACCCCACAAACAAGACGGCACCCCTGGTCGAGCTTCGCACTCGGCTGCTGCGACGCTGCTTGGCCATGACCAATCATCGCCGGTCCAAAGAGGTCGGGACCATCCGCCTGCCCAGTCCTGACGTTCGGAGATGCCCCTTAACCCTTCATGGCATGGACGAAACAGCCACGCCTCGTCGGGGTCGCTCGCGTGGGGGTTGACGAGCTGAAGAGTGCGGTTTAGTAGGCGGAAACGGCGGCAGTGCCACGCTCGCGGTGTCACCACCTTGCGGGAACTAGCTTCCCTGGACTCGCTCACCGCGCGGCTGATCGCGGCCGGGGTCGATCTGCCGTACTTCTTGGAGAAGGCGCACGCGCGAGCGACCTCTCGACCGCTGTGGCCGACGTTCTGTCCCGTCGTCCGAAGCAGGCGGAGAACCTCGTCGGTCAGGGCATCGCCACCGCCGCAGACGCGGCGCACATCGATCCACTGACCGCCACCTTCAGCGATGCCCGGCTGACAGGTCTCCCGGGACATATCGACGATGCACGGGCGCGGCTCGGCCCGTATCCCGCGTACCGCCGGCGTGGCGTCGACCGGGTCGTGGTACCCCGGGCCGACATCGAGATCGACGTGGACATGGAGAACGTGGCCGGAGGCTGCTACCTCTGGGGCGCGTTGCTCAACGAGCGTCGTGGTTCAGTCACCGTCACGTCCGACTACGTCCCCTCTGTCTCGTGGAACCCCGACACCGCAGTGGGGGAGATCGAGGCGTTCCACGACTTCTGGCAGTGGCTCACGGAACTGCGCAACGAGGCGGCACGAAGGGAACTCACGCTTCGCGCCTACTGCTACAGCCAGGGAGCCGAGAACGGGCAGCTGCGTCGCCTCGCCTCACTCTGCGGTATCGAAGACCTGGTCGAAGACTTCATCTGGTCAGAGCAATGGGTCGACCTGCTACAGATCGTGAGAGACCAGCTCGTCACGGGCCTCAGGAGCATGGGCCTCAAGACGGTCGCCCCGCTGGCGGGGTTCTCCTGGCGAGGAGCCGATGTCGGCGGAAATCTGGCAATGGTCCGCTACGTCGACGCGACTTCGGAAGGGGACGACGAGCTCTCCGGCGAGGCGCGCCGATGGCTTCTCGCCTACAACGAGGATGACGTCCGCGCCACCGCCACGTTGAGGGAGTGGCTCGACCAGAACGCGTGCCTATTTCCATCAATCGAGGACGCTGTGGTCCCTCTCGATTGCGGATAGAGATGGACCTGCCGCTCAGTAGGCCGTGTTGTGCTCGAAGTAGCGGCGCGGCGTGTCCACGAGCATGGTGTCGATCTGGGCCTCGGTCACACCCTGCTCACGGATGTAGGGCAGCACGTCGTCGTGAATGTGGAGGTAGCTCCACTGGGTCATCATCGCCAGCACGTTGGGGTCGATCCAGTCGATGTAACAGGCCGCATCGTGGGCCAGCACCATGCGATCGGCGTAGCCGCGGCGGCACAGCTCGACGACCGTGTCGGCCCGTGCCTCGAAGGTCGTCTCCACGTTGAGCCCGAACCGGTCCATGCCGAGGATGAAGCCCTCGTCGGCCAGGGCGCTCAGGTGGTCGACGTCGTTGCTGTCGCCGGAATGGCCGAGCACGACGCGGGTCGGGTCCACGCCCTCTTCGTCGCACAGCAGCGCCTTCACCTCAAGGCCGGATCGAGAGCCCGGGTGGGTGTGCACCGTGATCGGAGCGCCGGTGTGGCGGTGGGCCCGGGCCACGGCCCGCATGACCCGGGCGACCCCGTCGGTCATGCCCTGGTGGTCGATGGCGCACTTGAGGAAGGCGGCCTTGACCCCGGTGCCCGCAATGCCCTCCGTGATGTCCTCGACGAACATGTCCACCATCGGGTCGGGCACGTCCATGCCCAGCGCCGCCGACAGGGCGGGACCCCGGTAGAAGAAGAAGAACGGCACCTGGTCGTAGGTGTAGCAACCGGTGGCGGGAATGATGTTGAGCTCCGGTACCTGCTCGGCGACGCGCTGGATGCGGGGTATATAGCGCCCGAGCCCCACGACGGTGGGGTCGGCGATGCTGCGGACCCCCTGGGCGGCGAGCGCCTTGAGCTTGCCCACGGCATCGGCGACGCGGTCGTCCTCGCTGCCCCACTCGGCCGGATAGTTCGCCTGCACGTCGGGGTCGAGCACGAAGACGTGCTCGTGCATGTAGGTCGGCCCGAGGTCGGCGGTGTCGATCGCACCCCGGACGGTCTCAACGGTTGCCATTTCCCCACTCCTTCCGCTCACCTGCGGAGACCCTATTGGTCCCGGGCAGGACGCGCCCGAGGCAAGTCGGCCACGCGTGGGTGACGCGAGAACCCGGTGACAGGTCATCTTGGTGCAGGTACCCTCGTCGACCCTTAGGCAGCGCCGTCACTCAAGGGTAGGAGCGCACCCGGGATACTGAACCCACCGCGGTCCTCCAGGCGGTCGATGAGATCCCGATACGAGAGGGGATCCATGGGCGCGACACTGCATGCTCTCCACGGTTCGTCGGCGTCGGCGATGCAGAAGCACCAGAGCGATCCGTGATCCGAGGGAACGCTCAGCGTGCCGTACTGTGTGCTGGCCAGGACCGACGAGCCGCGCTCAGCGACGTCGAGCAGTGCCTCCACTTGATGGTTTCGATACCGGGCAATCCGGTCCGGGAAGCGCACCGTGACGACCTGTCCCTGCACGCCTTCGAGTACGGCCGATTCACGAGGATGCTCCCACGCCAGCCTCGCCTGGATCCAGTGGACCATGTGCCCGGGGATGTACAGATCGCACTCCGGCTGTGCCCGTCGGATTCTTCCAGCCTGGCTGCCCGGGGAGCCTTTTGCTCGATCACTGCCGTCACGCGCCGTCATGCGGACTCATTCGGAAAGAACGCGAGCTGCTCGAACCCGTGGGATCTGCTCGCTTCGGCTTCCTTCTCCTGGTAAGCGCTCTGCTCGGCCAGCACGTCCTCGGCCAGGGCGAGCCACGCGTCGAGTGACGCGAGTGTCTTCGACGCCATGGTGGTCTCCTCATCGAACCTGGCGTTGCCACCGTGCCTCTCGGTCGGTTGGCGGAGCGTCAATGGGCCAGGACCCTCAACTCCTCTGGATGATTACTCCATCACTATAGGCGCAGGCTCACCTGACCGTTCACCGCACCGCCAGGACTCAGGGACAGGCGACCCAGGGGCCAACGCGCTCGCGCTCTCTCACAGGAGGGCTTGAGGCGGCTGTTTTGCTCCTGGGCGCGTCACGTCGGTTAGCACTCAGTCCCCGCAGTAGCGTGTCCTCGACCGCTCGATTTCCCGGTCAGTTGGATCGACCACAGCGCCAGGAGGCTCATGACGTACACCGCGCGCGCAGTGGACAGTTCGGGACCGCCGCAGCACGAGTTTCCAGCAGCTCCAGTGCACCCGGAGACGGCATCTCCTCGCTCACCGTCTCTCGTCGATCGGATCACCGGACCATACCGGACCATCACGAGATTCCTGGAGCGACGAGTCCTCGTTCGCGCTGCCCGCGCGGTGCCACGGACGCTGCGATTCATGAGCACGACCGTCGTGAACGGCCTGGAGGCCGCAGATATCCGCGGCCACCGCCACTCTCTGGTGTTGGCCGTCGGCGTGGCCGCGGACGAGGCCTTCCTGGCGATGGCGATGGCGCCGAGCAGGTTCCCCCGACGCGCGGACTATGCGCGCGTGAGCGCCGAGCTGGCCGACGCGAAGCAGATGTTCTCGTCTCGTGGCTGGACCACTCGTCCCTCCTCCTACCATCGCACGCCTCCGCCACTGGCAAGTGCGGACGTGCGGACGAGTCGGGGGTGGGCGATGGGCCTCGGCTACGAGCGGATCGCCTACGAGAGCGGGTTCTCGCCGCGCACCGGCGAGCCGGGGGCTGAGCGGTGGATGGGATACGAGCCGAACCGCGAGGCAGTGGCGGCCATCGTGCGCCGGCCCGACGACGCTGGCGGGCCCCGCCCTTGGCTCGTGTGCGTCCATGGCTTCGCCATGGGTTACCCGTTCATGGACTTCACGGGACTACAGACCGCCAAGCTCCACCGTGCGCTCGGGGTCAACGTCGCCTTGCCGGTCCTCCCGCTGCACGGAGCCCGCAAGGTGACCAGGTTGAGCGGCGAACCGTTCCTCTCGTTCGACCTCATGAATACCGTGCACGGGTTCTCGCAGGCGATCTGGGACATCCGGCGCCTGCTGTCGTGGATTCGAGCTCAGGGAGCGACGACGATCGGATTGTACGGCGTCTCGCTCGGCGCCTATGTCGTGGCTCTCCTCGCGGGCATTGACGACGGGCTCGACGCGGTTGTGGCCGGCATACCGGTCGTGGACTTCCCGGCCCTGTTCCATCAGCAGAGCCCCGCACACGTCCGAGCTCGATCGATCGAGCACCACATCATCGGCGGTCCGGCGGAAGAGGTCTTCGCGGTGGTGTCGCCCTTGGGCTTCGCGCCGAAGGTGCCACAGGATCGCCGCTTCATCTTCGCGGGCCACGGCGATCGCCTCGCGTTTCCTGAACATGCGCATCGGCTATGGGAGCACTGGGAGCGCCCACAGATCAGCTGGTATTGGGGGTCCCACGTGGGCTATCTCTGGTCCCGGCAGGTTGCCACCTTCCTTCAGGACTCGGTGTCGGCATCTGGCTTTGGATGCCCGCCACCGCATGAGGGAGGCTGAGCAGAAGCACATCTGCTCGACCTTGATGCGAAAAGGCTCTGCTCGGACTACCCGGCAGCTCAAAAGGGGTCACGGGTGCCGTCAGCGCCAACGCGAGCCAAGCCTGACCCCCGACGGAGCTCGGTGGCTCCCACGCCGGAGCGGAACCCCGGGGTGGGGGGTGACCAGCGGCGATGCTCCTTCCCGGAGCCGGCTGCCCGTTTGCCCTCCGGTCGGCCGCTCATTCGGAACGTTCGGGCCTAACGGCCCTTCCCTCCGGCGCCGAATGGCGAGACGGTTGAGGGAGGAACAGGAGCAAGAATGACCCTCACGTCGGAACATGTCACCGAGATCGCAGGCGGGCGAGAGGCGGGCGGGGTCCTCGCGCCACTGCTGCGCGGGCTGTCGGAGCGCGTCGACCACGTTCGCGACCAGCCCCTCTTCCAGCGGGACCCGGAGTTCCTCCGGCGCCAACTCCCGGCGGTGACCCGCTACGTGAACTACTTCTCACCTGAGGTCCGGGGACAGGTGAACCTGCCCGCCAGCGGTCCGGCGCTCGTGGTCGGGAACCATTCCGGCCTCTTCTACATGCCCGACGCCTGGGTGGTCGGACTCGAGATCGTCCGACGACGTGGTCTCGACCAGCCGGCGTACGCCATGGGATACGACATGCTCTTCGGCATTCCGGGCGTCGGCCCGTTCATGCGCCGCATCGGAGCGATTCCCGCGGGCGGGCAGGCGGCCGAACAGGGTCTGGCGGAAGGCGGCCTCGTTGTCGCGTACCCGGGAGGCGACCGAGAGGCGTGTCGGCCGTGGACTCAGCGCGACAAGGTCGACCTGGGTGGCCATCGGGGATTCGTTCGCCTGGCACTCCGAACCGGCGTACCCGTGGTGCCGGTGGTGGCCCACGGGTCACACGATGCGGTCGTCGTCGTCTCGAGCGGCGAGCGCCTGGCGAAAACCCTCGGCTTGGAGCGCATCCGGATCAAGGTGTTCCCCATCCTCCTCGCCCCCTACGGCCTGACCACCATCCTCACACCGCCACTTCCGATGCCCTCGGCGATCAACATCGAGTTCCTGCCCCCACTCGACTGGACCGGCTACGGCCCCGAGGCGGCAGACGATGAGGCCATCGTGGCCGCGTGCTACGAAGAGATCACAACCGCCATGCAGGCGGCACTGGACCGCCTGCATGCACAGAACCCCCATCCCGTGATCCGGGGCTGGCGCAACCTCCTGCGGCCCGGGCGGACGCGCCTGGAGGTCCCCGCATGACGACGCTCCGAACCTCGGCCGACACCTCGTAGCCCAGTCTGAACACACGACGAGCGTGGACCGCCCACCGTGACGGGCGAGGGGTGCTACTTCCTTCGCAGGATCCGGATGAGGTCGTCCAGGCTGTCGGCACCATACCGATCGCGAACCTGCCCCAGCGTGTCTTCGTTCTGGAAGTTCTTCAGCTCGGGGTACTGGTCCTTGAGGTTCTTGATCTTCGTGTTCCCGTGCTTCTTCTCGATGCGCCCGTCCTTGTCGCGATGGCGACCGTCAAGTCCCTTCATGATGGTGTCCCTTCTGGCTCGAACTCTGTGTGGGTGGTCTGGTCGTCAATCATCGTCGACTGACCCGCACATTGGAAGCACCCCGCACATTGCAACCACCGGGTGAAGTCTCACCGGCCGTACGATTCACGCCGGTTCTGTCGACATCACCCGACAGTGCAGTTGACACGGGAGCGGGGAGCCGTCCCCGCCGGCGGCGCTTGGTGCATTGCCGGCACTCTGCAATGGTGGTCGGGTGAACAGCATCGTCGTGTCGTCCGAGGGTGCCGGCTACGGCTTCCTCGTTGACGACCAAGGCCGGCTACGCCAGGCGGGCTTCGGGCCCGACATCGACGCCCATATGGCGCGGCTGCCGGCCAGGATCCCAGCGGAGCTGTACCCCCCGGCCTATCCCGCTTACGACGAGGAACCAACCCGCGCCCCCTCGCTGCGGGTCACGCACGGCGACGGCACCACGACCACCCGGCTGAAGGTGCAGGACGTCCGCGTGGTCGGCCCCGAGACCGACATCCTTCTCGTCGACCCCGACTGTCCGCTCGGGGTCACGCTGTGCTTCCACGCCGAGGACCACGGCGTGCTGCGCCAATGGGTGAGCGTCACCAACCTTCAGCCCGGGGCGGTCACCCTCCACGAGCTCGCCGCCGCCTCGCCCCTGCTCGCTGCCGCCTCACCCCACCTGACCCACTTCGGCGGGGGTGACTGGGCCGCCGAGTGGACCACGACCACCGAGGCGCTCACACCCGGGACCAAGGTCGTCGACTCGCGCGGCGGCGTGCAGCCCCACCTGCGGTCCTGCCCCTTCTTCCTGCTCGCCCCCGACGGGTCGCCCGCGGAGTCGAGTGGTGCCGTCCTCGCCGGCGCGCTCGCCTGGGGTGGCAACACCCGCTTCGCCTTCGAGCGGACGACCTCCCCCACGGTCCGGGTCTGGTGCGGGCACAACCCGGCGGCCGCCGAGTACGTGCTCGACCCCGGCGCCACCTTCGTCACCGCCGAGCAGATCTGGATCTGGTCGACCGAGGGCGCGGGCCCCCTGAGCCGCCGCCTCCACCGGTGGGTACGCCAGCACGCCACACGCGACGGCGACGCGCTGCGGCCGATCGTGGTCAACAACTGGGAGGCCACTTCGTTCTCGTTCGACACGGACCGGCTCCGGGGGCTGATCGACCACACGGCGGACCTCGGTGCGGAGCTCTTCCTGCTCGACGACGGCTGGTTCGGCGACACCCACCCCCGCGACGACGACACGGCGGGCCTGGGCGACTGGCAGGTCGACGAGGCCAAACTGCCCGGCGGTCTCGGTCCCCTCGTGGCGCGAGCGGACGAGCGCGGTGTCCGGTTCGGGCTGTGGGTGGAACCCGAGATGGTCAACCCGGACTCCACCCTCTACGCCGAGCATCCGGACTGGGTGGTGGGCCAGCCGACGCGACACCCACGCCGGTGGCGGCACCAGCTCGTCCTCGATGTCCTGCAGCCCGACGTCGCCGACTTCGTGTACGGCGTCGTGGACGGCGTCCTGGTCGAGAACCCGGGCATCAGCTACATCAAGTGGGACGCCAACCGCCCCCTGACCGATCCCGGGTCCCCCACCCTGGGCGCCGACCGGCAGGCCAACTACTGGGTCGACCACACCCGAGCCACCTGGCGCCTGATGGAGAGCGTGGCGGAGCGCCACCCCGAGCAGACCCTGATGCTATGCGCCTCGGGAGGTGGGCGGGTGGACCTCGGGTCGCTGCGCTGGTTCCACGAGGTCTGGCTCTCGGACAACACCGATCCGGTCGACCGGGTGCGGATGCAGTGGGCTGCGTCACACTTCCTGCCCGCCAACGTGGTCGCCGCCCACGCGACCCGGGAGGGGGACCGGCCGGTGGCTTTCGGGTGCGCCGTGGCGATGAGCGCGCGGTTCGGGTTCGACCTCGATCTTGCGAACCTCACCGACGACGAGCGGAGCGTCTGCCGGCGGGCAGTGGAGCTGTACCGCGACATCCGGCCCCTCGTCCAACTGGGTGACCTGTGGCGGTTGGTCCCACCGGGTGAGCGCGCCGCCCTCGCCTACGTCGCCGCCGACGGCCAACGGGCGGTCGTCTTCGGCTACCAACTCGCCGCAGCTGCAGACGACGCGGGACCGCTGCGCCCGGGTGGGCTCGACCCGGACCGGATCTACGAGGTCGCCGCCGTCGATCTGGCCGCCGGACCCGAACCGTCCGGGGACGACGTGGAGCGTCGCCAAGGAGCGGCGCTCATGGGGGAGGGCTTGGAGTGGCAACTCAGCGAGCCTTGTACCGCCCGCATCTGGGTGCTTCGATCCGTGTAGACACGACGAGCCGCGCCGGGCGGATCCCGCCGACCCGGGGACGAGCGCGGTGAGCGGCACGGGCACACGATTGATGTCGTGGGACAAGATGAGCGGATGGGACCAGCCGACCGCATCATGAAGAACCGCAATGACGCGACCTTCTCTGATGGAGCGCAACGGTTCTCCGGCCGGGTGGCCGTCGTCACCGGATCGACCGCTGACCCGAGCATCGGCCGATCCTGCGCCTTCCGGCTGGCGCGGGAGGGAGCGTCGGTGGTCGTCAACGGCCGCGACGAGGACCGGGTCGCGTCGACCGAAGCTGCCTTGCGCGCCGAGGGATTCGAGGTCGTCGGAGTGGTCGGGTCGATGGACACCGAAGCGGGCGTGGCAGTGCTCACGGACTGCGCCTTGGAGGCGTTCGGCCGCATCGACCTGATCGTCAGCACGGTGGGCGGCGCCCCCTACCCCCTGTCCTTCGACGCGATCAGTGAGGCGCAGCTCCTCGAGACGATCCGGCTCAACACCTGGCCGAGCGTCGCACTCATTCGTGCCGCGCTCGCCCGAGGCCTGGGTGCCAACGGTGGCTCGGTCATCACCATCTCGAGCGGCTCGCCGCGCAAGACCACGTCGGCCATGGTGGCCTACGCGTCGGCCAAGGCGGCGCTGAACGCCATGACGCGGACCATTGCCGCCGATCTGGCCCCGCGCGGGGTCCGGGTCAACGCAGTGAGCCCCGGACTGGTGCGAACGACGGCCACCCGGTCGATCTGGAAATCCGACGCGGGTGCGGCCGCCGGCTCGAATCTCCCCTTGGGCCGGCTGACCGAAGCCGAGGACATCGCGGCCGCAGTGTGCTTCCTGCTCTCCGACGACGCACGGCAGATCACCGGGATCACCTTGGACGTCGACGGTGGGAACCACCTCTCGAGTGGCTGGACGCCGATCCGGTAGTCACCGGGCTCCCCGTCCCGGCGAGGGCCAGATCTCCTTCAGAGACCGAACGACGCCGGACCCGATCTGGGTGATCTGCTCCCGCACCTCCTCGGGCGACATGCCGGGAAGCTGCACCCGGAGGTTGAGGGCATCGGCGCCGACCTCCCTCGTGGTGGCTGCGAGCCGCTCCGCCATCTCCCGTGGCTCCTCGCACGCGATCGTCTGGTCCTCACCGAAGGGCGTCGCGCCCGCGGCGTAGCTCTCGTAGACCGCCCGCTGGCTCTCGACGAGCCCGGACTGCACGCGGCCCAGCCACACCCGACGGATCAGCACCTTGGAGCCCGTCCCCCCGGCCTCCTCGAAGGCCTGGGTCAGGCGGGCCAGTCTCGCCGGCGCGGACATCCCCTCCATGAGGATCCCCGCTCCGCACCGGGCGGCGCGCCCGGCGGCGGCGACCGACACGGCCGCGCTGAGCACGGGGACCGGAGCTGCTCGGCAGGCGCGCAGCGCCGGGTCCGCGTCGAGCTCCCCCAGCTCCTCACCGCGGAGCATCGCCACCAGCCGAGGGAGCTCGGTCTTGAAGCGATCGACGGCACCGGCCTGGCTGATGCCGGCCGCCGCGAAGTCCAGCGGCAGGGCGCCGGCGGCCACGCCCAGTCCGACCCGACCGCCATGACGAGCCTGGAGCCACGCGACCTCCTCGGCGACGAGCGCCGTGGACCTCAGTGGCAGCAAGAGCGGCGCCGCGGCGGCCCAACCCGTGGCGTGGGTGGCCAAGACGAAGGAGGCCATCTGCAGGGGCTGCGCCATGTAGCCGGCGAAGCCACCGTGGTGCTCGCTCGTCATGACCCCGTCGAAGCCGCTGTCGAGGGCGAGACCCGCTTGCGCGCAGAGCTCGCTGACGATGGCGTCGGCGGGCAGCTCGTTGTGCGGGTACAGCCGGATGGAGACCGATCCGGGCCGGAACGGAGCGGGCGGGGGGACAGATGGAGACGAGTCACCACCCCGCGCTCCAGGCTGCCCGCGTTCGCCGGTCGGCATCAGGCGATCCTAAGAGGCCCAAACCAGACAAGGTCCTCGACGAGCGAGCGCAGAGGTCACTACCGGCCGGTGGCGAGCCCTTCCATCGCTTCGAGGTTCGAATCCCGCCCATGGCGCCGACTCTCCATCAGCCGCATCGTCGCAGTCGGCTCGTTGTGTCACTGGGGTTGCGCGACGGGTCTGGGCTATCCTCCCCAGGTCAGATCCACGGGGGGGCTGCCCGACACGCAGGAGGCAGCATGACGAAGGGTGGCGACGGCGACGAGCCCGCTCAACGACTCCGAGGTGATCCGTGACGGGGCGGACGCGGTGACGTCGGCGCAGGACGGACGGGCAGAGGCGGCGGAGGGTCGCCTGTCGCTCCTGATCGATCGGCTCCTGGCGTCCATGGACGCCGCGGCCACCATCGGAGCCTGGGACCACGTGGTCGAACTGGCTGACGACGTGCTGGCCGTCGATCCTCCGAACCAGCGCGCCGCCGCCATGATCGAACGGACGAAGCTCGAACGTTCCCTGGACGGAGGCCAGCGGGCTTTCGTCAGCCTGCTCTTCGCCGACATCGTCCAGTCGACCGACATGGCCGAGGTGGCCGAGCCGGAGGTCATTCAGGACGTCTTCGCCCTCTACCGCCGGGTGGCGGCGGACACCATCGAGGAGCTGGGCGGCCGCGTGCTCCAGTTCCAGGGTGACGGCGTCGTGGCCTGCTTCGGCTACCCCAACGCGCACGAGGACGACGCGCGGCGCGCGGTCCTGGCCGCCCTGTGGATCGTCGAACGGATGGCGCACGCATCCATTGAGCTGACCCGTCGCCACGGGATTGAGCCCGCCATCCGCGTCGGCGTCCATTCGGGCACCGTCGTGGTTGCCGGCCTGGCTTCGGGAAGCATGGACGGCTCCGCCATCACGGGGTCGGCCCCCAATGTGGCGGCGCGCCTGCAGGGTGAGGCTGAGCCCGGCACCGTGGTGATCAGCGACACCACCAGACAGCTCGTCGAACCGCATTTCGAGCTCAAACCGATCGGCACGCGCTCGCTCAAAGGAATCGCCCGCCCGATGGAACTGCACCACGTGGTGCGGTCGAACCTGGCCGTCCCACCATCGGGGCGGGGGCTGCCCGAGTCGGTGACCCTGATCGGTCGCGAGGGTCAGAGCCGTCTCCTGCGTTTCACCTGGAAACGCCTCGTCCACGACACCGAGGGCGCCAGGCGCCCCGAGGAAGCGGTGGTCGTCGTTCGCGGGGTGGCCGGCATCGGGAAGTCGGCGCTGGCCGCGGAGCTCGTGGCACACGTGCACCTCGAGGGCGGTGCCGTGCTCGAGGCCAACTGTTCGCCCTATCACGGCAATGTCGCGCTGTGGCCCGTCGGGCGCATGCTCGAGCAACTGCTCGGGTTCTACCCGGACCAGCCACCGGAGGAGCGGCTCGCCGATTTGGAGGCCCGGCTGGAAGACGCCGGCCTCGAGAGGGACACGTTGCCGCTCCTGGCCCCACTGCTCGGACTCACCACCGACGAACGGTGGTCGCGCCCGGAGGTGGACGCACTCGCTCTCCGCCAACAGACGCTCGGGACCCTGGTCACCTGGCTCGCCCACACGGCGGCGTCGACGCCGAGCCTGGTGCTGGTCGAGGACCTCCACTGGGCTGACCCGACCACCGTCGACCTGTTGGGGCTCCTCGCCACCGAGAGCGTCCCCGGCACGATGATCCTGATCACGAGCCGGCTCCCGCTCGAGGCGCCGTGGGCGTCGTCGGTCCTCGACATCGAGCTGGAACCGCTCAAGGAGAAGCAGGCGGCAGGGTTGGTCGCCGCGCTGACCGACGACGGGCTGGACACGACGCAGCGTCGCCTGATCATCGAGCGCGGCGCCGGTATCCCCCTCTTCCTCCAGGAGCTGACCCGCAGCGCCGTCACCGCGAATCCCGGTGAGGTGCTTCCTCCCCGCATCCACGAGATCCTCACGGCGCGCCTTCGGGCACCCGGCATCGACCTGCGCGTCGCGCAGCTGGCCGCCACGCTCGGTGTTGAGTTCGACGTGGAACCGCTGCGCCAACTGGCCGGGCGGCCGGTCGACGAGGCGTTGGACCGTCTCGAGGACGCCGCGCTGATTGAGCCGGTCGCCGAGATCCGGCTGGGGCGGTACCGCTTCCGGCACGGCCTCCTGCGCGACGCCGCCTACGAGACGCAGGTGCTGCCCACCCGCCAGGCGACCCATCGCAGCATCGCGGAGCTGCTGGGCTCCGGCGCGGCCTCGCCGGGCGATCTCGCCGTCGTGGCCCAACACTGGGACCTGGCGGGCGACGTCTCGCAGTCCGTCCCGGCCTACATCGTGGCGGCCCAGGCGGCGCAATCGGCGGCCAGTCACACCGAGGCCCGCCACCAGCTCGACCGCGCACTGGAGCTGGCGGCAACGTTGCCCGAAGTCGACGAGCGCGACCTGACGGATCTCATGATCCGGATGCAGCGCACCGTCAGCACGAGCTCCCTCTTCGGGTACGGGTACCCCGAGGTGTTCGAGGACTTCACGATCGCCGAGGGGATCTGCCGGAGGCTCACGGACCGCCCCGAGATCATGCCGGCCCAGGTCGGGATCTGGAGCTATCTACTGGTGCGCGGCTCTGTCGACGCCGCCAGCGTCGTGCTCGAGCCCCTGACCGACGTGCTCGACGACCCGGCGACCGCCTGGTTCGCGCCGGAGATCAAGTCGTGCATGGGGTACGGCGCGTTCTACCAGGGCAAGCTCGACGAGGCCCACCGTTGGCTCGTCGACGCGTGGGAGGGGTACCGGGCGCGGTCGGTCGATGCGGCCGCCTCCCCGTTCTGGCCCCTCCCGCACGACCCCGTGCCCGTCACGGCGGTCGCGCTCGCTTGCGTCGCCGCGCTGCGGGGCAGCACGGAGGAGAGCGCGCGTTGGGAGCGGCGGGCCATCGCCACCGCGGAGCAGCTCGACTTCCCGTCCGGACCGTTCAGTGCGGCCTTCGTCTCCGTCTATCTGGCCTGGATCCGGATGATCACGGGCAACCGGGATGAGGCCCGCCAGTTCGGGCGGCGCACGATCGAGATCGCGGAACAGTGCCGATTCGACTACTTCCAGCTGCTCGGCCGGCAGTACGTCCTGATCCCCGAGCTCGACCGGCCCTGTGACGTGACAGAGCTCGAGCAGTACGGAGTGGGGATGGACCTCGTCGGCCACGGGGCGTTCCGCCCGACGTACCTGGGCATCGTCGCCCAGAACCACCACTTCCGCGGCGACGCCGACCCGGCGCTCCGTGCACTCGACGAAGCCATGGACCGGACCGCCACGTCAGGGGAGCTGGTCCACCAACCGGACCTGCTGCGCCTGCGCGCCGAGATCATGACCGCCGCCCACCCCGACCGGATGGACGAGGTGGTCGAGGATCTGGTCGCCGCCATGGAGATCGGCCTGGCCCAAGGGTCACTCGTCCTCGCGCTGCGGGCGGCCAACGACCTGGCCCGGCTTCCCCACGACGTCCGCCCGCCGGACTGGAGTCACCGGATCCGGGCCGTGCTCGAGCGGTTCCCACCCAATTCCTCGAGCCCCGAACTCGCCGAGGCGCTGGACCTGCTCGGGGTCTGACGTAGGACGTTCCCGCCGCGAGCTGCAGGAGTACCGCCGTGGCCGGTCCGGACGACCCCGCGGCGCTCCGACTCATCGCGTCAGGTGTCGACCTCAGCGACCCTGAGGACCAGCTTGCCGACGGCCTCCGCCCGGTCAACGGCACCGAGCGCGTCGGTCAACCCGTCGAAGGGAACCACCCCCGCGACGCCGCCGAGACGGCCCTCGGCCTCGAGAGCGAGCAACGACTCGTGATCGGCTTCGGCCTCGGCACGCGTCTGACCGCCGGCGTAGACACCGACGATGGCTGCGTTGCGCCGGACGAACTCCGATATGTCGGCGTCGACCCATGTCCCGCTGGCGAACCCAACGGCGAGAAGTCGTCCGCCAGTCGCCAGGCACCGCGCCGTCGACCCGGCGAAGGCACCACCGACAGGGTCGTAGACGACGTCAACCCCGTCGCCCCCTGTCACGTCCATCACCGCGTCGGGCACCGAGCTCACGGTGCGATCGATGACGACGTACGCGCCCGACCGTGCGCACAGCTCCCGCTTCGCCTCCCCCGCCACGACCGCGATGACCCGCGCCCCGAGCGCCGCCCCGAGCGCCAGCGCGGCGAGGCCCGAGCCACCCGCAGCCCCGAGCACGAGCAGCCACTCGCCGGCCTGCAGCGCGCCCCGCCGCACGAGTCCGATGTAGGCCGTCGAGTAACCGATCCGGAACGCGGCGGCATCTTCGTCGCGCATGGCGTCGGGCACGCGGAAGGCGCTCTCCGACCGCGCGATCGTTGCTTCGGCGAACCCGCCGCGACCGTCAAAGAAGTTCGTCACCGCCATCAGGCGCGTGCCGAGGGGCAGCTCCACGCCCGATCCGACCGCGTCGACCGTGCCGCACACCTCTTGGCCAGGGATGAACGGGGGCGTCGGGGAGAACGCGTACGCACCGCGGCACATGAGCGCGTCCGGGAGCCCGATCCCCGCGCACCGCACGCGCAGCCGCAGCTCACCCGGGCCCGGCACCGGCTCGTCGACCACGACGCGCCGGAGCACCTCGGTGGGTGGGCCGTGTCCATGGACCTGCCAGGCGTGCACGCCGGGCGACCGTAGCGCGGCGTCCCCAGCTCGGCGTCGGGGATCGGGTGGCGTCCTGGCGGATCGTCCCCGCCCCCGGGATGAGCGGCCGGTCCAAGGACGGTGGCCCACACGGCGGGCAGGTCGTTGACCGCCGGCGCCGCGTTGAGGACGCGCAGCAGCCCCGTGGCCAGGCAACCCCCCGCGGCGGCGTCGCAGCAGGCGAACCGTCAGAGCGCCACACCCTCCGCGTGCCCCTTCTCGGCGATCCCTACCGCAGCGGACCCCCCGAGAATCCGATGGTGGGCGGACTGGAGATGGGGGCTCCAAAGAAGTCGTGCGTGGCCGGCGAGGGGAAGCCGGCAGGAATGGCGACACCAGCGCCGATGGCCGGTGAGCTCGGGCGAAGCAGAAAGGCGAGAGCTGCCCACATGCCAGAGCCCCGGAACGTCGGGTAGAGGAAGAGCGGATCTGCTGTCACGGAGTCGGTCGCCGTGGGAGGAGTCGGCATGTCGAAGAACAGGTTGTTGGTGCACGCACTCCCACAGGCAAAGACGTGGTTCGCAGCGTCGGTGGAGGTCGCAACCACGAGATTGTTCTGAAACACGAAACTCCCGTAGAACGGGAGGACATCTGGGACGAGGGACTCATTGAGCTCGACCGTGACGCGCGGCGTGGCGGCCACGATGGTGTTGTTGTACATCTGCACGCCGTCGAGGTTGCTGACGGCGGGGTTGAAGTTGAGCGCGCAGGGAGCCGGGCTGAAGGTGGAATAGTCATCCACGCTGAGGTTGTAGCGGACAACAGCGCGGTGCGGCGCTTGGTCGGTGCAAAGGAGAACGAAGCCTCCCGCATTGTCGTGGGAGTAGTTGTACTGAATGATGGTGCCGTCCTGGTTGTAGTCCAGATCGAAACCTTCGCCGTCGCATCCGTTGAGCGCGCCTGGCGTGGTGCTCGGCCCGAAATTCATGTCGCTGACTTCGTTGTGCTGAATGAGCGTGTTGTTGGCATCCCAGGCCCAGATGCCAGCGGCGCAATTCGGATGCGCGCTGAAGACGTTGTACCCGGCAAGGTTGCCTTGCTGGACGATGTTGTCTTCCACGACTGCACCATCGGTGCCCAGAGGGACGATGCCATCACCTTGGACCTGGGAGACGGAGTTGCCGCTGATGACGAGTCCGGTCGTCGCCTGCGGCCACGGGCTCGTTGCCGGAGGTCGTGTGCCCGACGTCGTGCCGTAGACGGTGATGCCCTGTCGCGAGACGTTATGAACCTGATTGTTCTCGATGAGCACGTTCGAGAAGCGCCCGGTCGCACTGAGGGCCTGGCCGACGATACCGCCGCCCGTCTTCCCGCCGTCGAACGAGTTCAAGCTGTCGACGTCCTGGACCAGCAGGTTGCGAATGGTGATGCCGCTGACCGGCGCCGCATTCGAGGTGAAGTAGACGCCGCGGTGTAGTGCGGTCGAGTCGCCAGGGTTGGTCAGCTCGAGGTCTTCCACGGTGACATAGGACACGTCCGCCAACCACACGGCAGCGGTGTTCGCCGCCCCGTCGATCGTCGCTCGCTGGCTCACGGGGAACCCGTAGGCACCGATCACGATCGGATTCCCTGGCACCCCGCTCCCCTTCGGTACGAGCATCCCGGTACAGTTCGCACCACGGCGAAACAGCAACTGTGCGCCGGGTCCGAGCGTGAGCAGGTTCGCGGCGTCGACGCTGTTGAACGGGCTGGCGATGCTTCCGTCGCCGTTGGCGGCAGCCGAGCAGTCGACGTACCAACTCTGAGCGCCCGGCCCACTGGCGGCCCCGGCATCGGTGCCGGCGTGCGGTGACGCTGCTCCTGCCATGACCACCGCAACCGTGAGCGCCAGCGCTCCGCGCCGCACGCGGATCCTCGTTCGTTGGCCAAGTTTCATCGGACCCCCGTCCCTGCTCTCGTCGTCACGGCCGTCCTGGCGCCGTCCGACGTGAGCCCCTCCGTGGTTCTAAGTCCTGCACTCTGTCAGAAACAGACCAACCGTGGAAGGAAACCGCCACGGCGCCGGGCGCCCCGCGCACGCGCCGTCAGCGGATAGTGCCCGCCCCCGGGATGAGCGGCAGATCCAGGGCGGTGGCCCACCCGGCGGGGAGGTCGTTGACGGCCGGCACCGCGTTGAGGGCGCGCAGCCCCGTGGCCAGGCAGCCGGCCGCGGCGGCGTCGCGCCCGCTGCCGTCGGTGAAACGGAACGCCGTCTCCTGGGTGATCGACGGCGTCCCCTCGATCTCGACCCGGTAGACGTCGTCCTGGGTGCCCCGCGGCCAGTCCGGCGCGGCGTCGGTGCCGACCCGGTTGATGTGCTCGAGGCAGATGCGGGGCTCGCCCTTGTACATGCCGTCGATGGTGAAGTGGATGGCGGCCACCTCCCCCGGGTTGATGACCCCCTTGGCAGTGGTGATGGGAGCGTCGGTGACCCACTTCTCCCAGGTGGTGGTGATCTCGTCGAGCTCCACTCCGACGGCGTGGGCCATCATCGGCACGGTGCCGCCCCACGACATGACCAAAATGTCGGTGTGCTCGAGGAGCGGCGTGAACTCGGGCGGGCGCCCGATGCCCATCTCGTCCTCGTAGGCACCCGTGTAGTTGAGGTAGTCGAGGATCTCGAGCGCTTTCACCTTCTTCACCTCGGCGCACAGGCCCATCAGGGTCATGGGGAAGAGGTCGTTGGCGAAGCCCGGGTCGATGCCGGTGGTGAAGCAGGTGGCGCCGCCCTCCGCGCACGCCTCGGTGATCGGGTCGATCCACGAGGGCGGGTTCTGCCGCATGTGCGGCCAGACCCACGGCGTCATCGCCGTGGAGCACACGTCGATGCCGGCCCGGAGAAAGGCGCCCATGTCCCGGATGTTGGCGTCGGCCAGTCCTGCCGTGGGGCCGTAGTGCACCAGCGCATCGGGCCGCAGGGCGACGAGCGCACTCAGGTCGTCGGTGGCGGTGAGCCCGGTGGGCCCGATGCCACAGATCTCCCCCACGTCGCGGCCGACCTTGTCCTTGTCGTTGACGCCGACACCGACCAGCTCGAAGTTCGGGTGGCGCAGCACCTCGGGGATGACCATCTTCCCCACGAACCCCGTCCCCCAGACGACGACCCTCTTCTTCTCTGTCATGGGGGCATCTTCGCACCGCGGTTCGTGAACGTGCTCGCCTCTGGGGGGGTCACGTCGTCGTGCGTGGCCTCGGAGCTGGCCGCCTTCGGCCCGGGCGTCGTCGACGCCTGGCGGACCTCATGTCAGAGCGAGCGGAAGAGCCCCCCGTCAACCAGGACCTGGGCCCCGTTGACGTAGCCGGCGGCATCGCTGGCCAGGAAGACGCAGACGCCGACCATGTCCTCGGGCCGCCCGATGCGCTGCATCGGGTTGAGCCGGCCGGCGTGGGCCTTCATGTCCGGGCCCCAGGCCTTGGTGATGTCGGTGTCGAAGGCACCGGGCAGCACGAGGTTGGCCCGCACCTTGGGCGCCCACGCGCCGGCCAGACCGAGGGTCAGGGCGTTCAGGCCGGCCTTGGCCATGGCGTAGGGCAGGTCGTCGGCGCCGGGGCGCAGCGACCCGGCCGTCGTGACGTTGATGATGGAGCCGCCGTCGCCCTCGGCCATGCGCGACCCGACCAGCGCGCTCAGGCGGAACGGCCCGCGGGCGTTGACGGCGTGCACCTTGTCGTAGAGCGCCTCGGTGACCGAGGGGAGGCCGTCGTAGAGCGGCGACATGCCGGCGTTGTTCACCAGCACGTCGCAGCGCCCGAACTCCTCGTACACGGTGTCGACCAGCCGGTCGCAGTCCTCCCACTGGCCGACGTGGCAGGCGGCGGGCAGCGTGCGGCGTCCGGTCGCCGCCGCGATCTCGGTCGCCGCCTTCTGACAGTTCTCCAGCTTGCGGCTGGCGATGACGACGTCGGCGCCCGCGGTGGCGAGGCCCTCGGCCACGGCCCGCCCGATGCCCCGGCTCCCGCCGGTGACGACGGCGACCTTGCCGGAGAGATCGAACAGCTCCCCCGGCGGCCTCATCCCTTGTAGTCGCTCGATTCGGCCAGCTCGCCGGCGGCGGCCATGAGGTCGAGCACGACCGGGCCGAAGCCCTGCAGCTTGGGGTCGGCGCCGGCACGCTGGTAGCCCTGCTCGAGGACGATGGCCAGCTTCCACTTGGCCAGCACGCAGTAGTAGTCGATGTCGTCGACCTGGCGGCCCGACTGCTTGGAGTAGTGCTCGAGCACCTCGGCCCTCGACGGCATGCCGGTCATGTCGACGTAGCCGCCGACGCTCCCCTCGCCGCCGCTGGTGTCCTCGGGCCAGGTGTGCACGACCCAGCCCAGGTCCAGCTTGGGGTCGCCCACGGTCCCCATCTCCCAGTCGACGATGGCGGCCAGACGCGCCGGCGCGCCGTCCTTGAACATCACGTTGGCGAACTGGTAGTCGCCGTGCATGATGCCCGGGATGTAGTCGAGCGGCTTGTGGGCCCGCAGCCAGGCCGAAGCCTCGTCGAAGCCCGGCAGCTCGCGTCCCTTGATGCGCTCGAAGAACGCGGTCCAGCGGTCCACCTGGCGCTCGTGGAAGCCGTCGGGGCGCCCGAGGTCCTCGAGCCCCTTGGCCTTCCAGTCGACCTTGGACAGCAGGGCGATGCCCTCCACCAGCTGGTAGGCCAGCCCCTGGCGCGCTTCGAGGTCGGTGTCGAAGGGGGCGGGCCAGATGCCGCGCTCCATCCCCATCGGGGACCACCCGTCGACGAAGCCCATCAGGTAGAAGGTCCGGCCCAGCACCGCCGGGTCCGTGCAGACGGCGATCGCCTCGGTGTGCGGCACGTCCGTGCCGGTCAGCGCCTCGATGATCCTCCACTCGCGCACGATGCCGGCGTCCCGCTCCGCGGGCGCCGTGGGCGGCGGGATCCGCATGGCGCAGTGGAGGTCGCCCCGGCGTAGCTCGTAGATCTCGTTCTGGCTGCCCCCCGAGATGTAGCCGTGCTCGAGCGGCGCCCCGGTGCCGAGCCCCTCGGCGTCCATCCAGGCCACGAGCCGATCGACGTCGGCGATGGTCGGTGTCGTCTCGTCCGTTGCAGTCACAGGCTCTCCGTTCCAAGGTCGGGCCCGCCCCCATATCGCGAACCCGCTTCTTCTCTCTCGGGGCATCATCGCACCCGGGCCGAGAATCGTGCCTGAACGGAGGCCCCGGGAGGAAATGCAAGTGGGCGTCGGCACAACCTGTTCACAATTTATGAAGAGGCGCGAACGTGCCGATATGTACTGCCGTGAGCAATGGGTCGAAACCGAGCGACCGGGACCCCTGGCGCTGGTATTCGCCCCACCGGGCCATCGTCCTCTTGGGGGTCGTGCTGACCCTGGTCGCCCTCGCCGGGGGACTCCTCGGGGTGGTCAACTCGTCCCGAGCCGAAACGCTGAATGCCCAGCTCACAGGCCGCTATCTCGTGCTCCTGCCCCCCGTGAGGCAGATCCGAGCATCGGAGAACGCGTTCCAGGTACTGGCCGCCGAGGCTTTCAACAACTCCGCTCCGGCCACCACTCTCGTGACCGGAGCGGTGAGCGATTCCCTCGCCATGAACAAGGCCTACCTCACCCTTCAGCACCTCCTCGCGTTGCCGGGCAATGCCGGCCTCGCTCCTCGTCTGGCCGGCCAGATGACGGCCTTCGTCGCCGCGCAGTCGAGTCTGGGTGCCTTCCTGGCCGGCGAACCGCAGACAGCAAATACCGCGCATTTGGCTGCCGTGGAGAAGTCGGCCGAAGCGAGACTCGATGCAACCCTCGCCTCCCTGCAGGCGACCATCGACGATCGTCTGAACACGACGGCCGACCAGGCACGAGCGGCAGCCAACAGTGCCCGGGTGGACCTTGTGTGGTCCCTTGCCATCGGCGGGGCCGTCTTTGCCATTGTGACGACGGTCCTCGCTCGACACGCGCTGCGGGTGGAGCGTGAGCAGTCCCGTCGTGAGGCCGTTCAGTCCGACCTCGCCCGGAGAATCGCGTTCGAGGCGACCCTGCAAACCGCATTGGAGATGTCGAAAGCGGAGGCGTCCGTCTTCGATCTGGTGGCAGAGGCTCTGAGCCAGGCCGCTCCGGGCATGCGATCCGAGCTGCTCCTGGCCGATTCCAGCACCGCTCACTTTCGACAGGTGCTCGTCAGTACCGCTCAAGCGGACGACGCCGGTTGCGGGGTCATGTCCCCCGACGATTGCCCAGCCGCATCGAGAGCACGGACCATGGTGTTCCCCTTGAGCACGGCGCTCGATGCCTGTCCCAACCTCCGAGGCCGTGGTTGCTCCGCGTTGTGCGTTCCGATGAGCATCAGCGGCAACTCAATGGGGGTCTTCCATGTGACCACCGACGACGGTTCGCCGCCCTCCGACGCGGTACAGCGCAACGTCGAGGTGGTGGCACGAAGGGCAAGTGAGCGATTGGCGATGCTGCGCGCCTTCGAGGTCTCCCAGACTCAGGCAAACAGTGACTCCCTCACGGGGCTCATGACCCGGAGGAGTCTGGAGACAGCGGTCCGGAAGCTTCACGACACGGGCATGCCGTATTCCGTGGCCTACGGCGACCTCGACCACTTCAAGGAATTGAACGACGTCTTCGGACACGCCGCCGGCGATCGCGCTCTGCGGACCTTCGCGCAAGTCCTCCGGGACTCCCTGCGCCCAGTCGACATCGCGGGCCGCTACGGGGGGGAGGAGTTCGTCATCGTCCTCCCGGAGTGTCCCGTCGACGAAGCGCGCCAGGTGCTCGAACGAGTCCGGCAACGTATGGCCGATCGGATCGTCATCGCCGGACTCCCGGCGTTCACCGTCAGCTTCGGCCTCGCGTCATCCGACCGGGCCGGAGATTTCGATCATGTGGTCTCACTGGCGGATGCCGCTCTTCTCAGCGCCAAAGCCGGAGGTCGGGATCGGATCGCCGTTTCACCGGGACCAGACCTGCCTGCGGCAGCGGCCGCCAACGCTCCAGCTGGACCCGACAGGGCCGACATTCGGCGACTCCATCGATGCGGCGTTGCGGGAGCCACAGCACAACTGACCTCGGCATTCGTGTCCCGGAACGATCCGTCAGGAACCTTCCCGGTCACGACGCGTCGCTGACACGGGGGCTCACACTTCCCTCACAACCCGCTTGCCCGCCCCTGACATCTGGGGTTGAGGCTGGCGCGAAGAGGTACCGAGGAGGAGCAATGGAGCGTCTCACGCAACGGGTCACGCAGCGCTGGTCGAGCATGGGCCTGGCCGCCAGGATGTGGTGGGCCGCGCTCACGACGGTGGGCGTCGCCGCCGTGCTCGTGTTCTCGGCCACCTCGGTGGTCGACGCGACCTCCCACCCGGCCCCGACCGCCCCGGCGGCGTCCAAGGACGCCGGCTCGAGCACGCCGACCACCTCCGCATCGGGAACCGGGTCCAGCTCGAGCTCCATGGCCGGCATGTCGAGCGGCGCACCGAGCTCGACCTCGTCGTCCGCGTCGACCGGGGCGACGCAGACCACCTCGACCGTCTGCTCCAACGTGAAGGGGGCGACGACCATGTCGGACGGCATGGTGATGGCGCCGGTGCCCTCGGGTCCCCCGACGGCGGCCCAGCAGGCGGCGGCCAACCAGCTCGTGGCGCAGACCGAGGCCACGCTGACCAAGTACACGAGCCTCTCCGCCGCCACGGCAGCCGGGTACACCCCGGCCACCAATCCCAACGGGTACATGGTGCACTACGCCAACTGGCAGATCGCCAAGAACGACGGGTTCGACCCGTCGAACCCCGCCTTCTTGATGTACGCCAACACGGTGAACGGGCCCAAGCTCATGGGCGCCATGTATCTCGGCCCGGCGCCCTGCACGCCCGGCCCTGACGTCGGCGGGTCGCTGACCCAGTGGCACGCCCACGACAACCTGTGCCTCTCCGGTGGCCGGGTCGTCGGGCGGACGTCGTCGGCCGGCACGTGCGCCTCGGGCGTCCACAACACGAACACCTACTTCATGCTCCACGTCTGGACGGAGCCCTCGCTGGCCGCCACCCACCAGTTCCAGCCGGACCTGACCCGCGCCGAGTTGGCCCCGATCATTGAGGGGACGGCATGAGCACCGGGCGGACATCGGCATCGGGGCGGGTGTCCCCCCGGACCATCCAGATCGGCCTCGGCATCATCTGGCTGATCGACGGCCTGCTCCAGCTCCAACCGCAGATGTTCGGCAAGAACTTCGCCGACAGCGTGATCCTGCCGGTTGCCCAGGGCCAGCCGGACATCGTGTCGAGCACCATCACCCACATGGCACACCTGATCGCGGTGCAGCCCGCCGTCGTCGACAGCGTCTTCGCCGGCATCCAGATCCTCATCGGGATCGGACTGCTCATCCGCGAGACCGTGAGGCCCGCGCTCGTCCTCTCCTTCGTGTGGGCAATGGGCGTCTGGGCCCTCGGCGAGGGCTTCGGCATGCTCTTCACCGGCATGGCGTCGCCGCTCACCGGGGCGCCCGGGGCGGCCCTGCTCTACGTCGCCATCGGCCTGGCGGTGTGGCCGCGGACGGCCGGTCCGGCGGTGTCGGGGTCGGCCGCGTCCGAGGGGCCGCTCGGGGAACGGGGCGGCAAGGCCATCTGGGCCGTCGTGTGGAGCGCCATGGGGATCCTGTGGCTGCTGCCGGCGAACCGGGCCGGCGGGTCCATCTCGGGCGCCATCAGCGGGTCCGTCACCGGTGAGCCGAACTGGCTGTCCCACCTGCAGCTGTCCGTCGCCCACGCCTTCGGGAGCGGCGGGGGCTCGGTCGCCATCGTCTGCGGCGTCCTCTCCTTCGTGATCGGGCTGGGCCCGCTGGTCTCCCGCCACACGACCGTCTTCCTGGTCGCCGGAGCCGCGCTGGCGCTCGACTACTGGATCTTCGGGGAGGCGTTCGGGGGCGTCTTCACCGGCCTCGGGACCGATCCCAACACCGGCCCGCTGCTCGTCCTGTTGGCCCTGACCGTGTATCCCAACCGGGCTCGGGCAGCGTCGACGGCCACCGTGCCCGACCGGGTGCCCGAGGGGCTGGCCACCCGGTCGGGAGCCTTCGCCTGACGCAGCGCACCGTCAGGCACCCACCGGTGTGGTGGTGGCACGACGCTCGCTCCGGCGGCTAACCACCTTGGCGCCGATCGTGCCCTCGGGCAGACTGCCACCGACGAGGCAGAGGGCACGGATGCGATGTACGGCGACGCTCAGGCTTCACGGACACGGCGGCGCAGACCCGTGAACCGCGGTGCCCTCCGGGTCGCCCGCTACCGCTTCCGCGCCACCTTCGGGCGCCGCTGGAGTGCGTACCTGTCCCTCGTGCTCCTGGTCGGCCTGATCGGCGGCCTGGCCATGGGGGCGCTGGCCGCGGCCCGCCGGACCGAGTCGTCGTTCCCGACCTTCCTGGCCAGCACCAACCCGTCCAACCTCAGCCTCGGCACCGCCATCTGGGACCCCGCCCTCGGGTACACCACCGGCTACGACGGCGCCCTCGTGGCCAAGATCGCCCGCCTGCCCCACGTGCGGCGCGCCGCGAGCTTCGCCGACATGGACAGCGTGCCGCTCGCCCGGGACGGGCAGCCGACCAAGGCGGGGCAGAACGCCAATATGGACGTCGAGGGGAGCGTCGGCGGGCTCTACTTCGACCAGGACCGGGTCACCGTCGTGCAGGGGCGCATGGCGGACCCCAACCGGGCCGACGAGATCATGATGACCGAGGGCGCCGAGCGTGCGCTGGGCCTCCACGTCGGGCAGACCGTCCCCTGGGGCACCTACGCCGACTCCCAATTCAGCGCCGCCGGAGTCGGCGCACCGCCGAAGCCGGCCCTCCGTCGGAACCTGACCCTCGTCGGGACGGTGGTCCTCAACAACGCCGTCGTCCAGGACGACATCGACGCCAACAGCGCGGTGACGGTCATCCTCACCCCGGCCCTGTCGCGCCAGCTGCTCCATTGCTGCTCGAACTTCTCGTTGACCTACCTCCAGCTCGACCACGGGAGCCGCGACGTGGCCCGCGTCGAGGCGGAGATCGAGCGCGTCATCCCCTCCGTCCTCCCCTACGACTTCTACGACGCCTCCATCGACGTCACCAAGGCCCAGAACGCCATCAAGCCCGAGGCCATCGCCCTCGGGGTGTTCGGCCTCATCGCCGCGCTGGCCGCGCTCCTGATCGCGGGCCAGGTGATCGGGCGGCAGCTGGGCTTCTGGGACCAGGAGGAGCGCACCATGCGCGCCCTCGGCGCCAGTCCGGCCATGACCGCCGGCGACGGGCTGCTCGGGATCATGGGGGCCGTGGTCCTGGGTGCGCTGCTGGCCGGGTTCGTTGCCGTGGCGCTGTCGCCGCTGGCCCCGCTGGGCCCGGTCCGCCCCTTCGTCCCCGACGGCGTCGCCTTCGACTGGACCGTGCTCGGCGCCGGCATGGCGGTGCTCGTCGTCGTCCTCGGCTCCGTGGCCGTCGTGCTGGCCGTGCAGCGGGCACCGCAGCGCGCAGCGCTGTGGCGCGGCCGTCCCCGTGCTGCGTCCCGCGTCGCCGGGACGGCCGCCTCGGCGGGCCTGCCCGTGTCGGCCGTCACCGGCATCCGCTTCGCACTCGAACCCGGTGCGGAGGCCGACTCGGTGCCGGTGCGCTCCGCCATCCTCGGCGCCACGTTGACCGTCGTCGTCGTCATCGCCACCGTCGTGTTCGGCACCAGCCTCAACTCCCTCGTGTCGCACCCGCGCCTCTACGGCTGGAACTGGAACTACGCGCTGATGGCCGGCGGCGGCGCCGGCGACGTGCCCGCCGCGCAGTCGGCGCGGCTGCTCGACCACGACGCCAGCGTGGCCGCGTGGTCAGGCTACTGGTTCGGCAACCTGCAGGTCGACGGCCGCACCGTGCCGGTCCTCGGCACCTCGCCGGGCGCGTCGGTGGCACCACCGGTGCTGACCGGTCACGGCTTCGAGGGTGCCGACCAGATCGTGCTGGGGCCGGGCACGCTGGCCCAGATCCACAAGGTTGTCGGGGACACCGTCACGGTCCGCTACGGCACGACAACCCCGCACCGCCTCCGGATCGTCGGCACGGCCACCATGCCGGCGGTGGGAGTGGGCGGGGTGACGGGCCACGCGTCCATGGGGACGGGGGCGGTCGTGCCCTACCAGCTCCTCCCCGCCTCGGTGCGCAACCAGTTCGACCTCTCCCCGACGGGCCCCAACGCCATCTTCGTGCGCCTCAAGCCCGGCGTGGACCCGGCGACGGCACTGCGGGGTCTGCAGCGCATCGCGGCGGAGGTGACGCTGCCCACCAATTACCCGAGCATGGTGTTCGACGCGCAGCGACCGGCCGAGATCGTCAACTACCGGTCGATGGGCTCTACGCCGCTGCTCCTCGGGCTCGGGCTGACGGCGGGGGCGGTGGTCGCCCTCGCCCTCACCCTCGTCGCCTCCGTCCGGCGCCGGCGCCGCTCGATGGCCATGTTGCGGACGCTCGGGTTCACGGGTCGCCAGCTCGCGGCGAGCGTGGCCTGGCAGTCGAGCGTCGCCGTGGGGATCGGGCTCGTCGTCGGGGTGCCGCTCGGGATCGTGCTCGGCCGGTTCCTGTGGGACCTCTTCGCCGATACCATCTACGTCGTGCCGAGCCCGACGGTGCCCGCAGCGGTGATCGCGGCCATCGCGCGTCGGCGCCCTCGTGCTCGGCAACCTCGTTGCCGCCATCCCCGGGCGCATCGCGGCCCGCACGCCGGCGGCGCTGCTGCTCCGGACCGAGTAGTCGGGTTTCCGCCCCGACGACCTACCATCGCCCCAGTGACGGAGCCCGCGGTGCCGGCCCCCGGCAAGCGACACCGCCGCCGCTGGCCGTGGATCCTCGGCGTGGTCCTCCTCCTGCTGGCCTCGGTGGCGGCCGTGGTCGTGCTGGCGTCGAGTCACGCCCGGCCCGTCTCGCTGCGCCAGGCCGAGGCCGAGTTGGGCAAGGGCGGTGCCGGCGTGCCCGGCGCGGATCGGCCGGCGCCGGGGGTCTACGACTACACCGGCTCGGGCACCGAGAAGCTCTCCCTGCCGCCGCTGTCGCAGGCCGAGGGACCCACCCTGCCCGGCACGGTGACACTGCGGGGACAGAACTGCTGGGTCTTCCGGATCGACTACAGCACCCATCACTGGCAGACCTGGGAGTACTGCTTGCACTCGGGCGACCTCTGGGAGGCCGGCGGGCAGTCCTGGCAGCTGTGGTCGCTCGGCCCGCTCAACTTCACCAACCTGAGCTCGTTCACCTGCGCGCCCCGCAGCATGGCCCTGCCGACCGACGCCACCGTCGCCCAGCGGTGGGAGTCGGCGTGCACCGGCACCAACTCGTCGGTGAAGGGCCGGACACTGAGCGCCGGCCCGTACAAGTTCCTCGGCCTCGGCACGGTGTCGGTCGGCGGCACGCCCGTCCCGGCCGCCCATTTCCTGCGCCTCCGGAAGGACACGGGCGCCCAGACGGGCACCGAGCGCTCCGAGGTCTGGTTCAGCACCCGCACCGGCCTCCCGCTGCGGGTGCAACAGGACCTCAAGGTCACCAGCTCGACGCCGTTCGGCACCTCCACCTACACGCAGGTCGGGGTGTTCACCCTTGCCTCCCTGGTCGCCCACCGCTGAGGGCCCTCCTCCGGGGCGGCCGGAACGGGTGAGACCGGGTACCTCCGTCACGCCTTCTAGGAATTCCCTTAGAGGGCGGCAGAAAGGTGGCCCGAGCCGAATGAGCCCCCACGAGCCTCCGCCCGGGTCGCGCTCGTCGGCTACGGCATGGGCGGCTCCGTGTTCCACGCCCCCTTCATTGACGCGGAGCCACGCCTGGAGCTGGTGTCGGTGGTCACCGGCAACCCGGAGCGGCGGGCGGCGGTCCTGGCCCGCTACCCCGGCGTCCGCGTCGAGCGGGAGGTCGAGGCGCTCCTCGGCCGGCTGGACAACATCGACCTCGTGGTGGTGACGACGCCGAACGCCTCGCACGCCGCTGTGGCCGCCGCGGTGCTCTCGCGCGGCCGGCCGGTGGTGGTCGACAAGCCGGTCACCCCGACCAGTGCCGAGACCCGTCAGCTGCGTGCCCTGGCCGGGTCCAACGGCACCGCCGTCGTGCCCTTCCAGAACCGGCGCTGGGACGGGGACTTCCGTACCGTCGTCGATCTCCTGGGTCGCGACGCCCTCGGCACGCTGCACACCTTCGAGTCGCGCTACGAGCGTTGGCAGCCCAAAGTGTCGCCGCGGGCCTGGAAGAACGACCCGGAGCCCGGCTCGGGTACCGGCATCCTCTACGACCTCGGGACCCATCTCATCGACCAGGCCGTCGCGCTCTTCGGGGGACCGGAGTCCGTCTACGCCGACATCGCCGTGCGCCGGGCCGACAGCCGTGTCGATGACGACGTGTTCGTCGCGCTCGGGTATCCCGGCGGCCCGCGGGTCCACCTCTGGATGAGCGCGGTGGCGCCCGATCTCGGCCCACGCTTCCGACTACTGGGGGACGCCGCCGCCTACGTGAAGCGCGGCATGGACGTGCAGGAGGCCCTGCTCGTTGAGGGTCAGTCCCCGCGGCAGCCCGGGTGGGGCGAGGAGCCAGAGTCCTCGTGGGGCGAGGTGGTCGTCGGGGCCGAGCGCCGGCCGGTGCCCACGCTGCCCGGTGCGTACGGGCTCTTCTACGCCGGCATGGCGTCGTTCCTCCTCGACGGCGCGCCCCCGCCGGTCGACATCGACGATGCCGTGCTGACGGCGGGATCATCGAGGCGGCGCAGGCCTCGGCGCGTGCTGGGGCCGTGGAGTCCCTTCCCAGCCGCCAGGGACTCCGAGCCACGATGCTCAACCTCCGCTCAGGACGGCATCCACGGCGTGACGGACGAAGCGAGCCAGTCGAGGACCTGGCGGCGGGTCGTCGGCCCGTGAGGCTGCCACGCCGACGGGAGGGCCCCCTCGTCACGTAATTGTGCGCTCTCTTGGATGTTCGCGGTCAGAGGATCCGTCGTCAGCCCGCACCGCGTGGCGGTCGGGTCGACGCCGAACAGCTGGGCCGCGTTGAGGCCGAAGAGGCCCGCCTTCACCGCGTCGGTGAGCGCCGGGTACCCGTAGACGTCCTGGAACTCGGTGGTGATCTGGAACGATCTCATCGCCATGATCTGCGGTTCGGGGCTCCCGTACCAGATGGCATCGGTGCCCCACATCACCCTCTGCGCACCCACCCGCTTGAGCAGCTTCCCGATGGCGTGGGCGGCCTGATCGGGCGTGGTGAGCAGCTGGCGCCACAGCGTGGCCACGTCGACCCACACGTTGTCGTTCGGCGGGACCGCGTGGCGATCGAGTGCGGCGAGCAGGGTGTCGATGCCGATGGTGGCGTTCGGGTCATAGGGGCCCTCGACGTGCGACGGGTCCCACGCGGCGTGGTACACGACGAATTGCATGTCGGGGAACTGGCGCGACACCGCCACGATGTCGTCGGGGTGGTTGAAGGCCGGATCGAAATTCACCAGCGGGAGGCCCTTGTGGGCCACGAAGACCTTGACGCCCAGGTCGTGCGCGTGCTGGACCGTGGGGAGCCCGATGGCGGGATCCTCCAACGAATACCCCTGACCGCTCGGGCTCCAGGCCGTGTACACCTTGAACGCGACGGGCGGACCGGCCGCCACCGCCCCCGACATCTCGTCGAGCGTGGCAGCCACCGGACCCACGTTGGGGGCGACGATGTTCTCCACCAGGATCCGACTGGCGCCGCCGTGCGTGAGGCCCGCGGTGATCTCCTGTGTGCTGAGGGCCTCGGGGAACGGTATCGGAGCGTTGGAGGGACCCGAATTGGGGACGTCGGTCAGGATCGCCATCGTCGTCTCGCTGGCCAGGAAGAGGTCGTGCAGATACGTCGCCCGGTCCACGCAGTCGAGTTGCGGGCTGTCGGTGCAGCCCGGCGGGAGCATGGAGAGGACGAGCGAGACCGTCTCCGGCGCGTTCTGGGCCCAGGGACCGCTCGGGACCACGTGGTGCGTGTGGACGTCGAAGATGAAGTCCGAACTGGTGAGCGCCTGTTGGCAGGCTGCAGTGTCCTCCGGCGGCGGCACGTTGAACCGTCCGCCCCGGCCCCGGGGTGGGACACCGCTTGCCCATGCAACGCCGGCGGCGACGAGCACCCGGCGAGCTCGAACGCCGCCAGGGACGCCGCGACCGCCCCGGCACCTTGGAGGAAGCGCCGACGGTCCATGCCGAGCCGCCGGGCCGACTCGTCGATGGACGCCCGGATCAGTTCGTTGACCGCCCGGTCCGTGGGGCCTGCCGCCGCCGGCACGAACTCACCGTTCGAGACCGGACCGGCGGTGAGCGGAAGCTCATCGTCGTGCCGATCGCGCTGTCGGCGGGAGAACGGGCCGATCCCTGCCATGCAGCGGAGGTTAGGTCCGCTACGGGCGGACCGGCTCGCGCTCCCAGACCGCGACCGCGTCGGCCAGCTCCGGTCGGCCGAGCACGGCGGGCCCGGCGGCGTCGGCGGCGTCGGCCGGCATGACGAGGCCGATGGCCAGGGCGGCGCGCAGCTGGTCGACCGGCGGGAGCCACGACGACGAGAGCCGGGCGCCGAACCACGTGCCCCAGTCCTCGCTGAACACGAAGGGCGACGGGGACTCGCCCTCTTCGACGAGCGGCTCGAAGACCTCGGCCGCCAGCGCGCGCACCACCTCGGACGGGGCGGCGACGCCCGGCGGGGCGAACGGGACGGACCAGAAGTCCGGGCTGTCGAGCGCCGGGTCCCCACCGGGAACGGTGCCCGGGCCGTCGGGTGCAACCAGCTCGATGCGCTCGGAGCCCGGCTGCCGCGAGTTGCACAGGGTGATGGCGAGCGAGTTCTGGCGCCGGCACAGCTCGGTCCCACGGTGCGCGAGGGCCGGGACCCGGGCCACGAGCTGAAGGTGGACCATGGCGTTGAGCGCGTGCAGCAGTGTCTCGGCCACGTGCACCGCGAGGTCGGGCGACCACAGCAGGTCGTGGGCCAGAGAGGGCGCCACCGACGCCGGGTGCTCGGCCTGGTAGCGCTCGTTGACCACCCGCTCGCGGGGGTGGCGCCCCCGAGGGCGGGGCCCACGACCCGTCCGCGAGGACGGGGCGCCGACCGACACCGTGCGGGCGTCGTGCGGGCGGGGAAGGCCGCCACCAGTGGCGCCGCCACCGTCGTGGCCAGCACCGCCAGCGCGGCCCGCGGCAGCGGCTCGGGGCACCGGTCGGCCAGCGCGCGCATCTGCTCGTCGAGCACGGCGGCATCGGCGCCGCCGGCCGCCGTGAAGGAGGCCAACTCGGCGCGCAGGGTGGCCTCGTCGGGCCTCGGTCCCGCCGCGGGTGCCATCGGCGGCCCGTCGGGTAGAGCCCCGGCTGCCCGAAGAGCACGCCCGAGGTGAAGAGCCCGGGGTCACGTCGTGGTCGCGGCCGCCGGGCGAGCACGCGCCACGCGGCGGCCTCGAGCTCCTCGCGCTGCATCAGTGCAACGGCAGCAGGATGGTGAACTCGTTGCCCTCCGGGTCGGCCATGCGCCGGTGCGAGTCGCCGTCGGGCTCCTGGATCACCGCCACGAGCCGGCCGCCGAGCTCCTCGATCTGACCTTGCGCCGCATCCATATCCTCCACCTCGATGTCGGGCCGCAGGCGCGCCGCGCCCGGGGTCCCGCCCGCCGGCAGCGGCTGGAAGGCGAGGTAGACCCCGCCACGGTCGCGCTCGAGCTGGATCCAGTCCTGCTCGACCTCGAAGACGCCGACGCCCAGGACGGCCTGCCAGAAGGCCGAGAGCTGCTCGGGGTCCTCGGCGTCGATGACGACGGCACGGAGCCAGCCGACGGGTCCGGTCATGGGGCCTCCATCAGTTCGGTGGTACGGGGCCGGGTTCCGCCGGTCCCAGCAGGTCTTCCAACCAGTCATACACGCGCTGGTTGCGCAGGCGCGGGGCGCCGATCTCGCAGTCGAGGCCGGCTCCCTCGGCGCTGGTGAAGGGTGCCAGCCTGGCCCGGGCGCCCAGCAGCAGGGCCAATTCGGCCGACTGGCCCGGGAACGACGTCGCCTGGTCGGGGTCGGCGATCCACGTCGGGCAGTCGATGTCCTCCACATGGGGGGCGAGGTCCCAACCGGCCAGGCGGCCGAGGACCGCCGCCGGCGACGTGGTCGGCCACTGCTCGGTGAGCTTGGCCACGGCGAAGGACAGCTCGGCGTCGTCGTGAGCGGCGTCGGTGACGGCGCGGTCGAAGCCGTCGGGGTCCGCCCATCCGCCCGAGCGCCACAGCACCCGGAGGTGTTCGGCAGCTGCCCGAGCGCGGCCACGATCGGCCGCACCACGCCGGGTCGCACACCAGCGCCGCGGTGCGGTGGTCCGCGGCGGCGGCCCGCGCCGCCAGGTAGCCGCCGTCCCCGATGCCCATCGCCACCAGCCGGGTGCGGTCGATGTCCTCCTCCCGGAGCAGCCGGTCGGTCAGCCGGCTCGCCACGCCCGCCCAGTCGTCAGTCGGCCCCACCCCGTCCTCGAACCAGGCCTGGCCCTGGCCCGGGCCCTCGAAGGCGACGGCGGCCCAGCCCCGCTCGACGGCATCGGTGACTCCCGTCATGAACACGTCGGAGAGCGGTGCGGTGAGCAGGTTGTGCATGACGACCACCGGCCGGCCGCCGCCGGGCGCAGGGCCGTGCGGTGTGAAGAGCCATGCCGGCACCGCGTCGGGCTGCTCAGGCGGCGCACCGGCGTGGGCCAGTAGGCGATGGCGCGCTCGAGCGCGACGCGGTGGGCGCGCCAGGCCGGGAGCTGGCGCTCGGGCCGGCTCGTCCCGAGGACGTGGTAGAAGGCGGCGTAGCGATATTCGCCTCGCGCAGCGACGCCGTCGCCACGCTGCGCCGGTGGCCCGCGTCGGCGGCACCCAGGGCGGCGTCGGCGCAGCGGTCCGCCCGGGCACTCAACGCGTCGAACCACGAGTCGCGGTCACCCGGCACGATCGCCTCCGCGACGGCGAGGACCTCACCGGGTTCCGCCATGTCGTAGCCGACGCCGCTCAGCAGGCAGCGCAGGGCGAAGTCGAAACCGCCATCGTCCGACAGAGTGACGGAGGCCACGCTCCGCATCCTACGGCCGCGTATCCTGCCGGGGTCGCTCCCTCCCCGCCTGCCGTCGACCCGCCCGGTGATGCGCCGCCGCTCGCTGGGCGGCGTGCCTGGCTGGTGCTGGCGGCGATGGCGCTGCCGCTCGTGGCCCTGTCGATGGACATCAACGGCATCGGCACCGTCCTGCCCTCCATCCGCACCGGGCTCCACACGAGCTTCGCCCGCGCCAACTGGGTGGTCAGCGCGTCCACACTGGCCTTCGCCGTCGCGTTGCTCCCCGCGGGGCGATGGAGCGCGCGCCGGGGGCGCCGGCGCATCTTCCTGGTCGGGGTCGTCCTGCTCGGCGTCTCCGGGGTGGTCTGCGGTGTCACCCCCGGGATCTACCTGCTGGTGGCGGCCCGCGCCGTGCAGGGGCTGGCGGCGCGCTGTGCTTCACCACCTCCCTCGCCGTCGTCGACGCCGCCTTCACCGAGGAGCGCCGGCCGGCCGCGGTGGGCGCCTTCGGCGCCATCAGCGGCGTGGGGGCGGCGGCGGGCCCCCTGATCGGGGGCGCCATGGTGGCGTCGTTCTCGTGGCGGGGCTTCTTCATCGTCAACGCCGTCCTCTGCCTCGCCTCCGTGCCGGCGCTGCTCGCCCTCGTACCCGCCGACCGCCCAGAGACGGGCGCGCCGGCCCTTCCCGCCCTCCGGCTGGCTGCGCTGTCCACGGGTGTCGTGCTCTCCGTCGTGGCCATCGGCTCCATCGCCACGCGGGCGTCGCGACGGTGCTGGCCGAGGTCGCCGCCGCGCTGGTCGCCTTCGCCGTGGCGTGGTGGTCGGCCCGTCGCCCGGGAACCTCCGAGCTCCTGTTGCCCGGGGTCCGGCGGGCGCCCTACCTGGCCCCGACGGTCGCCGTCGCCTTCGCCTCCACCTGGGCCTTCGGCGTGACGCTCGTCTACAGCGCCGTGTACCTGCAGGAGGTCGCCGGCTACGCGCCGCTGGAGTCCGGCGCCCTGTTCGCCCTCTACTGCGCCTCGTTCGCCGGTGTCGGGGCCGGCATCGGGCCGCTGGTGCGGCGCCTGGGCCCGCACGCCTCCCTGGTCGGCGCCATGGCGCTCGGCACGGTGGGCCTCGTCCTCCTCATGGTGCTCGGGGCCGCCGCGCCGCTCGCCGTCGTGGTGGTGGTGCTGATCGTGGCGGGCGCGGGCCAGGGCCTGTGCTTCGACTGCTCGACGGCGTCCGCGCTCGAGGGCGTGCCCTTGCGGGCGGCGGGCGAGTCGTCGGCCCTGGCCCAGGCGGCCCGCCTGGTCGGCTTCAGCGTCGGGGTCGCGCTGTCGGCCACCATCGCCGCCGACCTCGGCACCACCGCCCACGACCTGCCGGATACCGTCCGGGCCGTGTTCGCCGTCGCGGCCGGCGTGTCGCTCATCGGCACCGTGGTGACGCTGTTCCTGCGCGCGTCGACGCTCAGTACGATCGGCGCGTGATCCTCCCCGATTCCCCAGGGGCGAGGACCGCGCTCGCGGGTGCTCGGTGCGTTCGAGGCGGGCGGCGGACTCGACCCGCTGCAGGAGAGCGTCCTGCACACCATCGCCCACGACCTCTACGGGATCACCTCCGACGGCGGGTGGCCGACGCCGCTGTCGGCGGCCGAGTTCCTGGCGACCGTCCGACACGGAGCTGCGCGAGGGCACGGTCTGCCTCATGGTGGTGCTCGAGATGCTGGCGCACCCGCTCCCGCCCGCCGTGGCGGCCGCCGTCGACGACTACGCCAGGGCGCTGCGGGTGAGCGAGCGCATGGTGCACGCCGCGAGGGAGCTGGCGACGCAGCACCTGCTGGCGCTCCACGCCGACATCGAGCGCTCCACGTGGTACACGAACCAGAAGGTGCATGGCACCCTGCACGGCCAGTTCCTCGAGTTCGTCCGGTCCAAGCTCGCCTACACGGGCCTCGTCGGGGACCAGGCCATCGCCCGGCGGTGGGAGGCGCTGCGCTCCTGCCCCCCCGGCAGCTGGGGCAAGGGGGTGGCCGACTTCTACGACCGCCATGGCTTCCCCTTCCCGGGGGAACCCAAGGGCATTGAGGAGACGGGCGCCAAGCACGACTTCGTCCACGTGCTGGCCGACTACGACGCCACCCCCATCGGCGAAATCGAGGTGTTCGCCTTCATCGCCACGTCCATGCGGGGCAGCTCGGTCTGGCCATGCTCTGCTTCACGCTCGGCATCTTCCAGAACGACTCCATCCACTCCGTGGGCGGCAAGCGGGTGGCCATCGCCCGGGCCGACACGCTCTCGGACCCCGGCAACGTGGACCGCTTCGCCGAGGCCCTCGCCCACGGCCGGGCCACGAATGTCGACGTGATGGCCGGCGTCGACCACTTCGCGTACGCCGCGGTCGATCTCGCCGAGCTCCGGAGCGCTTCGGGGTGCGCCCCTTGGTGCCCGGTGACCTTCTAGCGGGAGGGGCGGGTGCCGATGACCGAGGCGCGCTCCATCGTCCGGCGCTGCGGCCAGTAGTCGCTCGACGCGTAGTGCTGCACGGCGCGGTTGTCCCAGAACGCCACCGCGTCGGGGGTCCAGGTGAAGCGGCACTGGTGCTCGGGCGGGTCGGCGCGGCGGCACAGGCGGTCGAGGAGCTCGAGGCTGGCGTCGCGCTCGAGCCCCTCGATGTGGCTGACGAAGGGCCGGTTCACGTAGAGGTGCAGCTTTCCGGTGGCGGGGTGCGCGCAGACCACGGGATGGCGGACCGGGGGGTACTGCTCCTGCGCGGCGCGGCGCTCGTCGGCCGTCATGGCGTGCCCGAAGGTCTGGGTGAAGTCGTGCACCGCGATGAGCCCGTCGATCTCCTCCCTGGTCGCCTCGTCCAGCGAGTCGTAGGCGGCGTACATGTCCGAGAAGAGGGTGTCGCCGCCGGCCTCGGGGACCTCGATGGCGTGCAGGACGGCACCCATGGACGGGCACTCCCGCCAGGTCACGTCGTGGTGCCACGAGTTCTCGTAGCCACCCACCTCCGCCGTCTTCTCGAAGCGGACGAGCTCGGGCTCGCCCGTGTTGGAGGCCAGGAACGGGTGGATCTCCAGGGCGCCGAACCGCCGGGCGAACGCGACGTGCTGGCGCGGCGTCAGCGGCTGGTCCCGGAAGAAGATGACCTTGTAGTCGTGGAGCGCCCGGCGCAGTTCCCCGACCACCTCGTCAGACAGTTCCGCGGTGAGGTCGACACCGGAGATCACCGCCCCGACCGTCGCGCCGAGCATGCGGGCGTCGAAGCTGCGCCAGCGCAGTGCGGCCAGCCGGTCCCGCTCCGCCGCCACGTGCGTGAAGGGGCCGACGACGATCGGGTACCCCGGCAGAGGGAAGGCTCGGGGCGTGGCGGCCCTCGTCGTCGTCATGTCGGTACTGTACCGAAGCGTCATCGTGCGTCGAGGGGCCGGGGGTCTCAGTGGATCGAGACGCTGCCGCCCACGGAACCGTGCCACGGTCACCGTGCTCGCCGGCCTGCTCGCCCTCGCGCCGCTGCTCTGCGCCTGTGGTTCGGCTCGTCCGGATCGTCGCAGGGTCGCCGGCGGCGGTGGTGGAGAGGGCCGAGCAGGTGTGGGACGACGCCGGCTACCTGCCCGTCCAGTCCGGCGGTCACTGGACGTTGGCCAGCCCGCGCTCATGGCTGCAGCCCACCATCAGCCTGACCAGTTCGCCCTGGCGTTGACGGCGGGCCGCTGCACCGTCTTCGACGCCTCGCTCGTCCCCGGCATGGAGGCGTTCATGCACGCGCAGATCGCGGCCACCTTCGCCGGGGCAGAGGCGGCGCGGGTGCCGCGACGTTCGACGCCAGGCTCCCACGGCTCGGCACGACGGGGCGTGCGTGCGCCCCCCGGTGGGGCTCACGCTCGGGCCCCGGGACCGATCCGGGACCGGACCACGGTGACGCATCTGAGCCTGTCCGGCGCCACCGGGGCGGCGGCCGGCGTGGTGCACCTGACGGACTGGCAGGGCGGCGTCACCGACGTCACGACCGCCGGGGGCGGGCGCCGCGGCGGCTGGGCCGTGGTCTCGAACGTCGTCGACGCGACCTACACGCTGGCCCGGCTGAGTGACGGACGGTGGCGCGTGGTCGCCCTCACCGGACGGTTCGCACCCGGGTCGGAGCCCTGAGGTCACCCAAATCAGGCACAACTCCCCCTCAGGATCCCCGGCGTCGTGACGAGTGATAGACCTGGATCCTCAAACGAAAGGCGCGTCCGTGTCGTACTCCCCACTTCCGGCCCGGCGGACGTGCGCGGGCGCTCACGGTGTGGCGCACCGCTCCCTGACCGTCCCCCGTTGGTGAGGCCTCCCAGCCGCGGGACTTCCATGAGCGACTCCGCGCTGCAGCGTGCCGTGCGGGCCGCCGTGGACGAGGTGACCAACGCCGACGAGCGCCTCCGCGTGAGCCGGACCATCGCCTTTCTCGGCTGGGGAAACGTGCTCTTCGTCGACGTCTACACCAAGTCGCGCTCCGAGACCCTCGATGACCTCGACCACGCGCTGCGCAAGAACGTCGCCGTGTTCACGGGCCAGCCGTTCGAGCGCGTCACGATCAGGTGGCGCATCAGCACCTGACGCCGGTCGTCATTCGGCGGCGATGGCCGCCAGCACGTCGAGGCGGGCGGCGCGCCGGGCCGGCCAGCTGGCGGCGAGCAGCCCGAGCAGGGCGGCCAGGATCAGGAACACCACCAGGCTCGAGCAGCGGGACCACGGTGTTGGTGATGCCCTGCGAGTGCAGCGCCGACACGAGGGCGATGCCCAGCCCCGTCCCGATGATGATGCCGATGATGGCGCCGAACACGGCGAGGATCACCGACTCGGAGCGGATCATGGCCCGGACCTGGCGCCGCTTCATGCCCACGGCGCGCAGCAGGCCGATCTCGTGGGTGCGCTCGAACACCGAGAGCATGAGCGTGTTGACGATGCCGATGAGGGCGATGACCACGGCCAGGGCCAGCAGGGCGTAGACCAGGCCCAGCAGCTGGTTCACCTGGGCCGACTGGGACGCCTCGAACTGGGCCCGGGACTGGACCTTGACGTTGGGGTAGGGCGCCAGGGCGCGGGTCGACCGCCTGCTGCACCCCGGGGCTGCCGTCGGTCTTCAACAGGACGGCGCCGGGCAGCGGGTTCTGGAAGTGGCGACACGAAGAAGGCCGTCGCCGACGAGGAAGCTGCCCGACGAGGGCGTTGGGCTGGTAGATGCCGCCGATGCGCATGGTCTGCGAGGCCCGTCAGCGCGAACTTCACCGGGACCCGCTCGCCCACCGTGAGGTGGTCGGAGTTGGCCGTGGTCGTGTCGACGAGCAGGTCGCCGGCGGCGAGCGCCGGGGCGCCGCTGCCCGACGTCGTGTTCAAGATGACGGTCTGGGACAGGTCCTTGGTGCCGATGGCGAGGAGTGACTCGAGGGAGGAGCGGAACTCGAACTGGTCGCCGTAGACGGTCGTCGAGGCGGTGACGCCGGGAACCGAGGACGCCGCCTTGGGCACCACCTCGCTGAAGTTCCCGTTGCCGCCCGTTGCTCGTGGTCGAGACGATGAGTTCGGCGCTGATGGCGTTGTCCACGCTGGCGGTGGCCGAGCTGGACAACGAGGCGCCGAACACGGCGATGGCCGAGACGAGGGCGAGCCCGACCATCAGGGCCGACGACGTCTGCGCCGTGCGCCGGGGGCTGCGCATGGAGTTCTCGCGGCCGAGCCGGCCCGACATCCCCGAGCAGGCGGGCCAGGGGGCGCCCGATGCACGCTCGCCATCGGCCGGGCCACGGCGGGCGCCAGCATGGCCACGCCGACGAAGATGAGCGACCGCACCGAGGCCGACCAGCGCGATGGCCGGCGTCGGTCAGCCCCCAGGCGAGGAGAGCGATGCCGATGACGGTGATGACGCCGCCCCGGGTGAAGCGCCGCCGCAAGGGGACCTCCTCCTCGGTCTGCTGGTAGCGGACACCGCCGCCACCGGGGCGATGCGGACGGCGCGGCGGGCCGGGCTGATGGCCGACACCACGGTCACCCCGACGCCCACGACGAGCGCAGACGATGACCGTGCGCGCCTCGAACACGAGAGGCCCCGACGGCAGCGTGACCCCGAACCCGCTCAGCAGCTTCTCCAGCCCGACGGCGGCCAGCACGCCCAGTCCCAGGCCGATCAGCGACGACACCAGCCCCACGATGGCCGCCTCGCCCAGCACGGAGCGGAACACCTGGCGCCGGCTGGCCCCGACGATGCGCAGGAGCGCCAGCTCCCGTGTGCGCTGGCCCACGGTGATGGAGAAGGTGTTCAAGATGGTGAAGCCGCCCACGAAGAGCGCGATGAAGGCGAAGACGAGCAGGGCGGTGTAGAAGAAGCCCAGGGCCTGGCCGATGGCGCTCGTCGCCTCGTTGACCACGGTCTGGCCGGTGACGACCTCGACGCCCGTGCGGCAGGACCCGGGCGATGGCGCGCTGGACCGCTGCCTTGTCCGCGCCCGGCTGGGCGACGACGTTGATGGCGTCGAACTGGCCCACCTCGCCCATGAGCCTCTGGGCGGTCGGGGTGTCGAAGGCGGCCAGGGTGGCCCCGGCCAGGTTGTCGGCCGTCCCGAAGCGCGCCAGGCCCGACGATGGTGAACGTCTGGGTCGGGCCCTGCAACAGGATCCGCACCTGCTGGCCGACCTTGAAGTCGTACTTCTGCGCCGTGCCGAGGTCCATCACGACCTCGTGCGGCGTCGTCGGGTCCTTGCCCTGGACGAGGCGGAGCGCGGAGATCTGCTGGTTGGGGTCGAAGGACAGCCCGAGCGTCGGGCGCGCCGCCGGTGGAGATGGCCTTGCCGTCGTGGCCGACGTACTGGGCGTAGCCGGTCACCGAGCCGTCGGCGGCCTCCACGCCCGGGACGCGCTGCACGGTGGCGAGCGACCGACTCGGGGACGGGTTGCGCGTCGCCGGTGCCGCCGCTGCCGAACTGCGGCCACGCCGCGCACCTGGAAGTCGACGTTCTGGTAGATGTTCCCGAACAGCGTGTTGAACGTGTTGTGCAGAGTGTCGGTGAGGACGAACGTCCCGGCGATGAACGTCACCCCGAGCACGATGGCCAGCGCGGTCAGCGCCAGACGGAGCTTGTGGGCCAGCAGTCCCTTGATGGTGACCCGCCACATGTCAGGCGCCCAGCGCTCCGATCCGCTCCAGGACGGAGTCGGGGGTGGGATCGGCCATCTCGTCGACGATGTTGCCGTCGGCCAGGAAGACGACCCGGTCGGCGTAGGCCGCGCCGCGGGGGTCGTGGGTGACCATGACGATGGACTGGCCGAACTCGGTCACCGAGCGGCGCAGGAAGGCCAGCATCTCGGCGGAGGAGTTCGAGTCGAGGTTCCCGGTGGGCTCGTCGGCGAAGATCAGGTCGGGCCGGTTGATCAGGGCCCGGGCGCAGGCGCAGCGCTGCTGCTGGCCGCCCGACATCTCGCTGGGCCGGTGGGACAGGCGGTCACCGATGCCCAGCTGGTCGACCAGGTAGTCGAACCACTCCTTGTCCACCTTCTTGCCGGCCAGGTCGGCCGGCAGGGTGATGTTCTCGCCGGCGGTGAGCGTGGGGACGAGGTTGAACGACTGGAAGACGAAGCCGATCCGGTCGCGCCGCATCTGGGTCAGGCCCTTGTCGTCGAGGCTCCCGATCGTCGAGGTCGCCGACGAACGTCCGCCCCGACGTCGGCCGGTCGAGGCCGGCCATGCAGTGCATCAGCGTCGACTTGCCCGATCCCGACGGGCCCATGACAGCGGTGAAGCGGCCCCGCTCGAACGTGACGTCGATGCCGGCGAGCGCGTGCACCGTCGCCTGCCCCGTGCCGTACGTCTTGCGCAGGTCCACGGCGTGCGCGGCCGGGGAGGCCGTGCGCTGCGGGGGGGGCCTTGTCGGTGAGCGCCACGCTGCCCCTCGTTTCGTCGATGTGGGATGGGCGGCGGACTCCAGCGGGCGCGCCCCGACCGTGATCCGCCCGCCCTCGGTCCGACCCTGACCAGGGTGACAGTGACCTCCTGCTGACCTCCGCGGGACAACGGCCGTGTGCAACGGCGAGACCGGACCCTTGGCGCGCCACCGCCGGACCACTACCCTGATGCCCGCCACGAGCACGACCAGCAGGTGCCAGTTCGACGAGTGAGCTACCCGGGGGGGCACGTTCGCCATGCGGTACGGGGCATGACCCATGAGCAGGGTGTGAGTCGCTGAGGGCCACCGTGGGCCTTCCCGAGCGCAGTGCGACGGCGGTCGCCGCGGTGGTTTCCGTTGCGGCGGTGCTCGCCGTGCAGCTCATCCTCTTCCCGGTGCCGCTCGGGGTCTGGATCCAGGGCGCCGTGCTCGGCCTGCTCGGCTCCCTCATGGCGGTCGGGCTGGGGCTCACCTACCGCCTGAACAAGGTGATCAACTTCGCCCAGGGCGACCTCGGCACGGCGCCCGCCGTCCTGGCCGTCGGCCTGGTCGCCTTCTCCGGCGTCAACTACTTCGTGGGGCTCGCCACCGGCCTGGTGGCGTCCATCCTGCTGACGGCGATCGCCGAGTTCCTCGTGATCCGGCGCTTCCGGCGCTCGCCCCGCCTCATCCTGACGGTGGCGACCATCGGGCTCTCCCAGCTGCTGGTGGTCCTCAGCCTCCTGATCCCGCGCATCTGGGGCCAGACCCCGATCGCCAGCGCGGTGGTGACGTTCCCCTGGCACCTCGCCTGGCACATCGCGCCGATCGTCTTCGACGCCAACGACCTGGTGGCGGTCATCGTCTCGCTGGCCTGCCTGGCCGCCGTGTCGATCTGGTTCACCCGCAGCGACATCGGCATCGCGGTGCAGGCGGCGGGCGACCGCCGTGACCGCGCCTCCATGCTCGGCATCCCGGTCGGGCGCCTCCAGTCGATCACCTGGGTGGTGGCGGGCGTCCTGTCCTTCGTGAGCATCTTCTTCCAGGCGACGATCCTGGGCCTCCCGCTCGACCCGACCTACGGGCTGACCGCGCTCGTGACCGCGCTGGCCGCGCTGGCGCTCGGCAACTTCACCGAGCTCCCCGTGATCGCCGCCTCGGCCGTCGCCTTGGGGATCCTGCAGCAGGGCGTGGCGTGGGACGACCCGACCAACCCCGCACTCGGGCTGGCCGTCCTCGCCGGCGTGGTCTTCGCCGCCATCGTCGTGCGCCAGCTGCTGGCGCGGCGCACCGACCGCGAGGCGGAGTCGACGCTGGCCCTGGCCGGCAGCGTGCGCGAGCTGCCGGTCGCCCTGCGCGACCTCACCGAGGTCCGGGTCGGGTCCCCGACCGCCGCACTGGTCGCCTTCGCCGCCGCGTGCACCCTGCCCCTGTGGATGGGACCGGGCGAGCTCATCCGCACCTCGGCCCTCGTCGTCCTGGCCATCGTCGGCTGCTCCGTCGTCGTGCTCACCGGATGGTCGGGCCAGGTCAGCCTCGGCCAGATGTCCTTCGCCGCCGTCGGGGCCACCGTCGGCGCGGTCGCGCTCTTGGACTGGCACTGGGACCTGAGCCTCGCCCTGCTGGCGGCCGGCACCGCCTCGGCGGCCGTGGCCGTCGTGGTGGGCATCCCGACCCTGCGCCTCGACGGCATGTTCGCCGCCGTCACCACGCTCGCCTTCGCGCTCGCCGCCTCGGGCTACCTCCTCGTCCGCGCCGAGTTCTCCTGGATCCCCCAGGGCCAGCTCGGGGTGCCCTACCTGTTCGGGCTGGCCATCACGTCGCAGGCGTCGGTGTTCGAGCTCTGCCTCGGCGTGCTCGTGCTCGTGCTCGTCGCCCTGTACGGCCTGCGGCACAGCCGGACCGGCCGCGTCCTGCGCGCCCTGCCCGCCAACCAACGGGCGGCGTCGGGCTACGGGGTCCGCGTCCTGTGGGCCAAGCTGACCGCGTTCGCCGTCTCGGGCTTCATCGCCGGGCTGGGCGGCTGCCTGCTCCTGGTGGTCAACCAGCAGTACGAGGAGACCTCGTTCCTGGTGCCTGTCAGCCTCGTCGTGTTCACCTCCACCGCCGTCGGCGGGCTCGGGTCCGCCCTTGGGGCGATCCTCGGCGCCGCGCTGGTCGAGGGCAGCACCATCTACCTCCCTCCGAGCTGGCAGCTCTTCCCGGCCGGCCTCGGCGTGCTCCTCGTCCTCATCCTCTTCCCCCGCGGGCTGGCCGGCCTTTGCTACGACCTGCGCGACCGGGGGCTCGACGGGCTGGCCCGGCGCAAGGGGGTCGCCGCACCGGGCGCCTCCGGCCCGGTCGAGGGGGCGCTGGTCCCATGAGCCGCCTGGCCAAGCTCGGCGGGGGCGTCACGCTGTTCCCGCTGGCCGTGCTGTTCGGCATCGAGCTGCTGGACCAGGCCACCCAGAGCGCCTTCAACGTGCTCACGCCGAACATCCGCGACGCCTTCCACCTCACCAACGCCGGCATCCTGCTCATCGTCGCCATCGCCGGCGCCGCCGCGCTGCTCTGCACGCTCCCCGTCGCCGTCCTGGCCGACCGCTTCAACCGGGTGCGCATCGCGCTCATCGGGGCGATCGTGGGCGCCGCGTTCTCCATCGGCCTCGGCCTGGCCCAGGGCGTCGTGGTGGCGACCATCATGCTGGTCGGCGTCTCCATGGGGCAGGCGGTGATCTTCCCCACCCACAACTCGCTGCTGGCCGACTACTACCCCGTCCCGGCCCGCCCACGCGTCTACTCGGCCCACCGGTCCGGCATCAGCATCGGCGCCATCGTGGGCGTCCTGCTCGGCGCCGGGTTGGCCTCCATCTGGTCGTGGCGCGCGCCCTTCTTCTTCTTCGCCGCGCCCATCGCGGTCGTCGTCATCATCGGCCTGCGCCTGCGCGAGCCCCCGCGGGGGCGACACGAGCAGGTCGAGCTCGCCGAGCAGATGCTCGCCTCCGAGCGCGGCGAGCCGGCGCCGCTGGGCGACGCGCCCGCGCCGACCCCGGCGTCCGAGCCGGGGGGAGCGGTCGACATCCCGGTCGAGGCCCCGCCGTCGCTGGGCGAGGCCTGGCGGACGGTCTGGAAGATCGGCGTGCTGCGCCGCATCTTCATTGCGCTGCCCTTCCTCGCCGCCGCCATCGCCGGCTTCACCTCGCTGGCCTCACTGCAGTACCAGGAGACGTTCCACCTCGACGCTGTGCAGCGCGCCTACCTCATCGCGCCGATCCAGGTCTTCGATCTCATCGGTCTCGCCGTGGGTGCGGTGATCGCCACCCGCCTGGCCAAGCGTGACATCAGCCTCGTCTTCCGCATGCTCGCCGTGGCCTCGGTCATCGCGGCGGGCTTCGCCGTCCTGTTCGCACTGGCCCCGAACGTCCCGGTGGCCTTCATCGGCAACGCCGGCATCGACGCGTCGCTCGCCATCGTCGGGCCCGGCGTCCTGGCCTCCCTCTCCCTGGCCATCCCGGCCCGGGTGCGCTCGGTGGGCTTCTCCATCGGCGCGCTGTTCATCCTGCCGGGGTTCCTCGTCCTCCCGAGCGTCGGCGCGCTGGGCGACGCGGTCGGGTTCCGCTACGGCCTGCTCATCCTGGTCCCCATCTTCACCATTGGCGGCCTCATCGTGGCCAGTGCCGGCAGCCTCATTGAGCGTGACGTCCAGAACGTGTGGACCTCCATGCGCACCCGGGCCCAGATGCTGCTGGACCGCCACGCCGGGCGCCTGCCGCTCCTCGCCGTGCGCGGGCTCAGCGTGGGCTACGACGGCGTCACGGTGCTCGGCGACGTGGAGATCGAGGTCGGCGAGGGCGAGATCGTCGCGCTGCTCGGCACCAACGGGGCGGGCAAGTCGACCCTGCTGCGGGCGATCGGCGGCGTGGTCGAGGCCGATCACGGCGCCATCGTCTTCGACGGCCGCGACATCACCCACCTGCCGCCGGACGAGATCGCGCGGCTCGGCGTCGCGCAGGTGCCCGGCGGCGAGGGGATCTTCCCCAACCTGCGCGTCGAGGAGAACCTGCGTGCTGCGGCCTGGCAGGGCCGCCGGCGGGGCGAGCGCGACGCCGACATGATCGAGGAGGCGATGTCGGCCTTCCCCTCGCTCGCCTCCCGCCGGGGCGAGCGGGCCGCGAACCTCTCGGGCGGCCAGCAGCAGATGCTGGCCCTCGCCATGGCGACCATCACCCGCCCCAAGCTGTTCCTGATTGACGAGCTGTCGCTCGGGCTCTCCCCGCTCGTGGTCGAGCAGTTGCTCGGAGCGATCGAGTCGATGCGGCAGGCGGGCACGGCCATCCTGCTGGTCGAGCAGTCGATGAACGTGGCCGTGTCGGTGGCCGACCGCGTCTACGTCATGGAGACGGGCGCGGTGCGCTTCTCCGGGTCGGCCGAGGAGCTGGCGGCCCACCCCGAGCTCCTGTGGTCGATCTACCTCCAGAAGGCCTCGGAGTCGCTCGGCGCGCACGCAGTGGCCGCGCCGGGAGAGCGGGACGGGCGCAACGAGCTGGAGGTCCGGGGCGTCTCGGTCAACTTCGGGGGCAACGCCGCGCTCGATGACGTGTCGCTGCACGCCGCCCACGGGGAGATCGTCGGGATCATCGGGCCCAACGGCGCCGGCAAGACAACGCTGTTCGACGTCATCTCGGGCTTCCTCCGGGCCGACACGGGACGCGTCGAGCTGGCCGGCCTCGACGTGAGCGAGCGCACGGCGTCGGCCCGCGCCCGGCTCGGTTTGGGACGCTCCTTCCAGGACTCGCGCCTCTTCTCGGGGTTGACGGTGCGGGACGCGCTGGCCGTCTCGCTCGAGCGCTTCACCGACGTGAGCGACCCGTTCAACGCCATCCTGCGCCTCCCGGCCCAGGTGCGCACGGAGGCGGCCGTCATGGCCCGGGTGGACGAGCTCATGGACATGTTCGGCCTGGGCCGCTACGCCGACAACCTGGTGAGCGAGCTCTCGACGGGCTCCCGCCGCCTGGTCGACCTGGCGGCGGTGGTGGCCCACCAGCCCACGGTCGTCCTCCTCGACGAGCCCTCGTCGGGCGTGGCCCAACGCGAGGTGGAGGCCATGGTCGAGCTGCTCCGCAACGTGCGGGACCGCCTCGACGCCACGATGCTCATCGTCGAGCACGACATCGCGTTCATTGCCGAACTGGCGGACCGCCTCGTGGCGATGGACCGCGGCGCCGTGCTGACGAGCGGGACGCCCCGCGACGTCCTCGAGTCGCCCGAGGTCGGCGAAGCCTTCCTCGGGTCCGACCCGCTCACGCTGTTCGCGCTCGGGCCCGGCCTCGGCGGCGACCACGAGCACGGAGCTGGACCGCGCATGAGCGACACGGAGCCCCGACCGAACGAGCGGCCCTGGCCGCGGGTGAGCCGCCTGCGGATCGCCGGGCCGGTCGTCCTCATCGTGGCCGCGCTGGTGGCCGCTGGTGCCCTGGCCACCGTGCACGAGAACAACGGCACCACCACGGCCCCGTCGAACGGCGGCGCGGCCCAGACCGCCCGCTCGACCGTACCGCTCACCTATGCGGCCGCCGCCAAGCTGGGGAAGACCGCCGACTACGACTGGGGGACCGAGTGCGACCACAAGACGGGGCGGCTCAAGATGCCGAGCGTCTACGCCCCGCCCTGCGTGCCGCTCGTCACCGGAGCCAAGAACGGCGGGGCCACCTCGAGCGGTGTGTCCGGTGACTCCGTCAACCTCGTCTACTACCAGGCCCAACCGGGCGGGCTCGCCTCGGCCGTCTCGAGTGCGGCAGGCACGCCAGCCCAGTCACTCGCGACCGTGCAGGCGTACGTGGCCATGTTCAACCACGTCTACGAGATGTACGGGCGCCACATCAACCTCATCGTGTTCAACGCCACGGGTGCGGCGACCGACCCGGTGGCCGCCCACGCCGACGCCGTCACGGTGGCGCAGCAGCTCCACGCCTTCGCCTCCATCGGGGACCGGCGCAGACATCGGCCTACGAGGAGGAGCTGGCGCGCCAGCACGTGTTCTGCATGGGGTGCGGCGACTCGAGCACCTACGGCGAGATCCAGCTGAACGCCCCGTACCAGTGGGCGAACCTGCGGGCGGCCGACACGTCGCTCTACGAGACGATCGGCTACGTCGTCGCCAAGCTGAACGGACAAGCCGGCCATCTGGCCGGCGACCCCTCCCTGCACACGGTCCCGCGGAAGTTCATCGTGGTGAGCGAGACCTCCGAGCCCCCCGCCCCCGGATCGGCCGAGCTGAGGGCGTCGCTCGCCAAGAAGCTCCGGGCGGGCCACGTGGGCATGGCGTCGCCGACGGACCTCGACTACACGCTCGACCTCACCACCCTGCCCACCCAGGCCGCCACCATCGCCGAGAAGCTGAAGACCTCGGGCGCCACCAGTGTCATCTTCGCCGGCGACCCCATCATGCCGATCTACCTCACGCGGGCCTGCGCCGACATCGGCTACTCCCCCGAGTGGATCATCACCGGGATCGTGCTCACCGACACGTCGACCCTCGGGCGCTACTACGACCAGTCCGAGTGGGCGCACGCCTTCGGGGTCACGAGCCTCGGCGTCCCCACCCCGGTCGCCACGGGCGACGCCGACCGGCTCTATCGCTGGTGGTACGGCGCCAACACCTCACCCCGCCTCCCTGGCGGCGCCGGCGATCATCCCGCCGATCCAGCAGTTCTTCGAGGGGGTCCAGCTGGCCGGGCCCGACCTCACGCCCTCCACCTTCACCGCGGGGCTGTTCCGCGCCCCGCCGGCCGGGGGCGGGCCGACCACGCCGCTCGACGCCTACGGCTACCAGGGCGCGGCGCCGCTGCCGAGCTACTCGTCGCCCGCCGACTACACGTTCCTCTGGTACGACGCCACCGCCAAGGGCCCCGACGAGGAGGGCGTGACCGGCAGCGGGCTGATGCGCTACGTCAACGGCGGGGCGCGCTACAAGGCGGGCACGGTGCCCGCCGGGCCCGTCCCGATGTTCTCGGTGGCGGGGTCGGTGACCAGCTACCCGTCGCCGCCCGACCGGGCGCCGTCCTACCCGGCCTGGCCCGGGTCACCCGCCGCGGGCTGAAGCCGCCTGCTCCCGGCGGAGGGGGCTAGCACCAGGACGGGACGCCCGGTAGCGGCATTCCAATGCGTGCCTTCGCGCCCCATGCTGGCAGTGCAGCCCGCCCGTCGGGCCGCGAAAGGAGTCAGCGAACATGATCGTCACCGGGTTCCTCGGCCCCAACGGGTCCGGCACATGCACCACGATGCGCATGATCCTCGGGCTCGACGTACCCGGCGGCGGAGTACGGCAGCGGCACCATCCGTTCGTCCCTGGCGGCGACCCCCGTCGTTCCGTGTTCTTCGGCGCCAAGGCCCTCGTGCTCGGGATGTTCACCCTGATCCTGGGCATGGTGCTGAGCTTCCTGTCGTTCTTCGTCGGTCAGGCCGTCCTCTCCGGCGGGGCGCCCACCGCCACGCTGGGTGATCCCGGCGTCCTGCGGGCCCTCGTCGAGTCGGGGGGCTTCCTGGCCCTGCTCGCCTTGTTCGGGCTGGGGATCGGCGCGATCATCCGCCACAGTGCGGGCTCCATCGCTGTCTTCGTGGGATGCACGCTTCTGGTCCCCCTCATCCTCCACAACGTGGCCGGGAACCCGAGCCGATTCATGCCCGTGATGCTCCTCGGCAACTCCGTCGGCGCCGTCGTGCCCGTCTTCGGTGCGCTCTCGAGCACCGCCGCCTTCCTGCTGATGGCCCTCTACGCGGCCATCGCACTGGCCGTCGGTGCGGCGTTCCTCAACCGGCGGGACGTCTGATGGTCGAGCAGTCCGACGTCGAGCAGGCCGAGGGCACCGGCGTGCACGTGCGTATCCGGGGCAAAGAGCTCGCGCTGGCCATCAGCGAGGAGCACGCGGCCGCTCTCAAGTCGCTGACGGAGCGCATCGTGCGCGAGCCCTTCACGAAGCGCCCCTGGACCGAGCTGGCCTTCTTCCTGGTCTCCGGCAGCTCTGGCCGCGCTCGGCATCGCCTTCATCGGCCTCACCATGGTGGCCGGCGTGGCGCTCGCCATCACCTTCTTCGGGCTGGCCCTGCTCGGGCTCTCCCTGCGCAGCGCCCGCGGCATGGGCGGCTTGCAGCGCGGGCTGGCCCGGTCCATGCTCGGCGAGCCGATCGAGGACCCCGAGCCCTTCGTCGGCCGGCCGCGGCTTCCTCGGGTGGCTCCAGTCCGCCCTGCGGGACCGGGTGGGCTGGCGCGCCGTGGCCTACTTCGCCGTCAAGGTGCCGTGGACCATCCTGGGCGTGTTCGTGGCCGTCAGCCTGTGGTGGGACGCCTTCGCCTGCCTCACCGGACCCATCTTCGACCGGGGCGGCGGCGGCCTGGCGGTCTGGGGGCTGGTCCGCGGCATCTTCCCCGGCAGCCCCTTCTGGTTCCAGCCGGGAGGCTTCTTCCATGCGGTCGGGGTCTTCATCCTCGGCGCCATCTTCTTCTTCGCCGCCCCCTGGGTCGATGCGCGGCTTCGTCACCGTGGACCGCCTGCTCATCCGCGGCCTGCTCGGCCCCGACCCCATGGCAGCCCGGGTCCGCACGCTCGAGCAGGCCCGGACTCAGACGGTCGACGCCTCGGCGGCCACGCTGCGGCGCATCGAGCGCGACCTGCACGACGGCACCCAGGCCCAGCTGGTGGCCCTCGCCATGCGGCTGGGCATGGCCAAGGAGAAGCTCGAGGACACCGACCACGTGGACCTCGACCAGGTGCGCGAGCTCGTCGACGACGGCCCACAGGGGCGCCAAGGAGGCCATCACCGAGCTGCGGGACATCGCCCGGGGCATTCACCCGCCGGCGCTCGACATCGGCCTGGAGGGCGCGCTGGCCACCCTGGCCGCCCGCAGCGCCGTGCCCACCGAAGTCTCCTTCGACCTCCAGGCGCGACCGACCCCCGCCATCGAGGCCATCGCCTACTTCTGTGTCGCCGAGCTGCTGGCCAACGTGGCCCAGCACGCGCAGGCGTCGCGGGCGTCCGTCTCGTGCGCGCAGCAAGGGACGTGGCTCCGCCTCGTCGTGCGCGACGACGGGCGCGGCGGGGCCGAGCTGTCCCGGGTCGGCTCCTCCTCGAGCGGCCTGGCCGGGCTGACCGACCGGGTGCACGCGGTCGACGGGCGGCTCCACGTGGTCAGCCCGCCCGGCGGGCCCACCGTCGTCACCGTCGACCTGCCGCTGCACCCGTGATGGTCGGCGCGCTCCGGGTTGCCATCGCCGAGGACTCGGCGATCCTGCGAGACGGCCTCGTCCAGCTGCTGGTCGACCGCGGCTTCACCATCACGGGCGCCGTCGGCGACCCCGAGGCGCTGCGCAGCTCCGTGGCCCAGAACCCGCCTGACGTGGCCGTCATCGACATCCGCATGCCACCGACCTTCACCGACGAGGGACTCCGCCTCGCGCTCGACCTGCGCGACCGCCACGAGGGGCTCGGGATCCTGTTGTTCTCCCAGTACATCGAGACCCGCTACGCCGCCGAGCTGCTGGCGGACGACGCCGCCGGCATCGGCTACCTGCTGAAGGACCGCGTGGCCGACGTCAGCGACTTCGTCGAGGCACTCGAGCGGGTCGCCATCAGGAGGTACGGCCTTGGACCCCGAAGTGGTGACGCAGCTCCTCGGCGCCACGCGCCGCACCGACACGCTCTCGGTGCTTACGCCCCGCGAGCGGGAGGTCCTCGCGCTCATGGCGGAAGGCCGGTCCAATGCCGCCATCGCCAGCGCGCTGGTGGTCAGCGAGGGCGCCGTGGAGAAGCACGTCGCCAACATCTTCGCCAAGCTGAATCTCCCCGTGTCGGAGAACGACCACCGCCGGGTGTTGGCGGTCCTGCGCTTCCTCGAGTCGTGACCCTCAGACCGATGCGCCGTGGGCGTCGTAGGGCAGCCCGCGGGCGGCGGCCAGCACCCGGCCGGCGTTCACCTGGAAGGGGCTGATCCCCCCGTGCTCCCAGGGCCCGACCGACCCTGCCGCGACCGCCGCCGGCGACTTCGGGACGAGGTTGAAACGCGCCCGGAGGTCCTCGCACGTGCGGTGGGCCACGGCGAACCAATCAATCCGGAGGTAGTCGATGCTGTCAGCGCCGGTCTCGCGGTCGTGGCACAGCGCACCGCGCCGCATGGCGTCGGACAGGCGGACCGCCATGTCCGGGCTCGACGAGAAGTGGCCGGGCGAGGACTCGAACAGCCCGGCGCCCGTGGCGAGGTAGCCGGTCTCGAAGAGCGAGATCACCATGGCCAGGAGCGAGAAGGCGTGCGGGTCGTCGTTGGCCCGTGCGATCAGCCCGAACACCTCGACCTCCGCTTCGACGGTCGTGCCGTAGTCGGCCAGCACGTGCACCCAGTCGTGCTGGCACAGCAGGGGCGGCGCCGAACCGGGTGACCCCGGGAACGAGAACCCTCGTGCCTGGTACAGCTCCCACACCTTGCGGCCCAGGGCGTCACCGGGCAGGGCCTCGAGGGACGCCCAGCGCCCCGCCAGCTCCGGGTCGGCCAGGGAGAACTCCCAGGCCTCGTGCAGCACCCGCGTGGAGTGGAGTGCGCCGGCCGACTCCTCCTCGTGCCACGTCCCCTCGTACCCGTTGCGAGCGAAGTCGATGGCCGCCAGGCCGAGCGACCCGGCGGCGAACTCGCGTGCCACGTCGACCATCCCGTCGTCCACCCCGAGCTCCGCCGCGAACTCGGCCACGCCGCCGGCCACGTCGTCGGGCAGCGGGTGCCGGACCAGCGCGCAGAGGAGCATCGCCTGCACCATGCGGGAGCGGAACGGGAGGTCGCGCCGGGACAGGGCGGCGGCGAACTCACCGGCGGTGATCGGCCGCCGGCCCTCCAGCGACACCGGGTGGCCCGTCATCGCCGAGACCATCGCCTCGACGAGCGAGCGCTGCACGGGCAGCGGCCCGTCACGCCCGGCGACGGCGCACGCCACGCCGTCGGCCAGGAGCTGCGTCTCCTCGGCGTCGGGCGGATGCAGGTTCACCGTCTCGGCGCTGGGGAGCGGGACGGGCACGAGCGCTATCCGCCCGCCAGCAGCGCCACGCCCGAGCGGAGGAAGGCCGCACACGCCGCCTCGCCGCCGGCACGCGAACGCGGGACGAACGCACCGAACGGCGCGTTCCAGTACCCGGGGTCGCCCGGCCGTTCGGGGCCCCAGGGCCCGACGTACGCGTACGGCTCCTCCGAGAAGGAGTCGCCGCCGGAGAAGCCGAGGTTGACGCCGGCACCCGAGCCCAGGTCGACGGCGGTGCCGGCGTCGAAGTGCTCCGGCCACAGCTGCACGGTCGCCCGGGTGGGCGCCACGGATGCGTCCGAGGTGACGGCGTCGAGCACCCGCCAGCCGAGGTCGAACCAGCGGTAGAGCCCGTCCAGCTCCGCGGCGTCCACGCTCAGCGGAGCGTCGGTCCGCCCCAGCGGGGGCGTCGCCGGGCCCGCCGAGAAGTCGGCGTCGAGGTCGGCCCCCCCGAAGCGGGCCAGCTCGGCCAGGGTCGAGCCGTCGAGGGGCATCGACCAACACTGCGTCCCCACCTCGCGCACGAGCGCCGACCCGGCCAGGCGCAGGACCTCGGGCTCGGGCCCGAACGCCGGAGTGGCCAGACCCTCGGGGCTGGAGCGCAGGCCGAAGTGGCCGCTCACCGCGAATCGCCGGCGGCCCAGCACGTGCGCCGCGATGCGGTGCAGGTCGTCGCGGGTCGAACCCATGTCAGCTCCGCAGAGTAACGGCCGGTGCGCTCAGATGATGCAGCCCCATCACCGTCGCCACCGCATCGCTCAGCATCCCGACGATGAGGACGACGCCACCGATGGCGGCGGCGACCTTCCGGATCTCCGTCATGCATCTCCCCAGCCGCTCCGGTCCGCTGGCCCACCTTGGGGAGCAGGCCGGAGATGCCGGACCGGTGGCACGAAGAACCGGGAGGCGGTCCCCCAGCAGGGCGAACCCCGCCCGTAGGTGAAATCTCTGTGAAGCGTCGGACAAACGGGTAAGAAGTGGGGGTGATGAAGGTGATCCGTGGGGGGTTCGGGGGCCGCAAGGCTCCTTCGATAGGGCTGGTGCTCGGTGCCGGCGGTGTCGTCGGCCAGGCGTACCAGGCCGGCGTCCTGGCCGCGCTGCAGCGCGAGACCGGCTGGGACCCGCGCCGCGCGTCCATTATCGTCGGCACGTCGGCCGGCTCGGTCACCGGTGCGGCGCTGCGGGTCGGCGTGCCGGCCACCGATCTGGCGGCCTCGCTCTACGGAGTGCCCACCTCGCGGCGCGGCGGTGCCATCCTGCGGCGCATCCTCCCCTCCGAAGCCGAGCCGCTGCCCACCCCGTCGGTGCGGTCGCTCCTGCGCCCGTGGAACCTGCCGTCCCCCGCGCTGCTCACGCGGGTGGCCCGGCGGCCGCTCGCCTTCCGCCCCGAGGTGGCGGCCATGACGCTGATGCCGCGTGGCCAGGTCGACATCTCCGAGCGGGCGCGCGGCCTCGACGAGCACATCGGCGCCCACTGGCCAGGCGGGCTGCGGATCTGCGCCGTCCGCCGGTCCGACGGCGCCCGCGTCGTCTTCGGCCGGGCCGGCGCACCGCCGGCACGGCTGGCCCCGGCGGTGCTGGCGTCGTGTGCCATTCCGGGCTACTTCCGACCGGTGGCCATTGGGGACACCGAGTACGTCGATGGTGGCGTGCATTCGGCCACCAACGCCGACGTGCTCCGGTCCGAGGGTCTGGACCAGGTCGTCATCATCTCGTCGATGTCCGCCGCCCACGGCAGCGCGAACGGGGCCGACGGCCTCCTGCGCCGCTCCGTGCACCGCCGATTGGAGCGGGAGGTGGCGCGGCTGGAGGAGGCGGGAACGGCCGTGGTCAGCCTGGAGCCCGGTGCCGGGTCGCGCCGGGCGATGGGCTTGCGGGCCATGGCCGAGGACCGCAGCAGCCGTGTGATCGAGGTCGCCTACGAGGAGACCCTGGGTGAGATCCACGACACCCCGCTCCTGGCCTCGCTCGGCGAACGCACCGTCGCCGCCAGCGCCGGCTGACCCGGGAGATCGACGACCGCGCGGTAGTAGCGTTCGGCCCCGAAACTGCCCTGAAGGGAGGGTCGATGAGTCCTGATCGATTGAGCCCCCTGGACGCATCATTCCTCCACATCGAGGACCACGTGTCCCACATGCACATCGCCTCGGTCGCCATCTTCGAGGGGCCCCCGCCGCCGTTCGCCGACATCGTGGCCATGGTCGACGCCAAGCTCGACCTCGTCCCGCGCTACCGCCAGAAGGTCAGGTTCGTCCCCTTCGAGCTGGGGCGGCCGGTCTGGGTGGACGACCCGCACTTCAACATCGAGTACCACCTGCGCCACACTGCGCTGCCCTCTCCGGGAGGCGAGAGCGAGCTGCGCAAGCTCGTCGGGCGCGTCATGGCACAGCAGCTCGACCGCTCGAAGCCCCTCTGGGAGATCTGGGTGGTCGAAGGGCTCGAGGACGAGCGCTGGGCCATGCTGGCCAAGACGCATCACGCGCTGGTCGACGGGGTCTCGGGGACGGACCTGCTCGCGGTGATCATGGACCTGAGCCCCGATACCCCGCGCCCCGAACACTCGCAGTGGGTCGCCCGCCCGCTGCCCTCGGGGTTCCAACTCGTGGTGGACGCGCTGGAGAACATCGTGCGCTCTCCCTACGAACAGGTCCGCGCGGCGCGGGCGCAGGCCCGTATCGTCCGGCCGCGTGGTCACCTCCGCCCTGGAGGTGGCCAGCGGCTTCTTCGCCCTCAGCGGGCTGGTGCGCCCGACGCCGCTCTCGAGCCTGAACGGCCCGCTCGGCCCCCATCGGCGCTACGCCTGGGCGACGACGTCGGTCGACGACATCAAGAGGGTCCGCAAGGCGCTCGGCGGGACCTTCAACGACGTGGTGCTGGCGTGCATCACCAACGGCTTCCGGGAGCTCCTGCTGTCACGCGACGAAGACGTCGAGCGCGTGGTGCGCACGCTGGTGCCGGTCTCGGTCCGGCCACGCGACGCCTCCGGTAAGGCGGTGGGGGACGGCACGTTCGCCAACAAGGTCTCGGCGATGTTCGCTGAGCTCCCCGTCGACATCGAGGACCCGGTCCTGCGGCTCCACACCATCACCGAGCAGATGAAGGACCTCAAGGACTCCAAACAGGCGGTGGCCGGCGAGGCACTGACCTCCATGTCGGGCTTCGCCCCGCCGATGTTGCTGGCCCTGGGGATGCGCCTGGCCACCAGGGCGGGGCAGCGCAACGTCAACACGGTCACCACCAACGTCCCCGGACCGCAGTTCCCGCTGTACGCAGCCGGGCGGCGCATGATCCGCGCCTTCCCCTACGTGCCGCTCGCCGGGCAGATCCGTTTCGGGATCGCGATCTTCTCCTACGACGGCGAGGTCAACTTCGGCATCACGGGTGACTACGACTCGACGAAGGACATCGACGTCCTGTCGGGCGCGATCGAGGACGGGATGACGCAGATGCTCAAGGCGTGCGAGTAGGCGCTGGTCCGAGCATCATTGCGCCAGGTCGGGGATGCCCGCCAGCTCGTCCCGAATGTACTGACGCAGGTCGGTGACGATGACCCGCTCGACCGAGCGCCCGACAATCGGCACGCGCACCCTGAGATCGCCCTCCACATGCACGATGGTGCTGTCCGGGCCGTCGTCCCCCTCCTCGAAGCGATAGCTGCCACTGGCGCTCAGCCGGTCGGGGTAGTGGTCGGGCAGGACCACCCAGCTCGTGCGCGCCTCCGCCGGCCGCACCTCCGTCCGGGTGACCCACGACATCTTGGCGGGGTCGATCACGGCGCGCACCGCGGGCGACAGCGAGCCCGTGAAGGCGAAGCGCACCTCAATGAGGACCCGCTCGCCCAGGTCGTCGTGGCGCACGACCTCCACCATCGCGATGTCGTCCCGCCCCGGGCGCCCCACGTAGAACGAAGGTGTCCCGTAGGCGGCCACCGCCCGCGCCGGCGGCACGGCGACCGCCTGGCGGATCGCGATCTTCACGGAGTCGTCGGGCGCGTCGGGGGCAGCCCCAGCTTGCGGTGGTCCCAGCTGACCGTCCGCTCCACGTTGAGCTTCACCGCCACCCTCTTGTGCAGCATCGTCTCGAGGAACGGCTTGAGGTCGTCGGAGTAGGCGCCGTAGTAGCGCTCGAACACGCTGACGCCGAGCGTCCAGAGCTTGTCGGCGTCGTCGACGATCTCCGCCCGGCCGACCAGCTCGACGCCACGCAGCTCCTCGTAGTAGTCGCCGGCCTCGAAGAGGAGCGTGAGCCGGGGGTCACGGCGCAAGTTCTGCACCTTCTGCGACTTGGCCTTGGTCTCTACCGTGACGCACCCGTCCAAGAAGCCGTACCACATCGCCACGGCGTGGATCGACCCGTTCGGGGACATGGAGCACATCGTCATGGCGCGCCGCTCGGCGAGGAAGGCCTCCACCTCGTCGGCCGTCATCTCTATGGCCTTGCGCTGGTTCACGCCGTGGCCCATGGCCTCGGTCATCGGACACCTCCCACTCGTGTGTGAGGGGAGGTTAACGCCCGGGGCGGGAACGCAACGTTGAAGAGTTCATCTGCAGAACACTTGTTGGTTGCACCCGTTTCACAGCACGTTCACCTCGGATCCGTAGCGTGATGCCCGATGGCGACCGTTGATCAGCGTCTCGATCACACCGGCCGGGTGCCTCGTTCCGCACCCGCTGCCGGGCGCGGTCGCGGCCAGGACGCCATGGCCGAGGTCATCATGATCCGACCGGCGTGCTCACACCACACCGGGCTCATCGGATCCTTGATCACCATCGCGCGGGTAGTCGCCTTCCCGCGTGCCCAGGCGACGTCGGTGCGACCCACCCCCCATCCGCCGCCGTCGCCTGACGCTCGCTTCCCGACACCGCCCCGGGTCCCCCACGACGCTGCCTGAGGCGGAGCACCACATGGCGATCACGAACGCACCGGTGACGAACGGCCGGTCCCCGGTCATCGGGCCGCCGCGGGACAACCGTCCCCTCGTCCTCGTCGTCGACGACGAGGAGTCCTACCGTCAGGCCCTGGCGTCGGGCCTGAAACGGGAGGGATTCACGGTCGAGAGCGCGGGGGACGGGCACGAGGCCCTGCGTCTCTTCCACCGGGTGCATCCCGATCTGGTCCTCCTCGACGTCATGCTGCCCGACCAGTCGGGGATCGAGATCTGCCAGCAGATGCGGAGCCTCAAGCCCGTCCCGATCATCATGGTCACGGCACGCGACTCCGAGGTCGACATCGTGCTCGGTCTGGAGCTGGGCGCCAGCGACTACGTGGCCAAGCCGTTCCGCCTGCGCGAGCTGGTCGCCCGCATGCGTGCCGTGCTGCGCCGCGGCGTGGCCGTCGCCGAGCACCACGAAGAGGTCCTCAGCGTGGGTCCCGTGCGGCTCGATGCCGGCCGCCGCGAGGTGACGGTGAGCGAGGCCTCGGTCGACCTGTCGCGCAAGGAGTTCGACCTCCTGGCCCTGCTGATGTCGCACAGCGGTCAGGTCGTCACCCGTGACTGGTGCATCGACAGGCTGTGGTGGGACCAAGAGCTGACCGACACCCGCACCCTCGACACTCACATCAAGCGCCTGCGCCGGAAGATCGAGCCCGACCCGGCCAACCCGCGCCACCTGGTTACCGTGCGGGGCGTGGGCTTCCGCTTCGAGCCCTAGCCGGGCACGGCGGAGCCACTTCGCTCTACATTGAGCGGATGCACACAGGCGACGTCGTTCCCGATTTCGAGCTCCCGGACCAGACGGGCACTCCCCGCTCCCTCAGCGGGTTCCTGGCGGAGGGGCCCGTCGTCCTCTTCTTCTACCCCGCCGCCATGACGTACGGCTGCACGAAGGAGAGCTGCCACTTCCGGGACATGGAGGCCGAGTTCGCCGCCGTCGGGGCGCAACGCGTGGGCATCAGCGCCGACACGGTCGACAAGCAGAAGCAGTTCGACGAGAAGGAGTCCCTGGGCTTCCCGCTGCTGTCGGACCCCGACTTCGCGGTGGCCGGGCAGCTCGGCGCGAAGCGTGGTGGCCCCAAGTGGCTGCCGAACAAGCGGATCACCTTCGTCATCGACACCGATCGCACGCTGCTCGACGTGATCCACACCGAGGTGTCGATGGGCGCCCACGCCGACAAGGCGCTCGCCGTCCTGAAGGCGCGCCGCGCTGCCTGAGCGCGCCGTCGTCATCACCGGCGCCGCATCGGGGATCGGCGCCGCCACCTCGGCCCGGCTGCGCGCCGCGGGATGGCACGTCGTCGGCGTCGACAAAGCCGAGGCCGACGTGGTCGCCGACCTGGCCACGCCCGAGGGGCGTGCCCGTGCCGTCACCGAGGCGGCGGAGCGCGGCGGCGGGAACCTGTCCGGCATCGTGACCTGCGCCGGGCTGGCGGGCGAGCCGAGCCGAGCCGGCTCACTGCTCGCCGCCGTGAACTATTTCGGCACGGTGGACGTGCTCGACGGGCTGCGCCCGCATCTGTCCGCCGGCGGCGCCGCCGTGGCGATCAGCTCGAACTCGACCACCGTGCAGCCGGCCGTCCCCGCCGACCTGGTGGAGGCCTGCCTGGCGCACGACGAGGAGCTGAGCGCGCGGATCGCCGACGCCAGGGGCTCCATGGTGGCCTACCCGGCGACCAAGCTGGCGGTGGCCCACTGGGTCAGGCGCCAGGCGACGGGGCCCGAGTGGGCCGGGGCCGGGCTCCGGCTCAACGCGATCGCGCCGGGCATGATCGACACCCCGATGGTGGCCCGCATGCGGTCCGACCCCGAGACGGGCCCGCTCCTCGACATGCTCCCCATTCCCGTCGGGCGCCCGGGCCGGCCCGAGGAGATCGCCGCGCTGGTGGAGTTCCTACTCGGCCCCGACGGCGCGTTCTTCTGCGGCTCCGTCGTCTTCTGCGACGGCGGGAGCGACGCGCTGCTGCGCCCGAGGGACTGGCCCGCCGCCTGGGACATCTCCGTGCGCGACCTCGGCCAGCAGCTGTCCTGACCGCCGGCGGGCCACACCGGCCGCGCCGCGACCGACCGTAGGCTGCTGGCATGCCGGGTCGGATCCTGGTGGACACCACCCCGTTGCGGGAGAGCCGCGACTTCCGGCTCCTGTTCACGGGGCAGCTCATCTCCATCATGGGGACGCAGCTGACCGTCGTGGCCATCCCCTACCAGGTGTACTCCATGACCCACTCCACGCTGCAGGTGGGTGCGATCAGCCTGGCCCAGCTCATCCCGTTCCTCGCCGGGGCCCTCTCCGCCGGGCCGATCGGCGACGCAGTCGACAAACGCAGCATCATGGTGTGGACGGCGGCTGCCATGACGCTCACCAGCGGCGCCATGGCCGTCAATGCCGCCGTGGCCCACCCGTCCCTGGCCGTGCTCTACGTCGTGAGCTCGCTCGCGTCCGGGCTGATGGGATTCTCCAACACCGCCCGCATGGCCTCGGTCGCCGGCATGGTCGAACGCCGGCACTTCGCCGCCGCGGCGGCCATGATGCAGGTCGTCTTCCAGGTGGGGGTGATCGTCGGCCCCGCGCTCTCGGGCTTCCTGCTCGGCATAGGGCTCCCGCTCGTCTACGGGCTCGACGCGGCCTCCTTCGTGGTGGCCACCGTCGCCTCGGCCATGCTGCGACCGATCCCGCCGGCCGAAGGTGCCGGTGGCATGTCGCCCTGGCAGTCGACCAAGGAGGGCCTGCGCTACCTGCGCTCGCGCCAGGCACTCCAGGGTGTCTACCTCATCGACATCAACGCCATGGTGTTCGGCATGCCCCGGGCCCTCTTCCCGGCCATGGCGGGCTCCGTCTTCGGAGGCGGCACCATCACCCTCGGCTTCCTCTACGCGGCGCCCGGTGTCGGGGCTCTGGTCGGTGCACTGACCACGGGATGGGTCGCCAACCTGCGCCGCCAGGGGTGGGCGGTGATCATCGCCGTCTGCGTGTGGGGCGCCGCCATCGCCGTGTTCGGCCTGGTCGACACGCTCTGGGTCGGGCTCGTCTTCCTCGCCGTGGCGGGGTGGGCCGACGTGATCTCGGCCGTCCTGCGCAACACCATGCTGCAGACCTCCATCCCCGAGCGCTTCCGCAGCCGCATGTCCTCCATCCAGATGGCCGTCGTGCAGGGCGGGCCCCGCGTCGGTGACATGGAGTCGGGGGCGGTGGCCACGCTGACCAGCGTGCAGTTCTCGGTGATCTCCGGCGGCCTCGCCTGTATCGTGGGCGCCGCCGTCATCGGCGCGCTCATGCCGTTGTTCCGTCACCACGTGGCGGGCGAGATCGACGACGTGCCCGTATGATCCGGCCGTGACCTCCACCTTCGCAGAACCGACCTGGGGCGAAGTCGATCCGGGGGCGTTCTCGCGCATCCTCGTGCTGTCCCCGCACTTCGACGACGCCGCCATGGGGGCCGGCCATCTCATCGCCAGCTACCACAACACGACCGTCGTCACCGTGCTCGGCGGCCGCCCGCCTGCCTACCCCGAGGAGCCGTCGGACTGGGACGCCCTGGGCGGCTTCGTCGCCGGCGACGACGTGGTCGCGGTGCGCCGCGAGGAGGACGTGGCGGCCATGTCGGTGCTCGAGTCGGGCTACCGCTGGCTCGACTTCGCCGACCACCAGTACCTGCTCCCGGAGGACCGACCGACGCCGGACGAGGTGGCGCCCGTCCTCGGGGCCACCATCACCGAGCTCGACCCCACCGCCGTGTTCTTCCCCATGGGCCTCGGCAACCCCGACCACGTGATGGTCCACGAGGCCAGTCTGCTGGTGCGGACCGGACAGCCCGACCGCGAGTGGTTCTGCTACGAGGACCACGGCTACAAGCACATCCCGGGGCTGCTCGCCTGGCGGGTCGCCAAGCTGCTGCGCTCGCACCCCTGGCCCACCCCCGCCATCGTCCCCCATGTCCCCGACGAGGAGCGCAAGCGCCGCGCCATCTGGTGCTACACCTCGCAGATCGCGCCGCTCGAGCGGGACCACGCCCTCACGGCGCGCATGGAGGGCCGCGTCCCCGAGCAGTTCTGGCGCCTGGCGCCGCCCCCCCAGGGGTGGGAGGGGCTGGCCGACTACATCTGAGCCCGGGCGCGAGACGACCCGCCCAGGGGAGTCGGGCGGGCCGTCTACGGCCTCAGTGACCGCTGAGGTGCTGCCGCTTTGTCGTCTTCAGTCCGCCGTCGCGTGCGGGGCGCCGTGTCGGGCGGCCGACCCCTCTGTGAGCGCTGGCACCCACAGGCCGATTGTGGGGCCGGCACGCTCCGGAATGCAAGGACCTGGGGGCAGAGTTCACGCGGCTGCAACGTGGCTTCCGACACCGCTGGGGTGTGTGCGAGAGATCAGGCCATGGCCGGCTGCGGCGAGAGCTCGGGGACCTCGATGTCCTCCTCAATGAGCTCGGGCGCCCGCTCCAGGTCCGTTTCGATGTCGGACAGGATCCCGGGCTGGCGGCGGTTGACGAAGAACAACCAGCCGGCGCCCACATCCACCCCAAGAAGACGTAGGGGAACAGGTTCACCGGGTACGGGGGCTGCGGGTAGAAGCTCCCGATGGTCGGCACCAGCAGGCACAGCACGGCGATACAGGCCAGCACGACGTTACGCCAGCTCAGCTCGCCCAGCTTCTTGAGGTAGACCGGTGCCGCCACCGTGATGAGGTAGTAGGCGACCAGGAAGCCGAAGGCGGCCAGCGTGCCGGCGTCGCCGAAGGCGGTCAGCGGGTTGGTGAAGATCATCAGGAACGCCGGCAGCGCGAAGATCATCGCGATGTACACCGTGACCGCCACGTGCGGCGTGCGGTTGGTGACGTGCGCCTTGCCCAAGTGGCCCGAGAAGATGCCGTGCCGGGCCATGGGGTACATGATGCGCGAGCCCGCATTGAGGCACGACAGCGACAAGGAGAAGAAGCTCACCATGGCCCCGATGGAGACCGGGATCCTGAACCAGCTCACGTTGTACGCCACCGCCAGGTAGTTGAGCGGGGCCGAGGTCCATGCGGAGCCGTAGTTGGAGGTTCCACTGACCTCGACGTAGGCCATGAAGACCATGAACGCCCCGGTGATGAGCAGGCTGGCGATCACGGCCCGGGGGAGGTTGCGCCGTGGGTTCTTCGCTTCAGCCCCCATGGTGGTCGCCGCCTCGAAGCCGACCAGGGAGAAGATGCAGGCGACGACGGCCAGGCCCATGCCCCGCACGTTCACCCCGCTCAGCGACAGCTGCTTGGTGTCCACCGAGAAGCCGTGCTTGAACAGGATCACGAACGCCAGGGCGGTGATGCAGGCCACCGAGGCGGCCTCGAGCACCATCGTGAGGATGGAGGAGACGCGGATGTCCTTGTAGGCGATGACCCAGCAGGCCACAGCGCTGATGGCGAAGAAGATGATCGGATGGACCGACCCGTGGTACCCGAGCGCCGAGAGCAGCTGTGCGCAGAAGACGGCGAACCCACACATGCCCGCCACGGCGATGAAGAAGTAGGCCCAGATGAGCGTCCAGCCGGAGAAGACGCCGGCGCTCGGCCCGAGGCCCTTGGCGGTGTAGGCGTACATCGAGCCGGCGAAGGCGACCGCTTGGCAAACTGGTTGAGGCAGAACACGACGAACAGCAGCATGACCGTGCCGAACGCGTAGGCCAGCCACGTGCCCTGACCCGCGCTGGCGAAGGCGAGCGGGATGATGAGCACTGCCGTCATGGTGGGTGAGATCACGGCGAGCGACTGGGCGAACAGCGCGGGCAGCCCCAGCGCGTTGGGTCGTAACCCGTGCATCCTCTTCATGGCCGAGGCATCCTTCGTGCCGGCACTCGTGGTCATCGTTTCTCCTTTGTCGGGTTGCTCGAACGGATAGGGGCTGTCGATCGGCGTCTGGTCAGTGGGGGAACGACTGGTCTTCCAGTAGGAGGTCCTCGTAGAAGGCGCCGAACGTCCGCTCGGGGTGGGCGATGGCGATCTCGAGCACCCACAGGTTCGGGTTGGGGCGGAATGCCACCTCGGCCAGGGGCCCGTCGTAGTGCGCCGAGTGGGGGAAGTCGGAGAGGCGGTGGCCCGACAGGTCCATGTTGAGCTTCCACCCGTAGCCCGCGGCGACGTCGATGGCGTAGCCATAGAGCTCCCTGCCGGTGATGCCCTCGGCGAACCACGTGTCGCGCACCTGATCCCAGATCAGGCGCACCTCCTTCTTGGCCCGCAGGTGGTCGGGGTCGCCGCCGAACACGAACGTGTCGCCGGCGTCGCCCTCGGTGTCGCCGTAAATGGGCCCGATGTCGACGAAGAAGATGTCGTTCTCGCCGAGCACGACGCCCGGCTCCGACCTCTCCATGAAGTCCTTCGTCGTGTTAGGCCCGCACCGGACGATGATGTGGTGCCAGCCCCGTCGCATCCCCATCTCCTTGAGGGTGTCGCGGGCGATGGCCTTCGCCTCCTCCTCGGCCATCCCGGGGTGCACCTGGTCGGCAATCAGGTGCACCGCCTTGCGGGTGCGCGCCCGCACGTCCATCAGGCTGTCGAGGGAGAACTTCTCCCCCGTGCCCTCGAGCTCGGCCAGCATCGTCATGGTGGGTCTCCTCCTGGTCAGTGATTCAGTGGTCGGTGATGGATGCGCTGAAGAGGGGGTGGTTGCGGAAGTCGTTCGGCGCATCGGCCGCCACCACCAGGACCTCGGCCGGACCGCCCTCCGCGCCGAGCCGGTGCTGCCGGTTGGCGTCGAAGTGCGCCGTGGCACCGGCCTCCAGGAGATGGACCTGTCCGTCGAACTCCAGCCGCAGGCGCCCGGCGACGACGAAGATCCACTCCTCGCCGCGGTGCCGCGCCGGCTCCGGGGGCTCACGGTCGGGGCTGATCCTGATCTGCAGCGCCTCGAGCGTGGTGGAGCCGGGGAATCCGCTGCGCGGTGCGATCGTGAGGCCATTGGACTCGTGGCTCGGCGTCCCCCACGGGTACGTCGCGATGGCCGGTGCGCCGCGCCGCTCGCCGAGCAGCGTGCTCATCTACACCCCCAGAGCCCTCGAGAGCGCGATCAGCGCGGCCACCGACGGCTGGCGGTCGCCCGACTCCAAGCGGGAGAGATGGGCGGTGGACAACTCAGCCCGCTGAGCCAGCTGCTCCAGGTCAGGCCGGCCCGGTGCGCTCCTCGCGGAGGCTCTCGGCGATGGTGGTGAGGGCTTCACTGAGCTCCATCGGCCGATTGTGGGCCGGACTTGCCTCAGAGGCAAGCAAAGTTGTCAGAGTTCACGGTTCAGAAATGCTCGCGAAACGGTGACGAGATCCATCAGGTGCTCGCGGCGGGCGTGACCTCCGAGTGGAACTGCATGCCCAGCTTCGCACCGAGGCACACCGCACACCAGCGCCTCTGCCAGCAGCGCCACCTCGGCGCGCCAACTCGGGAAGCCGTCGTCGGAGCAGGCTGACATCAGGCCGCCCATGACGACCACACCGGCGTAGCCCGAGGCGTCGAGGGGGATCGGGTCACCGCCGAAGGTGCGGCGCACGTCCGCTCCAGTGCCGACCCGGCCCAGCGCGTCGCCGATCGCCCAGGCAGGCTCGCGCACCACGTGCGGGACGACAAGGCAGTTCGCCGTGCAACGACAGACGATCGGGGCGACGCAACCCTGGCGCCGTGCCGCTCCTGCGTTAACATCGCGGAAACAGGCACCCTGCGGCCCGGACCGGAGCGCACCGCATGTTCGACCGAATCCTTCTCGCCCTCGATGACTCGCCCGCCGGCGAGGTGGCCACGGTCTTCGCCGCAGCCCTGGCGCGCCGGACCGACGCGACCGTGCACGTGCTGCACGTCAACGAGCGCCTCGTTGGCGGCAACGGTCTGACGCTGCGCTCCCGCCGCGAAGCGGCCGACCTCGTCACGGGTGCGGTGCAGCATCTCGCGGATGCCGGGGTCAGCGCCGGCGGCTCGGTGCGCGTGTCGACGTATCGAGGCGTCCCGGACCGGATCGTCGAGTCGGCGCAGCACCGCAGGGCCGACGCCATCGTGTTGGGGTCGAACCGCCGCCGGCGCCACGGGCGGCTCTTCTCGGCCCATGTCCGCGAGCGCACGACGCGCCTCACCGCGCTGCCCGTCCTCACGGCGCCCTCCCCGCTCAAGGTGACCTCGCTCGGCGGCGCCGCCGCCTGGGAGGGCGGGCTGGACCACGTCCTCAATTCGCTCTTGAACTAGGGTTGTTCGCCCCAAATCGGGGTTTTCAACGGCCGTTTCGGATCTCAGAAGACCAACGGGCGTTCAGGCGGAAAGAGATGACGTTCAGCCCTACCGGCGGGACCGCCGGACCCTGCACGATCAACAGATGGTCATGTACGTAGACCTCCTGACGCAGGCCCTGGGCACAGGTGAGGAAGGGCACCGGTCCGACGTCGACCTGCTGTTGGCCGACCTCGTTCACTCCCGGGCCAGGCTTCGTGCGACCGAGCGGGAACTCAGGACCCCCGTCGTAGAGGCGCTGGCCCGGGAGCTCTCATACGACGGCGCCCTCATCAGGCTCTGCGAGTCGCTCGACGTGGCGACCACACCGGACCGGTTCGCCAACCCGGTGCGCGAGCGCGCCCGGCTCGAGCGCGAACTCGAGATCGCGCTCTCACCCGAGCGCGATCTCGAGCCGCAGTACTCGTAGGCCGTCCGCTCCCGCGGGAGCGCAACTTACGATTCGATCGTCGTCGCCCCTACCGGGCGTCCGAGGCTCAGCGAACGGATGAGCACCTTCGAACTGAGCGGTCCCGCCACCACACGGCAGTCGGGCAACTCGTCGGCCCAGCGAGCCGCCGATCCTCTTGGCGTCACGACCACGACCGGCTTCTCTGCCGCCTCCGCGTCGTTCAGCGCGCGCACGACCTTCTGGTCCAGCGGGTCAGACAGATCCAGCGACGTCACGATGGCGTCGGCGTCGTCGACGAGGGGGCAGTGTCCCGTGGCACACAGGGAGCACTCCTGGGAGAAGCCGCCCTTGGGGCCCGGGCACCACGACATCCGGTAGCCGTGGTGGCCCAGCAGCTTCCAGACCCCGTGCGCCTCCGCGCCGTCGGGCGACTCGAAGAGCACCAGCGGACCCTCGCCGTGCTGGTCCGACTCCTCCGGCCAGCTACTGGCGAAGTCCTGACCCAATGGGCGTCGCATGCAGTTCCCGAACATGGCGACCTCCCTTCTCAATTGCGTCGAGGCCGTCGGCCGCGCCTGTTCTTAGTGTTTCTACAGTTAGAATATAGAGAATAGGGCTGCGGGTCAAGTCTCCGTCCCTTCCGGGGGAGAATGAGGGCAGATGAAGCTGACGCCGACGAACCGGACGGACTACGGGATCCGCGCCCTGATCTACCTGGCCAACCACCAGGGGTCGCACGCCAAGGCCGCGGACATCGGCTCGGCCATGGGCATTCCGACCGGCTTCCTCCAACAGGTCCTCCAGGAGCTCCAGCGCGCCCGCCTCGTCAGCTCGCGGTCGGGGCCGTCGGGCGGCTACCTGCTGGCCCGCTCCCCCGAGGACATCACCATCCTCGAGATCGTCGAGACGCTCGAGGGCCCGATCGGGACGTCGGAGTGCGCGTTGCGCGGTGGGCCCTGCCACTGGGACGACGTCTGCGCCATGCACTGGGTGTGGTCCTCGGCGCGGGCCGCGCTGAGCGACAGCCTGCGCGCCGCCACCCTGGCCCGGGTGGCCGCCGACGACCGTGCCCTCGCCGAGGGCCGGGCCACCGTGCCGGCGGACTCCCATCGGCACGGGCGGGGCTGAGCGTTCAGTATCCGGCGTCGCCCTCGGGTGACACCGTCAGGTAGTCGATCAGCCCGGTGACCGTGAGGAGGTCGCGCACGAACGCGGTGGGTGACTCGATGCGCAGCTTGATGCCCGAGGCGGTCGCGCGCTGCTGCTCGGCGACCAGCGGGGACACGCCGGCGGCGTCCAGGTAGGTCAGCCCCGACAGGTCCACGGTGAGCTCGGACACCCCGGTGCGGTTGACGGCGGCCAGCCGCTCGCTCAGGCCGGCGGCGGTGGCGACGTCGAGCTCGCCGCGCAGTGAGATCCGGGCGCAGCCCTCACCCTCGAGGACCACGATCTCCAACTGCGGCGAATCGACTTCCACACCAGCCCCCTCGGCGACACCGGCACGTACGTGGTGCCGGGGGTACACCCCGCGTGCGGCATCCCCCCCATCTTGGGTCCCCCGCCGACCGCGTGACAAGGGGATCCTGCGACCAGCCGTCACTAGAGTCGACGGTGGTGTCCGGGGACGACGAGCGCACGGTGGAGGTCGACGGCCGCGAGGTGCGCATCTCACGCCCCGACAAGGTGTACTTCCCCGAGCTCGAGGCCACGAAGTTCGACCTCGTCTCGTACTACCTCGAGGTGGGCCGGCACCTTCTCAACACGGCCGGGGGCCGGCCCGCCATGCTGCAGCGGTTCCCGGACGGCGCGGCCGGCAAGTCCTTCTACCAGAAGCGGATCCCGGCCGGGGCCCCCGACTGGCTGGAGTCCACCACCGTCTCGACGCCGAACGGCACCACGTCCAACGCACTGGTCGTCGCCGACATCGCCCACGTCGTGTGGGCCGTCAATATCGGCTGCCTGGGGCTGCACCTGTGGCCGTACCTCGCCGCCGACCCCGCCCACGCCGACGAGCTGCGCATCGACCTCGACCCGACGACGGGCATCGGCTTCGAGGAGGTGCGGGCGGCCGCGCTGCTCTGCCGCGACGTGCTCAGCGAGCTCGGCCTGCGGGGCTACCCCAAGACGACGGGCAACAACGGGCTGCACGTCTATCTCCGGCTCGAGCCGCGCTGGGACTCGGTGGAGGTGCGCCGCGCCGCGGTCGCGCTGGCACGCGATCTCGAGCGGCGCTACCCCGAGCAGATCACGGCCAACTGGTGGAAGGAGGAGCGCGGCAGCCGCGTCTTCGTCGACTTCAACCAGAACGCGCCGCACAAGACGGTGTTCGGCGCGTGGTTCGCCCGGCCCCGCACCGGTGGCCAGGTGTCGACGCCGCTCACGTGGGAAGAGGTCGAGGCGGTGGCACCCGACGAGCTGACCATCCGCACCGTGCCCGACCTCGTGCGCCGGCGCGGCGACCCGTGGGCCGACATCGCGGCGAAGCCCCAGTCGCTCGAGCCACTGCTGGCGCTCGCCGAGCGCGACAAGGCGGCCGGGCTGCACGACGCGCCATGGCCGCCGCAGTACCCGAAGATGCCCGACGAGCCGCCCCGGGTCGCCCCGAGCCGGGCCAAGAAGGCGTAGGTCCGGTGGACCCGCTCGAGGCGCTGCGGCGGGTCGCGTTCCTCCTCGAGCGCGGCGGTGCCGACACCTACAAGGTGCGCGCCTTCCGCAACGCCGCCAAGGCGCTGGACGGCATGCCCGCCGACGAGCTGGCCGCGCTGGCGAAGGCGGGCCGCCTCCAGAGCATCCCCGGCGTCGGCAAGTCCACGGCCCAGGTGGTGCAACAGGCGCTGCAGGGCGGTGTCCCCGAGTACCTGGCCAAGCTGGAGGGCGAGGGCGGGCCGGGCGACCTGGAGCTCGACGCGCCGGCGCGGGAGCTGCTCGGGTCGCTGCGCGGGGACTGCCACTCCCACTCGGACTGGTCCGACGGCGGCAGCCCCATCCTCGAGATGGCGGAGGCGGCCCGCGACCTGGGCCACGAGTACCTGGTCCTCACCGACCACAGCGCGCGCCTCACGGTGGCCCACGGGCTCAACGCGGAACGGCTACGGAGCCAGCTCGACGTGCTGGCCGAGCTCAACGAGCAGCTGGCGCCGTTCCGCATCCTGACCGGGATCGAGGTGGACATCCTCGAGGACGGTTCGCTCGACCAGGAGATCGATCTGCTGGCCGAGCTCGACATCGTGGTGGCCAGCGTCCACTCCAAGCTGCGCATGGACCAGCCCCAGATGACCGCCCGTATGCTCGCCGCCATCGAGAGCCCCCACACCGACATCCTGGGCCACTGCACCGGCCGCCTGATCACCGGACGGGGCCGCCCCCAGTCGACCTTCGACGCCGAGGCGGTGTTCTCCGCCTGCGCCCGCACCGGCACGGCCGTGGAGATCAACTCGCGCCCCGAACGCCAGGACCCGCCCCAGGACCTGCTGCGCCAGGCGGCCGGGCTCGGGTGCTGCTTCGCCGTCGACACCGACGCCCATGCGCCCGGTCAGCTCGAATGGCTCGGCCGCGGCTGCGCCAAGGCCGTGGACGCCGGGCTGGAACCCGGCCGGATCGTGAACCGCGGCTCGACGGACGACCTTCTGGCCTGGGCAGCGTCACACGGTGGCTGATCGTTCGTGACGCTCCCCGTCCACCCCCCGGTGGCGCCGATGCTGGCGAAGCTCTCCCGCGAGCTGCCCCGCGACGCCGGCCTGTTCTACGAGCCGAAGTGGGACGGCTTCCGCTGCATCGTCTTCCGGGACGGCAACGACGTCGAGCTGGGCAGCCGCAACGAGAAGCCGCTGACCCGCTACTTCCCCGAGCTGGTCGAGACGCTCGCCCGCGAGCTGCCCGACCGCTGCGTGCTCGACGGCGAGATCGTCATCGTCGGGCCCGAGGGCCTCGACTTCGACGCGCTCTCCCAGCGCATCCACCCGGCCGAGAAACGCATCCGCCAACTGGCCGAGTTGACGCCGGCGTCGTTCGTCGCCTTCGACCTGCTGGCCCACGACGACCGCTCCTACATGGACACGCCCTACGCCGAGCGGCGGGCCGCGCTCGAGAAGCTCTTGAAGAAGGCGCGCCCGCCCATCCACCTCACCCCGGCCACCGACGATCCCGACGTGGCGAGCGACTGGTTCTCCCGCTTCGAGGGGGCCGGGCTCGACGGCGTGGTCGTCAAGGCGGCCGACCTCCCCTACCAGCCCGACAAGCGGGCCATGGTCAAGGTCAAGCACCAGCGGACGGCCGACTGCGTGGTCGCCGGCTTCCGCACGCACAAGGACGGCGCTGGCGTCGGGTCGCTGCTCCTCGGGCTCTTCGACGACGCCGGCGTCCTGCACCACGTCGGCGTCGCCTCCGGGTTCAGCGTGGCACGCCGCCGGGAGCTTGTGGCCGAGCTCGAGCCGTACCGCTCAGGGGCCGTGGAAGGACATCCGTGGGCGGGCTGGGCGCCCGAGGGCGGCCGCACGCCGGGCGGCACGAACCGCTGGAACTCGGGTAAGGACATGACCTGGGAACCGGTGCGCGCCGAGGCGGTGTGCGAGGTGTCCTACGACCACCTCCAGGAGGCGCGCTTCCGCCACGCCACGTCGTTCGTGCGTTGGCGCCCCGACCGGGACCCCGCGTCGTGCACCTACGACCAGCTGGACACGCCGGTCCCCTACGAGCTGGCGAGGGTCTTCGGGACCGTGTGAGCGCCGCGGGTGCCGCCGGCACCGTATGCGGCGGCGCGCTCGGGACGCCGGGGGCGATGCGCGTGGAGAGCCCGGCGGGTCTCGGCCCGGCCCCAGCGCATGAAGTCCGGCCACTCCGAGGGGTTGAGGAACTGGCGGTAGAAGCCGACGCCGCGCACCTTCTCGTAGGGGACGGGCTCAATCATCAGGACGTCGGTGGCGGCCCGCAGCCGGCGCAGGTTCACCCGGGCCAGCTCGCTCTGCTGGCAGGTCCGTACCTGGCTCGCCACGGCGAGAATGCTGGCTGCCCGGTCCTGCCAGCCTGTCGCGTCCTCGCCGGCGAATTCGGGCGGGTAGAAGCCGTTGATCGCCAGCGCGGCGTGGCACGGCTCCTCCATCTCGAGCACGGGGCGCACCGGGAAGATGTCGACCAGGCCGCCGTCGCACCAGTGCCGGCCGTCCAGCGGCACGGGCTCCACGAACAGAGGGAGGGCGATGGCCATGCGGACGGCGCGCGCCACGCTCAGGTCCGGGTGCGTCTTCGGCCCGATGTACTCGAGCCGGTTCTCCTCCACGCACCACACCGGCGCGTAGGCGGGGATCTCGAGCTCGCCCAGCGTCATGTCCCCCAGCAGGCGCCGGTACGTCGCCTCGATCCGCTCGCCCCTGATCACGCCGGCGAAGCCGCGCCCGGCCGTCGGGACCAGTGTGGACAGGCGGCGCCAGTCGACATCGACGTAGTCCTCCGGCTGGAAGCCGAGCACGAACTCAGCCACCTCCGCGGCGGGGATGCCCGCGGCCACCGGGAACCCGAAGAGGGCAGACCCCGAGCACAGGGTGATCACCGCCGGTCGCACCCCGGCCTCCTCGAGCGCCCGCGCCGCTCCCACGACCGAGGCGAGCGCACCGCTGCCGCCGGTGGCCATGAGCGCCAGGCGCCGGCCCTCGAGCCAGTCGGCCCGGAAGGGTTGCGGGGCCGGGAAGGGCCGGAGCTCCACCGGCCGGGGCCGCTCGCCCGGCAACCGGAAGGCGGCCCGACGCACGTCCGTCAGCAGTCCGGCGTCGTCACGGATGCCATCCACCCACTGCCGAGTGGCGGTCACCACGTCGAAGTACTGGCGCAGGCGGAACACGTCGAGGGCCGCGCTCAGCACGGGACCGCCTCCTCGAGACGGGTCGTTGCGATGACCTCTGCGAAGCCCTCTGCCAGGCACTCGACGAGCAGTTCGTGATCCGGCACCGCCGTCGTGTCCACCGTGATACCGATGCAACACGACCCGTCGTAGGAGAAGAGGGTGGCATTCATGGCGGCGCCGATGGTGGGCCCGAACGCGGAGTAGTCGGTCACCCGCGCCCCGCAGAGGAAGATCGGGTTCGGAAACCCGGTCACGTCGCTGGCCAGAAAGTCCACGTGTTTGAGCATGTTGCCCACGAACGCCGTGGGCACGAAGTTCAGTGCGCCGGCGATGGCGTCGGTGAACGCCAGTGACCGCTCGGAGCGGGCAGCCCGGCAGGCGGCTCCGATGGCGCGCATGCGCTTGACCGGGTCCGCCATGCTCAGCGGCACCCGCAACCGCTGCAGGGTTATCCGGTTCCCGCCGGGCGCGTCGTCGGCCTTACGGATGCTGATCGGCAGCGTCACGGTCAGCTCTTCGACCGTCGCGCCGTGATGTTCGTGGTAGCGGCGCAGGCCACCGGTGAGCGCGGCCATGAAGCTGTCGTTGAGCGTCCCGCCGCTGACGGCACCCGCCTGCTTCAGGTCGTCGAGGCCCACCGTGATCGTGTGCAGGACCCGTCCGGGCCCGCGTTGGGTCATGACCGGCGACAGCACCGCAGGGAGCGGTCGTACCGTGCGCCCGATGGAGCGGGCCGTCTCCACGACGTCCGCGCCGGCGCACAGAGGATGGCGGACGGCCCTGGCCGCCGCGCCCGGCGCGTGGTGCACCGCCTCAAAGGCCCCGTCGCGCAGCCGGGTGGCACGGTCGGCCAGCGCCTCCAACACGAGCTGGCGGCCGCCGGCCTGCTCGCCGGTCGGCGCGGCGGGGAGCGGGTCACTGACCCTGTGGTCGGCTTCGGCGTCGAAGAGCGCCAGGGCGAGTTGCACCCCCCCGATCCCGTCGGTCAGCGAGTGGTGCATCTTCATGACGATGGCGGCCCCGTCGTGCTCCAAGCCCTCGACGAGCGTGAACTCCCACAGCGGGCGCGTGCGGTCGAAGCCACTCATGGCGGCGAGCGCCGCGAAGCGCAGCACCTCGTCCCGGCCGTGCGGTGCGGGGGCGTCGACCCGGCGCAGATGCCAGCCGACGTCGAAGTGCACATCGGTCGTCCACCGTGGTGTGGACAGACGGCCGGGAACCTCGAACAGGCGCTGGCGGAACGAAGGGATCTGACGGGTGGCCCGCTCGAGCCGCAGGACGAGATCCTCCCAGGCCGGCGCCGCCTCCAGCCAGGCGATGGCGACCACGGTCGAGCGCAACTCGGGATCGCTCTCCATGTACCAGGTGAAGGCATCGTTCTGGCGCATGAACGGCGACGTTCTCATACCTCCAGCTATCCACGGCGCCCGGGGGGTGTCTAGGGACCAAGGTCACCTACTCGGTGACCCGGGGGGTGTCCCGGACCGGGTGGGTCAGTCGAGCAGGTCGGGGTCGGCCGCCAACTCGGCCCGGACGGCCGCTTCCCAGAAGCCGAGGAATCCTTCGCCGTCGCTCCTCGCTACGAGGTCGATGAACGCCTGCGGGACGCTGGACGCGCCCGAGCCCCCGACGGCGCGGGCGTACCAGGCGTGCTGGCAGCGCTGCTCGAGCGCCACGGCGCGCTGATGCACGGCGCGGGCCGAGCCCCCCAGGACGAAGACGCCGTGGCCGGCGAGGAGCGCCATGGACGCACCGCCCATCTGCTCCACGGCGCGCCGGGCGCTCCCCGCGTCGTTCACCGGTCCCTCGTACTCGTCGACGAGGGTCAGCGTGCCACCGCCGAGCGCCGAGCTCTGGTCGAGGATCGGCGGCAGCTCGGCCAGGTCGGCCCACACGGTGCCGAAGAGCGGGTGGTTGTGCACGGCCCACCCGACGTCGGCCCGCAGCTTGTGCAGCTCGAGGTGGAGCGGGATGCCGAGCGGGACCGGCCAGCCCCCTTCGACGACCCGGCCGTCGAGGTCGATGCGGAGCACCTGCGACGGCCGCAGCTCGGCCCAGGTGAGCAGCCACGGGTTGCACAGGAGCGTGCCGTCGCCGAGGTTGACCGTGATGTGCCCGGCCAGGTGGTCGTTGTAGCCCTCCCGCCACAGCGCGCGGGCCAGGACCACCAGCTCCTCGCGGGGCGTGAGGTCCGGCATCAGCTTGTCGGCGGTCGGCATGAACACGGTCGCCTCCTCTCAGCGCGGCAGGACATGGTCGGGCAGCGGGTGGCGGTAGAGGGCGGCCGCGTTCTCGCAGCACATGGCGCGCAGCTCGTGCGCCGGAATGTGGCCCCAGCACTTCTCGATCACGTCCTGGGTGTCGGGCCACGTGCTGTCACCGTGCGGGTAGTCGACCTCGACCATGATGTGGTCGACGCCGATGGCATGGCGGGTGTCGATGGTCGAGGGGTCGTCGATCGTGCAGAACCAGAAATTGCGCCGCAGCACCTCGGCCGGCCGCACGTCCCAACCGGCGCCGTAGCCGGAACGGTCGACGATGTTGTCGAGCCGGTCGAGCAGCATGGCCACCCAGCCGATGCCGCCCTCGCTCATGGCGATCTTGAGTGTCGGGAGGCGCTCCGCATAGCCCGACCACAGCCACTCGGCGCAGGCGGTGAGCGACAGCTGGCCGAAGAGCGTGGCCCCCAGCTGCAGGGCGTCCATGCCGGCCCCGGGCGGGGCGGGGGTCAGGCCCGAGCTGCCGACGTGCAGCGAGACGACGCTGTCGGTCTCGACCACGGCCTCCATGATCGGGTCCCAGTGCGACCGGTCCCACAGCGAGGGCAGCCCGATCTCGTGCGGGCGCTCGGGGAAGGTCACCGACGTGAAGCCGCGGTCGGCGTTGCGGCGGATCTCGGCCACGGCGAGATCGGGGTCGGCCAGGTACGTGATGCCGAGCGGGACGATGCGCTCGGAGTGAGGCGTGAACCACTCCTCGAAGAGCCAGTCGTTCCAGGCCCGGATGCAGGCCAGGCCCAGCTCGCGGTCCCTGGCGTCGAAGAAGACCCGTCCGCAGAAGCCCGTGATCATGGACGGGAAGTTCACCGACGCCCAGACACCGTTGATGTCCATGTCGCGTACCCGGGCGTCGGCGTCGTAGCAGCCCGGCCGCATCTGGTCGAAGCGGAACGGCTCCAGGCGGACGGTCTCGGGCCGGCGCCCGGCCACCGCGTTCATCCCGACCTGCGTGTAGAGCTGCCCCTCGAACTCCCAGACCTGGTGCCCCTCGGGCGTCTCGACGATCCGGGGTGCCTCGTCCTGGAGCGCCGCCGGGAGCCGCCCCTCGAAGGTGTGGGCGGGCTCGACCACGTGGTCGTCGACGGAGATCACGGTGTAGCGCACCGCCCGTGGCTCGGGCTCGGGGAGGAAGATATCGTCCGCAGGCACGTCCGGAGTATGCCCGACGTCGTGCCCCCGCGCCCGCGGCGGTCCCCCCCTGCCGCCCACCCCCGGGGATACTGGGTCGAACCCGGTAAAGGAGGCGGAGTGGTTGCTCTCGTCGTGGTGTCGACGTTCGTGGTCCTGGTGCTCGGCGTCCTCGTGGCGGGGCTCCTCCGCAGTCATGCCGACATCCTGCGGTCGCTCCACGAGCTCGGGGTCGGAGTCGGCGACCCCGCCTCGGCCGGCGACGCCCGGCCCGGCCCGGCGGCACCGCCGGCGGTGGCACTGGGACCGACGGTGGGCGCCCGGGCCCCGGGGGAGGCCGCGACTGTGGCGGGCGTGACCCCGGCCGGCGACGCGCGGGCCGTCGCGGTGGCGAACAGCGACCGGCTCAGCCTGCTCGGGTTCCTCTCTTCAGGCTGCGCGACGTGCACCGCGTTCTGGGACGCGCTGCAGGTGCCCGGGACCATGGACCTGCCGGATGGCACCCGGGTCGTGATCGTCACCAAGGGACCCGACCGCGAGGTACCCGCCGAGGTGCAGGCGCGGACGACGGGGCGGATCCCGGTCGTGATGTCCACCGAGGCCTGGGTCGACTACCAGGTGCCCGGGTCGCCGTTCTTCGTGCTGGTCGACGGCGCGACGGGCCGCACGGTCGGGCAGGGCGTGGCGAGCACCGTCGCCCAGCTGGCCGAACTCGTGCGGCGGGCCGAGCACGACCGTGAGCCCGGAGCGGCCCGGCGGCGCCCCGACCCTTCCTCGGTGGGTGGCCCGGCACGGGAGGCCGCGGCCGACGACGTGCTCCGTGCCGCAGGGATCCATCCCGGCGACCCCAGCCTGTACCCCAGGACGCTCGACGACGTCTTCCCCTTCGGGACCCGCCCCGCGGCGCCTCCCGCCGCCGCCAACGGGCAGCCGGTGCGCACCGACTGATGGCCACCATCGGCGCCCACGGCATCGTGGCGCGGCTGCCCGACGGCTTCGAGGGTCGGATCTTCGTGCGCCCGCCGGCGCTCGGCGCCACGTACCCGGTGGCGCAGTTCGCCACCTTCCCCCTGCCCGATGACATCGGGGACTTCGGCAGCGGCGCCGTCAACCTCATGGGGTCCGAGGACGTCTTCGCCACCCTGTTCGAGTACGGGCCCGAGAGCCTCGGCACCGCGCTGTTCGCCCGCCAGGGCAGGCCCGAGACGTTCTCGCCGGATGACTTCTCCCCCATCGTGCTGCGGCGGGGGCTCGTCGGCCAGTCCGGCACGCAGTGGTTCTTCACCGAGGCGGGCCGACCCTTCTCCTTCTACGCCGTGCTGGGCAGCCACATCCTGCGGGACCGGCTCGTGACCCGGCTCAACTCGCTGCTCACGTCGCTGGCGGTGAGCCCGGCGGTGCCCGACGTCCCCGCCGCGAGGCCGCGGTGGAACTGATCGGCCTCTACCTGATCGCCGCGGCGCTCCTCGTGGCCGCAGGGATCGCCAAGGCCGTCCGGCCCGGCGACACTGCCCGCGCCCTGTCGGCGCTGCTCCCGCGAGGGTGTGCGCCGTCGCAACGGCGGCTGCGCGGGGCCGCCCGGGCCGGCGCGCTCGCCGAGGCCATGCTGGGCCTGGTCGCGCTCGTGGTGCCCCGCCCGGTCACCGCGGCGCTCGTCGCGCTCTCCTACGCGTTGTTGGCGATCGTCGTCGCCGTCGCCCGGGTGCGGGGAGGCCCCCTGGCGACCTGCGGCTGCTTCGGCCGGCCCGACACGCCGGCTACCCGGCTGCACGTCGCCGTCAACCTCGCTCTGGCGGGCGTCGTCGTCGTCGTCGCCGTCGGCGTCCCCAACCATGGCTCCATCGCCACGCTGCTCGCGCACCAGCCCGGGGCCGGCCTGCCGCTGGTGTTCGTGAGCGCGGCCGGCCTCTGGCTGACCTTCCTCGCACTCTCGGCGCTCGCCGCGCTGGAGGGCGCGCGCCGCCTGGTGCAGCCGGCCGCGACGAGGAGGGCGACGTCGCGGTGAACATGACCAAGGCGATCGCGACCCGCACCGCAGGCTTCCTCGACGGCCGTCTCTCCCGGCGCAGCCTCATCAACCGCTCGGCGTTCGTGGGCAGCGCCGTCGCCATCGGCGGCGGCATGGAACTGGCACTCAGGCCGGGCACGGCCTACGGTCTGATCTGCGAGTGCGGCAATACCGGCTGCGGCTGCGGCAGCACCTGCTGCTCGGGCTTCTCCGAGTTCTGCTGCTCGGTCAGCGGCGCCAACTACTGCCCCGAGAACACCGTCATGGGCGGATGGTGGATGGCGGACAACTCTTCGTACTGCGGCGGGCCCCGCTACTACATGGACTGCAACTCCACCTGCACCTGCGACACCGGGTGCAGCAACGGCTTCGCCTTCTGCGAGCCGGGGTGCGATCAGACCGGGTGCGGCTGCGGCCCGCAGGGGTGTGACTCCTACCTGACCGGTTGCCTCCAGTTCCGCTACGGCCAGTGCAACCAGGACGTCCCGTGCATGGGACGGATCGTGTGCCGCGTCGTCGCCTGCGTCCCTCCGTGGCAGGTAGATCCCTCCTGCACGACCGCGGTGGCCGTCGACAACGCGACCGCCGAGCAGAACGAGCCCTGCTGGACGCCGGCACCGCCCACGCCCCCCTGCGGATCGCCGGCCACCAGCTGCCAGGTCGTCGGCCTGGCCGAGAGCCCGGGCGGGGGTGGGTACGCGGTGCTGACGTCTTTCGGGCGGCTGTTCCCCTACGGCACCTTCCCGTACGTGGGCGACGCATCGGGGCTGCAGCTCGACGCCCCGATCGTGGCCCTCGCCACCTGCCCCACCGGGGGCTACTTCCTCGTGGCGGCCGACGGCGGCATCTTCGACTACGGCGGCGCCCCGTTCCTCGGCTCCATGGGCGGGCAACACCTCGATGCTCCCGTGGTCGGCATGGCCGCCACGCCCACGGGTCGCGGGTACTGGCTCGTCGCGGCCGACGGCGGCATCTTCGACTACGGCGACGCGGCGTTCCTCGGCTCCATGGGCGGGCAGCACCTGAACGCGCCGATCGTGGGTATGGCCGCCACCCCGACAGGGCGCGGGTACTGGCTCGTGGCGGCCGACGGCGGCGTCTTCACCTACGGGGACGCGCCGTTCCTCGGCTCCATGGGCGGGCAGCACCTGAACGCGCCGATCGCCGGCATGGCGGCAACCCCGTCGGCATACGGGTACTGGCTCGTTGCGGCCGACGGCGGCATCTTCACCTACGGCGACGCCGCCTTCGACGGGTCGAGCGGTGCGATCCGTCTCAACATGCCGGTCGTCGGGATGGTCGGCTTCGGCAACGACGCCGGCTACTGGCTGGTCGCCCGGGACGGGGGGATCTTCGCCTTCGGCGGCGCGCCGTTCCTGGGGTCACCGGCATGACGGGATCGCGAAAGAGGGAGCGGACATGACAACGGTCATCGCAGTCTGCGGGTTGGCGATGGCCGCGGCCGGCGGCGCCCTTTCGACGTGGTCGCCGTGCGGCCTCTCCATGCTGGCCAGCATCACGCCCCTTGCCGAGCAGGGCCGCGGCCACCGCTACGGCTCGACGGCGGCGTGGTTCGTCGTGGGGGCGGTGGCGGGCGGGGCCTGCCTGGGACTGTGCCTGGCCGCCATGGCCGCCGGGGTGCGCGTGGCCGGCGCATCGGCCACGACGCTGGCGGCGGTCGCGTGCGCCGCGTCGGCCGTCGCCGCGGCGGCGGACGGTCGCGTGGCCGGCTTCCGTCTCCCCGTCCACCGCCGCCAGGTCAACGAGCGGTGGCTGGACCAGTTCCGCCCCTGGGTCTACGGGGCAGGCTTCGGCTGGCAGATCGGCACCGGCCTCGTCACCTACATCAAGACCTCGGCGGTCTACCTGATGATCGTCCTCGCCGCGTTGACGGGCGACCCACTCTTGGCGCTGGCCATCGGTGCCCTCTTCGGCCTCGTGCGCGGCCTGGCCGTACTCCTCGGGCGCACGATCACGAGCCCGGCGGCTCTGGCCGGGTTCCACCGGCGCTTCACCGAGCTCGGACCCGTCGTGCTCGGGGTCGTCATGGCCGTCGAGGTTGCCGCGGCAGTGCTCCTGGCGTCGTTCGTGTCGCCGTGGGCCGCGCTGGTCGTGGTGGCGCTCGCCGCTGCAGCGGTCGTGACGACGGCGCCGCGGTCGCGCCGGGAGGTGAGCCTCTGAGCGCGCCTCAGCCGCGCATGTTGACGGCGTTGATCCGGACCGGGGCGATCCGCACGACGACCCGTCTGACCCCCGGCCCGTCGTGCTCGCGCAGGTCGGCACCGCCGTACTTGGTCCCGACCCTGTCGGCGAACTCGTAGCCGTCGTCGGGCACCACGACAGCCGTGCCGCGGATCTCGAGGTAGCGGTACGGGTTGGCCAGGTCGAGGATGAGCAGCGTGCAGGCGGGGTCGGTCTGGAGGTTCTTGGTCTTCTGCCGCGCCGTGTTCAGCGAGATCGCGATCTGGTCGCCCTCGGCCAGGAACCACACCTCGGAGACCTGGGGGTAGCCGTCCTCCCCCACCGTGGCCAGGGTGGCCACCTCGGCCTCGAGGAGGTCCCGGTGGCTGTCGGGTATGCGGTCGTGTGCCATGGGGTAGGTCTACCCGCCGGCGCCCCGCGCTGTCGCGCGGCCTCGCCCCGCTACACGCCCCGGTGGTTCTCGAAGCGCGCGTACTGCTTGAGGAAGAGCAGGTTGGCCTTCCCGGTCGGCCCGTTCCGGTGCTTGGCCACTTCAATGAGCGCGTCGTCGGCCCGGTCGATCGGCACCTCGTCGTTGTACTCGGACTCGCGGTAGATGAAGAGGACGACGTCGGCGTCCTGCTCGAGCGACCCCGACTCCCGCAGGTCCGACAGCTGCGGCGTCTTGTCCTGGCGTGACTCCAGGTTGCGCGACAGCTGAGAGAGGGCGACGACGGGCACCTCGAGTTCGCGGGCCAGGATCTTGAGGCCGCGGCTGATCTCGGCGACCTCGGTCTGGCGGTTCTCCGCCCGGCCCCGGCCGGTCATCAGCTGCAGGTAGTCGACGACGACGATCCCGAGGTCGCCCTCGGACTTCTTGAGCCGCCGCGCCCGGGCCCGGATGTCCATGACCGTCACGTTCGGGTTGTCGTCGATGAAGATGGGCGCACCCGACAGCCGGGTCACGGCCACCCCGATTTTGCTCCAGTCCTGGGTGCGGATCCGCCCCGTCTGCAGGCTCTGCCCGTTCACCTCGGCCTCCGAGGCGAGCAGGCGCTGGGTCAGCTCGAGGTGACCCATCTCGAGCGAGAAGAGCAGCGCCGGGCGCTGCACCTGGAGGCCCACGTTGGCCAGGACACCCAGCGCGAAGCTCGTCTTGCCCATGCCCGGACGGGCACCCACGATGTTGAGCGAGGAGGGCTGGAAACCGAGCAGGATGCTGTCCAGCTCGTGGTAGCCCGTGGCCACGCCCGTGATGTGCGAGCCCCGCTGGCCCAGCTCCTCTATCCGGTCCAGCCCCGCGCCCAGCAGCTCGTGCAGCGGGCGCATGGTGTCGGCCGTGCGGCGCTCGCCCACGTTGAACACCATCTGCTCCGCCTCGTCGACCGCCGCCTTGACGTCCTCGGGGACCGAGTAGCCGATGTCGGCGATCTCGCCCGCCACGCCGATGAGCTTGCGCAGCAGCGCGTGCTCCTCGACGATCTCGGCGTAGTGCCGCGCGTTGGCGATCGACGGCGTGTTGGCCTGCAGCGAGATGAAGATCGAGGGGTCGCCGACCGCTTCGAGCACCCCCGAGCGCTTGAGCTCGTCGGTGACGGTCACTGCGTCGATGGCCTCGCCCCGCTCCATGAGAGCCCGGATCGCCCCGAAGATGTGGCCGTGCGCCGGTTTGTAGAAGTCCGCGCCGGAGCAGCGCTCGATGCCGACCGACGCCGCGTCGTTGGACAGAAGCATCGCCCCGAGCAGCGACTCTTCGGCCTCGAGGTCGTGAGGCGGCACCCGCGCTCCGGACGGAGCGGGCATGGGGGCGGCCCGGAGCGGGCGGGGGCGGGTGTCGTCGAAGGCTTGGACCACGGCTCCCCTACTGTGACCGCTGCAGCCTGGGGACCATAAGGCCCCAACACTTGTGGGTAAGACCGCCGGGCGTGTGGATAAGCGGTGCATCGGCGCACACCCGCTGTGGACCGTGGAGCGGCGTGGCCTTCCGGATCGATTGCACCGCACCATGGTGCAATTGGGTTGCGCGCGGTTCGGGGATACCCGCCCCCCACCGGCCGCTCAGGTCGCGGCGCTGACCTCCACCGTCACCACCGTGGCGACGTCGGGGAACAGCTCGACCGTCACGTCGAAGCTCCCGGTCTCCTTGATGTGCTCGGGCAGCACGACGTGCCTGCGGTCCACCTCGACGCCCTTGGCGGCCCGGATGGCGTCGGCGACGTCGGCCGGGCCGATAGAGCCGAACAGCCTGCCGCCGCCGGCCGCCCGGGCGCTGATGGGGATCACGGCGCCCGCCAGCAAGGTGGCCTGGGCCTCGGCCGCGCTCCGGTCCTGGGCCTCCCGCAGGTCACGGCCCCGGCGCATCAGCTGGGCCTGGCCCTCCACGCCCTCGGTGGCAACGATGGCCCGTCCCTCGGGGAGCAGGAAGTTGCGGGCGAAGCCGCCCGCCACCTTCACGATGTCGCCCCGCCGGCCCACGCCGGCGACGTCGTCCCTCAGCAGGACCTTCATGCGTCCGCACCCGCCTCTTCGGGCTCCACCACGACCTCGACCGTGACCCCGGCCTCGGCGTCCGCGGCAGCTTCATCGACAATACCCAAGGCCTCTGCGACCTCGACCTCGAGACCTCGACCTCAGCCGGCGCCGGCGCCGGCGCCGGCCCGCGGCGCGCCTCGGCGGCCATGGAGTCGCCCAGCGTCCGCTCGCCCCGGTCCCGGCCGCCGCCGCGGCCACCAGGGCGCTCGGTGACGGTGCGCTGGGTGTAGGGCAGGAGGACGAGCTCGCGCGCCGTCTTGATGGCCATGGCCAACGCCCGCTGGTGCTGGGCGCAGTTGCCCGTGACACGGCGCGAGCGGATCTTGCCGCGGTCGCTCATGTACTTGCGCAGCATGGGGACGTCCTTGTAGTCCACCCACTCGACCTTGTCCCGGCACAGCGCGCAGGGCTTCTTCTTGACCCGGCGGCCGAGATCCTTGGGGGCGCGCCGCGCCGCGGTCCCGCCGCGTTGGTTGTTGCGTGCCATCAGAAGGGCTCCTCGTCGAATCCGTAGCCGCCGCCGGCATCCGCCGCGGGCTGTGGTTGTGGCTGTGGTTGTGGCGCGGGCGCCGCCTGGCGGCCGCCGCCTCGCGGCGACCCGTCGCCGGGGCCCCGACGCTCGTTCTTGGTGATCTGGGCGGTGGCCCAGCGCAGCGACGGGCCGATCTCGTCCGCCACGACCTCGACCTTGGAGCGCCGGTCGCCCTCCTGGGTCTCCCAGCTGCGCTGCTCGAGCCGGCCGGCCACCATGACCCGCGTGCCGCGGGTGATGGTCTCGCTCACGTTCTCGGCCATCTCGCGCCAGCACACCACGTCGAAGAAGGAGGTCGCCTCCTCCCACTCCTGGGTCTGGCGGTTCTGCCAGCGCCGGTTGACCGCCAGCCCGAAGGTGACATTGGCCTGCCCTGTGTTGGTGAAGCGCAGCTCGGGGTCACGGGTGACGTTCCCCACGAGCGTGACGCTGTTGTCTGACGCCATGTCTGCTCCTCTCGCGACCGGTCAGCCGGCCGTCGCCGCGGCGGGTGCCTTGTCCGGGAGGCGCACCACCTTGTGGCGCACCACCTCGTCGGCCAGGCCGAGCATGCGGTCGAGGGCGGCCACCGTCTCGGGCTCGGCCGTGAACTCGACCACGACGTAGTAGCCCTCGCGCTTGTGGTTCACCTCGTAGGCGAAGGTGCGCTTCCCCCAGCGATCGATGGCGCCCGGGTTGCCCCCAGTGGAGCGGATGACCTCGAGGGCCTGATCGAGCACACCCTGAATGATGGTCGGCTCGGTGGTGGCCTCGAAGATGGCCATGACTTCGTAAGGCCGCATGTGCGGCGTACCTCCCTCTGGACCGGGCGGGGCCCGGGCCCCTGACGGTCAGGAGCAGGGTCTGTTGCGGGGAGCCATCCTAGTCGTGCTCAGCCCAGGGCGTCGCCCAGGCCCGCCGGGGCGTGGTAACTCTCGGCGTCACTCGGGAAGTTGCCGCTGCGCACGTCCTCGGCGAAGGCGGCGATCGCCTCGGTGGCGATGCGGCCGACGTCGGCGTAGCGGCGCACGAACTTGGGCGGGGTCCCCTTCCCCAGCCCGAGGAGGTCGTGGAACACCAGGACCTGGCCGTCGCAGGCGGCGCCGGCGCCGATGCCGATGGTCGGGACGTCGACCGCCTCGGTGACGGCGGCGCCCACCACGTCGGGCACCCCCTCGATCACGAAGCCGAAGCAGCCGGCCGCGCTCAGCGCCTTGGCCGCGTCGAGCAGGGCGCTCGCCGCGTCGGCGGTCTTGCCCTGGACCCGGAAGCCGCCCATGGCGAGGATCGACTGGGGCGTCAGGCCGAGGTGGCCCATCACGGGGATTTCGGCCCTGATGATCGCCTCGACGGCTGGGAGGCGCGCCCGCCCGCCCTCCAGCTTCACGGCGTGCGCGCCGGCGCGGATGAGGGTGGCGGCGTTGCGCACCGCGTCCTCCGGCGACAGGTGGTAGCTCATCCACGGCATGTCGCCCAGGATCAGGCTGTGCGGCTTCGCCCGCGCCACCGCCGCGGTGTGGTGCGCCATGACGTCGATGTCGACGTGCAGCGTGTCCTCGTAGCCGAGCACGGTGTTGGCCACCGAGTCGCCGACCAGGATGATGTCGGCGCCGGCCTCCGACACGATGCGCGCGCCGGGCTCGTCGTAGGCCGTGACCATGACGATCGGGGTGTCGCCGTTGCGCCGCTTGCGTGCCCGCAACCCGGGGACGGTGACCGCGCCGTCGCTCACTTCGCCGGCGCCGCCCTCTTCGGGCGCGCCTTGCCGCCCCCGGCGGGGTACTTGCGCATCAGGTGGTGCCACGCGCACGAGGGGCACACCTCGACCTCGTAGCAGAGCACCGGCTCGGGGCGCCGGCAGAGCGCCTTGAGCTCGGCGGCGGTGCCGGGGCAGCGCCCGCCCGGCGGCAGCTTCGCCCCGAAGACGAAGGTCACCGTGACCAGGCGGCCCTCGTCGCAGATGGGGCAGACCTCTTTCGTCGGCCGCCCCACGTTGCGGGCGGCTCGCAGCAACTCGGGGTGGGCGTCGCAGACGTCGGTCCGGAGCACCTTGCCCCGCTCGACCTCGCGGACCAGGCCGTTGCGGACGATCCGGTACTCCACCTGGGCCGTGACGTCAGGGCTCACCGCTCGGGATGATGACCTCGGCTCCGAGGTGACTGACACGGCCGCAAGGCTACCCCCCAGGCCCGCGAACGCGATCCATTTGGAACTGATTCAGGCACGCCGGTGACGGATCCGTGACGGATCTCCGTATTTCGCTATATCGATCCGATATACTGTTCCGTCATGTTGGACCTGGCCATCCTCGGCCTCCTCGAAGAGCGCGACCTGCACGGGTACGAGATCCGCCGCCAGCTGCGCGAGCACCTGGGCCTCCTGGCCAACGTCTCGTTCGGCTCCATATACCCCGCCCTGACCCGCCTGGAGAAGTCCGGCGCCGTCGTCGCCACCGAGGGCGGCGGCACCGAGGGGACCGGGCCGGCGGCCGCGCCGGCGCCCCCGACGGGCTCGCTCAGCGGGGAGCTGGCCGTGCTCCAGTCCCGGCGCCACTCCCCCGCCCGCGCCCGCCGGGGCAAGAAGGTCTACCGGATCACCGACGCCGGGCGGCACCTCTTCGCGGAGCTGCTGGCGGGCGGCGGCGGGACCGACGACGCCCGCAGCTTCGGGCTCCGCCTGGCCTTCGCGCGGCACCTCGCCCCGCAGGCCCGCCTGGCGCTCCTCGAGCGGCGGCGCGCCCTGCTGGTCCAGCGCCTCGGCGAGGCCGAACAGGCCCGCGCCGACCTCGACGTCTACGCCCGCTCCGTGGTCCAGCACACCGCGGACGGCATCGCCCGCGACATCAGCTGGCTCGACACCCTCATCGCGTCCGAGCGCGACGCCCTCGCCACCGCCGGCACCGAGCCGGTCACCTGAGCAGCACCCGACACCGAAGGAGACAGTCCATGCCCAACCCCATCCGCCTGGCGATTGCCGGCGTCGGCAATTGTGCCAGTTCGCTCGTCCAGGGGATCACCTACTACCGCGACGCCGATCCCGGCGACGTCGTCCCCGGACTGATGCATGTGGAGCTGGGGGGCTACCACGTCCGCGACCTCGTGCCGGTGGCGGCCTTCGACGTGGACCAGGCCAAGGTCGGCACCGACCTGGGCAAGGCGATCCACGCCGGGCAGAACAACACGATCCGCTTCGCCGAAGTGGGTGAGCTCGGCATCACGGTCCAGCGCGGGCCGACCTTCGACGGCCTGGGCAAGTACTACGCGGAGACGGTCGAGGAGTCGCCCGCCGAGCCGGTCGACGTAGCCGGCGCGCTGCGCGAGGCGCGGGCGGACGTCCTCGTCTCCTACCTTCCCGTCGGCTCCGAGCGGGCCCAGCGCCACTACGCCCAGGCCTGCCTCGACTCCGGCGTCGCCTTCGTGAACGCCATCCCCGTCTTCATCGCCTCGGATCCCCAATGGGCCCGCAAGTTCCGGGACGCCGGCGTCCCGATCGTCGGTGACGACATCAAGAGCCAGGTGGGGTCGACCATCGTCCACCGCATCCTGACCCGACTGTTCGAGGACCGTGGCCTCGCGCTGGACCACACCTACCAGCTCAACTTCGGCGGCAACATGGACTTCAAGAACATGCTCGAGCGCGAGCGGCTCGAGTCGAAGAAGATCTCCAAGACCCAGGCCGTCACCAGCCAGATGGAGGACCACGTGCTCCCTGCCGACGACGTCCACGTGGGCCCCTCCGACCACGTCCCGTGGCTGAAGGACCGCAAGTGGGCCTACATCCGCATGGAGGGCCGCAACTTCGGCGACGTGCCGCTCAATCTGGAGCTCAAGCTCGAGGTGTGGGACTCGCCCAACTCCGCCGGCGTCATCATCGACGCCGTGCGTTGCGCCAAGCTGGCGCTCGACCGCGGCATCGGCGGCCCCCTGCTCGGCCCGTCGGCCTACTTCATGAAGTCGCCCCCGGTGCAGTACCACGACGACGTCGCCCACGCGCTCGTCGAGTCGTTCGCCGCCGGAGAGGTGCAGGGGAGCTGGCCGGCCGACTGACCGGCGCCGCTCAGACCAGGATCCGCTGCGCGGGGCGCGCACCCCCACCACCGCCAGCGTCCGCCCCATGCCGAGGAAGGCGCCGCAGCAGATCGTCAGGTCCGCCAGCTCCTCGTCGGAATACGCCGCATGCAGGCGGTCCCAGAGCCCGTCGTCCATGGCCTGGTGGTCGAGTGCGAAGCGCTCGGCGAACTCGGCCGCCAGCCGCTCGCGGTCACTCAGCCCCGTCGCGGCACGCCAGTCCGTGACCTCATCGTAGAACGGCTCCCCGGCCCCGGCACTGGCGCCGTCGCGGGCCCTCGTGTCGCGGCACACCGCGCAGTCGTTGATCAGCGCGATCGTCCAGCGCGCCGCCTCCCGTTCGCGCACCGAGAGCTGCGAGTTGCCGTAGACCGCCGCGGAGAGCGCTCCCATGCCCGCCGCCATCTTGGGGCGCAGCAACGCCCAGTCGATGTGCTCTCCCATGCCGCTCTCCGGAGCCGTGATCCTGGTCATGGGGCGAGGGTAGTCCCGCCCGGTCACTGCTGCCCGGCCCACCACTCTTGCAGGCGGGCCGCGGCGGCCTCCTCCCCGAGCGGGCCCTCGTCGAGACGCAGCTCCATGAGGAACGCCAGCGCCTGCCCGACGGCCCGGCCCGGCCCGACACCGAGCAACTCCATCACCTGTACCCCGTCGAGGTCCGGGCGCAGCGCGTCCAGCTCCTCCTGCTGGCGCAGCTCGGCGATGCGGGCCTCCAGCTCGTCCATGCGCTTGGCCAGCGCTCTCGCCTTGGCGGCGTTGCGGGTGGTGCAGTCGCAGCGGGTCAGCTCGTTGAGCATGTCGAGGTGGGGGCCGGCGTCGCGCACGTAGCGGCGCACCGCCTTGTCGGTCCACCCCAGCCGGTAGGTGTGGAAGCGCAGGTGCAGCTCGACGAGCCGCACCACGGTGTCCACGTCGGCGGTCGGGTAGCGCAGCGCCTCCATGCGGGCCCGCGTCATGCGGGCGCCGACGACCTCGTGGTGGTGGAAGCTCACGCCGCCGTCGGTGATGGCGCGCGTGCGCGGCTTGCCGACGTCGTGGAAGAGGGCGGCCAGGCGCAGCAGGCGGTTCTTCGAGGTCTTGTCGACGACGGCGAGGGTGTGCGCCAGGACGTCCTTGTGCCGATGGATCGGGTCCTGCTCGAGCGCCAGCCCCGGCAGTTCGGGCAGGAAGTCCTCGGCCAGGCCCGTGCGCACCACGAACCACAGTGCCGCGGACGGCACGTCGACCATGACGATCTTGTCCAGCTCGTCGCGGATGCGCTCGGCGGAGACGATGGACAGCCGGCCGTGCATGCGCTCCACCGCGGCCGCGAGCGCTGGGTCGGGCTCGAGGGAGAAGCGGGCTGCGAAGCGGGCTGCGCGCAGCATGCGCAGCGGGTCGTCTCCGAAGGAGATCTCAGGGTCCAGCGGCGTCCGCAGCCGGCCCGCCGCCAGGTCGCCCAGCCCGTCGAAGGGATCGATCAGCTCCATGTCGGGCAACCGCAACGCCAGCGCGTTCATGGTGAAGTCGCGCCGCGACAGGTCGACCGCGATGTCGTCCCCGAAGGTCACCTCCGGCTTGCGCGACTCGGGCACGTAGACCTCCGCCCGGTGCGTCGTGATCTCGTAGACCTGGGTGCCCTTGCGGGCGCCGATGGTGCCGAAGCGCGCACCCTGCGTCCACACGTCGTCCGCCCAGCCCTGCAGCAGCCGCTGGATCTCCTCGGGGCGGGCGTCGGTCGTCAGGTCGACGTCGGCACCGGGCTCCGCCGCACCCGGGAACAGCGCGTCACGCACTGAACCGCCCACCAAGTACAGCGTCTTCCCCGCCGCCGCGAAGCGGCGTGCCAGCTCCTCGGTGGCGCTGACGTAGGGGCGGAACCGCTCGGGCACCGACGTGGACTGCACCCGCCCACGCTAGTTCGGCCTCTAGCCTCTCCCTGTGTCGACGCGCTGGGCCACGACCGCCCTCTGCACGCTCGCCGTGGCCGCAGCAACCCTCCTGAGCACGGCGGGCATCGCCGCGGGCGCCTCGGTGGCGGCCGTGCCGGCGGGCGCGGCCGCCGCGCCCCTCAGCCTGGCCTCGCAGACCTCCTGGATCACCCCCGTCGCGCCCTGGTTCACCCTGTCACTCGCCGTCGGCGACGATGGCGTGCCCGCCGGCGACCTGCACGTCGGCCTGACCTTCTACAGCCGTGTCGGCGATGCGTCCCAGTTCGATCAGGCGGTCGGCGCGCTGCCCCAGAAGACCGCCCTGCTCCGCGTGCCCGACGTCCCCGTCTCGGGCACAGGGGCCGAGCGCGCCGCCACCGCATGCGTGACGGTGCTGCCGGACTCGTCGGCGTCGCCACCCGCGACCGGCACGGGCGCCTGCGCGTCGGGCAGCCCGACACTGGTGCTCGGCTGTACGCCGGACACCGGCGTGTGCGGCGACGTGTACCCGGTCTCGGTGTCCCTCCTGCGCCAGGGCGACGCCACCCCCGTGGCGCGCTTCACCACCTTCCTCACCTACCAGGAGCCGCAGGGGCCCGTTGGCACGGACGGCCCCCTGCGCGTCGGCCTCATCGCGCCGGTGCTCGGAACCGGGGCCCCCGTCATGGCCACCGCGTTGACGGCCCATCACGACGTGCCCGTCACCCTCGCCGTGAGCCCGCGCACCGCCTCCGCACTCGCGGCCGGGCACACCAAGGACGGCGTACACGCCCTCGACCAGCTGGCCGGCCTGAGCGGCGACGAAGTGCTGTCGGAGCCCTACGTCCCCGTCAACGTGGCCGCCCTGAGCGAGGCCGGCATCGCCGGGGAGATCCAGGCCCAGCTGACCAGGGGCACCGAGCTGCTCCGCCAGGTGGGGCTGCACCCGCAGAGTGGCCTGTGGGTCGACACCGTCTCGTCCTTCGCCCAGGGCGACGCCGCCAACTTGGCCAGCGGGCTCCAGGTGGCCGGGGCCGACCAGCTCGTGCTCAACGACGGCAACCTGGCGTCGGCTGGGTCCTCCAACCTGACCTTCGCGCAGCCCTTCAGCCTCGAGCTGGGGAACGGCACCGACCCGGCCGCCATGGCGTCGGACAGCAGCCTGAGCTCGCTGTTCACCGCCTCGCCGGGAGATCCGGTGCTCAGCGCGGAGCAACTGCTCGCCGGCCTCTCCTTCGTCCACTTCGAGAACGCGTTCGAGCCCGATCCCCGCGGCGTCGTGGTCGCTCCGCCATCCGCCTGGCGGCCCTCCGGGGTGTTCATGGACACGCTGCTGTCGGGCCTCACCCAGAACCCGGCGCTGACACCGCTGACCCTGACCGACCTCATGACCCAGGTCCCGGCCGGCGGCAACCGGGAGCCGTCGACCCGCCGGTTGCAGGCGGGGCCGGCCGGGCACGGCATCACGCGGGCCGCGGCGCAGAGGATCGCTGTCGGGCGCCAGCAGCTGTCGTCCTACGCCAAAGCGGTCAGCGGGCGTCCGCCCGCCGTCACCGGCCTGAGCGACCTGCTCCTCTCGACCGAGTCGCTCCGCCTGGGTGACGCGGGGCGCGACGCCGCCCTGACCGCCTACGACCGGGCGTTCGCGGCCGAGATCGGGGAGATCACGCTCGCCACCGAGCGCACGGTGACCTTCACCTCGCAGCGGGCGGACATCCCCATCACCGTGTTGTCGTCCGCCCCCTACCCGGTCACCGTCGTGGTGACCCTGGCCAGCGACAAGTTCACCTTCCCCGACGGCAGCACGCGCCAATTCACGCTCGACCGCCCGACGACCTCGGTCCGGGTGACCGCGCAGGCGCGCACCTCGGGCGACCGGCTACCGATCGACGTGACGCTGCACACGCCGGACGGCCAGCTGCTCATCGCCCAGACGGTGCTCACCGTGCAGTCGACCGAGATCTCCTTCGTCGGGGTGGCCCTCACCGTGCTGGCCGGCGCCGTCTTGCTGGCCTGGTGGATGCGCACCTGGCGCCGCTCGCGCCGGGCGCGCCCTCGGGCGCACTGACCGTGGCCGTCCCCCGCCGGGCCCGGACCCTCTCGCTGCGCACCTCGGCCGCCTACGTCGGCGTCGGGACCGGCGTCTCGCGCGTCACCGGGCTGTTTCGCTTCGTCGCCCTGGCCTGGGCGCTCGGCCAGACGCCGCTCGCCGACTCCTACAACCTGGCCAACACCACGCCCAACATGCTCTACGACATCGTGTTGGGCGGGGTGCTCTCCGCCACCTTCATCCCCGTCTTCGTCGACCGGCTGGCCAACAAGGAAGAGCGCGAGGCGTTCGAGTCGATCTCGGCCGTCATCACCGTCTCGGTCGTCGTCCTGCTCACCACCACCCTGGCGGCGCTCGTCGCGGCCCCCTACATCATCGACGCCCTCACCGCGCTCGATACGCACGCCCATCCGCACCAGCTCCATCGCGTCTACCTCGAGCGCGAGGTGGCCACCGAGTTCCTGCGCTGGTTCGTGATCCAGATCGCCGCCTACGGCCTCTTCGCCCTCGGCGCCGCGCTCCTCAACACCCGCCGCAAGTTCGTGGCCGTGGCCTGGGCCCCGATCGTCAACAACCTGGTCTGCATCGGCATCCTGGTCTGGTTCGGGCTGTGGGCCGGCCACGGCGCCTCGCTGGCCAGCGTCGAGGCGCACCACTCCCAGCTCGTCCTGCTCGGGCTCGGCACGTCCCTCGGGGTGGTCCTCCAGGGCGTCGCCCTCGTGCCGAGCCTGCGCCGCGCCGACCTCGGCCTGCTGCGCTGGAACTGGAACCTCCACGACGACGCGCTGCGTGCGGTGACCCGCCTGGGCGGCTGGACCTTCGGCTTCGTCGTGGCGAACCAGGTGGCGCTCTTCGTCGTCACCGTGCTGGCCGGCAGCGTCGCGGGACCCGACCCCGTCTCGTCGTACACCTACGCCTACGCCTTCTTCCAGCTCCCCTACGGGGTGATCGCGGTCACCGTCATGTCGGTGGTGACGCCGGACCTCGCCGACCGCTGGTCGACCGGACAGCTGGCCCCCTTCCTGCACCGCCTGACGGGAGGCCTGCGCGCCGTGCTCGCCCTGATCATCCCCTCCGCCGTCGGGATGCTGCTGCTGGCGCGCCCGGCCGTCGCACTGCTGCTCGGCGTCGGGCACAGCACCCCGGCCGAGACGGCCACCGCCGGGGCCGCTCTGGCGATGTTCGCCCTCGGGTTGCCGGGCTTCTGCACCTACCTCTACTTCGTCAGGGTGCTGCAGTCGATGCAGCGGACCAGGATCGCCTTCTACCTCTACCTCGTCGAGAACGGGCTGAACATCGTGCTCGCCCTCGCCCTCGTCCACCCGCTCGGTGTCCGCGGCCTCGCTCTCTCGCTCTCCATCGCCTACACCGTCGCCGCGCTGGCGGCCCTCGCCGTCTTCCGCCAGTGGTTCGGTCGCCTGGCCGAGCGCGAGACGTGGGCACCGCTGTGGCGCGTCGTCGTGGCGTCGATCCCCATGGCCGTGGTGGTACTCGTGGTGTCGAACCTCTCGGGGTCGACGAGCACGCTCGCCTTGCTGTTTCGGGTGGCGGGCGCCGTGGTGGCCGGTGCCCTCACCTTCGGTGCGACCGTCGTCTGGCTGGGCCGACGACACGACGCGCGGCGGCCCCCGCGGGCACGCCCCGTCGGGTCGCTCGGCGTCTGAACCGCCGTTGGGCCCGATGGCACAGGTTCGCCCGTGCAAGACTCGTCGCATGCCCGGCGTCCACATCGTGACCGACAGCGCCTGCGACCTGACCGACCAGCTCGTCAAGGAGCACGGCGTCATCGTGGTGCCGCTGACCATCCGCTTCGGGGACGAGGAACTCCAGGACCGCCGCCAGCTCAGCCCGGAGGAGTTCTGGGACCGCTGCCGCGGCAAGAGCGCCCTGCCCGAGACCGCGGCGCCCTCCCCCGGTGCCTTCCAGGCCGCCTTCCAGCAGGCCGTCGACGAGGGGGCCGACGCCGTACTGTGCCTGACCATCTCGTCGAAGGTGTCAGGGACCTACAGCTCGGCCGTGACGGCGGCGGAATCGTTCAGCGCCGTGCCCGTGCGCGTCATCGACACCTTCTCGCTCACCATGGGCCAGGGCCTGCTGGTGATCGCAGCAGCCGAGGAGGCCGGCGCCGGCGCCGGCCTGGACGAACTGGTGGCCGCCACCGAGGACCGCATCCCGCGCACCCGCATCTACGGGGTGCTGGGCGGTCTCGAATTCCTCCAACGCGGCGGCCGCATCGGCGGGGCCCGCGCCCTGCTCGGTTCGCTGTTGAACATCAAACCGGTGATCCAGCTCAAGGACGGCGAGGTGGCCGAGGAGTCCAAGCAGCGCACCCGCACCCGCGCGCTGGCCTACTTGAGCACCAAGGTGGCGGCCGACGCGCCGCTCGAAAGGCTCGCCGTGGCCGACGGCGCCTGCGACGACCTTCCCGAGGTCCTGGCGGCGCTGGCGGACATCGCCACCGAGCACCCCCTGGTGCTGGTCGACCTCGGGCCGGTGGTGGGAACCCACGCGGGGCCCAACACGGTCGGGGTCTGCTACATCGTGCCCGCCAGGACATCCGGGACCGCCGGGTAGTCTCACGCCGTGGCAGAGAACGACTTCGGGGACGTGCTGTCGGACCGTGCCCTCGACACGATCGACACGGTGGTCGCCACCGTCAACGACAAGGCCATCCGACCGGCCATCGTCGCCGCGCGGGGCATCGTCTTCGGGGTCGTGATCGCGGTGGTCGCCATCACCGTCGTCGTCCTCTTCTGCGTCGGCTTCATCCGAGTGACCACGATCGCCGGGCACAGGATCTGGGCCTCCTACATCGTGCTCGGGCTCATCTTCTCCGCCGTCGGCGCCGTCCTGTACTCACGCCGTGGCGTGCCGCCCGATGCCTGAGCGCCGCAAAGTCGTCATCATCGGCAGCGGGCCGGCCGGGCTCACGGCCGCCCTGTACTCCGCCCGCGCCCAGCTGGCACCGCTCGTGATCGAGGGTGAGCCTTCCTCGACCAGCGACCAGCCCGGCGGCCAGCTCATGCTGACCACCGAGGTGGAGAACTACCCCGGCTTCGTCGACGGCATCATGGGGCCCGAGCTCATGGGGATCATGCGGGCCCAGGCCCTGCGCTTCGATGCGGAGCTGCGCACCGCCAAGGTCAGCCGCATCGACGTCTCCCCCTGGCCCTTCCACATCTGGGTGGGTGATCCGGACGCCGCGGAGCCGACGCTGCAGGCCGACGCGCTCATCGCCGCCACCGGCGCCCGCGCGCTCATGCTCGGCATCCCCAACGAGGACCGGCTCCTCGGCTACGGCGTGTCCACCTGCGCCACCTGCGACGGCTTCTTCTTCCGGGACCAGCACATCGCCGTGGCGGGCGGCGGCGACTCGGCCCTCGAAGAGGCGATCTTCCTGACTCGCTTCGGCTCCAAGGTCACCGTGATCCACCGGCGCGAAGAGCTGCGGGCCTCCAAGATCATGCAGGAGCGCGCCTTCGCCAACCCCAAGATCGACTTCGCCTGGAACTCGGTCGTGACCGACATCCTCGGGGACACCAAGGTCAGCGGGCTGCGCCTCCTGGACACGGTCACCGGAGAGGCGTCCGAGCTCGGCGCCACCGGCCTCTTCGTCGCCATCGGCCACGAGCCCAACAGCTCCCTGCTCAAGGGCCAGGTCGAGCTGGAGGCCAACGGCTACGTCAAGACCTTCGACGCCACCACCCGGACCAGCGTGGACGGCGTCTTCGCCTGCGGCGACGTGCAGGACGACTACTACCGGCAGGCGGTCACGTCCGCCGGGTCGGGCTGCATGGCCGCCATCGACGCCGAGCGCTGGCTCGAGATGCGCGGGGAGTGACCGGGAACAGATCCGGGCGGGGCGCTGTTGCACCCTCTGACAAGGAGATGCCATGAGCGAGAAGATCGAGACTCTGACCGACGCTACCTTTGACGAGCATGTCAAGAGTTCGGACGTCCCAGTCCTGGTGGATTTCTGGGCGGAATGGTGCGGCCCGTGCAAGATGATCTCCCCGGTCCTCGAAGAGATCGCCGAGGAGCAGGCGGGCAAGATCCGGATCAGCAAGCTGAACATCGACGACAACCTGGACGTGACCCGTCGTTTCGACGTGATGAGCATTCCGACGCTGATCCTGTTCAAGGACGGCGAGCCCCAGCTACGGGTGATCGGGGCGAAGCCCAAGGGCGCGCTGCTCGAGGAGATCTCGGCCTACCTGTAGGCCTGCCCCTCACTGTCGGCGACCGCGGCGACGCGGTCTCCGACGTCCAGCACCGCCTGACCGCCATCCTCCCCGGGGCGCCGGTCGGTGCTGACGGAATTTTCGGTCCCGCCACCCGGGCTGCGCTCGAGGCCTTCCAGCGCCTGCGCGGCCTCCGGGTGGACGGGATCTGCGGCGTGCAGACCTGGAACACGCTGGTGGAGGCCGGTTTCCGGCTGGGTGACCGCTTCCTCTACCGCCGGACCCCGATGCTGCGGGGTGACGACGTCGCCGAACTGCAGCAGCGCCTGTGCACCCTGGGCTTCGATACCGGCCGGGTGGACGGGATCCTGGGCGACGCCACCGTGCGGGCGTTGGGCGAGTTCCAGCGCAACGCCGGCCTCCCCGTGGACGGCATCGTCGGCGGCGCGACCCTCCAGCAGCTGTTGAGGCTCGAGAGCCGTCACCACGAGCCTGAGCTCGTCTCCGCCGTACGGGCCCGCGCCGCCCTGCGCGACGCACCCCACACCCTGCGGGGACGCCACGTTGCCGTGGGCGAGAGCGGCGGCCTGGGCAGCGTGACCGGCGCGTTGCGGCGGCGGCTCACTCTCGGAGGGACCCGGGTCACCGAGCTGCACCACCCAGACGACGCCGTGCAGGCCAAGGAGGCCAACGAGCTCGACGTCGACGTCTTCGTGGGGCTGCGCCTGAACCCTTCGGCCTCGGCCTGTCGCACCGCCTTCTGGTCCGGCACCCACGACGAGTCGCCGGGTGGACGGGCGCTGGCCGAGCTGGTCCAGGGCACCGTCCCCGAGGCCCTCGGCGTGGCCGATGCCGGCGTGCACGGCATGTCGGTGCCCCTCCTACGCGAGACCCGCATGCCTGCAGTGCTGGTCGAGGTGGGCCCGGCGAGCACGGTGGTCGAGCAGGCACCCGCCCTGGCGGCGGCGATCTCCGCCGCGCTGGGGCACTGGGCTGACGCCTCCTGGGACTGATTACCGGTAATCGGCAACCCCCGTGCAGAGCGTAGCGGAGGCCCATCTGGCGACCCGGCGCCCTCGGCGACGGTTGCGCGATCAAACCTTCCGGCAGGTGAACAGGGTGACAATCCACAACGTCATGCACAGGTTGTGGATGAGGCTGAACCGACCCTTGACGGTTGTGTGAACTACGCGACGCCGCCGTCGCCGACCATGGCGCGGTAGATCCGCTCGAGGTCCTCGAGGGTGGCGAATTCGACCACGAGGCGGCCCCGCCGGTTCTGGATATCCACCTTGACCCTGGTGTTGAGGTAGGTCGAGAGCAGGTCCTCGAGCTCGAGCACGCCCGGCTCGGGGAGCTTGCGGGCCGGCGGCCGGCGCCCACTCGGCTCGGTCACACCTGAGGTCGTACCGGGCTCCGGCGCCGGCGGGGGGGCCGGTTCGGGCTCGGGGGGAACGACACGCAGCTCGGAGCCGCCGTCGCGCACCAGCTCCTCCACGGCGCGAACCGTCAAGCCCTCGTCCACGACCCGCTGCACCAGCTTCTCCTGGAGGGCCCGGTCCGGCGTCCCGAGCAGGGCACGGGCGTGACCCGCCGAGATCGTCCGCTCGGCCAGGGCCCGCTGGGCCCCCGCCGGCAACTGCAAGAGGCGCAGGGTGTTGGTGACGGTCGCCCGTCCCTTGCCCATCCGCGTCGCCACCTGCTCGTGGGTCAGCCCGAACTCGTCGATGAGCTGCTGGTAGGCGGCCGCCTCCTCCAGCGCGTTGAGGTCGACCCGGTGGAGGTTCTCCACCAGCGCCTGCTCCAGGCTGGCCACGTCGTCGGCCACCTGGACCAGCACGGGAATCGTCTGCAGGCCGGCCCGCCGGGCCGCCCGCCAGCGCCGCTCCCCCGCGATGAGCTCGTACGTCTCCGCCTCGTCGTGCAGCTCGCGCACGAGGACGGGCTGGAGCAGGCCCACCGCCTTGATGGAGGACGCCAGCGCCGCCATCGACTCCTCGTCGAAGTGGCTGCGGGGCTGGAAGACGTTGGGTCGGATGTGCGAGATCGGCACCACCCGGAGCAGGGAGTCCGTCTCTCCGGTCGCTTCGCTCGGAATGAGAGCGCTCAGCCCTTTACCGAGACCGCTGCGGCGCGCCATTGCTCACCTCCTTGGCCAGCTCGCGGTAGGCCACGGCACCCCGCGAGGCAGGATCGAAGACCGTAATGGGCTGCCCGAACGAAGGTGCTTCGGACAGCCGCACCGTGCGGGGGATCACCGCCCGGCAGACCCGTTCAGAGAAGTGCTCCCGCACCTCGTTGGCGACATCGACGGAGAGCCGGGTCCGCGCGTCGAACATCGTCAGCACGATCGTGGTCACCTCGAGCGTCTCGTTCAGGTTGGACGAGACCAGGTTCACGTTCCGCAGCAGCTGGCTCAGCCCCTCCAGGGCGTAGTACTCGCACTGAATGGGGACGAGCACCTCGTCCGCCGCGGCCAGCCCGTTGACCGTGATGAGGCCCAGGGAGGGCGGGCAATCGATCAGGACGAAGTCAAAGTCATCCACCACGGTGTCGATGGCCCGCTTGAGCTTCAGCTCCCGGCTGAAGGCAGGGACGAGCTCGATCTCCACGCCGGCCAGGTCGATGGTCGCCGGAGCCACGAAGAGGTTCTTCACGCTGGTGGGCTCGATGCAGTCCTCGAGGGGCTGGTCCCGCATGATCACGTCGTACATCGACAGCTCGAAGTTGCGGGCCTCGACCCCCAGGCCGGTGGTGGCGTTGCCCTGGGGGTCCAGGTCGATCACGAGGACCCGGTAGCCCATCTCGGCCAGGGCCGCCCCGAGATTCACCGTCGTGGTGGTCTTGCCCACGCCACCCTTCTGGTTGGCGATGGCGATGACGCGGGGGAGCTCGCGGGCCGCGGGCTTCGCCCCGTTGAGGAGCCCGGCGGTGTCCTCCCGGATCGACGGGGATCGCATGATGGGGGCCTCCTCGGCTGCCGGCGTAGGCGTCGTAGGCGTCTGCTCCGGCTCCGGGGCCTGCACTGTCTCCGCCTGGGGCTCCTCGGCTGGTGCCGGCACCGACACTACAGCCTCCTCCAGCTCGGCCTCGACGCCGGCCTCGACCTGGCTGACGGCCTCCACCGGCTCGGTGGCCACGGCCGGCTCCGGGGGCTCCGGTGGGGGAGCGAGCACCTCGGATCCGGAAACGGCCGGCGTCTCCGCGGTGGGTGGGGGAGCGGCTTCGGCTGCCTGGTCCGGCGGTGACTCGACGATAAGGCTCTTCACCGGGTCCAGCGAGGTGGGACCGTCGCCGGCAGCGGGCGTGTCCCGGTCGTAATCGTACGGGGCGGGCTCTGGAGCGGACTGTGGTGTCTCGGGGGCTTCTCTGTCCCGGCGCCTGATGCGCATCAAGCAGACCCTCCGAGTTGCCGCGGCACGTCGCCTATCCTGGCCTGCCAGAGTCCCTAGGTCAAGACTTGAGATTGTTCCACGTGGAACCTGGGCGGGGGGTGCACAGCCGAGTTCACCGGGCGTTCACCTTGGTTTCACGTGGAACATCGTGTCGAACAGTCCGTCCCCGCCCAGAGCCGGCCGAGAGGCCTAGAACAGCGGCCTCTTGGCCGGCACGCCGTTACGGCGGGGGAACCGGTCGGGACAGGGCACTGTCTGTCGCAGGATCCGGTAGTCGAACTCCTCATGGACCGCCTCACGGGGCTCCAGGCCGAACTGGCCGAGGGGGTCGGGCGGCCAGCGGGGGCCGTCGTCGGCCGGTGCCGCATTGCCACCCCGGGGCGGCTCGGAAACCACCAGCCAGCCACCCACCTTCAGGAGGGGCGCGGCACATTCGGCCACCACCGCCGGGCGCCCGAAGGACCGGGCCAGCACCCCGTCGTAACCACCCCTGAAGCCCGCCTGCCGCCCGCACACCTCAGCCCGCTCGTGCAGCACCGTCACCCGTCCGGCGAGTCCCAGGCGGCTCGTGGCCCGCTCCAGGAAGGCGGCCCGGCGGGCCCCGGACTCGAGCAGGTCCACGGTCGCCTCGGGCCAGCTGGTCGCCACGACCAGGCCGGGGAGGCCGCCACCGGATCCCAGGTCGAGGACGCGGGGCCTGGGTGGGCCGTCGGCGGCCAGGCGTCGGGCGATCACCGTGAATCCCTCTGCGTGGCGGAGCTGCGGCTCAATGGGCCCGGGGCCCAGGAAGCCAGCCTGACGGGCCTCGGCGAGGATCTCGTGCAGTGGGGTGGGGGACTCGGTCCCCTCGTCGGCGCCGGGCACCGGCGCCGATTCAGCCCGCGGGTGCGATGACGATGTGGCGGTTGGGGTCCTCGCCCTCGGAGCGGGTGACGACACCGGGCAGTTCGTTGACGGCGTCGTGCACGGCCTTGCGGTCGGCCGGGCTCATCGCCTCGAGTGCCTTCTCCTGCCCCGACGCCACGACTTCCTCGGCGATCTGCGTGCTGAACCGCTTGAGGGCGGCCGAGCGACGCTCGCGGTATCCGGCCACGTCGACCAGGATGCGATCCGTCCGTGACGGGCACTGGCGCTGCACCACGGCCCGCGTGAGGTCCTGCAGGGCACTGAGCGTCGAGCCGCGCGGGCCCACCAGGATGCCCAGGTCCTCACCCATGGCCGCGATCTCGACCGTGTCCTCGTCGAGCAGGCGGGTCTCCACCGTGCCCTCCATGCCGAATTCGGTCAGGAGGCCGGCCAGGAACGCCCGCCCGATCTCACCCTGCTCTTCGAGCGTCATGCCCTCGGCCATGTCCTCTGTCTCCTTCGGTTCCGTGCTCCGTTGCGGAGCCCTCTCGGCGGTCGGCCCCGCCGAGGAGCCGTTCCTCGAGCCTTCCCTCGACCCTGAGTCGGCCGAGGCCGACTTGCTGCGGTTACGCCGGCGACGGGCCGAGCGGCTCGTTCCGGTGCCTGTCCCCACGGTTGCGGCCTTCGGACCGTTGGGTCCTGCGGCGCTCGCACTGTCGGACCGTTCACCCCTCTCGGGAGATCCGGCGGGCTTCTGGCGGGACTCGGAGCCCCCGCCCGAGCCCTGACGTTGACCACCCTGGCAACCGACTTACCGGCGCGCCGGGGCCGCTCCCTCCGGGGCCGGGCGCCCACGGGGCGCACCCGCGCCCTCACCCGGGCCTCGACCCGCATGCGGCCGAAGAGCCCGGTCTTGGGCTCGTTGACCACGATGACCTCGGCATCGCCGACAGCCACCCCCAGCTGGTCCAGAGCCCGCTCGGTTGCTTCCTCGACGGTCTTGCCCGCCACTTCGACCCACTCCACTCGCTATCGAGCCTTTCTGTTTCGCTTGGAGCGAGAGCGCGGGTGTGGCTTCGGTCCCGCCGCCGGCGTCTCGTCCTTTGGTACGGCTTTCCCGTTCGACGGCCGCTTTCCCGCCGCCGGCTTCCTGCCGTTGGCGGTGGCACGCCCGTTGGTCCCCGACCCGCTCTTGGTCGGTGGCAGCACGGCCTTCGCCGCCGCAGTGCCGTCCGTCGCAGTGGACTGCTTCTTGACCTGCTTCGGGGGCGGCTTCGGCGGTTTGTCCTCCTTGGCCTTCTCCTGTTTCGGAGAGCCGATCTCGCGCTCGTGCACGACCGGTTTCACCATCCCGGTGCGGAACATGACCTCCTGGGTGCCGATGCGCATCGCCGAGGACACCACCATGTAAATCGTCGCTCCGGCCGGCACTCTCAGGTAAATGACGCCGAAGATAATAGGGAAAAACTTCTGCATTTGTTGCATCTGTGGATTCGCTGCAGCAGCCTGAGGATTACGGCTGTTCATCTGCTTCATTTGGTAGTACTGCAGGAACATCGCAGCCGCAATGAGAACGAGGTAGGGGATGACCAGAAGCCCCTGGCCGGCGCTTCCCGGAGACGTGTGGCTCGAGAATGGAAGGGAGGACAAATCCATTCCGAACCACCAGTGCATTTGGCCATTACTGGCCACCAATGCCTGGTGCATTTGCGAACTAGTCGGGATGTAACGAGGGGACGCACATCCGGCTTTCGCCATGCACTTTATTGTCTGTCCGGCACTGTTGGTATAGGTCGAACCCTTGGGCACTATGTAGGACAGCCCACGGATCAGCGAGTACAAGACGATCAGGAAGGGCATCTGCAGGAGACTGGGTAGGCAGGCCCCGAACGGGCTCGTCCCGTTGTCCTTGTAGAGCCGCATCATCTCCTGGTTGAGCATCTCCCGGTTCTCCGCGCCCTTGTACTTGGCCTGGAGCTTCTTCATCTCGGGCTGCAGCCGCTGCATCGCCAGCATCGACTTGGTGCTCTTCACCGTCACCGGCGTCAGCGCCAGCATGATGATGACCGTGAGGCCCGTGATGGCGAAGCCGTAGTTGGGCCAGACGGCGTACAGGCCGGCCAGGATGTAGCCGAAGAGCTCGAAGAGGGGGTGGAAGATCTCGCCGATGAGCTTGAACAGGGAATTCTCCGCCAGGAGGGGGTGGCTCAGCACGGCCGGCCGCCCTCGTGCGCACGCACCCGGACCGGGACGAGGTCCACACCGTGGGGCCCAAAGGGCCGGCAGCGGACCAGACGCCGTGCGGTCAGGGCCAGGCCCCGCCAGAACCCGTGGAGGGTGAACGCCTCGACCGCGTAGTTCGAGCAGCTCGGGTAGAAGCGACAGGGCGAGACCCGCCCCGAGGCGGCGCCCTGGTACGCGGTCAGCAGAGCCACGGCCAGGCGGACCGGAAGGCTGAGGGGAGCTGGGGGCCCGGTCATATGCTCACCGCCACTCGTCCCGCACGGTGCAGGGCTGTGGCCACGTCGGCGCGGAATTCTGTCGGCTCGAGTGTGGCGGCTGCAGGCTCCAGGCGCACGAGGTAGGCCCCTCGGGACAGGGTCGGGGCCTCCGACCGGGCCACGTCGCGGGCTCGGCGCCGGAGCGAATTCCGCACCACGGCACCGCCGCAGCTCCGTCCAATTGCGTATCCCACCTGCGGAAACACACCTGGTGCGCTCTCCTCGGCCGGCACGAACGACGCCCGCACGGGGCCACTCGCCCCGCGCGCCCGGGAGCGCTGCAGCTCCGCAAATACAGCGCGGCTGGTGATGCGTCCGACCGTCCGAGCAGACACCAGAGGCCCTCAGACGGTGAGGCGGTGGCGCCCCTTGAGCCGCCGTGACTTCAAGATGGCCCGCCCGGCCCGCGTGGACATGCGCTTCCGGAACCCGTGCGTGCGGGCTCGCTTCCGGGTGTTGGGTTGGTAAGTGCGCTTCACGTCAGTTCAACCTTTCGCGACGCCTGAGGGCATTTCCGGAGCCGGTCCGTCGCAGGTTCATGCCTCGGCCTTCGAGTGGAGTCCGGCCGGCGGCGGCGAGTCCTGTCATGTTAGGCGCGATTTGGCGATCGGCTCTAGTCGCATCGGCCGGCACGGTGTACGTTCGTCCAATTACCCGTACCGAGGATCGTTGCGAACATCGTGGCTGGACACCGAGGGGGGAGAAGGGGCGTTCGGCGCTAACGGTGAATCAGGCTGGAGATCTCTGGACAAGATGCACCGGGTCCCTACGCGACCAGGTGTCGGAGAGCACGTGGCAGCTCTGGCTGTCAGGTATCGAGCCCGTGACCTTCGCCGACGGCGTCTTCGTCCTGTCCGTCCCCAACGGGCTGATCCGTGAGCGGGTCGAGTCCCGGTACCTACCCATGATCGAGGACACCCTGGCCAACGAGGTGGGCGCTCCCGTGCGGGGCCGGCTCGAGGTCCAGGAGACGGCAGTGCCCGTCCCGGCGGCGTCGGGTCCCGACGAGGTGCTCGGACTGGCTCCCCAGCCCCAGCCCGAGCCGCACCAGAGCGCCAAAGTGGGGCGCGAGTCGCCCGCGGTCCAACTCGACTCGAAGTTCACCTTCGAGACCTTCGTCGCCGCCTCCTCGAACCGGCTGGCCCACGCCGCGGCCCAGGCCGTCGCCGAGACGCCCGGTCGGTCGTACAACCCCCTCTTCATCTACGGCGACTCGGGCCTGGGCAAAACCCACCTCCTCCACGCCATCGGGAACTACGTCACGGAGAACTACCCCCGCCGCAAGGTGCTCTACGTGACCACCGAGACGTTCATGAACGACTTCGTCGACTCCCTGCGGACCTCCACCACCCTGGCCTTCAAACGCCGCTACCGGGACTGCGACGTCCTGCTGATCGACGATGTCCAGTTCATGGAGCGTAAAGAGGGCCTTCAGGAGGAGTTCTTCCACACCTACAACGATCTCAAGGGCGCCTCCAAGCAGATCGTCCTCACATCGGACCGACCGCCCAAGTCCATCGAGACCCTGGAAGACCGGCTCAGGAGCCGCTTCCTCTCCGGGCTCATCACCGAGATCGACCCCCCCGACCTCGAGACCCGGCTCGCCATTCTGCGGTCGAAGTGCCTCAGCGAGCACCAGGACGTCCCCGACGACGTGCTCGAGTTCATCGCCTCCCACGTGAAGGACAACATCCGAGAGCTCGAGGGTGCCCTCATCCGCATCTGTGCCTTCGCCAAGCTCAACAAGGAGCCGATCTCGCTCGCCCAGGCCGAGCAGGTCCTCTCGGATCTCGTGTTGGCCGGCGAGCCCCGTCGGATCACACCCCAGATGATCCTCGACGCGACTGCCGCCAGCTACGGCTTCTCCGTCGAGGCCCTCTGCGGGCCGAGCCGTACCCGCCCTCTCGTCACCGCCCGCCAGGTGGCCATGTACCTCACCAGGCAGCTCACGGACTACAGCTATCCCGCCATCGGCCGCGTCTTCGGCAAGCGCGACCACACCACCGTGATCCACGCGGTGGACAAGATCGCCGGCCAGATGCAGGAGCGGCGCCAGATCTACGAGCAGGTCACCGAGCTCATCCAGAAGATCCGTGCGGGCTCGGCCTGACCCCTCCACTCCCTGCGCCGACGTCTCCCAGGTTGTCGTTTGCAAGGGGCAAGGGCTGTGGGTCCACCCGCGCGAACCTGGGGACCATGGGTCCCTTTGTCCCCAAGTCGCGCGCGCTCGGGGCCCGCCGCCGCCCAGCCGCTGTTTCTTCTCCCTGGTGTCCTGGGGACATCTTTCGCACCGCCGAACAGGAAGGACGGTATGTCGTCCACAATCCACACCCCTTACTACCTTTACAAGTCACACATACCTCTTCCTTCGTGATGAAGGGCTGGGGAACCCCCCGAAAGGACTGGCGTCGGTGAAGTTCAGATCCGAGCGCGATGTGCTCGTCGAGATGCTGGCAACCGCAAGTCGTGCCGTCGGAGGGCGCGGCGGCTCTTCGCCGGTCCTCTTGGGCCTACTCCTGACGTGCACGGGCAACTCGCTGTGCGTGACTGGAACCGACCTCGACCTCACGATCCAAGTGACCGACGAGGTGATCGGCATCGATGACGGAAGTTGTGTCATTCCGGCCCGGCTCTCCACCGACATCGTGCGGCGCCTGGAGCCGGGTGCGGTGACGTTCGCCGACGACGGCGACCACATCACCATTTCCGCGGCACGCTCCACCTTCAAACTCCAGACCTATCCCGTTGTGGAGTTCCCTCCGGTGGGCAAGACGAGCGACCCGACGACCCAACTCTCCGAGATCGCGCTCGGCGAGGCTGTTCGTCAGGTGGTCCGTGCCGCGTCGCACGACGAGGGACGGCCCCTGCTGACCGGCGTCCTGATGTCCCGGGTGGACGGCGCACTGCGAATGGTCGCGACGGACTCGTACCGCATGGCGATGCGCGACCTGCCGTCGGGGAACACGATCCCTGGCGAGGAGGATCTCCTGGTGCCCGCACGTGCGTTGGCCGAGCTCCAGCGGCTGCCTACCGGGACGGTCTCGGAGGGGTCTGAGACGAACCGTGTCGGCGTGGCGGCCAGCAGCAATGAAATCACTTTTTGGCAGGGAAAGGTCCAGATCAGCACGAGGCTCCTCGAGGGGCGCTATCCCGACTACAAGCAGCTCATCCCGGACCACTACCCGAACCGACTGCACCTCGGCAAGGAGAATTTCCTGGCCGCACTGCGCCGCGTGCAGCTGCTGGTGCGGGACAACACGACGCCGGTCCGGCTCGCCATGCGTGCGGGCGGGGTGGACCTCAGCGTGCAGAGCCAGGATGTCGGTGACGCCGCTGAGGCGGTGGACGGCGACTACAGTGGCGAGGATCTCGTCATCGCGTTCAACCCGTCGTATCTGATCGACGGCGTCGAAGCGGTGGCTGGCGACGAGGTCATCGTGGAGAGCGCCGACGCATCCCGCGCCGCCACCGTCCGGGGTGCCGAGGACGACGAGTTCCGCTACCTCTTGATGCCGGTGCGGGTCTCCTGAGCGGACCGCGGTGAGCATCCGGCATCTCGAGCTGGCCGACTTCCGTATCTTCCACAGCGCGCATATCGAGCCGGAGCCCGAGGGGACCACGGTGATCGCCGGGGCGAACGGAACCGGGAAGACGAGCGTTCTCGAGGCACTGGCCTATCTCGGGACCCGCCGCTCCTTCCGCGGCGCGCCGCCCGAGGCGATGGTGCGAACCGAGGCGGCGAGTGCGATCGTCCGGGTCGAGATCGAGGGAGCCGACAGCCCCACACTGGTCGAGGCCGAGATCCTGTCCGCTGGCCGGAGTCGCATCCGGGTCAACCGCAAGTCCGTGAACGGCAGGAAGGAGCTGGCGGCGGCCGCTCCCTGCACGATCTTCTCGCCTGAGGACCTCGCCATCATCAGTGGCGGCCCGAAAGGCCGTCGGGATCTGCTCGACGACGCGCTGGCGCTGCTCGACTCCGAGGGCGCGCGCGCGGCCGACGAGACGGACCGCGTCCTGAGGCAGCGGGCCGCGTTGCTGCGCCAGTCGGGCGGGCGGGCCACCGGGGATCTGGCGGCCACCCTGGACGTGTGGGATCAGCGCCTGGCCGATGCCGGCAAGGTGCTCGTGGCGGCCCGCGAGCGCCTCGTCAACGACCTCGAGCACCTGGTCGGGGAGGCATACAGCCGCCTGGCCGGTGCCGGTGGGCAGGTGCTCGTGCACCAGCGCTACGAGCGGAGCTGGGACGGCGACCTCCTCGACGCCCTGGTCGCCAGCCGGCTCGACGACCTGCGCCGCGGGGTCAACACGGTGGGACCGCACCGCGACGACCTCTTCCTGGCCGTGGAGGGGCTCGAGGCCCGGACCCACGCCTCCCAGGGAGAACAGCGCTGCCTGGCGCTGGCCCTGCGCCTGGGTGTCCACACGCTCATCAGGACCAGGACACCCCTGGTGCCGACCCTGCTCCTCGACGACGTGTTCTCGGAGCTCGACCCGGCACGTAGCAAGGCCCTGGTGGCGGAGCTGCCGACGGGCCAGTCGATCCTGACCACGGCGGCACCACTGCCCCAGGGCATCGACGTGGCACGGATCCTGCCCATCGAGTCCCTGGAGGACCGGTGAGGGACCGGCGCGGCAACGGCCCTCGCCGGGTTGGCGAATCGATGCCGCGGCTCCTGGGCCGTCTCGGTGCCTCGACGACACCGGCGACCATGGAGGCCGTCTTCACCCGCTGGGAGGAGCTGGTCGGGGCCGAGCTCGGCGAGCACGTGCGGCCGGTGCGCGTTGACGGCCGCGCTCTCGTCGTCGCGGTGGACCACCCGGCCTGGGCCACGCGGGCCCGCATGGAATCGGGCCAGATCCTGGCCCGGTTGAAGGCGCTCGGGGACAGCCCGATCGAGCGCCTCGAGGTGGTCGTCGAGCGCTCCTGACCGTGGCGTCAGGAGGTGCGCCGGGGACCGTTCAAGAGTGCCGAATTGACACGTCGGTCGGGTAGAATGGTGCGTTCGCATCGAAAGGCCGGATTTGCATCATTCGGGGATTCGATACGCACCGCGAAGACCATTGTTCTGAAAGGGCGCGCCTGTGGCAGTGAAGGTGGACGAGATTCCAGGTAAGGCCGGTGCGTCGTACACCGAGGAAGACATCACGATCCTCGAGGGGCTCGAGGCGGTGCGCAAGCGGCCCGGCATGTACATCGGTTCCACGGGCCCGACCGGCTTGCACCACCTTGTCTGGGAGGTCGTCGACAATTCGGTCGATGAGGCCATGGCGGGGTACTGCACCAGGATTGACGTGGTCCTGCTGGCCGGCGGGGGGTGCCGGGTCAGCGACGACGGGCGCGGCATCCCGGTGGGACCCCACCAGAAGAATCCCAAGGTCTCAACAGCGGAGATCGTCCTGACCACCCTTCATGCCGGCGGCAAGTTCGGCGGAAAGGGCTACCAGGTCTCGGGGGGCCTCCACGGCGTCGGCATTTCGGTCGTGAACGCCCTGTCCACGCGACTCGTGCTCGAGGTCGACCGGGACGGCCGGCACTGGGAGGCCGAGTTCGAGAAGGGCGGCAAGGTCAAGCACAAGGTCAAGGCCACCGGCCCGGCTCCGAAGGACCGCAGCACCGGCGAGCCGCGGACGGGCACCACGGTCACGTTCTGGCCCGACGGCTCCATCTTCGACGAGACGGAGTTCCGGGCGCAGACGATCGTGGAGCGGATGCAGATCATGGCCTTCTTGAACAAGGGCCTCGAGATCCGATTCGTGGACGAGCGCACCGACCCGGTGACCAAGACCAACTTCAAGTACAACGGCGGCATCGTCGACTTCGTCAAGCACCTCAACGTGTCGAAGGAGTCGCTCTTCCGCAAGGTGGCGGCGTTCGAGCAGGCCGAGGAGGGTCAGGAAGTCGAGATCGCGTTGCAGTGGAACGCGGGCTACCACGAGTCCATCCATTCGTTCGCCAACGGCATCTCCACCATTGAGGGCGGCATGCACGTCGAGGGGTTCTCCAAGGCGCTGACGAACGTGGTGAACCGCTACGCCCGCGCCCGCAACCTTCTGAAGGAGAAGGAGGAGAACCTCAAGGGCGAGGACATCCGGGAGGGCCTCACGGCCATCATCTCGGTCCGGCTGCGCGACCCGCAGTTCGAGGGGCAGACCAAGGCCAAGCTCGGCAACGTCAGCATCCGCTCGCTCACCGAGCGCAGCACCAACAAGAAGCTCAACGAGTGGTTGGAGGAGAACCCGCGCGAGGCGAGCCAGATCGTGCAGAAGTCGATGCAGGCGGCACGGGCCCGCTTGGCTGCCCAGGGCGCCCGTGACCTGACCCGCCGCAAGTCGGCGCTCGACGGTGCCGGGCTGCCGGGCAAGCTGGCCGACTGTTCCTCACGCGACCCGCGTGAGTCCGAGCTCTTCATCGTGGAAGGCAACTCCGCCGGCGGATCCGCCAAGGATGCGCGCAACCCGCACACGCAGGCGATCCTCCCGATCCGGGGCAAGATCCTCAACGTCGAGCGCGCCCGGATCGACAAGATGCTCAAGAACGCAGAGATCCAGGCGCTGATCTCGGCCATCGGCGCCGGATTGGCCGAGGAGTTCGACGTCGAAAAAATCCGCTACCACAAGGTGATCCTGCTCGCCGACGCGGACGTCGACGGGAGCCACATCCGCACCCTGCTGCTGACCTTCTTCTACCGCCAGATGAAGCCGCTCGTCGAAGGTGGCTTCGTCTACGTCGCGCAGCCGCCGTTGTACTCGACGCTGGTGGGGAAGGAGAAGGTCTACCTCAAGGACGAGGCGGCCCGGGAGGCGTTCCTCGCCGAGCACCCGGACCACAAGCACGACTTCAACCGGCTGAAGGGACTGGGCGAAATGGACTTCGCCGAGTTGCGCGATACGACGATGGACCCGGTCAAGAGGTCTTTGCTCCAGATCAACGTGGAGCAGGCCGCGACGGCGGACGAGGTCTGCTCCATCCTCATGGGTGACGACGTCGAGCTGCGGCGCCACTTCATTCAGACAAATGCCAAAGACGTCCGGTTCCTCGACATCTGAGCGACGGGACGGGGAGTAAGGAAGACACATGCCACGTCAATCGACACGCGGCTCAGGTCGCGGTGGAGCCGGGTCGGGTGGAGGGAGCGACACCCCGCCCGGCGGTGACGAGCCGGTCAGCGGCTCCATTGAGCCCATTGAGATCCAAGAGGAGATGGAGCGCTCGTTCCTCGAGTACTCCATGTCGGTCATCGTCGCCCGCGCCCTGCCCGACGTGCGAGACGGGCTCAAGCCGGTCCACCGCCGGATCCTCTACTCCATGTTCGACAACGGGCAGCGCCCCGACCGGCCCCACAGCAAGTGCGCCAAGGTCGTGGGCGAGGTCATGGGGACCTACCACCCGCACGGCGACTCGGCCATTTATGAGGCGCTGGCCCGGATGGTGCAGGAGTTCTCACTTCGCTACCCCCTGATCGACGGCCACGGCAGCTTCGGGGGCCGTGGGCCCGACGACGGTGCCGCAGCCATGCGGTACACCGAGTGCCGGCTGGCCCCGCTCGCCCTCGAGCTGATGGCGGACATCGACGAAGAGACCGTCGACATGGTCGCCAACTACGACGGTTCCGCCCAGGAACCGGTGGTACTCCCGGGGCGCTTCCCGAACCTTCTCGTCAACGGGTCCCAGGGCATCGCGGTGGGCATGGCGACCAACGTGCCGCCGCACAACATGGGTGAGGTGATTGATGCGGCCATCCACGTGCTGCATCACCCCGAGGCCACGCCGGACCAGCTGATGGAGTTCGTCAAGGGCCCCGACTTCCCCACCGGCGCGTTGATCCTCGGCCGCCAAGGGATCCTCGACGCCTATCGGACCGGCCGGGGATCGATCAAGATGCGGGCCGTCGCCGAAATCGAAGAAGGGCGTACGGGCGACACGATCGTGATCACCGAGCTCCCGTACCAGACGTCGGTCGAGGTCATTGAGCAGAAGATCACCGAGCTGGTCAGGGCCGGTGATCTCGACGGCATCAGTGGGATGCGCAACGCCTCGGCGAACCAGCAGCCGCGTCTCGTCATTGAGCTGAAGCGCGACGCCAACGCCAACGTCGTCCTGAACAACCTGTTCAAGCAGACCCCACTGCAGACCAGTTTCGGCGTGAACATGCTGGCTCTGGTGGACGGCGTGCCCCGCACGCTGAACCTGGCCCAGGCGCTCTCGCACTACATCGACCACCAGATCGAGGTCATCCGGCGTCGCTCGGAGTTCCGTCTGGAGCGAGCGCGCAATCGGGCGCACATCGTCGAGGGCCTCCTGCGTGCCATCGACATGCTCGACGCTGTGATCGCAACGATTCGGGCCTCGGCCGACCGTCCCGAGGCCCGCACCGCGTTGATGGCGGAGCCGTTCTCGTTCACCGAGGTGCAGGCGACGCACATCCTCGACATGACTCTGGGTCGTCTCACCCGTCTGGGCCGCAGCGAGCTCGAGGCGGAGATGGCGGAGCTGCGCGAGACCATCGCCGAGCTCGAGGCGATCCTGTCCGACGACGGCAAGCTGCGCGGTGTCATCGAAACCGAGATGACAGCCATCCGCGACAAGTACAGCAACCCGCGCCGGAGCATCGTCACCCATGACCCGGGCGAGATGGGCGTGGAGGACCTCATCGACGACGAGGAGGTCGTCGTCACGATGACGAGGGCGGGCTACATCAAGTCCGTGGCCGCGGCTGCCTTCCGTACCCAGGGCCGCGGCGGCCGGGGAGTGCAGGGCGCCCGTTTGAAGGAAGAGGACCTAGTAAGCCAGGTGGTCCATACCTCGGCCCTCGCCTACCTGCTGCTGTTCTCGAACCAGGGCAAGGTCTACCGGCTGCGCGGGCACGAGATCCCCATGAAGGACCGCACCGCACGCGGTACCGCGGCCATCAACCTGGTGCCGCTCGCGCCGAACGAGTCGATCACGGCGATCATCGCGACGCGCGAGTTCGCGGCCGACCAGTTCCTGGTGTTCGCCACCGCGCTGGGCCAGGTGAAGAAGACGGCGATGAGCGAGTACGACAAGTCCCGGCGCGAGGGGTTCATCGCTATCAACCTGCGTGAGGGCGACGAGCTGGTCCGGGTGGTGGCCACGTCGGGACACGACGACCTGTTCGAGGTGACGCGCAAGGGCATGACCATCCGTTTCAACGAGGAGGATGTGCGGGCCATGGGTCGGGACGCAGCTGGTGTGCGGGGCATCCGCCTGCGCCAGGGCGACGCCGTCGTCTCCTGCGACGTGGCGGCCGACGACACCGACATCCTGATCGTGACCGACGCCGGCTACGGGAAGCGCACGAAGCTCGAGCGGTTCAACCGTCAGGCGCGTGGGGGACAGGGCGTGCGTGGCATCCGGCTGACCGGCACCCGCGGCAATGTGGTGGCCGCCTTCATGGTCGCCCTGGACGAGGAGATCCTGCTGGTCTCCTCCGGCGGGGTCGTCATCCGCACCCAGGCCCGTGAGATCGCCTCGCAGGGCCGCGATGCTACCGGCGTCCGGGTCATGAACCTCGACGATGGCCAGACCGTGGCCGCCGTGGCGCGAGTGACCGCCGAGGCCGAAGAGGGCTGACCCTTCCGGGTGGTGACGCCCCCCCGGGGGGCTCGGAGCGACGCGGCGATCAGAAAAAGCGTACGGACGAGAGGGGCCAGACGCGCACCTCGACCTTGCCGACGATGAGCGACTTGGAGATCGGCCCCCAGTAGCGGCTGTCGCAGGAGTCGGTGCGATTGTCGCCCATGACGAAGTAGTCGTTCGCCGGGACGCGGTACGGGCGTGCCAGGTTGGAGCTGTTGCCCGGGGGACCGGCGGTGGTGATGCCCTGCTCCGAAGCGGGGAGCCACGACTCGTCGAGCCTCTTCCCGTTGACGTAGACGTAGCCGCCCGAGAGCGATAGGACGTCGCCGGGCAGCCCGACGACCCTCTTGACGAGATCGTTCACCTCGGGGCCGCCGCAGTTCTCGGCGGGCGGTCGGGAGAACACCACGATGTCGCCCCGGTCGACCCCGTGCAGGTGGTAGCTCAGCTTGTTGACCAGGATCCGGTCGCCGATCTGGAGCGTGGGCTCCATCGAGCCGGACGGGATGTAGAAGGTCTGGACGACGAAGGCCCGCAATAGGACGGCCACCAGCACGGCGACGACAACGACGATGACACCTTCCCGTATCCAGCGCGCGGTGGACGGACGCGGCTCCGGCTGGTCGGGCGGGGCTTGGGCCCCCGGAGTATCGCCAACCGGGGGCTCGTCCACGGCGAGCGCCGGGTCGTTCGGATCGGGCGTCACCGGGGGCAAGGCTAGACGGCGGCGCGAGTGATCAGGGCTCAGGCGGGGGTGGGCACGACCGAGGCGGTGTCGCGGCCCGAACGCAGCAGGGTGCCCGGCAATGCACCCGTGGGAGCACCGTCACGGATCGTCTCCTCGCCGTTGACCAGGACGCGCACGACCCCGTGGGAGCCCGCGTAGAGCCGCGGCGTGTCGCCGGGCAAGTCGTGCACCAAGCGGGCCGGTTCGGAGCCCACGGTGGCCGGGTCGAAGACGAGAAGGTCGGCGGCGAAGCCCTCACGGACGAGGCCACGCTCGCGGAGGCCGAAGAGTTCTGCCGGCTGGGCCGTCATCATGTGCACGGCTCGCTCGACGGTGACGAGCTTGCGCCCGCGCAGGCAGTCGCCGAGGAAGGCCGTGGGGTAGTTGGAGCCGCACATCCGGTCGAGATGGGCGCCGGCGTCGGAGCCGCCGACCATGGCACGTGGATCGCCCCAGATCGCGGCCCGCATGTCCCATGTCGCCTCGTCACCGTCGTCGGTGTTGGGCCACAGCACAGTGCGGAGCTGGTCGGCCAGGACGATGTCGAGCAACGTGTCGAACGGAGCGGCGCCGCGTTCGGCGGCGATGTCGGCTACCGTACGGAACGCGCACCCGTCGTTCGCCGGCGCATAGGTGTCGCCGATGACGTAGGTGCCCCAATGAGAGAGGCCGCGGAACACGCCCGCTTCCTTGCTCCGGGCGCGCTCGTCCAGCATGGTTCGGACCGAGGGATCGCCAAGCCGCTCCATGCGCTCGGCCTCGGGGAGGTCCATCACCTCACCCCATCCGGGAATCAAAAAGAGCGCGCAGTGCGTGCGGAAGCTCATGTTCATGGGGACGAGTGTTGGCATCGTGAGGGCGACGATGCGACCACCGGCGCCGGCGGCGGTTGACGATGCGGAGAGCTGGTGCTCAATCCGCTCAGCGGATCGGGCGTCGACGGTCAGCACGTTCCAGTTCAGGGGTCGGTGGGCGGTGACGCTCATGGCGGTCATGAGGTCGACTTCCTCCGGGCTGAACGAGTCGAGGCACCCGTTGGTGATGTACTCCAGCGTCGTGCCCTCGTGCGCGGCCACCTCCTCGCAGAAGGCCAGCATCTCGCGGCGGTCTGCGTAGCGCGAGCTGATTGGCCGGCCGTCCCCGTCGGAGTGGGTGCGCGACTGTGAGGACGAGAAGCCGAGCCCCCCCGCCTCGAGCGACTCGGCGAGGAGCGCGCGCATCGCGGCGATCTCGTCGTCGGTCGCCACCTCTTCTCCCCGCTGCGCTCCCATCACCTTGCGACGCAGCGCGCAGTGCCCGACCAGAAACCCGGCGTTGACACCCAACCGGCCGTCGAGCGCGTCGAGGTACTCGGCGAAGCTGGACCAGTTCCAGGGCACCCCGTTCTCCAACGCGGCCAGCGGCATACCCTCGACCTTGGCCATCATCTGGCGGATGTAGTCCGCGTCCTCGACGTTGATCGGGGCGAGGGTGAACCCGCAGTTACCGCCGATGACGGTGGTCACGCCGTGCACGTTGGACGGAGAGGCCAGCGGATCCCAGAAGAGCTGCGCGTCGTAGTGGGTGTGCGGGTCGATCACCCCGGGGGCCACCATGAGCCCGGTGGCGTCGAGCTCCGTGGTGGCGAGCTCATCGACACTCCCCACCGCGGCGATCCGTCCGTCGCGGATCCCGACATCAGCGAGGCGACCGGACTCGCCGGTACCGTCGAAGAGCGTGCCGGATCGGATGACGTAGTCGAGCATGGAACCTCCGGAGTGTGCGCCGCGCACGCGGGCACTCAAATCTGACGACCCGTCAGCTTACAGTCGACGCTGGCCGTGCTCCGTGGCCGCTGCTCAGCCCAGCCAGTCCCGAGCTGAGACTTCGCCATTCCGGTACTGCTGGACGATCGCCGCGCGGATCTGCTGAAGGCGGACCTCGACGGCCTCCCGGCGCAGAGCCAGGTTGGCCAGCTGCTCGAGGATGCTGCGGAGCACCCGTTGTACGACCGTGCGGGAGCGCAGGTCCGTATAGGCCATCTGCTGGTGGGCTGACATCAGCAGGTCTGATCGCGTGAAGAGGTCCCAGTCCTCCTGCATGGGGGAGGCAAGATCCGTCCCATCCGGGCCCGACCACCCGTCGCCCCACGGGCGTGCGGCCATTGCCCGGGGCAGATCTTGGACCAGACTCTGCGTATCGGATCCCCGGTTCGCCAGGGAGTGGAGCAGGATCCCGACGTCGCCACCAAGGACGGTCTCGGCGTAGTTCAGGGACTCGAGCGCCAGCGTGAGCTCGTTCCGCCAGGTGCGGATGGGACCGGCCGGCCCGGCGTGCTCGATGCGGGCGGAGTCCTTGAGCATGCGATCGACGTCGGGCAGCCGGAGAGGCCGCGCCGTCGCCCTCGCTGTGCCGAGGTTGGTCCCGTCGCCCTTGTCATTGGGCGTATGTGCGGGCACGGGATGATCTCCCTTCCCCAGCCGCCTGGAGCTCTGTGAGCCGACCCTCGTCCGGCCAACTATGCATCACGGAGACATGCATCGTGCGGGATGGAAACGCCCATTCCAGTACCAATCCCGATTTGCTGTGGGAAGCGACGACCGCTCTGGTCGCGGGAGCCTGTGGACAACCTCTCTTGTTCCTGCGGAACCCCGGTGCCCAGCCCCGTCGTCCCCAAGTCATCCACAGCCTGTGCCCGACGCCGTCCCCAATTTTGACCTCCCGCGTTGTCCCCACACGTGCTTTGCTCTGTCCGTGCAGGCACCGAGACCACGATCCTCCCAGCGGCGCCCAGGGTGCTGAGCCTCCAGCCCACCGCCGAGGGAGTGCTCCCGGGCCAGCTCCTGGAACGGGCCATCCGGGCGGGTTACATCGACGCCGGACGCTTCAACATCCCCAACGCGAACGTGCAGCCTGCCAGCCTCGACCTGCGCTTGGGCGAACGGGCGCTGCGCATCCGGTGCAGCTTCCTTCCCGGCGCCGACTCGGTCGAGCGAAAGCTGAAGGACTACATCCTCGACGAGATCGACCTCCGCGGAGACGGGGCGATGCTCGAGGCGAGGTGTCCCTACCTGATTGAGCTGAAGGAGCGCCTCGACCTCCCGGCGGGGTTGCGCGGCAAGGCCAACCCGAAGAGCTCGACCGGCCGCATCGACGTGTTCACCCGGGTGATCACAGACCACAGCGACCGGTTCGACGAGGTGGCGGCGGGCTACCGCGGTCCCCTCTATCTGGAGGTGGTGCCGCTGTCGTTCGCCGTTCGGGTGCGGGAGGACCTGACGCTCAACCAGCTGCGTCTCTCCATGGGCCGGCCGTGGCTTACCGACGACGAAGTGCGCCAGGCACACCTCACCGAGCCAATCCTCTTCAAGGGGGGCGAACCGGTGCCCGTCGACGACCTCGTGCTCTCCAACGGCCTCTTCCTCGGCCTCGACCTTCAAGGCGACGAGCGGGGTCAGGTCGGCTACAGCACCCGCGACAGCGCGCCGCTGCTCGATCTCACCACGGGCGGGGAGACCGACCCCGCGCCCTTCTGGGACCCCGTCTTCCGGGAGGACGGCGATCGCCTCGTCCTCTCGCCGAAACGCTTCTACCTCCTCATGTCGCACGAGGCGGTGAGCATCCCCCCGGACCTCGCAGCCGAGATGACGGCCTATGACCCGACGAGCGGCGAGCTCCGCACCCACTACGCCGGATTCTTCGATCCCGGGTTCGGATTCGATCCCACCGGAGGCTTCCGAGGCTCCCGGGCGGCGCTCGAGGTACGCGCCCATGACGTCCCCTTCATGGTCGAGAACGGGCAGGGGGTGTGCAAGCTGACGTTCGAACGGATGCTCGAAGAACCCACCTCGCTCTACGGAGCGGGGATCGGATCGTCGTATCAGCAGCAGGAAGAGACCCTCAGCAGATACTTCCGGCGATCGCGGAGCTGACGACAGACGCCAGGCGCGCGCGACTTCGGGAAGTGGCAGTGCACTTGACCAGTGGTGACGGTGATTCGCAACGCCGTCACAAACTTGGTCGTGACCGTGACGAGCGCGGCGGCGAGCGCATTCGGGGAGACATTCGCAATGGCGTGACAACGAGCAGACTGGTCGCAAAATTGGTGCGCCTTCACCGTCGCGAAGCTCGAAATTGCGACGTTCAAACAAGCGTTTGAAGAAATTGCCGGTGGTTTGTGGAGACCTGGTATCCATAGCGCCCGAGCCCCTATATGGTGGCAAGTGAGGGGGTAAATGAGCAGTAGTTACCGGAGTTCAGGGCTCCGGGCGGCTAAGCCCCTGCGCACACGGACGATTCCTATGGAGGAACCATGGAGGGATCGACGCCCGAGCGGGCTGACGCTGAGGACTACGCCACCTTGGAAGAGGTCTTCACTTCGCGCACCTTCGGACAGGCGCTCCCAGAGGCAAGTGCGGCTGGCGTCGCAGCGACAGTTGCCACGAGCACCGCGAAGCCGATCTTCACCAGTAACCCGGCCATCGCCGCGGTCGCGGCCGTCGCTGCCGCGGTCTTGGTCGTGGCGGGCCTGACGGGACTGACTGTCGGTCCCGGCCATGTCGGGCATCCTCTGGTCAGCGCGCAAGCGTCCGCTCGCTCCAGCGTGCCGAGTGTCCAGACACCGAAGTCCGCGACCACGATTCCGGCGGGCGGGGGAGCGGCGGGAGGCGGCTCCGGGAACACCGCCGCCGGCGTCGACGCCACGCACGTCACCGGTTCTTCTCCACCCCCGTCGGCGACGTCGCAGACGCCGACTCAGGTGATCGCGGTCGGGCCCCAGCAAGGAAGCCCGGCTCCCACTGCGACCCTCACGGTTCTCAGTCCTGCCCCGGCCGCAACCGCTACGACGACGACAACGACGACAACGACAACCACCACGACCACGCCCACCACACCGGCCACACCCACCACGGCACAACACGCCCACCACACGACCACGCCCACCACGACGATCCCGGTCACCTCGACCGGAGTGGGCGGCAAAGGGACCGGCACCGGCCAGGGCAGCGGCAGCGGCAAGGGGTCCGGAGGTGGCCAGGGCAGCGGCAGCGGCAAGGGAACCGGAGGTGGCCAAGGGGGCGGGAACGGCCAAGGGGGCGGGAACGGCCAAGGGGGCGGGAACGGCCAAGGGGGCGGGAACGGTAAGTGGGGCGTGACCGGCAACAGCGGGCCCGGCCGTGGGTACGGCAATGGCGCGGGCGACGGCCCGGGCAACGGCCAGGGGTCCGGGTCCTCCGCCGGCACCTCGAGCTGCGCACCCTACTCGTTGCACCCGCCCAAGCACTGCCCCTGACGGCGCTGGGCACGGACGGCACGCGAGATGCGCCCAGGTGCACGGGGCGACGCTGACTGCTGGTAAGTATGCGGGTGCCAGCCCGGCCGCGGGCGGGTGCGAGCGAGGTCAGCCATGAACTACACGAATCTGGGTACGTCGGGTCTACGAGTCTCGAGGATCTGCCTCGGCATGATGGGATTCGGGAACGAGAGCGAGCGGGCCTGGGTCATCGACGAAGAGGCCGCCGATCCGATCGTGCGGGCCGCAGTCGAAGGGGGCGTGACGTTCTTCGACACCGCCGACACCTATTCGAGTGGTGCCAGCGAGGTGGCCACCGGCCGGCTGGTGCCGAAGTACCTGACCCGGGATGAGGTGGTGATCGCCACCAAGGTGTTCATGCCGGTCACGCCGGGCGAGAACGGCGGCGGACTTGGTCGCAAGCACATCCTGTCGGGCATCGAGGCCTCACTGCGTCGCCTCGACATGGACTACGTCGACCTCTACCAGATCCACCGATGGGATCCCCGGACTCCCATTGAGGAGACGATGGACGCGCTGCACGACGTGGTCCGGGCGGGTAAGGCGCGCTACATCGGAGCGAGCAGCATGTTCGCGTGGCAGTTCGCCAAGGCGCAGCATACGGCCGAGACGCACGGGTGGACCAAGTTCGTGTCAATGCAGAACCACTACAACCTGATCTACCGCGAGGAGGAGCGCGAGATGATCCCGCTCTGCCTGGACCAGGGGGTCGGGTGCATCCCGTGGAGTCCCCTGGCCCGGGGAGTCCTGGCGGGGAACCGTACCCGGGACGGCGGCCGCAACACCACGCGCTCGAGCACCGACCCCTTTACCGACTACCTCTACGACCAGCCCACCGACTTCGACGTGGTCGACGCGGTCGTGGAGGTCGCGGCAGCACGTGACGTGCCGGCGGCGCAGGTCGCACTCGCCTGGTTGCTGTCGAAGCCCGGAGTGACCGCCCCCATCGTGGGGTCGACCAAGAAGAAGCACCTGAAGGACGCCCTGGCCGCCGAGGAGCTCACCCTGTCGGAGGACGAGATCGCCCAACTGGAGAAGCCCTACGTGGCGCACCCCGTGCTCGGCCACTTCTAAGGGGCCGCTGGGGCGGTCAACTAGGGTCGCCCCGCAGGAGAACCGAGCACGAGAGATCCGGGGGTGGCATGCAGGTCGCGCTGACGGTGTCCGATTTCCTCAACCGGGCCGCACTCGTCTACGGCCATCGCGTCGCCGTGGAGGACGAGCCGGGGGTGGCAGGCTCGTTCGGGACACAGACCTACGCAGAGCTCGAGGCGCGGGCACGGGGTCTCGCCCTGGCCCTCGATGACCTCGGGGTCGGTCACGGGGAGCGGGTGGCCATCGTCAGCCCGAACTCCGGCCGCTTCCTCACCTCGTTCTTCGGCGTCAGCGGCTTCGGCCGCATTCTGGTCCCGATCAACTTCCGTCTCACCACTGACGAGATCGGTTACGTCGTCGAACACTCCGGGGCGTCGGTCCTCCTGTACGACCCCGATGTGGCCGACGAGGTGGACGGCATAAAGGTGAGTCACCGGTTCTGCCTGGACGGATCCGACGACGAGGCGTTGTTCGCGCCGGCGCCGTCCGGCGCGGCTCCCCGTCCGTGGGAGCCCGACGAGAACGCCACGTGCTCGGTCAACTATACGTCGGGCACCACGGCGCGTCCGAAGGGCGTCCAGCTCACGCACCGCAACTGCTGGCTCAACGCGGCCATGTTCGGGTGGCACACCGGTGTGAGCGACCGCGACGTGCTCCTTCACACCCTGCCGATGTTCCACTGCAACGGCTGGGGCATGCCGTACGCGGTGACCGGCATGGGCGGCGCGCATGTCGCGCTGCGCAAGGTCGACGGCGAGGAGATCCTGTCGCGCATCGAGCGCCACGGCGTCACCCTCCTGTGCGCCGCGCCAGCCGTCGTGGCGGCCATCCTCGGCGCGGCCGAGGCGCGCGTGAGCGAGGGACGTACCGTGCCCGGACGGGGCACCGTACGCATCGTCGTGGCCGGTGCCCCGCCGCCCTCCAAGACGATCGAGCGGGTGGAGGCCGAGCTCGGGTGGGAGTTCATGCAGATCTACGGACTGACCGAGACGGCGCCGCTCCTCACCATCAACCGGGCACCCTCGGAGTGGGACGACCTCGATACCCCCTCGCGTTCGCTGCTGCTCAGCCGGGCCGGCGTTCCGGCCATGGGAGTGCAGATCGAGACGGACGCCGAGGGTGAGGTGCTGGCGCGTGCGAACCACGTGTTCGCGGGCTATTGGGAGCAGCCCGACGAATCGGCCAGGGCGCTCGAGGGTGGGTGGTTCCACACCGGGGATGGCGGTTACCTGGACGGGGCCTACCTGGTGATCTCGGACCGCAAGAAGGACGTCATCATCACCGGCGGGGAGAACGTCTCCTCCATCGAGGTCGAGGACTGCCTCTACCAGCACAGCGCGGTGGCCGAGGTGGCCGTGATCGGAGTGCCGGACGAGAAGTGGGGCGAGACGATCAAGGCGCTGGTGGTCGTGCGCGACGGCGAGACGGTCACCGAAGCCGAGCTGATCAGGCACTGCCGCGACCGGTTGGCCCACTTCAAGGCGCCGACCAGCGTGGAGTTGCGCGACGCGCTCGACCGCACGGCGACGGGGAAGCTGCAGAAGTACAAGCTCCGCCAGCCCTACTGGGCCGGACGCGAGCGATCGGTCGGCTAGCAGCCGGGGGAGGCCCCGCCGCCGGGTGGGGGGACCGGGCGTCGTGACCGTTCCTCGATGACGAGATGGCCGCGCCGGTCGAAGGCCGCGGCGACGTCTCCGTCGATGAGGCGGCGCAGCGGGTCGCCCACGATGGAGCGCCGCCAGCCTGTGTCGAGCCGGCTGGGCTCGCCGGAGAGGAGTTGCGCGATGTCCGCCCGGGTGGCGAGGAGCCCCTGGTCGAAGTCGAGGTCGTCCGCGATCTGGCGCACCACGCCCGAGCAGACGGCGACCGCGGCGGCCGGTGCCACCGCGTCCCGCCCCTCGGAGGGCATCCGGATGTGCTCCGGCGCCAGGTCGAGGCCGCGGTTGACGGCCTTGAGGATCTCGGCGGCTCGACCCTGGGCCAGGTGCCGGCCGTCGACCCCCCGGGTGCGGCGGAGCTCCTCCCCATTGCGTGGAGGCCGTTGCGACAAGGCCAGCAAGCCGAGGTCCGAGAGGATCATGCGCCGGGGTCGGTTCGTCTCCGCCGCAGTGCGCTCCCGCCAGGCCGCCACCTCCTGGGCGACGCCGCGGCTGCGGCGCGACATGCTCCGTATGTCTCCGAGCTTCCACCAGGCCTCCTCGGGGACGCGGGCCGGGGCGCGGTCGCCGAGGACCTGGTCGCACTCGTCGAGGGCCCACTCGAGCCGACCCAGGGCACGGAGCCGTTCGGTCAGCACGACCCGCAGCTCCAGCAGGTAGGCGACATCATTGACGGCGTAGGACACCTGGCGGTCCGAGATCGGTCGCTCCAGCCAGTCCGAGAGCCGGTCGGCCTTGGGTAGGGAGACGCCCAGCATCTGATCGACGAGGCGGGACAGTGAGGGTGAGGACATCCCGAGGAACCCAGCCACGATCTGGGTGTCGAACACGGTGGCGGGCACGGTGCCGCAGGCGGCCATGAGCACATCGAGGTCCTGCGAGGCCGCATGCACCACTGCGGTGCCCGGCCCCCCGAAGACCTCTGCGAGGGGAGCCGGATCGACGGCGAGCGGGTCGACGAGCGCCACCTTGCCGGCCCAGGCGATCTGAATGAGCGCCAGGTCGGGAACGTAGGTCCGCTCCGTGTGGAACTCGGTGTCGAAGCCGTAGAACTCCTCGGCGACGAGCTCGGCGACGAGGGATTCGAGGCCGACGGTGTCGACCACCATGGTCGTCGGCGCGAGCGGTGAGGTCACGAACGTGTCACCGCGTCGATACCGGGGTCGGGTGCGGTCGTCATCGCGGGGGGAGGAGATGGGTGAAGGTGCAACGTTTGGGGCGAGGCTAGCGCGGGCGACGCCGCCGCCGTTCGGGCCGGGCGCCGTTCGGGCCGGCCATCACTGCACCCTTTTCGCAACCGTCTTTCTGAGTGTTCGTTTCACCCCACGGGAGTAAAGTGAGGGCTCCACCGAAAATGGCGTTCGGATCGCAAACGAGCGTTCGGGCCCAGGCCACTGACTTCCGACTCTGTTTCAGCCGGGACCGTCCCGATAAGAGTGGGGAAGTCCGAATCGGAGGGGGACACTGTGAAGGACGAAAAGGGGGAACTTGGCGGCGACGACGGCGCCGGGACCGGCCTGTCCTCTGCCGACACCGCTGGGCAGGGCGGTGTCGAGGTTTCGCGACGCGGATCCGCGAAGAGCGTGGAGTCGATGTTGAAGGAGTTCAGCTCGGTCGGCGACGCACCCCGTTCACCGGGCGCCGGCAAGTACGACCAGCTGTGGCAGCTCTCCATGGCCGACCCCCATACGGGCCTGGCGAACCAGCTCCTGCTGCTCGACCGTCTCACCCAGGCGCTGACGCGCCGCCGCCGCCACGGCGGAGACGTGGTCGTCTGCCACATCGAGCTGGACAACCTGGGCGAGATCAACCTCGACCTCGGGTACACCACGGGGAACACGGTCCTCTGCGAGACGTCCCGCCGCCTCGTGTCGATCCTGCGCACCGAGGACACGGTGGGCCGTGTGGGCGGGAGCGAACTCGTCGTCGTGCTCACCGTGACCGATGAGCAGGCGGTGGGGCCGCTGATGCGCCGGATACAGCACACCCTCGACGAGCCGGTCATGGTGGGAGGGAGTGGCATCCGCGTCCACTCCTCGCTGGGTGTCGCCATCGCCGAGGACACCGAGTCCGCCGAGGACGTGTTGTCGCGAGCGGATCGTTCGACGCGGGTCGGAAGGCGCTGACGCCAGCCTGTAGGTCGCGGCAATGGTGCAGGTGATTGGCCGGGTGCTGATCGTCGGGGTCACAGCAGTCGCCGTGCGGTCAGTCCCCGACATCGCCCTCGACCACAAAGCAAAATTCGCGAAAACTCGCTACTTGCAGCACTGTGCTGCACGATGTCCCGGGCCCGCCCGAGGATGGGAAGCGGTGGTGTGGCCGCGGCAAACGGGCAGCGTGCGCCGTACAACAGCCCAACAAGCGTTCGGGTGCCGGTGGTCGCGATAGGGAGTATCGGCTCTAGGCAAAACAGGAGTATCGGCTCTAGGCGCCACGCCCAATTCCCGCAAAATTATAGATGCGATGTCGATGTACAGCGAATTGTTGTCGGATCTGTGTTCCGACGTGGAACCTCTGCCATTGCCCTCGTCCCGGGACGAGCTCGTGGTGGTGCTCCTGCAATGTCGGCGCCGGCTCAACGGCAACGGCCACGACGGGGGGCACATCATGGCCGAGGATCTCGCGCTCGAGCTCGATCACGACCGCATGCTGCTGCGGCTGTGCACGGGACTGGGCATAGAGAGCCACCCGTCCCGGTTCGCCAACCCGCTGGCGGAGCGCGAGCGCTTGGAGGACCTGTTGCTCTCTTCGGGCGTCGATTTCCGCACGCTCGACGACCACCGCCGGGTGAAGGTGGCGTAGCCCCGACGGGCTGACGCCGGGTCTGTCAGGCCTTGGGGTTCGTGCCCTTGCGCTCGGCGAGGACGGCGGCGTACACCGCGGCCTCGGTCCGGCGCCGCATCCCGAGCTTCGACAGGAGGCTCGACACGTAGTTCTTGACCGTTGCCTCCGCCAGGAAGAGTTGTTCGGCGATCTGGCGATTCGACTGCCCTTGCGCGATCAGCTCCAGGACCTTGCGCTCCTGGGGCGTGAGCACCGTCAGGCGCGACTCGGCCTCCTGGTCCTTGCGGAGCCGGTCGAACAGCTCCTGGGTCAGCAACGGATCGAGCAGGGACATCCCCTGGCTGACCCGCCTGATGTCGCCCAGCAGGTCCCCGCTGCCCACCTCCTTGAGCACGTAGCCCGACGCCCCCGCCATGATGGACGAGAACAGCGCGTCGTCGTCGGAGTACGACGTGAGCATCAGGCATCGGACCTGGGGGCAGACGGACTGGATCTCCCGGCAGACCTCGATCCCGTTGCCATCGGGGAGCCGCACGTCGAGAATGGCCACGTCCGGCTCGAGGTCGCGGATGAGCTTCAGGCCCTGCTCCGCTGTTCCCGCCTCGCCGACGACTTCCATGTCGTCCTCGGCCTCGAGCAGCGTACGCAGGCCCGTCCTCACCAGTTCGTGATCGTCGAGCACGAAGACCCGGATCGCCATCCGGTCAATACTGCCACGCGACCGACATGACGCAGAACGCGGTGACGACGCCGTGGGCGCGCCACATGTTGTTCTCGGCTCTATCCTGGCACGTCGTGCAGCCGTTCGACCGTATCGACGATCCCGTCAAGCTGCGCCGCCTGGTGCAGGCGATCCTGATCCTCGACGCCGAGCTGCATCTGCCGGTGGTGCTCCGCCGGATCATCGAAGAGGCCGTCGACCTCGTCGACGCGCAGTACGGCGCGCTGGGCGTCCTGACCGAGGACGGGCGGGCCCTCGACCAGTTCCTCACGGTGGGCCTGAACAACGAAGAGGAGCAGGCCATCGGTCCCCGCCCCACTGGGCGCGGCGTCCTCGGCACGCTGATCGCGGACGACAAGCCGCTCCGCCTGGCCAACATCGCCGCCAGCCCGGACAGCTTCGGCACCCCGGCCCACCATCCGACCATGACCTCGTTCCTCGGTGTTCCGGTCCGGGTGCACGGCGAGGTCTACGGGAACCTGTACCTGACCAACAAGACGACGGCGGAGGAGTTCTCCGAGGACGACGAGGAGCTGGTCCTCGCCCTGGCGATGGCGGCCGGCATCGCCATCGAGAACGCGCGCCTCCACGGCCTCGTGCGGGATCGTGCGCTGACCGAGGACCGCGACCGCATCGCCCGCGACCTCCATGACTCGGTGATCCAACGGCTGTTTGCGATCGGGCTCTCGCTGCAGGGCACGGCCCGGCTTGTCGAAAGGCCAGAGGCGGTCATGCGCATCGGGGAGGCCATCGACAAGCTCGACGAGACGATCCGCCAGCTCCGCAAGGCCATTTTCGACATTGAGCTCACCATCAACAAGGAGGGCCTGCACCCAAAGGTCCTCGACCTCGTCCACGAGCTGCGGCCGGTCCTCGGGCTGCACCCCCAGGTCTCCTTCAGCGGCCCGGTCGACAAGGTGGTCACCGGCCAGCTGTCCGAAGAGGTGCTCGCCGTCCTCCGGGAGGCGCTCACCAACGTCGGCAAGCACGCCCGAGCGAACCAGGTGGTCATCATGATCGCCGCCGGTGAGGAGCTGCGCCTGGTCGTCGCCGACGACGGCGACGGCATGGGCGACGTCACCGCGGCGGGCCTCGGTCTGAAGAACCTCCGCCAGCGCGCCGAGCGCCTGGGCGGGGGCGTGGAGCTCGGCACTTCCCGCGAAGGTGGCACCCGGCTCACGTGGCACGTGCCGCTCGGCACTGTCGAGGCCGGCGCCGGCCCGGCTGCCTGACGGCGGCCCCGCGACGGCGTAACCGGGGTAATTGCGGGCAAATAGTCTAAAAGCACCTTGCCCCGGAGCAGCCTTCGGTTCATTGTTGAACCGGAACGAAAAGGCAAACCTCCCGTGAGGGGGGGACGCAAAGCTACGGGACTCACGGAGTCAGCCGGGCCGCCGAAACTGCAACAAGCGCATTGCTTGTCGCCCCGCGGCCCGATCTCTTTGGGTTCGGGGGGGAAGACATGCGGGAAACCCGACGGCGGCGGGCACTACCACTCGTGGTTGCACGAGGATTGGCGCTCCTCGGGTTGCTCTGTGCGCTTGTCTCGGGTCTGGTCCTCGCATCCTCGGCTGGCGCCGGCGCAGCGGTACGCATGGCCGGATACGGCGGGGGCCAGATGATGGCTGCCAATCCGAGCGGTGGCTACTGGACGGCCACTGCCACGGGCGGTGTGGCGCCCCATGACGGGGCCCAGGCGCTGGGGTCTCCCGCGCAGTCGGGGCTCACGTTGGCCCGGCCCATCGTCGGCATGGCACCGACCCCCGGCGGCGGAGGCTACTGGCTCGTCGCCTCCGACGGTGGCGTCTTCAATTACGGCGACGCCGCGTTCCACGGGTCGACCGGGGCCATCCGCCTCAACCGGCCCATCGTCGGCATGGCAGCCACCCGCGACGGCGGCGGCTACTGGCTCGTCGCCTCCGACGGCGGCATCTTCAGCTTCGGCGACGCCGCGTTCCACGGGTCGACCGGGGCCATCCGCCTCAACCGGCCCATCGTCGGCATGGCAGCCACCCCCGACGGCGGCGGCTACTGGCTCGTCGCCTCCGACGGCGGCATCTTCAGCTTCGGTGACGCGGGGTACTTCGGTTCGACGGGCGCCCTGCACCTCAACCAGCCCATCATCGGCATGGCACCCAGCCCCGACGGCGAGGGGTACTGGCTCGTCGCCTCCGACGGCGGCGTCTTCACGTTCGGTGACGCCGGGTACTACGGATCGACGGCAGGGACCGGCGTGAGTGCCCTCGGCATCGTCATCGACCCGCCCACTCTGGGCTATGCCCTGGTGGAGTCCGATGGCTCTGCAGCCTTCTTCGGGCCAACGTCCGCGGCCGCGGCCACCACCACACCGACCACGCCGCCGCCGACCACCGCACCGACCACGCCGCCGCCGACAACCACACCGACCACGCCGCCGCCGACCACCACGACCGACCACGCCGCCGCCGACCACCACGACGACCACCACGACGCGGCCGCCGACCACGACGCCGACGGCTCTCCTGCAAGGGGCGTATGTCGGCGCCGCGGACCCGACGGGCATCGCGTCGTTCGCCAAGGCGACGCAGACATCGCCGACCATCGCGACCGACTACCTGCCGATGAACGACGGATGGACCGGCATGGACGGTGCCGGCGGGAGCCTGAACTGGCTGCTGGAGCCCTGGGACGGGAGTGGCTACACCCTGTCACTGGGAGTGCCGATGATCCCGGACAACTCGAGCGGGACTGCGGTGGGCACCTTGGCCCAAGGCGCCACCGGGGCCTACAACTCCTACTTCGTCACCCTCGCTCAATCGCTGGTCTCCGGCGGTGCCTCGCATGCCTACCTGCGCCTGGGGTGGGAATTCGACGGGTCGTGGTTCCCCTGGAGCGCCACGTCGTCCGGTGCCGAGGCCAGCTATGCCTCGTACTTCCAGCAGATCGTGACGGCGATGAGGTCCGTGGCTGGCGAGGCCTTCCACTTCGTGTGGAACCCCGACGCCGTCGCCTTCACGGAGTCGGGGTACTCGGTGCAGGCCGCCTACCCCGGCAACGCCTACGTCGACGTGATCGGCCTCGATGCCTATGACCAGACGTGGGCCACGCCGCAGACTCCGGCCAACGCATGGTCCTCCACCCTGTTGCCGGGACTGACGGCGGCCCAGCAGTTCGCGTCCTCGGTGGGCAAGCCGCTCGCGTTGGCGGAATGGGGCGTGATCGTTCGTAGCGACGGCCACGGGCTCGGTGATGACCCGTACTACATCAACCACATTGTCTCGTGGATGGAGACCGCCTCCAACGACGTGGCATACGAGGCCTACTTCGACTACGACGCCAGCGGGCTCAACTCGCAAATCACCGGGGGATCGTTCCCCAACAGCCTGGCGGCGTTCATCGCCGATCTGGGTTGACCCTCCCGAGACAGCCCGGTAGGGGCACGGAGCCGTTGCCGTGCGCTACCAGGAGACCGTGTGCGGGCTGTCGTCCGCGAACGTGGCATCCCCGACGTGCCACGTGATGGGCGGGATCCGTGCGCTGGGGACCACGGTCAGCGAGCCGTGCGCCTGGGGGAGCACGAAGTTGAACGTGAGGCTCTGCGTCGCGCCGGCCGGGATGTCGACCGTGGCCCCGACGAGCAGGGTGGGGCCCTCGGGGCCGTTGGTCACGACGGATCGCGCTGACGGCGATGAGAGGTGGCGCACGTCCCCGGGGAAGTTGACGGTAGCGATGCCGACGTACTCGCCATAGTGCGTGCCGAGACCCGGGTAGGGACCTGCGATGAAGGGCGACTGTCCCGGTGGCGTGTGGTTGGAGAGCGTCATGGTCAGGCGTCCGTCGGTCAGCCCGGCCCGGGGTGTGAGCTGGAGGGTGGACGTCACAGTGAGGTACTGGTCCAACTTGTTCGCGCCCCGGTTGATCACGTCGGCCATGAGGGATGTCGGTGTGAGCTCACCGGACACCCCGACGGCGCGCCAGATGGCTTCCGTATGCGGGGCAGCGGACCAGATGAGCACGTGGCGCCCCGCGGCGGCGGCCGAGAGTGCGTTCACCATCGCGCGCAGACCAAAGGGCTGGTCCTCGAGTGCATGCAAGGTGGCGGAGGCCAGCGTCGAGAGCTCGTCGACCCGGTTCGTCGTGTCGGAGCCGTAGCTCATTCCCGCGTACTGGTCGTGCAGCAGCAACTGGTCGACCGTGCCGGCCGTGACGACCATGCCGCTGTCTGTGGTCACCGGTCCGGTGACGGTCAGGAGCTCCTGGAGGCCCTGGATGTCGAGCGCCAGGACCCCGTCGACACTCTGACCCGTGTTGGCCTGCCACATGCGGGCGGCCAGTGGACCGGTGACGTCGAACTGCGGCGTGAGCCCGAGGTTCCGCCAATCGACACCGGGGAGGAGCCAGCCCCAGCGTGCCTCCAGATCGCCGCCCACCGTCACGGCACCCCGGGGGAGGATCAGGGACGAAGTGGGAACCATGCCCGAGAGATGGAGCTCGCCGTCGCCGGTGGTCAGGATCCCGGCCTCGAGGAAGGCACCCGAGCCCGACCGCATCTCGGCGTTGTTCCCGGCCAAGAGCAGGTAGGTCCCGGGCCCCTGCAGGATTGCCGCGGCCGTGGTGGCGGCCGCGGAGGTCCGCGCCAGGGTGGTCCGCACTTGGGTGAGGTCACCGAGGAAGACGCTCCGCTCGTGCGCCACGGGGCCGATGAGACCCTGATCGGGGCCCAAGTCGACCCCGGACAGGGCGAGGTGAGTGGTCGATGCGAGCGCGGCAAGCTGTCGCAGCGCCGCCACGCGGTCCGGCCCCGCCGTGTGGGGGAGGCGGAGCAGCGATTGGGACCGGCCGACCGTCGTCACCCCGGTGCGAGCGACCTGCTCGGCCGCCCCCGACAGGTCCTGCACGGAGCGCAGCTGGCGCCCAGCCACCGGGAGGACGTCCACCGGCCAGAGCAGGGGAGACGACAGCAGGCCGTGCGCGGTGTTGAAACTCGCCTGGGCAGCGCGGAGGGGCCCGACCGGTGCGCCGGACAGGACGCCGTCGGCCGAGAGGCCTCGCCGGGCCGTCTGAACGGCCGCCTCGCCCTGATGGATGTGCCGGGCGGCCACCACGACGTCGACGACGGCGGCCACCGCCCAGAACGCCACGAGCACCCCCACGGCGGCTGCGATCTTCCGCCGGGTGGTGAAGCGGCGGCGCACCGGCGTGCTGCTCGGCGCGGACCGGGTCGGGAGCTCGGTCTCGGCGCTCGGTCCCACCGGGTCGCCGTTCTCCACCGGGGGGAGCGTACTGCCGGGCCCCTGGGGGTCGACTGGCACCCTCGCGCCCGTTGGCCGGATGAGCCTGTATCGGCCCCGTGTGGCCGGGGCCCACCGGTTGAATTGTCGCGCCATTGTCCCGTCCCCCCGGGTGATTATGACCTTTGGCTCTGCCCGCCGACCGGATATCCCTGGGATGATGATCAAGGCGGCTTAGTGTCTTGGCGATATCTTCGTTCAGGCGTCCAAGTGGCTCTTTGGATCGAGCGCTCGTGGAGCGGAAGAGGTGGAGGAGATCAAGATGAAGAGGAGCAAGGCACGACGACTGCTCTCCGTAGCGTGTGGCCCCGCCCTGGGTGTGCTGCTCGCGGTACCCGTGGGAGGGCTCCTGGCCGGAGCCGCCGGAGCGGACTCGAGTTGTTACTCAGGTTGCACGTCCCCGGCGACCGGCATCACGACCTCGTCGGGGAGTAATCCCACCACGCCGTCCAGCGCCGGGGTGACGACCTCACCAGGCGGACTGGCTTTCACCGGAGCTGACATCGAAGAGATGGCGCTCATCGGTGTGGCGGCCATCGGCGTCGGTGCCGTGCTCGTCCGCAGCCGTCGCCGTACCGCCTGAACCTCGAAGTTCTCGGCGAGAGGGGCAGCGGATGTCGGCGGTGACAATCGGCAGTGACATGCAGCGCTGGCAGTGGGCTCAACCGGAGTCGGCTGCAGGCTCGCGACGTCGACTCCTCGCACACACCAGCGGCGAGGCGGTGGCGGGGACGGACCTCCTGGTCCTGGCGGTCGCCGTCGCGCTCTTCGCACCCAGTGTGCTGCGGTGGTCGGTCGCCGTCTTCGTCCTCGGGGTGCTGGCAGTGTGCGCGTTGCGGGGTCAGTACGCATCACGTATCACGCTGAGCGTGAGCAAGGACGCCGGGCCGTTGGCGGTGGCGGTCAGCGTGCCGCTCATGGTGATTGCGATCTTCGACGGGTTCGACGCGCAGGTCCGCCCGTTCGTGTTGGTGGGTGTCGCCTCGCTGTGTCTGCTCCTTCTCGGGCGGGCCTGTGCCTACGCCGGCATACGGCGCGCCAGGACCAAGGGGGCCTTCCCTCAAAGGGTCCTTATCGTTGGAGCCGGGCAGGTGGCGGAGCGCTTGGCAGATGTGCTCGAGGCGCATCCGAGTTACGGGCTGCACCCGATCGGGCTTCTCGACGACTGCGCTGACGACTCACTGTCCCGTCCGGTGCTGGGTGGGATCGACCAGCTCGACGATGTCCTGCGGAAGCATCACATCGACCGGGTCGTGCTCGCATTCGGCGTGAACCGCGACCCGGACCTCGTGCGTGTCATCCGATCCTGCGAGAACGCCGACGTGGACATGCATGTCGTCCCCCGCTTCTTCGAGCTGGGTCTTCAGGCCGCAGCGCGCGACGTCGACATGGTGTGGGGGTACCCCCTCGTGCGCCTACGGCGGTCGACGACGCGATCCTCGTCCCGCCGGCTCAAGCGGGCCATCGACTCCGGCATCTCCGCCGTGATGCTGATGGTCACCGCGCCGATCTTCGCATTACTCGCGCTGAGCGTGAAGCTCTCCAGCCCCGGCCCGGTCTATTTCCGCCAGCGTCGCATCGGGAAGAACGGGCGCGAGCGTGGAGGTCTTGAAGTTCCGCTCCATGCGAATGAACGACGAGTCGGACACCCAGTGGAGCGTCGACGAGGACGCCCGCGTCACGAAGATCGGCCGCTTCATGCGCAAGACGTCGCTGGACGAACTGCCGCAGCTCTGGAACGTTCTGCGCGGCGACATGTCGCTCGTGGGCCCGCGGCCCGAGCGGCCCTACTTCGTCGAGAGGTTCGAGCAGGAAGTCCCCCGGTACGGTGATCGGCACCGGGTCCCGGTGGGGCTGACGGGGCTGGCCCAGGTCAGTGGGCTCCGGGGTGACACCTCCATCCAGGACAGGGCCTGGATGGACAATCACTACATCGAGAACTGGTCAGTCGGCGGGGATCTGGCCATCCTGGCCCGGACGGCCGGCGCCATGATCAAGCAGGTCCGGGACTAAAGCGCACGAGACGTTGGATCCCACAGACGGAGTGGGGAGCGCCGCGGCAACTCTCGGACGATGATGGCGAGCACGGGTACGCACCGCGGGCGGTCGCCAGCGCGGCAATGTTGTCGAGCGGGCTGCCTCGGAGTAGTCGGCGCCCCCCGGCTCGAGCCTGACGGCTGACCGCTCCGGCCCCCGGTCGTTCCGGGGCATGGGCGGGGTTGAATAAGGTACGACGGTGAGCCGGCCGCGCCTGGGAACGAGCGCCGCGGTGGCTGCACTGGTGACCGCCGCCACCGCCGGCCACCTTCTCTATCCGGCATGGTTGGCGTGGCGCACTCGCGGGGGGCGCGGCAGGGTCGCCGCGGCGCCCGCGCCGCCAGTACCGGGAGCGTTACCCAGCCTGACGGTTCTCGTGCCTGCCTTCCGTGAGGCCGGGGTGATCGCGGACAAGGTCGACGACCTCCGGGCCAACGGGTACCCGGGCCCGCTCGAGGTCCTGGTGATCGCCGACGGGGATCCCGAGACCGCGGACGCGGCGGAGCGAGCCGGGGCCCGCGTGCTCGCCGCTTCGGAGCGACTCGGCAAGTCCCGGGCCCTCAACTGGGGCTTCGCGGAGACCGATACCCCTATCGTGGTCCTGAGCGACGCCAACAACCGCCTCGCCCCAGGCGCGCTCGCCTTCATGGTCGAGCACTTCGCCGACCCGCGGGTGGGTGCGGTGGCCGGCGAGAAGCTCGAGGACGACGGCGGAGGGGGCGAGAGCCTGTACTGGAGGTTCGAGTCGTGGCTGAAACGGCGTGAGGATCGTCTCGGCACGACGATCGGCCTGGTCGGCGAACTCTCCGCGATCCGGGCCGAAGCGTGGCGGCCGATCCCCGACGACGTGGTCAACGATGATTTCTGGGCGGTCCTCGACATCATCGAACAGGGCTATCGGGTCGCCTACGAGCCGCGGGCCCGCGCGATCGATCCCGCCGTGGCGTCGCTGTCGGCCCAGTGGGAGCGCCGGACCCGCATCGTGTCCGGTGGGCTGCAAGTCCTCGTACGCCGGCGCCGTCAGCTGCGGCCGTCGGCAGGGCTCGTCGCCGCGGAGCTGTGGGGACACCGCCTGGTTCGCCTCACCGTGAGCCCCCTCTCCCATCTCGCCCTGCTTGCCCTGTCGGTCACCAAGTTACGCTCGAGCGCACTGGCCAGGGCATTCCTCCTGGCCAATCTGTGCGCCTGCGCCGGGCTTGTGGCCGGGACCCGGGTGGCGGAGCCGCCGGCGCCGGGCGAATCGACCGGACACGCCCCGCGCCACCTGCTGGCCGTCGCGTTTTCGGGAGCGGGGCAGGTCATGTTCCTGCAGGCAGTCGCGCTGGGCGGCATGGTGCGATATGCGCGCGGTGACCGGCCGACCATGTGGTCGACTGTAGAACGATGAATGGCGTCGCAACGCGGGGGGGCGCTCGCGCAGGCGGGCACCGTGCGTCGGCTCCGGCGGGGGCGGAGCGGTGAGGACGCTCATGGTGACCAAGTTTCTTCCGTTGCCGGACAACAACGGGGGGCACCAGCGTTCGCTGGCGATCGCCCGCCGCCTCGCCGGGCTGGGCGATCTCGTGCTGTGCGGGTATGACGACGGCGGCGCGGACAGATCGGGTCTCCGCGACCTGGGGATCGACGTGCGGGCCGTCCCGTGGCGGCTGACTCCGGGGAGGGTGGCCCGAGGGGTCGTCAAGGCGCGCAGCGTCTCGGCGGGACGGTTCTGGAGCACGGCGATGGTCGAGACCGTCCGCAGCGCAGCTGACGCGATGGCCATCGACCTGCTGCAGGTCGAGTACCAGCAGATGGTGCCGTTCGTGCTCGACCTCCCGGCGAAGGTGTCGGTCCTGGATCTCCACAATGTGGAGTCGGCCCTCGTGGCCAGCTACGCGCACACCCGGCGAGGAGTCCCAGCCGCGCTGCTCCGTTCGGAGGCCGCTGCCCTCAGGCGGATGGAACGGCGCACGATCGGGGAGTTCGATCACGTGGTCGTGGTCAGCGAGCGGGAAAGGTCGAGGCTGACCGCCGGAGCCCGCTCCGTCCTGGTGTGCCCGAACGGCAGGGAGCCATCGGTGGTGCTGCCCGACGCTCCGGACGCGACCGTGGCCTTCGTGGCCACGATGGGATGGGCCCCCAACGTCGATGCTGCGCTCTGGCTTGGCCGCGAGATCTGGCCCGAGGTGCTGACGCGGGTGCCCCACGCTCGGCTCCTGCTGGTGGGCAAGGATCCGGCCCCGGCGGTGCGCGCCCTGGCGGGCGACAACGTGGAGGTGACCGGGACGGTCGCCGACGTGACTCCCTACCTCGCGCGGTCCCGGGTCGTGCTGGCGCCGTTGCGGGCAGGCGGGGGGACCCGGCTCAAAATCCTGGAGGCGCTCGACGCCGGGCGTCCCATCGTGGCGACATCCGTGGGCTGTGAGGGGATGGAGGACCTGGTGGGCCGTGGCGTGGTCGTGGCCGACACGGCCGCCGGACTTGCCGAAGCCATCGCGGGCCTCCTGGTCGACCCCGCCCATGCCTCGGCACTCGGGCAAGCGGGACACGACGCCGTGGCGGCGGACCACACCTGGGATGTCGCCCTGGCGCCGCTGCTCGAGGCGGTGCACCCGTGTTGAAGGTGATGGAAGGAGGCATCCTCCTCGGATTTGCGGTCGGGGTCGTCGCGCTCTTCGTCCACTGGGAGCGCGAGGGCAAGGAGCAGCTGGCGCCGCTCGTGCTCCTCGGCCTGCTGGTCGTGGAGGCCACGATCTACGCCGACCCGAACGCCCTACCGCGCAGCATCTTTCACCCCGGGTCAGGCTCGACGCAGCTGCGGCTGCCCGAGATCTACATCACCCTCGCGCTGGTGGCCCGCCTGATCGCGCGGGGGAGGCCCACCCGGATCGGCCTTCCGGCCGGCCTCTGGTTGGCTTTCGGCGCCTGGATGACGGTGGGCGCGGTGGAGGGAGCGCTGTACCACAATTCGATGTCGGTCGACCTCTACGAGGCCAAGAGCATCCTCTACATCGTCGGGGCGTACGCGCTGGCCGCGGGTGTACCGGTGCGCCGGTACCTCGATAGCGGGGACTTGTTCAAGCTCGGCGCCCTGTGCGTTGCCTGTGCGTCGGTCGTCGACCTCATGACGATTGCGCACATCAGCGTCGACGTCAATCTGCCGCTGCTCCCGCTGCAGGCTTTTGGAGGAGTCGGCGCGGAGACGGCGGCCCTCCTCCTCGCCGTCGGGACCATGTGCTTCCTCTGCAGGCTGGCGTCCGAAACCGTCCGGATCCGCCATGTCCTGGCGCTGGTCCCGTTGGTGGCCTGTGTGGTGCTGGCCGATCAGCGTGCGGTACTCGTGAATCTGGCTGTGGTGGTGTCGGTGGTGCTCGTGGTCCTCGTCGTCACGTACCGCCACGGCATCGCCCGACGGCTGCACGTCAGGTTGGGACAGTTGGCGCTCACGCTCCTCGCCGTCGTCGCGGTGGCCATGGTCATCGTGGTCGTGCCGTCGGCGGTCGACCAGCAGCCCGCACGGATCCCACTGGCCTCGACCTTCCAAGGACTCTTCCATAGCGAGGCGAAGGTGGAATCGGCCCAGGACCGCTTGAACCTGGCCGCGTCGGTGGAGTCCATGATCCCCCAGCATCTGGTCATCGGGTGGGGCCTGGGGGTGGAGTTCCAGTATTACGAAACCGGGACTCGCACGGAGCTGACAATCCCCTACGCACACAACATCGTGCTCGACCTGTGGCTCCGGCTCGGCCTCATTGGCCTCGTGCTCTTCGTCGTCGCGCTGGCGGCCTCGCTCATCGGTGGCCTCCAGGTGTGGCGGCGACATCCCGAGCCGATGACGGCGGCCCTGGCCCTGGCCCTCGTGGCGGTGCTGGCGGGCCTCATGGCCACGGCGCTGCTCGAGCCCCTCCTCGACGAGTACCGGTTTGCCACCCTGTTGGGTGTGAGCATCGGCATGCTGCGTGCCGCCGTCACATCGATGGACCAAGGGTCCCGACTGCCGAGCTGGCGCTTGGAGGCGACTCGCTTGAAGGCTGTGGCGGGAGGTGTGAAGTGGATCTAGCCATCGATCGGCGTCCATCGCAGGGGTCCCGTCGGTGGGACGGAGCTGACTGTGCTCCAGGGCGCACGCGGGGCACTCGTCACCGCCCGTCCAGCCCTGGTCTCCCGGATAGTGGGCAGTCCCGAGGGCTCACGGGAGAGTTCCAGCGGTTCCTGACGGAGCCGGGCGATGCCGGGGTGGTCGCTTCCGCCCCGGAGAGCCTCGTAGGCTGGCAGCAGCGTGAGCCCATGCTGAACGGTCGTTGCAGCTCTCATATTCGGGATGACCTCTCACTCGACCGGCTGGTGGAGGGTGTGCAGCGGTCGCTCACTGCAGCCACCGAAGAGCTACGAGGAAAGGGTGGGGCGTGGACCTGAGACAGATAGTGCGCACCGTGCGCGCCCACTGGATCGTTGCTCTCGTCACCTTCTTGGTGTGCGTGGTGGTCGGCGCCGCCTTCGCGGTGCTGCCGGCGAAGCAGTACCAGGCCACGGTCGTACTGCTGGCGCAGCCGCCGGCGAGTTCGACGGACCCGGGGTCCGACGTCAATGCCATCCAGATCGAGATTCCCCAGATCGTGGTGGAGGCCGACAACCCGATCGTGGCCGACCAGACGCGTCCGCTGGTGCCCGCCCGCTACCTAGCCGTGCCGGTGAAGCTCTCGGCGACTGGGAATCCCGCCTCGAACTCGGTCACCGTCATGGCGTCGAGCACGGACCCGGCCGCCGCCCAGGCCTATGCCGACGCCCTGGCCGCCAGAGTGTTGCAACTGACGAACCGCCAGGCGACGACGACCCTTGTTCTGTCAGAGCTGGGCCCGGCGCAGCTCCCAACCTCGCCTACGAACCCCCGCACGACGATCGCGGTGGCGGCCATCGCATTCGGGCTCATTGCCGCCGTGTTCGCCGCCCTGGCGGCAGCTTCCCTGCGGCGCCGGTTCGTCACTGCCGACGAGATCCGGGACCGGGTCGGGCTGACCGTCCTGGGCGAGGTGCCCACGCTCGTCCATGCCGGCGCCGGCCCGGCCGATGTCTTCGAATCGACCACCGACCAAGGCGCGCTCGAAGCGTTCCAGCAGCTCCGCAGCTCTCTCCACCTCATGTTCCAGGAGGCGAACCCCACCATTGCCGTGACCTCCTGGGAGCCCCGCGAGGGGAAGTCCTCCGTCGCTTCCCACGTGGCGTGGGCACTGGCGATACCGGGTCGCTCGGTGGTGGCGGTCGACTGCGATCTGCGCAAGCCGACGCTCCACGACATCTTCGGGGTGGCCCTGTCGCCCGGCGTGAGCGACTTCTACGCCCCCAACGGCCCTGCCGAGCTCCTGACCCCGACGGGCAACCGCTACCTGGAGCTCATACCGGCCGGCGTACCGAGACGCCACCCCGCAGACATCGTGACGGCCGAAGTCCCCCGGCTCCTCAGCGCCCTCCACGAGTCGGACCAGACGGTGATTGTCGACTGCCCGCCGCTGTCGGGCGTGGCCGAGACCAGGATCCTGGTGGCCAAGGCCGATGCCGTGGTCCTGGTGGTCGACGCCCGGAAATTCGACCCCGAGCGTCTCGAGCAGAGCCTGGTGCAACTGCGGGCCGCGAGGGCGAATGTCGTGGGCATCGTGCTGAACCGCGTGCGCCGGAGGAACGTCGATGACAGCTACGGCTACTTCGGGCCGACCCAGATGCACGAGACCAAGACGAAGCACCGCTGGCTCGCACGACATAGCTAGGACGTGCTGCGCGAACCCGAGTTCTCGCACGATAGCCCGTCCGGGAGTGGTCGGCCCAAGAAGGCGACCGTGCGTCGCAACGTGGCGACCAACTACCTCGTCGCGGTGGCACTCGTGGCGGTGGGGTTCATCACCACACCGATCCTCACCCACCAACTCGGCATCCTCCGCTACGGGGTCTGGGCGCTCATCGGCTCGCTCATCCCCTTCCTCGAGCTCCTCGAGCTGGGGTTCGCCAATGCCACCGTGGCCTTCGTCAGCCGGCATCTCGAGCTGGAAGACAACGACAAGGTCGGTGCCACGCTCAATACCTCCTTCCTGGTCCTCTCGGTGCTGGGGATCGTCGCGTTCGCCGGCGTCGTGGTTTTTGCGATTTTTCTTCCCGACATCATCACGAGCATTCCCAAGAGCTTGGTCGGCCAGGCGCGGCTCCTGCTCCTGCTCCTCGCGTTCGACATGGCGGTTTCCATTCCGATGGACACGTTCGGTGGAGCACTGCTTGCCCTGCAGCGATTCGATCTTCTGAACTACAGCCTGATCGCGGTCATAGTGTCGCAGGCAATTGGCTGGGTCATCGTCTTGTGGCTCCATGGAGGCCTGGTCGCGCTTGGCCTCGTCACAGTCGCGATCAGCTTGGTGGGCCAGATGTCGCGCCTGGTGATAGTGCACCGCCTCCTGCCCTGGTTCCATATCTCCCTGCGCCGGTTCGACCGGCGCCTCCTTCGGGCGTTCACCTCGGCATCGAGCCGGTACTCAATCGTGGAATTTGCCGATGCGGTGATCGGGCTGTCGGATGTCCTCATTGTTGGCGCAGCCGCGGGGGTGCGGGCGGCCGCCATTTACGCGGTCGCACAGCGGCTCGGCTTGCTTCCGGTGCGGATCGTCCAACCCCGGACGTTTCTCTTGATCCCGAAGGCAGGACAGCTGAGCGCACGAGACGACTGGTCGGGCCTGCGCGACAGCACCGACGAGGTGGTGCGCTTCGTGCAGTACCTGAGCATTCCCACGGCCATCGTGTTGGGCTTCCTGGCCGGCCCCACCACTGAGGCGTGGGTGGGGCCGCTGTACCGCGAGGCTGCGCCGGTCATCGGGCTGCTGTGCCTCGCCGGCGTCGTGCAGGCGTGGGCGCTGACGCTCAGGAACGCTCTCAATGGCGCCGGTCGCCCGACCCTGGCGGCAGTCCTCTACGGCGTCGAGGCCGTGCTCCACGTGGTCCTCGGGATCTTGCTGGCCTCCCGCTACGGCGCCCTGGGCATGGCCGAGGCCACGCTGATCGGTGTGGTGGTGATGGAGGGGATGTTCATGCTCCCGCTGGCCTACCGTCTGTTGGGGGATTCGATCCACCGCCGGGCGTTCCGTGCCGTGCGCACGCTCGGCCTGCCCGCGGTCGTCACCGGCGGCCTCGCCTGGGCGCTCGGGCGTGGCGGTGGCCCGCTGTTCGTCTTCACCGAAACGCATGGCCGGATAGTCGGGCTCACCGCTGTGGCCGCGGCAGGGGTCGCTCTCATGGCTGTCTTCTACTCGCTCCTCCTGGTGTCCTTGCCCTCCGTCCAGCGGCAGTGGGTCTTCGTCCGCATCCGAGCCTCGTTGGGCCGGTTCACGGCCCGACCGCACTAGGGTCTCTCGCCGTGACGGGGCTGCCGCGGACGGCGGTGTTGGTCGGACGCGACTCGGTGTCACAACTCAGCTTGCCCAGGCCGTGGGGGACCCGTGCCACCGCATCTGGCTGAGGCCCCTTCCTCGAAGGGAGTGGAGTCCATCGCGCTGTGGCTCGGGTCACCCGACAGACCGCTGTTCACCTGGCTGGACCTTCCCGACGACGGTCTCGTCGCCGGTGCCGCGATCCTGTGCCCGACGATGGGATTGGAGTCCGCGTACTCGGCGCGTGCACTCCGTGACCTGGCGCATCGGTTAGCCGCTTCCGGCTGGGCCGCTCTTCGGGTCGACTACGCGGCAACAGGAGACTCGGCTGGCACATGGACCGACCCCGACCTCGTGCCGGAGTGGCTGCGCGGGGTCCGAGGCGCCATTGAGTACGCCCGCGCCCTCGGGGCGCCGCGGGTGGCCGTGGTGGGGCTCCGGCTCGGCGCCACACTGGCTGCCGCCGAGCTCGCCCACGGCGGGAGGGTCGACGACTTGGTGCTGTGGGACCCGTGTGCGACGGGTAAGGCGTTCCTCCGAGAGCAGCGAGCGTTGTCAGCTCTCCGGCGAGACCTGCCCATGGGGAGCGGGTTCCTGCGCGAGGGTGAGGTGTCGGGCTCGGGAGGGACGGACGAGGGCGGGTCGGTCGAGGGACCTGGCGTCGTGTTCTCCGCCGCGACCGTCTTGGAGCTGGAGCCGCTTGCGATCGCTCCCAGCCACGGGAGCCTGGCCTCTCGGGAGCTGATGCTGTCCCGACAGGGGAGGAGACTCGAGCGCGTGCTGGCGGAGCGGCGGGCGCTGCCCCACGTCGAGTCGGTGGAGGTGAGCGGGCAGGAAGCTCTCCTCGAGGAACAGGCCATTACGCCGAGGCCGACGCTGGACAGGATCGTTGCCTGGCTCACAGAACCAGGAGGGCCCCTGGGCAGGCTCGACGTGCCGAACCGGCCGGCGACGGCGGTGCACCGGAGCAATGGTCGGCCCGGCGTGCTCGAACGACCTGTCGATCTCGGGCCGGCACACCTCTTTGGGATGCTCAGCGAGCCGGAGGACCACTTCGACCCGTCGGCCCCGACCGTCGTCTTCCTCAACGTGGGGCGGATCGGTCACCATGGGCAGGGTCGGCTCTGGGTGGAGCTGGCCCGGTCGTGGGCGGCGAGTGGCTTGCGGTGCCTGCGGGTGGATCTGAGTGGCATCGGCGACAGCCCGACGAGACCTGGGCGAACCGAGCTGGTCGTGTTCCCCGACGACGCCCTCGAGGACCTGAGCGACATTCGCCGCGCCGCGACCGCCGAAGACGGCGCAAAGCTTGTCTTGGTGGGTCTGTGCTCGGGCGCCGCCCACGCCATCGAATCGGCGCTCGCCGAACCGGTCGCGGCCGTCTGCGCGGTCAATCCTGTCCTCACGTACACGCGGTGGGGGGAACACTCATACCGGTTCTTCGAGCCCAACGAGGAGAGCTCGCCCGCGTCGAACGATCGGCAGAGTTGGCGAGCGACCCGGCCCTGGGTTTCGCGCGCCATGAGGCGGGTTGCGCGGTTGCGTGGCGCGACGCGGTGGATCCCCAACAGTGGCTGGTGGATTGTGAATCGGTGGTTCCTGAGGTCAAGCCCGGCCCGGACATTGGAGCGCCTGACGGAATCCGGCGTCGATGTGCTGGTCGTGGTCGGCAGCGAGGAGTCGCGCGGGCTGTACCGCGGTGATCACCGCCGGATCCGCGCCCTGATCGGCAAAGGACGTCTTTGCATAGAGACTGTCCCCAACCTGGAGCACTCCCTTCTCGAGCGGACGGGCCGCGACCGTGTGTCGGAGCTGCTCAGCGACTACGTGGTACGCCGCGTCGCCGACATGACAGGACCAGCCCACCTGGACGAGGTGCCATGAGCGGCTGGTTCGGGGGCCGCGACGCCAGCGTCTCCACGATCACGAGCTTGCTACCTGCGCCGGGTTGCCACGGAAGAAGCTCAGGCCCGGGCTGCGTGGTGCGCCGCCCGGGTGGGACTCGGCACGGCGGCTACCAGATCGGAGAAGCAGCGGGCGACACCCTCGGCGAGAACCTCGACGTCGGGACAGGCGACGGGGTCGGTGAGGATGCCAATCGTCAACTGGCTGTTGTAAGACAGCGCGGCCACGCCCACGCTGAGGTTGCCCCCCAGGGGCACGAGCGGGATGGCCTCGAGCATGCGGGCACCGAGCACGTAGAGCGGGACGTCGGGGCCCGGCACGTTCGTGACGACCAGGTTGACGAACGGCTGGTGGTGTACGAGGTGGCTGGCGGCCGACAGTGCCGCGGGCGGCAACGCGTCGAGCGAGGACAGGAGTAGGTGCGTGGCCAGTGACTGTGCGTGGTCCTTGGAGTCCCGTTCGGCCCGGGCCACCTCACGAACTCGTTCGGCAGCCGGTGCGGCACCGATCGGGAGCCGCACGACCATGGCGGACACGTCGTTGCCCAGCCGGCGGTCGCCGTGGTGATCCGACCCGACCGGGACGAGTACCTGGAGCTGGCGTCCCTCCATCACCTCGCCCCGCGCCGAGAGAAGATCGTGGACTCCGCCTGCGATGGCCGTGAGGAGCAGGTCGTTCAGCGTCACGCCGAAGCGGCGCTCAGCCCGGCGGAGCTCGTCCATCGGTTGGCGGACGACGAGGATCCGGCGGTCGAAGCCGACCGGAGCGTTGAGGGAGCAGTCGGGCGTGGCCGGCGAAACGGACAGCAGGCTGCGGAAGGCCGAGGTGTAGCGCGCCAGCACGTAACCCGCCTCGGACGGGTGCCACGCGGCATGCCATCCGTCCTCGGCGAGCGTCCGGGCGACCCCGGCGAGACGGGCCACCCCTTCGGTGGCGACGGCCAGCCGCCCCGGAGCCGGAGCCGGCTGCCACCCGTCTGGGGCGTGCCGAGCCGGCGTACGAGGCTCCAGGTCGAGCAGGACTGTGGCGAGCTCGACGCCCGCAAGGCCGTCCGCCATGGAGTGATGCAGCATCTCGAGCAGAGCGACGCGCCCGCCCTCGAGCCCATCGATCAACCAGATGTCCCAGAGCGGCCGCGTGCGGTCGAGCGGGCAGGACATGAGCCGGGCGCAGAGCTCCAGCAGCTGGGCGTCTGTCCCGGGCTTGGGCAACGCGGCCTGGTGGACATGACTGGTGATGTCGAAATCGGGGTCGTCCACCCACACGGGTGCGGACTCGCCGAGCACCGGGAACCGGACGACCTTGCGCAGCTTCGGCACGAGGTGCAGCCGGCTCTCCACTTCGGCCCGCGCCTCCTCGAGACGCAGGCACCCACGGGCGTCGTGCAACGGGCCCCCCTCGAAGATGCCGATGGAGCCCATGTGCATCGGCGTATGGTCCGATTCCATGTAGAGGAACGACGCATCGAGCGGCGTCAGGGTGTTGGCGGGAGCGGTCATGTCGACCGCGGGGGACCCGGCAGCCGTACGGAGCAGACCTCGGCGAAACCATCCTCGATGCAGGCGGCGAGCTTGGGGCTGTCGGGAACGGCTGCGACGTCGGCGGTAATGGTGATGCAGGCCCGGTCCGCGGCGGACACGAGGGACACGTTGAGAGCGGCCCCCGACGGCGGCGACACCGCGTAGATCCCCTCGACACCCACGCCCGCCAGGAAGGCCCGGAACGGAGGGCCGGGGATGTTGGTGATGCAGAAGTCGTCGCCCAGCAGCATGGAGCTCCAGAGGTTGCGGGCCACGACGGCGGGCAGGGCGCTCAGCACGGTGGCCAAGACGTCGCTCAGGGCGAGGCCCGGCGCGTGCTTCCACTGGGCCGCGTTCTTTCGCACCTCCGCCATGCAGTCCGCGACGTCGGAGTGGACGGGGATGACGAATCGTGCGGGGACGAAGTGGTTCCCACCCGCTTGCTCCCCACCCCCGCGCACGTTCACCGGCATCAGCGCGCGGAAGCCCGAGCTCGTCGCGCCGTGCTGCTCGTGATAGAGGCTCAGGCCACGCACGACGGACGCCACGAACACGTCGTTCACCGTGCCGCCCCATGCCTTTGCGGCGCTCTTGAGGCTCGGGAGGTCGAGCTCAATGACTTCGACGTGACGCCGGAAGCTGCGTCCCGTCATGATGGAGGAGATCGGTTTGCCCGCCGGAGCCATCAGCCTGGCCACCGAGGTGCCCACCGCGGCAAGCTGGCCGAGTGAGCGAACGGGGTGCGTCACCACGCCGGCCGCGCCGTTGACGAGACCGGTTGGATCGGGCAGGAGCGGCAGACGCGAGAGCAGCGAGCGGCCGGGCACGGGGCTGGCCTCCGGCACCGTGTCCCTGTGTCCCGCCGGCGACGCCGGGCCGGAGGGGTCGAAGAGGTGGGCCAGCACGGCGAGGCCGCCCACTCCGTCGATGAGAGCGTGGTGGACCTTCATGAGGAGGGCGGCGCGGTCCGCGCCGATGCCCTCGACCAGGACGGCCTCCCACAGCGGTAGGGCGGAGTCGAAGCCGCTCGTCGCCATCGTCTGGGCCATGTCGAGGACATCGCGCAGGCTTCCGTGCCCGGCCAGGCGCATGCGCCGTAGGTGGGTGTCGAGGTCGAAGGACTCGTCAGGCACGAACTGCGGGCGACCCCGGCCCGGGGCTCGGGTCACCGCCCGCGAACGCAGGCGTGGCACCGTCACGGTGAGACCGGCAACGCGGGCGCGGACCTCTGCCCAGTCGGGCCTTCCCTCCAGGACCATGATGGCCACGATGGTGGGGCGCATCACGGGATCGGCGCTGATCGTCCACAGCAGTGCATCGGAGCCGCTCATGGTGTCGACGCTCCGCGCGCTCATCTCGTGGTTTTCCATGGCACAACCCCTTCTACGAGCGATTCTGGGTTCAGCCGGGTAGGGCTCA
>CAWGOJ010000015.1:0-96003 GCA_963824195.1 uncultured Acidimicrobiaceae bacterium | reverse complement strand
GATCGCCATGCCGTGTGAGAATCCGGGGTAGATCTTCAGCGTCCCGTTCGGCACGAGCTCCGCGGCAGGAACGGAGGTGTCCTGATAGGGGACGATCTGGTCGTCCTCTCCGTGCATGAACAGTGCCGGAACGTCAATCTGCTTCAGGTCGTCGCTGAAGTCGGTTTCGGAGAACTGCTCGATGCAGTCGTAGGACGCCTTGATGCCCGACTGCATGCCAAGGCGCCAGAATTTGATCTTGGACGGCCTCGGAAACCTTGGCGTTTTGCCTGTTATAGCCGAAGAAGGCGACGCTCGTGTCCTTGTAGAACTGGGATCGATTCTCAACGAGGCCGGCGCGAAGGCCGTCGAAGACCGACAGTGGCAGGCCACCGGGGTTCGTGTCGGTCTGGAGCATGAGTGGAGGCACCGCGCCGATGAAAACCATCTTCGCCAGACGCGACGTGCCATAGCGCCCGACGTACCGTGCGATCTCACCTCCACCCATCGAGTGTGCGATCAGGGTGACGTTCGTCAGGTCGAGTTGCTCGATCAAGCCGGCCAGATCATCGGCCCACGTGTCGTAGTCGTTGTGGTACCACGTCTGGCTGGAGCGCCCATGGCTACGGCGATCGTGCGCGATCACACGGTAACCCTGCTGACCGAAGAAGAACATCTGCGCGTCCCACGCGTCGGCATTCAACGGCCAACCGTGGGAGAACACGATCGGAGCTCCCTTGCCCCAATCTTTGTAGTAGATCTCGGTTCCATCGTCAGCACTGAAGAATGGCACTGTACAGTCCTTTCTGTTTTCCATCTTCTATTTTCGTGAGGTCCATGCTGGTGCGCCAACACCCCCATGAGCACCTTTTCGATCGTGGCTGTTCGATCGTCCTGTGGCGCCCGTGCAACGCACTGGTATGCAAACCCGTTCGCACTAGCGGGGCCACGGTACGGATTCCGGGGCCCATACCAACGCCCCCGATCACGGCGTCGTCTGGGGTCAGGTCGGCAGTTCGTTGCCCGCCTGCTCGGCCACCATGTACTCGGCATACCAATCCGGCCAATTGGCGTCGGCCTCGCCGATCCGCTTCTCGTGCTCGCCGTGGGCGGCCGACGCACGCCGAAGCGCACCAGCCAAGTCGCTCGCCGACGCGAAGGTGGTCGTCGTCGGGTCGATGCGGCCGGGCAGCCGTGTCGTGACCTCTTGGAACAACCAGCCGTTGCCGTCCGGATCGCTGAAGGTGGCGTACGAGCCATAGCTACTGCGATCGGGCGACGGGCCGGCCACCCGGGTGGCTTCGTGGAATCGAGCGCCGGGCGAACCCTCGTGGAACACCTCGCTGACGTCCACACCGCGCGCCACCAGGCCGGCACGGGCAGCCTCAACGTCGGAGACGATCAGGTACGGGCTCTGGCCTGACCCGGGTGCGGCCGACGTCAGGTTGACGCCGAACTGCACCGAGCACCCCGAGCCCGGAGGGGTGAACTGGACCAAACGGAAGTCCTCGCCACGGGTGACATCGGCGTCGAGCCTCCAGCCAAGGTTGGCGTAGAACGCCTTGGCCTTGTCGACATCGGCAACGCCGAGGACGATCACCTCCAGGTTCATGTCTACAACTCCTGGAGCCGGGACCTCCGCCGAGGTTTGATTGCGTACGTCGGTGCTGCTCATCGGTGACCTCCATGGATCTCGCGTGTGAGCTCATGGTGGCGCTGCGGGGCCCATCCTCGCGCCCGGGTAATTCCCTGGTTGGCTCCAACGGTCGGACAATGCCGCCCTCGGCCGCTCAGCGTTTGCCGGTTGGGGACTCTCCCCGAAGCTGGTGTTCGATTTCCAGCCGCCCGGAGTCGCGCCGAGCAGGCTGACTCGTGGTTCGTTGAATCTGGGTGGGATCGCACGGACCTTCGTCACGGGGTACCCGACCAGGGTGTCCCACGGGCGCGACCAGTCACCAAAGGCGCCACCATCAGCGATGTGGTGTTCTGCCCGATCTGACACTGGGGGTGCCATGACGGGGTAACCGTCGCTTCCGATCCGGGCCACCATTGGGATCTGCTCGGCCAAACGGTCGTCGTCATAGGCGGGAGCTCGGGTATGGGATTGGAAACCGCCCGCCTTGCCCGGGTGAACTGAGCTGAGGTGGTTCTCGCCGCACGCAACCCAGAACGTCTCAAGCTCGCGGCCGACGACGTCGACGCGAGCAGGAGGTCTCGTAAGGGTTTAGGACTGAAGGACTAGCTGCTCGAGCTGCGGCAACGCCTTCCGTAGCTCTCTTCGTGAGCTCAAGTCCAGCTTGATGAAAATCTTACGTAAGTGCCACTCCACGGTGCGCGTGCTGATGAACATATGGACGCCAATTTCTGGATTTGTTCGTCCTTCACCGGCAAGCAAAGCGATCTGTGCCTCTTGCGCTGTCAGTTTGCTCGACGTTTCAACCGATCGAGCCCGCACCTTTTCCCCAGTCGCAAGTAGTTCCCGTCGGGCGCGCTCGGAATACGCTCCAATGCCCATGGATGTCAACATCTCGTGGGCTTGTCGGAGTTGCTGGCGTGCATCAACCCGACGGTTCTGGCGGCGCAGCCACTCTCCGTAGAGCAGATGAGCCCTGGCGAGTTCCCCCCTGACACAGGTTCGGTCAAGACGTTCGATCGCGTGTCTGTACAGGGGTTCGGCGTCATCGCCATCGATCACCAGAGCTCGAGACCGAGCCTCCATTCCGACGATCCAGTCCGTGCCGCTGGCGTGTGCCATTTCAGCGATCCGTTGGAGCGCCCGAGCGGCCTCTTCGGGCCGTCCAATCCGAGCTGCCGCCTCAACAATTTCGGCCATTACCGTGCTTGACATTGCCAAACCCTCTGCGTCGGGCAGCTCGGCGGCGGTTGCTGCCTCAAATGCCTCTTCGTACCGGCCGAGCCCGTTGAACAACACCGCTCGTGCATACTGCGTCACGGCAACCCCCTGGCCTTCGCCAGTCTGCTGCACGAGCTGGAGCGCTTCGTCCATCAGTCTCAAGGCCTCTGTTTCCCGGCCTTGCCACGCGGCGACGAGGACAGGGCCGTAAGGCGGGGGCGGCGTTCCGATTGCCTCACTAAGGGTTCGAAGTTCCTCGAGAGCCTGTATCGCAGGAACGAGCTGCCCAAACTTCGTATAGGCCGAGAGGCGTACGGTTAGCGCAAACGGAAGTACCCTAAGCGCCCCGGCATCGCGAGCGAGAGCCACGTGACGAGCGGTGAGGACATCACATGACGCATCGTCAAAGAGAATCCATGCGACCACTCCGGCATGCCACAACCACCGGAGTTCTTCGTCATGAGAAATCTGCTTGCCACGGAACGCACTGACGGCCAGCTTCAAGGTCGGTGCGGCGGCGGCATACCCGCCGACAGCAGCGGTCGCCAAACCTTTCAGAAGCAGATCGGAGGCTCGTGGTGCTCGGGCTGGAGGTGGCAGAGCCAGTGCCACCCGGGCCACTTCCTGTAGTCCACCCTCGTGGGCAAGTCGCCCGGCGAACAGTGCCGCCCATAATGCGTCCAAGCAGGCCTCGCGAGCGAGATTGGCGTCAAGCGGCACAAGACCATTGACCGCCTCGAGGAGCAGGCGCGGTGAGTTGCTTCCTCGGTTCTGGGCGTATGCAATCTGGGCGCGGAGCAGATCCGCCTTGGCACGATCCAAGGCGCCAATTGGTCCGCTCCGAGCCAGCGAGATCAGCCTGAAGGCCGCGTCCTGAGCGCCGCTCTCGTGCTTGACGCGGGCCGCGGCCAGAGCCCGCTGCGTCTTGAGCGCCGGATCGGCGGTCAACTCGACCGACCGCTCAAGGAACGCCGCTGCAGCTGCCAGTCCCCCGCGTCCCTGGGCTCGACCGGCCGAACGCTCCAGCTCTGAAGCAACTTCTTCATCAGGACCGAATGTCGCCTTGGCGCGGTGCCAGGCGCGGCGATCCGGATCCACCTCTGCATCGGTCACTTCCGCTAGTGCGGCATGAACGTTCTGCCGATGGCTGAGTGGCGAAGCGCGGTATACCACCGAACGAACAAGCGGATGACGAAACACAACTCGTGGGCCGATGTCGACCAGTCCAGCGACGTCGGGGTGGTCGGCAGCATCGATGCTTACTCCGATCAGCTTCGCTGCGTTCCAGAGCAGAGCCGAGTCACCGAGAGGTTCCGCCGCGGCAACCGTCAGCAACAGTCGGGTATCGCCGGGGAGACGTTCGACTCGCCTCAGGAAGCTGTCCTCGATCCTGCCGGCAAGCGGCGGGATGTCGGGCAAGCCGTATCCACCCGCCAGCTCCACCGCTGAGAGTCCTCGCGGCAGTTCCAGCAGGGCCAGCGGGTTTCCCCGCGCTTCGCTCAGGATCTGCTCGCGCACTCGGTCGTCCAGGGGCCACGAGATCGCTGAGTCGAGGAGTTCCCGAGCATCTGGATCTCGTAGACCCTCCACGACGAGTTCTGGAAGTCCGATGAAGGCGTCGTTCGATTCTCGAGCGGCGATCACCAACAGAACGGACTCCGCCATCAACCGGCGTGCCGCGACCCCCAGCGCCGCCGCCGACGCGCGGTCCATCCACTGCGCGTCATCAACCACACAGACGAGCGGGTGGTCCTCGGCAGCGTCAGAGAGCAAGCTCAAAAGCGCCAGCCCCGCCAGCAAGGCTATCGGGGGCAGGGCCAGATTTCCGGCCGAATACCGTCGCCAAAGCACCGGACTGAGGAGCCGGGAGCCTATCTAGGTGACTGAGCATGGGCGCCACCAGCTGCTGTAGCATGGCAAATGCGAGTTCCATTTCGGACTCGACCCCGACTGCTCGAGCCACCCTGAGGTCCGTTGCCGACTGGATCAGGTCCTCGAGTAAGGCCGTCTTACCGACACCCAGCGTCGCCGCGCAACACAACCGCTGCGCTATGTCCGCTCCGCACTCCCTCGATCAGATCGTTCAAGTACTCACGCTCACGCCGGCGCCCGGTTAACACCATCAGGGCTCCGGCACTCGATGGACACCACCAGGTGGCCGTGCGACCTGTGAGACGATGTGTACCCCCCTGGTAAGCAGGGCTCTCACCCCGGGACCACCTCCGACACGCCGATCACTTGGCCGCTCATCGAATTCCGGAGAATAGCAGGACGGCCTGTGACTTCGTCTGCGATTGCCGCTGACTCCCGCCGGGCGTGACACCGTTCGACCCCTTGGGCTCCGCGTCAGACCGACATACGACATCCCCGGTCTCGCTCACGCCGCCCCAATGCTTCATTGTCTCGGCACCCCTAGGAGGATTGAGTCTCTTTATAATGACGGCCCAACGTCAGCCGGGCAATGTTGCCTGCTTCAATTCTGCCACAGCGGTTTTCTCGCCGATAAGGTCACTTAAGGACATGTCGACCCAAATGAAAATTCTGGGGGATCCCACTTTGGGCCTCTGACCTGGGCCTTTCGGTGGAGGTGATGGGACTCGAACCCTCGGCCTCTACATTGCGAACGTAGCGCTCTGCCAGCTGAGCTACACCCCCGGCAGCACCCAGGATAGTCGGACGCCTGAGGCCCTCCGGAGCGGCCATCGGGCTTCAGCACGGCGCAGACGGAGCCGCGGCCAGCTCATTAGCGGGCTACGACCCGGGGCTCCTCGTTGTGGTCGTCGTCGTCGTCCCAGGCGCCGGGGTAGCCGGACGTCGCCGGGTCGACGTGGCCCTCGCCCCCGAATAGGCCCAGCGCTGTCTCGGGACGGGACCGGTGGCGGCGCTGCTCGGCCTCGAGCTCCTTGGCATAGGCCATGAGCCCGACGAGCCCGAGGGCGGCCAACCCCGAGAGGACGGTGAAGATCCAGGCAAGATGCATCCCCGGCCACATGCCGATGAGCCCGGTCGAGATCGCCACGCCGCAGAGGCAGCGCAACAGCATGGTGCAGCGCCGTCTGGCCTGCTCGCGCCGGAAGGCGGACAGGTCCGCACTCACTTCGGGCACGCACGCGGGCTCCGGCCGATCGAGGACGCCGATCCGCTCGTAGTGGGCGCCGTCGCCGTCGTCGACGTCGGCCGCGGCCGCATCATCCGTCGGCCGGAGCAGCACCAGCTTCGGGCGGGACGAGTCGACGGCTGGTGCGGATGCTTCGGCGGGGCCGTCACCGGGCAACGCCGTGTGCAAGCGGTAGGCCGGAGCCACCGTCTTAGGACCGGCATGCTCAAGGAGTTGCAGCTGGTGATGGAAGTGGTCGATGGAGCCCACGCCCTGGCGCTCCCCGAATCGCCGCCAGGCGCTCGGGGCCAGTACCGCCACCCATAGGAAAACTACGAGGATCAGCAGGATCAAAATCGTCACTCCCCGACGACCTACCTTCGCTCCGCAGAAAAGCCTATTGAACGGCGTTTTCCAAATGGTGGATGGTGGGGAAATGCACAGCGCCGACCTCGTCGGCACTTCTCCGCTTCGCTTCGTTTGTACCCGCGACAGCGCTCCGAATCAAGGCCCCACTTCCCGCCCTGCTCATCGACACTGTGCGCGTCCGTCAGGCGGCGCGGCTCCACCACCGACCGCCGCTGCACCCCACGGCTACCGACAGACCGAAGCATGCGGACACCTGTGCCGACGTGATGACGTCGCCCAGCGGTCCCCCCGACAACAGCCTGCCGCCGGACACCAGGCCCCCGTGGGTGAAGCCCGGGGGGATCTCCTCACAGTGGTGGGTCACCAGGACCACCGGCGGGCTCGTCGGGTCCGTCGCCAGGTCGCCGAGCCGCAGGAGCAACCGCTCGCGGGCGCCCAAGTCCAGGCCGGCGAAGGGCTCATCGAGGAGCACGAGCTCGGGGTCGCCCATGAGCGCCCGAGCCAGGAGGACCTGTTGGCGCTCCCCCTCGGAGATGATCCCGAAGGGGCGGTCACCGATGTTCGCCACCCCGCCGCTGGCCAGGAGCCGGTCCGCCTTGTCCCAATCCTCGTCCCCGTACCGGTTCCACCACGTCTCCAGCGCGGCGTGGCGGCCGCTCACCACGACGTCGCGGGCGGGAAGGTCCGCCCGCAGCTGCCTCGTGACCGCGCCGCTGACCAGCGCAACTCGGGGGCGCAGCGTCCGGACGTCCACCCGGCCGAGGCGGACCCCCAGGACCTCCACCGTGCCCGCCGTGGGCCAGAGCCGGGCCGCGGCCACCAGGAGCAGCGTCGTCTTGCCCGACCCGTTCGGGCCGAGAATGACCCAGCGGTCGCTCATGTCGACTCGCCAGTCCACTCCCGCCAGCACCGGCACGCCCTCCCGGCGCACCATCACGCCGCTCAGCTCTATCGCCGGAGCGGGACGCCCACTCCCGGTCACACCCCAGCGCGGTCGGGGTCTGCGATGCGTCGTGTGATGCGCCCGATGAGACCCGAGCAGCACTGCGACCACGTTCGTTCACCGGCCAGCCAGAGCCAGACCTCGCGCCGGTAGGCCAGCACGATCCGTCCGAGGTCTTCCTCGCTGACACCGACCGACGCCAGAGTCCTCCAGCGCGTCCACAGCCAGGGCACGATGCCGTCGACGTCCGTCAGGACGTCCTTGAGCTCGCCGCCCTCGAGGACGGCCGCCAGCCAGTGCTCCGCCCGCACCGTGGGCTCGTCAGGCACATGCAGCACGGGCGCCGCGGTCACGGTCAATGGCGGATGAACACGGGCTGGCGGTCCGTGCCGTCGTAGGCGCGCACGTGCTCCTCGAAGTCGATGAACAGCGGCGCGTCCGGGTCGAGCTTGCGCCGCAGTGAGCGGTCGGCGATCTTCTTGTCGAGAGCGTCGAGCCGGAGGAGGGCGGCCGGGTCGTCCAGCCCGCGCACGTCGAGCTTCGCCCGCGCGGCCTGGAACGCCAGTCGGCCCCGCTCAGTCCGGATGATGACGCTCGTCCAGCCGGTCATGGAGCCGACGCTGCCGACCGAGATGTCAGCCGACCGGCCGAGGAAGTCTGCGCACTCGTCACAACCCTTCAGCGCGGCACCGTGAAAATCCTTGACCGGCTCGTCGACGGCCAGCTCTCCGTCGCGGTACTCGACGATCATGCGCCCCCGGATCACGTCCATCTTCGAGACCCGGTCCAGGTCGACGCCGCGCTTGTCCCGGAGCTCCCTCAATGTCAGCGCCTCGTAGTCGAAGTTCTTCGTGCACATCAGGGCGATGGTCAAGACCACAGCGTCGACCCGGTGCGCGCCGGTGGGCCAGCGGCGGGCCTGCATGGCCCGGAGTCCCTGCACCTCGCAGGGGGTGCCCACCACGGCGATGCGCGGCTTCGATGGCAGCGCGTAGCGCGAGAGGTCGAGCTCCGCCAGTGCCATCGTCTGGTTGTAGAAGCTGCCCGAGGCGGCCCGGATGGCGTCGGCCGTCGTCGCGACGGTGGCGACGCCCTTCCACTGCTCGTCGGGGTCGGGGCTCGGCTTCGACACGAGGGCGCCGTCGATCTCGCCAGCCGCGAGGAGCCCGATCAGCAGCGCGCTGACCGCACCACCATCCTGCGCGTCGTCGATTCCCACCGCGGCCCGGACGGCATAGCTCTCCACCACCGCGCCGAGCCCATCGGCCGGCGGTCCCCCGCTGATCTTCCAGTACGTGTCCGAGGAGTCGGAGCGGACCTGGGCGGGCTGCACCTCCGCGTCCTCGTCGGAGCCGACGGTCGACGGCGGCCACAGCGCCTCGTAGCGGAGGCCGCCGCGGGGGCAGAAGTCCCAGCAAAGCGAGCATCCGGTGCACATCTTGACCAACTCGGGCAGGTTCGTGTCCTCGTCGATGCCGATGGAGTTCGAGGGGCAGACCGCGACGCAGGTCCCGCACTGGATGCAGCGGTCGGCGTGGATCACGCCGGCCTCGAGCTCCCAGAACCACACCTTGTGAGGGGGCTCGACGATCCCGTTCATCTGCTCCCTGATGCGGTAGCGCTTCATGGCGTCACCGCTTCGGCCGCACCGACCAGCGTCGATCGGAGCTCGTCGGGATGGCTCCGCCGGGCCCAGAGGTGGAACGGCTCCCCGGGACGGTGCTCGTCCCGGTAGCGCCGGACGACCCGGAGCAGGGCGTCGGGCACCCGGTCGACCGGCATCGCGCCGGCGAGCCAGTCGATGAAAGCCGCATCCGGCCCGAGCGAGCCGCCCAGGCCGATATCGACGGCTTCTTCGATGTGCTCGTCGACGTGCGCGATGTCGCCTCGGAAGCCGATGTCGGCGATCTGCGGTTGGGCACACGAGGCGGAGCAACCCGAGAAGTGCATGCGGATGACCCCCGCGTCGCGGTGCTCGCCGTCTGCGCCATCCTCCGCCAGCTGCGCGTCGAGGCCCCGTGCCCACTTGACCGCGCGCTCCTTGGTCTCGACCACCGCGAACCGGCAGAACTCCGAGCCGGTGCACGCCACGACGCCCCGCTCGAAGGGCCCGGGGTACGGTGAGTAGGTCTCCATCAGGGGCTCGGCCAGCAGGTCGTCGAGCCGGTCCTCGGGGATACCGGACACGATGAAGTTCTGGTCGGTGCCGATGCGCACACCGCCGTCGCCGTAGGTGTCCGCCAGCCGTGCCAGCTCCACCAGCTCCAAGCCGTGCATGCGGCCGACAGGGACAGAGCAGCCCACATAGAAGAGGCCCGGTTGCTTCTGTGGATGGACGCCGACGTGGTCGCCACGGAAGGCGGTCGTCAGCTCCCTTCCGGCGGGCTCCAGCACGAAGTTCGTGCGCTCGTCCAGCGCGGCACGGAAGCCCTCGGGACCCAACTCCTGGGCGAGGTAGCGCATGCGGGCCAGCCCGCGGTTCTCTCGGTTGCCCAGCTCTCCGAACACCTGGGCGACGCCGCGGCTGAGCTCGACCGCTTGGTCGGGCCGGATGAACAGGTCGATGTCGGACGCCATGCGCTCGCCATCGGAGAGGCCACCGCCGATGAGCACGTTGAAGCCGACGGTGCCATCGACGTGCTTCGCCGGCCACAAGCCGATGTCGTTGATTTCGACCCGGGCGCAGTCTTCCGTGCAACCGGTGACTGCGATCTTGAACTTGCGCGGCAGGTTGGCGTACTCGCGGTTTCCGGTGAAGAACGCCGAGATGGCCTGCGCGACGGGCAGGGCGTCGACGACCTCTTTGTGGTCGATGCCCGATACCGGACAGGAGCACACGTTGCGCGCTGAGTCACCGCATGCCTGCACCGTCGTCAACCCGACGTCCCAGAAGCGCTGCCAAATCCGAGGCACGTCTGCAATGCGGATCCAGTGCAGCTGGATGTCCTGGCGCGTCGTGAGGTCGGCGTAGCGGTTGCCGAAGACGGGGCTGTCGTCGGGTCCCTCCGCGAACGCGTCGGCCGCCACGCCGATCTCGCGGACCTGGGGGGCGGTCATCACCCCTCCGGGAACCTTGATCCGCATCATGAAGGCGTCGCCGCCCTGGCGCTGCGGGTACATCCCGACCCACTTCAGGCGCTCGACCTCGCCCGGCACCTTGGCGATGGACTCGGGTCCCTGCTTCGAATAGGTGTCGATGACAGCCTGGGCCACCTCGAACGGGTGCCGCGAGAGCTTCAGCTGCTCGACCGGGTTGAGCTCGCCGATGTTGCGGTACGGCCGGACGAACTTGAGCCCTCGGTCACGCCGGCCGCGGAACTCCATCCCGTAGGGGTTGTCGAGGTCACGTGGCACTAGAGGTGCAGGCCGCACTCGGACTTGTCGAGACCCGACCAACGGCCGGAGCGGGGGTCCTCCCCCTCGCCCACCGGACGCGTCGTCGGCGCGCACCCGATGGAGCGGTAGCCCTGCGGCACGAGCGGATGCACCGGCAGCCCGTGGTCGGCGAGATACGACGAGATGTCGTCGTCCGTCCATGTCACCAGCGGGTTGACCTTCACGAGCCCGAACGAGGCGTCCCAGCCCACGATGGGCGCATCGGCCCGGGTGGGGCCGTCGGTGCGCTTGAGCGAGGTCAACCAGGCGCGCCGCCCGGCGAGGGCACGGCGCAGCGGCTCGACCTTGCGGAACTGGCAGCACTGCTCCGTGCCGCACGGGTGCGCGGCCGCCTCGGGGCCGGGCTTGGTGACCGTGAGGTTCAGCCCGTAGCGCGCCCGTACCTCCTCGACGAAGGACAGCGTCTCGGGGAAGTGCGCCTCGGTATCGAGAAAGACGACCTCGATGCCGGGCGCGACCTTGGTGGCCAGGTCGATGAGCACGATGTCCTCGAACGAGGCGGCCAGGGCGATGGAGTCGCCGAATGTCTCGACGGCCCAGCGGATGACGGCGCTGGCAGGAGCGGTCTCGAAGCGCTCGCTGATGGCCGCGAGGTCCTCTTCGCCCAGCGGCTGGTCGCTCACGTAGGTCTCGGCCACCGATCCTCACCTTCTCCCCGAGCCGATCGGCCCGTTCCGGGGACCCGCCCCGGCGCTTGACGCCCGTCCGAATGCAGGCTTTAGTATACATGACCAAAATGGTCATGATTTGAGAGGTCCCATGGACACCGCAGCCCTCCGCTCCCCGCAGCACCGCCCCGCCGCGGATCGCGCCGACGCGTCGGTCACTGCCCTGGTAAGGCCCGTCGAGCATCCCCTCGGCCATCTCGACCTGCTGGAGTCCCTCGCCATCTTCATCATCCGCGAGGTGGCAGCCGAATCGGAGCGCCCGGTCCTCCTCTTCAGCGGGGGCAAGGACTCGGCCGTCCTGCTCCACCTGGCCTCCAAGGCCTTCAAGCCGGGACGGATCCCCTTCCCCGTCCTGCACGTCGACACCGGCCACAACTTCCCCGAGGTGCTGGACTACCGGGACGCTCAGGTCGAGGCCGAAGGGGCCAGGCTCCTCGTCGCCAAGGTGCAGGACTCCATCGACCAGGGACGGGTGCCGGACCCCGGGCCGGTGGCATCGCGCAACCGCCTGCAGACCACGACGCTGCTGGACGCCATCAACGCCAACGGGTTCGACGCCGCGTTCGGCGGGGCGCGCCGGGACGAGGACAAGGCCCGGGCCAAGGAGCGCGTCCTGTCGTTCCGCGACTCCTTCGGGCAGTGGGACCCCAAGCGCCAACGACCCGAACTCTGGCAGCTGTACCAGGGCAGCGTGCGCCCGGGCGAGCACCTGCGCGCGTTCCCGCTCTCGGACTGGACCGAGCTGGACATCTGGCAGTACATCCGCCGGGAGCGGATCGAGCTCCCGTCCATCTATTACGCCCACCAGCGCGAGGTCGTCCAGCGCGACGGCATGCTGCTGGCCCTCAGCGAGTGGACCTCCCCGCAGCCCGGCGAGGAGGTCCACAAAGAGACCGTCCGCTTCCGCACCGTCGGCGACGCCACCTGCACCGGTGCGGTGCGCTCCGATGCCGAAACGGTGGAGGAGATCATCCGGGAGGTCTCGGCGTCGCGAGTCTCCGAACGGGGGGCGACCCGGGCCGACGACCGCTTCTCCGAGACGGCGATGGAGGACCGCAAGCGCGAGGGGTACTTCTAGACCCATGACCACGTTGCCCGGCTCGCCGCCGGCCGGCGGCCCCGAGCTCGGCGCGGACACCATGGACCTGCTCAGGTTCGCCACGATCGGATCGGTCGACGACGGCAAGAGCACTCTCATCGGCCGGCTGCTCTTCGACACGCGACAGCTCTTCGACGACCAGCTCACTGCAATAGAGACGGCGTCGGAACGCCGCGGCCTCGGTGAGGTCGACCTCTCGTTCGTCACCGACGGCCTGCGCGCCGAGCGGGAACAGGGCATCACGATCGATGTCGCCTACCGGTACGCGGCCACGCCCCACCGCAAGTTCGTCATCGCCGACTGTCCCGGGCACATCCAGTACACGCGCAACATGGCCACGGGGGCCTCGACGGCCGATCTGGCGCTCGTGCTCGTCGACGCGACATCGGGACTTCGTGAGCAGTCACGGCGCCACATCTGCATCGCGGCACTGCTCGGTGTCGACCAGCTCGTCGTCTGCGCGAACAAGATGGATCTCGTCGGCTGGGACCGGTCCGCCTACCAGCGGATCGCGGACGAGATGGAGGCGCTGGCACACCGGCTCGGGATCTCCTCGTGCACGATCATCCCCATCTCGGCCCTCAACGGCGACAACGTGGTGGCCCGCTCGGACGCCGCCCCGTGGTACGACGGCCCGACCGTGCTCGATGCCCTCGAGTCGGCGCAGGCCGGCGGGTGGGCCGCCCAGCACGGCGTCAACCGGGGCAGCGGGGGGCGTCTCCCGGTCCAGTGGGTGCTGCGCCAGCCCGGCGGCGGGCGCAGCTACGCCGGCATGGTCAACGGCGGGCCGTTCCGCGTCGGAGACCCGGTGGTGGTATTGCCCCAGGGCGCGCACACCTCCGTCCGGGCCATCGAGACGGCGGACGGGCCGCTCTCGCGCGCCGAGGTCGGCCTGTCGGTGTCGCTCCGCCTGGCGGACCACCTCGACATCTCCCGGGGCGACCTCATCGCAGCCGCCGAGGATGCTCCGGAGGTGACCGACACGTTCGAGGCGACGGTGTGCTGGTTCAAGGACAACCCGCTCAAAGTGGGTGACCGCCTGCGGATCAAGCACACCACGCGGGTCACGCCCGTCGTGGTGGAGGGCGTCACCGGCATCTTCGACGTCAACGAGCTCCGGATCACCGAGGCGAGCGAGCTCAACGAGAACGACATCGGCGTCGTGAAGCTGCGGACGGCGACGCCATTGGCGGTCGATCCCTACGAAGCCGATCGCATCACGGGGAGCTTCGTGCTGATTGACGAGCTGACCTTCGCCACCATCGCGGCGGGCATGGTCGGACCTCCCCGCCTCCATGACTGAGCGCGAGACGGAACAGAAGTCCTATTACCCGGTGATGCTCGAGGTGTCGGATCGCCCGTGCCTGGTGGTCGGTGGGGGGCCGGTGGCGGCGCGCAAGGCCCGAGGGCTGATCGAATGCGGTGCATCGGTGACCGTGATCGCGCCGTCGCTGAGCGACGACATGGAAGCTCTCACGTCGCTGCTCCACTCCGTTGAGCGGCGGCCCTACCGCGTGGGGGACGCGTCGGGCTACCGGCTCGTCGTCACCGCCACCGGCGTGCCCGACGTCGACGGCGCCGTGTTCACCGACGGCGAGACGGCCGGCGTCTGGGTCAACAGTGCCGACGACCCCGCCCATTGCTCCCTCATCCTCCCGGCGGTCCACCGCGACGGCGCAGTGACCGTGTCCGTGTCGACCGGCGGGTTGAGCCCGGCACTGGCGTCGTGGCTCCGGGACGAGCTGGCGGCCTGGTGTGGGGAGGGCCTCGGAACCCTGGGGCAGCTTCTCGCCGAGGGGCGCGAGCGCCTCCGCCAGGCGGGAGCGCGCAGCGACTCGGTCGACTGGGCGGGCATGCTCGAGGGACCGCTGCCCGAGCTCGTGCGGTCCGGGGACATGGACGGTGCACGTGCCATCGTGACCGCCGCCACCGGCTCGTCCCCATCGAATCCCCCCCGATAAGAGCCCCGCCGGATTCGGGCCAACCTTCGTCACATTTCAGGACCCCGTGGTGTTAACACGTTCAACCAGGTGTTAACACCTGCGGCCACTGGTCATTTTCTTGCCTGCAGACCGCTGGAGGGTGGATCATCGCCGCGATCTGCCGTCCATCGGTGGGTGCTCGTCAGGCCATCCAGCGCAACGCCGTGACCCACATGACGGGCCACGTCCGCGTCGGGAAGATCGGCGAGTCGTCCTTCGTCGACCGTCCCGGTCAACGTGGTCGGCTCGGTGGGCGTCAGCTCCGGCAACATGTCGGAATCCACCGAGCACGGAACCGTCTCGCACCCGCCACCGACTAGGGCGGCGTCGAGCACCTCGTCGTCTTCTCGATCGCTCCGGACCACGGCCGGCACCGGGGCGCGACAAGTGCGTGAAGATCATCGAAACGATCTGCTGAGCCCGCGCTGCAGGCGGACAATGGTGACCCAATTGTCCCCGCCGGCGCGGAGTATCTAGTCCTTTTGTACCTGTCGCCACTCCCCTCTTCCCCTCATATTCAGAACTCAAGCATCGCGCGCACTGCGGCGATTTCCAGCCACAGGTGTGCATCAGAAGTCAACGAACCTGGGAACCGTGCAGCCACGAGGGGGGCGTCATGAGTTTGTCGATTGGTCGAGTGTCAGCGGGTGGTCACACCACGAGCGGCATGACGGACTGGGACGACACAAGATCCGGGGTCTACGGCACCGCAGCGCGCCACACGGCGCTCGCGCTGGCACTCGTCCTCGTCCTGGGCTGCGTCGGGCTCCTCTTCTTCCCCGCCAAGCCGGCCGCCGCCGACGGCACCTCCGGCGCACAGTTCGCGTCGGGTCAGGTCTTCGCCTCGGTGGGTAACTCCGAAGTCAACGTGTACAGCCAGGCCACGCCGGCCACGCCCCCGAACGGCCCGTCGAGTCCCACCTACGACACGACCCTGAACGACGGCCTGAGCGAGCCCTACACCGCCGGGACCGCATTCGACGCGCACGGCAACCTCTACGTCGCCGACGACTACGCCGGCGACGTCAGCGAGTACTCGCCCAACGGCACGCTCGACGGTGTCTTCGCCAGCGGGCTGTCGAACCCGCTGTCGCTGGCCTTCGACAACAACGGCAACCTCTACGTGGGACAGCAGTCCACCCCCTACATCGCCGAGTTCAACAGCAGTGGGCAACAGATCGCGAACATCGGCCCGGTGGCCACCGAGCTGAGCGGTGACGACTGGATCGCGCTGGCCGACCAGTGCAACATCTACTACACCACCGAGGGCACCGACATCCTGCACTACAACATCTGCACCAACACACAGGATCCCAACTTCAACCTGCAATCCTTCCCCTCCTACGATCAATCGACGGGCCTGCCCGTCCAGGCCTTCGAGCTCCAGGTCCTCCCCGACGGCGACGTTCTGGTGGCCGACTCCAATGCCGACATCCTGTTGAACCCGGACGGGAGCGTCGCACACACCTACACCTGCGCATCGCTCCCGGGATGCCAGGGCTCGCTCTTCGCCATCAGCCTCGACCCCAACGGCACCTCGTTCTGGACCGGGGACTCGACCTCGGGCGACATCTGGCAGGTCGCCCTGGGCGGCGCCAACGATGGCTACGTGCAGCAGCAGATCGACACCCACTCGGGCGCCCTCTACGGCCTCTCGGTGGACGACCAGATCGAGGTGGCCGCACCGACGCCCGTCGCGAACACCACGCCGGCGACGCTCGCGGTCCAGCCGGTCTCGGGTGACTTCTCGTCGCCCACGCCCGTCTCCGCCGTGCTGACCAATTCGAGCGGCCAGCCCATCGTCGACGAGCCGGTCACCTTCACGCTGAACGGCGCCGAGACGTGCACGGGGACGACCGACAACACCGGGACGGCCACCTGCGTCATCTCACCGGGTGAGCCCTCGCAGACCTACACCCTGACGGCCACGTTCTCGGGTGACACATCGACATCGACGCCGATCGGCTCGGACAGCACCTCGAGCACGTTCACGGTGAACCCCGACTCGAGCACGGTGACCTACACCGGGCCCACGACGGCGGTCAACGGCCAGCCCATCACGCTGACGGGCACCCTGACCACCAACACCCCGACCTCGGGCACCCCGCTGCCCACTAAGGTCGTCACCTTCACGATCGGGTCGGGCTCGACCGAGCAGTCCTGCAACGCCACCACCGACCCCAACGGGAACGTGAGCTGCACCATCGCGTCGGTCGACCAGCCGGCCAGCTCGGAACCGATCAACACCAGCTTCGGCGGGGACAGCTACGACACGTCCTCCTCCACCACCAACACGCTCAGCGTGACCGAGCCCACGAGCCTGACGGTCAACTCGGCGACCAGTGACTACTCCGACGCCACCACCGTGTCCGGTGTGCTGACCGACAACAACACCAACCAGCCCATCGCGAACGAGCCGGTCACCTTCACCCTGGACGGCACCGAGACGTGCACCGGGACGACGGACTCGACGGGAACGGCGTCGTGCAGCATCACGCCCGGCGAGCCGGCAGCGACGTACACGCTGACCGGGAGCTTCGCGGGCGACACGACACTGCCGCTGCAGCTGATGCCGTCCGAGAACTCGGCGAACTTCATCGTGACCCTGGAGGAGACGGGCCTGACCTATACCGGGCCCACCTCGGTCTTCAACTCGCAGAACCTGACGGTCTCGGGCGTGCTCACCTCGGACTCGGGCGCCACACCGGTCGTCGGCCGCACGCTGACCTTCACCCTCGGGAGCGGGTCGACGGCGCAGACCTGCACCACCGCCGCCCCCACGAACTCGAGCGGGACCGGGAGTTGCACCATCAACAACGTGAACCAGACGGTGGGCCCGGTGCCCATCACGGTCAGCTTCACCAGCGACGGCTACTACCAGTCGGCCACCGCCACGGGCTCGGTGAACGTCGGCCCGGTGCAGACGGGGACAGCCCTGACCGTCAGCCCGGCCACGGGTGACTACTCCGACGCCACCAACGTGTCGGCGACCCTGATCGACAACTACACGTCGGCGGGCGCCGCCAACGAGCCGGTGACCATCACGCTGAACGGGACGCAGTCCTGCACCGGCACGACGAACGCCAGCGGCGTGGCGACCTGCTCCATCACCCCGAACGAGCCGGCCGGGACGTACTCGCTCACGGCCTCGTTCGCCGGTGACGCCACCGTGTTGCCCCATCTCCTGACCAGCACCGGGTCGGGCACCTTCGTGGTCACCCACGAGGAGGCGGTCCTCACCTACACGGGGGCCACCAGCGCGACCAACGGTTCCTCCGCCACCCTCTCGGGTGTCCTGACGACCGACGACCCGGCGCTGGGTACCCCCATCAGCGGCAGGACGGTGACCTTCACCCTGGGTTCCGGGAGCTCCGCGCAGAGCTGCAGCGGCACGACCAACTCGTCGGGGGCCGCCTCCTGCGTGATCGCCAAGGTGAACCAGACGACCAGCCCGGCGCCGGTCACCGCGAAGTTCGCCGGCGACGCCTACTACGTCCCGGCCACCGCTACGGGGAGCGTCGTGATCAGCACGCCGACCACCCTCACGGTGAGCGCGACCACCGGTACCTACGGCCAGCCCACGACGGTCACGGGCACGCTGACCAACTCGGTGACCGGAGCTCCCATCAGCGGGCAGCCGGTGACGCTCACCCTCAACGGCACCCAGTCGTGCACCGCGGTGACCAACTCGAGCGGCGTTGCGTCCTGCAGCATCACGCCCAACGAGCCGGCGGCCACCTACACGGTCTCCGGGACGTACCCCGACGCAACGAACACGCCCACGATCCTGCTGGCCAGCAGCGGCAGCAATCACTTCGTGGTCAACAAGGCGCCCACCTCGCTCACCTACACCGGCCCGGCGAGCGTGTCCTCCGGGCAGACCCTCACGCTGACCTCCGTGCTCACCACCTCGAGCGGGACGCCCATTCCCGGGCAGCAGGTCAACATGACGCTGGGGTCCGGCAAGACGGTCCAGACCTGCACCGGAACCACCAACTCGTCCGGCGTGGCCTCCTGCACCATCACGGTGAACCAGGTCGAGGGCTCGGTGGCGGTCACGGCCTCCTACGGCGGCAGCAACTACTTCCAGTCGTCCTCCGGCTCCTCCTCCGAGAAGATCGGCTGCGGCGGTGGGGACGGCGGCGGTAGTGGCGGCGGTGGCCCGTGTGGCGGCGGCCAGGGCGGCGGCGGCTGCGGCGGCGGCTGCCGGCCTCCGGTCGGCGGCTGCGGCGAGGGCTGCGGCTGACACCCTGACGGCCGGGATCTTCTGAGCCGGCCAGACGGCACACATGGACGTGACCCCGGCGGGGGGTCCCGTCCCGGACACGGGGTCAGGGCTGGGCGATCATGACGACCACGGCCACGACGAGCAGGACGAGCGCGGCGCCGGCGGCCCGCGCCATGGATGTGGCATCGCCCTCCATGGCGCCGGCCCCGGGCAGCGGGCCGCCCGCCGCCCCGGCCGAGTCCACGGCCGTCTGGAGACGCCGCTCCGCCGGCCACATGACCCCCTCGGCCAGCAGGGCGACGACAACGAACAGGGCCAGGCCCCCCAGCACCCAGCCGTCCCCGAGCGCGTACGCCCCCTGGCTCATGGCGAGGAGCGCGAACCCGAAGGCGGGGATGCCGTAGATGGTCCGGCCGGCCCAATTGACCCCGGGGCGGAAGTAGCGGCGCAAGGGCTCGGGCACGGGGGCCGACGCCCGCACGAGGCGGCGCAGCCGGGTGGCCGTGGTGGCGGCCGTCGTCGTGGTGACGAGCCCGACCACCACGCAGCCCACGTGGAGCAGCAGCACGACGTCGAAGGCCGCTCCGTCCGGCTGGTGATGCATGGCCGACATGTTCTCCCATGGGCGCCGAACCCTGGTGACAGCCCGCGACGGTGGTGCCTGCACGGTCAGTGGAACCTGTACCGTAGAGGTGGAGGGAAGACGATGAGGCCAATTGCTATTTGGGCGGGTCAGGCAGCGCCCGAGAGAGTGCACACATGAACCAGCTACGCCTCGATCCGTTGTCCGGCCGTTGGGTCGTCGTGAGCCCTGGCCGCTCCGAGCGGCCGTACTCCTTCGTCACCCGCTCCCCCTGGGTGCCCGACACTTTGGGCCGCCCCTGCCCGTTCTGCCCCGGCAACGAGGAAGACACGCCCCCCGCCCTCGAGACCTACGGCCCGACCGGGCGCTGGCTCGTCCGGGTGGTGCCCAACCTCTATCCGGCCTTCGAGGGGGACGAGCCCTTTGTCGTCGCCAACCGCGGCCCGGTGTTCACACAGGCCTCCGCGGGTGGCATCCACGAGATCCTGATCTTCTCCCCCGAGCACGACGCCACCCTGGGCATGCTGAGCCAGGAACAGGTCGAGCTCGTGATGGCCGCTCTGCGTGACCGCCTGGAGGAGCACGCCTCGCAGCCCAACCTCCGTTACACGCAGGCCATCGTGAACTCAGGGCGTGAGGCCGGCGCCTCCGTCGAGCACCCACACGGTCAGCTGCTCGGCATGTCGTTCATTCCCCGCGAGCTCGCCGAGGAGCAGGCCCGCTTCGCCCGCTTCGTCGGGTCCTGCCTCTTGTGCACGACCATCGAGGCGGAGGAGGACTCCACCGAGCGGGTCATCTACGCCAACGACCGCGTCGTGGTGGTCTGCCCGTTCTGGAGCGCCGTCCCCTACGAGATGCTCGTGATGCCGCGGGAGCACAACCCCCATCTGCACCGGAGCCCGACCGAGGACCTCATCGCTGTCGGCGAGGCGATCCGCCGCACGCTCCAGCAACTGGCTGAGGCCGTCGGCGACGTGGCCTACAACATCGTCTTCCACTCCGCCCCCTACCGGGTCGGTGAGCCGTATCACTGGCACGCGCACATCTGGCCCAAGGCGACCACGACGGCGGGCTTCGAGCTGGGCACCGGCGTGGCGATCAACGTGATCTCACCCGAGGAGGCCGCCGACACCCTCAAGGTGTCGGCCCTGGCCGTCTGAGCCCTACGCCTCCCGGACGGAGCGGGCCAGCTCGAGGAAGGACACCAGGCGCCGGACGAGGTCGCGGTCGGGCCCGACGAGGCCCCCGATCCCGGGGGTGCCCAGGTAGCCGCTCACGAATGCTCGCCGGTTCCTGGCCTCCCAGGCCTGTCCGAGCGCAGCGAGCCCGAGCCTGCCCGCCGGGTCCCGCTCTGCCGCAGCCACGGTGCTCGCCTGGTGCATGGACCACAGCAGGTCCGCCACGTCCGCCAGGGGGGTGCGCCGCCCCGGTGTGGACGCGCCGGCCAGGACGCCGCCCGGCGCGCAGTCGCTGACCACCCATCCCTGGTCGGTCCGGGCCGTCCGCCCGAGGTGGAAGTCGCCGTGGGTGCGGATCACGGGGAGCCGCCCGTCGGACTCGCTGATCCACTTGACGAGCTCGGCCACGCCAGGCGCGTCGAGCAGCGATGCGTCCGCCGCGGCGATGGTGGCCTCCGCCTCATCGACCCAGTCAACGACGGGCTCGTGATGGCGCAGGAAGGCGCGGTCGAGGGCGATGTGCATGCGGGCCGTCATGGTCCCCAGCGCCCGCGCCTCGGCACCGAAGTCCCCGCCGGCGGCCTCGGGTGCACCCCCCGAGGCGTAGAAGTCCCGCAGCGACGTGAGGGCCAGGGCCCATCCGCCGGAGCGGTCCGCCAGCGGCTCCTGCACCACACCGAGGTCGTGCCCCTCCCACACCCAGCGCATCAGCGGAGCCGCCACGTGGTTGAAGCCGGCCTCGTCCAGCGCAACCATGAGGTCGACGTCGGGCCGCGGCTCGGTGGCCAGCCATGGGAAGACCATGAGGTCGCCGCGGTCGCCGCAGTCGAGCACGGTGGCGTCGTCGTCGTCCCGCAGAACGGCCACCGGTCCGGGCCGCGTCTCGACCCCGCGGACCGTGGCGAGCAGCAGCGGCGCCAGCTGCGCGTCGCGCAGCGCGTCGGAGCAGACCGCCAGGCCGCGGTCGTCGTCGAGCAGGCCCAGTGCGGCCTCCTCCCCCGAACGCAGGAAGTGCGGCTCGTCGGTCACCCCGCGCAGGCCCGCCACGAAATGGGCCCGGCGCTCCCCCACCTGGGCGACGATGTCGACCAGGCCGGGCCGGGCCGCCCGCAGCACCTCCGCACGCAGGACGGTGATCTCACTTGCCGGCACGACCCTGCGCAGCCCCAGCCACGCCTCGGTCAGCGTTCGCAGCGCCTCGTCGCGCTCGGCCGTCATTCCTGGACCGGCCTCTCCTCGGGTGCGAGATCGAACCACAGGAACCCGTAGGGCGGCAGGGTGATCGTGTACGGCTCGTCGGTGATGACCGGGAACGGGACCCGCCCCAGCACCTCGTAGGGCGTCGAACCGGCCCACTTGGCCAGCGAGAGCTCGGCCGGCTGGGCGAAGCGGCTCAGGTTGTGCACGCACAGCACGGCCTGGTGCCGGCGCACCACCTCGTCGCCCTCGCTCTCGTTCCCGGCCGGGACCGTCCGGGCGAGCACGGTGGAGCGGCCCCAGTCGAGCGCGCCGTCCACCGCCGGGCTCACCGAGGGCCCGGTCGAGGTGGACCCGGTGAGGATGTCGGCCACCTCCCCCGAGCGCATGTAGGCCAGCACGGAGGGGTTGGCACAGGGCAGCACCTCCATGGCACCCACGCCCATGACAGGAAGCGCACGCCGCTCGGTCAGCATGCGCCGCAGCCAGTGCAGGAACGATCCCTGGTTCCGCAGCTGGGCCTCGACGTTGAGCGCGCTGAAACCGTAGACGGGGTCCATGAGCGGTGGCAGGTAGAGCTGGGCGAAGTCGGCCTTCGAGAAGCCGCCGTTGCGGTCGGGCGACCACTGCATCGGCGTGCGCACGGAGTCCCGGTCACCGAGGTAGATATTGTCACCCATCAGCAGCTCGTCGCCGTAGTAGATGACGGGGCTGCCGGGCAGGGAGAGGAGCAGGGCGTACAGGAGCTCGGCGGTCCGCCGGTCGTTGTCAAGCAGCGGGGCCAACCGGCGCCCGATGCCCATGTGCCGCTTCATCCTCGGGTCCTTGGCGTACTCCGCAATGAGGTAGTCCCGCTCTTCGTCGCTCACCTGCTCCAAGGTGAGCTCGTCGTGGTTGCGCAGAAAGATGGCCCACTGGCAGGAGCTGTCGATCTCGGGTGTCTGGGCGAGGATCTCGGTGATCGGGTAGCGCTGCTCCCGGCGGACCGCCATGAACAAGCGCGGCATCAGCGGGAAGTGGAAGCACAGGTGGCACTCGTCGCCCTCGCCGAAGTAGTCCGCCACGTCGCTCGGCCAGCCGTTCGCCTCGGCCAGGAGGATGCGCCCGGGGTAGTCCGCCTCCAGTTGCTTGCGGACGGTCTTGATGAATGCATGCGTCTCGGGAAGGTGCTCGCCGGACGTCCCGTCGCGCTGGTACAGGTACGGCACGGCATCGAGCCGGAAGCCGTCGAAACCGAGATCGAGCCAGAAGCGGACGAGGTCGATCATGGTGTCGGCCACTTCGGGGTTCTCGTAGTTGAGGTCGGGCTGGTGATGGTAGAAGCGGTGCCAGTAGTACTGCTGGCGGGTGTCGTCCCAGGTCCAGTTGGACCGCTCGACATCGGTGAAGACGACGCGGGCGTCGGGCCATTTCTGGTCGTCGTCGTTCCAGACGTACCAGTCCGCCTTGGCGTTGTTCCTCGATGAGCGCGACTCGACGAACCAGGGGTGCTCGTCGCTGGTGTGGTTCATCACGAGGTCCGCGATGACCCGGATGCCGCGGCGGTGGGCGTCCTCCAGGAACGCGACGAGGTCGCCGATGCTGCCGTAGTCCGGGTGGACGTTGAAGAAGTCGCTGATGTCGTAGCCGCCGTCGCGGAACGGTGAGGGATAGAAGGGCAGCATCCAGATGCAGTCGATGCCCAGCCATTCGATGTAGTCGAGCTTCTCGCGCAGGCCCCTCAGATCCCCGGTGCCGTCGTTGTTGGCATCGAAGTAGCCCCTGATCAGCACCTCGTAGAACACGGCGTGCCGGAACCACCGCACCGAGGGGTCAAAGGCGCCCTCGCCCGTGCTGACCGGGATGGGAGGTGAGCTCACCGTGTCACCGCCCGACGAAGGTCGCTTTGCCGGGGCCGTGCTCGGCGAACGACGCGATCCCGCGGGCCGCGTCCTCCGTCTGTGCCGCAGCGGCGAACGCCTCCCGCTCAATCGCCAGCCCGTCGGCCAGCGTGCCATCGAGGCCCCGGTCGACCGCGGCCTTGGCGAGGCCGTGGGCTACGAGCGGGCCACCGGCCAGCTCCGCCGCCCAGGCCAAGGCAGCCTCGAGCACGAAGTCGGGCGCGACGACGCGGTTCACCAGGCCGGTCGTCAGTGCCTCCTCGGCTCGCATGTGGCGGCCGGTGAAGATCAGCTCCTTGGCGCGCGAGGCGCCGATGAGCCGCGGCAGACGCTGAGTACCGCCTCCCCCAGGGGTCACCCCGAGCAGGACCTCGGGCAGGCCGAAGCGGGCGCTCTCGCCGCAGACGCGGAGGTCGCAGGCCAGCGCCAGCTCCAACCCACCGCCGAGGGCGTACCCGTTGACGGCGGCGATGGTGACCCTCGGCAGCGCGGCCAGCGCGCCGAGGGCGCCGGCGAAGTTGGCGCCGACCGCATCCGCGCCGCTGTCGTTCAGCTCGACGATGTCGGCCCCGGCAGCGAAGATCTTCCGCCCGCCCCACAGCACCACCGCTCCGGGCGGATCGTCGTGGAGCTCCGTGACCACCGCCTGCAGCTGCCCGAGCACCGCGCCGGAGAGCGCGTTCGCCTTGGGCCGGTCCAGCCGGATCAGCGCGACGTTGTCGGGCCGGCGCTCCAGGGTGACGAAGACTTCAGTCATCGCCGAACCGTACCGGAACCCGCGCCGGGCGGCTCATGAGCCCAGGAGGCGGTCGGCCGCCTGGTAAGGGTCGAGCTCTCCGGCCACCAGCGCCTTGACGGCGGTGGTGAACTCCTCCCCGGCCGCCAGCTCGTCGATCCGCGCCTGCGTGCGGGCCAGCAGCACCCCCCGGAGCTCCTGGGCCAGGCGGTGTGACCGCCGCGCCACGAGCTGGCTGGTGGTCAAGAGGTGGCGGCGATGCCGGCCGACGGCGTCCCAGAGGTCCGCCACGCCTTCCCCGGACGTCGCCGTGGTGTCGACGATCTCGGGCCGCCATGCACCCGGCCGGGCCAGGTCGAGCATCTGCTCGAGATCGCGGCGGGCCTCCCGTGCCCCGGGACGGTCCGCCTTGTTGATCACGAACACGTCGGCCACCTCGAGAAGGCCTGCCTTGCTGGCCTGCATGGAGTCGCCCCAGCCGGGCGTCACGACCACGACCGTGGTGTCGGCGGCCGAGGCGATCTCGACCTCCATCTGGCCGACGCCGACCGTCTCGACGATGACCACGCCGATGCCGGCTGCGCCGAGAAGGCGGACGGCGTCGGGCACGGCCAGGGACAGGCCACCGAGGTGACCCCGCGTCGCCATCGACCGGATGAACACAGTCGGGTCCAGCGCATGCTGGCCCATCCGCACCCGGTCTCCCAGGATGGCGCCCCCGCTGAACGGGGACGTGGGGTCGATGGCCAGGACACCCACCTGGGGCACGTCCTCGGCGTCGGGCTCGGGCCACCCCGAGCGCGCCAGGGAGATGAGGCCGTCGGTCAGCGTGGACTTGCCGGCCCCTGGCGCGCCGGTCAGGCCGAGGGTGAACGGCACCTCCGCGCGGTAGGCCAGCCGTGCGACCGCCGTGGCGGTCGTGCCACCGCGCTCGATGTAGGACAGCAGCCGGGCCAGTGCGACACGGTTCCCGTCCCGGGCCTGCTCCAGGAGCACGGCCGGGTCGGTGGCCGGCCCCGGGCTCACCGGCATGTCACGTTGGCCCCCAGCGAGCGCAGCGCGCCCGCCAGGTCCTCGTAGCCGCGGCCGATATGGTGCGCCCCGCTCACCACCGTCTCGCCCTCGGCGACCAGACCGGCCAGGACCAGTGCCACGCCGGCGCGGATGTCGGGCGCGCGCACCGGTGCTCCCGAGAGGTGGGGCACACCCCGGACGACGGCGTGGTGCCCCTCCGTCCGTATGTCCGCGCCCATCCGCCGCAGCTCCTCGACGTAGCGGAACCGGCCGGAGAAGAGGTTCTCGGTCAGGATCCCCACCCCGTCGGCCACCGTGAGCATGGCCACCAGCAGCGGGCTGAAGTCGGTCGCCACCCCTGGATACGGGAGCGTGGCCACGTCGGCCGCCACGAGCCGCTCGCGCGCGCCGGCCCGCAGCCCGTAGGGGCCCATGTCCGTCACAACACCCATCTGGGCGACCTTGCGCAGGAGCATCTCCATGTGGTCGGGACGTGCGTCGGCGATCGTCACCTCGCCGCCGGCGATGCCGACGGCCGCCAGGAAGGTGGCGGCAACCACCCGGTCCGGTACGACCGTGTGGCGTGTCGGCCGGAGCTCGTCGACCCCTTCGACCTCGATCCGCGAGGTCCCGGCGCCACGCACCACCGCCCCCATGTCGCACAGCATGGCGGCCAGGTCGGTCACCTCGGGCTCCTTCGCCGCGTTCTCAATCACCGTCGTGCCCTTGGCCAGCACGGCCGCCATGAGCAGGTTGTCGGTCGCCGTGTGGCTGGGGTACTCGAGCACGACCCTCGTCCCCACCAGCCGACCGCCGGGCACGGTGCCGCGCACCTCGCCGTGGGAGGACTCGAACCGGGCGCCCATGGCGCTGAGCCCGTTGATGTGGAAGTCGATGGGCCGGTCACCGAAGTCGTCCCCGCCGGGCAGGGGCATGCGCACGGAGCCGCAGCGGGCCAGCAGCAGCCCGATCACGACCACCGACGCCCGCATGCGCTCGAAGAGCTCATAGGGGCCGGCGGGGACCAGGTCGCCGGACGGCGGCGTGGTCACCGTCACATCCCCGTTGTCGAGGCGCTCGACCTGTGCGCCCATGGCGCGGAGCACCTCGGCCATGGTGTCCACGTCGTCGATGCGAGGGACGTTGGAGAGCACCGTGCGACCCTCGGCGAGCAGGCAGGCCACCATCAGCTTGAGCGCCGAATTCTTCGCCCCGCCTGCCCTGACGATGCCCTCGAGCGGCCCGTTGGGCTTCACCACGATCTGATCCACGCCTTCAAGTATCGCCGCTGGGGAGCGCCCCGATCGGCAGGTGGCTCATCAGCTACCAACTATGGTCAGACCCGTGGTGACGTCGCGCCAAGCCCCCGACCGGAACCTCGCCATGGACCTCGTACGGACGACCGAGGCGGCCGCCATGGCGGCCAGCCGCTGGATGGGCCGGGGGGACAAGGTGGGGGCCGACGCGGCCGCCGTCGAGGCCATGCGGACCGTGCTGGCGAGCGTCCCGATGGACGGGATCGTCGTCATCGGCGAGGGTGAGAAGGACAACGCACCCATGCTGTTCAACGGAGAGAAGATCGGCGACGGCACGCCCCCCCTCACCGACATCGCAGTTGACCCCATCGACGGCACCACGCTGACTGCCCAGGGCCGTGGCGGCGCCCTGGCCGTGATCGCGGTGGCCGAGCGGGGCGCCATGTTCGACCCCGGCCCGTGCGTCTACATGGAGAAGCTGGCCGTCGGGCCGCGGGCCAAGGGCGCCTGCGACATCCGGCGTACCCCGACTGAGAACCTCCGTGCGCTGTCCGAGGCCCTGGGGCGCCCGGTGCGCGACCTGACGGCGGTGATCCTGGACCGACCCCGTCATGACGCCCTGATCGCCGAGGTCAGGTCCACGGGGGCCCGGATCCGCCTCATCACCGACGGGGACGTGGCCGGGGCGATCGCCACGGGATGGCCTGGGGCGGGGACCGACATCCTCTTCGGCATCGGGGGCACGCCAGAGGGCGTGCTGGCCGCCGCAGCGCTCAAGTGCATGGGCGCCGAGATCCAGGGCCGGCTCTACCCCCGCAGCGAGGAGGAGCGTGCGGCCGCCATCGAGGCCGGCTACGCGCTCGACGCCGTGCTGACCACCGACGACCTCGTCCAGGGGAACAACTGCTTCTTCGCGGCCACCGGGATCACCGACGGCGAGCTCCTGAGGGGCGTCCAGTACCACGAGTTCGGGGCGACGACGCAGTCGCTGGTCATGCGCTCCAAGTCGGGGACGCTGCGCAAGATCGACGCCAGCCACGCCCTGGCGAAGCTGGCCGAGTTCAGCTCCATCTCGTTCGGCTAGGGCGGTCGGTGACGGCCGCGGGACGACCGGCTACGCCGCCCCGCTCGATGCCACCTCGAGCCGCAGCTCGGCACGTGCGAGGGCGCTCTCGGCCTCGGCGAGCTCCACGTCCTCCTCGACCTCCTCGCCGACCGGGCCCCGGCCCGCCCCGAGGTCGCTGAGCCGCTGGGTTGCCGTCTCCCTGGCCTGCTCGGCACGGGGCACGTCGATCTCTTCCGCCACCTCGGCCACGCCGGCCAGGACGGTCACGCGGGTGGAGAGGCCCGGCAGCGGCCCGTCCCCCGCGGCCAGGCCCTCGGCGGCCCCTGGGCTCGTGTCGACCTGGAGGAACCCGCCGTGCACGGCGAGGCGCAGCAGGGCGCCGTCGGGCTGCTCGACCTTCACCTCAGCGGGCACGACGTCGCCCACCAGCGGAGTGTGGCCGTCGAGCACGGTGAGGGCACCGTCGGACGTCGCCAGGACGACCGATGTTGCACCACCAGCGAAGAGGGACTGCTCGGGCGTGACGATCTCCACGCCAAAGACACCGTCGTCGGCCACTAGCCCGCCTCGGCCTCGAGGGTCCGGGCCTTCTCCAGGACCGACTCGACACCACCCACGTTGAGGAACGCCTGCTCGGGGACGTTGTCGAGGTCGCCGTTGACCAGGGCCTCGAAGGACTCCACCGTCTCGTCGATCGGCACGAAGATGCCCGGCACGCCGGTGAAGACCTCGGCCACGAAGAAGGGCTGGGAGAGGAAGCGCTGGATCTTGCGTGCCCGGGTGACCGTGACGCGGTCCTCCTCGGAGAGCTCGTCCATGCCGAGGATGGCGATGATGTCCTGCAGCTCCTTGTAGCGCTGCAGAACCTCCTGCACCCGGCGGGCCACCGCGTAGTGGCGTTCTCCGACGATCTCGGGGGCGAGGATGTTCGAGGTCGACGCCAGCGGGTCCACGGCCGGGTAGATGCCGAGCGCCGCGATCTGGCGGGAGAGCTCGGTGGTGGCGTCGAGGTGGGTGAACGTCGTGAACGGCGCCGGGTCGGTGTAGTCGTCCGCCGGCACGTACACCGCCTGCAGCGATGTGATCGACTTCCCCTTGGTCGAGGTGATCCGCTCCTGCAGTTCGCCCATCTCGTCCGCCAGCGTGGGCTGGTAGCCCACCGCCGAGGGCATGCGGCCGAGCAGCGTGGAGACCTCGGATCCCGCCTGGACGAAGCGGAAGATGTTGTCGACGAAGAGCAGAACGTCCTGGTTTTGCACGTCGCGGAAGTACTCGGCCATGGTCAGGGCGGCCAGGGCGACGCGCAGGCGGACACCCGGGGGCTCGTCCATCTGGCCGTAGACCAGGGCAGCCTTGTCGATGACACCGGACTCCTGCATCTCGAGCCACATGTCGGTTCCCTCTCGGGTGCGCTCCCCCACGCCGGCGAACACGGAGACACCTCCGTGCTGCTGGGCGACGCGGTGGATCATCTCTTGGATGATGACCGTCTTGCCCACGCCGGCCCCGCCGAAGAGGCCGATCTTGCCGCCCTGCACGTAGGGCTCCAGGAGGTCGATGACCTTGATCCCGGTCTCGAACATGAGAGCGCGCGGCTCCAGCTGGTCGAACGCGGGCGCGTTGCGGTGGATCTCCCAGTAGTCCTCGATGCCGTCGATGGAGTCGGTGTCGAGGGGCTGGCCGAGCACGTTGAAGACGTGACCGAGCACGGCGTTGCCCACCGGCACCGAGATCCCGCGACCGAGGTTGCGCACCGGCGCACCGCGCACCAGGCCATCGGTCTGCTGCATGCAGATGCAGCGGACCCTGCCGTCGCCGATCTGCTGGGCCACTTCAGCCGTGATCGTGTTCGACGTCCCGTCGAGCTCAATGGTGAACTCGACCGCGTGGTTGATCTCCGGGAGCGCGTGCGGCGGGAATTCGACGTCGATGACGGGCCCGGCGATGGCGACCACGCGGCCATCTTCGAGCGAGCCGGCGGGCACGGTGTCTTGCATGGTCGTGGTGGTCATTGGGGTCAAGCTCCCTTCGATTGGCGGAGCGCCTCGGCCCCGCCGACGATTTCCATGATCTCGGTGGTGATGGCGTCCTGACGGGCGCGGTTCATGACGCGAGTCAGGGTGCGGACGAGCTCGTCCGCGTTGTCGGTCGCCGCGGCCATGGCCCGCTGCTGCGCGGTGAAGAAGGACGCCGCGCCTTCCAGCAGGGCGGCGAAGATCTCCGCCTCCAGGGCCCGGGGCGCCAACTCGATCAACAGCTTCGCCGGCTCCGGCTCGAACTCGGTGTACCCCTCGAGCTTGTCGTCGGTCTGCTCGGGAGCCTCCCCGTCGGCCTCGGGGAGCGGCAGCGGCAGCATCTGCATCTTCTCCACGCGCTGAGTGCCCGCGGAAATGAACCGGGTCGACACCAGCTGCACCAGGTCGATCTCTCCGGACACGAACGGGGCGGCCACCACCGCGGCGATGTAGCGGGCGTCGGCGAATTCGGGGCGGTCGGCGAAGCCGGCGAACGACCGTGCCGTCGCGATGCCGCGGTAGCGGAAGTAGGGCGGAGCCTTCTTGCCCACGGACCACACCGTCACCTCGGCGCCGTTGGCCCTGTGCTCGGCCACCAGTCGCTCGGTGGCCCGCAACACGCCGGAGTTGTACGACCCGGCGAGACCCCGGTCACCCGCGATGGCCAGGATCCCGACGTGCCGCGGCGACTCGGGGGTGCCCAACAACCTCGTCGCCGCCGTCGGGTCGGCCGCCGCGGTCAGGCGCAGGACCCGCTCCATCCCCTCCCGGAAGGGGCGGTTCGCCACGATGCGGTTCTGGGCGCGCACGATCCGCGAGGCGGCGATCAGCTCCATCGCCTTCGTGATCTTCCTCGTGGACTGCACGCTGCGGATACGGCGCCGCAGCGTGCGCTCTTGGCCTCCGGCCATGGGTCAGTTGACCTTCCCGGTGTCGAAGCCCTCGAGGAACGCGGCCAGACCCTTGTCGAGCTCCTCGCCGTCGGGCAGCGCGCCGGTGGTCCGGATCGCCTCGAGCACGCCGGGGTGGTTCCCCTTGAAGTACTCGACGAGCTCGGCCTCGAACCGGCGCACCTCGCTGACCGGGACGGAGTCCGTCCAGCCCTTGGTCCCTGCGTAAATCGCCAGGACCTGCTCCTCCACCGGCACCGGCTTGTTCTGCGGCTGCTTGAGAAGCTCGGTCAGGCGGTAGCCGCGGTCGAGCTGGGCCTGCGACACCTTGTCGAGCTCGGAGCCGAAGGTGGCGAACGCCTCGAGCTCGCGGAACTGCGCCAGGTCGAGTTTGAGCGTTCCCGACACCTGCTTCATGGCCTTGACTTGTGCCGCGCTCCCGACCCGGCTCACCGAGTTGCCGACGTTGATGGCCGGGCGGATGCCCGAGTTGAACAGGTCCGTCTCCAGGAACACCTGCCCGTCGGTGATGGAGATCACGTTGGTCGGGATGTAGGCCGAGATGTCGCCCGCCTTGGTCTCGATGACCGGGAGTGCGGTGAGCGAGCCGGCGCCCCGCTCGTCGGACAGTTTGGCCGCCCGCTCGAGCAGCCGGGAGTGCAGGTAGAAGACGTCGCCCGGGTAGGCCTCGCGGCCCGGTGGCCGCCGCAGGAGGAGCGAGACGGACCGGTAGGCCTCGGCCTGCTTGGACAAATCGTCGTAGATGATCAGCGCGTGCTCGCCGTTCTCCATCCAGTGCTGGCCCATGGCGCAACCGGCGTAGGGGGCGAGGTACTTGAACGGGGCCGGGTCCCCGGCGGAAGCCACGACCACCACGGTGTACTCCAGCGCCTGGTGGTCCTCCAGGATGGCCACGGTCTGCGCGACCGAGGAGTTCTTCTGGCCGATGGCCACATAGATGCACTTCACACCCTGGCCGGCTTGGTTGATGATGGTGTCGATCGCCACCGTCGTCTTGCCCGTCTTGCGGTCGCCGATGATCAGCTCGCGCTGCCCGCGCCCGATCGGGGTCATGGCGTCGATGGCCTTGATCCCGGTCTGCAGCGGCTCGCTGACCGGCTGGCGGCCGACGATGCCCGGGGCCTGCACCTCCATTCGGCGCGTTTCGGTTGTGCTGATCGGGCCCTTGCCGTCGATGGGCTCGCCCAGAGCGTTGACGACGCGGCCGAGGAGGGCGTCGCCGACGGGCACGGTCTGGATCCGGCCCGTCGCCTTGACCGTCTGCTCCTCCTCGAGGTTGTCGACCTCGCCCAGGACGACAGCACCGATCGTGTCCTCGTCCAGGTTCAGGGCCAGACCGAGCGTGCCGTCCTCGAACTCGAGCAGCTCGTTGACGGCGGCGCCGGGAAGTCCCGACACCCGGGCGATGCCGTCGCCCACCTCGACGATGTGACCGATCTGCTCGGTCCCGACCGCCGGGGTGTAGTCCTCGACATGGCGCTCCAGCGCCGCGGTGATCTCACTGGCGTCGATCGTCAGCTCTGCCATCAGTCTGCTCCCTCTGTGTGTGCTGTCGTCTCGTGACCCCGCCCGTCGCCGCCGAACCCGGATGGCTCCCATCCGGCCGGGACGAGGTGCTCTCGCAACGCGTCGATCCTCCCCCGTGCCGTCGCATCTACCTGCAGGTCCCCGATCCTGATGAGTGCCCCGCTGAGCAGCGACTCGTCGATGACCACCTGGAGCTCGACCGGTCCGCCGGTCAGCGTGCCCAGTGAGTCGGTGAGCGTCGTCCGTTGTGCCTCGTCGATCGGCGCCGCAGCCCGGACGTGGGCGATGCGCCAGCCGCGGGCGGCCGCTGTCTGCTCGACCAGGAACTCCAGGGTGCCCACGCAGTCGCGGGCCCGGCCACCCGTCACCGTGTAGCGGGCCAGCGCCAGCGTCGTGGCCGGCACCTTGCCCTCGAGGAGCTGGGCCACCAACCCCTGCCGGGCGGCGACCTCGAGGTCGCGGTCGGTCAACGCAGCGCGCAGGGCGGGCGTCGACGCCACGATCCGCCCGAAGCGGAAGAGATCGTCCTCGAGCGACTCGAGCTCATTGTTGGACATGTCCTCGAAGAGCCCCGTGGCGTAGCCGGCCACGCGCTCGCGTGCCTGGGTCAGGCTCAGCTGCGGCTCCTCCATCTCGCGGCCCTCGGCGGCGTGACGGACCCTGGCGCTCAGCCAGGCCAGGGCGGCCGGCACGTGCGGCGCCGACACCACGAGGCAGGCGAACGCGGCCAGCCGGCGTGCCTCGGCGGAGACCTTCCCCTCGAGGAGGTCGAGCATGACGGCCCGGCGGGCCATGCCGGGCACTGACGTATCGGTCAGCGCGGCCCGCAACGGCGCGCTGCTCATGGCCAGCTGCTCAATCGCCCCGAGGTCGGCGGCGATACCACCGAGCGCGGCCGGGTCGGCCGCCTCGATGACGGCCGCGGAATAGCCCTGGAGCGTGGGGTTCACTGACGCACCCCGGCGTTGGCGGCCGCGCCGCCGGTGGTGTCGGCCCGAAGGGCCTCGACGGCCTCGTCGATCAGGTCCCGGTGCGCCTCGAAATTGACCTCGCGCCCGATGACGCGCTCCACCACGTCCATGACGATCTCGCCCATGCGGCTCGCCGCCTCCTCGACGGCGCGCTGGCGGGCCAGGCCGACCTCGATCTCGGCGTTGCCGAGGATGCGCTCGTACTCGCTCTGCCCGCGGGACTGGGCGTCGATCCGCACCTGCTCGGCCGTGCGGTTGGCCTGGGCGACGATCTCACGCGCCTGGTGCCGCGCCTCCTCGAGGACGGTCCGTCGCTCGTCGTCGGCCGCCTCCGCGTCGGCGCGCGCCTGATCGGCGGCCTCGAGGGACATCCGGATCTTCTCCTGACGCTCCTCCATCGCCTTGTTGATGGGTGGGAGCACCCACTTGTAGATGGCGAGGATCAGGATGATCGAGACGATCAGCTCAATGAAGAACGTCCCATTGGGCAGAAGGAAGATGCCTGCTGTGGTCATGATGCTCTCGGTCTCCGGGGTCTCTCCGGCGGGTAGACGATGGGGCGCGCGGTGCTACGCGATGCTCTTGGCGGCGAAGACGTAGACGAACACCACCATGAACAGCAGGTTGATGAAGTACATGGCCTCCACCAGGCCGACGGTCAAGAAGAAGTACTGACGGGCCTTGGCCTCGATCTCGGGCTGCCGTGCGATGGCCGCGATCGTCTGCGAACCGGCGAGGCCGTCGCCGACCGCGGCACCGATGGCGCCCCCGCCGAGTGCGAGCCCACCACCGACGAGCGCGCCGGCGACACGTACCGCACCTTCCATTGTGCTTGCTGCCATGTTTCCTCTCCTTTGTTGAGGTCGTGTCCGAAATTGCTGGTTGGTCCTGCGGGTCTCGCCTGCGCCGGGCGCCTAGTGGGCGTCCCGGCTCATGCCCATGCCGAGGTACATGATGGTGAGAAGGGCGAAGATGAAGGCTTGGATCGCGCCGATGAACAGCTCGTCGAACGGCTTCCAGATGAGCAGGCCGATCCAGGACGCGTAGGGCGGGATCAGCGTCACGATCACCGCGATCATCAGCACACCCGAGAAGATGTTGCCGAAGAGTCGGAACGTCAGCGTGATCGGCTTGGTGATCTCCTCGATGATGTTGATCGGTGTCAACGCGGCGTAGGGCTGGGCGTAGTGCTTGAAATACCCCTTCCAGCCGCGCGCCTTGACCGAGTTGTAGTGCACCAGGAAGAAGACGGTCAGGGCCAGGGCGAGCGGCAGGTTGACGTCGCCGGTCGGAGGGGCCAGGAACCCGGGGTCACCGCTCGGCACGAAGGCGAGCCAGTTGCAGATCAGGATGAAGAAGAAGACCGTGACGCCCAGGCCCACGAAGGGGAGACCCTCGGGGCCGATGGCCGACGAGGCCAGGTCGGAGACCTGCTCGACCAACGTCTCCCAGAACAGCTGCAGCTTCCCCGGCACCCCCGAGGTGACCTTGGCCCGCATGCGCAGACCGAAGCCGAGCACGATGGCCGCCGCGATGAGCGTGGTCCACACCACGTCCCCGTAGATGGTGAGGCCCGCCACGTGCCATACGCTGTGGTGGGCGCCGATCGTGATGTTGCCGCTGGCCAGCACGAAGCTGTTGCTCATTGGATCCCCTGCGAAATGACGACGCGCCCGACGTTGACCACGAAGAGCAGCTGGAAGATGACGAGGCCGGCCACGGCGCCGATGCCCAGCGCGCCGTTGAGCAGGAGGAGGCCGATGCAGACGACAGTGATGACGCCGAGGCGCGTGACGCTCTTGGTGCCCATGGCGCGGCGGAGCACCTTGTTGCTCGTCTCGCCGTCGGTGTGGAGCTTGGCCACGCCGGCATCGAGGAAACGGAGGTTCAGGACGGCCATCCCGAGCCCGATGGCGATGCCCAGTGCCGCCCACGGCACGGAGAGCAGGAGCGTGATGATGATGGCCGCCGCGCCCACGACGATGGCGGACACGATGGTGCGCCGGAGCACCTTGGCCAGCGCGTTACCCCCGAGGTCCGAGAGCCCGTCGAGCATGTTCATGCGGCGCCCTCTAGAGGTACGTGCGGATCTGTTTGATCACGCTGAAGGCGGCGGCGGCCAGGCCCAACGCCAAGCCGACCAGCAGGAACACCGGCGCCGTCCCCGCGGCACTGTCCACCAAGAGCCCGAGCCCCAGGCCGACCCCCACGCAGGCGGCGGCCGAGAGCCCCATACCCAGGAACGCCACGGCCCCGGGAAGCGGTTTCGGCCCCTCTGGCGGGGAGGAATCGCCCGGGTCGCTCACCCGAATGGGCGCGCACGACGACACTCACTTGACCACGCATGCGACTTCTGGCCCCTTATGCGGTGCGTGGCGCGCCGGAGTCCGTCGTCTGCGATGCCGCGACGGCATCGGACGAGGCGAGGTGGACGGGGTACACAGGCCTCATCTTCGCATCCCGGCCCAGATGTCGTCCAAACGGTCATGAGGGGAACCTGACCACCTCGCTAACCCGTCGGGGCTCCCCCGACGGCGGCCCCTCCCCCGTGTCCGGCCGGACATCCTCCTCCTCGCCGTTGCCCCGACGCAGGCCCGGGTGGAAGAAGGTGTACAGGCCCACGCCCAGGGCCGCCGCCCCGATCGGGATGAAGGCGTTGACCTGGTGCACGAAGAGGGGGAAGAGAAGGAAGCTGGACAGGATCGCCGTCCAGGCCCACAGGATGATGACGCTGCGTCGGGGGCCATGGCCCAGGCGGAGGAGGCGGTGATGGATGTGCTCCTTGTCGGGGGTGTCGAACCCCTTGCCCCGGGCCGTCCGCCGGACGAAGGCGAAGGCCATGTCGACCAGGGGCACCCCCAGGATCAGCAGGGGAATGAAGAGGGGGGCGAAGAAGAAGTAGGTCACGCCGCTGATGGGCACCGCGGTCGGGACCCGGCCGCCGATCACCATCGTCGACGCCGCCATCAGGAGCCCGAGGAAATGCGCGCCCGCGTCACCCATGAAGATACGCGCCGGGTTGAAATTGAACGGAAGGAAGCCGAGGCAGATCCCACATGCGATGACGGCCACCAGCGGTCCGATGTTGTCGCTCGGTAGGAGTCCCAGGCCCATGAGTCGGATGCCGTAGATCGCCAGGGCGCCGCCGCCGATGGCGACCACCCCGGCGGCGAGGCCGTCGAGGCCGTCGATGAGGTTCACGGCGTTAGTCAGCGCGATGACCCACGCCGCGGTGATGAGGGGGATGATGCCGGGAGTCAGCACGAAGAACCCGGCGAGCGGGATCTTGAGCTCGTACATGGTGACGCCGCTGAAGTACAGGATACTGGCGGCCAGGACCTGCCCGGCCATCTTGGCCGGTGCCGACATGTCCCGGACGTCGTCGATCAGTCCCACCGCGAACATCGCACCGGCGGCCAGCACGACGCCGGTCATCTCCGGCGAGTCGTCGAAGATGGGCCGCAGCTGCGGCACGATGGCCGACGCGAGGACCGCGACGAGGAACCCCATGAACATGGCGGCGCCACCGCCATAGGGGATCGGCCTGGTGTGCACGCTGCGCTCGCCCGGGTGGGCGACGTAGCCCACCCGCTGTGCGATGCGCTTGGCCGGCACGGTCAGTGCTGCCGTCGCCGCTGCGGCGACCGCCAGGACCAGGCCGTACCAGCCGATGTCAGGCACGCGCTAGGCCATGAGGTCGGGGTACGGCGGGAACGCGGCGCACAGCGCGGCGACCTCAGACCGCACCGTGGCGATCTCACCCTCGTCGGTGCGGGCCTTGAGCGTGCGCACGATCAGGTCGGCGACGACCTGCATCTCGGTGGTGCCCATGCCTGCCGTCGTCTCGGCGGCGGTGCCCAGGCGCAAGCCCGACGTCAGGAAGGGCGAGCGCGGGTCGTCGGGGATGGTGTTGCGATTACACGTGATGCCCGCCCGGTCCAGGACCTCTTGGGCCTCCTTGCCGGTCAGGTCCGCGTCGAAAGGCCGCAGGTCGACGAGCAGCATGTGGTTGTCGGTGCCTCCCGACACGAGACGGAAGCCGTGGCCGGCCAGCGCACCGGCCAGGGCCCCGGCGTTGGCGATGATCTGCTCGGCGTACTGGCGGAATTCGGGTCTCGCCGCCTCGGCGAACGCCACCGCCTTCGCGGCGATCACATGCTCCAGCGGCCCGCCCTGCAGGCCCGGGAACACGGCGCTGTCGATCTTCTTCGCCAGCTCCTCTCCGCAGAGGATTGCGCCGCCCCGCGGGCCGCGCAACGTCTTGTGGGTGGTAAGGGTGACGACGTCGGCGACGCCCACCGGGCTCGGGTGCACGCCCCCCGCGATCAGCCCCGCCGGGTGGGCGGCGTCGAACATGAACAGCGCCCCCACCGAGTCGGCGATCTCGCGGAACGGCCTGGGGTCGATCACCCGCGCGTACGCCGTCGAGCCCGCGACGATCAATTCGGGTTTCTCCGTCTTGGCCAGGTGGGCCACCTGGTCGAAGTCGATGATCTCACCGGGGTTCGACTCGTCGTGCGACTCAGGTGTGACGCCGTAGGAGACGAAGCGCCAGAACTTCGACACGATGGAGGCGGGCGACCCGTGCGTGAGGTGCCCACCGTGGTCCAACCGCATGGCGAGGATGGTCGCTCCGGGCTCGAGGAGCGCCTGATAGGCGGCCAGATTGGCGTTGGCCCCGGCGTGCGGCTGCACGTTGGCGTGCTCGGCACCGAAGAGGGCTGTGGCGCGTGTGCGCGCCAGGTCCTCGACCTCGTCGATGATCTGGTTGCCCCCGTAGTACCGCCGGCCGGGATAGCCCTCGCTGTACTTATTGGTGAGCACCGAGCCCGAGGCGGCCAACACCGCGGGCGAGGTGAAGTTCTCCGAGGCGATCAGCTGCAGGGTGGTCTGCTGGCGGTTGAGCTCCTGGCCGATGAGGTTCGCCACCTCGGGGTCGGCGGCCAGCGCGGTCTCGTAGCTGCTCATGGAGTCCCTTCGACTGGAGTGTGGATGAGTTCGCGGTCGAGGCTCGCCAGCTCCTCGATCCGGATGTCGTGGCGCCCGTGCTCCTCCGGCGCCGCCAGGAACGCGGCCAGCGAGTCGACGACCACGGTGGTGCCGGTGGTGCGGGCGCCGACGCAGACCACGTTGGCGTGGTTGTGGCGCCGGGCCAGGGTCGCCGTGGTGACGTCGTGGACCACCGCGGCCCGGACGCCGGGGACCTTGTTGGCCGCCATTGCGATGCCGTTGCCGGTCCCGCAGACGCACACGCCGAGCTCGGCCAGCCCGCCGGCCACCGCTCGGCCCACTGCCTCCCCGAAGTCGGGGTAGTCGACGGTCACACCCGGCTCGTGCGTGCCGTGGTCTGCGACATCGTGGCCCCACGCGGCCAATTCGGCCTTCAGGATCTCCTTGAGGTCGAACCCGGCGTGATCCGAGCCGACGGCGACGCGCATGGCCACCGAGTGTACCGGGGCGCCGGGGAGCCTCCGGGGCGTCAACCGGTACGCTCCTCGGTCCATGGCCGTCGACCCGCGCACCCCCGTCGTGGTCGGCGTCGGCCAGGTCGTCACGCCCCCTGACGACGGGCTCGACCCCGCGGAGCGGCCCGAACCGCTGGAGCTCATGGTGAGGGCGCTGCGGGCGGCGGCGGAGGACTGCGACGGGGCCGCGGCGGGAGGTGCCGCCCCATCCGGGAACACACTCATCCGACGGGCGGACAGCATCCGCGTCGTGGTGCCGCTCGGGTGGCGCACGGTGAACCCGGCGCTGTTGGTAGCGTCCCGCCTGGGCTTCGAGGAGGGAACCGAGCCGGCGCAGCTGATGCTGTCGGCCATCGGCGGCAACGCACCGCAGGCCCTGATGCACGACGCCTGCCGGGCCATCAGCAACGGTGACCTCGACGTCGTGCTGGTCACCGGCGCCGAGGCCATGTACGCCCGCGCCCTGGCGAGACGTGACCCTTCCCGGGCCCCGCTGTCCTGGGCGAGCCAGCCGGCCGAGGAGACGCCGGCGCCCGTCACCTTCGGCGTGGACAAGCCGGGCGCCACCGACCTCGAGACGAGCCGCGGCGTGCTCCTGCCCGTGCACGCCTACCCGCTGTTCGAGAACGCCCTGCGCGCCGCCCGCGGGTGGACGCTCCAAGAGCACACCGCCCGCATCGGGTCCCTGTGGTCCCACTTCAGCGAGGTGGCGGCCACCAACCCCCAGGCGTGGATCCGCACCCCCCGCTCTGCCGCCCAGATCGTCACCCCGGCGCCGGACAACCGGATGATCTCGTTCCCATACCCCAAGCTATGCACGGCCAACATGCAGGTGGACCAGGGAGCCGGCTACATCGTGTGCTCGGTGGAGGCGGCCCGCGCCGCCGGAGTGCCCGAGGAGCGCTGGGTCTTTCCGCTGGCTGGCGCGGATGCCAACGACCACTGGTTCATTTCGCACCGGGCCGAGCTGCACCGCTCCCCCGCCATCCGGCTGGCCGGGGCGGCGGCGCTCAAGCTCGCCGGCCTCGGCATCGACGACGTGACGGCGATCGACCTGTACTCGTGCTTCCCCGTCGTGGTGCAGATGGCGGCGGCGGAGCTCGGGCTGTCCGTCGACGACCCGGCCCGCCCGTTGACGCTCACCGGCGGGCTCACCTTCGGCGGTGGCCCCGGGAACAACTACACCTCGCACGGCATCGCGCGCGCCGTCGGCGCGCTGCGCGCCGATCCCGGAGCGGCGGGGCTCGTGACGGGCCTCGGGTGGTACGCCACGAAGCACTCCATCGGGATTTACGCGTCGCGCCCCCCGGCAGACGGCGGCTCCCGACCCTTCGCCTGGCGCGATGTCCAGCGCGAGGTCGACGCCCTGCCTCAGTGCAGGGTCGACGCGCAGGCAAGCGGGCCGGTGCGCGTCGAGACCTACACCGTGACCTTCGATCGCGACGGCGCGGTCGAGCGCGGCATCCTCGCCTGCCGGGCCGAGGACGGCAGCCGTGCCTGGGGCAACGTCACCGACCCCGACACGTTGGCGCTCCTCTGCACAGAAGAGGGCATCGGACGCACGGGCGTCCTCGCCGCCGGTGGGGCGCTGTCGCTCGACGGGTAGGGCGACCGACCCGGCGCGGCGAACCTATGGTGCGGTGATGGCCGCTGCACCGGACGATCGGGTGCCCGGGGTGCGCCTCGTGGTGTCCCTCTACCGGGAGTTCGAGCAGGTCGCCCGCCGGGGCGACCTGAGCATGGCGCAGTACCGGACCCTGCTCTACCTCCTGGGCGGCTCCCGGCGGGCGGGCGAGGTGGCGGCGGCCAACGCCGTGACCAAGCCGACGGTGTCCACGATGATCAACGGGCTGCGGCAGCAGGGCTGGGTCACCGACGCCGTGGACGAGACGGGCGACGGGCGGGTGACCAGGATCGAGCTGACGGCGGCCGGACGGGCCAGGCTGGCCCGCTTCGAGGAGGAGCTGGCCGAACGGATGGAGCAGCTGGTCCCGGGCGTCGACCGCACCGCAATGCGGGGCTTCCTGCGCGAGCTCTACGAGGCCCAGGCCGGGACGCGGGAGGAGCGCCTCGGCAACGTGTTCGGGACCGGCCTGTGACCGTGGCGGTCCGGGCAGATCGGGCAGGTCGGACAGGCCCTTGTGGCGGCGACCCCCATCGGATATAGTTAGATCAATCTAACTAACTCCCCCGGGGAGCCCGGGGGAGGCAGAGGGGCAGGGTATGGCATGGCACAGATGGCGCACGACCTCGTGATCCGCGGCGGCCGGCTGGCCGACGGCCTGGGCGGCGAGCCGGTGGCGGCCGACGTGGCGGTCGATGGGGCGACGATCGCCGCCGTGGGGGTGGTGTCCGGACGGGGGGGCGAGGAGATCGACGCCGACGGCCTGCTCGTCACGCCCGGCTTCGTCGACATCCACACCCACTACGACGGGCAGGCGACGTGGGACTCGCGTGTCACCCCGAGCAGCTGGCACGGCGTCACGACGGCGGTGATGGGCAACTGCGGCGTGGGCTTCGCACCCGTGCGGCCCGACGCGCACGATCGGCTCATCTCCCTCATGGAAGGCGTCGAGGACATCCCCGGTGCCGTGCTCGAGGAGGGGATCGACTGGTCGTGGGAGAGCTTCGGCGAATACCTCGATGCGGTCGAGCGCCGGCCCCACGACATCGACCTGTGCGCGCAGCTCCCCCATGGCGCGCTGCGGCTCTACGTCATGGGCGAGCGGGCCGCCCGCCTGGAGGACGCGACAGAGCAGGACACGGCGGCCATGCGTCGGCTGGCCACCGAGGCCCTCTCGGCGGGAGCCATCGGCTTCTCGACGTCGCGGACGTTGAACCACCGCACGGCGACGGGTGACCCGACGCCGTCACTGCGGGCGCGAGCCGAGGAGCTGGAAGCGATCGCCCTCGGCGTGGCCGACGCCGGGCACGGCGTGGTGGAGCTGATCTCGGACTTCTGGCCCGACGCCGACGCCGAGTTCGCCATGATCCGGCAGCTGGTCGAGCGTACGGGGTGCCCGCTGTCGGTGTCGCTCGCCCAGAGCCACCAGCGGCCCGAGGCGTGGCGCGACCTGCTGGCGCAGATCGGACGGGCGGCGGCCGACGGGCTGCCGATCCGGGCCCAGGTGGCGCCCCGGCCAGTGGGGCTGCTGCTGGGGCTGCAGTCCTCGTTCCATCCCTTCTCGGGCCACCCGGCGTTCCGCGAGGTCGCCGGGCAGCCCCTCGAGGCGCAGGTGGCGGCGCTGCACGACCCCGCGTTCCGGGCTCGCCTGACAGACGGTGAGCGACCTGACGGGCCCGGTCGCCGCCTTGTCGACTTCGGCCGGATGTACCCCCTAGGCGAGGTGCCCGACTACGAGCCCGCGCCCGAGACGAGCGTGCAGGCGATGGCCGAGTCCCGGGGCGTCGACCCCGCCCAGCTCACCATGGACCTGCTGGCGGAGAACGGCGGGCGCAACTTCCTCTTCGTCCCGTTCTCCAACTACGCCGACGGCGACCTCGACGCCTGCGGCGAGATGCTCGCCCATCCCGACACCGTCTTCGGGCTGGGTGACGGCGGTGCCCACGTGGGCATCATCGCCGACGCCAGCTTCCCCACGTACGCGCTCTCGCACTGGGCCCGCGACCGCTCGCACGGACGCATGCCAGTGGGCTGGGTGGTCGCACAGCTGACCAGCTCGACGGCCCGTGCCGTGGGTCTGCACGACCGCGGGGTGGTGGCAGAGGGCATGCGCGCCGACCTCAACGTCATCGACTTCGACCACCTCCGCTGCGAGGCGCCGGTCATGGCCTACGACCTTCCCGCCGGGGGCAAGCGACTCCTGCAACGAGCCCGCGGCTACTGCGCGACGGTCGTGGGGGGACAGATCACGTATCGAGACGGTGAGCCGACGGGTGCGCTGCCCGGGCGGCTCGTGCGCGCCACCAGTTGAGTGGCGGGGAGGAGCCAACATGAACGCGAGCGAACTGCACGAGCTGGAGCCGGCGGCCGAATGGAGGGCGGCCGACGTCGCCGAGGCGGAGACCTGGACGCTGCGACTCACCGTGGCCGACCACGCCGAGCTCGACAACGCGCTGGCGACGGCAAAGAAGAAGAGCACCGATCCCCTTGAGCTCGAGCGCGAGGACTTCCCGCTCGACGCCCTGGCCGCCAAGCTGGACGGCGTCGTGGAGGCCCTCCTCGACGGCCGGGGCTTCGCGCGCATCGCGACGCTGGACACCGATCGCTACGGCGACGACGACCTGACGCTCCTCTACTGGGGTCTCGGGCTGCACCTCGGTGAGCCGTGGGCGCAGAACAAGTACGGGCACGTGCTGGGCGACGTCACCGACCAGGGCAAGACGGTCGATGACCCGACCGTGCGCGGCAACGAGCTCGGCGGCATAGCGCTCGACTATCACACGGACGGCTCCGACCTCGTGGGGCTGCTCTGCCTGCGCCCGGCCCGCACCGGCGGCCTCTCTTGCGTCGCCAACGCTGTGGCGATCCACAACCACCTGGTGCGCGAGTCGCCCGACCTCGCCGCCGCGCTCTACGAGGCGCTGCCCTACGACACGAGGGGCGAGCAGGCCGAAGGGGCGAGGGCCTTCTACTCGGTGCCGGGGTTCACCGAGCACGCTGGCCGGCTCTTCGTGCGCTTCATCCCTCAGTACATCCTCGCCTCGCAGCGACACCCCGACGCGCCCCGCCTGAGCCCGACCACGCGCGAGGCCATCACGACGGTCTCGGCGTTGGCCAACGACCCGGACTTCAACGTGTACATGGACCTGCAGCCGGGCGAGATGCAGTTCATCAACAACTACCACGTGCTCCACGGCCGCACGGCCTACGAGGACGACGTCGCACACGGCTACAAGCGGCACCTCAAGCGCCTGTGGTTGGCCACCTACGCGCTGTCCGACCGCCCGGCGCACTTCGCCGCCCTCGGGCGGCGAAGCCACTGGGAGGAGCGGCGCTCGGTCAGCAGGCTCCCGGCGGTGGAGCGGGTCACCGCCAGCTGAGGAGGCGGCCTCCGGACGCCCCTCCCAACCCGATCTCTCCCAGAACTATCCACGCTTCTGGTTACAGTTTCCGCGAAGACCAGCGCGTCCGTGCTCACGGCGAGATCTCTCGCCGTGCCTCCTCAGGCCGACCCGCCCTCGTCCCGTCCCCGCCGACGCAGGCTGAAGCGCCGCCGCGTGCTCATCAGCATCGTCCCCTCTATGAAGCTCCCCGGCAGTGCGCCCTCGCGCAGGACGCGGACGGGAGAAACGGTCGCATCCACGAGCGTTGGGGCCGGCCCCTCGCGGCGCCCCCCCTCGACGACGAGCGCCACCGCGGCCGCGTCGAAGGCCTGGGCCACCTGCTGCGCCTCCGTGAAACTGAGCGGCACCGTGCGCCAGGGGCCGTAGTCCCGGCACAGCCGACGCAGCGCCCGGCCGTCGGGCATGCCCACGACGACCGCCCAACTGCCTGATGTCGCGCCCGCCGGGCCACCGGCCGGTTCCCCGCCCGCGTCCGCGCTCTCCGTGCCGTCGGTGCCGGCCCTGGGCAGGAACACCTCGAGGGGGCCGGGCCAGCAGCGCTCGAGCAGCCGGCCCACCTCGCTGGTCCAGCCCGACGTCAGCGAGCGCAGGGCCTCGGTGGATCCGACGGCGTAATGGGGGCCGTCCGGGTCGGCGGCCAGATCCACCAGCTGCGCTTCGGCCTCGGGCGAGCCGGCGCGCACCGCGAGGTAGTAGCCGCCCACAGCGGGCACGGCGATGATGGCGCCCGCTGCCAGGGCCTCCGCCGCCCCGGCCGTACCGGCAGCCACGATCGGCGGGCGGGCCACCTCCGCGACACCTCCGTTGTCTACGTCGACCTCGTCGTTCACGCCCCCCATCTCAGAGCGCCGCCCGTGCTACCAGCGCGCGCGGCCGCCCGGCCAGGTCAGGCTCGACCCACACGTCGTATCCGAGCCGCCGGGCCATCTCGGCGGCCGCGCCGGCCTGCTGCGGCGCCAGCTCGATCACGGCGGTGCCTGGGCGCCCGAGCCAGGCCCTGGCCTGGCCCAGCACGGCCTCCACGTCCGCCAGTCCAGGCGTGCCGTCGCTGCCGGGCCCCGCCACCAACGCCCGGCGTGGTTCGGCGCGCACCTCGGGCGCCAGCCCGTCCCATTCCTCCTCTGAGACGTAGGGCGGGTTGGAGACGACGAGGTCGACGGCTCCCCGCAACGACGCCGGGAGCGGCTCGAACCAGCTCCCCCGGACCAGCTCGATGCGAGGCAGTGCATCCCCGTGGCGGCGGCGCACGGCAGCCACGTTCGCCGCCGCCACATCGAGCGCATCGGCGCTGGCGTCGACGCCCCAGACCTCGCGCAGCGCGCCACGTCCCAGCACGGTGGCCAACGCCAGCGCGAGGGCACCGGTGCCGGTGCCGGCGTCGACGGCCACGATGCCGGTGCCGGCGACCCCGCGGCCGAGATGGCGGGCCTCCGCTACCGCCACCTCGGCGACCTGCTCGGTCTCGGGGCGCGGGATCAGCACGCGGGGGTCCACCAGGAGATCGAGGTCACGGAACGGCCAGTGCCCGAAGACATACTGCAGCGGCTCCCCCGCTGCCCGGCGCGCCGCCATGCGACGCGCCGCCGTGACCGCCGCCTCGTCGGGTGGGCCGCTCGGCACGTCGGGGCGTCCCGGGACCAGTCCGAGACCGAGCACCTCGTCGACGATGAAGCGCGCCTCGTGCCGGTCACCCACCACCTCGACCAACTCGGCGACCAGAGCGCCGCGCGTGGGGCCAGCCGCCACGGTCACCCCTCGCCGTCCTCCTCGCCCGACAGCTGGCGGCCCCGCTTGTCGGCCATGAGCGCGTCGGTCAGCTCGTTCAGGTCACCCGCCAGCACCTGATCCAGCTTGTAGAGGGTGAGGTTGATCCGGTGGTCGGTGACCCGGTTCTCCTTGAAATTGTAGGTGCGGATCTTGTCGGTGCGGTTCCCCGCCCCGACCTGGCCGCGCCGCTGGGCCGACATCTCGGCGGCCTGGCGGTCCTGCTCGGCCTTGAGCAGCCGGGAGCGCAGCACCACCATGGCCTTGGCCCGGTTCTGAATCTGGCTCTTCTCGTCCTGCATCGCCACGACCGTGCCGGTGGGGATGTGAGTGATCCGCACGGCCGAGTCGGTGGTGTTGACCGACTGTCCGCCCGGCCCTGTCGAGCGGTAGACGTCGATCTTGAGGTCGTTAGGGTCGATGTCGACCTCAACCTCCGCCGCCTCGGGCAGCACCGTCACCGTGGCGGTGGAGGTGTGGATCCTGCCCTTGGCCTCGGTGACCGGCACCCGCTGCACCCGGTGCGTGCCGGCCTCGTGCTCCAGCCGGATGTAGGCATCTGGCCCCTTGACCAGGAAGACCGCCTCGTTGATCCCGTCCTTGTCTGAGGCATCCTCAGAGAGGACCTCGACCTTCCACTTCTTCGTCGCCGCGTAGCGCAGGTACATGTCGTAGAGCACCCGGGCGAACAGGTTCGCCTCGTCGCCACCGACCGCACCGCGGATCTCCATGATGACGTTGCGCCCCTCGTTGGGGTCCTTGGGCAGCAGCAGCTCCTGGATCCGCTCCTCGAGAGCCATCACCCGCGACTCCGCGTCGTCGGCCTCGAGCCGCATGATCTCGCGGTCGTCCCCCGACGCCTCGGTCAACATCTCGCGGGCGGCGGTCAGGTCCTCACGGGCCGCAGTGAGGTCGTGCCAAGCGCGCACGATCTCGCCGAGCTCCTTGTGGCGCCGCGACAGGTCGCGCAGGCGGTCCGGGTCAGAGTGGGTGGCGGAGTCGGCGAGCTCGGCCTCGACAGCCTGGTACTCCGCCTCGAGCGCGGCGATCCGGTCCTCGAACATGCCTCTCGGGTCTTTTCCTCACGGGAGCGACGGCACGGCCAGCGCGCCCCGCCCCGGCGGGATCAGTCCTGCGCCGCCGCCGCGCTGGGCTTGGCCTTGGCCTTGGTCTTGCGCTCGCCGTAGCGGCGCTGGAAGCGCTCGACGCGTCCCCCGGAGTCGACCAGCTTCTGCTTGCCGGTGAAGAAGGGGTGGCACTCGTTGCACAGCTCGACGTGGAGATCGGCCTTGGTCGAGTGCGTCACGTACGTGTTGCCGCACGAGCACTTCACCGTCGCCTCTACGTAGTTGGGGTGGATGTCGGGCTTCATGGTGTCTCCAAGTGTCGATGTGGTCGGACCATTGTAGGGGTGGTGCCGGCGGATCGGTCCGGCGCTGGTCGGGTACCGGCGGATCAGGTGGCCGGGCCCTTGGCGATCTCGGCCAGGAATTCGTCGTTGCTCGCCGTGCTGCGGATCTTGTCCATGAGCAGCTCCAGGCCGGCCGCGTCCTTGCCGTCGCTCGCCAGCGCATTCAGCACCCGTCGCAGCTTCCAGACCTGCTGGAGCTGGCCCCGCTCGAAGAGGAGCTCCTCGTGGCGGGTCGAGCTGGCGTTGACGTCGATGGCCGGGTACAGGCGGCGCTCCGACAGCCGGCGGTCGAGGCGGAGCTCCATGTTGCCGGTGCCCTTGAACTCCTCGAAGATCACCTCGTCCATTTTGGAGCCGGTCTCGACCAGCGCCGAGGCGAGGATGGTCAGCGAGCCACCCTCCTCCACGTTGCGGGCGGCGCCGAAGAACTTCTTGGGCGGGTAGAGCGCACCGGAGTCGACACCACCCGACATGATGCGCCCTGTCGCCGGCGCGGCCAGGTTGTAGGCGCGGGCGAGGCGGGTGATGCCGTCGAGGACGATGACCACGTCCCTGCCCATCTCGACGAGGCGCTTGGCCCGCTCGATGGCGAGCTCGGCCACCTGGGTGTGCTCGTCCGCCGGGCGGTCGAAGGTCGAGGCGATGACCTCGCCCTTGACCGAACGCCGCATGTCGGTCACCTCTTCGGGACGCTCGTCGACGAGCAGCACCATGAGGTGCACCTCGGGGTTGTTGGCCTCGATGGAGTGGGCGATCTGCTTCATCACCGTCGTCTTGCCGGCCTTGGGCGGCGAGACGATCATGCCGCGCTGGCCCTTGCCGATCGGCGAGAGCAGGTCCACGATCCGGGCCGTCAGGTTGTCCTTGTCGCCCGGCATCTCGAGGTTGAGCCGGGAGTCGGGGAACAGTGGGGTCAGGTCCTCGAAGCGGGGCCGGTCGCGTGCCGCCTCGGGATCGAGGCCCGAGATGGAGTCGATGCGCAGGAGCGCCGGGTACTTCTCGTTGTTCGACGCCGGGCGGCACGCGCCCTCGACGTAGTCGCCGCGCCGCAGCGAGAAGCGCCGGGCCTGGCTGATGGAGACGTAGACATCTTTGGTGGAGGGCAGGTACCCCTCGCAGCGCAGAAAGCCGTAGCCCTCGTCGCGCAGGTCGAGCATGCCCTTCACCTCGACGAGCTCGCCCGAGTAGGGCTGCTCCTGGCCGCCGCCGCCTTGGAGCTCGCCGCCCTGGCCGCCGCGCTCGCGGCCGCGCCGGCGCCGGCTGCGCCGGTTGCCCGCGTCATCACCGGCCTGGTTACCGCGGTCCTGGTTGCCACGGTTCTGGTTGCCCTGGTTCTGGTTCCCCTGGTTCTGGCGATTCCGGTTGTTGCCCTGCTGGTTCTGGCCGTGGCCCTGCCCGTTCTGCCGGGGCGCCGGGTCGGCACCGTCGGCCAACTCGGGTGGCTCGACGAAGACGGCCGGTCCGGAGTCACCGGTGGATGCCGCCTCGGTGGCGGGCGCAGACGGCTCCGCTCCCTGCTCTCCGGCGGGCACCGGGGCCTCGGCCACATCGCCGTTGCCGGGGGCGGCGCTGACGGTCGACCGCGAGCGTCGGACCGGTTTGGCGGCGCCGTTGGTTTCGCCGTGGTCAGCATCGCCGTTGTTCTGTCCGCCCGCGGCGGGCCCGGAGGTCACGCCGGTGGCGTCGAGGATCTGGTCAATGATGTCGGCTTTCTTCGTCCGGCTCGTCGTCTTGAGCGACATGGCCTGAGCGATGGCACTGAGCTCGTCGCGCTCCTTGCCTTCGAGAACCGATCGTTCGAGCTGCTGTTCCGCAGTCATCGGGCTCCTCATCTACGAGGGTTGTCACCAGCCCGGTTCGTCCGCGCGTGGCGAGGGAATTTAAGGGAGGAGAAGGGATTCGCGTGTGAATTCCCTCCCCCAGATCACCTCTGCGTGATGCTCTCCCAGGACCGCTTGTACCCGCGGAGAGCGCTTCGAAGCGCAGTGGGGATGTCTCCACTCTAGCGGGACGGAGCGGGTCATGCCAACACACCCCGATTTCCCGCAGGTCGGGTTGTGCCTCCGTGGTGCCGGGATCGCCGTCATAGGGAGATCTCGGCCAGGACGGTGTCGAGGTCGAGGTCGATGACCGAGGGCACCGAGATGGCCTTGATGGCCAGGTCAGGGTCCTTCAGCCCGTGCCCGGTCAGGACGCACACGACCGTGGACCCCTCCGGCACGCCCTGCTTGATCAACCCGGCCACCGATGCCGAGGACGCCGCCTCGCAGAAGACGGACTCCTGCTGGGCGAGGAAGGTGTAGGCGTCCATGATCTCGGTGTCGGTGACCGCTGTGATCGAGCCGCCGGACTCGGAGGCGGCGGCCGTGGCCGAGTACCAGCTGGCCGGGTTCCCAATGCGGATCGCGGTGGCGATGGTCTCGGGGTTCTCGACGGGGTGGCCCAGCACGATGGGTGCCGCGCCGGCGGCCTGGAAGCCCATCATGCGGGGCAGCCTCGTCGATCGCCCGGCCTCCTTGTACTGGAGGTAACCGCGCCAGTAGGCCGAGATATTCCCGGCGTTGCCCACCGGGATGCAGTGCACGTCAGGGGCGTCGCCCAGGACGTCGACGATCTCGAACGCACCCGTCTTCTGCCCCTCGATCCGGTGCGGGTTGACCGAGTTCACGACCGTGATTGGCGCGTGGTTGGGAAGGTCGCGCACGATCGTGAGCAGCTGGTCGAAGTTCCCCCGCACCTGCAGCACGCGGGCGCCGTGCATGAGGGCCTGCGCTAGCTTGCCCAGCGCGATGTGCCCCTCGGGGATGAGCACCACGCACCCGAGGCCCGCCCGCGACGCGTACGCCGCCGCCGAGGCCGACGTGTTGCCCGTCGAGGCGCACACGACCGCCTTGGCCCCTTCGTCCACCGCCATGGAGATGGCCATCGTCATGCCGCGGTCCTTGAAGCTCCCCGTCGGGTTCGCCCCCTCGACCTTCAGCCACACCTCGGCGTTGACGCGCTCGGACAGGCGCGGCGCCGGCAAGAGCGGTGTGCCGCCCTCGAGCAGCGTGATGACGGGCGTGCGCCTGCTGATCGGGAGGAACTCGCGGTACTCCTCCATGACGCCGCGCCAGCGGGACGTCACGGCGCACCCCCTCCCCCACCGTCTTCGTCGTGCTCGCCGATGACGCGGAGCACGCCGCTCACCCGGTCCACGGCCTGGTGCTGGCGCAGCTTGTCGATGGTGGCGAGCAGGTCACCCTCGCGGGCCACGTGGGTGAGGAAGATCAGCCGGGCCTCCTCGGCCAGCCCGACCTGCTCCATGGCGCGTATGGAGACGTCATGGTCCCCGAAGATCTTGGCGACCGCCGCCAGGACGCCGGGCCGGTCGGCCACGTCCATGCTCAGGTAGAAGGCCGAGCGCATGTCGCTCTGGGACCGCACCGTCGTGCTGGTGCGCTTCGGGGCCGGCGAGGGGGCGCCGGCGAGCAGGTTGCGCGCCGCGTCGACCAGGTCGCCCAGCATGGCGCTCGCGGTGGGCCCGCCGCCCGCCCCGCGCCCGTAGAGCATGAGTTCGCCGCTGACGGCGCCCTCGACGAAGACGGCATTGAAGGCGCCGCGCACCGACGCCAGAGGGTGCGCCCTGGGGACCATGGCCGGGTGCACGCGTACGGAGATCTCCGGCCCGCCGTCGACCAGCTCGGCGATGGCGAGCAGCTTCACGGAGTATCCGAGCCGGCTGGCGTAGGCCACGTCGGCCGTACTGACGCCGGTGATGCCCTCGCGGTGCACGTCGGCGTCGACGATGTCCGACCCGAACGCGAGGGCGGCGAGGATGGCGGCCTTGGCCGCAGCGTCGTGGCCCTCCACGTCCGCCGTGGGGTCCCGCTCGGCCAGCCCGAGCTCCTGGGCGTCGCGCAGCACATCGTCGTAAGAGTCGCCCTGTTCCTCCATGCGCGTGAGGATGTAGTTGGTCGTCCCGTTGACGATCCCCATGACGCGCAGGATCTGCTCACCGGCGAGGGACTCGCGTAGCGGCCGGATGACCGGGATGGCACCGGCCACGGCCGCCTCGTAGAGCAGGTCCACTCCGGCGGCGGCGGCCACCTCGGCCAGCTCCGCGCCGGCGGTGGCCAGCAGCGCCTTGTTGCCCGTGACGACGGGCTTGCCGTTGCGCAGCGCCGTCTCGATCAGCTCGTGGGCCGGGTGGAGCCCGCCGATCAGCTCGACCACGACGTCGACGTCGTCCCGGGCGACCAGCGCGGCGGCATCGGTGCCGATGAGCTCCTTGTCGATGGCCGGAGAGCGGGGCTTGTCCGGGTTGGCCACGGCGATCCCGACCAGCTCCAGGCGGATGCCGGTACGGGCGGCGACGTCCTCGGCCCGGCCGAGGAGTATCTCGGCCAGCGCGCCGCCCACGTTGCCGCACCCGAGCAGCGCCACGCGCACGGTGGGCGCCGGGTGTGCGTGCGGGTGGTCGATGGCGCCCGCGCCCTCCGGGGCGTTGGCGCGGGCGCTGGCCTTGGCGGCGGTCACCTCCAAACGGTACAGGCTGCCCGCGTCGTCACCGGGCTGCTCGGCACGCGCGCGTTCAGGCGTCGAGGCGCGTCAGGTCCTCGAGGGTCTCCCGGCGCACGGCGATGCGGGCGATGCCCTCCGAGACGAAGACGACGGCAGGGCGCGGCACCTTGTTGTAGTTCGAGGCCATCACGTAGCCGTAGGCGCCCGTGACCGGCGTGGCCAGGATGTCGCCGACCTCCAGGTCGTCGGAAACGTAGGCGTCGGGCACCACGAGGTCGCCGCTCTCGCAGTGCTTGCCCACGACGCGCACCGGCCGCGGGCGGGGTGCGGTGGCCGACCGGGGAAGGAAGGCCTCGTACCCGCTGCCGTAGAGCACGGGCCGCGGGTTGTCGCTCATGCCCCCGTCGACACTCACGTAGGTACGGATCCCCGGGAGGTGCTTGACCGTGCCCACCGTGTAGAGGGTGATACCCGCGGTGGCAACGATGGAGCGCCCGGGCTCGGCCGATATCCGGGTGGCCGGGTCGACGCCCGCCCTGGCGCAGGCGCCACGCGTGGCCTCCGCCCACTCGGCCTGGGTCGGCGCCGTCTCGCCGTTGACGTAGGGGACTCCGAGCCCGCCGCCGACGACCAGCTCGGGCAGACCGAGCGGGGCGAAGAACGCGCCGAGCACCTCGGCCGCCTGCTCGAAGGAGGAGGCGTCGAACACCTGGCTGCCGATGTGAGCGTGCACCCCCACCAGCTCGACACCGGGCAGGAGCTCGAGGGCGGCGACCGCCTCCGCCGCAGCACCCGAGGAGACGGAGAAGCCGAACTTGGAGTCCTCCTGCCCGGTGCGCACGAACTCGTGGGTGTGTGCCTCGACGCCCGGCGTCACCCGGACGAGGACCCGAGGTCGGGTCGGTGTCGGCGGGGACGACTCCAGCAGGCCGCCGAGACGGGCCATCTCATCGAAGGAGTCCACGACGATGCGGCCGACGCCGTGCTCGAGGGCGGCGGCCAGCTCGCCCGTCGACTTGTTGTTGCCGTGCAGCACGAGGCGCTCCGCGGGCACGCCGGCGGAGCGCGCCACATGGAGCTCGCCACCGGACGCGACGTCGAGGTGCATGCCCTCCTCGTGGGCCAGCCGGGCCATGGCCCGGCACAGGAAGGCCTTGGTGGCGTAAGCGACGCCGTCCCCCCAGGCCGCCACGGCGTCCCGGCAGGCACGGCGCAGATGGTCCTCGTCGTAGACGAACAGCGGGGTCCCGAACTGCTGGGCCAGTTCCAGGAGGTCGAGGCCGCCGACGTGGAGGTGGCCCTTCTCGTCGACGGCGGCGGTGCGCGAGAGGAGGTGGCGCTCCAGGGGTGCGGTGGCGACGTCGTGATCCGTCGGCATGGAGATGCAGGATACGGCAGCGTTCGTGCATCTCGGCGACGGCGGGACCGGTGCGGGTGGGCGAGGACTACGATCGTTCCCTGCTCGTGCACCGGCACGGGCACACCCGCCCCCGTAGCTCAGCGGATAGAGCACCGGCCTCCGGAGCCGGTGGCGCAGGTTCGAGTCCTGCCGGGGGCGCCGTTTTTCGAGACGGTGGAAGTGCACACTTCCTCGTTCGCCGGGCGTCAGGTGCGGCAACGAGTGCTCTGCGTGTTCAGCCTGTTCGGCTGTCCCAGCGCTCGTAGTAGGGCTGGACTCCGAAGACCCTCGCCAGGACCGCCAGGGGCGGAAGAAACATGTTCTGTGCCCAGATGGGCGGCGATGTCGCTCTGCTTTCGTGCCGGAAGTGCCAGAAGGTCGCTCCGAGCTGCAAGGGGTTCTTTGGTGCGCCTCTGGGTGTCGTCCTGCCGTCGTTGACGAGCCCGGCCAGGGCTTCGTGGAACTCCTTGGTGCGCAGGGCCGGCCGCAGCTCGACCATGCCCTCGATGTCCACCGATCCGGTGTTCCCTTCGGAGTGAGGGGCCCCGGGCGGCACGACGATCGTCTCGCCCGCCCGGGCCACCAGTGCCCGACCGTTCAAGGTGAAATGGGCTTCACCTTGAACGATGGTAAAGCGCTCCTCCTGATGAGGGTGGACGTGCTCGGTGATCACGCCACCAGGCACGCTGCGCCAGTCGAACCGGACGTAGGCCCCATCGCTGTCCTCGACCAGGTCGGTGTACTCGATCCATTCGCCGGTGGCGGGGTTGAAAAAGGGTCGGAAGCCGGTCACGGAATCTGCGGGCGTAGCTGCACGGTCCTCGACAGGCCGGAAGCTCGTAGGCCGGCAAGGTCGTGGAAACCGGCGGCGGCGGTTCCCAAGAGCAGCACGCCCGCGGCGATACCCGTCGTGGCGGCCAGGGAGGTACCCGACATCGTGGCGACCAGGATCACGGGTCCGACGGTCAGCGCCCAGCCCACCGGGCGGTAGCGAGGGATGTGGACCACGTGGTCGAGCCAGAGCAGAAGCGGTCCGATTGTGATGGCGATCGACGGCAGCACCCAGTCCGAATGGCCGGCGGCGATGACGATGACCGGCAGGACGAAGGCCGCGACCAGCTCGATAATCGTGGCGACGGTCACGGATCGCTCGATCCGCTTCGCCTCTGCACCCGATGGACGGGCACCGGTCCCGGCCGTGACCCGGATGCCGTAGGCCAGCACGGCGAGGACCATGACGCCGAAGACGCCGACCAGCGCGAGCTTGACTGCGCCGTGCAGGTTGAGGCTGCCCCGCACCAGCCAGAGGGCGGCGAAGGCCAGCTGGATGAAGCCACCCACTCGGCGGACTCTTCGGCTCCAGGCGACCGTTGGGCTCAGCTCGGTTGCGGGCTGCTCAAGGTCCGTCATTTCTCGCTCCCCTGAGCGCGATACCAACTGACGGTCTCCGTCACCGCGTGGGCAAGGCGGGTGCCGCCCGCGCCGAAGGTGGACTCGAACTTGGTGGTGTCGAGCACGAACGGCTCGTCGAACTCGTAGGTCATCTCGACCAGTGCCCGCATGGTCGGATTGAACAGGCCAAGGGCCCGCATGACGAGTTTGGGCACCGAGCGAACCGCCACCGGATGCCCCACTTCGCCGGCGACGAGGTCGAGGAGCGCTCTGGTTGTGACGGTTTCTGGCCCGGGGAGGTGCCAGACCTCTCCGACCGCCCGGGCATCGGTGCCGAGGGTGGCCAGGCCGACCGCGATGTCGGGGACGTAGCTGTAGGTGTGGGGCAGGTTGGGGTTGCCGAGGAAGTCGGCCTTCCGGCCGGCCACGGCGTTGGCGAAGACCCGCTCGCCCAGCGTGCTCTCGGTGACACCCGCACCGAAGAAGTCCGATGCACGCCCGATCGCTATCTGGACCCGACCGGTGTCAGCGGCTGCCAGCAGCTCCCGTGTCATGGCTGCACGGGCACGGCCCTTGACCGTCGTTGCCGCCAGGGGCAGATCCTCGGTCATCGGCTTACCGTGGGTTGGCCCGTAGGCGTAGACGTTTTCGAGCGTGACCAAGAGCGCGCCGGAGCGCTCGGCCGCACCGAGGACCCCCCGCTGCAGCGGAGGGAACAGCTTCGGCCACTCGGCGTAGGGGGCGTTGAGACATTGGTAGACGACCGCCGCGCCCTTTGCTGCGTCGATGGCCGCCTCCGGATCGGTCGCATCAGCGGCCCGCCAATCGACCCCTTCGATCAGCGTGCCGGGCCGGCTCCTCGACACCGCGCGCACCGGAAGGTCCAGGCTGAAGAGGTGTGCGGCGAGGGCTTTTCCGACCTGGCCCGTGCCGAAGACGACGTGGACATGATCCTCGCTCATGGCAGGATCCTTTCGTGGGCCCAAGCACGTGGCCGTCAGCGGCGGCCGAGCCTCAGTGCCTTCGACGACGATAGACCGGTTCGACCAATACTTGCAATAGGTTTCCGGAATCGACCAACTAGGGTTGAGGTATGGCGGAGTGGGGCTTCCTGACCAATCACTCCCGGGTGCTCGTGTGCATCGCTCACGACCCTGGGATGCGGCTGCGTGACATCGCAGCCGCCCTGGGCATCACCGAGCGCACGGCTTTCGGCATCGTCGACGACCTCATCGGTGCCGGCTACGTCGTCAAGGACAAAGACGGCCGTCGCAACCGTTACTCGATTCAGACCGAGCTCCCTCTGGGAGAGAAGTTTGGCCGAGAGCGGACGATCGGTGACGTACTGGATCTGCTCGTGGATGCCACGAGGCGAAGCGAAGAACCGACCTAACACCCGCAGTGTTCGTTCGACGGGGAATCAGAGGGACAGAGGAGGGACGGTCGGCTCGGATCTGGCCAACTATCAACCCGCGCCGAATCCTCGAGGGTGGTTGGTCGGACACCGGCCAGCGAGGTTGCGGACGGATCTTTGGCAATCCGATTTGGCAATCAAATTGGGACTACGGAGAGGACTGGAGGGAACGACCCGGATTAGAGGCCCTGTTCAGAAGGACTGCGGGGGACTGACTAGACCAACTGGACAATCCAGACCGGCCTCCGGAGCCGGTGGCGCAGGTCCGAGTCCTGCCGGGGGCGCCCTTTTCGCCCCGCGCTCCCGTCGTCAAGCAGCAGTGTCGTATCGGAGGGCACGCCTGGTCAGAGCAGGGCCCGATCATCCCTTCGCACCGGCCGTGAGTGATTGTGACCTTCGTCCCTGTCGCCACGACCGGATGCTGTCGAGACTGTCCACATGGTTGACACGTCGATCTCCGCGACGCTGGAGGGCCATCTTCACTTGATCGCGGGTGCTCAGAATGACTACGACTCGCTCTTCGATCTCGTGGGCGATCGAAGGTTCGTCCTCATCGGCGAGGCCTCTCACGGGACTCACGACTTCTACGCGGAGCGGGCCCGCATCACTCGTCATCTCATCGATGTATGTGGATTCAATGCCGTAGCGGTTGAGGCAGACTGGCCTGATGCCTACCGGGTGAACCGCTACGCCATGGGGCTCTCAAACGACGCTGACGCCGATACGGCACTCTCCGACTTCCGGCGCTTCCCGGCCTGGATGTGGCGGAACCGCGATGTCCTGGCCTTTGTGGAATGGCTCCGCGCTCGTAATGACACCTGCGTAAACCCAGCGCTCAAGGCGCGCTTCTACGGTTTGGACCTCTACAGCCTCCGAGCTTCGATGGAGGCGGTGGTGAGGTACCTCGACCAAGTGGATCCGAGCGAGGCCACACGGGCTCGGGCCCGCTACTCATGCTTCGACCATATCGGTGGAGAGGGACAGGCCTACGGCTATGCCCTAGCCTACTCGGGCGCCATCCCATGCGAGAACGAAGTCGTGACACAGCTCATCGAGCTGCGGCGAAGAGCGGAGGGATACCTCCGGCGCGACGGATGGGTGGCCGATGACGAGTTCTTCTTCGCTGAGCAGAATGCGCTTCTGGTGCGCGATGCCGAGGAGTACTACCAGCAGATGTATCGGGCTGACGTGTCCTCGTGGAACCTCCGTGATCGCCACATGGCCGCAACGCTCGATTCGCTTGCTGAGCACCTCAATCACCAACTCGGCCGTGCGAAGGTGGTGGTATGGGAGCACAACTCGCACGTGGGCGACGCTCGTTCCACCGAGATGGGAGCTCATGGTGAGCTCAACGTCGGCCAACTGGCCCGGCAACGGTACGCGGGCGAGTGCGCCCTGATCGGGTTCACCACTTATGACGGCACCGTGACGGCCTCCACGGAATGGGGCGGTCCATCTGAGCGCAAGCGAGTGCGTCCTGCGATGACCGATAGCCATGAGTCGTATCTGCACGACGCCAAAGCCGACCGCTTCTGGTTGGACTTGGCCGATCCGGCGGTGCACGATGCAATGGTGGTCCCGCGCTTAGAGCGGGCAATCGGGGTCATCTATCGCCCCGAGACCGAACGTGGGAGTCACTACTTCCACGCCCGTCTCGGCGAGCAGTTCGACGCGGTGATCCACCTCGATCGCACCAGGGCGGTCGAGCCCCTTGAGCGCACGTCGCTCTGGGACGCGGGGGAGCCTCCGGAGACGTATCCAACCGGTCTCTGAGAATCCTGCCGATAGTGCCCGGCGACAAAGGGCCGCATGTGACCTTGGACCCTGTTCGTGCGCCTATGAGAGAACCATCGTTGAAATGGATGCTGGTTGAGGACTGACCTCGGCATCCCATCGATCGCAGAACCCAAACATCAGAAGGTGCCAGATGGAGGAGCAAGACGGCAGCACGGGTGCCTCTCCGAGCCCTGATCCGGGAGATCGGACGCCAGGCGGCAGTCCTCTCCGTGCGTGGCTGATTCCGCGAGAGCAGTCAGCGGAGTGCGCTCATGAGGCATCCGCCACCGGGTACCCAATGTGCAATGACAAAGGTCGATCATGAGGCCGCACCGATGAGGCAGACCATTCGAATCGGCACCGTCGACGGGATTGCGGTTGGCGTGAACTGGAGCGTGGCGGTGATACTCGCCTACTTCGCGTGGGGTGTGGGCGCGTATGTCCTACCCACCCATTCTGGGCACCCCGATGTGGCCGACTGGATTGCCGGCGTGATCGCCGCCGTGGTGTTGTTGGGCTGCCTGCTGGCCCACGAGATGTCGCATTGCCTCGTGGCCAGACACAATGGCGTGGGGGTGCGGTCCATTACCTTGTTCGCGTTCGGCGGCATCTCTGAGCTTGAGGGCGAGGCGCACACCGCCGGGGCGGACTTTCGCATTGCCGCGGTAGGCCCATCTGTCAGCCTCTCGTTGGCGGTGCTGTTCGGGGCCGCGCATTCGGTCGTTGTCGCAACCGGTGGTCACGGGCTCCTCGTCGCGGTGCTGTCATGGCTGTGGGAGATCAACCTCCTACTTGCCGTCTTCAACTTGATCCCGGCCGCCCCACTCGACGGTGGTCGAATCCTAAGGTCGGCGCTCTGGCGACGCTCAGGCGACCGATTCCGTGCCTCGGTGACGGCGTCACGCGCTGGCCGCGCCTTTGCCGTCGTGCTCATTGTGCTCGGACTCTTAGCCTTCGTATCGACCGGCAGCATCGTTGCCATTTGGCCGCTCTTGATCGGGCTCTTCATCTACTTCGCTGCGCGAGGAGAAGAGGAGTACGCCTTGGTGCAGGCCGCCATGGCCACTTTGACCGTAGGGCAAGTCATGACAGCCGCTCTGCCATGCGTGCCGAACCGCACTACCGTCGCGGACATGGCCGCGTTGCTGTGGGTGTACCGCGGCGATGTCGCGGCGGTCGCCGATGAGAGCGGCCGACTAGCCGGGGTGGTGACAGCGCAGGCGGTGAACGCCGTCCCACTCGAACGACGTCCTGCCACCACCTCGAACGAGATCGCCATTCCGCTCGATGCGATCCCCGTGGCGCGCCCGGAGGAGCCGATGAGCGCGCTGCTCGAGCGCATGGCATCGAAAGAGGGGCACCCCGCGCTCATTCTTGACGCCAATGGCCGCGTGTGCGGCACCATCAGCTCTTCCGATGTCCAACGGGCAGTCGCATTGGGCGCGGGCGCCCAGCCACAAAGCGCCTGATCACCGACGCAGGCTCATGGCCTGGAGGTCAGCGCGGGCCGTTAGGTCAGCAACGATGGTCAGCCGACACATCCGTAACGACCGGGGGAATTGTGCTGATGCGCCGAACCTGCTGGCAGCGAGGTGGCGGGGTCGGGCGGTCGGTCATCAGAGCTCCAGCGGCGTCGATGGACCTGGCAATCCGATTGCAGTCAAGTGGGGACCACCGGGAAAGACGGCGATCCACGGGCCGTAATGAAGACGGACCAACGGCAACACTGCGTGGACAACTCAGATGGCCCTCCGGAGCAACACGTCAAGGGATAAGGGATAAGGCCGCCGAAATGCCGCACCTACGCCTTCGACGACCCCGCATCCCAGTCCGTCGGCAGGTCCGAAACCTCGGAGGCAGGGTCGATGAACGTATGGGAGCACCGGTGCCCATGGAGATGGGTCAACTCCACACCCGGAGCACACCCCGTCTATGGAGCACACCCGGTCTATTCAGAGTAGCTTCGGCGATCAAGGACGATTAGGAGGCATCATGCCGAAGTACTTGCTTGAAGTGAAGTACACCCTGGACGGCGTCAAGGGCCTGAAGGCCGAGGGCGGATCGGCTCGAGTTGCTGCCGCCACGGCACTGATCAAGAGCTTGGGTGGGACGATCGAATCCTTCCACTTTGCATTGGGCGAGACTGATGCCTATGTCATCACCGACATGCCCGACGCCGCATCCGCAGCCGCGGCGGCGTTGGCTGTGAATGCCGGTGGTGGTGCCGCGACGCGAACGGTGGCGCTCCTCACGGCGACCGAGGTCGACGCTGCAGCAGCCAAGAAGACCCTCTACCGGCCGCCTGGAAACTGAGCCCAGAGCCTCAGATCCATTTTTCGGGCTGTCCAGTCAGAGCGACTGGGAAGCGTCTTAGGTGTGGGACTTGGGGTCCACCACTGACACCGACCTAACAGTAGGTGGGACTTCAGGCTCTAGCCGAACTCGAACTGGCCGGCCATCTCGGCGGAAGAACGCTCCCGAGGGGAGATCATGATGTTCGAGCACATCCTGGTTGCGCTGGATGGATCTCAACATGACACCAAGACGCTCGCAGGGGCGAAGGAGTTGGCACAGCTTTCTGCAGGCCAGGTGCATGTCGTTCATGTCAGAGAAGGCCACTTTCATAGGCCGTGCTGGCTTCGTCCCCGGTGAGGAGCACGATCACGCTGTCGCGCTTGTCGATCTAGCCGTTGCCGACCTGGGTGCTGCCGGAGTCAATGCGACCGGGACGGTCCGTGCCTCCCTATCGGGCCTAGTGGTGGCGGAGATTCTCGAAGAAGCAGAGGAGTTCGGCGCGTCCGTGATCGTCATGGGTTCTCGGGGGATGAGCGATCTGACAGTCCTCCTCGTGGGAAGCACGGCTCACAAGGTCATTCACCTTGGGCGGTTGCCAGTATTGGTTGTTCGCTAGTTGCACGCGTCAGCACGTTGCAGCTTGAACGCGAGCCGCCTCCTTGAGCGGAGCCACGACCCCTTCTCGGCGAACGGGGGCAGGTGGCGCGAACGGTGCGTGGTCGAAAGTCTCTCGCTTGTGACTGGTCCGACACCGGGACTGGCTAGCCTCGATGGCATGGAGACATGGGACGCGATCAGAGCTCGCCGCAATGTACGTTCCTACGACGATCGATCGATAGCTCCGGAACACCTCGATCGAATACTTGAGGCTGGACGCCGCGCTCCTTCGGCGTCAAATCGTCAGAAGTGGGACTTCGTCCTCGTGACACTTCCGGACCAGCTACAGGAGCTTTCGACAGTCTGGGTGGGTGCCAGCCACGTGGCGACCGCGAAGGCTGCGATTGTCCTCGTTCTGCCCGAGCCCGAGTCCGAGCGCTATCGGACGATTGATCAGTATGACCTGGGACAGGCAACCATGGTGATGATGTTGGCCGCTACCGACCTGGGTATCGGTAGCGGGCATTCTGCGATCGGCGACCAAGAGGCGTGCAGACGCATTCTCGACATACCGGCAGACCACCTATGCGCCTACATGATTGCTCTCGGCTATCCGGCCGACCGACCCCTGAGGCCGATGACGAAGCTAGACCGACGTCCCTTCGACCAGGTAGTGCATCGCAACAAGTGGTGACCAGCGCCGCGCTCTTTGGTGCGGCGCACATTTCCCCATCCCTCTGATCCACTATCCGGTGTGAAGTGGGGCACCTGCAGATGTGGCGGGCGGGACGTTGCGGGCGGCCTTATCACCTATCCCCTACCAACACGTCAAGGGATAAGGGATAAGGCCGCGGAAGTGCCGCCGCTACGCTTGGCGAGGCCGGGTTCCGACTGAGCGTGGCCGCGACTCGGCCGGCGCCACCCCCGGGGGGGATCGGGGACCGGGCGCCGGCCGCGTCGCGTGATACGCACCGTATGTCAATGATCTGAAGATCCGCTGTGCACCGCGTGACGCGGCGGTTTCCTTCAGAAGGTCTTTACGCGAAGCGGAGACAGATGTCATTCGTCCAGGGTCGACGGGTCTCCGAATCGATTGCCCCAGCCTTCCCCAAGACGAAGCTTGGCGGCGGTGGCAATGATCGTCGTCCGCAAGTGCTCGCTGAAGTGTGCGACCCGCTCGTCACCGAGGTCTGCCCTGGCCCTCGCCGCTACCGCGGCCCAGTCGATGTTGTGGAGGTCTGGAGTCGTCACGGAGGGTGCCCCCTTGTTCATGTCCGATGGCAGCACCCGACCGTGACTGGCCTGTGAATCGGCCGGCATGCCGCCCCTCGGATTGAGGCCTCGGGGACGAGGCGTCGGCCGCACCGCCTGAGCAAACCTAGACCCCCCATGTGACCGTCAGCTGTGCAGAGCGTGACGAAATGGTTTCATCCAGTAGGTCTTTGCGCGAAGTGGACACCGACGGAACCAGAGAATCTTCGGGGCGTGCCCCCACATGAACGCCGGGACACAGCCGACCCAGTCTGCTTAGAGGACGAAGGGCACGAGCATCTTGGTCGAGTGCCTGTACACCGGGTAGGTGTCGGGGAACTGCTCGGTCAGGTAGCGCTCCTCGACTGTCGCGCAATAGACGAAGTAGACCCCGGCCAGGACCACAGCGATCAGCCAAAGCCAGCTCAACGCCACCGCGGTGCCAACACCCGCGAGCAGGATGCCAGAGTAGATGGGGTGCCGGACCAGGCGGTAGGGGCCGCTGGTCACCAGCTCCGGTTCGGCCTTTTGTGACATCGGTGTGCCCCAGTTGCGCCCGATATGTACGCGGGCCCAGATCGCGAACCCCAACCCGAGCGCGAAGAAGAGGAGCCCGAGGCCAGCGCGCCATAGGTCCGAGTTGAGGCCCTCGTCTCGGAAGGCTCCCAAGCGGAGCAAGAGGATCGCGCCGACAACGATCACCGCCCTGATACGCAGCTCGCGGGACCAAGGGACGCGGCCCCTCTTCATGGAGAAGGCCGCCACGAGCCAGTAGATCCAGAAGGCCGCCCATCCAAAGGCGAAGACAAGCTCGATCGCGTGCATGCGACTCAGACTTCCACCAATACCTGGCGATACGTGACGAGGAGCTCAGGATCGGGCTCCGCAAGGCGCTCGGCGCCGTACACCCGGAGTCGGCCCAAGCGCTCATTGCTCACAGGCGATCCGTCGAGCGCCGTCCGGGTCTCGCCTGATTTGACCCTCTCTTCGCGTATCGCTCCACGTCGCCCTCGATGAACTTCGAGACTCCTCATCGGCGAGGGGTCCCAAGACACAAGTCCAATCTTCCAAATCAAATTACGACCAAGCCTGCCCCAGAAGACCGGGAGGGAGCGCACCAGACCAACCCCTGGGCAGTGCGAATGGGACCCCTGGCTCGGGGCGGGCAGGGGGCGGCGCGAAGTCTTCGAGCGTGAGCAGTGCGTCATCGGGCGCGTCCGGGATCAACGCGCCCACAAGATCTTCCGCCCGGTTCACCCTGCCACGGTCGGGCCAGGGATGTGACGGTGACACCGGACCGGTCTACGGTCGGCCTGCGTGAGCCAAATGCCCGGGCGGGCGATCTCACAACGACACAATCGCCCAACGGGGCTGGAAGGAAAGGAAGGTCGAGCTGTGAACACCCGAGAGCTGCTGGACAGAATGGCTGAGAATCTATCGGTGCGACGCTCCTTTGGTGCTGCCTATGAGCGGGAAGGGCTTCTTATCATTCCCGTTGCACTCGTTGCGGGTGGGGGCGGAGGCGGTGAAGGGCCGATCAAGCCACCGGCCACAGGGCACGCCCGTGCCGTCGAAACAGCGGAGCCGGCGAATGGCGCCCCACCCGATAGTCAGCCGCCAACCGGCACAGGCGGGGGATTCGGTGGCCTGGTCCTTCCCGTCGGGGTCTACGTCGTAAAGGGTGACCAAGTCCGGTGGGTCCCAGCATACGACGCGACCCTGATCATCCTGGCGAGTCTCAGCGTGGTGCGAGTGTTCGTCAGCTTGTTGAAGAACGGCCGACGTCGCAACCGCGCCTGACGCACAGGTCAGTCCAGTTCAAATGGACAGCTCCTCGCAATCAGCCGAAACTGCGACCGGTCATCATTGGACTCTGGACAACAACCCTAACGCTACTATCATTGGTGTTATGAGATCTGTCAAGCCGCCGCAGGAAAGTGCCTCAGACCCCTTTGTCCTCACCGAAGTTGACCGTTCTGATCCGATGCCTCTCCACGATCAAGTTGCCGCGGAGATCCGGCGAGCCATCGCCGAGGGTGAAGCAGGCCCAGGCGATCGCGTTCCCCAGGCCAAGGATCTTGCCGCCGTGCTCGGCGTCAACACCAACACCGTGCTGCGCGCTCTCCGTGTCCTTCGAGATGAGGGGCTGTTGGAGCTTGGTCGAGGTCGGGCCATCGTCGTCGCCGGCACGCCAGAGCGCGGCGCCGTCGTTGCTCGAATGAGGGAGTTCCTCGATTTCGCTCGGTCGCAGGGCTACCGACGCGATGAGGTGCTGACCATGATGGAGTCGCTTCCGTAGCGGCCGCGGCCGCAATGCGGTCGTAGTGGCATTCGTTGCCGGCGGTTAAGAGACCATGATTTGCTCCCTTTACCCGTTGCCCGGCCGCGAGTCGGGGCCAACGGTAACGACTGCTCGGTCTGCAGCGGAGGGCGGAGTCGCAATCGCGCAGATGCCTCTGCCCTAAATCACCATCAGTACATACATATCCGGCGGCGATAGGGGCAGGGGCCGTAGCTGGATACCATCAACCTTATGCGGGGACGCATCATATGAATGAGGCGGCGGGGAACGCAGTACTCGACGGTGGTCCATTAGACGGAAGGGAGCATCACGTCGAGGCCGACACCGCCGAGCTTCTCGTCGTGATGGGGGACGGAGCCAGGCACCTCTACGTTGCGTGTAGCAGAGTCCAGGCCTTACCGGATGGACGGGTGGTGCCTGTCTACGAGTATCGGGGGCGGGACTACCCACTCCGCTCCTCTGGCACTTGAGTCGTCCGCCTTCCGGCGATCTGGGGCCACCCTTCGCACCCGCTCGGTACGCGCACATCCCGGTCGGATCGACAAGACGGGAGACTGCCGCACGGCGGACGCAGCGCCGAAGGGAGGAGCCGTCAGGATCGCTGGGCCGACGACTGGGTGTGAACCGTGTCGTGGATGAGCATGAACCTCATCGACCAGTACCCAGGTCGTGGCTCGGAAAACTCGTGCCGGGACCAGAAGAACCCCGCCAACGTGACGGCTTCGGCGGCGAGCCAAATGATCACCCCGACGGCCAGGACCCACGGCGTGGATCCCAACGACATCACGATGAGGCCCGCAACGGCGACGGCCAGCCCGACGTACCCCACTCGGAGGGCCCAGACAGCCATCCTCCAGTGTCCGTTGTATCGCAGCTCCGGCGGCTCGTCCATGTCACAGATTGTTCCACCGTTGCGCGAACAGGGTCATTGGTGCTCTCAGTCGGTCAGTGGATGACCGACTGCGGGTCGGTGGATATGAAGGGAGATGAGGACACACGACTGCTCCGGAGGCATCTAGACCTCGGAGCACAAGCGGTTTCAGCGATGGCACATTCACCGCTGCGAGCACCGCAAACCGGACACCGTCGAAAGTCGCCGGCGACGTCGAATCGAGGACCTTCTTGCCATCGACGACTCAGACGGTGGCGATAGAGGACTGCGTCACTTGGTGGCTGCGCACGTCCTGCAACCCCTTGGTACTTGGGCCATAGGCGCCCCCGAGACCGACTATCCCGGACTGACCTGCGACCAACGGTCCAAGCTTGTCGCGACTCGAGTTCGTTGCAGCATCCCGGGGAGCCGAGAGAACCCAGTCCAACTCCACCTTGGCCACGGGAAGCCCTGTAGGCCAAGCAAAGATGCGAAACGTGAAGCCCCTGATTGAGCGCGTCTGTATCCGGGTTGCGGTCCGGGCACGACCAGATTCGCGGTCATCCCCCGGCCGAATGGGGATTCCGACGCCCTCCTCAGCGAGAACGGTTGCCGGCTCGCCGAAGGCAAACTATCCGGTCAGTAGATCGTGGGCGCCGGTATCCGATGACGGGTGACGCAGTTTGGACATGGCTCTAGCCTCGATCTGACGAATTCGCTCGCGAGTCAAATCGAAGTGCTCGCCCACCTCTTGGAGGGTTCGCGGTTCACCACGATCGAGACCGAAACGCAGACGAAGGATCGTCGCTTCGCGCTCGTCGAGGGGTGCCAGCAGCCGACTGATTTCGTCACCGAGCAGCGCCTCGGCTGCGTGATCGAAGGGCGACGTGGCATTGGCGTCAGCCACCACGTCGCCCAGGTCGGCATCTCCGTCCTCGCTCAGCGGCTCGGACAGCGACAGGGGCTCGGAGCGCCACCGAAGAACATCGGTCAGGGCCTGATACGACAGCATGGTCTCCGCCGCCAGCTCGTCCATGGTGGGCTGGCGGCCGAGCTTTGACTCGAGATGGCCCTGGGCCTTTTGGACCCCGCTCAACATGTCTCCGGCATGGACCGGCAAACGGATGGTGCGGCCCGTGTTGGCGATGCCGCGGGTGATGGCCTGGCGGATCCACCACGTGGCGTAGGTGGAGAACTTAAACCCCTTGCGCCAGTCGAACTTCTCCACCGCATGGATGAGACCGAGATTCCCCTCCTGAACCAGGTCGAGAAGCGGAAGACCCGACGCCTGGTACCTCTTGGCGATGGACACCACCAGGCGCAGGTTGGACGACACGAAGGTCTGCTCGGCGGCGGCGGCGGTGGCCTGGACCCGGCGCAGCTCGCGCTTCTTGGCCGGTGTCAGCCTGGTCCCCGCATCGGCGAGAGCCATCTCCGCTTCGCGGCCGGCCTCCATGGCCTGTGCCAATTGGGCCTCGTCATCCTTCGTGAGCAGCGGATACCGCCCGATGTCTCTCAGGTACAACTTGACGAGGTCCGCATCGTCACTGCTACCACGCTTCATTGCCATCGCCGTCTCCTTCGAGACATCACGACGGCCGTGCGGTCGCCTGGGTTAGGGCCGCGTACGTGTCGCTCTGTAGCTACCCAGACTAGTGGGGAAAAGGCCGCGGCCGTGCAGGCGCGCTGCGGGAGCACCCCGAACGGTCCACCTCGAAGACCAATGGCACGCAAGTCGCCGCCCGCTCCCGGCAACCAGCCGATAGGAAGTGAACAACGCACGGTTCGACTCGGGACCGGAGCATGGCTGGTCTCGCGGCATCAACGAGCGGGGTCTGGTCACAGTTTGAACGCGAGGGGACAGTCCTCCACCAAGAGGGCTGTGGTCATCATGATTCTCCACGGAAACTGCCTCCGAACGCCTGCGTCCTCGGGCAAACGGGCTTGTCCCGTCCGGGCGGGCGATCCAGTTGCGGACCTGGCGCCCGGCGAACCGGCGTCCGAACCCCTGTGGTCGTCTTGACTGCCTAGAACAAGAGGAGAGCGAGCACGGGACCGCCCGAGGCTAGGCCGCCGCCTTGCGGTAGAGATTCAGCGAGACGACGAAGAAGACCGCGAGGATCCCCAGGCACCAAGCGATGGCCTGCCACAGATCCGGGGACAGCGGTCCGCCCTCGAACAGGGCGCGCACCGAGTTGATCACGACGCTGGCCGGCTGGTTGCGAGCGAAGGGTTGGAGCCAACCTGGCATGGTGGCCACGGGAACGACTGCCGAACTCGCGAAGAACAGAACGAACATTGGAAGGATCGCAGCGACCTGTGCCGTCTGAGGATCCTTGACGGCCAGGCCGACCGCGGCGTACACCCAGATGAACGCGTAGCCGAAAAGGATGATCAGCCCGATACCAGCCAGACAAGATCCGAAGTTGTTGTTGAACCGGAAGCCAACAACCAGTCCGAGACCGATGATGAAGACCAGAGCCAGCATGCTCCGGCAGATGTCGGCCAGCGTCCTGCCAGCCAAGAAGGCCGAGCGCGCCATGGGCAGGCTGCGGAAGCGGTCGATCATGCCCGCCTGGAGATCCTGAGCCAACGCCAGTGACGTGGTCATCCCACCGATCAGGACCGCCTCTAGGAAGATGCCCGGGACGACGTAGTCAACGTAATTGATCCCAGGGATGTGAATTGCCCCACCGAGCACGTAGCGGAAAAGAAGCAAGATGATCGCAGGCTGCGCGATCGACATGACCAGTAGCTGCGGGGTACGGATGATCCGCAGGAGGTTCCGCTTGGTCATCCCGATGATGTCGCGGAGTGCGAGCTCCGGGGTCATGGAAGTGGACTGGGCGCTCAGCCGCTGAATGGCGAGATCACTCATCCGACCCACCTACGCTGCCGCCGCCGACTTCGGCGTCCTCGCCGGTTGCCGTCCGATGGCCGGTGAACGATAGGAAGACATCATCGAGCGAAGGTCGCCGGATCCCCAAGTCATCGAGCGCGATACCACCGTCGTCGAGCGCACGTCCGGCGGCGATAAGTACTTTCGCGCTGCCCTTGACCGGGAGACTGACCTCTTTGAGGTCGGGATTGAGGCGCGGTACAACGTCTCCGAACTCCGCCACGAGCGTGGCGGCCCGCTCAAGGTCAGCCACGTCGGTGACCCTGATCTCGAGCACGTCGCCTCCCAGCTGGTCCTTCAGCTCGTCAGCGGTTCCTTGGGCCACGACGCACCCGGTGTCGAGGACCACGATGCCATCGGCCAGGTGCTCTGCTTCCTCCATGTATTGCGTAGTGAGGAGCACGGTCGTTCCCTCTGCCACGAGTTCTTCGATGAACTGCCACAGACCGTTCCTCGTCCGTGGATCGAGCCCAGTCGTCGGCTCGTCGAGGAACAGGATCGGGGGCCGCCCGATGAGGCTTGCCGCGAGGTCGAGCCGCCGTCGCATCCCGCCCGAGTAGGTCTTGACCGGCTTGTCCCCTGCGCCGGTGAGCGTCATGCGTTCGAGCGCGTCCTGGGCCCGGCGTCGGTACTCCGACCTCTCCAGATGGTAGAGGAGACCGACGAGTTCAAGATTCTCCCGGCCCGTCAACATCTCGTCGACCGATGCATACTGGCCGGCCAGCCCGATGAGTGACCGAATGGCCTTAGGGTCCCTCTGCACATCGAGTCCGGCGACTCTGGCGCGGCCTGAGTCAGGGGCCAGCAAAGTGGTGAGGATCCGTATGAGGGTCGTCTTGCCGGCCCCATTCGGTCCCAGCAGCGCCAGCACCCTGCCTGCCTCGACGGAGAGCGAGACATTGTCGAGCGCCAGCGTCGAACCGAACTGCTTGGACACACCGTCGACCTCGACCGCCGCAGTGATGACCGCGTGCCCTCCATGGCCGTTCCAATCCGGTTCGTGGCTCGACCCGCGATCGCCAGAGTCATCCATGGAAGTCGTGGTGACCACTGCACACCTACCTACTGATCCAGCTCGTGGCGAACCAGGGCCGCCACGGCTTTCCAGATCGTGACGCCAAGGGAGGTCGTGACATAGAGGAGAACGTCCCAATCCGGCCAGTAACCGATATACGAAAGGACTGTCGGAGAGATCACCCTCAACCCCTGTCACAAGCGTATGACAACGGGTCAACCGGAAGACACAAGCCCCAGCCGGAGGCGATGACCTCCGGCTGGGCTACCGCTCGTCTCAGAGTGACTGAGGGACTGCCGAGGTCAGCTCGGCCACGATCTGCCCGAGGGTCTCCTCGCTGATGGGGTACGGGGTGTAGAAACCGACCCGGTCGACCTGTCCCCCGAATCGGTCCGCGATGTCGAGGGCCACCTCTTTAGGCGAGCCCACCGCGGCGAGGACAGCAAGCATGCGGTCGTCGATGAGACCGGGCATCTCTTCCCATCGTCCCGACTTGGAGAGCTCGTTGAGCTCGGGTTGGAGTTCCCCCCAACCCTCAGACTCGAGCACGGGGCGGTATGCCGGGGTGGAGGCGTAGAAGGAGAGCAGCCACCGACCCGCCACCCGGGCGGTCTCCATCTCCTCCTCGGTCCGCCCACAGCAGACGATGACCTCGCCGGTCACGACGAGCGACGAGCGGTCGCGACCCCCGCGTGCGAGTCCTTCATCGATGGCAGGAACGCTGCGCGAAGCGAAGTGGGTGGCGGTGTTGAACGGCATCACCAGCACGCCGTCGGCCACTTCGGACGCTAGCCGGATCATCTGGGGTCCGAGCCCGCCGAGAGCGATTGATGGCGGGCCGTACGGGTTGGGCCCGGGGTTGAACATGGGAGGCATCAAGGTGTGCGACCAGAACTCACCACGGAAGTCCAGCCGCTCACCGGTCTCCCAGCTGGCGAAGATGGCGCGGAGGGCCCCGACCAGTTCGCGCATGCGGGCAATAGGGCGGTCGAACGAGGCGCCGTACCGCTTCTCCACCTGGGCCCTGACCTGGGAACCGAGGCCCAGGCTGAACCGTCCGTGGGCTGAGGAGCTGGAGGTCGTAGGCCTGGTGGGCCAGTTGCACCGGGTTGCGCGGGAACGCGATGGCCACGTTGGTGGCGAGCTCCAGAGTTGTGGTGGTTCCGGCCGCCAGGATCAGCGGCGTGAACACGTCGTGGGGACCCTCGAAGGTGAATGCGCCGTCCACCCCGAGGCGTTCCAGCCAGCGGGCATGGGCGGGAGCATCCTCCAGCCCGCCCAGCATGGTGTCGATCTTCATCCGAGCCTCCGATCAGCGTCGAGCATGCTCGCATGCCGGGGTGCTCAACGTCTTGCCGATCAGGTGGAGCTGTTCCACGGATGCCCGGACGCGTCTCCACCCGGTCCCGAAATCGGACCGGGTGGAGAACGAAAACCTGCGCTGCCGTGAAAGATTCAGACCGTTACCGGCTCCACCTTGTCCACCTGGCCAGCGCCGTTCCCTTCGCTGCGGCCCGTCAGTTCCTCGTGGTGCACAGTGAGTTCCTCATCTTCGGGAGTCCGCCGGGCGTGCCAGAACCCGAAGGCAACCAGGACGGCCATGATGCCGGCGAGGACGAACGCTGCGATCCCGGCCCAGAAGGCGATCGTTGCAATGACACTGAACGCGTAGGCCTCGAGCAAAAGACCCCGCAGGGTGGTGCCCGTGAAGACCGTCTGGACCTCGGCGGCCAACTTGGCGTTCGTCGGGTTGGCCCGGGCGGCCGTGCTCACCGCGGCGTAGACGCCGTTATAGGGCATCTCGGCGAGGTGATAGGCGATGAAGTGGTCAGCGTAGGCCTCAGCCTGGGCGCCGGTGGTCAGGGGTTGCCCAGCGTACTTCAGCAGGTAGGGCAACATCTGGGGAGTGATCTCCGTGCCCGGCTTGGCGTGTGCGAACTCGGCCCTGGTCGGGAACGTGATGTCCTGTGCGGCCAGCTGGTTGTGCACGTTCGAGTTGGCGAAGCTGTAGCCCCACATCAACAGGGAGCCGGCGACCAGTAGGGCCACCACCATGACAGCACCGATGGCGCTGGCGAAAACATCAAAGAACTTCCGCTGCATGAGTACCCCTTTGCATTGAGAATCCGTGCTGTCAGTGTCGGAGAAAGCGTGGATCCGTCATAGAGTCCAAGGTCCGCCCAAGAAGTGACGAAGGTCCTTTTTTCTGCGCCATGCTCAGTTCGTTCGTGAAGTGTGCCCCTCCACGCCTGAGGACGTCATGGAGCGAGACGACGTACACATGATCGGTCCGGCTCTCTTAGGTTCGCCAGGACCTCGGTGACCGGTCCCTGAACACGGGATCTTCGTGATCCACAGGATGGGCTCCATGCTCTGACATGGCTCCATCCTGTGGATCACGGAGAGGCCGGAGTGCTCGCGGGTTTGGAACTCAAGAACGTGGCGGCCTTCTCGGTCGTTTGGCTCAGCCCGTCCGACAGCAGGTCGTAGCCCGCGCGGTGCTTCGGCGGGGGGCCGATGTAGGTCCCGAGCACAATGGTCGTCCCCTGCTGCAGGAAAATGCCGACGCCACCCTTGAAGGTGTAGACGGTCGACTTCTTGTTGAGGCTCTGTGCGTTGAATCCGTCCTGACCTGCGAGCACGTAGGCGACAGGGTTCACGCCGCGGGCTTGGACGACAGCGAGTTTCGAAGGCCGAGCCTCGAAGGCCTGCGCATCCCTGGCCGTCGGGAACGCGAAGTAGGCCACGCCGAGCGGGCCGTCGGAGGCTGTCTCGACGACCTCCGCGGGCTTGAAGGGCGGATCCACCACGAACGCCGACCATCCCGGTCCGAGCGTGCGACCTTGGACGGAATCGACGATGGACCGGGGCGAAGTTCCCGTGTGGGACACCGCGGCTGTCGCCGGGCCGGTGGCGACCATGGCCACGGCGAAGGCCAGCGCGCCGGCCGTCACCAGCGATCTGATTGATTGCACGGCGGCTCCCTACTTGCCGAAGTCGGCCAAGGGTACTTGAGGGCGCCACAAGGTTATGGGTCGCGATCCCCGGCAGCGGGGATCGCTTCTCAATGGGGAGGCGACTGGTTGAAGATCACGGGGAGGCTCACGATTTTGCCGGTACACACGCTGACCCAGCTCGACATGACGAGCTCGCAATCACGGTGCACGTGGGCAACGTAGCGACATCGACCGCGACTTCGGCTCGCTTGCGACGTACGTAGCCGAACACGCTCGCGTCGAAGGGCCGATTCGGGAGACTCGTCGAAGGGCCGAACGAGACACCCGACGAGTCGCTCTGGAGAACCGAGATCGGGTGGCCGATCTTCCACATCGGAGGGAACCCCCGGGCGCAACCCGCGGCGCCGGTGTCCTGGGGTCGACGGTACGGGCGATAGGTCTCCGCTGTATGCTGGTTATCTCGTCCCCTTGGGAGAGTCGCTTCGCTTGGGCAGGATGGCCGCTTCGGCCGACGTCGCCCCGTGCAGGTTCGACGCCTCGACCGAGCCTCTTTGAGGAGCATAAGTGCGCGTCCCGAATTTGCCCATCGAAAGCCCTGATGGCCGCGCTCGCACTTTCGGAATTCTCAGCTCGTACCCCCCGACAGCGTGCGGCCTGGCCACGTTCACCTCTGCGCTGGCGTCCGGGCTGGCGGCCAACGACGCCGAGGTCAACATCGTGCGCGTCGTCGACAGGGGCGGACAGTCAATGCACGGCGATCGGGTCATCGGCGAGATGGTCAGCGGATCGGCGCGCTCCATGCTCGCGAGCGTGGACTCGCTGAACCAATGCGATGTGGCCGTCGTCCAGCACGAATACGGGCTGTACGGAGGTACCGACGGTGACGACGTGCTCGAGGTCCTGGGCGGTCTCCACGTCCCCTGCATCGTCATCGCCCACACGATCCTGACGAACCCGACACCACATCAGCGCTCAGTACTGAACGATGTGGCCGCTCTGGCGGACCGGGTCGTGGTGATGACGGAGGCGGCCCGGGTCCGGCTGTGCGATGGATTCGAGGTGGACGCCGCCAAAGTGGAAACGATTGCCCACGGCGCAGCCATCCCTACTGGACGTGTCGTGCCTGACCCGAAGGGCCGCCCGGTCATTTTGACCTGGGGCCTCATCGGACCGGGCAAAGGCATTGAGAGGGTCATTGAGTCGATGCGAACTCTGCACGATCTCCCGATGCGGCCGCGCTATCTGGTGTCCGGCCGGACCCACCCCAAGGTCCTGGCCGTTCAAGGAGAGTCATACCGTCAAGACCGCATCGAGCAGGCGGAGCGCCACGGGATCTCTTCCTCCGTCAGCTTCGACGCCGATTATCGCGATGTGGCGTCGCTCACGGCGCTGATCCAGTCCAGCAAAGTGGTCGTCCTGCCGTATGACTCCAAGGAGCAGGTGACGTCGGGCGTACTCGTCGACGCCATCGCTGCCGGCAGACCTGTGGTCGCGACGGCATTCCCGCACGCGGTCGAACTGCTCTCGAGCGGCGCCGGACTGGTGGTCGACCACGATGACCCCGATGCAATGGCGCGTGCCCTGAGAAGGGTCCTCACCAGACCCGAGCTGGCCGCCAACATGGCCGCGGAGGCCTCCCGCCTGGCGCCGAGCCTCGGATGGTCAGTGGTCGCGGGCGAGTACCTGCACCTGGCCAACCACCTCCTCGAGCAACGGCTCGCATTGGTATGAGCCCGCTCTTGGAGACTCCTCAGCCGGACTTCCGCCACCTCGTCCACATGACCGACGAGCGAGCGACCTTCGAGCACGCCCTCTACCGCGAGCCCAGGCCGGACCACGGCTACTGCACCGACGACATGGCCCGCGTGCTTGTGGTGGCTGCCCGCGAACCTGACGGCGCATCAGCGGTACACGAACTGGAGCTGCTGAGCCTGAGGTTTCTTCACGATGCGTTGGATCGGCAGGGCAAGTGCCGAAATCGAATGAACAGACGGGGTACCTGGGAAGATCGCCCAGCCCTCAATGACTGCTGGGGCAGGAGCATCTGGGGGTTGGGCACCGCCGCCGCGCGCAGCGACGATCACCTGATACGCCACTTGGCCACCAGCGCGCTGGGGCGATCGATGAGACAGCGATCGACGTGGCCGAAGGCGATGGCCTTCGCGGCTCTGGGCGCCGCCGAGGTTCTCGGTGTCGATCCCGGAAACACATCGGCGCGTGCGCTGCTGTCCGATGCCGCCGACGCCATGACCGGTCCGGGCCCAGACGCACTGTGGCCGTGGCCCGAGCGGCGCCTCACCTATGCCAACGCCACCCTCCCGGAAGCAATGATTGCGGCCGGTTCCGCTCTTGGGCGTCCGGCCCTCCTGCGCCGAGGGTTGGACCTCTTGGAATGGCTGCTCGACCGCGAGACCCCCCGCGGCTGTCTGTCGGTAACCCCTGTCGGCGGCAGTGGTCCCGACGACCATGGTCCTGGATTCGACCAACAGCCCATTGAGGTGGCGGCGCTTGCCGACGCCTGCGCCCGGGCCGGGACCGTCGACGGCAACCGAAGGTGGCCGGACGGCGTGACCGCGGCCGCAGATTGGTTTGGCGGGAACAACGACGAGGGCGTCGTCATGTGGGATCCCGACACCGGCGGAGCCTTTGACGGCCTGGAGCGGGGCGGTGCGAATCGCAACCAGGGCACAGAGTCGACGCTGGCCCTCCTGTCGACCCTGCAGCACGCACGGTCCGTGGCGAGGGTCTTGCAATGACCCTGGAGGCGTCCAGGCTGGCCCGTCGCAGCCCGGTTCACATCGCGGCGGACAAGTCGCGCGTGGTGGCTCGACTGTTTGTTCCTGGTCAAGAGGGTTTCGACCACCAGGAGTCGCGATCCTCTGCGGTGTTGCAACGCCTCTTGGCTCTCCCGGACGACGAAGTGGAACGGAGCTACGAGGACGTGATCGCCCGGTTCAACGGGCGCCATCGCGCTCTGACCGACACCTTTCTCCGGCACGCTGACGAGCTCGCCGACCGCCTGTCCCCAGGACGCGAGCTGTCCCCGATCCGCCGTCTGCTGCTCGGTGCCACCTTCACGAGCGAATACGCCGTCGAGGGTGCCGCTCTCTGCAATCCGAGCATGGTGCTGCACCCCGACCAGTCCCAGGTTGGCCCGGGCAGTGTGCGCTTCGTCATGAGCGTCCGGGCCATCGGCGATGGCCACAGCTCCTCCATCGGGTTTCGGACGGGGACGGTCACCGGTTCAGGCGATGTCGACTTCGACCCCAGACCAACATTTGCCACGACCGGACATCGGGACGCCGCGATGCTTGAGGCCGACACATTCAAGTCGGAACTCGCCCGGCTCGACGGCAGCGGGGACGATGCCGACTACGTCCTCGGTCACCTGGGTCCATGGTTCACCGAAGCGGAGATGGAGGGCCGACTCAGATTGCTCGAGGACCATGTGGCCACTCGAAAGCAGGCGAGAAGGACCATCGGCCTCATACGTGAGATCGCCGAGCGGAGCTACACCGTCCGATTCGAACACGGCACGTCGCTGAGCGAGCGGGTCCTTCTCCCGTCCATGAGTGCCGAGGTCGGAGGCATGGAAGACGGTCGCTTCGTGCGCTTCACCGAGAACGATTCCACCGTCACCTACTACGCTTCCTACACGGCATACAACGGTGCCGACATCTGCCAACAACTGCTCGAGACGAAGGACTTCGTGACCTTCTCCTCCTCGCCGATGGTAGGGGCGGCGGCAACCAACAAGGGGCTTGCCCTGTTCCCCCGCCGCATCGGAGACCGCTTCGCTGCCCTCTCTCGATGTGATCGTGAGTCGAACACGATCGCGTACTCGGAGAGTCCGCGTCGTTGGGAAGCGGCTCTGGCATGCCAGACACCCACCGAGTCCTGGGAGATCGTCCAACTCGGCAACTGCGGGTCCCCGATTGAGACCGACTCGGGCTGGCTGGTGCTCACCCACGGTGTCGGTCCCATGCGCACCTACAACATCGGAGCTGTTCTGCTCGACCTCGACGACCCCACCCGAATCATCGGTCGGCTTCGCGAGCCGCTCCTCAGCCCCGCTCATGACGAGCAGGACGGCTATGTACCCAATGTCGTGTACTCCTGTGGCGCCCTCCTCCACTCGGGCACCCTGGTCATTCCCTATGGGATCGGCGATGCCGCAATCGGTGTGGCGACCGTGCCCGTGAACGAACTCCTCGACGCTCTCAGAACGATTCCCGATTGACTCCCGCACCCCCGCCAACGACTGGAGAACATCATGCCTGACCGATCCCCCCAGAGACCCTCTGGAAAGAAGGCCGGCAAGTCCCTCAAGGAGAAGAGGGAGGTAAAACGAGAGAAGAGGGAAGAGCGGGAGAAGAAGGCCGATCGCCTCGGGCTGGGGCGCTGAGGGCCCAGTGCGAATTGCGGTACTCGCACCGATTTCATGGCGGGTCCCGCCACGCCACTACGGTCCGTGGGAGCTGTTTGCCTCGCTCTTGACCGAGGGGCTCGTAGCCCGCGGCCACGACGTCACACTCTTCGCCTCAGGCGATTCAGAAACCTCGGCCCGTTTGCACAGCGTGATCCCACGAGGCTGGTCCGAGGACCCGAACATCGACCCGAAGGTCGCCGAGTGCCTGCATGTCTCGGAGGTGTTCGAGCAGGCAGCCGAGTTCGACATCATCCACAACAGCTTCGACTTCCTGCCGCTCACCTACTCCGGGTTGGTCTCGACTCCGATCATCACGACCATTCATGGCTTCTCTTCTCCGCGAATCGTGCCGGTCTACGCCAAGTACAACCACCACACGTCGTATGTCGCCATCAGCAACTCCGACAGGCATCCCGACCTCGACTACGTCGCCACCATCCATCACGGGATCGCCATGAGGGACTTCGCCCTCAACGCGGCATCGGGTTCCTACTTGGCGTTCTTCGGGCGCATCCACCCGGACAAGGGGGTGGTGCAGGCGATCGACGTCGCAACCAGAGCCGGCCTCCCCCTCCGGATTGCCGGGATCGTTCAGGATCAGGCGTACTTCGAAAACGAGGTCGTGCCACGCCTCGACGGCGAGCGTGTGCAGTTCGTTGGACCCGTCCAATCGGATGACCGTTCTTCGTTCCTGGGCGGCGCCATCGCACTACTCCATCTGATCGCCTTCGACGAGCCCTTCGGGCTCTCCGTCGTGGAGGCGATGGCCTGTGGAACGCCGGTGATTGCCTTCGACCGAGGTTCAATGTCAGAGCTCATCGTCGAAGGAACGACAGGTTCCCTGGTGTCCGACATCGCATCGGCAGCTGAGGCGGTGGACCGAGTCGGCCAATTCGACAGGCGGACGGTTCGAGCCGTGGCCAAGCAACGATTCAGCAGCGACCGCATGGTGGATGCGTACGTCGACGCGTACCGGCAGGTCGTCAACGAATCCGACCCATCCGGCACCGCCACCATATGACAGTGATCAGGTCAGACCGGCCAGCCACGGAGCGACGATGGCGGCGATCTCGGAATCCCGTTTCCGCAGTGAGTGGTCCCCATCCATGACGACGAGCGTGACCGCTCCCGGTATTGCCGCGGTCTCCTCCTCGAGTTCGGCGGGGGTGCCGAAGGCGTCCCGCCGACCGGAGACAAAGAGGCATGGCAGGTCCAGGTCGGGGAAATGGGCGGTCCGCAGTCGGTCCGGCCGTCCCGGAGGGTGCAGCGGGTAGCTGACCAGGACGAGGGCGGCCACCTCCAGGCCCTCGGCCACCGCCATGGAGCACATCCGGCCGCCCATGGAGCGACCGCCTATCGCCACCCTGGTCGTCGGGACCTGGAGTCGGTCGGCGAGCTCCGACGCTGCGTTGCGGACCGTTCGGATGCACACATCGGGCGGGTCAGGACGGCGCTTCCCCGCGGCGCGCCCGGGGAACTCGACTCGCAGTACTGCTATGCCGAGCTGCGTGGCCGCCTGGTCTATCGCCACGAGTGCGGGCTGGTCGCGCCCCGCGCTGGCGCCGGGCGTCAGCACGAGGCCAATCGGTGCCGATCCGGTCACGGTGCCATCATGCTCGAATGCCCGAGTCATCGTCCCCTCCGGCGCGCTGGCTGACGCGTCTGGCGCGCGTTCTCGGTCCCACCGGACCGCCCAGACGACTCGACGGCGACGCGTGGATTGTCGAGGCCGGGGGACGCACGCTCGTCGCCAAGCTCGGTCCCGGTTCGCTCGACGAGGCCGACGGGCTGAGGCGTCTGAGCGAGGTGCCGGGAGCTCCGCCCGTCCCCGACATCGTGATTGCAGAGGACGATCTTCTCGTCACGACTGCGGTCGACCAGGTGGGCCGCACTCCTGGGCACGACGAGTCCCTCGGCCGCGCGCTCGCGGCGCTGCACGACGCGCCTTTCCCCCACTGGGGCGGAGGATCGTCGTGGATCGGAGCCTGCCGCGTCGATCCCTCGGCGCGGCCCGACGGCGCAGAGTTCTACGGGGCCCGGATCAGCGAGCTTGCAGCGCGCTGCGGCCTCGAGGAGTCGATGGCCCCCGTTGTCGCCGGGCTTGGCGAGCTGCTCCCGCCGGGCGGCCCCGCGTTGCTGCACGGGGACCTGTGGTGGGGCAACGTCCTCTTCGGGTCCGACGGCAGGTCATGGCTCATCGACCCGTCGGTCCACGGCGGCCACCCCGAGGAGGACCTCGCCATGCTCGCCCTTTTCGGCGCCGTGCCTGATCGCTTGCTCAGTGCCTACACGGAGGTGCGGCCGTTGAGTCCCGGCTGGCGGGATCGAGTCGCCTTGTTCCAGCTCTACCCCCTGCTCGTCCACTCCGTGCTGTTCGGCGGCGGCTACCGCGCTCAGGCCGAGGCGGTGGCCCGACGCCTAGCCTGACGGATCGCCGCTCAGTTTGACGATGCGGGACCGTGATCACCCGGGTCCTAGATCCTAGGTCGAGAGCCGTGAGTCGCGAGTCGGTCACCATGAGAGGCGCCGCTGCGGTGTCGGCGTCGTAAGTCGGGTCACGTCGACAGTGGCCACCGCCACGTTGTTGGCATGGTCAGGGTCCGGGCTGCCCGATAGGCCGCCTCCCACCACCAATCCCCGTCCCGGTACCCAGGCCCGGAAGGTCACCGCGAAGGAGGCCGACGAACCGGGTGCCAGCGTGCGGACGAACCACACCCCGGCGTTGCCGAACCACAGACCGCTGCCGGTGGTGGACACCCGCCAGAACCGGAACGGGAGGGTGATGCCGGCCGTGACGAACCTCGCCGTGGCCGGGCCCGCGTTGGCGACCGTGAGCGTGCAGGTCGCCTCGCTCCGCACCTGCACCGTGGCCGGGCACGACAGCGCGGCCGAGATGTCCGCGAGCCGGGCGTTCGTGGTCGTGGACACCGACTCGGCGAAGGGGCCGGCGGTGGCATGGCCGACGCTGTTGGTGGCGATCACCGAGTACGTGAACGACGTGGTGCCGGTCGGGGGCGTACCGGACAGGGCGCCGGTCGTCGCATCGACCGAGAGCCATGACGGCGCTCCGGGAGCGAGCGAGTACGTCGGCGTGGGGACACCACTCGCGGTGAACGCGTACGCGTAGCCCTGCCCGACCGTTCCCGTCGTTGGTGGCGAATCGACGGTGAAGGTCGGGATCTGCTCGACGGCGGTCGTAGCGGTCACGGTCGGGGCAGCCGCGTAGCTGGCATTCCCAGCCTGGTTGGCGTCGATGACGCACGTGCCGGGCTCTTGGTACTGGAGCGTCGTGCCGTCGGTACCCGACACGGTGCACACCCCGGCGCCGCTCGAGGGATCCACCGAGAAGACGACTGGATTGCCGGATCCACCGCCGGTCGCCGACAGCGTCGCCGACTGGCCCGCGACGCCGAGCGGCGCCGGTGTGAAACTGATCGCCTGGAGGGCCAGGATCACGGAGTCCGAGTCGACGGCGTTCGAGGACGCGTCCGTGTCGATCTGGCCCGGGGGCAACGAGCTCGAGGCCAGGTTCACGACCGGGCTACCCGCCGACAAGCTTGACGACACGGTCCCCATCAGGTCGAAGGTTGCCGTGGCGCCACTGGCCAGGTTGATCCCCGTCCATTCGAACTCGTCGGTTCCGAGAGCCGCGAACGCCGTCCCTCCTATGGAACTGACGGCAAAGAGTGTGGTGAACCCACCGTTGAGCGTGTCCGCCACCGTCGCGTTCGTCACGGGCGACAGCCCGTTGTTGGTGAGCTTGATCGTGTAGGTGTCCGACGCTCCGGGCGCGATGGAGTCGACGCCGTCGCTGACGCTGATTGAGAGGTCGGCCGCCGGGATCACCTCGACCGAGGCCGAGGCGGTGCTCGGCGTGGTGCTCTGGTCGCTGGTGACCGACGCGGCGGTCGCGTCCGGCTCGAGGGCACCGGGGGTGTCGCTGGTCTCTGTGTAGCTGAGCGTGTCCGACGCCCCGGCGGTGATGGTCGGGACCGTCCAGGTGAGGACGCCGGCTGCGAGCACCGTGGCTCCCGTGCTCGGCGTCTCCGATCCGCTGTGCAAGGTGAAGTTCGCCGGCAGGTCGACGGGGACCACCACCTTCGTCTGGGTGCTCGCCGTCGTGTTCGAGACCGTCACCTCGTAAGTGACATCGGTGCCGGCGAGCGCAGACTCGCTGGGCGTCGTGGTCACGGTGTCCCCGTCGTAGGAGGTGATGGCGACGCCGAGGGGTCCTCCGGTCGTGGTGCCGGTGACGACATCCGAGTCGACGGCATTGTAGAGCGGGTTGGTGTCGACCTCACCGGGGTACAGCGAGACGGTGGCCAAGCTCACGAACGCGCCGCCCGCAGTGAGGGGCGACGGTACGTTCCCGACGAGGGTGAGCGTCGCGTTGGCGCCACTGACGAGATCGATGCCGGTCCACTGGAATTGGCCTCCACCCAGATCGCTGAAAGTCGTCCCCCCGATGGATTCCGCGTCGGAGGCCGCGGCGAATCCGGGGACGAAGGTCTCGGTGACGGTCGCATCGGGGGCCTCGGATGGCCCGTTGTTGGTGAGCTTGATCGTGTAGGTGTCCGACGCTCCGGGCGCGATGGAGTCGATGCCGTCGCTGACGCTGATTGAGAGGTCGGCCGCCGGGATCACCTCGACCGAGGCCGAGGCGGTGCTCGGCGTGGTGCTCTGGTCGCTGGTGACCGACGCGGCGGTCGCGTCCGGCTCGAGGGCACCGGGGGTGTCGCTGGTCTCTGTGTAGCTGAGCGTGTCCGACGCCCCGGCGGTGATGGTCGGGACCGTCCAGGTGAGGACGCCGGCTGCGAGCACCGTGGCTCCCGTGCTCGGCGTCTCCGATCCGCTGTGCAAGGTGAAGTTCGCCGGCAGGTCGACGGGGACCACCACCTTCGTCTGGGTGCTCGCCGTCGTGTTCGAGACCGTCACCTCGTAAGTGACATCGGTGCCGGCGAGCGCAGACTCGCTGGGCGTCGTGGTCACGGTGTCCCCGTCGTAGGAGGTGATGGCGACGCCGAGGGGTCCTCCGGTCGTGGTGCCGCCCGCTTGCCGCCCGCCGGTGACCCCGAGGACCAGTCCAGCGCACAGCATGAGGCACACCGATCCGACGACTGTGGCCCCGCGTGGACGGAGCCTGCTCCGGAGGATCGGCCCCGGGGGCCCCGGGGACGTTCCCCCGGCTGGTCGCGGACGGCGGCACTCCACGTGCGACACGGCGTTCCTCCTCGCGGCCCTTGACGATCCGCGCCCCCCCGTTGCCTTTGGATCATTATGTTGCTGGCCACGTGGGTTGTCTCTGGTAAATAAGTCCGATTGTCATTGTCCAAAACGTGCGCCAACCGCACGGCCAGAGGCATACTCGAGGGCGGATTCGCAGGCGGGAGAGACACATCGGATCGGTCCGGACCCCGCGTCCGGACCGACGTCAGTACCTTGGGGATGATCACTTACCGCCAGCTCGGCCGGAATGGACAGCTTGGGAACCAGCTTTGGCAGATCGCCGGGACCATCGGCGTCGCGCACAAGGCGGGCGATGTGGCGGCCTTCCCCTTCTGGCGCTACCGGTCGTACTTCTCGGTCCCCGACTCCCTCTTCTCGGACCTCGAACCGTCTCAGGGCCACGATCTCGGACTCGACTACCTCCAGGACCTCAGGAACTTCGAGGACATCGAGGAGCTGATCCGCACCTACTTCAGGCCGTCGCCCGACGTGTGGGCGCATCTGGCCGCCCGGTTCGCCGATGTGCTCGCGCTCCCCCACAAGACCTCGCTCCATGTGCGAAAGGGCGACTACCTCGGCCACAACGGCTTCTTCGTCGACCTTCCGGTCGGGTACTACAGCGAGGCGATGTCGTTGACCCGAGGCCCCTACCTCGTCTTCTCGGATGACATCGACTGGTGCCGCGCGAACCTCACGGGCGACTGTCTGTTCATGGAGCGCAACCGGGACTACGAGGACCTGTTCCTTATGGCGGCGTGCGACGAGCACATCATGGCGAACTCGACCTTCTCGTGGTGGGGGGCCTGGCTCGGAAACGGTCTGTCCGTCATGCCCCGCGACTGGGGACCGGCCTTCGGGTCGACCGAGACCCTCTTCACCACCGCGCAGTCGATCGTGCTCGATGTGCCCCGAGTCGCCGGGACCGCAGCCTGATGGACCTGGTCGGCAGGAAGATCCTGGTGACAGGAGGCACCGGATTCCTCGGCCGGAATGTCGTGCGCGAGCTCCGGGGCGCCCGCGCCGAGGTGGTCGGCGTCGGCAGCGCCGACCATGACCTCAGGTCCCGCGGGGAGATCGACCGGCTTCTGGAAGAGTCCGCACCGGAGGCGGTCGTGCACCTTGCCGCCGTGACAGGAGGCATCGGGGCAAACCGTGCCCAACCGGGGAAGTTCTTCTACGAGAACGCCATCATGGGAATTGAGCTGCTCGAGGCTTGCCGCACCCATGGCGTCGACAAAGTGGTGGTCGCCGGAACGGTGTGCGCCTACCCGAAGTACGTGAGCGTCCCGTTCCGCGAAGAGGACTTGTGGAGCGGGTATCCCGAAGAGACGAACGCGCCGTACGGGTTGGCCAAGAAGATGCTCCTCGTCCAGTCCCAGGCATACCGCGAGCAGTACGGAATGAACGCGGTCCATCTGCTGGTGGTCAACCTCTACGGCCCTGGGGATAATTTCGACCTCTCGACGAGCCACGTGATCCCGGCCATGATCCGTCGCTTCGTCGAGGCGCACCGGACCGGGGCGACCGAGGTGGTCCTGTGGGGCGATGGCAGCCCCACCCGCGAGTTCATCCACGCCCGCGACGCCGCTACGGCCTTTCGGCTCGCCCTGGAGCGCTACGACAGCGGCGATCCGGTGAATGTCGGGTCGGGTTCGGACATCTCGATCCGCGACCTCGCCGAGAAGGTGGCCCGCCTCGTCGGGTACAGCGGCGCCATCACGTGGGACACCTCGAAGCCGAATGGTCAGCCGAGCCGCAGGCTGGACACCACGCGGGCCCGTGAGCTGCTCGGATTCGAGGCCTCCACCGAGTTCGACGCGGGGTTGGCGGAGACGATCACGTGGTACCGCGACCAGTTCGGGTGCTGATGTCGACCGCCCTAACCTGGGCGCCACCATGCCGGAGAGCCGCACCTCCATCCGCGCGACCCTGACCGACGGAGCACGACGGTTGGTCGCCGGGGCCACGGACCGACGGTTCGACGCGGTGGAAGCGGAGCTGGGCCGGATCCTCGCCCGCCTCGACGGCCTGGAGCAGCTCGCGACCCGGACCGAGACCGAGGTCGCGGCCCTGCGCCAGCAGGCCGACGAGGCCCTCGCCTTCTTGCGCGTCCAGCACGACATCGTGCGCGACCTGCTCGAGGAGTTGCGCCCTCTCCTCGAGAGCCGTCGGGGGGCCGAGTGACCGGACATTGACACTGCCCCCGCGGAACCGGCCGCTCAGAGGTAGTGGTGGAACGACACGGTGCGCAACCGGGCGCCGTACCGGCGCTGGAGGACGTCGAGCTCGGCCAGGGTGCTCCTGGACTGCGGCTGATTGCTCCACCATCGGCGGGCCACCCCTCCAAGGGTGAGCTCGTAGTTCCCGTAGACCTCGTATTCCGCGAAGCCCGAGATCGACGTGTACACGCAGGTGTCCAGCACCGCCTGCCACCACGGGACGGACCCGGTGCGCTCCATCAGGGACTTCAACCCCAGCAGCGTCCCACGACGCATCACCATGTGGTGCGTGATACACGACACGCGGGAGGCTGGCGCCAGCCCCGTAGCGACTCGATACGCATCGAAGTACGGCGGGTGGTACTCGGAGGAATGGAAGAGCACGACTCTCCCCCGGCTCGTGAAGGTCTGGGGACGAACGAGCACGGTGTCGGCGTCGATCACGAGGATGTTTTCCTGGGCGGAGATCGTGTCCGCGCTCAGCTTGAGGAGCTGAGCGAAGAGCCAGCCCGATCGATCGACCGACTCGCCCTGGTACTCGACCTGGTAGTCGATGTCGGCCCGCACGATCGGCAGCACACTGCCTTCGTCGACGACCCGGCAGCCCAGTTCCTCGGCCACCTGGGCCGACTTAAGCGCGGGATCGGCCACGACCCAGATCGTCCCGACCGGATGGGCCAGGTTGCGCCTCAACCCCTGGATCGTCACGCCCAGGACGTCCCAATCTCCCTCGGCCGCCGGGATGAGGACGTCCAAATGGAGTTGCGATCGGCTGTCGGTGTGCCGGGAACCAGCCCGGATCCGCAGCAACTCGGCGCTCCTCGCCAGGTTGAACGCGAGGGACTTGCCCGGGACCCAGTCGGTCACCGGGGTGGGCAACAGGCTCGCCTCGTCACGTCCGTGGCGCGGGGCGCGGCTCTTTGCGCTGGAGAGATGCCCGAGACCGGCACCTGAGCAGTCTGCCGCGTCACGCGGAAGGGCGACAATCACGCCGACGCGCTCGGGCGGACCTCCATGCCGTCCGGGCCGCCGTCGCGCGGTCCGGGCCCGGCAGGGCCCCCGCACCGTGTACCCGCGAGTTCTACGGCACGGTGCTGACCGCCGCGATGGGCCGGTGGGACCGCGGGGCGTCCGGCTCCTGAACTCGTCGAGCCCCTAGACCTCGAGCGACTCGCCGCGCGGGAGGTGGTGGATCGTGAAGGCCGCCACCACGGCACCGGCGAGGATCAGGCAGCCCGAGAGCACGAGCGCCTCGTGCAGACCCGAGCCGAACGCGTCGTAGGCGGCGTTGACGACTTTGGTGGCGATCTTGGCGACCGCGGCGTTCTTCGAATGCTCGGCGCTGCCGGCTGCGCCACCGCTGGAGGCCCCACCCGTCTGAATGGCGTGCTCCACGAGACTCTGGAAGTTCGGAGGGATGCCGATCGACTTGAGCTTCGCGGCCAGGTCGCCGGTGAGCTTGGCGTTCACGATGGAGCCCAGGATGGCCACGCCGAACACTGCGCCCATCTCCCTGCTGGTGTTGGTGGCCGAGGCCGCCATCCCCGAGCGCTCGGGAGGCACGACCGTGAGGGGCACGGAGGTGACCGGTACGAGCAGCATGCCGATGCCGACCCCCGCGATGGGGAGCACCCAGCCGAGCGTCGAGAACCCGACAGTGGGCCCGAGAACGGCGCTGGTGAGGAGCATCCCGCCACCGGCCAGCAGGCAGCCGAACGTCATCGGCCCCCGGGCCCCCACCCGCGCCACGAGGGGGCCCGTGAGCGCGGACGCGATGATCAGGCCGGCCGCCATGGGGAGGAAGTCGACGGCGGTCTGGTAGGCCGATGCGTTCACGACGACCTGGAGGTAGAGCGCGGTGAAGAAGAAGATGGAGAACGTGCCGAAGTAGGAGACGAAGGCCACGAAGTTCGAGCCGGCGAACGGTTTCCGGCGGAAGAGCTTGAGGTCGAGCATCGGACTCTTGACCCGCCGCTCGGTGACGACGAACGCGATGCCAGACAGGGCGCACAGAACGAAGAGGGTGACGATCCACGGGGCGGTGTAGCCCGAATCTTCCCCCTGGATCACAGCGATGGACATGAAGGCTAAGAACGCCGCGCCAGACACGAACCCGGCGACGTCGATGCTGCGGCCCTGGCGGTCCGACGTCTCCGGCACGCTGACGGCAGCCAGGACGAACGCGACGACCCCGAAGCCCAGGTTGAACCAGAAGATGGCCCTCCAGCTCGAGAACCCGACCAGCGCGCCTCCGATGACCGGCCCGAGGGCGAGGGCCAGCCCCGACACGGCCGCCCACACCCCCAGGGCGTCCGCACGGGTCTCCCGGTCGGGGTACACGTGCCGGATGATGGAGAGCGTGCCGGGCTCACTGGCGGCGGCACCGACGCCCATGATCACGCGACCCGCGATCAACCAGTCGACATTGCTCGCCAGTGCGGCGACGACGGACCCGGCGCAGAAGATCGCGACCCCGGCGAGCATGATGCGCTTCCGACCGAGGATGTCGCCCAACATCCCGGCCGCCAACATGAAGCTGGCGAAGGTGAGGGCGTAACCGTTGACGACCCATTGCAGGGACGTGACGCCGGCATGCAGATCACTCTGGACGTTGGCCAGCCCCACGCTGACGATCGTGTTGTCGAGAAAGGTCAGGAACAGGACGGCGCACAGCGTCGACAGGGCGAGTGCCTGTGCCGGCGAGCCCAATCCCCCCTTCTTGATGTCGAACCCGGGGGGTGCCCCCCCTACGCCCGCCGACTGCTGGGTGCCCTGGGTCACCTGAGAGCGCCCGCTCGTTGCAATGGGGCTGCGGGCTGCTCTGCCATTCAGGTCACGCATACGAGTTTTGCGTACCCACCACGCGGGTAGTGGAACCTCAACGGGGTGCCGCCGGGTGCGACATCAGACGCATTCGAGCGCGACACCCCGGACGTGCTGGGTTCGAGGCGTGGAGGGCCGCGTGGGATTCGGAACTGTGGATCGGGCCCAGGGTCCGGCGGACAGGTCGGGCACCTGCCCGTGAGCGAGTCAGCGGACCTGGCCCCGTTCCTCGACCGGGTGGACTACCCGTTTTACCTGGTGACGCTCCGATCGCCCGACGGCGAGATGAGCGGCTGCCTGGCCGGCTTCGTGACCCAGTGCAGCATCTCCCCGCCGAACTTCCTCGTGTGCATCTCAAAGGTGAACCACACGCTGGCCGTCGCACAGCAGTCGTCGGGCATGGGGCTCCACCTGCTGGGCGCGGACCAAGTGGACCTGGCGCGCCTGTTCGGCGAGGAGACGGGGGACCTGGTCGACAAGTTCGCGTCGATCGACTGGCGGCTCGGCTCCACCGCGGCACCCCTGCTGGTCGAGTCGGCCGTGAGCATGGAGGGCCAGATCCTCGGCCACTTCTCGGTCGGGGACCACGAGGCCTTCTTGATGAGGGCCGTGCGGTCGGTCGCGGGTGGGCACAGGGGCATCCTTACCTACCGCACGGCACCACCGCTGCAGCCTGGCCACCCCGCGTAGCAGTCCCGCCTCGCGTCGTCGGGCGTGCCAGCGAACTGGATTCACCCGAAGCTCACGCCTCCGGGACCGAGGCCACCAGCTCGACCAGCCGCTCCATGGATTCGATGATCCCCTCCTCCATGCCGTTGGCGACGTGCATGTCACGGGCTTCGAGTGAGCTGTGCCGCGTCGTGGTCGTGAGCAACGTGCCGCCCTCGACCGCCTCGAGCACGAGGGTCTCGACGGCCTCGTGCTCCGGGGCCCCCTCGTAGACGAACGTCCCCACCCGGCGGTGCGGAGGGTCCAGCTCGAGGAACTCGCCATGAAAGGCGAACTCCATCCCGTCGGGCGCACGCTGCACGATCCGCCACGTGCCGCCGACGCGCAGGTCGATGTCGCACTCGGTTATCTCCAGGCGCCTGGGGCCGAACCAGCGGCGGAGGCACTCGCCCTCGGTGCAGGCTCGGTAGACGAGCTCGGGTGGCGCCTCGAGGAACCGGCGCACCTCGATGACCGGCTCGCCGGCCGGCACGGTGATCTCGGTTTCGTTGTTGGTCATGGTCACGTTCCTTCTCCTTCTCGTGTCTGTTCCTGCTGATGGTTCGATGACGGTGGCGGTGCGCCCGTCTGCGGCGTGCCGGAGCCCTGCAGCTCCTCGAGGAGCTCGTCGAGGCGTTGAAAGCCCTCCTCCCAGAACTCGCGGTACGAGCCGACCCAGTCCGAGAGCTGCTTGAGCCGTTGGGGCTCGAGGTGGCACATCCGGCGGCGGGCCAGCCGGTGCCGGGAGATGAGGCCGGCGTCCTCGAGCACGCGGAGGTGCTTGGTGATGGCGGGCTGGCTCATCGGGAAGGGCCGGGCGACGTCGAGCACGCCGGCGTCGCCCTCGGCCAGGCGGGCCAGGATCGCCCGCCGGGTGGGGTCCGCCAGCGCCCCGAAGGCCCGGTCCAGCTGGCGCCCGTTGAGCGTGGCGGTGTCCGTCATTGACATAACCATATGGTTATATGAAATGCCTGCGGTGTCAACTCCGTGTGCCCCCCGACGCGGCCGTGCCCACCCCCGTACAGAGGTGGGCACGTTGTTGTGGTGTGTGCCGCCGGGAGGCCGCCGTCCCGGCAGCCGGAACGCGTCAGCCGCTCGTCATGGCTGCGGGATCGAATTCGAACGACTGGGTCAGGCTGATCAGGTTGCCCGAGTCGTCGCGCAGGGTTGCCTCGATCCCGTAGGGCCGCTCGGCCGGCTCGGCCAGGAAGGTGACGCCCTTGGCCGATAGCTCCTTGTAGGTCTGCCGGCAGTCGTCGGTGGCCAGGACCCCGACACCCATGGCCCCGCTGGCGACGAGGGCGCGCAGCTGCTCGGCGGCCTCGGGCGAGCGCCCCATTTCGCACGAGGACAGGATGAGCTGCAGGTCGGGTTGGTCCTTGGCCCCCACCGTGAGCCAGCGGAAGCCGCCCCCCGCACCTTCGAACTCCTCGCCCATCGTGATGTCGACGCGCACCTCGAAACCGAGCCTCTCGGTGTAGAAGGCCTTGGCGGAGTCCTGGTCGAGGACGAAGACGCTCGTGTGCGACAGATGGCTGATCATGGCTCCTGCTTCCTTCTGTGTCCGGGTCGGGGGTGCCGGGGCGGGTGCGCCGGCGGCTGCGGTGCTGCTGTCACGACCAGAGTACGGCGAGTCGTCCGACTCAGGCTTCTCCGCGATTGCTCTCTTGCCGGCCCATCTCGGGCCGGGGCCCCGACCAGTCCATGACGAAGCACCCCGGGATCGGTGGCGGACCGCCCCGCGCCGCCGACGCGCGCTGGAAGGCGCTCGGCGACATACCGACCAATTCCGAGAAGCGCGAGCTGAACGAGCCCTGGCTGGAGAACCCGACCAGCATGCACACCTCGGTCACCGTCAGGTTGGCGGAGCGCAGCAGGTCCTTGGCCCGCTCCACCCGCCGACCGGTCAGGTAGTTCGCCGGCGTCTCGCCGTAGGCGTCCTTGAAGGCGCGGGCGAAGTGGAACTTGGAGAAGCCGGCCTGTGCCGCCATCTGGTCCAGGTCGAGTGGGTCGGCGAAGCGCAGGTCCATCAGGTCCCGTGCACTCCGGAGATGCGCGATCCGCTCGCTGTCCGTCACCGGATGCACCGTACCGCCCGGGGCGTGTGGGGGTCGCCGCACGCGCCCGGGCGGTCCCCGCAGCGGCGGATCAGGTGTGCGCCTCCCAGAAGTCCCGGAGCAGGGGGACGAGGTCGGCCGCCCTCTCGTCGGGCCAGAACAGCATGGCGTCGGGCACGAGGGTCACCCGCTCCACGCCCGGGATCAGGTCGCGCAGGCGCTCGGCCCACGACGGCTCAAAGAAGATGTCGGCCGTTCCCCAGGCCACCTGCGCCGGCGCGCCCAACTCGGCGAGCAGCGGCTCGACCGCCATGAGCTCGTCCGCCGACGAGGCGGTGAGGAAGCGCTCGAGGCCCCGGCCCCGATCGGGAACGAACGGACCGAGATAGCTCGAAAGGAGTTCGTCGCGGAGCTTGTCGGGATGCGCGTATCCCTGTGCGAACCCGACCTCGGAGCGGGCCACCCCCAGGTCGCCGGCCATCGCCGCCACCATCGGCCCGAGCTCGCCCGCCTCGGCGAGCGCGACGAACGGCTTGAAGGACTCGGGTGGGAAATTGTCGTGCACGTCGCAGTTGGTCAGCGTCAGCGTGCGGATCCGGTGCGGGAAGCGGGCGGCGAAGACCTGCGCCACCGCGCCGCCGGTGTCGTTGGCGACGACGTCGACCTGCTCGAGGCGGAGCCGCTCGCACAACTCATTCAGCATGGCCGCGAGGCCGTTGAGCGACAGGTCCGCCGCCGCGTCGTCTCCGTCTGGCGCCGGCGTCGCGCCGTGGGCCGGCAGGTCCGGGGCGATGCACCGGCGGGCGTCGGCCACGTCCCAGATCACGTTGCGCCACAGGTCGGCGTTGACGAGGACGCCGTGGACGAACAGGGCGGCCGGCGCCCTGCCGTCGCCCTGGTCGACGTAGGCGACGTCGCCCCGGCTGAGGCGGATCGACGTGCGCGGCAACAGGGTCGCCGCGGCCCTGGGTGGGTGTGTGTCGAGTGTCCGTGTGGTGGGGGTCATGGGTTGCACTATACATACCAACTGTCGGTTTGTAAAGAAGGAGTAGGCTCCTACGGTGCCCACGCAGGCAGAACGCAGCGAGGCGACCAGAGGACGGCTGATCTCGACGGCCCGCCGCCTCTTCGCCGAGAGCGGCTTCGCCGCAACCTCGACAGAGGGGATCCTCGGCGAGGCCGGCGTCAGCCGTGGCGCCCTCTACCACCACTTCCCCTCGAAGACGGACCTGTTCCGGGCGACGTTCGAGGCCGTGGAGGACGACCTCACCGCCCAGGTGCTGGCGGCCGCAGCGGGCAGCGCCGAGACGGACCCGATGCGGATCCTCGAGCTCGGCTTCGCCGCCTTCCTGGACGAGTGTGTCAACCCCGAGGTCCAGCGCATCGTGATGCTCGACGGCCCCAACGTGCTCGGTTGGGACACCTGGCACGAGCTCGACGAGCGGTACGCCTTGGGCACGCTCAAGACCGTGCTGACGGTGGCGGCGCAGCTGGGCCGGATTGAGGAGGCGGCGGTCGACCCGTTGGCGAACCTGCTCCTCGGGGCGATCATGCAGGCCGGAATGGTGGTGGCACGCGCCGACGACCCGGAGGCGGCGAAACGGGCCATGGCAGAATCCTTCGCGCGGCTCGTGTCGTCACTCTGACCCCGCGGTCGGGGACGGTCCGGCTACGCCTCCCCCAACTCCCGGACCCACGCCGGCATGCGCGCCGGCCGGCCTCGACCGTCGACGCACCCGTGCACCGTCACCGCGGTCGCGCGCGCCTCACCGCCCACCGAGAGGAGGTAGGCGATCTGGAAGGTCGTGCCGGTGACGGCGCCGATCACCAGGGACACGTCGACCTCGTCGTCGAATTGCAGCGGCCTGCGGTACTGCACCGAGGCCTCGAGCACGGCGAAGTCCCGGCCCCCGTCGCCGTCACCACCCGCGGCGGAGTCCCCGGCGCGCACCGAGTCGTACGGATGCCCGATGGCCCGGAGATACTCGACCCGCGCCTGCTCCAGGTACGGCAGGTATGCAGCATGGTGGATGATCCCCATGGCGTCGGTCTCGGCGAAGCGTGTGCGCAACCGGTGCGTGAAGGCGTAGTCGGCCGGGTCCCGGGTGGGCTGCAACGACTGGCGCGCCATCGGTCGTCGCTACTCCCCCGTCGGGACCACGCCGCTGCCTTCGGCGGCGTCCGCTGCCGCCTCGCCTCCGGGCGCCTCGTCGCGCCGGTTCGGGCCGGCGTCGAACGAACGCCGCCGGCCCGACGCCATCCGGTTCACCGAGTCCTGGTTGAAGATTGCGAACTCCCCTTCGGCCTCCACCGTCACGATCCCGCCCTGCACGATGCGGCCCTTGCTGAAGATGCGACGATCCGTCACCTCGGTGACCCACCCCTCGAAGACAGCCTCCTCGTCGGTCAGAGTGGGCCGTAGGTAGCGCAGGGCAAGGCGCACCGTCGGGCCGACCGAACCCACGATCGCGTTGGCCGCGGTGAGGATGATGTCGAACGTCGCCGCCAGCACCGCGCCGTGCACGCAGCCCGGCGCCCCCTCGTAGGTCACGTCGAAGACCACTCGCCCGAGCGCCTTGGGCGGCTCGAAATCGAGCACGACGGGTGCCGCGATCGGGTTGAACGGGCCGACGACGACGTCGTAGGGCATGGCGCCCCCGAGTGGCACCTCCTTCGGCGGACCGTCCTCGTCCGGTGCGATGAAGCGGGGTAGCGGCACCTCGGGCGCGTGTGCCTCGAGCTCGTCGGCCACGGCGGCCAGCTGCGCCGTCAGTCGCGCCGTCTCGGCGGCCGGCGGTGCCGTGCTGACCGACAGGCGGATCAGGCGGCGCAGGACGTCGGCCAGCTCCCTCGCCTCGGGCTCACGGTCCCGCAGGCCGGGGTGGTTCCCGAAGGAGGTCGGCGTGTCGTCGGGCGTCGCCACGGCGCGAAGAGTACAGCGGGGTCTTTCCGCTCCGACATTCCTACGCCACGAAGCGCTGCCTCCCCGACCGTTCTCCGACATGTGCGCTCATAACATGGCCGGGTGACCTCAGAGCACTCCGTCCAGTTCACCTCCGGCAGCCCCGAGACCGTTCTCGACCCGCTCGCGCCGGAGCTGGCCGCCGCCCTCGACGCGGCCCGGTCCCTCCCGCCGGACCGCCGTCGGAGGGCGGTGGCCGCCGTGGCGGCGCAGGACCCGCGCTGCCTGCAGGCCTGGGCCGACCTGGCCGAGGTGGCCGCCGAGCCGATCGACCGGTACGCCTTTGCCCGCGTCGGCTACCACCGCGGGCTCGATGCGCTGCGAGCCGCCGGCTGGCGGGGCTCGGGCTACGTCCGCTGGCGCCACGAGCCGAACCGCGGTTTCCTGCGCTCCCTGCACTCCCTGCAGCTGGCTGCCGGCGCCATCGGGGAGACGGACGAGGAGCAGCGGTGTGCCCTCTTCCTGCGCCAGCTCGACCCCGAGTGGGGGTCCCACCAGGGATAGGGGCGGAGGGTGGGGGGCCTCCGGTCACCCGCACGTAGTTAGCCTCTCTAACTGTAAGATGCTCGAAGTGTCTGTGACCTCAGCCCCCTCTGCCGCCGCGGCGCCACGCCGGAAGGCGGGCGCCACCGCCCAGGCCGGCGCCAAGTCGGCCGGCGGTGCTCCCCCTGTCCTGGGGACCTACGGCCGCGTGGCGGCCTGGCTCTCGAAGCGGGTGGAGGTAGCGCTGGCCGGCATGGACCTGACGCTGCCCCAGTACCGGGTGCTCGGGATCCTGGCCGAGGGCGCCGCCGCCGCCTCGGGGCTGGCCGATCGGCTCGCGGTGCGGCGACCTTCCATCACGGCCCTCATCGACGGCCTCGTCGCCCGCGGCCTGGTCGACCGCCGCCAGGAGGACGCCGACCGCCGCCGGGTGGCGCTGCGCCTGACCGACGAGGGCGCCCGCATACTGGTCGAGGCCGACCGCGCCGTCGACGACTATCTGGTCTCCATCGCCGGGCACCTGCCCGACAAGGACGAGGCAGTGGCCCTGCGCTCCCTCGAGCTGTGGGCTCGGGCCATGACCGCATCCCGCCAAGGGCCCAAGCAGGCCGACCAGTGAGCAAGACCGAGGACAGGCTCGACGGACCGGCGCAGGCCGCCGGCAACGCTCAGGTGGCGACCGGGGCGGTGGGCACTCGGGTAGCGGCGCGCCAGCTCCCCCTGGCGGCCTACGTCCCCATGGGGGCGACGAGCCGATACACCGCGCCCAAGGCCACGATCGACCCGGACCGCTCCAAGTCGTGGATCAAGCGGGCCACGCCCATCGTCATGGCGCACAAGCTGCAGTGGTTCAGCGCACTGATCTTCTCGTTCCTCGGGCTGATCATCCAGGTGTGGATCCCCAAGATCCTGCAGAACGGCATCACCAACTCCCTCATCGACAAGACGCAGCCGCTGCACAACTACGTGGAGCTGATCGCCGTGCTGGCGTTGTTCACGGGGATGTTCGGCTACATCTCCCGCACCAACCTCTTCAAGGTCGCCTACGCGATCGAATTCGACCTGCGCAACATCCTCTACGAGCACTTCACGCGCATGTCCTTCCCCTTCTACGACCGCGTGCAGTCCGGGCAGCTGATTTCGCGGGCCAACTCGGACATCCGCTCGGTGCAGATGTACCTGACGTTCGCGCCGATGATCCTGGTGCAGTGCTCCATCGCCCTGGTCGCCTTCGGCTTCATGCTCTCCATCAGCGTGCCCCTGGCGTTCGTCGCCATGGCCTCCATGCCGTTCATCTACATCGTCGGCGTCAAGATGCGGAAGTCGCTCTTCCCCGTGTCGTGGCTGATCCAGTCCCGGCTCGCCGAGGTGGCGACCGTGGTGGACGAGAACGTCAATGGCGTGCGTGTCGTGCGCAGCTTCGCCGCCGAGCAGCAACAACTGGGCCAGCTGGCCAAGGCGGCGGACCGGGTCCAGTGGGGCTACATAAAGGACGCCGACCTGCGCGCCCGCTTCGCCCCGCTCGTGCAGAACCTCTCCCAGGTCGGCCTGGTCCTCGTGCTGCTGGTCGGGGGGTGGATGGTCATCCACGAGCACCTGCCCGTCGCTTCCATCGTCTCGTTCAACCTCTACCTGGTGATGATGCAGGCCCCCTTCATGATGCTCGGGATGCTGATCATGATGGGCCAGCGCGCCTCGGCGTCGGCCGATCGGATTTACGAGATCATCGACGAGCAGCCCACGATCGTCGACCGGCCCGGAGCCATCGACCTCGTCGACTGCCAGGGTGACGTCGAGTTCGACGACGTCAGCTTCGCCTATGCCGACGACAGCCTGCTCTCGAAGCCCGGCGGGGACGACGGACCGCGCGAGATCCTGCGCAACCTGAACCTGCACCTGCACCCGGGCGAGACCATCGCCCTGGTCGGTCGCACCGGCAGCGGCAAGTCCACCGTGGCCCGTGTGCTGGCCCGCTTCTACGACGCCACCGGCGGCACGGTGCGGGTCGACGGACACGACATCCGCGACCTCACGCTCACGAGCCTGCGGGCCAACATCGGCGTCGTCCTCGACGAGCCCTTCCTCTTCTCCGTCTCCATCCGGGACAACATCGCCTACGGGCGACCGGACGCCTCCCTGGAGGAGGTCATGGCCGCAGCGGAGGCGGCCGGTGCGACCGGCTTCATCAACCGGCTGGCCGACGGGTACGACACCGTGGTGGGCGAGCGGGGCTACACGCTCTCCGGTGGGCAGCGCCAGCGCATCGCCATCGCCCGCGCCCTGCTCGTCAACCCGCCCATCCTGATCCTCGACGACGCCACCAGCGCCATCGACGTGAAAGTGGAGCAACGCATCCACTCCTCGCTGCGCGTCCTGATGGAGGGACGCACCACGCTCATCATCGCCCACCGCCTCTCGACCATCAGCCTGGCCGACCGGGTCGTGCTGCTCGACAGCGGGCGCATCGTGGCCGACGGGACCCATGCAGAGCTGCTGGCCTCAACCCCGCTGTACTCCGAGGTGCTGGCCCAGGCCGCCAGCGAGGAGCAGCTGGCCGAGGCGGCCGCGGCGGGCGCCGAGGACCTGGGCCTCGAACCTGAAGAGGACGTCCTCGAGCCGGAGGGGGGTGCGGTCTGATGTTCGGAGGTGGAGGAGTCGGGGCGCCGATGGGCGGTGGCGGGGCCCCGGGCGCGGCCCAGGCGGGGCTTCCCTTCGGAGGGATCCCCCACGAGCTGCAGGCGGGTGTCGACCTGCTCCTCAGGGAGGAGCCCGATCGCGGCGAGCCCGACGTCGTCTTCACCCAGCTGCCGACGCAGCAAGAGTCGAAGAAGCTGACGCTCACCACCCTGCTCATGGAGTACCCCGGCATGTGCGCGCTGGCCGCGTTCTTGGTCGGGACGATCGCCCTCTTCACCCAGCTCGGCCCCAGCCTGGTCTCCTACGCCATCAACCACGGCCTCACGCCGCCCCACTACGACTACGCGGTCGTCGTGCTGATGGCGGTGCTCTACCTGGTGTCGATCATCGTCTCGGGGGGTGCCCAGTGGGGTCAGGCACGGGTGACCGGCCGCCTCGCCTCGTGGGTCATGAACGACCTGCGCATCAAGGTGTTCCGCCACCTGCAGCGGCTCTCGCTCGACTTCTTCACCGAGGAGAAGGCGGGCGTGGTCATGAGCCGGATGACGAGCGACATCGAGAACCTGCAGCAGTTGCTGCAGGACGGACTGGCGCAGTTCGCCATTCAGGGGCTGACGATGGTGGTGATCACCATCTTCCTCTTCGCCACCAACGCGAAGCTGGCCGCCATCACCGTCTTCGCCGTCCTGCCGCCCCTGGTCATCATGTCGGTCTGGTTCAAGCGGGCCTCCGAGCGTGGCTACGACAAGGTGCGCGACGGCATCGCGCTCGTGCTGGCCGACCTCTCCGAGAGCCTGCAGGGCGTGCGCATCGTGACGGCGCACAACCGGCAGCGCTACAACGTAGAGACGCACCGTGACATCGTCGGCGCCTACCGGGACGCCAACAACTACACGGGTCGTATCAACGGCGTCTACGGACCGGGATCACAGGTCATCAGCGTCTTCGGCCAGTTGCTCATCCTGGGCATCGGCGGGACCATGTACCTGCACCACCCCCAGGAGATCAACCTGGGCCAGTTGACGGCCTTCTTCCTCTACGTGAACCGGTTCTTCTCCCCGATTCAGCTGCTGGTGCAGCAATACAACACCTTCCAGCAGGGCCGGGCGTCGGTGTTCAAGCTGCGCGGCCTGCTCGAGACCGAGCCGTCCGTGCTGGAGGCGCCCGACGC
>CAWGOJ010000014.1:0-27147 GCA_963824195.1 uncultured Acidimicrobiaceae bacterium | reverse complement strand
CTGGTGAAACCGAGGATCTACACGAAGAAGGGGGACGACGGGACGACCGGGCTGCTCTTCGGCGGGCGGGTGCGCAAGGACTCGTGGCGCATCGAGCTGAACGGCGCCGTCGACGAGGCCCAGGCGGCCATCGGGCTGGCCCGCGCCGAGACGGTTGCGGGGTCCGAGGCGAACGACCGTTTGACCTCCCTGGCCCGGGACCTCTACGTGCTGATGGCCGAGGTGGCGACGGCGCCGGAGAACCGCCACAAGCTGGCGGCGGGGTCGACCCTTGTCACCGCCGACATGGTGGTCGCGCTGGAGGCGGGCATCGACGACCTGCTGGCTCGCTTCGACATGCCGAGCGACTTCACCGTCCCAGGGGAGAACCGGCCCGCCGCCGCTCTCGACCTGGCGCGCACGATCGTGCGCCGCGCCGAGCGGCTGGCCGTGGCGCAACCCGTCGACGGCTCGTTGGTCGTGACCTACTTGAACCGCCTGTCCGACCTGTTGTGGGCGATGGCGCGCTGGCAGGAGGGGCCTGAGCACACCCTGTCGAGCTCACCCGGTCCCTGAGCTGCTCCCGGGCGACACGACCGGCCGCCCGAAGTCCCGTCATCGCCAGCGGCAGGACCGGCCGGCGCGGATCGGGACGCACTGCCAGAGCGACACGCCGCCGATCTGGCGGGGTTGCGCCCCGAGAGTCTGGTCGATGACCGAACGGGCCAGGGCGATGTGGGGCTCGTCGTTGTCGGCGATCACGCTCGTCACTCCCAACGTATTGAGACTGGTGGCGAGTTGGGTCGGGTTGCAGTACTTCGACGATCCGCTCCCGAAGATGACCAACAGGCAGTACTCCATCGGGTTCGAATTGGAGAAGAACGTTCCCGTGCCGTCTGGCCCCGGTGCGATCGCGTAGCCCCCAAGCATCCGAAAACGCATGTCCGAGTCGGCCTGCCAGAGCATCGGCCACGCGGTGGCCGTCAACGGATACGGGTAGGTCACTGCGAGCGAATCGAACGGAATGTGTTGCACGTCGCTCGTCGTGAAGAACGTCGGTACGGTAGCCGGCTGCTGGTGGTAGGGCCAGTTCGGCACGAGCGGGATCACGACGCCGACGCCGACGAGCACCGCGACGATCCCCGCGGCCCGCTTGGCCGTGGTGCGCCGTCGGGTGATCTGGGCCCGCGAATGGGGCGCGTCGCGGTTCTCGGACCACCGGAGAGCGGCTCCGTGCAGCCGGTCCCGGCCGGTGTCCAGCCCCACCGCGAAGAGCACGGCGATGGCGAACCAGAATCCCAGTGCGAAACGGGAGGGGATGATGTCACCCAGGAACGGCAGGTGCACCAGCAGCGCGTACGGGCCCGGTATCCCGGTGTGGTGGTTGCGAACCAGGACCTGCGGACCCATCGACAGCAGGAAGCTTCCCAGCGCGACGAGCGTGAAGACCCGCACGATCGTGCGCGAGCGCAAGAGAACGACCGACACGAGAACGAGCGCGAGTAGCGGCAGACCCACGTACGTGGTGACCTCTCCCGCCAGTGCGGCCGAGAAGGCGCCCGAGATCCGGCTCGCCCACTCCGGGGCGTACCACTGCGTCGCGCCTGGAACGACCGGGCTCAGGAGGTCGGAGCTGAAGAGAGCGATCTGGGCCCGTGACTGCGGGGGCCCCGTGATGCGGTAGGGGCCGGTGAACTGGACGAAGAGCGGGTAGCCGGAGATCACGAGGAAGGTGAGTGCCGACGCGAGGACCGTCCGGAGGACGTCGGTCCCGCGGTCGATCACTTCGGTTCGGTGCACCACGGCCAGCACGATCAGGGTGAGGCCGACGAGCAGGAGAGTGATCAGGAGGATCTCCTCGGAGATCAGCAGCTGCGCGGCGACGAGCAGACCGAGGACCGAGCCTCCGACCACGGGCGACCACTCCTCCCGGACCAGCTTCACGACCACGAGGACCATCAGGGGCGGAAGCGCGTCGAACGAGAGGTTGAGCCGGCCGAGCCCGGCCTCCTGGACGGCCAGCGTGGAGAAGCCGTACACCAGGCCACCGAGCCACGCCGCCGGCAGCCACGCCGTCCAACGGCGCAGCAGCAGGAACATCGTGCTGGCGGACAGCGCGAGCGAGAGCGTCAGCAGGATGGAGAATGCGTGGACCACGCCCAACGCCTCGGTCACGGGTGCGAACGCCGTCCCCAAGGCGACCACCGAGGCGTTCCACATCAGGTTGACGCCGTCCGGCGCGTAGATGTGGTGCGTGACGAGCACGGTCTGCCCGTGTGCGAGGGCGGAGGGGACCCACTGCACGTACCACTCCTGCTCGAGCTGGTCCCAGCAGTTGCAGCCGTTCATCTGGGCGGACCAGTGCTGCCACACGGGCCAGAACCCGAGGGCGGCGAGCGGGAGGTAGGTGCAGAGCGCGACGAGCCATGCCAGCGACGACCGCATGAACGCGCTGCGGCCCGGGCGTGGTGCCGACCCCTGGGCGGATAGGTCTGTCTCGTCCGCGGGCGGCGGCTCCTCCGGTTCCTGATCGTACGGCTCGCCGGTCGACTGGTTCGGGCGCACGTGCAGGGTCACGAGGCGGAGACCAGTCTTCGGGTGGGGACGCGCTTGTGTCGCACCCCGGCCGGACGAATCGACCTCGTCACCAGCGGCCCCGGTGGATCCGGTCGGCCGGCGTGGGGTGGGGACGGTCGAGTGACGGCGAGGGATGGTCCCGGCCATCGGGCCGACCCAGCGCCACCGCGGAAAAGAGGCGCCACCCATCGGGCACTCCGAGCTTGTCGCTCAGCTCGGCTTCGCCGCGGAAGGTGCCCAGGATGCAGGCACCGAGGCCGGCGTCGACGGCACCCAGCAGGGCTGTCATGACGCCGAAGGCGGCGTCCCCCGTCCAATAGGGGACGGGCCACCGGTCGGAGCCCTCGCCCAGCCCTGAGCCCGCCTTGTCGGGCTCGCTGTAGCGAGCGACGTACAGGTCGGCGGATGAGTAGGCCAGCAGGATCAACGGCGCCCGGCGCAGGCCCTCCCAGCGGTGGCTGGCGTCCCGCCAGCACTCATCGGTCGTGGCGTCGAAGTAGACGGAGGTCTCGGCGGGCCCCTCCAGCACCACCCAGGCCGTGCCCCCTGTGTTGCCGGCCGTCGGAGAGCGGAGGGCGTCCACAAGGATGCGTTCGACGGCCGCCGGATCGACCGGCTCGGAGGAGAAGCTCCGCACCATGGCGCGGCGGCGGATCGCCTCGTGGAGCTCCATGGGGCGGCAGTTTCTCACCACCGGGTTGTGCGGGGGTGCACGGGCCTCCGGACCAGGGAATGTTGACCCCGCTGGTAGTGTTTAACAGTTCGATGCCGGCCGTAGGGATGGCCCGGCGGGACCCGGAGGTTCGAACGTGCCCACTCCCCGAGACCTGTTGAACGAGGCCAAGGCGTCCATCCGCGAAGTGGACCAGGTCGGCGCGCAAGCCCTGCTGGAGAGCGGCGGGGTCACGTTCCTCGACGTCCGGGAGCCCGACGAGTACGAACAGGGAGCCATCCCCCATGCCGTCCACCTTCCCCGCGGCCACCTCGAGTTCCAGGTGGAGGGCAAGCTGCCGGACAAGTCGGGTCCGATCGTCGTCTACTGCGCCGGTGGCGTGCGCTCGGCCTTCGCGGCCAAGACCATGGGCGACCTCGGCTACACCGACGTGCAGTCGCTGGTCGGTGGGTTCAACCGCTGGAAGGACGACGGTCGCCCCTGGGCCGCGCCGCAGACGCTCACCCCCGCCCAGCGCAATCGGTACCAGCGTCACCTGCTCCTGCCCGAGGTGGGCGAGGTGGGCCAGCTGAAGCTGCTCGGGTCGAAGGTGCTCCTGCTCGGCGCGGGCGGACTGGGCTCCCCGGCCGCTCTCTACCTGGCGGCCGCCGGCGTCGGCACGCTCGGGATCATCGACATGGACGTGGTCGACGAGTCCAACCTGCAGCGCCAGATCCTCCACAACATGGACCGGGTCGGCGACCGCAAGGTCGACTCGGCCAAGAAGACGCTGACCGCGCTGAACCCCGATGTGAACGTCGTGACCTACGACGTGCGGCTGGGCGCCGACAACATCCTCGACATCATCGACGGCTACGACGCCATCGTCGACGGGACGGACAACTTCCCGACCCGCTACCTGGTGAACGACGCCTCGCTGCTCAAGCGTATCCCGGTGATCCACGGCTCCATCTTCCGCTTCGAGGGCCAGGCCACCGTGTTCGATCCCTACAACGGCCCCTGCTACCGCTGCCTCATCCCCGAGCCACCTCCCGCCGAGCTCGCCCCGTCGTGCGCCGAGGCCGGCGTCCTGGGCGTGCTGCCCGGCATCATCGGGTCCATCCAGGCCGTGGAGACCATCAAGGTGTTGCTGGGTCTGGGCGACCCGCTCATCGGGCGGTTGCTCGCCTACGACGCGCTGGAGGAGTCCTTCCGGACCTTCAAGGTGCGCCGGGACCCCGCCTGCCCGGCCTGCGGGCCTGACGCGGGTGAGATCGTCATCGCCGAGTACGACGATCTCTGCATGCCGCACGCGCACTGACGCCGCCACGACGGCGCTCCCCGGGGAGCGCCGTCGCCCTGCGTAGGCTTGCCGCACGTCACCGACCGACCTGCTCACGCGCCCTGCGCACGAGGTGGACGCGCCGGCACGGCCGCCGGGGCCGCCGGGGCTGACGTCGCGGCGCGTCAAGCGGCACCGGCGCAGGTGGGCCACGGGGCTCCTCGTCCTGGCGCTGGCCCTCGTCCTCGTGCTGACCACCCGGGGTGGGGGGCGCCTCACGGGCGCGGGGCAGCGCGAGGGAGTGTCGGGGGACCACGATGCGCGGATCCCGGGGCCTGCCGGGAACCCGCGCCTCGATCCGGACTGGGACGGTGACGGGCAGGCCGTGACCTTCGCCTTCGGGGGCGACGTCCACTTCCCCGCGGGCACCAACCTGGGCGACCGGCTCGCGGCGGACCCCTCCGACGCACTGGGGCCGACGGTCCCCGCGCTCCTTTCAGGGGTCGACCTCTCCATGGTCAACTACGAGTCGGCGCTGACAGACGGGACGTGCCCGGACGCGCAGGCGAAGCAGTACGTGTTCTACGCACCCCCCTCCGTCGTCACCGCCTTCAAGGGCGCCGGGGTGACCCTCATCACCGAGGCCAACAACCACGGCGAGGACTGCGGCCCGCCCGGCCTGCAGACGGCCCTCGCCACCAGGGCCCAGACGGGGTACACCATCCTCGGCATCGGCCAGAACTCGGCCCAAGCCTTCACCCCGTACACGACGACACTCCACGGCCAGCACATCGCGATCATCGCCGCGACCCAGGTGATCGACTCTGACCTCCAGACGGCGTGGACGGCCACCGCGACCCAACCCGGCCTGGCATCCGCGTACGACGTGAACGACCTCGTCGCCGCGGTGGAGGCGGCGCGCAAGACGGCCGACACCGTGATCGTCTACCTCCACTGGGGCACCGAGCTCGATGCGTGCCCCAACCCGCTGCAGGAGCCGCTGGCCCAGGTGCTGGTGCAGGCCGGCGCCGACATCGTGGTGGGCACCCACGCCCACGTGCTGCTCGGCGGCGGGTACCTCGGCTCCGCCTACGTCGACTACGGGCTCGGCAACTTCGCCTTCTACGACAACTCGGCGCCCGAGAACGCCAGCGGCTCCCTGGTGATCACCGCCACGGGCCGGCACATCGACCAGGTCACCTGGAGGCCAGCCGTGATCGTTGACGACCTGCCGCAGCCCCTCGTGGGCGACGCTGCCACAGCTGCGCTGGCGGCCTGGAACCAGGCCCGGACGTGTACCAACGTGTCGGCGACTCCGGGAGCGCCCGTGGCGACCGTGGAGAGCGAGAGCTCGCCCGCGTCGCCCACCGCGGTCCAGACGCTCTCGGTCGACTCGGGCTAGCGCGCCCACCCCACGAGCGGGCGGGCGTGACGAGCAGCTAGACAGGTGCCATGACAGCTCCCGAGAGCCTGCACGTGAACGGCGTGGACCTGGCGTGGTCCGAGCGGGGGAGCAGCCCGGGCGGGACGCCCACTCTCGTCCTGGTCCACGGGTTCACCGGCTCCTCGCACGACTTCGCGCTCGAAGCCGACGCCCTGGCGGCGCGCCGGCGCGTCGTGATGCTCGACCAGCGCGGTCACGGGCACTCGACCCGGACGGGGGTGCTCGAGGGCCACACGATCGACCAGCTCGTCGCGGACCTCTCGGCCTTCCTCGAGGCGGTGGGGGGCGGCCCAGTCGACCTGCTCGGCCACTCCATGGGGGGCAGGGTCGTCATGGGGGTCGCGCTGAGCCGGCCCGACCTCGTGAGCTCGCTCATCCTCATGGACACCAGTGCCTGGTCATTCATGCCCGAGGACGAGGGCCTCCGTGATCTGGTGCACACGTGGTTCGATGCGTTCGATCCTGCCCAGGGCATGCCGGCCACGCTCAGTATGGGTGGCCCCGAGGACGCGCTGATCGAGGCCGCGACCACGGCCGAGTGGCAGAAGGAGAAGGAGGCCATCTTCGTCGGCATGGACGCCTACGCCGTCAAGGGACTCGGCGGGGCGCTGATGGCCGACGTCGCCGGCGGGCAGGCGACGCTCCGCGCCGAGCTGCCGTCCATCACCTGCCCCACGACGGTCATCGTCGGTGAGCACGACCACCCGCTGGTCGACCAGGCGCCCGAGCTGGCGGCGGGGGTGGCCGAAGGCCGGCTGAGTGTGATTCAGGGCGCCTACCACTCGCCGCAGCTGACCCACGCCCAGCAGTGGTCGGCGGCCGTCGAGGCCCATCTCGAGTGGGCGGCGGCCACCCGGTCCGGGCAGTGACCGACACCTCACACCCGCCGCAGGCGAGCGACCGCATCGCGCTGGCGGGCTCGGACGTCTCCATCCCACCCCTGGGCGTGGGGACGTGGGCCTGGGGTGACAAGGGCACCTGGGGCATGGGTGGCTACGACCAGTCGCTCACCGAGTCGACCATCCGGGAGGCGTGGGAGGCCAGCATCGAGGCCGGTGTCGTGCTGTTCGACACGGCCGAGATCTACGGGCGCGGCGAGAGCGAGCGCATCATCGGCCGCCTGCTGGCCGCGGAGGGGGGCGTCCGGGACCGGGTCGTCATCGCCTCGAAGTTCATGCCCAGCCCGTGGAAGCTGAACGTGGACTCGGCACTGCTGACCTCCGCCCGGCACTCGCTCGAGCGGTTGGGGACCGAGTCCATCGACCTGTACCAGATCCACGGCCCGACCTCGTTGCGCTCGCACGACGCCATGGCCGAGGCCCTCGCGGCGGCGCACGCCGAGGGTCTGGTGAAGGCGGTCGGCGTGTCCAACTACTCGGCCAAGGAGACGCGGGCCATCGACGCCGCCCTGCGCCGTCGCGGGTTGCGCCTGGCGAGCAACCAGGTGGAGTTCTCCTTGTTGCGCGACATGCCCCAGCGCGTCGGGCTCCTCGACTGCTGCCGCGAGCTCGGCGTCGTCCCGCTGGCGTACTCGCCCCTCGGCCAGGGCCGCCTGAGCGGCAAGTACTCCGCCTCCAACCCGCCTCCGGGTGGCCGCACCTTCGGGGCCCACCCCATGACCGAGGTCGACACGGTGGTGGCCGAGCTGCGCCGCATCGGCGAGGCCCACGGCGACCGCACCCCGAGTCAGGTCGCACTGGCCTGGATCGTCGCCAGGGGCGCGGTGCCCATCCCGGGGGCGAAGAACCGGGCGCAGGCCGAGCAGAACGCGGGGGCGCTGGGGTGGCGCCTGACCGACGATGAGCTGGGACGCCTCGATACGGCCGCGCTCTACGGCAAGCGGGGGATCCGCGAGCGCGTCTGGCAGCACGGCTGAGAGTGGCAGTACCGTCTTGGGGTGATCGCCGCGCTCTTCGACGCGGGGCTCCCGCCCCTGCGGGGGTCGCAGCTCTTCTCGACGCAATTCGACTTCGTCCCGGTGGCGATGATCCTCGCCGCCCTCGGCCTCTACCTGTGGGGCGTGAAGCGGAACAACACCCTGCACCCGCGCCACCTGTGGTCGATCGGCAAGACAGTGGCCTGGATCGGCGCCTTGGTGACCACGGGTGTGGCCGTCTTCAGCTTCGTCGGCGTGTACGACGGCGAGCTGTTCTGGGACCACATGGTCCAGCACCTCTTGTTGATCATGGTGGCCGCTCCGCTCTTCGCCATCGCCTCGCCCTTGGAGCTGGCCTGGCGTTCGACCACCGGGACGACCCACATCGTCGTCACCGAGGCGCTGCGCTCGCCGGTGGCCAAGTTCCTCGGCCACCCGGTCGTCGCCTTCGTGCTCTACGCCGTGTTGATCCCGGTCAGCCACTTGACGAGCTGGTACAACCTCACGCTCGAGCACGAGAGCATCCACAACGCCGAGCACCTCGCGTTCCTCATCGTGGGCTACCTGTTCTGGCGCCAGATCTTCGGGAGCGACCCCAACTGCTACCGCCTCCACCCCGCGCTGCAGTTCTTCTACCTGTTCCTCGCCATCCCCATCGACACCTTCACCGGCCTGTCCCTGGCCGGCGCGACCAGGGAGCTCTTCCCCGCCTACTTCGCCACGCACCGGACCTGGGGCCCGTCCTACGTGGTCGACCTCCACGTCGGGGGCGACATCATGTGGGTCGTCGGCGACACGCTGATGCTGTGGCCGATGATCCCCGTGGCGCTGCGCTGGATGCACATGGACGAGCGCAGGGCGGTCCGCGTCGACCGCGAGCTCGACGCGCAGGCACTGGCCGAGTCCCAGGCGTAGCCGACGGCAGAGGCCCGGGTTCCGGGCGGTGTCAGCCGCCGAGGTCCATGAGCTCCACCCGCACCCCGTCGGGGTCCGTGCAGTAGACGAACTCGAGGGGCGTGCCGCCGAAGTCGATGGTGGTCCGGCTCGATTCGACGACGGCGCCCCCCAGCTCCACTATTTGGGCCGTCGTGGCCGCGATGTCCCGCACCCGGAAGGAAAGGTGGGTCAGCCCGAGCTGGTTGACGGCCCGCCGCTCGCGCTCGCCGAACGGGGCGGGCTCGCTGAAGGCAAGGAGCTCTATGGCGGTCGGGCCTCGCCGGATGAACTGCGAGGTCACCGCGACGTCGGGCAGGTCCATGAGCCGGGCGAACTCGGGCCCGATGGCGTGCGACTCGGCCTTCTCGAAGCCGAGCGCGCCGCAGTAGAAGGCGAGTGATCGGTCCAGGTCGCTCACACAGATGCCGAAGTGGGAGAACACGGGTTCGAAGGCGTCGTCCACGGCCCGTAGTCTGCCCGCCCCGCACGCGTCCGTCCCGTTTTCCCCTCCGGCCCGGATCATCCGTAGCCTGGGGGTTGTGACACAGGAGAAGCAGGACCCCCAGGCCAGCCCCGAGCGCCGGACCGACTCGGGCATCGTGATCCGTCCCGTCTACCGCGCCGGCGACCTGGAGGGCTGGGATGCCGACGCCCAGCTCGGGGAACCGGGCTCGTTTCCCTACACCCGCGGAGTCCACCCCGGGATGTACCGCTCGAAGCTGTGGACCATGCGCCAGTACGCCGGCTTCGGCTCGGCCGAGGCGACGAACCAGCGCTTCAAGTTCCTCCTCGACGCCGGGCAGACCGGCCTCTCGTGCGCCTTCGACCTCCCGACACAGATGGGTTACGACTCGGACCACCCGCGTGCCGAGGGTGAGGTGGGCAAGGTGGGCGTCGCCATCGACTCCCTGGCCGACATGCGCCTCCTCATGGCCGACCTCCCCATGGACAAGGTCACCACCTCCATGACGATCAACGCGACCGGGGCCATCCTCCTACTGCTCTACCAGCTGGTCGCGGAGGAGCAGGGTGTGCCCGGGAACAAGATACGCGGCACCATCCAGAACGACATTCTGAAGGAGTACATCGCGCGGGGGACCTACATCTATCCGCCGCGGCCCTCCATGCGCCTCATCGTCGACACGTTCGCCTACTGCGCCGCCAACCTCCCCAGCTGGAACACGATCTCGATCTCGGGCTACCACATCCGTGAGGCCGGCTCGACCGCGGTGCAGGAGATCGCCTTCACGCTCGCCAACGGCATCGCGTACGTAGAGGCCGCCATCGCGGCCGGCATGGACGTCGACGCGTTCGCGCCGCGGCTCTCGTTCTTCTGGAACGCCCACAACAACCTCTTTGAGGAGGTGGCCAAGTACCGGGCGGCGCGTCGCATGTGGGCACGCATCATGACCGAGCGCTTCGGCGCCAAAGACGAGCGTTCCAAGATGCTGCGCTTCCACACGCAGACCGGGGGGTCGACCCTCACCGCGCAGCAGCCCGAGAACAACATCGTCCGGGTCACCGTCCAGAGCCTGGCGGCCGCGTTGGGCGGCACCCAGAGCTTGCACACGAACGGCTTCGACGAGGCGCTCGGGCTCCCCACGACCAGGGCGGCCAAGATCGCGCTGCGGACGCAGCAGATCGTCGGGTTCGAGTCCGGCGTGGCCGACACGGTCGACCCGCTGGCGGGCTCGTACTTCGTGGAGTCGCTGACCGACGAAGTTGAGGCGGCGGCCAACGCCTACCTCGAGCGCATCGAGCAGCTGGGCGGGGCCGTGGCGGCCATCGAGGCCAGGTTCATGCAGGAGGAGATCGAGGCGGCCGCCTACAGCTTCGCCAAGGCGGTCGACGACGGCGAGAAGGTCGTAGTGGGGGTCAACCGTTTCACCGACGCCGAGGAGGAGCACACCGAGGTCTTCCCGGTTGACGTCAAGCTCCAGCAGCTCCAGATCGACCGCACCACGTCGGTCCGCGCGGCGCGGGACCAGCCGGCGGTGGACCGGGCGCTGGCCGACGTGGCCGAGACGGCCAAGGGTGAGGGCAACCTGCTCGTGCCGATGAAGGCCGCCCTCAAGGAGATGGCCACGCTGGGCGAGGTGGCCGACGTCCTGCGCGCCGAGTTCGGCGTGTACCAGCCCGGGGGGTGAGCGAGTGCCGAGCCCTGACGCGGGGCGACCCGCCCCCGAACGCCGTGTCGAGCGGTAGGGAGCCTCCCGCAAGGACCGAGGTCTACGCCCGTACCGGGGGGCTGATCACGGGTGAGGCCGGTTCGGTACGGTGGTGGCGGTGGGACTGAGGAGCCGACGGCTGGTGTGGGACTACCGGGGGCAGATCGCCGTCGTAACCGGGGCTTCAGCAGGCCTCGGTCGTCGTCTCGCACTTGACCTGGCCTCAGCCGGAGCGGTGGTGGTCGGCGTGGCGCGGCGTGAGGAGCGACTACAGGTCCTCGTCGACGAGATGCGGAGGCACAGTCCGGAGTCGTCCTACCGGGTATGCGATCTTTCCGACGCTGCCTCCTTCGTCGGCCTGTTGGAGCAGGTGGAGCAGGAACACAGCCGGATCGACATCCTGGCCAACATCGCCGGCCTCGGTGGGATCATTCGCACCGAACCGACAAGCGCAGCTTCACTTCGATCGATCATGGAGGTGAATGTCATCGCTCCCGTCGTCGGCATGGTGACCGTCCTACCAGGAATGCGAAAACGGGGGTCTGGTGCAATCGCCAACATGAGTTCGGACGACGGGCGCGCACCCGGTCCCGGAGCAGCCGACTACTCCGCGAGCAAGGCGGCCCTGTCTGCGGCGACGGAGAGTCTGTCCTACGACGCGAGACCGGACGGTGTGTTCCTTCATGTGGTGTATCCAGGTTGGGTGCCGACTGAAATGGGGCTGACGACGGTGCGCGACGGTGGACTGTCCATGCCGCCACGAGCGGTCCGTCGTACCGAGGAGCAGGTGTCGTCGCTTGTGCTCCGCCGGATGTTTGACCCACGGCTGGAGATCAACGTGGCCCTCCTGCCCCTCGTTGCACCGATCCTGCGGACAGTGGCCCCGCGCACCTATCAGCGGATGCGGGCCACCCGATGAGCAAATGGGGCGCCCTGGGGTTGGAGGGCGCGTTCGGGTGGAGATCCACGATGGGAATGCGTCGCATGGCAAGGAGACTCCCTCGGGGCTATCTCGATTCGACGGGATCGCTCCATCGAACCGGAACGATGCGCTCAGCGACAGCCCGTGACACCATTGCCCTCTCTAGGGAATAGCACAATCAACTACTCTCGCTTGATGGGCGATCCGGGGACTATGGCCGGGCAGAGGGTTGCGCAATTCATACCCAGTGCAGCGCAAGCCCGGATCATCAGCGCGGCCCTGGAGTTGTTCGCTCGGAACGGCGTTGGGGGGACCTCGTTGCAGATGATCGCCGACACCATTGGCGTGACAAAGGCCGCGGTCTACCACCAGTACAGCACCAAGGGCGAGATCGTGCTCGCCGCCGCCGAAGCCGAGCTGGCGAGGCTTGAGGCGGTCATAGGCGCCGCCGAGGCTGAACCGTCGCGAGCGCGGGCTCGTAAGACGCTAGTGACAGGGATGGTCGACCTCGCTGTGGCTCACCGTCGCACCGTGAGTACCATCCTGAACGATCCGGTCATTGTCCGCTTCTTTGCCGAGCACGAATCGTTCCGGCACGTCATGGACCGGATGAGTCGTGTCCTTATGGGCGACGACATTGGACACGAAGCACGTGTCTCGACGGCCATGCTGACCGCTGCCATCAGCGGCACGGTGATGCATCCCCTCATTGTCGGGCTCGACGACGAGACGCTTCGATCCCAGTTGCAACGGTTGGCCGAACGCCTCGTCCCTGCCATGAGCGCGAAGCCGAAGCGATCGTAGCCCGCAACCCGAAACTAGGTCGTCTGTCGTCCGCCTTCCTCGGGCCGGACGTACTCGGGATCTGATTCGTCCCGAATGGACAGCCGCCACTTGCAACAGACCTCGTCTTTGCTCACACGGGGCGGGATTGCCAAGATCTCGACCTTCATATTCGGGTTGTACATCTTGGCGGTCTCGATGATGGCGGCGGGACAGGACGTATGGGACGCCTTCTCGGCAATGTCTGGCCGGCCCATCGCTTCCCATTGGTCGACCGAGACGCACTTGTTGAACGTGAAGATCCCGACTTCCTTCTCGGGCATCTCGAAGGTCATCTCGAAGGCCTTGCCGGGGAAGGAGGTCGCGTCTACCTGAATGTCCTTCATGAAGGCCTCGACCGTGTCCCCAGAGATACCCATCCAGCGCGACTTGATGTCCTTTGCCGCGGGCAGCAGCTCTTCGCTCCATAGTGTCCACTGGAAGGCGAACATCTCATCGAGGCCATCCCTCATCACAATCGCTAGGGCCCACGACTCGATAGCAGCAAGCAAGTACTCATGGCTCCCCAGCGCCAGCTTCACAAGGCGCTCCTTGGAGTACTGCGGCCAATCCGGCTTGGGCTTGTAGGGGTTGATGAGGACCACACCGCCCGCCGCGAGCTGGGCCTCCACTTCCTCTTGCGTCTCGGCGATGAGGGCCTCAGCCTCGTCGTCGGTGAGTTCCATCCAATTGTCGATCATCCCTCGCAGTTGGGGAAGAATCGTGCCTTGCCACGCCTCCGCTTGGATGCGTTGCATGTCGTCACGTCCATACCGCTCTGCGACAGAGTCTGCCCAGCCCTCGATGCACACCCTGTAGTACTCGTCGCTCAACTCCAGCAGGTTGATGAGCGCGTCCTTCGAGAAATCGGAGAACCTGAGGTTCCCATTGAACGGACCGCTGTAGTCCGGCAGTTCGAGACTGTCGTCCGCATTGATGTCGGACCGCGTATCGTGGCCCATCTTCTTGTACGTGCCCGGTGGATCGACGACTGGAAACTTCTTGAAGTGCACCAGATCGACTGGTATGTCGAGCCCAACCTCTTGCTGGTGCTCCTCGTAGTTGGCGCCGACCTTCCGCACTTCGGACAACGTTTCCTTCACGTGGTCGTCGATGTTCGCCATGACGGAACCCCCTTACGCAGCGACCCGACCGGTCGGCCGCGGCCCAAAGTAGCCAATCGGCTAGTCTCGGTCAACCGTGCCCCCTAAGTCTGGACAGAGTCACTCGATTTCGAACTCCGGCCGACAGGCAGGTGTGTCCGTCCGATCCGCGACCTGGCTTCGGCGGCACACGAGATCACCCGACCGGGGCCGGCTTGGACCACCTCGCCGGAAGGATGGGTTATGAGCGCAAAGCAGAGCACGTCATGGACGTGCTCCGAACTGAAGTCAGAGCGAGTGTCTCAAGACGCAAAGGCAAGGGTTGCCGTCTGGGTATGTTGAGCGCCCGAAGCGGGCACTCCGGACGTAGCGACGAGGACGCATTGATTCGTGCATGAAAGGCTCGGCTGTGGGGTCAGAGGCATGGTTGCGGCCTGATTGGCAACGGTGAAGTTCTGGGTTCCACTACCGCTTTCGATTTCTACGAACGGTTGCGCGGCCAGCTGAGCACCACACCCTTCTGCACTGACATCAGCCACAGAGGCGCATTCCGAGAGAAATGCCTTGCCAGGCGGGAACCCCGAGACGCTTACATGAACAACCTCGCCATTGTGCAAGTTGACGTTGGGTGCCACATGGAGAGCCAAGCCAGACGCGGTGGAGATGGACGTGGAGGTGGTCGACGATGGCGTCGAGTTCGGGCCGGAACTGCAAGCAGCGAGTCCAAGAGCCCCACCCAAGAGCGCTCCCATGAGCCGTGATCGGCCAACCACACCATCATGGTAGACGGACGCCTGACAAGGGCCCGTGCGTCCCGAAGCCGCGTACATAATCCAAGGCGAAGAGCGTTCCATCCTGGATTCGAACAGCTTTGCGGCGAGAACCCAGAAAGTGAATCGAAACGGCTAGGCCCCATGCGAACCAGGTCCTTCCACAGGTTCGCCAAGACGCTGTCCGTTGTCGCAGGTTCGTTCGTGGCCGCAAGGCCGGTCAGCACGTCACACACCACCGAGCTCGTCGCGAAATCGAAGAGCTGACTAGTTTCCTGCTGGTGAGTTTCGAGGACATGGGTCGGCGCAATTTCCGCCAATCTCGAGACATAACCGAATGCTCCCAGCTCACCACCGAGGCATTCACGCGTGAGATGGTTCCGCGACGCCCATGGTGCGGATTGAAGCCACTCGTGCATGCCCAGCCAGACCGGATCAACGGAAGCAAAAGCGACTCGTTCGATCCGATAGAAGAGGAGTGCACTCGTGCACATGTAACACGGTTCGAAGCTCGAGTAGATGCTGTACCTCTGTCCACGGCCAACAGGCAGTTGCGCGAGGGCGTTCATCTCTGCATGAGCCATATAGGTCGACGAGATCGGCCCAGGGCCGGCATGGAAGAACTGATTGTGACCACGAGCAATTATTTGGTCACCATCGTCAGCAATTGCGGCACCGACCCCTAGTGAACCTTGCCGCCAGGACATCCATGCTTCGTCAAACGCGGCACGCCAGGGCGAGGAGAGATCGATCCAGGCTCGCGCGGCGTCGCTCACGGACCGAGCATATGAAGCCTCGCTTGCTGAAGCGGGCCAATAGGTGGCAATAAGCTGTTCGGCCGGTGAGCTTCTTCGAGCCCCTGCCGCCTCCTCCCCAGCCGTCAGAGCGTCGCTGGTCACCCCCCGCCTGGGATCGGCCGTCTGAAGGCACGCTGCCCGCCATCCCCCACTTCGATGTGTTCCCTAACGGATTCCGGATCAATGTGGCAATCCTTGTGAATCCCCATCGTGCACAGGACATCCAGGCGAGGATTCGCGGGGGACCGATGGGCATGCCGCGGATCGGCGTCCGATTCGCAGACGGCCGGGTCGGCGGCCGCGAGGTCAGACGTGGGGGCCTCGACATACCGAAGGACGACGAGGGTGTCCCCACCCAGCCTTTTGTCGGCTTCGGCGGAGGCGGTGGCGGTACGGGTGGCTGGCGATTTGGCGCCTGGGTGTTCCCGCTGCCACCCGACGGACCCCTGGAGATCTTCGTGGCGCTCCCTCTGCCCGCCACTGGCGAGACCAGCACGGTCGTGGATGGATCTGCAATCCGTGCCGCGGCCGAACGGGCCAGGGTCATCTGGAGCTGAGAGACCGGGAGGCGGATCTTCTGCTCTCAGCGCGTGAGGCGGGTGGTCATCGCGAGGAGGGGTCTTCGGGCTCAAGCAAACGTCCACTGTCGACGGCCCTCGGCCGCCAGGAGCCGGCCGAACTTCAGCCCGGGGAAGTGTGACGCCGCCGCTGGGATGTCCGAGCCTTCGAGCTCTCTGGCCAAAGCCTCACGCGACCGTTTCGCAAGCTGTTTGTCGACGTCGCCGATCATCTCCCAGTCGTCGCTGAGGAGCTCAGCGGGACAGTGCACGACGTCACCGAGCAGCATGGCTCGCTCCTTTCCGGACGAAAGGACGATCACCGTGCTGCCAGGCGTGTGGCCGGGAGCGCTGCGCACGTCCATGCCTGGCAGGATCGTCGCGTCCCCGCTCCACATCTCGAGGCGTTCCGCAACGGGCGGAAGCAATTCCGACGACGCTCGGCCACCCATCAAGGACACGGCCAGGCTGTCATCGTACGGATTGGAGCCCATGAAGAACTCCCAGTCTGCTTCGTGGCACCGGTAGGCGGCATGGTCGAACAGGCGACGCTCTCCATCGGTAGCCCACCCGAGGTGGTCGAAATGGAGGTGGGTGAGGACAACATCGGTGATCTCCGACGGCTGGACTCCCAGGGCGGTCAGGTTCTTCATGAACCTCCCTGTCCGCCCTGGAGCGGCGTATGGGCCTATCCCGGTGTCGACCAGTGCCAGACGGTCCCCGCTGCGCACGAGGAACCCGCCCATCTCTATGGGCAGCATCCCATCCCCGTCGAGGAACTGCGAGTGTTGGAGCCAATCCTGATCGGTCTTGTTGAACAGAAGCGTCGGCGGCGCGGGGATGATCCCGTCGGAGACGCCCTCGATCGTCAGGGCCCCGATCTGCATGTCGCCCGACCATAGTGCCGAGGGCGCCCCAGTACGTCGGTCATGCGCTCGGGCAGCGGACCAGTCGTTGTTCCGAGTTCGGATGTATGAGTGTCACTTTCGTGCGTGGGCGGAAAGAAACGACCAGACTGCTGCCGACGAATCAAACCCCATGTAGGGGCTTCCGACGAGCAACTGGGTACCGGGTGAGGCGGGATGTCCCATCCATGCATGATTGGCGCCAGTCACCTTGGCCCATTCGACCACCGTGCCGGCACGGCATGGTTGCCAGATCTCGAAGTTGACGGCGGAATTGGACGGATCAACACGGGTCGTCGGGGTCGAAGGGCACGCGTCCCGCGCGGCGAGCGTCTTCAAGCCGTCCACCGGTGGAGGGAAGTCGGCTTGTGTCAGAGATCGCGACCCAACGCCCCCGTTGATCGGAATGTTCTGGTCGTTTGTGCCGTGGATCTCGAGAACCGCGACAGGGTGGGACGTCACGCAGCTGTTGACAAAGAGGTCGCCCGCTTGGACCCCGATGGCCACGATCTGATTCGAGAGCTGGCACGCAAGTCGCTCGGCCAGTATGGCGCCATTCGAGTGGCCGGTCGCGTAGACGCGATTCTTGTCGATGTCGTACTGGTGCTCCATCTTGGTGATCAGTGCTGAGATGAAGCCGACGTCGTTGACGTTCTGCTGGCTCTGCTCGGCGACGGAGCAGCAGCCCCCACCGTTCCAGACGAGCCTGTTGGGAGCCGCTGGTCTGATGGGCGTGCCGTTCGGATAGACCACGATGAACCGGTTGGCTTCGGCCAGGCCGTCGAAGTCGGTGTTCTGCTCGAATTGCCGACCCGATCCGAGTCCTCCGTGGAGGCCCACCAAGAGCGGCACCGGCGTGGCCTTCGGGAGCGACCTGGGTTCGTAGACTGTGTAGGTCCGTAGGCCACCGCCCGGCACCGCAATGGAGCCGCTGACGTCATGGCCCTTCGCAGCGACGGCGGGTTTGATCACCGCGCCGAAGGGCACGATCGGTGTGCTCGGGGAACTCTCCTGTGTCGCCGGGACGGCCCCCGATGCCTTCCCGACGACCGCGACGGTGGCAACCGACATGACGACGGCGACCAGGGCGCCTCGGACAATCGCCCATCGGTTTCGAGAGGTGCCCACAGGATGCATCGCCGGGTTCGTCGACATTGAGCCCATCATTCCAGTCAGATGTGATCATTCATTGAGGAACCTGTTCGGATTGTCACTACCTGTCCAGAAGGCCGCAGGGAACCTCGAGGGAGAGCCACCCCCACGTACGCGGGTCCTGGGTGTGACCCGAGTCGACGCGGAGGTCAGGCGGTGACGATGGGCTCGAAGTGCTCCACGACGGGGAAAGGGTCGTAGAAGTGGTGCAGGGCGGCGCGCCAGTCCTGGTACCCCGCCGAGCCCCGGAAGCCTTCGGTGTGGTCCTCCAGCCGCTCCCATTCGACGAGGAGCAGGAAGCAGCTGGGGCGCTCGACGCAGCGCTCGACGCGCAGCGAGACGAAACCCGGGCTGGCAGCGACGATGGCCTTGGCCCGCTCCATCGACTCGACGAACTCCTCCTCGCGCCCGGCGATGACGTCGAGTAGCGCGTGTTCGGTGATCACGCGCCGAGCAGCCGCTCGCGCAGCGACGGGTCGGTTGCCGCGTCAATGGCCGTCCAGGCCAGCGCCATTGCGCCGTCGCGCACCGCGGCGTCGGCCGAGGGTGTGACGCAGGCGGCGGTGAACTCACGCTGGTGGTTCACGGCACCGTGCGTCTCTATCCCGATGAGTGGGTGGATGGTGGGCACGGCGAGCGACACGTTGGCCATGTCCGTGGAGAACGTCGGGAGCGGCGTGCCGGCGTCGTCGGCGTCGAAGTGCCGCCCGAGGGCCTCGGCGTTGGCGCGGTAGGCGCGGAGCAGGGCCGGGTCGGCCTCCATGTGCGAGTACTCGGGCGCCAGTTCCTCGTACTGGACGGAGCACCCGGTGGCCAGCGCACCCGCCTGGAAGCACGCGTTCACCCGGGGCCGCAGCGCGGCGAGACCTTCGGCGGTGCGAGAGCGGACCATGTAGCGGGCGGTGACCGCGGCCGGGATGATGTTGGCCGCCGCCGAACTGTGGGTGACCACGCCGTGGACCTGGTCCCCGGGCGGCAGTTGCTGGCGCAGCAGGCCGATCGCCACCTGGGCCACCGTCAGGGCGTCCTGCGCGTTGACACCTTCCCAGGGTGCCGCGGACGCGTGTGCCTCCCGTCCCGTGTAGTGGACGTCGAAGTGCGCCACCGCGAGGCAGGTCCCCGTCAACCGCTCGGTCGGCCAGGGGTGGACCATCATGGCGGCGTGGACGCCCTCGAAGGCGCCACGCTCGAGCATCAGGATCTTTCCGCCGCCCCCCTCCTCAGCCGGGGTGCCGAGCACCCGCACGGTGAGCCCGATGTCGTCCGCCACCGCGGCGAGCGCCAGACCCGCGCCGACGGCGGTGGCCGCGATGATGTTGTGCCCGCAGGCGTGACCCACATCCGGCAGCGCGTCGTACTCGGCGCAGACCGCCACCACGAGCTCGCCCCGGCCGGAGCGTGACTCGAGGGCGGTCGGCAGGTCGTAGACCCCCTCGTCGACCTGGAGGCCCCCGGCCCGCATCGTCTTCGCCACGGTCCGCGCCGACGTGGTCTCCCCGAAGCACAGCTCGGGTGTCGAGTGGACCGAGTGGCTGAGAGAGACGAGATGGTCCAGGTGCCCGTCGATGACCGCGGCGGCCGCATCTTTGACCGAAGCGGCAGCGGCCGGGGCGGTGCTCACTACTCGATGACCGCCACGACGTCGCCGGCGCCCACGGAATCGCCCGCGCTCACGCGCACCTCCTTGATCACGCCGTCCTTCTCGGCGGCGACCGCGTTCTCCATCTTCATGGCCTCGAGGAGGCAGACGGCCTGGCCCACCTCGACGACGTCGCCCACCGCGACGAGGACCTTGACGATGGTGCCCTGCATAGGGACGGTCACCTGTCCCGAGCCGGAGCCCGTCACCGCAGAGGCCGCGGCCCGCTTCGGCCGTCCGGCGGCGCGTCCGGGCGCAGCCGCCGTGCCCAGGTCGGGCACCCAGAGCCGCACGGAGAAGCGCCGGCCGTCCACCTCGGCGGTCACGTCGCGCTGGACCGTCGGCACCCCGTCGTCATCGGGGGCCGGCGTGGCGGCGCCCGCCGGCTCCGCCACGAGGCCGCTCAGGTCGAGGGTCTCCTCGACCCACTTGGTCGAGTGGGTCGCCGCCGCGAAGTCGGGATGGCTCAGGATGGCCTCATGGGCGGGCAGGGTGGTGGCCACCCCGGTCACACGAGTCTCGCCGATCGCCCGCAGCATGCGCCGCCGCGCCGACTCGCGGTCGGGTGCCCAGACGATCAGCTTGGCGATCAGGTTGTCGTAGAACTGCGACACGGTGTCGCCCGCCTCGTAGCCCGCATCGAGCCGCACGCCCGGGCCCGCAGGCTGGTGGAAGGTGGAGATGGTGCCCGGCGAGGGCGAGAACCGCCCGCCGCTCGGGTCCTCCGCGTTGATCCGCACCTCAATGGCGTGCCCGTGCCGGCGGACGTCCTCCTGGGTGAACGCGAGCGCTTCCCCCGACGCGATGCGGATCTGCCACGCGACGAGGTCGAGCCCGCTGACGAGCTCGGTGACGGGGTGCTCGACCTGCAGCCGCGTGTTCATCTCGAGGAAGTAGAACTCGCCGTCCTGGTAGAGGAACTCGACCGTGCCGGCGTTGTAGTAGCCGCAGGCCTGCGAGACCTTGACCGCAGCGGTGCCCATGGCGTGGCGGACGTGCTCGGGGAAGTCCGGGGCCGGGCTCTCCTCCACGAGCTTCTGGTGGCGCCGCTGGGCCGAGCAGTCGCGCTCGCCGAGCCACAGCGTGTTGCCGTGCTGGTCGGCCAGCACCTGCATCTCGATGTGCCGCGGCCACGCGAGGTAGCGCTCCAGGTAGATCTCGGGCCGGCCGAAGTACGCCTGCGCCTCGCGGGCAGCCGACTCCATGGCCTCGGCGGCGTCCTCGGCCGCGGGGACGACCTTCATGCCGCGCCCGCCGCCGCCATAGGCGGCCTTGATGGCCACCGGCCAGCCGTGAAGGTCACCGAACGCCACCACCTCCTCGGGCGAGGTGAGCGCCTCGGAGCGGCCGGGGACGCCCGCCACGCCGGCCTTCTCGGCCGCCAGGCGGGAGCTGATTTTGTCGCCCATGACCTCGATCGCCTCGGGGGGCGGGCCGATGAACGTCACGCCGCGTTCGGTGATGGCCCGGGCGAAGTCGGTGTTCTCGGAGAAGAAGCCGTAGCCGGGGTGCACCGCGTCGGCGCCGCTCTGCTCTATTGCGTGCAGGATCGCCTCGGTGTTGAGGTAGCTCTCGGCCGCCGTCTCGCCGCCGAGGGCGTAGGCCTCGTCGGCCATGCGCACGTGCAGGGCGTCGCGGTCGAGGGTGGAATAGACGGCCACCGTCGCGATGCCGAGCTCGCGGCACGTCCGGATCACCCGGACGGCGATTTCGCCGCGGTTTGCGATGAGGACCTTCTGGAGCACGCTGGGCCTTTCCTCCGTGAGGCGGGCCTTCACAATTGCACGCGCCCTATGGTGTCTGCCATGTGGGGCGGGGAATGGCAGATCCGCTGGCTGGACGAGGTGGACTCGACCAATACCTATGTCCGTGACCAGGCACGCCAGGGCGCGGCCGAGGGTCTGGTGGCGGCGGCCGACCACCAGACCGCCGGCCGCGGGCGCCTGGACCGGCGGTGGGAGTCGCCGCCAGGGGCGAACCTGCTGGCCTCGGTCCTCCTCCGGCCCGAGTGTGACGCCACCGACGTGCACCTGTGCACGGGGGCGGTGGCGCTGGCAGCGGCCGACGCCTGCCGGGAGGTTGCCGGCGTCGAGCCCGTGCTCAAGTGGCCCAACGACCTGCTCGTCGGCGGGCTCAAGCTGGCCGGCGTCCTCGCCGAGGCGGAGTTCTCCGGGGGCACCCTGGTCGCCGTGGTGGTGGGTATCGGGATCAACGTGGCCTGGCCGGGGCCGGACGGCGCCGGCGGGACCTGCCTGGACGACGTCGGCGCGGCGGCGCAGCCGCTGGACCGCAAGGTCCTCCTCGAACGCTTGCTGGGGGCGCTCAGAGCGCGTCGGGGGCTGCTCGAGGACGCCTCCGGGCGGCGTGCCCTGGCCGACGAGGTGCGCCGGCGCTGCGCCACGCTGGGCCAGGTCGTGCGGATCACACTGCCCGGCGAGGAGATCACCGGGTTGGCTGCCGCCATCGACGACGGCGGCCAACTCGTGGTCGAGACGGCAGCGGGACCCCGCCGGGTGACGGCCGGCGATGTGGTGCACCTGCGCCCGGGCTGAGGCAGGGGAGGGGTACGGGCCTCGGGCTAACATTGGCCCCCTATGCGCCTTCTCGTGACGGGAGGTGCCGGTTTCATCGGGTCGAATTTCGCCCGTTACTGGGTCGAACACCACCCCAAGGACCATGTCGTCGTCTACGACGTGCTCACCTACGCCGGCAACCGCCCCAACCTGTCCGACATAGAGGACAGGATCGTCTTCGTCGAGGGGGACATCTGCGACCCGGCCGCCGCCGAGAAGGCGCTGCGGGGCGAGGGGATCGACACCATCGTCCACTTCGCCGCGGAGTCGCACAACTCCCTGGCCGTCCTGAACCCCGGCCTTTTCTTCCGCACCAACGTCATGGGGACCCAGACCATGCTCGAGGCGGCGCGCCAGGTGGGGGTGGCCCGGTTCCACCACGTCTCGACCTGCGAGGTCTACGGCGACCTGCCGCTCGACACGGACGAGATGTTCACGGAGGACTCGCCCTACCGGCCCCGCACCCCCTACAACGCCTCCAAGGCGGGGGCCGACCACGCGGTGCGCGCCTACGCGGAGACGTACGAGCTCCCCATCACGATCACCAACTGCGCCAACAACTACGGGCCCTACCAGTTCCCCGAGAAGCTGATCCCGCACTTCTGTGCGCTGGCACTCGACGACCAGCCACTCACTCTCTACGCCAGCACCGAGAACCGCCGGGAATGGCTGCACGTGATCGACCACTGCACCGCCATCGACGCCGTCCTCGCCCGAGGCGAGGTCGGCGAGACGTATCACGTGGGCAGCGGCGTCGAAGCCTCCATCATGGAGGTCGCGGACCGGATCCTCGCCGCGCTGGGCAAGCCGGAGTCGCTCAAGACGATCGTGCCAGACCGTCCCGGCCACGACCGCCGTTACATCCTGGACTCCTCCAAGCTGCGGCGCGAGCTGGGCTGGGAGCCCTCCGTCGAGTGGGAGCAGGGGTTGGCGGACACGGTGCACTGGTACGCCACGCATCGAGGCTGGTGGGAGCCACTGCGGGCCCGGGCCCCCGTCGCCGAAGGATCCTGGGGAGCCGGAGGCACCTGAGCGGTGCGGATCCTCATCACGGGAGCCGACGGGCAGCTGGGGCGTGACCTGCGCGACGCGCTGGCCGGGCGCGTGCCGGCCGGCGGAAGCCGGTGCGCGCTCCTCGGTCCGGAGGGGCCGCGCCCGGGCGTCGAGCACGAGGTGCTGGCCACCGACGTCGACACCATGCGCGTCGACGACCGGGACGCCATCCTCACCACCTTCAGTGCCTTCCGTCCCGAGCTCGTCCTCCACGGGGGGGCGCTCACCGCGGTCGACCTGTGCGAGACCGAGGTCGACGCCGCCTTCGCGGTGAACGCCGCCGGCACGCGCAATGTCGCGGAGGCGAGCGCCCTGGTGGGGGCGCACATGGTCTACGTGTCCACCGACTACGTCTTCGACGGCACGTCGAGCCGCCCGTACTGTGAGTGGGACCCCCCGAGCCCGGCCTCCGTGTACGGCGCCTCCAAGCTGGCGGGGGAGCGGGAGTGCCGCCCCGGGTCGACGATCGTGCGCACGAGCTGGCTGTGCGGTGCCCACGGGGCCAACATGGTGGTGACCGCGCTGCGCCTGGCCGAGGGCGACGGGGAGCTCCGGTTCGTCGACGACCAGCACGGCTCGCCGACGTTCAGCGCGGACCTGGCGCCCGCCGTCGTCACCCTGGGCCTCGACCGGCGACCGGGCATCTTCCACGTGACCAACGGAGGCGCCACGACCTGGTGGGGCTTCGTGCGGGCGATCCTGGCCGAGGCCGGGGCGGACCCCGAGCGGGTGCAGCCCATCAGCACGGCCGACCTCGACCCGCCCCGCCCCGCCCCACGCCCGGCCTACTCGGTGCTCGACAACATGGCCCTACGCCTGTGTGGGCTCCCCGCGCTGCCCGACTGGCAAGATGGCCTGGCCAGACTCGTCACCGCCCTCCGATCGCAGCAGAAAGCCGTCGCATGACCTCTCGCACCACGGCCCGCGACTCCCGCACGACCCCGCACGCCGTGGCGGTGATCGGCGCCGGCTACGTGGGCCTGCCCACCGCAGCCACGTTGGCGCACTTCGGGCACACCGTCGTCCTGGCCGAACGCGAGCGCACCAGGCTGGGCGCACTGCGCTCGGGACGCATGCCCATCGTCGAGGCCGGCCTCGACGAGCTCGTGGCGGGCGGCGTGGCGACGGGCAACCTCTCCTTCACCGAGTCGGCCGTCGAGGCCGTGGTCGGCGCGGAGTTCGTCTTCCTCTGCGTGCCGACGCCCCAGAGCGCCGACGGCTCGGCCGACCTGTCCTACGTCGAGGCGGCCGCCAAGGAGATTGCGGCGCACCTGGAACCGGGCACCGTGGTGGTGAACAAGTCGACCGTGCCGGTGGGCTCGGCGACCATGGTCGAGGAGGTGATCGGCCGCCCCGACGTCAGCGTCGTCTCCAACCCCGAGTTCCTGCGCGAGGGCACCGCCGTGCTCGACAGCCTCAACCCCGACCGCATCGTCGTCGGCGCCGACGACCCCCAGGCGGCCGCCAAGGTGGGAGGGCTGTTCGCGGCGACGGGGGCACCACTCATCGTGACCGACGCCACGACCTCGGAGACGATCAAGTACGCCTCCAACGCATTCCTGGCCACCAAGCTGAGCTTCGTGAACGCCCTGGCCGGCCTGTGCGAGGAGGTCGGGGCGGACGCCCGCGACGTCCTGCTCGGGCTCGGCTACGACAAGCGCATCGGCTTCGAGTTCCTGCGCCCCGGCCCGGGGTGGGGCGGCTCCTGCCTCCCCAAGGACACACGTGCCCTGCTCCATATCGCGCGGTGAGGCGGGCTACGACTTCTCGCTGCTGGCGGGGGCCATCGCGTCCAACGACGAGCAGCTGACCCGGGTGGTCTCCAAGGTGGAGGCGGCCTGCGGCGGCTCGGTCGACGGGGCGACCGTGGCGGTCTGGGGCCTCACCTTCAAGGCGAACACCGACGACCGGCGCGACTCGCCCAGCCTGCAGATCTCCCACCGCCTCGCCGAGCTGGGCGCCACCGTGCAGGCGTTCGACCCGACCGTCGAGGCCGAGCCGGAGGCCGACGCCGCCGACGACCTGCGCGGCCTGCACCTGCGTGCCGACCCCTACGAGGCCGTGACCGGAGCGCGGGCGCTCGTGGTGCTCACCGAGTGGGACGAGTTCCGCTGGCTCGACTTCTCCCGCGTCCTGTCCGTCATGGAGGATCCCTGTATCGTCGACGCCCGCAACCTCCTCGACCCCGCCGCGGTGCGGCGCATGGGCTTCCGCTACGCGGGGATCGGGCGTCAGTGAGCCGGGTCGTCGTCGCCGGCGGGGCCGGCTTCCTCGGGTCGCACCTCTGTGACCGACTGGTGGGGCGGGGTGACACCGTGGTCTGCATGGACAACCTCTCCACCGGCTCGAGGGAGAACGTGGCCCACCTGCTGGGCCACGAGCGCTTCAGCCTCATCGTGTCCGACGTCAGCGAGAAGGTGGAGCTCGAGGACGCGTCCGAGGTCGACGCCGTGTGCAACCTCGCCTCGCCGGCGTCACCGCCGGCGTACCTCGCCCGGCCCTTCGACACGCTGGCGGTCGGCAGTGAGGGCACCCGCCGGCTGCTCGAGCTGGCCCGGGCGCACGGCGCCCGGTTCCTCATGGCGAGCACCAGCGAGATCTACGGGGACCCCGAGGTGCACCCCCAGGTCGAGTCGTACCGGGGCAACGTCGACCCGACCGGGCCGCGCAGCGTCTACGACGAGGCCAAGCGGTTTGCCGAGAGCCTGACCATGGCCATGCGCCGCACGCACGGGGTGAACGTGGGCATCGCGCGGATCTTCAACACCTACGGCCCGCGGCTCTCGCCGGGTGACGGGCGTGTCGTGTCAAACTTCATCGTGCAGGCGCTGCGGGGTGAGCCCCTGACCGTGTACGGGGACGGCAGCCAGACGCGGAGCCTGTGCTTCGTCGACGACGAGATCACGGGCCTGGTGGCCCTGCTCGACTCGTCGCTCACCGGGCCGGTCAACATCGGGAACCCCGACGAGCGGTCGATGCTGGACCTGGCGCGCTTCGTCCTGGAGGTCACGGGGTCGACGTCGGGCGTCGTCTTCGAGCCGCTGCCCACCGACGACCCGACACGGCGCTGCCCGGACATCTCGCTGGCCCACCGCGAGCTGGGGTGGGAGCCGACGACCGGCCTGCGCGAGGGCATTGAACGCACGATCGACTACTTCGCACAGAAGGTGAAAGGCCAATGACCGGGACCGAACTGAACGACCTGCCCCCGCTACGGACCTACGAGACGCTGACGGTGATCTGCCCGGTGTACAACGAGCGCTCGACAGTGGCCGAGGTCATCCGGCGCATGCGGGCGGTCGAGCTGCCACTGGTGCTCCAGATCATCGTGGTCGACGACGGGAGCAGCGACGGCTCGGACAAGGTGCTGGGCGCCCTGGAGGACTCGACCGTGCGCGTCATCCGCCACAAGGTGAACCAGGGCAAGGGCGCCTCCATCCGCACCGGGTTGGCCGAGGCGCGCGGCGACCTCGTCCTCATTCAGGACGCCGACCTCGAGTACGACCCCAACGACTGGCCGCGCCTGCTCGACCCGATCCTGCGGGGGAAGGCCCGCGTCGTCTACGGCAGCCGCTTCACGGGCGAGCGCAAGAACATGATGCCGCTGCACTGGATGGGCAACCGCCTGCTCTCGCTCGTCACCAACGTGCTGTACACCTCGACCCTGTCCGACATGGAGACCTGTTACAAGCTTTCGACGCCCAGGTGCTCGAGGGCCTCACGATCGTGTCGGACCGCTTCGACTTCGAGCCCGAGATCACCGCCAAGGTCTCGGCGCGGTCACGGATCTACGAGGTGCCCATCTCCTACGCGGGCCGCGAGCACGACGAGGGGAAGAAGATCTCCTGGCGCGACGGCTTCAGCGCCCTGAAGGCCCTGGTCAAGTTCCGCTTCACCAGGGAGTTCTGAGGGCGCTGGTGCCCGGCACGATCGGCGCCGT
>CAWGOJ010000013.1:0-36127 GCA_963824195.1 uncultured Acidimicrobiaceae bacterium | reverse complement strand
GGGATTTGAACCCGGGACCTCTTGACCCCCAGTCAAGCACGCTAACCAAGCTGCGCCACAGCCCGTGTGTGTTGTGACCTGGCTTCTAGATCTTCACCGCCCCGAAGTCGAGCGACAGAAGGGCCATTATGCAAACGCTTTGCAAACACGCTCTCCTTGGTCGCCTTGCAGCCCCAGTAACTCCAGCGACTTCGACTGTGTGTAAGTCCGCAACACCAGCTCAAGGCTAGCCCCGTTGAGCCCACCACCGATCCGGGTGGTGGGCTGGTTGACTGAGTACTCCGGAGTCGATTCTGTGCCAACGGGCCTGTACCCCAGTCTCGCCGTTCGGCGATACTCCGCCTACGTCCTCTGCCTGGTGGCGATTATGACACCACTGGCTACGGATAGCTCCGCACAGACGAGATCGGGATGGGTGACGATTCGCTCCCTCACAGAGGCCAGGCCGTCTCGCAGTTCGGGATCCTCGTGCGCTGTCAGGTCCATGTCATCGACCAGCAGAAAACCTCCTGGTCGGAGAGTGGAGATCGTCTTGCGGAGCTTGAAGATCTTCCCTCCGGGGGCATCGGGAGATCAGGTCAAACGATCCGATCGTTCCGACGAGATCGGCCCCGTCCCCCTCGACGATCGAGACCCAGTTCGGCCAGCCGACACTCCTCGTTGCATCGGCGAGCGCAGGGTCGAGTTCGACGCTCACTACCTCCACGTCGGTACGGGATCCGATGCCGTGGACGATCCAAGACAAACCCACTCCGCATCCTGTACCGATCTCCAGGATCCTTCCCCCGATGGGGACGGCATTCGCCAGGCAGGCCACCAGTTGGCCCACCTCTACTTCTGAGGAGAGTTCGAAGCAAGACTTACTCGCTCGATCCTGCGCTGCAGCGACAGATTCGGGAATGTCCACCAGCACGACCGTATCCACACTGGGTCGGGCCGTCCACGCTCTCCTGGTGCCTCACCCAACCGGCGTTGTGGGCACCCGGTAGGTAAAGCTGACCCGCGAAGGCAGTTGGTCAGCCAATACCAACCGGAAACTTGTCTTCATGGCCGAGGTCGCAACTTGAAAGACACCTTGACCTTCGCTCGGTAGGTCTTGACCTGGCCGTCCTCGATCTGGAGATCGAGTTCGACCACTTCGGCAATGCGAAGGTCACGAAGCGACCCGGACGCCTGCTCTACAGCTGCGCTTGCAGCCTTCTCCCAGGATTCCTCACTAGTGCCGACGAGTTCAATGACCTTGTAAACGCTTTCAGCCATGCTTGTCTCCCCTCCTGTCTAGGTTGCCGGAGACTAGGTCTCGCCGAGCGTCTGCGCACCATTGGCTTGTCGCAGCGCGGATTGTGACTACTAGGTGCCTCGATGGGGTGAACCTCAATCTGGGAAGATGTCCCGGCTGCCCGATCACGTCAGGCGCACTTGACTGGATGCGAGCGGCCCCGCCTCGCTGCGCCACCCCCCTCCCGGCGAAGTCGGTGCACCCGGAGGGCCTCGACGACAGCGGGAGCGACCACGGCGCCCAGTGGAGAGGACTGCGACACGCCGACTGCTCAGGAGGCTGATCGGCCGCCGAGCGAGCATCAAGTCCGTATGGTCCAATGGGCCGCATGGCCATCGACATCACAACGGACTTCCGGCTCGACCCTCGCATTCGGAGCATCCTCGAGCTCATCCCAACCACGCCGCTGAAGGACGTGGCGTCACGAGAAGAGCTCATCGCGGAGTCGAACTCGCCCAAGGCTGTCGCCGGCCGGGAGGCCTTCCGCGCCATCCATGACGCCTGCGACGCCGCCGCGCCTTCGGTGGGACTCGAGGTGACCAGCGAGCGCTTCGTTTCGGAGCCCGACGGGAACTCGGTCAATCTGCAGATCATCCGCCCCGAATCCGACGAGCACCTTGCCTGCGTGTACTACATCCATGGTGGCGGCATGGCCACCATGTCGTGCTTCGACGGGATGTACCGCGGCTGGGGGAAGCACATTGCGACGAACGGGGTGGCCGTGATCATGGTCGACTTCCGGAATTGCCTGGTTGCCTCATCGGCGCCCGAGGTCGAGCCGTTCCCCGCCGGGTTGAACGACTGCTCCTCGGGGTTGCGCTGGGTGGCCGGCCATGCCGCCGACCTGGGGATCGACCCGGCACGGATCGTCGTAGCGGGTGAGAGCGGTGGCGGGAACCTCACGCTCGCCACCGGCATGAAGCTCAAGCGCGATGGCGACCTGGGTCTCATCAAGGGTCTGTACGCACTGTGCCCCTACATCGCCGGGGAATGGCCGGCCCCCGGCTGCCCTTCTTCGATAGACAACGAGGGCTTCCTGCTCCAACTGCATAACAACCGCGGCCGTGTCGGCTACGGGATCGAAGCCTTCGACGAGCGTGACCCCCTCGCCTGGCCCTCGTTCGCCGGTGTGGACGACGTCGCAGGCCTTCCCCCGACCGTGATCAGCGTCAACGAGTGCGACCCGCTGCGTGACGAGGGGATCAACTTCTATCGTCTTCTGCTCTCGGCCGGGGTCGAAGCCCGCTGCCGCCAGATCATGGGGACAATGCACGGTACCGAGATATTTGCCATCGCCTGTCCCGACATCAGCCGCGACACTGCTCGGGACGTCGCCGGCTTCGCCCGGGACTAGGCGCGCCGCCTGCCACTTTCGTGCCGGACCCATTCGCTACGATCACCCGCCGTGTCCGAACCCCGCTTGCACTTCCGTCCCCTGGCGCGCGCCCTCACCTCTTTGGCGGCCGGTTTCTCGATGCTGGCCCTGCTGGCCTGCTCCACTCCGGCCGTCGCATCCACCACCGGGAAAGCATCATCCGGTATCGCCCGCGCGGCCCTTCCGCCCGGGAAGATCAACCACATCCTGGTCATCGAGTTCGAGAACGAGGGCTACGCAGCCACCTTTGGCCCCGGCTCACCCGCCACCTACCTGAACGGGACGCTCCGCCGGGAAGGTGAGCTCCTGCCGAACTACTACGGGATCGGCCACGACAGCCTGGACAATTACATCGCCGAGGTCTCGGGGCAGGCGCCGAGCGAGGACACGCAGGCGGACTGCGCGGACAACGGCTTCGCCTTCGCCAACCTCACCCCCGGAACCCCGGACGCCGACCAGTCCGTCAACCCAGGGCAGGTGGACGGCGAGGGTTGCGTCTACCCGTCTTCGGTGCAGACGATTGCCTCGCAGCTCGATGCGAAGTACCCGCCGAGCAAGACGACGCACGTCGGATCCTGGCGGGCGTACGAGCAGGACATGGGCAACACGCCACCACGAGACGGTGGCACGCCCGATCCCAGCGGCGGGACCGACTGCGCGCATCCCGCCATCGGAGCGACCGACACGGCAGAGGTTGCCACCCCACAGGACCAATACACCACGCGGCACAACCCGTTCGTCTGGTTCCACTCGGTGATCGACAACACCGCCCTGTGCGACGCCAACGTGGTCCCCCTCGGGACGCTGGGCGCCAACGGCAGCCCTTCCCCCAGCGGCCACCTGGGCCAAGATCTCCACAGTGAGAAGACCACGCCACGGTTCGGGTTCATCACGCCCAACCTGTGCAACGACGGCCACGATGCGACCTGTGCCGGGCCCAACAGCACGGGCGGCAACGTGGGCGGGCTGACCGGAGCCGACGAGTTCCTCCGGGCTTGGATGCCCTTGATCCTCGGTTCACCCGCCTACAAGCACGGTGACATGTTGGTGGTCATCACGTTCGACGAGGCCGAGGTCGGTGGCACGGCCGCCACCGCGGCGTGCTGCAACGAAACCTCCGGACCCGACACGCACGCCCCAGGCAACGCAGGTGCATCAACGGACAACGCCGCTCCCGGCGGCGGCCAGATCGGGGCGCTGCTGCTCAATCCCAAGTACATCGTGCCTGGGTCCAGCGACACCACGGGCTCCTACAACCATTACTCGGCACTGCGGAGCTACGAGGATCTCCTCGGACTCACGACGGGGGGTACCGACGGTGAAGGGCATCTGGGCTTCGCCGCAGCCAAGGGCCTCGCCCCATTCGGGAACGACGTGTTCCCGGCCCAGCTCAGCGGGAGCAGCAGGAGCACGAAGTAGAGCGAGCGCTCACTCGACCCGGCGCAGTGAAGCCCGGTACCGCTTGGCGTTGGCCACGTACTCGGCGGCGGAGAGTTGGTTCATGTGCATGTCCGACCGACCTTCGAAGATCTTCGCCGGCACGCCTAGGGCGAGTGCGCCGGGAGGTACCACCATTCGGTTGGGCACCACCGCGTTGGCGCCCACCGTCGCTCCGTGACTGATGACAGCCCAGTGCAGCACGACGCTGCCCGATCCGGCCAGCGACTGATCTTCGAGGACGCATCCCTCGAGATGGGTGAGATGCCCGACGACGCAGCCGTCACCGATGATCGTCGGGAAGCCGGGTCCGGCGTGGATCACGGTGCCGTCCTGAATGGACGAACCCGACCCGATCCTGATCTCGCCGAAGTCGCCGCGCAGGACTGCGTTGGGCCACACACTCGACTCGGCGCCGATCGAGACGTTCCCGATGACCACTGCCTCGGGATGGACGAAGGCGTCGGCGTCGATGCGCGGGGCGACTCCGTCCAACTCGTAGATTGGCATGGTCGAGGACGCTACACGTGGGCGGCGACCCAGGTCACGCCCTGGTAGCCGCGGTAACCGAGGTAGATCACGCTGGCTACCAGCATCATCTTGAAGTACCAAGGGATCGGCTGTCCCTCCTGTTCGGTCAGGATGGTGCCGCACGTGGGGCACTCGCCCTCCTCGCCCAGGTCCTCGTCCTCGACGAGCGCGTCGCACTCTTCGCACCAGGCCATCAGGTCCGGCAGCTCCTCACTTGCCGCCGATCCGCACGCGCAACTTCATGGGCGTTGCGCCGAATTCGAACTTCTCGCGTAGGCCGCGCTCGATGTAGCGGATGTACGTCGGAGGCAGACGTCCGTTCGTGAAAAGCGTGAAGGTCGGTGGGTCGATGGCTCCCTGGACGATGTAACGGATCCTCGCCCGTGGGGCGGCCTGCCGGCCCTGCAGTTCCTGCACAGCACGGTTGAGGGCTCCGGTGGACACCCGCTGGTGGTAGGCCTCGACGGAGTCGCGCAATGCGGGCAGGATCCGGTGGACCCCCTTGCCCGAGAGCGCCGAGATCTTGAGCACCGGCGCCGAACCGAGGAAGGCGAGCCTGTCCCCCACCCCGGCCAGCACGTCGTCGCGCTGGTCGGTCGGCACCTGATCCCACTTGTTGAGGGCAACGATGGCTGGGCAGCCGGAGACACCGATGCGTTCGGCCAGCCGCTGGTCCTGATGGGAAGCGCCGATGGTGGCATCGATCACGAGGATGGCCACGTCGGCTCGCTCCAGCGCGCGCAGCGCCCGGAGGGTCGAGTGCTGCTCGGTCCCCCGATCTGTCTTGGAGGGGCGGCGCAGGCCGGCGGTGTCGATGAAGCACACCGGCCCGTCGGGAGTCTCGACGACCGTGTCGATCGCATCACGCGTGGTGCCCGGCATGTCGTGGACGACGGAGCGCTCCTCGCCGAGGAGCTGGTTGAAGAGGGTCGACTTCCCGACATTGGGGCGGCCGATGATGGCGACCCGCGGCGTGCCGGGATCATGACTCTCCTCCCCAGGCCCGGGACCGGGCGGCACTGGCTCCTCTGGCGGGAACAGGCGCACCACCTCGTCGAGCAGGTCGCCGGTGCCCCGCCCGTGCACTGCGCTGATCGGGAAGGGATCACCCAGGCCCAGCGAGACGAACTCCCATGCAGCCGCTTCCCGGTTGGCACCATCGACCTTGTTGACGACAAGGCGCACAGGGGGCCCGGCACGCCGGATCACCTTGGCAGCCGCGAGGTCCTCCTCCGTCACCCCGGTCGTGACGTCGACCACCATGAGCACGACATCCGCTTCCGCCAGGGCGCGCTCAGCCTGCTCGCTCACCTTGGCCTCGAGGGCATCGCCGGCTGCCAACCACCCCCCGGTGTCCATGACGGAGAAAGGCACGCCGGACCATTCGGCCGTCAGTACCTTGCGGTCCCGCGTGACACCCTGCTCTTCCTCGACCACCGTGGCGCGGGCGCCGACGATGCGGTTCACCAGTGACGACTTGCCGACGTTGGGGCGACCGGCGATCACCACCATCGGCTCGGTCATGCCGCGCACGCCGGTCGGAAGGATGTGCCATCGAGTGCGATGCGCAGCGAGCGGCCGTCCGTGGGCACCACCTCGACGGGCCGCGGCAGGTCGGACAGGGTGAGCCCGTCGAGGAAGCGCCCTTCGTTGAGGCAGGCGTCGGGCAGTAGGGGGCGCGACCCTTCGGGGACACCGGTCAACGAGCGCGCCACGTCCTCCCCGGTGAGGAGACCCGCCACCCCGATGTTGCCTCCGAAGAAGTCGTTGGGCACCACTCGAACCTCCACGTCGTCACGCGGGTGCGACGCCAACAGCGGACCGAGCACGCGGGCGCCGTAGGTGCCGGTGAGCACCGTCACCGGTCGACTGTCCGCTTCCGCAGGCGAGACCGGGAGTCTCGGGGCGCGGTAGCCCTGGGCGGGCGCGGCGTCGACGGAGGCGAAGAACCCGTGGCGCACTCCCCCCGGACCCTCCGCCGCGGGCCGCGTGAAGGACTCCACGAAGGCGCGGGCCAAACCGATGCCGTTCTCGTGCTGCGGGTAGCCGTCGTAGTCGCGTGCTGGGGGGAGGTCCCGCCCCGCCAGCAGGTAGTACTCATCGGCGGCGAAGACCATGCGGTGCCCGAGCGCCCGGTGGAACAGGCGCTGCCACTCGTCGACGGTGTCGAGAACCCGCACCGCCTCGTCCTTGCTGTGCGCGCGCATCTCGGGCTCGTTGGAGTACCGGCTGAGCCCGAGGGGCACGGCGCCCACGCTCGCCAGCGCTGGGTAGAGGTCCAGGATCCCAGCCAGCGTGTCCTCCAGCGCGGCACCGTCGTTGACGCCCGGGCAGACGACGACCTGACCGTGCACCTCGATGCCGCCGTCGAGGAGCACCCGGAGCCAGCGCAGGCTGGTGGCGCCCTTCGGGTTGCGCAGCAGCTGCGCCCGTAGCTCGGGGTCAGTGGTGTGAATAGAAACGAAGAGCGGGCCGAGGCGCTCGGTCAGGATCCGCTCCGCGTCGAGCTCCGTGAAGCGGGTGAGCGTGGTGAAGTTCCCGTAGAGGAACGACAGCCGGTAGTCGTCGTCCTTGAGGTACAGGCTGCGCCGCATGCCCTTGGGCAGCTGGTAGATGAAGCAGAACGCGCAGTGGTTGTCGCAGGTGCGGATGCGATCGAAGACAGCGGAGGAGACTTCGACACCGAGAGGCTCACCCGGCTCCTTGTCGACGCGCACGAGACGGGGCAGCGGCGCTGCGGCGCGCCGAACCAGGACGCTGAGTTCTCCCGCGTCGCTGAGCCGTTGGAAATCGATGACGTCGCGCGGCTCCTGCCCGTTGAGGCTGAGGAGCTCATCGCCCACGGCCAGTCCGGCGCGGGCTGCCGGCGACGCCGCGGCGACCGAAGTCACCGTGGGAGCTGACATGACCCCCAGGTTACTGCCGATAACCTGGACTTTGTGCCCGCAGTCGATCGAGTGATGCTGGCCCAGCCACGGGGTTTCTGCGCTGGCGTCGAGAAGGCGATCAAGGCCCTGGCCTGGATGGTCCGGGTCTTCGAGCCGCCCGTGTACTGCTACCACGAGATCGTGCACAACCGCCATGTCGTCGACCGATTCCGCGAGCAGGGGGTCGTTTTCGTCGACGACGTGGCCGAGGTGCCCGCCGGCGCCCCGCTCATGCTCAGCGCACACGGCTCGGCCCCGGAGGTCGTCGAGGCTGCCCGGGCCCGGGGAGGCGTGGTCGTCGACGCCGTCTGCCCGCTCGTGACCAAGGTGCACCACGAGCTCAAGGTCCGGAGCCGGAAGGGCTATACGGTTCTGTACGTCGGCCACGCCGGACACGAGGAGGCCGTCGGCACCATGGCCGTCGCTCCCGAGTCGGTGCACCTCCTCGAGCACGAGGAAGACCTCGATGCACTCGGTGATCTGGGCACGCCCGTCGCGCTGCTGGCCCAGACCACGCTGAGCCACGACGAGTGGCGAGGCCTCATGGAAGTGGCCCGGAGCCGGTTCCCCGACCTCTGGATGCCCAACCGAAGCGACCTCTGCTTCGCTACGACCAACCGCCAGGCTGCCCTGAAGGCCATTGCTTCCGAATCCGACGCCGTGATCGTGATCGGCTCGGCCAACTCCTCCAACACCGTTGCCCTCGAGAAGGTCGCCCGCGCCAGCGGCTGCCCCCGCGTGTTGCGGATCAATGAGGCCGACGAGCTGCCCGACGACCTCACGGGCACTGTTGGTGTGACGGCCGGTGCCTCCGCCCCGGAGGAACTGGTGGACGAGGTGATCGCCCGCCTCTCACCGGCCGACGGCGTGACGGAGGTCACCGTGACGACCGAGGACGAGTACTTCCCTCCCCCGCCCGAGCTCCGTGAGCTCCTCCGAGCCGTGGGCTCCACCCTGGGCTTCCTGGCTGCTCGTCCCCAATCGGGCCGGGAGGACCCTGGAGCCCAAGACCGCGCCGTCTCGGCGGCCGACGTGCTCGACCTGCTGGCCTCGTGAGCGCGATGATTGTCATATGACGTTCACCCGGATGGACCAGTCAACGGCTGAGCAGTGGCAGCACATCATCGTCGAGTCGATTGAGCACCAGCCCCGAGTGGCCGACCGCGTGCTCGCCATGCTGGCCTCGCTCGAGGACATCACCGATGGCTTCGAGGTGGACCAGCTGGTCCACTCGCTGCAAACCGCAACGCGCGCCGAGGAGGCAGGGGCCTCCGACGAGGTGGTCGTGGCCTCGCTGTGCCACGACATCGGCAAGGCCGTCTCGGTCATGAACCACCCTCGGATCGCGGCGGAGATCCTCAAGCCCTACGTAAGTGACGATACGTACCACATGATCAGGGCCCACCAGGACTTCCAGGGGAAGCACTACTACGAGTACCTCGGACAAGACCCCAACGCGCGTGATCAGTACGAGGGTCAGTCCTGGTACGGCCTGGCGCAGCAGTTCGCCGACGACTGGGACCAGACGAGCTTCGATCCCGACTACCCCACCAAGCCGCTCTCGCACTTCGAGCCTCTGGTCCGCCAGGTCTTCGCGACGCCACGGTCGTTTTGAGCGTCCTCGGCGGCGCCACCTCGAGCGCCAGCATCCGCACCGACCCCGACCACGCGCGGCGCGTCATCGAGGAGTCGCGCCGTGAGTTCGACACTCGGCACCCCGACGTCAAGCTCTCTCCCGCCGTAGGTCTCATCTGCGCCTACGAGGAGGAGGCCAACATCGGTGCTGTGCTGGCGGCAATGCCGGCGGAGGCGTGTGGACTCGCGGTCACCACGCTCGTCGTGGTCGACGGCGGGACCGACCGGACGGACGAGGTCGCCAAGGAGTCGGGCGCGGTGACATTCGTGCTCAGCGAGAACCTCGGTCATGGCTACGCGTTGCGGGTTGGGTACGCATTGTGCATCGAACTGGGGGCGCAATATGTCGTCACGCTCGATGCCGACGGCCAGAACAACCCGGAAGAGATCCCGGTCATGCTCCAACCTTTGGTGGACGACGAGGCCGACTTCGTCGTGGCCTCGCGAGTGCTCGGACGCGACACCACGACCGACCGGTTCCGCAAGGCAGGCGTTCGGGTGTTCTCCTCGATGATGAGTGCCATGGGCCACACCAAGTTGACGGACACCTCCAATGGCTACCGGGCACTCCGTGTCAGCATGCTCGACGACATCGCCTACCGCCTCGTCCAACCCCAATATCAGACCGCCGAACTCCTCATCATTGCGATGAAGCGCGGTTGGCGCGTCACCGAGCGTCCCACCGTGTGGCTGCCACGGGCGTCGGGGACGACGAAGAAGGGCAAGAACTGGCTCTTCGGCTTGCGCTACGGGCGCGTCGTGCTCGAGACCTGGTGGAGGATGCGCAAGCAGCCGCGACACTCCTAGGCCCTCCCTCAGTACCGACCGGTCTTCGCCTTCGCCTCGTCGTAGACGGCCTGCAGCTTGGGGATGAGCGCCTCGGTCGCCGCATGCACCGAGGAGCGCGAGACGCGTCCACCCCCGGTGCGGGGCGGCGGCGGGATGGCGGGACCGATCACGACCTGAATGGTGTACGGCTTGGGGATCGCACTCCCCTTGGGCATGGCCAGATCCGACCCCCCGATCCCGATGGGCACGATGGGCGCCCCGGTGCGGGCCGAGAGGAAGGCCGCCCCCTCCATGAGGTCCTCGATGACCGGGCCTTCCCGCCTGGTGCCCTCGGGGAACAGCACGAGCACCTGCCCCTTGCGCAGCACCTCCTCGGCACGCTGGAGCGCCTCGCGGTCGGCGGATTCCCGGTGGACCGGGAAGGCCCCGACGGTGAGCAGCAACTTCCCCAGCCACTTGTTCTTCCACATCTCGTCCTTGGTCATGAAGAAGAGCTTGCGGTCGCTGCAGAAGGCGGCAAACCCGAAGTCGGCGAAGGAGCGGTGCACCGGGGCCAGGATCACCGGCCCGGTGTCGGGTACGTGCTCCCTCCCCACGACGTTGGGGCGAAACCAGGTCCACATGCCGGTCGCGAAGATGGCGCGCTCGGCGCGGTACAGCGAAGTGCGCCTCGGGTCGACCTCGAAGGCCTGGTGCCGGCCGGGCGCCGCCGCCCCCTCGGGTTCGTCCCTGTCTTCGGGCGCAGGGCCCGGCGTGCTCACAGCCACGACAGCACCTCCTCGACCACATCCTGCACGGTGCGCCCGGTTGTATCGAGACGGTGGGCATCCTCGGCCTCACGCAGCGGCGACACGTCGCGGGTCGAGTCGATGCGGTCCCGCCGAGCGACCCCCCCGGGCGACTCGTCGTTGCGCCTGCGGGCCCGCTCCTCGGGGGACGCCGTCAGGTAGACCTTGACCTGGGCCTGCGGGAACACGACCGAGCCGATGTCCCGGCCCTCGACCACCCCGCCGCCGTGCGCGGCAGCCCAGGCCTGCTGCCGCTGCACCAGATGATGCCGGACCTCGGGGTTGGCGGCCACGACCGACACGGCCTGCCCCACTTCGGGCGAACGGATCACCGCGGTGACGTCCACGCCGTCTATCGCGACCCGCTCCCCGACCTCAATCACCGAACCCGCGGCGAGGGCGGCGACAGCGGCGTCGTCGTCGGGCCGTACCCCGCGCTCGAGGGCGAGGGCGGCTACGGCGCGGTACATGGCTCCGGTGTCGAGACGGTCGATGCCGAGGCGCTCGGCCACCGCTGTCGACACGGTCGACTTCCCCGCTCCGGCGGGGCCATCGATGGCGACGAGAAGCGGGCGCGGCGAGTCAACACCGGTCAACCGTCGCAAGTCGTCCGCGAAACCCCGGTAGCTGGTCTCGACCGCGCCGAACCCGGTTACCAGGCTGCGTTCGCCAGGACCCGCCGCCAGCCCAGCCACGGCCGCCGCCATGGCCATCCTGTGGTCGCCCTGGCTGTCGAAGCGGGCGCCGCGGAGCGGGCCACCCACACCCGTGATCGCGAGCGTGTCGCCCTCGATCGTGGCGGAGGCGCCAAAGGCCGCGACCATGTCCGCCACTGCTGCGAGCCGGTCCACTTCCTTCACGCGCAGCTCGCCGACATCGGAGAAGACCGTGGTGCCCTGGGCGACGGCGGCGGCCACGGCGAGGACGGGGATCTCGTCGAGCGAGGGGATCTCGCTTGCGCTCACCTCTGTGGCCCGCATCGGGCCCGCCGTCGCCCGGATGGTCGCCGTGCCGGGCGGGCCGGGGACAAGCGTGACGTCGGCGCCCATGCGCTGGAGCACCCAGACGTACCCGAGCCGGGCGGGGCCGCTGTACACGCCCTCGACGTCGACGGCGCTCCCGGGCACCACGCATCCCGCCACGACGAAGAAGGCCGACGCCGAGGGGTCGCCGGGCACGGTTCGTTCCACGGGCTGGAGGTTCGACGCCCGGACGCTCACGATGCGCCCCTCGCCCCAGGGCTCGACGGTGATGTCGGCGCCCGCCTCGGCGAGCATCTCCTCCGTGTGGGTGCGGGTGGTCACCGCCTCCCGCACGACCGTGGTGCCGCTGGCGGACAGCCCGGCGAGGAGGATGGCGGACTTCACCTGCGCACTGGCGACCCGGGAGGTCCAATCGATGCCGTGCAGCGCGCCCCCGCGCACATGCAGCGGCGGTAGGCAGCGCTCCCCGCGGCCGTGCACCGTCGCACCCATGAGGCCGAGCGGTTCGGCCACCCGGTCCATCGGGCGGCCCGACAGGGACTCGTCACCCACCAGCTCGGTCTCCCAGCCGAAGCCGGCGACCAGGCCCGCCAGGAGGCGCATGGAAGTTCCCGAATTGCCGCAGTCAAGGGGCCCATCAGCCGGATGAAGCCGTCCGCGGCCGCCCTGGAGGACGACGGTGCCATCGCCGGGGCGGTCCACGCCCGCACCCATGGCCTCGACAGCGGCCAGGGATGCCCCGACGTCGGCGCCGTCGGAGAGCCCGTGCACGATGGAGGTCCCATCAGCCAGCGCGCCCAGCAGGACGGCGCGGTGCGAGATGGACTTCTCACCAGGGGTGCGCACGACACCCCGGCACGGCACGCCACCGGGCACGACCAGGACGCGTGGTGCGCTCATGAGAGGTGCTCGGCCCGGCACCGGTACCCCCGCGCCTCGACTGCCGTCGTGAGGGTTCCGGCGTCGGCGCCGTCGACCACCAGGATGAGGACGCCGCGCGGGCCCTCCGCCGAGTGCGCGATCTCTATGTCGTAGATGCCGATGCCCGCATCGGCGGCGAGTGAGGTGATCTCGGCCAGCACGCCCGCTCGGTCCGGCACGGGAATCCGCAATTCGGCGAGGTGCTCGGGCCGCACGACGCGGGCGGGAAGGCTCCGCCGCGCTGCACTGGCCTTCTGGAGAACACCGAGCAGTGCGGCGCGGTCGCGGGACGCCACGCGGTCCCGCATGGCCGTCAGGTCCCTGACGAGGGCATCGAGCGCATCGACGATGGGCGACGCGTTCTCGGCGCAGATATCGGGCCAGATGCCGGGATGGCCCGCGGCGACACGGGTCATGTCGCGGAACCCCCCGGCCGCCAGCCGGAGCAGGGCACCGTCCTGCTCGGCGCCGGCGCTGGCGGCGTTCATGAGCGTGGCGGCCACGAGGTGAGGCACGTGGGACACCACCGCCACCAGCCGGTCGTGGTCCGCGGGCGAGAGCACCAGCACGTCGGCCCCCAGGCTCATGACGACCCCCTTCAGCCGGTCGAATGCCCCCAGATCGGTGGCGGCCGTCGGGGTGAGCACCCACACGGCTCCCTCGAAGAGATCGGGGTCCGCCCCGTGCAAGCCGATCTGCTCGGACCCCGCCATCGGATGCCCCCCGATAAAGCGCGGATGGTCGGCCTCGGCGACGATGGCCGTCTTGACCCCGCTGACATCGGTGACCACGACGTCGGCCGGGCGAGCCTCATCGCGCAGGATGCGGCGGGCCACGCTCGCGGCGGAGGTCGCTGGGGTGGCCACGAAGACGACCTCGGCTTCGGGGTCGTCACCGGCCGCGTCGATGACCCCGCTTTCGAGCGCCTGGTGCTCTCGTCCTTCGTCGGAGTCGAGACCCGACACGTGCCAGCCCCGCCGCCGCAGCCCGAGGGCGATCGATCCTCCGATCAACCCGGTGCCGACAACGAGCGCCCGGCGACGCGCCCCGCTCTCAGTCGGGGAGGTCATCGCGGAGCCCTTGGGCGCCGTGGAGGTAGACGTGATGGATCTCGTCCCGGGACCTGGGGGTGTACACGTGCAGGAGGACCCTGATGCACAGCGGCATGGAACCGGGCACCGCGATCTCAGCGGCGCAGAGGAGCGGCACCGCCCCGAACCCGATCTCGCGAATGGCGGTGGCCGGGAAGGTGCTCGTCACGTCCGCCGTGGCGGTGAAGAGCACGCTGACGATGTCGTCCTCGGCGAGGCCGTTGCGGGCCATGATCTCGCGCATCAGCTCCTGGGAGCGCTCCGTGACCTGGGCCACGGTGTCGGCGTTGACCGTCGTCGCCCCGCGCAAACCCCTGACCGTGAGAGCGGGTGCCATGGCGGGTCACTCTACCGGCCCGCTTCGGCTCCCTCGCTGGTCGGGGGCAGTCCGAGCCCGCCGTCCCGCGCCAGGAGGCCCGGATTGGCCGAGGCGGCCAGGGAGCGGACCTCGTCGGCACTCAGGGCACGCCACCGGCCGGGGGGCAGAGTGGTGTCGCGCACGGGTCCGATGCGGGTGCGCACGAGGCGCCGCACGGGATGGCCGATGGCCTCGCACATGCGGCGGACCTGGCGATTGCGCCCCTCGTGGATGACGAGGCGCAGCACCCCGGGCGCCAGCTCTCCCACCTCTGCCGGTGCCGTCGGGCCATCGTCGAGCTCCACGCCCTGGCGCAGGGCGCGCAGGGACCCGGGAGAGGGGGTGCCCCCAGCCACCTCCGCCACGTACTCCTTGTCGACCCCGTGCGAGGGATGGGTGAGCAGCTGCGAGAACGCCCCGTCGTTGGTCAGGATCAGGAGCCCCTCGGTGTGTTGGTCGAGCCGGCCCACGGCGAACACGCGTGGCTCCGGAGGCACGAGTGAAATCACCGTCGGCCGTCCCTGAGGGTCGTCGGCCGTCGTGATGACTCCATCCGGCTTGTTCAGGAGGTAGTAGACGAGGCCCGGCGCCACGGGCACGAGCACGCCGTCGAGCTCGACCCGGACCGCCGACGGGTCGATCCGGCGGCCGAGGGCGGCCACTTGGCCGTCCACCGTGACACGCCCGGCAGCGATGAGCTCCTCGCAGGCCCGTCTCGACCCGACCCCGGCCCGGGCCAGGACCTTCTGGAGGCGCTCGCTCTCCGAGTCCTCAGGTGTCGTCGGAGGCCGCCTCGACGCCCAGGCCCAGCGCCGACTGCAGCTCGCGCTCGAAGTCGCCGGCGACCTCGGGTCCGGGCAGGAAGTCCTCCACCGCGGGTAGCTGGTCCAGCGAGTCGAGCCCGAGCCGCTCGAGGAAGAGGTCGGTGGTCCCGAACAGGGCCGGCTGGCCCGGACCCTCCGCATGGCCGACGACGGCGATGTACCCCCGCTGCTCCAGCAGCCGGGTGACCCCGTCGACGTTGACCCCCCGCAGCGCAGAGATCTGGCCCCGGGAGACCGGCTGGCGGTAGGCGACGATGGCCAGCGTCTCGAGCGCCGCGGTCGACAGGCGGTGCGAGACCTCGCGGTTGGCGAACCGCTCCACGTACGGTGCCAGGTCGGGGTGGGTCTGCAACCGGGCACCACCGGCGATGCGGGCCAGCACGAAGCCCCTGTGCTCGCCGTCGTAGGACTGCGCCAGCTCGGCCAGGGCCTCCTCCACCCGCTCGACGGGCTCCTCGAGCAGCTCGGCCAGCAGTTGGGGCGGCAACGGCTCCACCGCCACCAGGAGGATGGCCTCGATCGTTCGGCCCAGCTCAGCACGCTCCACGGGACTCAACTCCTCACCCCTCGTAGTCGTCGACTTCGAAACCGGCCAGCTCCGCGAGCCCGCGGCCGCTCGCCACCCCGGCAAGCTCGTCGGCGCCCAGCCACGATATGCGGAGGTCGCCGAAGGTCGTCCCCTGCCCCAGAGCCACGCGACCCATCTTGCACAGCTCGAGTAGGGCCAGAAAGCGCACGATGACCTCGATGCGGGTCCGGCAGTCCTGCACCAGCGCCCGGAACGAGCCGGCCCGGTTCGATTCGGGCATGCCGATCAGCTCGGACACGGCTTCGGACACTGAGACCGTGTCCACTGTGACGTGCGAGAGGTCGACGCGGGGCACCGGACGCTCGGCCGACCCCCGCAGGTAGGCCTGGGCCACGTCCTCGGGGGTGATCCCGGCCAGCAGGTCGGGAGCGTGCACGATGAAGTCGTCGTCGAGCCCCACTTCGCGGGGCACCGACCGGGACGCCTGCTCGGCCAGAGCCACGAAGACGTCGGCCGCAGCGGCGTAGGCACGGCACTCGAGCAACCGGGCCAGCAGCAGGTCGCGCTCCTCCCACCCCACGAGATCCTCGTCGTCCTCGGTTGCCTCGCGCCCGGGCAGCAGCTTCTGCGACTTGAGCTCGATGAGGATGGCTGCGACGAGCAGGAACTCCGAGAGCTGGTTGAAGTCGACCAGGTCCCGCTGATCGGACAGGACACGCACGAAGCCGTCGACCACGGGCAGAAGGGGGACGTCGAGGATGTCCACCTCGTGGGAGGACACGAGATGGAGCAGGAGTTCGATCGGACCCTCGAAGACAGGAGTGGAGACCGCGTAGGCCACCCGTTGACGTTACCGAACCAGCCGACCTCCCCCGCGCACCCCCACCAGGGGCCGGGTCCAGCACCCGTGCGCCCTACCATGGCGCCTCATGAACAGGGTCCTGTCCGGCATCGCGCCCTCGGGCAACTTCACCTTGGGGAACTACCTCGGGGCCCTGCGGCACTGGGTGTCCTTCCAGGACGGGCACGATGCCTTCTATTGCGTCGTGGACCTCCACGCGCTGACCTCGGACATCGACCCGGCCGCCGTCCGAGCCAACACGCTCGATGCCGCCCTCAACCTCCTGGCAGTCGGGCTCGACCCTGACCGCTGCACCCTGTTCATTCAGAGCCAAGTGCCGGAGCACACCCGGCTGACCTGGTTGCTCGAGTGCACCGCCACCATGGGCGAGCTCCGGCGCATGACTCAGTTCAAGGACAAGGCCCAGGGGCAGGAGGCGGTCCGGGTCGGGCTCTTCACCTACCCCTGCCTCATGGCGGCCGACATCCTCCTGTACGACGCAACGGCGGTCCCGGTGGGCGACGACCAGCGCCAGCACCTGGAGCTGGCCCGCGAGCTCGCGGTCCGCTTCAACAACCGCTACGGGGAGACCTTCACAGTCCCGGAAGCCGCCATCGCCGGCACCGGCGCCCGCGTCATGGACTTGCAGCATCCCGAGCGCAAGATGTCGAAGTCCGTCGACTCGCCGCTCGGCACCGTCGGCCTGCTCGACTCCGACGACGACATCACCCGGAAGGTGCGCAAGGCGGTCACCGACACCGACGGTGAGATGCGCTACGACCGGGTGGCCAAGCCGGGCTTGGCCAACCTCCTCGACCTCCTGGCGGCCGCGACCGGGCGCACGGCGGTCGACGTGGCCGCAGGCTACGAGCGCTACGGGGACCTCAAGAACGATGTGGCGACGGCCCTCTGCGACCTGCTGCGGCCGGTGCGTGAGCGGCGCGCCCAGTTCGAACGCGACATGCCCACCGTCCACGCAGTGCTGGCCCGCGGTGCGGCGCGGGCGCACGAGGTCGCCGCCGCCACCTACGCGCGGGCCGCGGACGCCGTGGGGCTCCTGCCCGCCGGGTCCCTCTAGACGCCGAGCACGCTGGCCCACCAGTTGTAGAGGTGGTCGAAAAGCCAGGTGAGCGGGCCGTGCGGGTACAAGAAGAAGTTCAGAACCACGAGCCCGAGGAGGATCGGCATCGTGTACTGGCGGTAGCGGAGGTAGGTCGGCCAGTACCGCGCCGGCAACAGCCGCTCAAAGAGCACGGAGCCGTCAAGGGGCGGGACAGGGATGAGGTTGAAGGCGCACAGACCGACATTGACCAGGCTCGCATAGAAGATGATCTGGGCGCCGGTCGAGAAGGTCCCGGATGAGAGCACACTGGCCCGGAAAAAGTGCACGAACACGACCCCGAAGATCGCCGCCAACAGAGCGTTCATCATGGGTCCGGCCAGCGAAACGAGCACGCCTTGGTTGCGCGGGCTGCGCAACCTCGACGTATTCACCGGCACCGGCTTGGCCCATCCGAAGAAGCCAACGGAACCCAGGGACAAGAGCGCGGGAACGATGAGCGTCCCGACCGGGTCGACGTGCACAACCGGGTTCAGGCTGAGCCGCCCAGCCCGTTTCGCCGTGTCGTCCCCGAATGCGTTGGCCACCCACCCATGTGTCACCTCGTGCAGGATGATGGAAGGCACCAGGACACAGAAGATGATGATCTCCTGCTCTTTGATGTTGTGGTGCACGACCAGGGCGATGACGAACAGGACCCCGGCGGCGATCCACAGCGTGCGTTTGGTCCGCTGATCCATCGGGTGCCTCCCCGAGGAGGCACCGGGCGGCCGCACCTAGTGCTTGGCGGCGTCGACGATGCAGAGGCGGGCTGCGGGCATGGCCTCGAGCCGCGCTGCCCCGATCGGCTTCCCGCACACCTCGCAGTTGCCGTAGGTGCCACTCTCCAGGCGCTTGATGGCGGCCTCGACCTCGTCGAGGGCCTCACGGAGCTCGGTCGCGAGACGCTCCGCCTCGCCGCGCTCCGCCGTCACCTGGCTGGAGTCGGCGAAGTTCGAGTCGTAGTTGAGGCCACTCCCCTGGTCAGCGAAGCCGAGCTCTTTCAGCTGGGCCTGAAGACCAGCCTGCTCGTTACGCAGCAGGGCGTCGAAATCGATCTCGGCGGTCTCCGCCGTGGGGGCCTCGTTCGGCATGCGCTCATGCTACGCGGTCCCTCCCCCCCTTTGTTCCCGCTCGGGGGTGTGCTCCCTCGTAGGCCCGCCGGAGGTGTTCAGGCGACACCTTGGTGTAGCGCTGGGTGGTGGCGATGGAAGCGTGCCCCAGGAGCTCCTGGACGACCCGTACGTCAGCCCCCCGGGCCAGCATGTGCGTGGCACACGAATGCCGCAGCACGTGAGGGCTCACCTTCTCCTCGAGCCCCACCCGGGCGGCGTACTTCTTGACCACCCCGAACACCCCCACCCTGGAGAGCCGCCCCCCCCGGGCGTTGAGAAAGACGGCCTCAGCATCGCTGCGGCGTCGCCACTTCGTCGGCTCGAGAAGGGGCCGCCCCTGGCCCGAGAGCCAGTCGGCCAAGGCGGCACGGGCGAGGCGGCCCAGGGGCACGACCCGCTCCTTGTCACCCTTCCCGAGGACACGGACCAGGGGCAGGTCCGCCGACTCCATCGCGCCGGCGACGTCGCCCACGTTGAGCCCCACGACCTCACTCACCCGGGCCCCCGTTCCGTAGAGCACCTCGAGGAGGGCGCGGTCGCGCAGCACGATCGGCCCCGTTCCGACGACCGAGCCGAGGAGGCGTTCCGTCTCCTCCTCGCTCAGCGCCTTCGGCAGCAGGTCGGTCACGGAGATGGAGGGCAGATCGAGGGTGGGGTCGTCGCCGCGCAGGCCCTCCTCGACGAGAAAGCGATGAAAGCCGCGGATGCTCGAGTGCGCCCGGGCCACCGAGGCGGCGCCGTGGGTCTGGCGCAACGAGGCGAGGTAGGCCGCTACGTCTGCCGAGGATGCGGCGTCGATCGCCCTGCCGCTGCGGGCCTCCAGGTCCTCCTCGTAGGCCGCCAGATCGCGGCGGTACGCCGCCAGCGTGCGGGGCGACCGCCCCCGCTCCACCTCGAGCCAGGACAGGAACTCCTCGGCACCCCGCGGCAGTGCCGCCGTCACGGCAGGCGGCCGGTGGCGGCCAGGCGCTGGCGTGCCATGTAGAGCCCCAGCACCGTGGTCTCGTCCATCAACGTCCCGGCGGCCACCAGGTTGTCGAGATCGGCGAGGCGGATGGTCTCGACGGTCATATACCTCTCCTCGATCCCGTCCGGCCGGCTCTCACAGAGCGACAGCCCGGTGGCGAGAAAGATCGTCGTGTGCTGGTCGCTCACGCCCGGTGTGTTCCAGGTGCCGATCAGGAACTCCCAGTGCGCCGCCTCCAGTCCGGCCTCCTCGGCCAACTCGCGACGCGCCGTCGTCTCGAGCGACTCGTCGCCCTTGTCGCGGGTGCCGGCCGGGATCTCGAGCACGAGGGCGTCGACGGCGGCCCGGTACTGGCGCACGAGCGACACCGTGCCGTCCTCGTGGACGGGCACGACCGTGACGGCGCCGGGGTGGCGGACAACGAAGCGATCGAAGGGCTCGCCGCCCGGGTCGAGGAGATGGAAACGATCGACCCGGAACAGCCAGGCCCGGAGGAGCTCCTCCTCCGAGACGCGGCGGAACCCGGGCACCGCCTAGGTGACGGCGTCGAGGTCGAGCAGATGCGGCTCTCGTCCGTCCGCCCGCTCGAGCGCCGCCGCCACCAGCGCACGGAACAAGGGGTGGGCCCGGTCGGGCCGGCTCTTGAATTCGGGGTGCGCCTGCGTGGCGACCCAGTACGGGTGATCCTCGAGCTCCACGAACTCGACCAGCCGCCCGTCGGGCGAGCTCCCCGAGCACACCAGGCCGACCGCCTCGAGCCGTGACTTGTAGCGGTTGTTGAATTCGAACCGGTGGCGATGCCGCTCGGTGACGCCCAGGGTGCCGTAGGCGTGGGCCACATTGGAGTCCGGCAGCAGGACCGCCTGATACGAACCGAGCCGCATCGTCCCGCCCTTGTCCGTGACCTCGGTCTGATCGGGCATCAGGTCGATCACCATGTGGGGCGAGAGGCTGTCGAACTCCCGCGAGTTGGCGCGCTCCAGCCCGGCCAGGTCACGGGCCACCGAGATGACCATTACGTGCAGACCGAGACAGAGTCCCAGGCACGGAATGCCATGGTCGCGGCTGTAGCCGGCAGCGGCGACCATGCCCTCGATCCCCCGCTCGCCGAATCCACCGGGGATGACGATGGCGTCGAGCCCTCGCAGCCGGTCGGTGCCGAGCAGATCCGGGACGAGCTCGGCATCGATCCAGTCCAGTTCCACCTCGGCGCTGTGGTGGAAGCCTGCGTGGCGCAACGCCTCGACGACCGACATGTAGGCGTCGGGCATGTTGACGTACTTGCCGACGATCCCAACCTTGACGCGACGTGTGAGCGACTCCACGCGCCCCACGAGCCCCTCCCATTCGGAGATGTCGATCCGGTGGGTGGCGTCGTCGATGCCGAGCGTGCGGCACACGTAGGTGTCAAGCCCCTGTTCGTGGAGCACGAGCGGGATCTCGTAGATGCTCGGAGCGTCCACCGCAGAGATGACAGCGTCGATGGGGACGTCACACTGCAGCGAGATCTTGCGCTTCAGCCCCTCGGAGATGGGCTTGTCGCTGCGGCAGACGATGACGTCGGGCTGGATACCGCGGCTGCGCAACTCGGTCACCGAGTGCTGGGTCGGCTTGGTCTTCTGCTCGCCGGACACGAGGTAGGGCACCAGGGTGAGATGGACGTAGCACACGTTGTCCCGGCCGATGTCCCGGCGGAACTGCCTGATGGCCTCGATGAAGGGCACGATCTCGATGTCGCCGACCGTGCCGCCGATCTCGACGATGACGATGTCGACATCCTCGTCGGCCAGGCGCCGGATGCGGTCCTTGATCTCGTCGGTGACGTGCGGGATGACCTGCACGGTCCGGCCGAGGAAGTCGCCACGGCGCTCCTTCTCGATGACCGAGCGGTAGATGCCCCCGGTGGTGGTGTTGGAGCGCTTGGAGAGGTTCTCGTCGATGAACCGCTCGTAGTGGCCGAGGTCGAGGTCGGTCTCGCCGCCGTCCTCGGTGACGAACACCTCTCCGTGCTCTCCGGGGTTCATCGTCCCAGGGTCGACGTTGATGTAGGGGTCGAGCTTGCACATCGTCACCCGTAGACCCCGGCACTTGAGAAGCCGGCCGAGCGAGGAGGCCGTGAGGCCCTTCCCGAGCGAACTCGAGACCCCGCCGGTGACGAAGATGAACTTGCTCACGCCGCCTTCGGCACGCCGAGCATCACTTCACGTGATCGGTGCACCCGACCACGATAATCGAACACGGCGGAACGCGCGGTGGACTACCCCGCATGCGAGACATGGAGCAGCTCGCGGGCGTGTGCGCGGGCCACGTCGCTGCCGGGATGCCCCGAGAGCATCCGGGACAGTTCGGTGACGCGGTCCTCGCCGGACACCGAGAGTGCGGTCGTCACGGTACGACCCCGGGACTCGTGTTTGACCACGCCGATCTGCGCGTCTGCTTGCGACGCCACCTGGGCGAGGTGGGTGACGACGAGCACCTGGCGCTGCCGGGCCACCTCGTGGAGGGCCTCCCCGAGCGCGAGGGCGGCCGCACCGCCCACTCCGGCGTCGACCTCGTCGAAGACCATCGTCTGCGGCCCGCCCTGCCCGACCAGCCGGATGGCGAGCATGGCCCGGGCCAGCTCACCGCCCGACGCGGCTCGGGCGAGCGGCTGCAGCGGTTCCCCGACGTTGGCCCCCAGGGCCAGCTCCACGGGCTCCCCCGTCCCCTCGGGGGCCACCCGCACCTCCAGGCGGGCGCCCGCCATGGCGAGCGAGGCCAGCCGCTCACCGATGAGCCGGCCGAACTCCCCGGCGGCACGGGCCCGCACCGAGCGCACAGCCGCCTCCGCCTCCGCCAGATCGGCGCGGCGAAGCCCGTGCTCGGCCTGCAGCCGGGCCGCCTCGCCCGCGGCGTCCTGCAGCGCGGCGAGCCTTGCGGCCCCCTGCCGGGCGTAGGCCATCACGGCGCCTAGGTCATCGCCGTACTTGCGCCGGAGCTCGGCCAACAGCCGTCGCCGCTCCTGCACCTCCCCCAGGCGCTGTGGGTCGTCCTCCCACCCCTCGAGCTCGTCCCGCAGCGAGCGCGCCAGATCGGAGAGGTCGACGGCGGCGGCGGCCACGCGCTCGCGGTAGAGGTCGAACGCCTCGCGTCCGGACAGCGCGCCGTCGGCGCGTCCGAGCAGGTCGAGGGCGCCGCCTTCCCCCGAGGCGGGCTCGATGAGCTCGAGCGCCTCCAGCGCGGCCTCGCGATATGCCCCCGCATCGGCCAGGAGATCCTCCTCGCGGCGCAGTGCCGTCTCCTCGTCGGGATCCTCGAGGTGGGCGGCTGCGACTTCGTCGACCTGGTAGCGCAGGACGTCAGCCTCACGGGCGCGCTGCTGCTCGTCGCCCCCGAGGCCGGCCAGGGCGTCGTCGAGCGCCCGCAGCTGGCTCCGCACGGCGCGCAGGCGGCTCAGGTCCGTGCCGGCGAAGGCATCGAGCACGTCGCGCTGGGCAGAGGCGGCGATCAAGGCCCGGTGCTCGTGCTGCCCGTGGATCTCGACCAGTTCGGCTGCGGTCTTCCCCAGGGCTCCCACCGGCGCCATGCGCCCGTCGACCCAGGCCTTCGACCGCCCCTCGGCGGGCACCGAGCGGGCAAGGACCACCTCCCGCTCGTCGTCGCCGTCACCGACCACGAACCGGGCCTCGACGAGCGCCTCGGCAGCGCCGGCGCGCACCATGTCCTGGTTGGCGCGTCCCCCGAGGACAAGCTGCAGCGCCTCCACGACGAGCGTCTTGCCCGCCCCGGTCTCGCCGGTGAGCGCGGTCATGCCGGGGCCGAACTCGATGGTCAGGTCCTCGATCACGCCCAGGTCGCGGACGTGCAGGTCGGTCAGCACGGCATCATCCCTCGTCCCGCTGTGCCAGGAGCCGGAAGCGCAGGATGGTGCCGAAGGTGTGCGGCTCGTTCCGGACCACCCGTACGGGGCGCGCCGCGACCGTGCAGGTGACCGTGGCACCCGGCTTCAGCCGCCCGATGTCCTGCCCGTCGATGACGAGCGCCCCCGTCCGGTCCGGACGGATCTCCACCCTGACCTCCTGCTCGTCGGTGAGGACGAGACTGCGGTCGAGCGAGAAATGAGGCGCTACGGGCGTGACGACCATGGCGCGCAGGGTCGGCGCCAGGATCGGCCCGCCGGCGGAGAGGTTGTAGGCCGTCGAGCCGGTGGGCGTGGCGACGATGAGGCCGTCGGCCGAGTAGGTCAGGGCATCCTCGCCGTCGATGCAGGTGGCCAGGCGCACCGTGTGGCCGAAGTCGATCTTCTCGATCACCACCTCGTTCAGCGCGAGCAGTGTCGAGACATCATCACCGATCGAACGGTCCGAGATGCACACCTCGAGCGCGCAGCGCTCCTCGATGGCGGCTGTCCCGTCGAGCACCTTGGTGAGGGCGCCGCGCACCTGCTCGGGCACGAGATCGGGCAGGTAGCCGAGGCGCCCGAAATTGACGCCGAGGACCGGCACGTCCTCCGCCGCCGCCAGGCGTACCACGCGTAGGAAGGTGCCGTCCCCGCCCATGCTGACCGCGACGATGCTTCCGGCCAGGTTGACCGCATCGAGGTCGAGCTCGACGCCGGCCTCGCTCACCCGGTCGGGACCGCTGAAGCGGAGGATGCGAGCCACATCCCCCCGCTCGGTGAGCCAGGCGCCGGTGTCGGTGGCGAGCGCCAGTGCGTCGAGGCGGTCCGGATGGACCAGGAAGGTGACGGTCGCCATCGGGCGAGGACGGCTCAGCCGGCCAAGTTGGCCGGGGGCAGGTGACCCTCCGCATCCGACACAGCGACGCAGAGCAGGGCGGCGGCATCCTCCGCGTCACAACCGGGCACGCCCTTGCGGGCGTGCAGCAGGAATTCCACGTTGCCCGAGGCGCCGGTCAGGGGGGAGGCCATCGCCCCCATGATGCCGGTTCCGGCCTCATGGAGCGCGGACACCACCCCCTCGAGCGCGCCCAGCCAGACCTCCGGGTCCCGCACCACGCCCTTGCCCCTGGAGACGGCGGCACGACCCGCCTCGAACTGCGGCTTCACCAGGAGGACGAGGTCGGCGTCCGCCGCGGAGATCGGCCCGCCGAGGGCGGGGATCACGCTGCGTAGGGAGATGAACGAGAGGTCGGCGACGACCAGTGGGCACGGCTCGTAGGCCGGGTCGGCGGCGCACAGGTCGGCCGTGGTCAGCGTCCGGGCATTGGTGTGCTCGAGGACCGTGACGCGCCCATCCGCGCGCAGGGTCGGGTGCAGCTGGCCGTGACCCACGTCGACCGCGTACACGTGCGCGGCGCCACGCTGGAGCAGGCAGTCGGTGAAACCGCCCGTCGACGCACCGGCATCGAGGGCCCGCCGGCCGGAGACGGTGACGGGGAAGCGGGTGAGGGCCGCATCGAGCTTCAGGCCTCCGCGGCCGACGAAGGGCGACGGAGGGCCGAGCAGTACGACCGGCTCGTCGGGTGCGACGAGGCGCGCGGCCTTCTCCGCGGCGGTGCCCGAGACGAGGACGGTGCCGGCGGCGATCGCCGCCTGGGCCTCCTGCCGGGTCAGGAAGAGGCCCCGTCGCACGAGCTCGGTGTCGAGCCGGCGGCGGGCCCCGGCGCTCAGCTGGCCGCCCTCTTGTCCTTGTCCGACTTGTCCTTGTCCGACTTGTCCTTGTCCGACTTTCCTCTTGGCGGAGGACTTCTTCTCGGTCGTCGAGTGCGAGGCCGACGACTTGCCCGGGCCCTTCTTGGTGGACTTCCCCGTGTTGCGCCGGGTCGGTGTCACCTTCTTGGCGGCCGCAGTGGCGCGCTTGGCCGTCTTGCTGGCCTGCTGGGTGACGCCCTTGGCGGTCTTGCTGGCCTGGGTGGTGACGCCCTTCGCCGTCTTGCCGGCCTGGGTGGTGACGCCCTTGGCCGTCTTGCCGGCCTGGGTGGTGACGCCCTTGGCCGTCTTGCCGGCCTGTTGTGTCACGCCCTTGGCGGTCTTGCCCGCCTGCTCTGTGACGTCCTTGGTGGCGGTGCGCCCGGCCTTGGCGGACTTCTTCAGGATTTCGGCCACCTGGTTGGCGATGGCTTCGAGGGACTTCGGGTCGATCCGGTCCAGCTGCGTCGCCACCTCATGACGCACCAGCTCGAGCACCTGCTCGCTCGTCTTCCGGCTCCGCTCCACCAAGTTGTCGACCCATTCCTGTGCCTGGCTGCGCTGGATGTCTCCGGCGTTCACCAACTCTCGCACGATTTCCTCGGCTCGGCCACGGCTGACCTGCCCGAGGACGGTTCCCGCGTCGAGGTACTTGCGAATACGCTCATTGCTAGCCATTGAACAAGAGTATCTCAAGTGCTAGCTCATAGCAAGCACTCGATTCACGTCCCGCCGAGGGTCCGCCGGACGAGGGTCGCCAGGTCCGGGGCCACTACGGCCCGGTGGGCGTCGGCAGGCACGTGCCCCTCCCTGGTGACCCCGGAGAGCACCAGGGCGAAAGGGATGCGGAGTTGCGCAGCCAGCGCCCCGTCGGTGGACGGGCGGTCCCCCACCATGGCACGGAGCTGGCCGTGCGGCACCCGGGCGGCTATGGCCTCTGCGGTCGGCCGGTGGGGCTTGCCGGCCACCTCCGGCGTGGCCTCGGCCGCCGTGGACACCGCAGCCAGGATGGCGCCGGCTCCGGGGATCAGCCCGTCGGGCGTGGGGAAGGTCGGATCCTCGTTGGTGCCGATGAAACGCGCCCCGCTCCGCACCGCAGCGGCGGCGCGGGCCACGTCGTCGTAGGTGAACGTGCGCGTAAGGCCCACCACGACCGCGTCGGCCGGCCCCTCGGGCACCACCAGGACACCGCGGCGGGCCAGCGCCTCGAGCACACCGTCGGCCCCCAGCACCACCGCGCGGCAGCCGGTCGCCAGCATGCCCGCGGCCACGTCGGCTGAGCTGAGGAGATCGCCGTCCTCCGCGGTGATGCCGCAGTGGGCCAGGTGCCGGTGCAACTCGGCCCGCGTCGGCGCGGAGTTGTTGGTGGCGAACAGCACCCGCACCCCCGCACCCCGCAACCGAGCCACCGCCTCGTCGACGCCGGGGATCGGTCGCCCAGTGAGCCACACCACGCCGTCGAGGTCGATGACCCAGGTCCCCTCGGGCGGTGGCGGCCACATCGGTGCCGAGGCTAACCGCCGTCCCTAGACTCGACCGCCGTGGCTGACCTGCGGACCGACGGCGACGAGGTCGTGCTCCACATGGGCGCGCTCGAAAAGGCGGAGGGCTTCCACGGCGACATTCGCATCCCGCTCTCGGCCGTCACCGCGGTCCGCGTCGTCGACACTGCCTGGCCGGAACTGCGCGGCGTCCGCGCCCCGGGAACCGGTGTGCCGGACGTGATCGCCGTCGGCACCCGGCGCGGCGGGTTCGGGAAGGACTTTGCCGCCGTCCACGGCAAGGGCCCGGCTGTCGTGGTCGAGCTGGAGGGGGCCGAGTACGGGCGCCTGATCGTCACCTGCGACGACGCCGACAGCCGTGGCATCGGCCATCCGGGCCGCCACCGGCACGAGCTGACGTCCGGGTGTCACTCCTTACCCGAGAGTCAATGGACCAAGATGGTGGGGTGCCCGAGCCCCAGGACGTGGAGGTGCCGGCGCACTCCGTCGAGCGGCTGGGTCGCCTCATCGGGCCCGAGCGCTACGCGGCGCTCCGGGAGGCGGCGAGCGGGGCACTGCAGTCGCTCGGTCCGGCCAGGGTGTGGAACATCAGCTCGACCGCGCACGGTGGCGGGGTGGCCGAGATGCTCCGACTGCTCTGCGGCTACGCCAAGGATGCGGGCGTCGACACGCGATGGTTGGTGATTGATGCCGACCCCGAGTTCTTCGCCATCACGAAACGGCTGCACAACCGCCTCCACGGCGCGGCCGGTGACGCTGGCGACCTCGGGCCCCGCGAGGCCGCTCACTACGAGGCCGTGCTCGACGCCAACGTCGACGCAATCGACGGGCGGATCCATCGCGACGACATCGTCTTCCTGCACGACCCCCAGACGGCCGGTCTGGCGAACCGTCTGATCGGGTACGGGGTGCGCGTCGCCTGGCGGTGCCACATCGGGTCGGACCGCACGAACGCGTTCACGGAGGAGGCGTGGAGCTTCCTGCAACCCCACTTGACCCACTGCCGCACGTTCGTCTTCTCGCACGCTGCCTTCGTGCCCGCTCGACTGGCCGGTGCCGACGTGTGGATCATCGAGCCGTCCATCGACCCCCTGTCCGCCAAGAACCGCACCCTGCCTCGGGCCCGCGTCTCCGACCTCCTGGCGCGGATCGGGTTGCTCGAGGGAGCCCGGGACGAGCGGGCGCCGGCGGTGATGGGGGGCGCAGGACCGTTCTCGCCCGGCGACCCTCTCGTCGTGCAGGTCTCGCGCTGGGATCATCTGAAGGACATGCAGGGCGTCCTGCGCGGCTTCGCCGACCGGCTGGCGGGTCGCACCGATGCGCGGCTCGCGCTGATCGGGCCGGCGGTCGAGGGCGTGAGCGACGACCCTGAGGGCACCCGGGTCCTCGAAGAGTGCTTCGACGCGTGGCACGCGCTCCCCCGTCGAGCCCGCGACGCCATCCGCCTGGTCACCCTCCCGATGGACGACCCCCTGACCAATGCCGTCATGGTGAACGCAGCTCAGCGGCATGCCAGCGTCGTGGTGCAGAAGAGCCTGCAGGAAGGGTTCGGTCTCACGGTGACCGAGGCCATGTGGAAATCCAGGCCCGTGGTGGCGTCCGCCGTCGGCGGCATCGTCGGCCAGATCCCTCCGGGGGCAGGCATCCTCCTCGAAGACCCCAGCGACCTCGACGCGTTCGGTGAGACGCTGGCCACCCTGCTGGCTGATCCGGCGGAGATGGCATCCATGGGACGACGCGCCCGGCGCCACGTCCGCCAGCACTTCCTGAGCGACCGCCACCTCGTCGACTACGCGCGCCTGCTGGCGCACATGACCAGCCTCCCGCGAATCCCCTAGACCGGGGCCACCGACTGGGCGATCAGCCGCCCCGTGACCTCGTCAGGGTGGATGCGGATCAGCGTGTGGCGCTCGCCGCCCGCCCATGGCACGAGCCCCAGCGCGACCAGCGCCACGACCTCGTCCGGGTCGTCCACGGGTCGCGTCGGTCCGGTCACCAGCACGCTCCAGCCCTCGCTCATGGACTCGTCGACGCGGTCGATCTGGAAGCTCACCCGGACCTGTCCCACGAAGTACTCGGCCTGTTCCGCGGTCGTGCTCACGATCACGTCTCCCTGGCTGACCACGTAGTTCATCGGGTGTGCGACGGTGCCCCGGGGTGACACGAAGACCAGCCGCCCGACGCCCCCGGCCCGCAGGTGCGCCTCGCATTGCTCCGAAGTGAGCTCCGTCAGTTCGGGATGCCGGCCCGCCCGGCCGCGCCCCGTGGGCCGGTCCACCCGCCCGCCGTAGAGCTCCTCGGGCGTGGACTCGAGTGCGAGCGCCAAGAGGAGCATCGTGCCCGTGCTGAGGCGTCCCTCCGTGCTCTCCTCGAAGTAGCGGAGGTAGCCGGGATCGATGCCCGCCTTCGACGCCACCTCCTCGATGCTCCTGCCCAGCTCGGTACGCCGCCGTGCGACCCGCCGGGCCAGGTCCCCGGTATGGTCCGCCGGGACGTCGGCTGGTTGGTCGGCCTCTCCGTCGGGTGCGCTCACCGCCGTATTCTCGTCCGGCTGGCGTCCTGATACCAACAGAGTTCAGGTCTCGTCCCAGGGCGGGCGGAAGGCAAGCGAGCGGGCGGCGTCACGCTGCGTCACGAGGCCGACGACACAGTCCCCCTCCAGGACGGGCAGACAGGCCCGGTGGTGGCGGCACATGACGGACATCGCCTCGTCGACGGCGGTATCGACATCGAGCCCCACGACGTCGCCCGGCTGGGCGAACTCGGACAGGCTCACCTGACGGGGGTCGAGGCCCCGGGCGACCACCCTGACCACGATGTCGCGGTTGCTCACCGATCCGGCCAGGCGACCGTCGGAGAGGCAGAGCGGGATGGACTCCTCGCTTCGGGCGGCCAGGAGGCAGGCTGCGTCGGCCGCAGAGTCGGTGGTCCTGAGCAGCTCGATGTCGCGCCGCATGACGTCGCGGACGGTCCTCATCACGATCTCCCACTGCGAGCCCGCTCTCACCCGCGCACCGCCCCATACCCCGCTCCCGATGGTTCAAACGGCCTGCCGCCAAAAAGGGCCGTTCGGCCCCGCGGCGTCACGCCCGCCGATATCCCCCTTGCCTCACAGCCAGCAGCGAACATATGTTCGTAGGCCATGGAGCGCCAGTACGAGCTGGAGTCGCTGCGCCGCTCGCTGGCCATGCTGCGCCCTGGTGCCCCGGCACTGGACCGCGAGGAGGCAATGAGGTTGGTCCGAGAGCTCCAGGACCTGGAGCGGCAGCTGCGCACGCTGCGGCAGGGCTTGCAGCGGCTGCTGGCCGAGTCCGGCTGAGGCGTCGTCAGCTGAAGGCGATGAGGTTCGTCGGGTCGGCCAGGATCTCACCGACCGCGCCGAGGAAGAGTGATGCCGTCCGCCCGTCAACGAGACGGTGGTCGAAGGCCAGACTGAGCACGACGACGTCGCGCAACGCCACCTCGTCCCCGAATTCCCAAGGGCGACGGTGGACGGTGCCGACGGCCAGGATGGCGGCCTCCCCGGGATTGAGGATCGGCACACCGGCGTCGACCCCAAAGACGCCGACGTTGGTGACCGTGATCGTTCCGCCGCTGAGGTCAGCGGGCGTGCAACGCGCCGCGCGGGCGCGGTCCGTCAGGTCGGCCAAGGCTCCGGTCAACTCGCGCAACTCCATGTCCTGCGCGTCCTTGATGGAGGGCACGACAAGGCCCAGCGGGCCCGCCACGGCCACCCCCAGGTTGACGTAGTGCTTCGTGACCACTTCGGAAGTGGCGTCGTCCCATGACGAGTTGAGCGCGGGATGGTCGCGTAGTGCGAGCACCATGGCCCGGGTCACGACGGCGAGCACCGTGACGTGCAGACCGGCGAAGTGCCGGTTCTGGCGAAGACGTTCGACCAGCTGCACGGTGGGCGTGACGTCGATCGTCAGGAAGACGCACGCCTGCGGCGCCGTTGCAATGCTGCGGACCATCGCCTCGGCCATGTGCTTGTGGACGCCGCGCACGGGTGCCCGCGACTCGCGGCCGGGCGCTGACGGCGAGGACCGGACCACAGATGCCGCTCCCGCCAGATGCGCCGCGAGGTCGTCGCGCGTGATGATGCCGCCCTGGCCGTGCCCGGTGACGTCAGCCAGGTCAACGCCGTTCTGGCGTGCCATGAAGCGCACGGGTGGTGCGGCCAGGGGGCGCGAGCCGCCGTGCGCCGGCTCTGCCGGGCCCCGGTCCCGATGGGCCCGGCGGTTTCGCCGGCGACTGGGTGGTGCGTCCGAGGGCCCGTAGCCGACCAGCATGGGCACCTTCTCCCCTGCCCCATCCGCCCCAGTGGTGTCGATGGCGATCAGTGGGGATCCCACGGCGACGGTCTCTCCGGCGGCCGCCAGGACCTCGACCACGGTCCCCGCAAAGGGGCTGGGCAGCTCTACCACCGCTTTCTCGGTCTCGACTTCGACCAGGGCCTGGTTCAGCGCCACCTCGTCGCCGGCGGCGACGTGCCAGGACACGATCTCGGCCTCGGTCAGGCCCTCCCCCAGGTCGGGCAGGAGGAAGTGTCGGACGCCGCTCACGCCTGTAGGCACCGGTCAACCTCATGGAGGATCCGATCGGCGTCCGGAAGGTAGTGATGTTCCAGTCTCGAGGGCGGGTACGGCGTCGCGAAGCCACCGACCCGGCGTACCGGGGACTCGAGATGGTAGAAGCAGCGCTCGGACACCCGGGCGGCGATCTCCGCTCCGAGGCCGCAGAACGCGGACGCCTCGTGGGCCACCACGAGCCGTCCCGTCTTGCGGACCGACGCCTCGATCGTGTCGAAATCGATCGGCGAGAGAGACCGGAGATCGATCACCTCGATGGACGTCCCCTCCTCGTTCCCTATCCGGGCCGCGTCGAGCGCCGTCCCGACCATCGGGCCGTAGGCGGCGATCGTCGCGTCGATCCCCTCGACGATCACCCGGGCCTGGTGCAGCGGCATGCCGGACAGCGGCGAGGCGTCGTCGACTTCGTCTCTCTCCCAGTACCGGCGCTTCGGCTCGAAGAAGATGACGGGATCGTCGGAGGCGATGGCCTGCTGGATCATGCGGTGCCCGTCGCCCGCACTGCTCGGCGTCACCACGCGCAGCCCGGCCGTGTGGGCGAAGTAGGCCTCCGGCGACTCGGAGTGGTGCTCGACCGCACCGATGCCGCCCCCGTAGGGCACCCGGATCGTGACCGGCATCGCCACCCGACCCTCGTTGCGGTGACGCAGCTTCGCCACCTGCGAGACGATCTGGTCGAAGGCCGGGTAGACGAACCCGTCGAACTGGATCTCGCAGACGGGCCGGTAGCCACGCATGGCCAACCCCACGGCCGTGCCGACGACACCGGACTCGGCGAGTGGGGTGTCGATGACGCGGCGGTCGCCGAAGTCCCGCTGCAGGCCCTCGGTGACCCGGAACACGCCACCGAGCTTCCCAATGTCTTCGCCCATCAACACGACCTTGGGGTCACGCTCCATCGCCTGGCGCAGGCCGGCGTTGAGCGCCTTGCCCAACGACATGGTGGCCATCACGACTCCAGCGTGGCCAGGTAGGCCGCATAGGCCTCCCGCTCCTCATCGAGCAGGGGGTGCGCTCCGGCATAGACGTGTTCGAACAACGCGTCGGGCGGCGGATCGGGAAGAGCCAGGCACCCCCGGCGCAGTCGGGCCGCCGCGTCCTCCGCCGAGGCGGTGGCCTCCTCCTCGAACCGGTCGTCGGCGAGACCCTCGGCCCGGAGCAACGCGCGCAGCCGCGCCAGCGGGTCCTTCACCCGCCACGCCTCCTCCTCGTGGTGGGAGCGGTAGCGGGTGGGGTCGTCCGACGTCGTGTGCGGTCCCATCCGATAGGTGACGGCCTCGATCAGCGTCGGACCCTGGCCCGCGTAGGCGCGGGCGAGGGCGAGCCGGGTGGCCGCCAGGACGGCCAGGACGTCGTTGCCGTCCACCTGGATGCCGGGGATGCCGTAACCCTGGCCGCGCTGGGCGATGGAGGCGTGCGACTGCAGGCGCACCGGCTCCGAGATCGCCCATTGGTTGTTCTGGCACACGAAGACGACCGGCACCATGTAGCTGGCGGCGAAACCGAAGGCCTCGGCGACATCACCCTCGCTCGAGGCACCGTCACCGAAGTAGGCCACGGCAGCCGACGTCGCGCCATCGAGCGTGATGCCCAGCGCGTAGCCGGTGGCGTGAAGGGCCTGGGACCCGACGATGATGGCGGGTGTTGCGATCCCGAAGTCCGCGGGGTCCCAACCGGAGAGCGCGGTCCCCCGCCAGAGCCGCAGCATGGCCACGGGGTCGACGCCGCGGCAGTAGGCCACGCCGTGCTCGCGGTAGCTCGGGAACACGAAGTCGTCAGGCTGGAGCGCGCGGGCGGAGCCGACCTGGGCCGCCTCCTGGCCCAGCAACGGGGCCCACAGGCCCAACTCGCCCTGGCGCTGCAGCGCCATCGCCTCGGCATCGATGCGGCGGACGACCGCCATGTCGGTGTAGAGATCGCGCAGGTGTTCGGCCCCCACGTCGGCGACGAGCTCCCAGTAGGGGCAACCCACCGTCCGCTGCCCGTCCACCGAGATCAGCTGGACGACGCCGTCGAACCCCATCCACTCGGGGATCCTCCCCTCCGGAACCCGAGCCTGCGCGATGGCCATAGGGACTCCCTTCCCGAGCGGGGCCTCGATGAGGAGCATCACACCATGATCGGGCGCTCTGGCGCGGAAAAAAGAATCAGATCACACGGTGGACACGGATTTCATGCAGCCAATGGCGAATGTCCGCAACACACCACCAATGTGTCAAATGCGACCAGGCACGACAGCCAGGTCCACGCGCGAACGGTCAGGAGGCCTTCCGCCGGGCCACGGTCTTGGGCCGGGCCGGCTGCTTGGCCACCTTCTTCACCGGCTTCTTGGTAGCGGTGGCGGCCCGGCGCGCCGGTGACCGCTTGGCCGCCGGCCTGCTCTTGGCGCTCTTGCCCTCGGGCCGGGTCGCGGCAGCGATGCTCGCGTTCAGGGCCTCCATGAGGTCGACGACCTTGGCGGGGGCCGCAGGCTCGGCCTGGAGCACGATCTCGTGCCCGCTGCGCTTCTCCTCGATGAGAGCCTCGACCTTCTCCCGGTGCGTGTCGTGGTAGCGCGCTGGGTCCCAGTCGCTTTCCATCGACTCGATGAGGAGCTGCGCCATCGACAGCTCCCGGTCGGTGACGTCCTCGGTGTCGGGCAGGGCGATGTCGCGCCCCGGCGAACGCACCTCGTCGGAGAAGTACATCGTGTGGAGGGCCAGCACCTCGTCCTCGGGCCGGATGGCGACCAGGTACTCCTTGTTGCGCATGACCAGGGTGGCGATGGCCACCCGCCCCGAATCGGCCATGGCCTGGCGGAGCAGGGCGTACGCCTTGTCGGCGCCCGCTCCTTCGGGCGCCAGGTAGTAGCTGGACCGGAAATACACAGGGTCGATGTCCGCCTGCTCGACGAAGTCGGAGATCTCGACCTGGCGCGACTTCTTCGGCTCGGCGGCCTCGAGCTCCTCGTCGCTGAGGACCACGTACTCCCCGCCGCCGAGGTCGAACCCGCGCGCGATGCGCTCCTGGGGGACCTCCTCACCGGTCCGCTCGTTCACCTTCTTGTAGCGGATGCGGTCCGACGTCCCCTCTTCGAACTGGTTGAAGTGGATGCTCTTGTCCGACGTGGCCGGGTAGAGGCCGACGGGGATGTTCACCAGTCCGAAACTGAGAGCCCCCTTCCAGATCGTGCGTGGCACGCCAGACAAATTACCAGCCCAAGGCCGGTCCACCACCTTGTTACAGCCATTCGGCACACTGAGGCCATGGTCACGAGCGCTCCCGCGGGCTTCGGCCCCGCCCTGCTGGGCGGGCTGGCGGAGCTGGGCCCCGTCGACCCATTCAGCGGTGACCTGTCCCTTGAGCTGGGAATTTCCGTCTGGCTCCATAGGAGCGGGACGTCGCTCATGGAGGCCCGGGGCACCCTGCTCGAGATCCGCCGGGTCATCCTCGAGGTCTGCGGGATGGACCCGGCGACCGAGCCGGTGCCGCTCGTCGGCCGCTCCCCCAGGCTCGATGTGGTGAACCTGGTCGCCTATGTGGGCGATCTCCTTCGCCGGGCCTCGGCTGGGGTCGGCTGGAGCGTCCGCGCCGTCGCCGACCGGGTTATCGCTGAGATGCCCGCGCGGGCGGACGAGGCGTTGGGGGCCTGAGCCCTAGAAGCCGTAGCCCGCGATGATCACGCCGTTCAGGCCGGTCGCAGCCAGGCCCCCCAAGAAGGGCGCAACACCGTAGGTGAAGACATCTCCCCGGGCGGAGGCGATCCAGTAGCCGAGGCCGTCCTTCGTCGGGAAGATAGCGGTGGCGGGGTTGTAGAAGTCGACGTAGCCGTACGGGCCGCCGAAGTGGCCGGCGTCGCCGAAGTTGGCAACGATGCCGTTGGCGTAGAGCAGCCAGTAGCCGTGCCCATCAGGCGTGGCGACGGCGTCGACCGCGGGCACGGTCGAGGGTGGTGATGCACCATAGAAGGGCGCGTCACCGAAGGCGTACACGCTGCCGGTGCTGGTCACCAGCCAGTAGCCCTTGCCGCTGTTGTCCGGCATCACGGCGACGGCGGCGCCCGCGCAGCCACCGATGCCGGGGCACGACCCCTCGAACCGGGCGTCGCCGAAGGCGAACACGCCGCCGTCCGAGGCGACCATGAAGTAGCCCTCACCGGTGCTCGTGGGCACCATGCCGACGATCGGGGCGTTGAGGCTGTTCGGCAGCCCGGATCCGGCCGGATGGAGCCCGACCTCGGGAATGGAGCCGTAGAAGGTGGCGTCGCCGAAGCTGAAGATGCCGCCGTCGGAGGCCACCAGCCAGTATCCGTTACCGGTAGAGGTCGGCGTAATCCCGACCACGGGTCGCTGGAGGGGGATCCCCCCCATCGATCCGTGGAACGCGGCCGTGCCGAAAGAGAAGATGCCGCCGTCGGACCCCACGAGCCAGTAGCCATGGGAGGCCTCGTTGACCGGGAAGGTTTGCGGGCTCCCGGTGGCTCCGAAGTAATTCGAGCCCTGCGCCACGCTGGGCGTCAACGAGCAGGTTCCGAAGCCCACGAAGGTCACGGTGAGCCCGTTCGTGCCGACACTGCAGACGCCCGGCGTGTTGGAGGTGACCGACTTCGTGCCGTCGCCGTTCGTCCCCACGATCGCCGTGAAGCCGAAGAACTCGTTGGCGGGCGAGGGGATGTTGGTGATGGTCGGCGTAGAGGGGACGGCCCGCCCCACCGTCACGTTCTGGGCGGTGCCCGAGCCGGACAGGTAGTTGGTGCCCGCCGCCACCTGGGCGTTCAGGGAGCAGGTGCCGACGCCGACGTAGCTGACCGTGAGACCGCTGGCGGTGCACACAGTGGCCGTGTTCGACGTGACCGATTTTACGCCGTCGCCGGTCGTGCTCACTGTGGCCGTGAAGCCACCGCCATAGGTCCCGCTGGCGGGCAGGTTGGTGATGG
>CAWGOJ010000012.1:0-119682 GCA_963824195.1 uncultured Acidimicrobiaceae bacterium | reverse complement strand
GGGCCCGGTGATCACGACGGAGGGTTACGCCCTTCTGACGGTGAACCAGTTGACGCTCACCGGCGGCAGCGCCCCGTTCGGCGGCGGCGTCTTCCTCGAAGGCGGAGACGCCCAGATCACCGACTCCACCATCTCGGGGAATACAGCTACGACCTCGGGCGGAGGCATCGGCGACGACAGCTCCTTCAACCTCATCGACTCGACCGTCTCGGGAAACACAGCGCTTGGTGGTGTTGCCGGAGCTGGGGGTGGGGGCATCGCCATCAGCGGCTCTGGCTCCGACGACATCCTCGACTCCACGATCTCAGGCAACACCGCCGGAGGTGTCGGCTCGGGTGCAGAGGGCGGCGGCATCCTGAACGCCGGCGGCAGCCAGATCATTTCCAACTCGACCATCTCGGGCAACGAAGCGACCGGGACCAATGGCGACGGCGGAGGCTTCAGCGACGAGGGCGGTATCGTTTGGATGGCCGACTCGACGATCTCGGGCAACTCGGCCTCGACATCTGGAGCGGCCATAGGGGACGGGAACGGGCTCACCCTGGCAGCCGACATCCTGGCCGAAAATGCCGGCGGTCCGCCCGCTGTCGGCGAGTGCTCGGGTACGAAACCCACCGACGCGGGTTACAACGTGGACGATGACGGTACTTGCGGGCTGTCCAGCTCGAACCACAGCGTGAGCGACTCGACGACAATCGGCAGTTTCCTCGGCCCGCTGCACAACAACGGGGGACCGACCGACACGATCGCGCTGACCGGCGGTTCGGGCAATCCGGCTCAGGCGGTCATCCCTCTCACGTTCACCACTCCGATCGATTCGGTTGAGGCCTGTAGCTGGAAAGACCAGCGCGGCGTCTCCCGGGGTGCTCCGTGCGACATGGGAGCCTACGCACTGACGGTGGGTGTGGCTCCCATGATCACGAGTGGCACGAGCACGACCTTCACCGTGGGCGCGTACGGCGCCTTCTCCTTGACGGCGACCGGCTCACCGCCTCCAACGTTCAGTGAGGCCGGCCAGTTGCCGGCGGGCATGTCGCTCAGTTCGGGCGGGTCGCTCTCGGGCACTCCCGGCTCGGGGGCTGCGGGCGTCTATTCGATCAGCGTGACGGCTACGAACGGCGTTGCACCCGACGCCCATCAGGCCTTTACCATCGATGTCGCGGGCGCACCCCCGCCCCCGCCGGCCCCCACCCACGGCTACTGGCTGGTGGGTTCCGACGGCGGCATCTTCTCCTTCGGTTCGGCTGGCTTCCATGGCTCGATGGGCGGCATCACCCTGCAGCGCCCGGTCGTGGGCATCGTGCCGACGGCAGATCGCGGTGGGTACTGGCTCGACGCGTCCGACGGTGGAGTCTTCAGTTTCGGTGACACCCAGTTCTACGGATCGATCCCGGGGCTCGGCCTCCACCCGGCCGGCTCGGGACTGCCCAACTCGCTCAACGCGCCGATTGTGGGCATGGTGCCCAGTCACGACCAAGCGGGCTACTTCATGGTCGCCTCTGACGGTGGTGTCTTCGCCTTTGGTGACGCCAAGTTCGCCGGCAGCTGCCCGGGCATTGGAGGGTGCTCGGGCGCAGCGGTGGCTGTGATGCCCGATGCCAGCGGCAACGGCTACTGGCTGGTCACCGCCACCGGCAGTGTCTACACCTTCGGCGACGCCGCCTACTTTGGCGCTCCTGGACGGCAGGCCTCGCCCATCACCTCGGCGGTGGCCACCCCGGACGGCAAGGGTTACTGGATCCTCGATAGCGGCGGGCAGGTCTTCGCCTACGGGGACGCTGCCAACCTGGGCAGCGTGGCCGCGGGTGCGACAGGCGGATTCAACCCCGCCACTGCCATCTTCGCAACCTCCGACGGTGGTGGCTACTGGGTGACCGACGCGCTTGGCAAGGTCTTCACCTTCGGTGACGCGCCCAACGACGGCGACATGTCCGCCACGCACCTCAACGGGCCGATCATTGCAGCGAGCGGTTCGTAGCGAGTGTCGTCGTAGACGGGACTCGCAGTCGAACCATTGGCGGCACACGAAATCGTCAAGCTGGGAGACGCACGAGCTCCCGGCTACACCGTGGAGTACTCGCCAGAGGGTTCGACTTTCGTCGACTGCGGTCGCTCGTCGGCGTACTTCCCGCCTCGGAGCCAGCGGGGACTTTCGCTAATCGGCCTACTCCATCGGCCGGGTGGAGATCCCCGTCGGGTCCCGTCCCGCCAACACCCAGCCGACGATGCTGGCGACAACCGGCATGGCGATCACGATGAGGAACAGGTTGCTCCAGGGGATGTGGTCGATGATGTCCGACAGGCCACCTTCCAGCGAGTTCGAGTGGAACCATCCGGCCAGCCCGACGTAGGCGGCCACCGTCCCGAGCAGCGCGCCGAGGAAGGCGAGGCCGCCGGCGGTGACCGCCGTCAGGCTGCGCCGGGTGCGGGAGCTCGCCCCGGTGGCCGTCAGCGTACGCAACTCGCTCGCCGTCTCGCTCCGGATGAGGCCGATGCTCATGGCCAGGATGCCGAGGGCGAGCGCGATGGCGAACACGGTGGCCCAGTTCACGATCTCGGCCGAGGTCGGAGCGTCGTTCTTCGACTCGATGCTCAGGTTGTTGGTGGCCGCCTGTGCCTGGGCGTTCGTGATCTGGGCGGAAGTGATCGGGCTGTTCGCCTGGATGATCCAGCCGTCGAGGCTGTTCTCGCTCGCAAGGTGCAGCCGCCGCAACGCACTCTCGGTGATCACCGTGTTCGGTGCCGACGTGCCCGTGGGCAGCTGGCTCTCTCCTTGGATGACCGGGTGGGCGACGCACGAGCCGGGCGAGCAGTTGTTCGTGTTTCCCGGACCGGGACCCCCTCCGCCGTTCGGGCCGCCCGCGCCCGGGCCGACCAGCAAGTCGCCGCCTTTCCCTCCGCCGCCGTAGGTCAGCTGCACGCCTGAGTCCGAGAGCCCGGGGCGCGAGCTGAGGATGTCGACGTTGGACGGAATGGACGACGGGTTGATTCCGTAGGCCCGCAGCAGCGCCGGGGTGGCCACGTAGATCTGTCCGTCCCACTGCCGGCCCGAGGCGCTGGGGTTCTGCAGGCCGACTGAGGACGCGGGATTGTCGAGTTCCACGACGTCGGTGGCGCCCACAGCAGAACCGATGGCGTGGACGCTGGCCTCCTGCGACTCGATGTCCTGCTGCGTCGGCGCGCTGGGATTGGGGCTGTTGCCGTTCTGGCCGTTCGGGCTCCAGACGGCGAGCTCGTTCGACGCCAGGTTCGGGCCGACGTAGTCGAAGACGTTGCTGTAGCGGGCGACGGCGACGGCACAGATGACCACCGCGATGAGGACCCCGACGCTGATGGCCGAGAGTGCCGAGCCGGACCGGGCCCGGTACCGCGACAGGTCGCGCAGGGCAAGTCGCGTGGCGATGGGCGACCTCTGTCCGACCCGGGCCAGCACGGCCAGGAAGAACGGCGACACGAGGATGATCCCCGTGATGAGCGCCACGAACCCGGGTATCAGCCAGATCACACCGCTGCCTTGGCTCCCGGCGCCGGAGAGCGAGAAGAAGACGAACCCGAGGACGAGCGCGATCACTCCCGGAACGAAGGAGCGGTGGATCTGGCGCGCCGGCGCGGGCCGTCCGGCCAGTGCGGCGACGACCGGGACGCGGGTGATGGCGCGGGCGGGATAGCCGGCAGCGAAGAAGGTGGCGACGACCGCGAGCACCATCGCCACCACGATCACGGTCCACGGCAGGGCGAACAGCGGGATGAGGTGGTGCGCGCTCTGCTCGTTGTGCGGGCGGTAGGCGACCCAGGCCACCAAGCCCACTGCGAAGCCCACGACGGCGCCCACGGCCCCGACCATGACACCGTTGGCCTCGAGCACGAGACGGACGTTGCGGTCCGTCGCGCCCATGGACTCGAGCATCCCGAGGGCGCGCATCCGGCGCTGCGCCAGCACGGTGAAGCCACCGATCGACACCAGTGCGATGAGCAGCATGCCGACCGTGGCCAGCGCCAGCACGATGGTCGCGGGGTTGATCGGGTTGTTGTTGAGCGAGCCCGGCGTCGAGACGTTGTTCCCGATGCGCCCCGCGTTCACGCCCGGCGCATCGAAGAGGACGTCGATCGTCGTCGGGTGCGTGACCTGCCCCGGCGGGACGAGCGCGAACTCGTCGAGAAGGCTCTGGGGGTTCTGCACGATGCCGACGACGGTCTTGCCGCCCTGGGGCCACGTGTCGCCCACCGACAGGTTGAGCTCGGACGCTAGCCCGGGGGTGAGGGCGATCTGGTCCGGCCCGGTCGGGTAGTGCCCCGAGAGCAGCTGGAGCATCGGTCCGCCGTAGGGGCCGTTGGGGTCCTGGGACCGGAGCTGGTACGTCTGCGTGCTGCCGGGGACCCGGAAGCCCTCGTTCTCGATGACCTGGACCGTGCCGAAGCGGTGCTCCAGCGCCGCGATCTGGGCGTTCACCGAGTTCAGGTTGGGGGGTGCCTTCCCGGTGTTCGTGAAGGTGGCCAGGTCGCCGGCCGTGCCGTAGCCGGCGTTGGCCGGCGGCGGGGTGTTGGTGGCGACGGCCGCGCCCACCACGACGGCGGCCACGGCGACGATGACGAGGAGCAGGATGAGCAGTTGCTGGCGCCACTCGCGCCTGAAGAGGCGCCAGGCCCAGCGGATCATGGCCCGGCGGGCCGGGACGCCGCCGGTGGTGGCATCGGGGGCCGACCCGGTGGCCGGCCGTTCGAGGACGCCGACGCTCATTGGTGCGGCAGGTCGGCGAGGAGCGCGTCCGGGCTCTCGACCGGGAGCGTCTGGTCGACGACCCTGCCGTCACGCAGGAAGACCACGCGGTCGGCCCACGAGGCGAGCTGGGCGTCGTGGGTCACCACGACGGCGGCCAGGCCGCGATGGCAGGCGGCGAGGATCAGGCGCATGACGGTCTCGGCGTTGGTGGAGTCGAGCGCGCCGGAGGGCTCGTCGGCCAGGAGCAGCTGGCGGTCGCCCACGACGGCGCGGGCGATGGCGACCCGCTGCCGCTCGCCACCCGACAGCGTGTCGGGGTAGTGCGACGCCCGGTCGGCCAGCCCGAAGTCCTCGAGTGACTCGAGCGCCGCCGCCTGGGCCTTGCGGGCCGCCATGCCGTCGAGCTCGAGGGGCAGGGACACGTTCTCCACCGCGCTGAGCCCGGCCAGCAGGTTGTAGTCCTGGAAGACGTAGCCGACGGACTGGCGGCGCAGGCGCGCCTTGCCGTTGCGCGACAGCGAGGACAGGGGCCGGCCGCCGACGTAGACCTCACCGCTGGTGGGGTCCTCGAGGCTGCCGGCGATGGTCAACAGCGTGCTCTTGCCCGAGCCGCTGGCGCCCATGACGGCCACCAGAGACCCGGCGTCGACCGACAGATCGATGCGCTGCAGGGCGTGCACCTCTGTGGCCCCTTCTCCGTAGACCTTGGAGATGTCGCGTAGTTCGAGGTAGCTCACTGCTTCACTCCCACCTTGCGCCGGGCCTTGGGGAGGGGGAATGGCTGGGGGGCCGGCGCGTCGCCCTCCACCGCCGCTCGCTTGAGACGCCCGTCCGCCGTGTCGAGCCACCGGATCAGAGAATCCAGGCGGAACAGCTCGGCGTCGACGACCAGAGCGAAGTTCAGGTCGAAGCGGGACTCGTCTTCCTTGAGACGCGTCCATCGCTGCATGAGCTCCACCAGGTAGCGTCGATGCACCTGCACCACCTCGTGTACGTCGACGCCGGGGAGCTCGAGCGCGACGAGCACCTTGATCACCAGCTCGTCGCGCGGTGGGGAAGAGAAGTCGGGCGGCGTGCGCAGCCACTCGGCCAGCTCGGCCGCACCCTCCTCGGTGATGTGGAAGCCCTTCTGCGGTCCCTCGTCCGCGGTGGAGTCGTCCGACTTGACGAGGCCATCGCGTTCGAGTCGCTGGAGGGTCGTGTACACCTGTCCGACGTTCAGCGGCCACACCTCGCCGGTCCGTGCCTCGAATTCCTGGCGCAGCTGCAGCCCGTACTTGGGGCCCTCGCTGAGCAGCGCCAACAGGGCATGCCGGATGCTCATACATCCTCATTTCGAAGTAGAATACTGCGTATCATACGCCGGAAGAAGGACCCAGGGCAAGGGGTAGAAGCCCCAAGGACCCGGTCGATGTTGGTCGGTCACCGGGAACGTCTTCTTGGCGTTCACGGCATCGATCCCTTACCCGAGCGGCTGAATCGGGGCGATGCAGAAAGGCTCGTTGGAGGGCGCCGGCCCACCGCTCGGATGGTCCATCAGCCAGACCCGTCCGTTGTCGAGGATGGTGATGGAGGCGGGCGTCCAGGCCACGCCGTAGATGTTGCAGCTCCACTGGTTGAGTGTCAGTTGGCCTTCACGTCGGGGGCGCTCGGAGAGTTGGCGTAGTGGGTGTAGGGGACGGCTGTAGAAGAAGAGCTTCGTACCCGTCCCTCGGCACGCCGCCCACCGGTGCCACCACGGCCGATTGACGAGTTGCTCGGCGACTCATCGATGTCGGGCGCGCTCTCGGCACCATCAGCCATTCAACTGCCCGACTTCGTGCCGTCTCCGCGTCGGCTTGGCGGTTTGTTCTGGGTCCCCTTGGGCGTGACCCGCGACCCATAGCTGTCGGTACGCAGAAGCCGAACCAACGATCTTTTCGCCTCCGATTCGGCGCCGGGCACACTCGTCACCATCGAGAAGTGGCCGTCGCAGGAAGACATCGACGCACACATGGCTTCGTCTCACCTGGCCGACGTAATCACGGCTGCCGGGGACCATTTCGACGGAATTCCCCGCAATGCACACTCCGCTCACTGGAGCCGTAATGGTCAAGTTTGATGGGCCAGGCGTATGGTTACCGACTCACTAAGCCGAGAGAAGCGAGGTGCGCACGCTCATTCAGCTCTTTATCTGCTCTTGCAGTGGGCGGCTGCGGTAGCGTCCATACATGCGGCCGTCACCGCTCGACCTCTTGGGATCGTCGGAACTTGCAGAGCATCTGGAGATAGTGGGTGATCGAATCGCTGCGACCTGCACGATCGGTGCACCAGACCTTACGAGTCCCTGTCTCCGAGTGGTGGCTGGGGGCGGGAAGCGCCTTCGTCCTGCTCTCACCCTGGCGGTGGCCGACATCGGAAAGGTGTTCGATCCCCGCGTTGTCGCGGCGGCCGTAGCTATTGAGCTGGTTCAGGTCGGCTCGTTGGTTCACGATGACATCTTCGACAATGCGGAGACTCGGAGGGGGACACCGACCATCAACGCGGTCGAAGGTCAAAACCAGGCGCTTCTGGCCGGGACCTACTTGATGGCACGGGCGGCCGCCGAAGCCGCGGCAGCTGGCCAACAGGTGGCGTCTGACGTCGCCCGCAGCGTGGCTTTGCTCTGCGTCGGGCAGACAACTGAGTCCCAGCATCTGTTCGACATCGGCCAGGAGATCGACCGGTATCTCTTCACGATCGAAGCAAAGACTGCCGTGCTCTTCTCCTGCTCATGTCGCGTGGGGGCGCTCAGCGCAGAGCTACCGGATGAGCACGTCAACAAATTCGGTGAGTTCGGAAGGAACTTCGGCATGGCCTTCCAGCTCATCGATGACGTGCTCGATCTGATCGGTGACCCTGATCGGTTGGGTAAGCCAGTGGGTGCCGACATGCGAAGCGGTGTTCTCACAATGCCGGCACTTCTGGAACTGGCACAGCCCAATGGAGCCGACCTCCGTGCGCTGCTGCTTCGACGGCAGGCTGCCGACCTGGAACAGGCTTCCAGAATGATCGTCAAGTCCGGTCGAATCGACGAGGTCATCGACATTGCCCGCCAGTATGCAGCGGAAGCGTCCGTTGCGATTGGCGATATTCCAGGTGCATCCAACTTGTCGAGATTCCCGCCTTCCTACCTTGATTGGGCCTTGGAAGAGTTCGTGGCCGCCTGAGCGGATGGAGGTATGCCGAGTGAGCGGCCCCGGCGTCGCCAGGGCCCACTTGGTGACCGCCTCCCGGCGAACGGGAGCCGCTCGGCCGCCTCGCCACCGTCGACGCCAGTGGTGCTCCTCAGAAACAACCCGGTCGGCGTGTCCTCCGACGAGGAGACCGGCGCCATCATCATCGGGGGGCACGCGATGGACGCGACCAGACAGTTCCGCAACGTGCAGGCCAATGCCCAGGTCGCCCCGGTGATCGACGACCTCGTGTCGACGGACCCCTGGATGGTGAGGGGCCTCGCGATCCGCGGCACCGCGGTGGCGCTCTCCGACGTCGACCCCCCGGTCTCGTTCATGAGTCGTGAGGTCATCCGGATCACGCCGACGTGGGTCACCGCCTGGGGACTCGACCCCGGCGTGCAAGGCAGGCAGGCCCGGCGCGGGAGGTGAAGCGCCGATAGCGCTGCCAGCGGTCGCACTCGAGACCGGCGTTAACAGGGGCACCCTCGGGTCAAGTCGGCGTAGCGTGCCGGCATGAGTACCTCCTACTGGCGTGGCGCCGCCGAAGACGAGGCCATGCAAGACGAGCACGGCTTCATATGGAAGGCGATGCTCGACACCATCGACACCGACCTGGCAGACAGGCGGGTCCTCGACGCCGGCTGCAACCGTGGGGGCTTTCTGCGCTTGCTCGTAGACGCCGCTGGTATCGCCGAGGGCTACGGATACGACCCAGCCTCAGGCGCCATCACAGACGCCCGCCGCCTCGCCGGCGATAGGCCGCTCTTCTTCGAGATTGCCGACACCGTGCCAGACGGATGGGGCGACTTCGACGTGGCCTTCAGCCATGAGGTCCTTTACTTGCTAGAGGACCTCATGGCCCATGCGGCCAGTCTCTTTGACGCCCTGAGGCCTGGTGGGGCGTACTTCGCAGTCATGGGCGTTCACGAAGGCAGCCCCATGATGTCGGCGTGGCACGCGGAAAGTGCAGGCGAGCTAGGACTGCCGCGTCTCTACGGGCTCGACGAGGTCGCCGGGGCCTTCGAGGGCGCCGGCTTCTCGGTGTCTGTGGCCAACTTGAAGCTCGGTTTCGTCCCGGTCTCGGCGCATCAGCACGGGCATGACCATCGGAGGGATCTCCTCGCGTGGTTGGACTACTACAGCCGTGAGAAGGTCCTGCTTCGATTCACACGCCCATCCTCCTAGCCGTGTGGTCGAGGGCAGGGCTTACCTACCAGCGTGGGCACTATCGAACCACGAGACCATCCCACCAGCCCGGCGTTCTGGGATCCCGTCCGTCCCGCACCAGCGGCTGGCCGTCCCGAAAAGGAAGTCGACGCTAATGGCAGCTCAGCCCCGCAACGGTGCGCGGGTCCGGCTGGCTCTCTCGGGTGGCCGGCCGAGGGAGCCTGCCGGCTGCGGGAGGCAGTAGTAGACCTTGATCTTCGGCGCCAGAGGCGACGCCGGCTGCCCCGGCGGCGGGGGGACCAGCAGGCAATGCGCCCTCACGAACGCGGCGGACGCCGAGGCAGAGGGGGTCGCGACCAGCGCGAGGTGGAAGCGGCTCTTGGCCACCAGCCTCCGCACCGTCGCCGCCGAGGGCGACGGCTGGGTGCCGGTGTAGCCGCCGAGCGGCAGCACCTCCTGCCCGGTCGCGTAGATGTAGGGCGCGGCGACGGCAGAGGTCTGGGCCGCCATGAGATAGGGCGCGCCCCGCCGCACAGACTCGATCGTGGCCAGGCCCGGCGGCGGGGACTGCGGTGCGAAGGCGTGCCGTATGAAGGTCGTCACGACGGCCGGCTGGAAGGGGGTGTCGAAGGGACCGAGCCCGAGAGCCACGACCGACGCGCTGGCCACCGACGGCACGAGCACGAGGGCCAGCGCGCCCAGCGCGGTGGCGGTCATGGCGAGTGGGGATGAGGCGGTCGTGCTGGGCTCGCCCGGTCCGCCCGGTCCGCCCAGTCCGCTGCGCTCCCTCGTGTCCTCGGCCCGGCCGCCGCTCCACTGCTCCCAGGCCAGCCACGCCAGCAGCGCGACCGCGACGAGCCCGACGACCACCACAGTGGGGGCCAGCCACGGCGGGAGTCCCGTTCCCTGGGGAGGGAGCAGCCACGTCGCGTAGCCCACGGTGATCAGCACGGTCCCGGCGCTCAGCAGGACCACGCTCTGACGGCCACGGTGCGCCCAGGCCAAGGCGCCGCCGAGGCCGAGGAGCCCGGCCACGGCCGGGGAGAGCGCGCCGGCGTAGTACGAGTTCATGGTCGTGCTGACGCTGAACACGATGCCGAGGACGACCAGCCACACTCCCCACAACAGCGCCCCGGCGCGCCAGGGGTCGGTGCGCGGCGCCCGGCGGCGCGCCACCAGGATGGTGATCGCCGCGATGAGCGCGGCAGGCAGCAGCCATCCCGTGTCGCGCCCGTAGGACCCCGTGAGCAGTCGGTTCCACACCGGCGGGGGCGAGGCCTGCGCGAAGAGCGCCGTGCCCAGCGTGTCGCCGAGCAACTCGTTCGGGGAAGACTGCCCCACCCGCGAGAAGCCGTTGTACACGAACACCTGGTGGTAGATGGAGTTCGTGCTGCTGCCGTCCGCGTAGGGGCGCTGCGACGCCGGGGTCAGCGCCACGAAGGTCATGTACGACAGGGAGACGACCAACACCGTGCCCCCCAAGACAGCGATCCGGCCCAGGCGTTGGCCGGTCGTCCCCCGGCCAGCCACCAGGTAGGCCAGGCCGAGGGCGGGCAGGAACAGCCACGCCTCGAGCATCTTGGCCTGGAAGGCGAGAGCGATCCACACGGCCGCCATCACCGCGCTGCGCCAACGGCTGGTCTGGATCAGCGTGACCGTCGAGTCCGCGGCCAGCACCACCAGTAGGATCATCAGGCTGTCGGGGATGTTGCCGCGGTCGAGGGTCATGGTGGCCGGGCTGGCGGCCAGGACGAACGCGGCGATGAGCGCGGCCGCCGGTCCAGCCAAGCGGCGCACGGCGTGGAAGAGCACAACCACGGTCAGCGCGCCCTCGACCGCCTGGGGCAGCATGATCGCCCACTCGTGGAAGCCGAACAGCCGCACCGAGAGGGCTTGAGCCCACAGGGCACCCGGGAGCTTGTCCAAGCTGATCGTGCCGGCGGGGTCGAACGCGCCAAACAAGAAGTCGTGCCAGCTCTGCGACATGGAGCGCACGGCGGCCGCGTAGTAGATCTCGATGGTCGCGCCGACCTGCCAGCAGTAGGCCAACGACGCCAACGCGGCCACCGCCAGGAGGCCCGGACGCGCCCAGGCCGGTTGTCCGGGCGGCGAGCGCCAGACCTGCAGGCGCCGTGCCCACGGTACGGGTTCGGGACTCGATCCGGTGTCAGACATGGCGGGCGTGAATATAGTGTTGGCCGTTGCGGACGCCACGGCAGCCAGCATCCCGCGGACGGGACCCAGCCGCGACGTCGCTACGACGACCGCTGGGACCCTGCGAAGCCTTGATCTGAGGTCTCGCGCTCCATGCCCCCATGGTGGCGAACTGTCCCACCTTCCTGGCGAACAGGGGCACGTCGGGACAGCCAGGATCTAGCGTTCCCACTGGTGAAGGATGCCAACGCAGTCGTGACTGCATACTGGGCGGCAGCCAATGCCAGAGACTGGGGTGCCTTTTGCGAACTTAGCCGAAGACGTGGTGTACGAAGGACCCGAGACCCGCGAACGTGTACGGGGTCGTGCCGACTACGTGCGGTTCAATGTCGAAGGGTTCCCAGGTGACTGGCGCCTGGAGATCATTCAGATAATCGGTGAAGGACTTCACGCGTCCAGCTGGATCGAGTTCACGAACGCCGACGGAAGCATCCAACCAGGGCTGTGCTTCTTCGAGCTCCAAGATGACGGAGAGATCGTTCGGATCACTGACTTCTGGCCGGATCCATACGAGCTACCCGCAAACCGAGCACACCTCGTCGAGAGGTACTGATCCTCCGCAGCCAGCTCTACCGTGCCGCCCGCAGCTCGGCAACGTCGAAGCGGCCGAGAAGGGACCGCCTGCCTACGGCAAGCGGGTCGTGCGCCGGTTGCTGCGACCCCTTTGGGCTGTAGAACCGGCTGCGGACTGTGCGCAAGGCCACGAGATGCTGGCCGGGGTCAAGGCTTCGGATCATTGGGGCCTCGGTGCTTCCCGCAGTATGGGGTCTCGAGTAGCGGGTCAACGCCCGGTCCGAGTTCCGTCCCGTATTGGACCGCGGTGTACATCAGTGCACTGTGCGCACTCTCGAGATCATCGAGGATGGCGAAAGGAATGTGGAGGGCCTCAAGATGGGCCATCGCACGCTCCCACAGAGCATCTGCCACGGTGACCCTCCCGCCCCCGTAATGGTAGGGAACGTCCTTCGGCTTGACCCGAGTGCGAGCGCCGTTCGCAGCGGAATCAGACACTACGCGAACGCTACACGTCTGCCTCATCGACCTCGCGGATACGGCCTGGGCGCCGGCCGAACTCCCTGAGTCCCGTCAGTCCCTCGAGGTGGTCAGGTCATCGCTCCATTCTCCCTCAGGCGCTGGCCCCGACCCGGCGTGTGGGGATCGTCGCACCTAGTTGCCGTCGAGTGGACGCTCCCCTCCGCCCATGTTGCAAGATACGTGAATGAAACGCGGCGGGGCACCGAAAGACATGATCCTTCGGTCCCCCGCTCATACGGTCGTTCGTGCACGGCCGCATGTCTCGAGCGGCCCAAAGGCCCGTGCTGCCCTCTTCGTGGGATGGGCTCTTGTCCCGCTGGTAACACTTGGCCTTGCATCGGTTGCAACGTTTGGATTTGCGGCGATCAGGCTCCGGAGCCGGTCATTGGGCTTGTGTGCCGCCGTCTATGGACTGGCTGCAGTCGCATTCCTGTACCTGACCAACATCGCGCCCGAAAAGAGTTGGCAGTCAAATCTCGGTGTCGGGATCGGGCTCACGTCGGCCACAGTAGCGACAGGTCATGCCTTTGCCATTCGTCAAAAGGTACAGGATGGCCCTGTTGTCACAGCCGAGGACGAGGCACGAGCAAAACTCCGACGAAGGGAGTACTCCCGAAAGCTACTCGCTGACAATGCACGGCTGGCTGGCGAACTCAAGATTGGTCGGCCCGATCTGGACACCAGCTTCGACGACGGTGGTCTGGTCGATGTTAACCACGTGTCGGAGAAGTGCCTGACACTGCTCCCCGGGATCGACGCTGACCTCGCCCACAAGATCATTGAAACGCGCGATTCCATCGGTGGATTCGATTCGCTTGATGACATGGAGGTGCTGTTGGACTTGCCTCCCCAGAGCCTCGACCCGGCGAGAGATCGCGCCATCTTCGTTCGTTGAGTCGTGGCGATCGGAGATCGCGACTTCGGAGCGTTGGCGTGAATGGGTCACCTTCCCGGCGCTCGGGTCGACGCTTGGACACCGCTGTCTGCGCGCATATGGGGGCAGTTCACCGATCCACCCCATCCAGCAGGCACAGGCGCTCCCAGGATGGATCACTCAGGAGCGCTCGGAGATCGTTCCCGCAGTTGTCTCTATAGATTCCGACTGCGCTCAAGAGCGTCGTGGAGGTCTTGGTAGCGGAACCCCTTCTCGCGAAGTTCGGTCAGCCGGCGTCGCCCGGCGCGCTCCGCGGGAGCAGCCGCTCGGAAGACGGGGTTCTAGGAGAAGTAGTCGTAGTACTCGAGGCCGAGGTGAGTGATGGGCTCCTCGCCGGCCAGGAAGCGCAGGGTGTTCTTGAGCTTGGTCAGCTGGATGAACAGATCGTGCTCGGGGTAGACGCCGGGCGCGGACTGCGGCGACTTGAAGTAGAAGGACAACCATTCCTGGATCCCGCGCATCCGGGCCCGCTGGGCCAGGTCGGTGAAGAGCAGCAGGTCGAGGACGAGCGGCGCCGCCAGGATCGAGTCACGGCAGAGGAAGTTGACCTTGAGCTGCATCGGATAGCCGAGCCATCCAAAGATGTCGATGTTGTCCCACCCTTCCTTGTTGTCGCCCCGCGGCGGGTAGTAGTTGATCGAGACCTGATGCTCGATGTCGCCGTAGAGCTCGGGGTAGAGCTCGGGCTGCATGATGCCCTCCAGCACGCCGAGTTTGGACTGCTCCTTGGCCCGGAAGCTGTCGGGGTCCTGGAGGACCTCGCCGTCGCGGTTCCCAAGGATGTTGGTCGAGTACCACCCCGAGAGCCCGAGCAGCCGGGCCTTGATCATCGGGGCCAGGACCGTCTTGACCATGGTCTGACCGGTCTTGAGGTCCTTGCCGGCGATGGCGACCGAGTGCTCGGCGGCGTACCGGGTGAGCGCCGGGGTGTCGATGGACAGGTTCGGCGAGCAGTTGACGTAGGGGATACCGAGCCCGAGGGCGGCGTAGGCGTAGAGCATGCTCGGGGCGACGGCCCGGTCGCTCCGGTCGAGGGCCGCCTCGAAGGCCTCGAGGCTGTGGTACGCCTCGTGATCGGGAAGCAGCGCCTCGGTCGACCCGCACCAGACCATGACGCCCCGGGCCGAGCCCTTGGCCTCCATGAAGGTCATGATGTCGGCCCTGATCGCCTCGACCCGCTGGCGATGGGTGTCCTCGTGGCGCGTGTTGTCTCCGTGCACCTGGGAGACGTAGGACGGGTCGAACACGGCCGGGAGGGGCCGGACGGTGCGCAGGTACGCACCGACCCGCTCGATGGACGGCTGGTCGAGAACCCCGGCCCGGCTGGCGGCGACGAAGGCGTCGTCGGGGAACGGGTCCCACGCGCAGAAGTCGAGCTGGTGAAGGGAGGCCAGGGGGACCAGGTCGCCGATGCGGATGACCCGCTGCTCGTCACGGCGGCCGAGGCGCACCGTCCCGATTTGGGACAGGGAGCCGATCGGCTGGCCCGAACCGCTCCTGATGGACTCGACCCCCGCGATCAACGTGGTCCCGACGGCGCCGAGCCCCACGCAGAGCACGGCGAGCCGCCCGTCGGCTGGCGTGATCTGGGGCGGGCTCGGGAGGGAACCCTGCGGCACATGCTCGCATGACGACATCGGCTACACCCGTTCTCTCGGGGATGGGATCTGTGGCGGCTCGAACCGGCGGGGCCTCCCCTGCCAGGCGCTCGACGCAAGAAACCGATGATACCGGCGGCCCGGTCGGGCACAAGGGGGGACTGGAACCTGTCGCACCGGGTGATCGACGCCCCACGATGGCCAGATCGCACACGCCCGGTCCGGGGGTGTCCCGCTCCGCGCGGGTCGTCGCCACCGGTCGAGCTAGTAGCCCCGGGAGCGGCGCGCCGTCACCTCTCCCAGCCGCCAAGCGGGGCCGCGAGCCCCTGAGCCGTTCTCGCAGCTCAGGAAAGTTTGAATAGATCGTCTACTCCACCCTGTGTGACTCGACCAGTCGACTGTTCTCGATCAGGTGCCCCACTTTGCCGCCGACAGGTCCAGAGCGTGCGCGCAGAACTTCGTGGTCGATGCGCTTCCGGCGCCCGATCGACGATCTAGGGAGCTACAGGTGAGTTCATAACGCGCGTCCATCAATCGTGCTGGGAGTGTCTCCACACGCCGGTTCAGTGGGATGCATCAGAATGGCTGCGTGCTGGAGCCACCGGAACTCGAGCGATTCATCAGGGAGGGCTACCTCATGGTTCGTTCCGCCTTTTCACCGGAACCGGCTGAGGAGTGTCGTCGGTCGGCAGCCCAGCAGCTGGGAATCGACCTCGCAAGTCCGAACACTTGGCGACGGCCGGTGGTCAGGGGTGTGCCGAGGGGAGATTGCTTCAGCAGGGCAGCCAACGCCGCGCGCTTGCTCGACGCCGTCGGCCAGTTGGTCAACCCGGACGCCTGGCAGGCCCGCCCGAACTTGGGTGCGTTCGTCGTGAGATTTCCCAGCGAGGAGGATCCGGGGGACGCCGGGTGGCACGTCGATTCGAGCTTCCAACCACCAGGTGACTCCCGCTGGTGCGTGAACTACCGATCGAAAGGGCGGGCGTTGCTCTTGTTGTGCCTGGTCTCCGACGTGGGGACAGACGACGCACCGAGCCGCCTGCTCCCCGGCTCCCATCTTGAGATGGCAAGGCTGCTCGCTACCGCCGGTGAAGCTGGCCTGCCCGGTGCCTACGAAGGCCAAGAATCGGAGATCCCACTCCCGGCATCGAGGAGTGGCGAAGTGTTTGCAACCGGCTCCGCTGGCGACGTGTTCGTCTGTCACCCCTTCTTGGTGCACGCAGCCAGTTGGCCACACCATGGCGATCAACCCAGATTCCTGGCTCAACCACCAATGGCAGTCTCGAATGGACTGGATCTAGATGGTCCGCTGGATCGGCTGTCTCCTGTGGCCAGAGCGATTCGGCTCGGCATCAGCAAGGGGGATCGCTCCTGAGGGCCGCACTCGGCGGTATGCCCGGCCACCGCCGGGACGGTGGCATAAGCATCGGGGGGGACTCCGCTAATCCGTGGCGACAAGAACCCCCCGCTTTGGCGGCTGCGGGTCTGGCGTTACCCCGTTTTGTCGGCCTTCAGGTCTGACTTCCCAGCGATTCGCCGGCCCTCAGCTCGGGGTCACCATCTCGAAGACGCGTGACTCAATAAGAGGCTCGACAAGTGATCGGAGCGTCGCCGGGACGGTGGGGCAGTTCGGCAGCATGACTCAAACTATGAAGGGTCCAGCGTGTTCATCGTCCGGTCCAGCGCGGCTGGCGCTCCTCAGCTGCGGCCCGGAAGCCTTCCGCCGAGTCCTGTGTCGCCGCGGCAACGTGCCGCATAGTCTCGCCGAAGCGGATGGCCTCCAGCGTCGCCATGTGGCGCGTGCGCATCGCCATCTCCTTCATAGCTCGCTGAGCCAGAGGTGCTCCGTGAAGAAGGCGTCTAGCCAGTGCGTTGGCCTCGTCGAGCAGAGTGTCGTGCGAGACGACCCTCCAGACCAGACCCATCGCGTGTGCTCGCTCGGCATTGATGCGCTCCCCCGTGAGCAACAGCTCCATCGCGTCGGCCCAGTTGATCCGCTGCGGAAGGCGTATCGACGCCACGATCGCCGGGACTCCGAGGTTAACCTCTGGAAGACCGAACTCGGCTCGGTCGCTCGCCAGTATGAAATCGCACCAGGTGGCAAGCGTGAGCCCGTAACCCAGGCAGTACCCATTCACGGCAGCAATGACCGGCTTGAAGATCTCCCACCCGCTCTCAAAGGAATTCAGTGTCGGCTTCTCCCAGAAGGTGCCTGAGAACTCCCCCGCGGACCCAGCGCCCTGGCGCAAGTCAGCGCCCACGCAGAAGGAGCGTCCCGAACCAGTGACGATGGCCACCCATGCTTCTTCGTCGTCACGAAACCGCGAAAAGGCGTCATTGAGGTCGCGCCTCATCTGGGCGTTGATAGCGTTGAGTGCGTCGGGTCGGTTGTAGGTGATGGTGGCCACATGGCCATCGAGTCGGTACGTGGCTGAATCACCCATAGCCCCAGTCTGCCCGTTCGAGAGCATGTTCCGCCGATCGAACACTTATTGATGAGCCGCAGCAACGGACCCGGATCTGATCGCACTCGTCCGACCGGGGTGCCCCCGTTCGCCGGAAGTAAGTCCTCGGATCTGTCGGCTGCTCGGGGGAGACTTCGCGTGGGCCCGAGAAGTCGACGGACCTACGCCGTGGAAAGGCGAGCGAGGCGACGGTTCATCACACTCAGAACAGCGGTAATTGCCCGCTCGGCTTCAGAGAGCCCAACGAACTCGACTCCGACTCGGACGGTCCCCTCGGGGATCGCTGCTGTTGCACTTTTGATTTCGCCTTCGAACCGGATCTTGACCGAGTCACCCGCTGCGGGAACTTCCAGGGAAATGCCCCGACCCACGAGCTCGGAGGGCCGGGGGTACTGGAACGTGATCCCGAGACCGAGCATCGAGATGTCGATGACCCGACAGTCTTGCCACCACCCGACGACGGACCCGCCCTCGACGTGGCACAACCCAACCCAGCCAGCAGGTTGGCGTGGTACTCGCCGGCGGTTCTCCATGTTCACTCTCCTCATGGCTGCCTGTTGCTGTCTGAATCCGGATTCAGGGCTCCGCCTGATCGATGGCCGCGGTGTGTTGGTCGATCGCACCCCGAAGCTCAACGAGTTGAGTCACCATCACGTCGCCGTTTCCTCAGTGATGGTGGACCGCACGGTGTCGGCGACAGCGCGGTAGGCCATCGCTCGGGCCTTGAAGCGTCTCCTGACCGCTATGTCGGGAAAGAGATTGCCTACCGCCAGGTTGGCCACGTCGTAGAGGCGGTCGGAGGCGCCCAACCCGGGAACGTCTTCGCCGTCGTAGATAAGAGCATCGAACTGCCGCTTGGCGGCCATGAGCGGACTCCTGGGCAGACGCGCCCGATCGAACCAGTCTGTGAGTTCAACTCGGTCAATGGGGTCAACTCTGTCGCAGACCGTCACCACCACCGGGCCATCGCCCCCGATCGTTCAGCGAGACGTTGACTCAGTGAACCCAACGAAACGCGTTCCCACGGCCAATATCGACCAAAGTTCGGACGGCCTTGAGGCAATCCAACCGGACTTGGTCTCGCGGGTTGTCGATACGTTGACCAAGCAGATCTAGGCCGGCTCTATCTCGGGACGGTCCGCAAATGTCAGCGTGATGGTGGGGGCGGTGGTTCGTCACCGCCCCCTGTACAACTCAGACTTCACGAAGGCCGTCACAACGTCGGCCACCTCAATCCTCGCTGCCGGGAAGGTGGGGCAGTCCGGCACTTCGGAGGCACCCCTCGGTCGGCTCCCAAGGCGTCAGCTCAAGGGAGAACATGCCGATCTGCATGAGGAAGCTCCCCAGATCCGAGTCGGCACGGTGCTCCTCGACAAGGCCGCTGTCATTGGCTTGCCCGTAGTCCTCCTGGGCAGGGCCAGCATTGGAAGCCATGGTCGCCACCGTTAGATCGGGGATCGAGGTGCAGGGATGGCCACGTCCGGATGGCGTTCTGGGGCAGGCGCAGATACCTGGCCTCTTGACCTTGAGCGGACCTGTCACGAAAATCGGATACGTGTCCAGTGACGAAATTGATCGGTACTTGGCGGATCTTGAGGAGCCGAAACGATCCACTCTGCAGCGATTGCGCCAGACGATCCTTGAAGTAGTCCCAGGTGCCGAAGAAGGGATCTCATATCAAGTCCCGGCGTTCAGAGTCGACGGGAAGGTCATCGCCGGATTCGCTGCTTTCAAGAACCACCTGAGCTACCTTCCCCACAGCGGTTCCGTATTTCCGTTGCTTCGAGACGAAGTTGCAAGCTACAAGACATCCAAGGGAGCGCTCCAGTTCCCAGTCGACGCACCACTACCGAAGCGCCTGGTCGAGCGACTCATCAGGGTGCGAATCGCCCAAGCGTTCCCTGAGGGACTTGACGGATGAGGCCGGTTGGTGCGAACCGCAGGCTGGCACCCAGACCCGGCGACGGACAGCTGAACGGCGCAGCTGCTCCTCAGGTTCATCGTGATCGGCGCAAGCACCTCGACCTCCCCTACCCCGGCGGCGAAAGTTGGCGCTAAGCAGCAGAACGGGTGAGCCGTTTTCTCACCGATTTGCGGCTTAGGTGGGATGGTCAACGGATCCTGGTTGTCGGTCACGCGGCTACCCGCTGGGGCCTTGAGCACTTTCTGAACGGGGAAGACCTTGAAGAAACGATTACGGCTGATTTCGCCTGGCGGGCGGGCTGGGAGTACAGGCTCGAGTAAATCCAACTTCGATCGACGCCACGCACCTCGTCACAGTGGGACGCAGCCATGGCTGGCGTATAGGGGCAGGTGGTTTGTTACGGAGCGGACAGCCGCCGTAGGGCGCCGTAAGGTCTGCTGCCATGCGAGCCGAAGTCACTCTCCACATCGACGCACCGCCGGACAGAGTCTGGGACCTCGTCAGCGACATCACCAAGATGGGCGAGTTCAGCCCCGAGGTAATCGAGGCCGAGTGGATTGACGGAGCCACCGGCCCGGCGGTCGGTGCACGGTACCGGGGCCACGTAAAGCGCAACGAGAACTGGCCGGTCCTCTACTGGACCACGTGCAAAGTCACCGAGAGTCAGCGAGGCGAGGTGTTCGAGTTCGCTGTCATCATGCGGGAACGGCCGATGAACACCTGGCGCTACGAGTTTCGCGCCGCCGACGATGGAGGAACCGACGTCACCGAGTCATTCGACCTGGGCGACAACCTCTTCACCAAAGTCTGGTACCCACTCGGGGGGTTCTTGCGGGAGCGCCGTAATCAACGGGACATGCTCCGCACCCTCGAACGGGTCAAGGCGGTCGCAGAGCGTTCGTAGGACGGCCTCCGACCCCGGCGTACTGGGGCACCCAATTCCGTTCGGCTTCGGCGACGCACTCTCGGGTAGTCACCTGACACTAGACAAGCACCTGAGGCTCACCCTCTGCGAAGAAGTCGGGGGTGGGCCGGTGGGAGAGATGCCCGATATCTGGAAGTCGCCTCAGAGAGGCCACCGTCGACTCCGATGCACTGTCCCGTTATGTACGAAGACACTCGACTGAGAGGACGGCGTTGACCCCGATGCCGTGAGGCCCAAGTTCGTCAGCTGCGACCCGAGTGAACATGTCCACTCCGGCCTTCGCCGCACCATATGCCGACTGCCAGTGGCTGACGTGGGTCGCTGCCATGGAGCTCACATTCACGATGCTTCCGCCGCCAACCTCTCGGATGGCCCTGGCCTCCGCCTGGAGAGAGCGATACGTACCCGTGAGGGTGCTCTCGACCGTCATTGCGAAAAGTTCCGGCGGGGTCGCCCCGCTACCTGGCCTTCCAGGGCAGCTTCGCCCCTACCCCCATCACTTGGGGCCAAAACGTGGATCGGAACATGACCAGGCGTGCAACCTGTTGGGAACGGGGGTGGTGGCACGAGTGCGACCCGGAAGCTGCCCCACTTGGCCATCGACCGATACTGGTCAACACTGTCCCCAATGACTACTGGGCGGTCAGCTGGTACGTCGAGCCTTGACCGATGCGATCCGCGTCCGAGTTGGTGCTGCTACAGGGGTTGATGGGCATTGAGCGTCGCTTGGTACATCTTTCGGGCCACCTTCCGACGACGATGGCCCGGACTCCTGGCAATCGTCCTTCTGATCGGGCTGGTGGGCGGCCTGGCCATGGCGTCCATCGCCGGTGCTCGTCGTACCGAGTCCTCGTACTCGACCTTCCTCGCCGGGACCGATCCCTCGGACCTCCTGGTGCAGCCGACCACGGCGGTGGCCTGCTCGTCAGATCTCATCAGCCAGATCGCCCGGCTGCCTCACGTGCGCCGCGTGGCCTGTGCCGATTCCTTCAACGCGGCCACACAGACACCTACCGGTGGGTTGGGCACGGTCCTGCTCGCCCAGGTCGAGCTGATCGCCAGCGCCGACGGGGAGTACTCCCGCCTGGACCGCGTCACGATCACCTCGGGGCGGCGGGCCGACCCGACCCGCGCAGACGAAGTGGTCGTCACCCCGAGCGCGGCCGCGTTCTTGGGGCTGCACGTGGGCTCCCACGTGCCCATCGGGATCTGGGCGAACAATCAGAAGACCTTGACCCCCTACCGGGTCATCCGAATGACGGTCGTGGGGATCGGCACGTTCAACACCCAGGTCGTCCAGGACGACATCGACCGGGGCAACACGGGCTTCCTGCTCGGGACGGCCGCACTGCTGCACGAGCTGGAATCCTGCTGCCAGGCGGGCACTTACGACGGGATCCAGCTCCGAGGTGGGAGCCAGTACGACACCACCGTCGAGCACGAGTACGCGCACCTTCTTGACACGAGCGCCGCCGCCTCGGGAGCGTCCCCCGCGCTCCAGGTCTATGTCACCTCGGAAATCGAAGCCGAGGCCCAGCGAGCCATACACCCCGAGGCCATCGCCCTCGGGGTGTTCGGGGTCATCGCCGCTCTCGCCGCGCTCCTCATCGGTATCCAGGCCGTCTCGCGCCAGCTGCGCGCCGGGGCGGAAGACACCTCCGTGCTGCGGGCCATCGGAGCGGGGCCGCCGGTGACCTCGACCGACGGGTTGCTCGGCATCGTGGGCGCAGTGATGGCCGGCTCCCTGCTAGCAGGAGCGGTCGCCGTCGGCCTGTCCCCGCTCGCCCCGTTCGGGCCGGTGCGCGCCGTCGATCCCTCTCCGGGCGTCAACTTCGACTGGACGGTTCTCGGCTTCGGGGTGCTCGCGCTGATCTTGGTGGTCGTCGGGGTGGCGATGGCACTGGCCTACCGCCAGGCTCCGCACCGCGCCACCTCCCTCGGGCGGGTGCGGGAACACGGCTCGAGCATCGTACAGTTCGGCCTGGCGGCCGGCATCCCAGTCTCGGGGATCGCCGGGCTCCGGTTCGCCCTCGAGAGCGGGCGGGGCCGCAATGCGGTACCTGTCCGTTCTGTGATGTTGGGCGCTGTACTGGCGATCCTTGTCGTGACGGCCACACTCACCTTCGGGGCCAGCCTGAACACGCTCATCTCCCATCCCAAGCTGTACGGATGGAACTTCGACTACGCGCTCTACTCGACGGACGGCTACGGACCCGTCCCCTCCCGAGTGGTCCAACCGCTGCTAGCCCGTGACCCGGCGGTGGCCAACACGACGGGGGTCTACTTCGGGACAGTGGATATCGACGGCCAGGTGGTGCCGCTCCTGGCCGAGCCGGCGCACGCGGCGATCGCCCCGCCGGTGCTCACGGGTCGCCGGATGGACGGGGGAGGACAGATCGTGCTCGGTCCGGCCACGCTGGCCCAGCTGCACAAACGGATCGGCGACACCGTGGTGGTCCGCGGCGACGGGATCCCCGCCGTTCGCCTGCGGGTGGTCGGTACGGCGACTCTGCCGACGATCGGCGAGGTCATCAGCGTCCATCCGACCATGAGCACCGGCGCGCTGATCCCCACGTCGGCCGTTCCCCCCGGGCTCGAAGACCAGTTCGGCCCGGCGTCGGGCCCGAACGCTGTGTTCATCCGCCTGCAGCCTGGTTCGGATCCGGCCGCCGCCCAACGATCCCTGGAGAAGATCGCCCACACGGCGCTCCAGCTGTTCCGCTCACCACAATCCGTGGCCCAGGGCGGCCTCGACGCATACGGGTTGACGATTCAGCTCCTGGGACCGCAGCGACCGGCGGAGATCGTCAACTACCGCTCGATGGGCACGACGCCGGGGCTCTTGGCCGGTGGGCTGGCCGTTGGAGCCGTGGCCGCCCTCGGGCTGACCCTGGTGGCATCGGTGCGGCGACGGCGGCGCGAGATGGCCCTCTTGAAGACATTCGGCTTCACTCACCGCCAGCTGGCTGCGGCTGTGGCCTGGCAGGCGACGGTGGTCGCCGTCGTCGGTCTGGTCGTCGGCATCCCTCTCGGCATCGCCCTCGGGCGATTCCTGTGGGACGCCTTCGCGCACCAGCTCTCCGTTGTTGTCGATCCTACGGTCGCAATCGTCCCGCTCGCCCTGGTCGCTCTGGGCGCGATCGTGTTGGCCAACCTCGTCGCGGCGTTTCCCGGCCGCACAGCTGCCCGGACCCCGACGGCGCTAGTTCTGAGGGCCGAGTAAAGCGCGGCGCGATTGCCAGTAGAGCACGTCCGCTTGTCCGCGATTGAAGATCGATCGCAGGGTCCAAGGTTGCTGACCGAGATAACTCAGACTGTCACAGAAGTGCCGAACTGTCCCACACCCGGTGTGATACGGGGCAACCCCACCACCCCAGCTGGGCGAAGCTGACAGACTCCAGTGTGTGCCGTCGATCTCCGGCCGTGTCGAGGTCAATCTGACCGTCCGTGACCCGCGAGTAGTGCAGCTTGGTATGCAGCGTTGTTGGACTTAGAAGAGCTGTACGACTTCGTTGGTGAAGATGGCCGGATGCGTTACATCGCTCTCGTTGAGCCGAACAGTCAGCTCGTCATCTGCCTCGTCGGTCATCAGCAGAATTTCGGGGAGCGCTTCAGCGAGTTCCATACGGGCCTCGACCACCTGGAGTTCCTAGTGGATCACCGAGAAGGCCTCAATGAATGGGCCCAGACGTTGAACCGGCTCGGAATCTCGCACTCAGGAGTAAAGGAGCCCGAGTACACCCGAAACGCCATGCTCACCTTCCGTGACCCTAACAACATCCAGCTCGAGTTCTTCTGGAGGGCATCAACACGGTAGGTGGCCCATCTGCCCGTTCGGGGGCAGGTCTTGGTCGTAGCTTTGAACTGTGCCCGTAAGCCTGCGACCACTCACCGACCAGGAGCTCTCGAAGTTCATTGAGGGCGACGTGGAGCGATACGTCGAAGCGAGGGTCAAGTCAGGCGAAGAGCCAGATGCCGCCCGGCGCATTGCCCGTCAGCAATCCGAAGCCCTGTTTCCCAACGGAGCACCCGGCGACGGTCAGCTCCTCTTCCGGGTTCTCGACCAAGACGGGACTGCTGTTGGCACGCTCTGGGTGGGTCCTCAACCTGCTGGTGAACCTACCTCTTTCTGGGTCTGGGACGTGCGCATAGACGAGAAGCATCGGGGCAAGGGATACGGACGAGAGACCATGGCGCTCGCGGAGGTTGAAGCCCGGAACCGGGGCGCTACAGAGCTGGGACTAAATGTCTTTGGACACAACCGGGTAGCGCGACACCTCTATGAGTCGATGGGCTATACGGCCATCGCGATTCGGATGAAGAAGAATCTCTGAACCAGCCACCCCATCCCCGGTGGTGATGGCGGCGGCGTACTGGGGCATACCCCGTCACAGACCTCGTCGGGACTATCCTTAGGTCCGCGACGCTACCGAAGGAGGCACGGTTGACTTCGGGCGCTACAGGCATTGTGGAACGCTTCTTCTCGTATTTGACGGCGCGGGAATGGAACGATTTAGGCACCATCCTTGACCAAGGGATCCTAAGGATCGGTCCCTTTGGCGACCAGCTGACGGGACGACAGGCCTATCTGGACTTCCTAAGAGGCACCGTTCCCGCTGATTACCGCAACGACATACTGCGGATCATCAGCACGCCCGACGGACTTTTCGCCTTTGCCAAAGTAACTGAGCACCTTCGATACGGCGAAGAGGAACTCCACCTGGACGAGGCATATTCGTTCGACATCGGCAAAGACGGTTTCATCTGCCGCGTCGAGATCTATTGGCAGACACCCCAGAATGATCCCAGTGGGTTCGGTTCTTCAACGAGCGATGACAGCTATGCGTCGAACAATTCCACCGACCCCGATTGGTTCCGAGTCAAGGATCCGCCCCGGTAAATCCTCGCTGCAGAGCGCAAGGCTGCGGGGTTCAGCAGTTGCCTCGGTTAAGTTGCGCCCAGACCCAGCGTACGGCGGCACCTGGAGCTAAGGGCATCTATCGGATCCGCGTGGAGATCCTCCAAAGCCGAAGCGGAAGTTCGAAGCTAGCGTGCTCGGCGTAACCCCCGCTTTCAAGGGTCGGCGAGCACGGGAGGTGTGACCATGTGGGCGGTAATCGTCTTCGAGTCGATGGCCGGTAACAGGCGCGCAAGCGTTCTATCGAAGGACGCCACCGATGCGGACCGGCCGGGACGACCGCCCACGTCCAAGGAGTCGTGATGGCCGAGGTGATGATCCCCACCCCGGGTCAGCTGCCTTCCTACCTGGCGACACCTGCGGACGCGGGCCCCTGGCCCGGTGTCGTCGTCGTCCACGACGCCATGGGTATGAGCCAGGACCTACGGAACCAGGCGGACTGGCTTGCGGGCGAAGGGTACCTCGCCGTAGCGCCGGACCTCTTCTCTCGGAGGGGGACGGTGGCCTGCATGATCTCGGTCATGCGCGACGTGCGCGCCGGACGCGGGAGGTCGTTCGACGACATCGAGGCGGCGCGCGTCTGGCTGGAGGCCCGGGAGGACTGCACGGGCCGGATCGGCGTGATCGGCTACTGCATGGGAGGCGGGTTCGCCTTGCTGCTCGCCGTCGATCGCGGGTTCACCGTGTCGAGCGTCAACTACGGCACCGCTCCGAAGGACGCCTACACGGCCAGCTTCCTGAGACGGGCTTGCCCGATTGTCGGAAGCTACGGCGGCAAGGATCGCACACTGCGAGGGGCCGCCGATCGTCTTGAGCGGGCATTGACGGCCGTCGGGGTCGAACACGACGTCAAGGAGTACCCGGAGGCCGGGCACTCCTTTCTTAACGACCACGAAGGAGCGGGAGACGAGAATCCTTTCCCGTTCTCGGTCTTGGAGCCGGTCTTCGGAATACTCTCGCCCGGATCGGGTTACCACGAGGGCTCTGCGCTAGATGCCCGTCGGCGCATCCTCGCGTTCTTCGACGCTCACCTGAAGTCATAGAAGGTCAAGACCGCCCGATACGGCCTGGATACCCGGATACCGACTGGCCTCCCGCCGCCCACCTGACTGCTCCCAGGATGCCGAACCGTCCCACCGACCCGGTGTACTGACTGGTCGATTCCTAGTTGGACCACGGGTCGTCTAAGACCCCCAGCTGAATGAACAGGCCGAGCTTGTCGGCTCCGATCCATTCCCTGACGACCATGTCGCCCTCGAAGTGCATGATGGTGACCACCCATTCCTCCACGGCCCGTCCCGTAGGGGCCCGGCCCAAGTACCCTCCCGTGTCGGTGCCGCGGAATGTGAGCCTCAGGACGACCGTGTCGCCAGCCACGATCAGCTCCTCGACGTCGAGATGGAGATCAGGAAAAGCATTGTGGTAGCGGCGGATCGGCTCGATCCTCGCCGAAGGTCCTGCCCCAAACGTATTGAAGTATTTCTCGCCGTAGAGATCAGCGGCCGCTTCGTAGTTTCGGCCATTCCAGACCTCGTCAACGAATCTCCGCACTTGCATCTCGCGCTCGGCAACCTCCATCGCTCACCCCGTTCTCTAGCCGTAGAGATTCCAGAAGATCGCCGGGCTCGTGCAGCCTTCCGGGCCTGCTTGCCGTGAGCTGACCGCCCGGTACTGCCCAATGTCACTCGGCACGCTAGTTGCGGAGGACTATCCCCATGGTGCCGCAGGAGGGCTTCATCCCCGGCGAACGGGGCTAGGGAGGCTGCGCCATCGACTGCTGCGTGCCGGTGCGCTCGCGGTGCTTGCACCCTGGCCAGCAGCAGGGCCGACGCTGGCCTTCCTCCAACTCCTCCTGGGTCCGGCGAATGCGGCGTTCTCGGGTCGTCTCCTGCTTGGCATCCTCGACCCAGCAGATGAACTCGTTGCGGCCCAGAGGCGTGATGTCCTTCCAGGCGTCGAGTGCCGTGGCGTTGGCGATCAGGGCCTCGCGCAGGTCTCCTGGAAGCTTGTGCACCACGCCACCGGGCACCCGCGGGCCGCTCACGGGAGCCACGGTAGCGGGCCAGGGCGAGCCCCATAGACGGTCAAGGTCAAGGTCAGGGTCAAGGTTGCCCGACTCCTCTCAATGAGTCCCGGAGTTCGTCACGAAAGTCTCACCGAGCCGGTGATACGTGACATGGTCGCGAGTCTGGAATAGGTTCCGCCCATGCCATGGTCGCGGCGGTATCGAAACCGTAGCGCGGGCGCATCGCTCGCCTGGCTGGTGACGGTGCTGGCTTTACTCAGCGAGTTCGGGGCCACCTTGGTTGAAGGAGCGCCGGCGGCGGCCGCCACGACGCCGTCCGGAGCGATGGCGCCTCCGGCCGGGTATAGCGCTCAACAGCTGATCCTCGACGACAAGTTCTCCGGGACCAGCCTCGACACGACCAAGTGGACGACCTTGCTGGGGGCCGAGGGCGGCGTCTGGAACGACGTCGGCATCCTGCCGGCTCCCTATTCCGGCCCGAATGACACCGCACACGGTGGAAGCGGGTTCGATCTCGCGATGTTCGGTCCCTCGCAGGTCTCCGTCGACAACGGGCTGACCCTCACCGCCCAGCGCAACACGAACCAGTGGGCCAGCACCTTTCCGTGGATCAGTGGCGTGGTGACCACCGAGGGCAAGTTCACGTTGCCGACGACCGGTTGGTACGTCCAGGTCAAGGCCAAGATGCCCAACATGAGCGACGGCATGTGGCCGTCCATCTGGTTCTTGCCTGCGGTGGCCAGCACCTCCGTCAACGAACTCGACGGGTACGAGGGCGGTTTCACCTGGTTCGGACCCGTGAATCAGGTGGTGCACTCCACCTACTTCCAGAACAGTGGTTCGGGCGTAGGCAACGACGTCAAAGTGGGTGCCGGTCTGGCCGCAGGATTCCATGTCTACGGCATCCAATGGGAGCCAGGCGTGTCCGTCACGATCTATCTCGATGGCACGCAGGTCTGGCAGCTGACCGAGGCTGAGGCGGGTTCCATTCCTGCGGAGCCCTACGAGATCATGCTTCAGCTCGCGGTGGCCTCCGCGAAGACGTCGTCGTGGCATACCGTCACCAACGCCCTCACCCCGACCTCTTCGATGCACGTCGCCGAGGTCCAGGCGTACTCGTAAATTCTCCGGCTCGGGCGCGTCCCACGCCGACACAGGAGACACCAGAAGCCGCTGGTCCTTCTTGTCCATAATCCTCTCCATAGACTCGAACGGAACCGGTTGAAGTAGCCGAACGGACTGGATCGCTCTCCAGGTCAGAGCCCTGTCGGTGGATCGTCCGCCACATGCGGACTGCTTGGTGTGGTTAGCAGTGAGGCCGATTCGGCCGCTCTCGCACCTCTCGAGCAGGAGTTTCGCCCGAGGCCCGACCGGGATTGGCCACAATTCGCCGCGCCGATTCTCCGGTTGGCTTTGTCGGGACAGTCCACGTGAACCACTGCCGGGCGTCTGGCAGGCCTGGTTTTCGCTCGGTCTCTCAGCTTCTCGTACAGGTTCGGCGATGGTCAAGCGTCATCCGAGGTCTGGCCACGAGGCGCTCGTGACCGCTGCTTCCGCCACGGTCACTACGAGCTGCGGCTCGCTGCACCCACTGCCGCGCACCCGAAACTCGTAAACGCCCTGTGACAAAGGACCGAATATGGCGGCGTATCGGAGCTCCCCTGCGCCCCGCCGCTCCCGGACGGCCATGTGTTTCTCGTTCCACTGGTCGCCGGCGGCGCGGTACTCGATCTCCAGATCGTTCATATCGACGGGTGTGAGAACCACGGCAGCCCCCATGCCTGGGCCGATGTCGAGGACAACTGAGCCTGCATCGCTCGGCCCGGGACGACGTTCCGGAGAATGGGTGTGGCTATGCCCGTGCGGGTGGCTGTGATCGTGGGACATGGTCACCCTGAGATGGCGTCCGCTGTATGGGCGTTGTACCCGCCGTGGGGCGTCCCCAGATAGGGGAAGCTCGGGAGGTAGTTCTCGGTGTTCATTGCCGAAGGGTCGGCCGGGCCCGACGTGAGACCCATGGAGATGCCGTCCGACGCAATGGGCACGCCGGTCGCCGGATCGGGCACGTAGGTGGGGTCCACCAGCGGCAGGGTCGCTCCCGCGATGGCCCGCAGCTCTATCGTCGCGACGTCGTCCTGGACGCGACGACCGTTGGGGAAGCCTGCGACGTCCCCACCGATCAGGCCGAGATTGCTGAACTTGTCGGATGGCGTCGGCGGAATGGACATATTGAGGCGGAGCATGTCTGCCTGCGTCGGTCCGGTGTAGTTGCCGGCGAAGCCGGGCACGACGGTCGGGGGGATCCCGGTCAACAGGATGGCCAGGAGATCAGCCCGCGGTGTGTTCGTGCTGTTGAAGGCCACCAACTTGGGGAACACCCCCGGGAAGAGGCCCGGTAGGAGGGTCGCCAGCTGCGGCGCCGATACGTACTGGGCGAACTGCTTGTCGCCCGACGGTGGCTGCGCGTTCCACGTGTCCTTCAACGAGATCGGGATCAGGACCTCGTTGAACAACGGGTTGCCCAGCCGGGACACCTGCACATATGGCCCCGAATTGGAGATGACTCCGGACTCACCCTCGTAGATCTTCACCTTCTGCCGACTGGCGGTCGTCCACACACCGATGACGGTCGAGGCGTTACGCCGCCAGGGCATCAGCTGCCAGATCGGTATCTGGAGAGCAAGGCTGTGCACGTTGACCATGTCGGTGGAGTTCACGCCGGCCGCCATGGCGGACAGCCCCGTCCCCGACCACCCCGCGTGGGCGCCCTGGAACGGGCGCAAGTTGCCGAGGTCGAAGATCGCTCCGAGGTCGACGCAGAACCCCTCGGCGCGCTGTCCGGCGAAGGCGAGGATGTCGTCTCCCACGCGGTTGACGGCCGCACTGGCCAACGCCGCATAGTCGGGCGTCGAGAGCGGTCCGATGTTGCAGGGCGGGCACGGGAGACCCGTGCCCAGGACCGTCACCTGCCCATAGGGCATATCGACCCGCTGCAGCGAATAGGTCTGGACCCTGTTCCAGTTGGGGCTGCTCAGACTCGAGATCGGCCCCACGTTGTATAGGAAGTACGAGGGGTCGCGCAGGGTGGTCGTGAACTCGAACTGATAGATGACGTCGGCCACGCCGTCACCGTCATTGTCAATGTTGATCTCATAGAGCACGTCATCCCCGAATTCGTAGAAATTCGGGCCGCCGTCCGGGCCCTGTAGTGGGATGTAGTTGGCAATCAATGTGACCGTCTCCGGAGCGTCAGGACTGACGAACGCGTATACGTCCGTACTGTCGGCAACGGGATCCTTGGAGATCTGGGGAGCCTCACGATGGGATGACATGACTTACCTCGGTTCTCTGGATTTGTGTGTGTGTGTGTTGGGAGTGCTGGGACAGGTCGGTGTGGTCTCGCTCAGGGCCGCGTCCGGGTGTGAGATCTCATTGGGCCGCTCGGAAGAGGCGCGCCGCGAGCTGGGGGTCGGAATAGACCACTTCTCGCGTTCCGAAGAACATCTGCATGGACCCCGATGCGAGATCGTTGACGCGCACGATGAGCGGTTGTGCCATGTTCACGGCAACTTCCGATGTGCTTGCGGCGGTCGCCGAGTCGGCCTCGGGTCCCTCAGTGTCGATCACGTTGACCACGGCAGGCACGACCGGTATCGCCGCCGCGACCCCAGCCGCGGCCACGGCCATCGTTCCGCTTTTCAGGAAGTCGCGGCGCTTCATCTCTGGCATGGTGCATCCCTCCTTCGGGCCCGCTTCGTGCGGATCTGCGCTGGGACGAACTCGGCCACGTGGTGGCGGTCCACCCTCGTCGAACACGAACCAGGTGGTCTCGTCGGCTCTTCGGGCGTGGCTGGTCGACAGGACCCAGGCGGGCTCCCCGGGGTGTGCGGTCCGATTGGGAGAGTCGCGACGGGCGACCCGTCCCGGTGAACAGGCCATTTCGTTCCTGGTGTCTGCATCGGATTCTCCGTTCCCTGAACAGGGTTCGGAGCGCCGGCAACGCACGTATGTCGGACTTTGGGAAAACTTCCTATTTGCAATGAAACTGCAACGATTGCTGGGCCAGGAGGACTCCCGTTCAGAGCTGCAGCCGTCGGAGTCGGATGTCGGCGGATAACTTGGGCCGGTGCAGGTCCTGCTCACTGCAGTGGCATTCCAGTCCTTCGGTGCACTACTTACTCGAACGGGGGTCGACTGGCTCCTGATGAGTGAGGACGGGACTCTTTGCGACCCGCACGGCGCGTCGATCACTCGGGAGGATGCACACCCGGACATCGCCTGGGGGACGTCGGATCTGTTCCGAGAAGGGGCCCCGCTCGTGCCGTTCTTTTCGTTCATGCTCGAGAGTGTTGGGCTCGGCTGGTTCCAGTCTCCGGGCGCCGGCTACGAGGATCCGGTATTCGGGGCACTCGTGGCCAATGGGGTTCGGGTCACCAATGCCCATGTCAATAGCGTGCCGATCGCCGAATTCGTGATCCGCTCGGTGCTCGACGAGTTCCAAGACGCAGCGCAGTGGCGCGACCAGGCATTGGGGCGCCGCTGGCAGATCCACGACTGGCGCGAGGTCTCGGGCTCCACCTGGCTCATTGTCGGGCTGGGAGGGATCGGGACCGAGGTCGCTCACAGAGCGCGAGTCTTCGGTGCACGGGTGATCGGGTGCCGACGGCACCCGTCGCCGACTGATCCGACCGAGCGGACGGTCACCCCTGATCAGCTTGAGCAAGTGGTCGGGCTCGCAGACGTGGTAGTCCTGGCCGCGCCGGCCACAACTGAAACGGAGAACCTCGTGGACGCCGAGTTCCTCAGCCGGATGAAACCCGGCGGCATCCTCGTCAATGTGGCTCGCGGGACCCTGCTCGATGACGACGCTCTCATCGAGAGCCTGGATTCAGGACATCTTTCGGCCGCCGTTCTGGATGTGTTCCGGACTGAACCGCTTCCGATTGATCACCCGTTCTGGTCGCATCCGTCCATCCGCGTCACTCCGCACAACGCTGCCGGTGGTGTCGGTCGGCTGCGTAGGCAAGCCGAGCTCTTCAAGGAGAACCTGCATCGTTATCTCGACGGCCGTCCCTTACTGAACGAGGTCACCGACGCGATCGCCGTTCAGACTGCCGACGGGTAAGACGACCTCGCCTGGGAGGTTGGCTCGGAACCGCCCTTCGTCAGATGACGGCGGGGGCGGGGACCGCAGCTCGACATTCACGGCTCGGGAAGTACGGGTTGGCGAGTGTTCATCCGGGCGAAGCACCGACCATGCCCGGACACCGGGCCTCTTACCTCTTGCCCCTCACTACCACCGTTCAGCATTCATCTTCTTGCGGGGACCGACGAGGTAGAACACGGCAATCGCAGCGCCGATGATCCCAAAGAGCAACCAGCCGATCAGTGCTGCAATCACCCACGCCGCCTTCTTCCCGGGTGCCAGCTCGGAAGGAGGTCTTCTCATCGCGTCGACGACACACCATATAACGAGAATCAGTGATCCGCCGTAGATCAGGAGCGTCGGCAGATTAGCCCCAATCGTTGCCCCGTTCATCGCCTATACGGCTCCAGGGAGCGGACCACCGTCTCCGACCATGCGCACCCTACGCGCCGTAGGCGACTTCGGGATGCTCCCGGTTGGACCTGAACCTGGAGGGCCAGAAAATCCCGTTGGTCTCCGCAGCTGGCGCCACGAGCACGGGCAACGACGACAATCTGAGGATGCGCTCCCTCACCCCCCGACCGGAAAGCCTGGCGATCCCGTGAAGTCGTCGGGATCCAAGCACGATCCTCTGACAATCCCACTGCAACGCTTCCTTCACGATCCGGCGCGCGACGTGTCCTTGGAGCAAAGAACACGACCGCCCTTCCGCCGGGACGCCGAGCAATTGCAGTGAGCGCACGGCTTCGCGCACCAGGTCTTCTGCCTCGGCCGGAGATTCGAGCGGGAGCGCGCGCGCCATTCTGGGCAGCTCGCGAACGTGCAGCACCCTGACGCTGGCATCGTTCGCCGAGGCACGCCTGCCGCGAACTCCAAGGCCGTCTGGCCAGACTCGAATTGATCAATCGCAAAGAGCAGTCGGTCCCACACCGGCGCACCTCCAGTGCCGTTTCAATTCTGTACACCGAAGGTGAAAACAGAATGTGAACAATCTCCGGTTTGGAATTAAGAGAACGTAAATTGGCCCGCTACCAGGGCCTGGTCGTCGTCGTTGAGCCCCTGCCCGTCGCATGGGGTCAGCCGATCGATGCGCTCACCGATCGGGCCCAGAATGAGCATCGGCAGGTAGATGAGCCCGCCGACGATCACGATCACCCCGAGCAAGAACACGACGAAGGTCGGACCGGTGGTGTCGAGCGTTGCCCTCGTCCGCACATGGACGCGAATGCCAGCAAGCGACCCGGCAATGGCGAGGGCCAGGATGATCGGCACGAAGCGTCCGATCAGCATCGCGAGTCCGAGCGTCGTGTTGTACCAGGTGGTGTTGGCAGCCAACCCGGCGAAGGCAGAGCCGTTGTTGTTGGCGGCCGAGGCGAAGGCGTAGGTGACCTCAGAAAGACCATGAAACCCCGGGTTGAGGATGGAGCTGGTGCCGGGAGTGATCACGAGCGAGATGCTCCCGAACACGAGCGTAACGATCGGAATGGTGAGCACGTAGGCAACGATGAGCATCATCTGCGGCCCGCGTATCTTCTTGCCGAGGAACTCCGGTGTTCGCCCCACCATCAGTCCGGCGACGAACACCGCCAGCAGAGAGAACACGAGGATGCTGTAGAGACCCCCACCGTCGCCGCCGGGAGAGACCTCGCCGAGGAGGATCCCCACAAACGCTCCCGCGCCACCCACCGGCGTGTAGCTGTCAAGCGCCGAGTCCGTGGCGCCGGCCGTGGTTCCCATGGTGCCCACCGTCATGAGCGCGGAGCCCTCGGGCCCGAAGCGGACCTCCTTGCCCTCCATGTTGCCCCCAGGGTTGTTCCGGCTCACGCTTTGCGAGACGCTCGCCGGCAGAAGGTGATTGCCGTGAACCTCGGCTTGCATGGAGATGACGGTGTGGCCCAGGAACAGGAGCGCCATGACCGCCACGAGCGCATAGCCCTGCCGGCGCTTGCCGATGAGGCGACCAAACATGAACGCGATGGCGAAGGGCAACACGATGACGAACAGCAGGTCGAACATGTTGGTGAACCCGGTCGGGTTCTCGAAGGGATGGGCCCCGCCAACTCCGTAGAAACTTCCACCGTTCGTGCCGAGCAGCTTGATGGCCTCCATGGAGGCGACTGGGCCGCCCGGAATGGTCTGGGTTCCGCCGGCCAGTGTGGCTGCGGTGCGAAACCCATGGAAGTTCTGCACCGCGCCCTGGCTGACCATGACAAGCGCACCGACGATCGAAAGCGGTATGAAGACCCGTACGAGGCCGCTGGTGAGATCGGACCAGAAGTTGCCGACGGTTCGACGATTACCTGCGATACCGCGGATGACCGCCAGGGCAACCGACAGCCCGATTGCGGCCGCCGTGAACTGGGCAACCACCAGCCCGGCCATCTGTGCGAGGTAGCTCGCCTGGGTCTCCCCGGAGTAGGCCTGCCAGTTAGTGCAGCCCGATCGTGCTGATGACGATGTCGATGACCTTGATGAAGATGAAGGGGGCGAGGAGCCCGCCGATTCCGTAGATGAGACCGTTGTGCCGGAGGATGGCGGCTCCATCGAGCGGCCGGAACTTCACCCCTCGCAGGGCGAGAGGGATCAGCAGCGGGATGATGAGGGCGTTGTAGATGACAGCGGAGAGGATCGCCGTGTGCGGGTTGTCGAGGTGCATGACGTTGAGCACCTCCAACTTCGGGTAGACGATGAGGAACATCGCCGGAATGATGGCGAAGTACTTGGCGACGTCGTTGGCGATGGAAAAAGTGGTGAGGGACCCCCGGGTGATGAGGAGCTGCTTGGCGACCTCGACCACCTCAATGAGCTTCGTCGGGTTGGAATCGAGGTCGACCATGTTGCCGGCCTCCTTGGCGGCCTGCGTGCCGGTGTTCATGGCCAGTCCGACATCGGCCTGCGCCAACGCCGGCGCGTCATTGGTCCCATCACCGGTCATCGCCACCATGTGGCCACCGCGCTGCTCGCGCCGGATCAGCGCCATCTTCTCCTCGGGCGTGGCCTCGGCGAGGAAGTCGTCCACTCCTGCCTCCTGGGCGATGGCCGCCGCCGTCAAAGGATTGTCCCCGGTGATCATGATGGTCCGGATACCCATGTCGCGCAGCTGCTCGAACCGCTCCACCATTCCCTGCTTGACCGTGTCCTTGAGGTGAATGACACCCAGGATCCGGGGGCCGTCGGCCACGACCAAGGGCGTCCCACCGTGGGTGGCGATGCGCTCCACCAGGGCTGAGAGGTCCTCCGGCACGACGCCGCCGAGATCCTCCACCCAGCGACGTACCGAGTCCGCGGCGCCCTTGCGAATGTGACGCCCTCCGATGTCGATGCCGCTCATGCGGGTCTGGGCGGAAAACTCGATGAGCTCGGCATCGAGCAGCTCGGCACGATCCTGGTGCAGCCCGTACCGGGCACCGACGAACTCGACGACCGAGCGGCCCTCCGGGGTCTCGTCGGCCAGGCTGGCGAGGAGCACCGCTTCGGCCAGGGCGGATTCCCCAACGCCACCGACCGGCACTATCTCGTCCGCCATCCGGTTGCCGTAGGTGATCGTCCCGGTCTTGTCGAGGAGCAGCGTCGAGCAGTCTCCGGCCGCCTCGACAGCACGTCCCGACATCGCCAGGACGTTCCGCTGCACCAGGCGATCCATTCCGGCGATGCCGATCGCAGACAACAGGCCGCCGATCGTCGTTGGCGCGAGGCAGACGAACAGCGCCACCAGCACCGCCGTCGACTGGATCGCCTTGGAGTAGATGGCCATCGGTTGCAGCGTCACCACTGCGACGAGAAGGATCAGCGTGAGCCCCGAGATCAAGATGTCGAGGGCGATCTCGTTCGGCGTCTTCTGCCGGCGCGCTCCCTCGACGAGGGCGATCATGCGGTCGATGAACGTGTCCCCGGGCTTGGACGTGATGCGAAGGACAATTCGATCGGAGAGGACGATGGTGCCGCCGGTGACCGCACACCGGTCGCCCCCGGACTCACGGATCACGGGGGCCGACTCTCCGGTGATCGCCGATTCATCGACGGTGGCGATCCCCTCAATTACGTCACCGTCACCGGGGATGATCTGCCCGGCTTCCACTACGCAGTGGTCACCGATCTGCAAGAGCGACGGAGCGACCTCCCGGATGGTGCCGTCCGGTTGCCGGACGCAGGCAACGGTGTCCTGACGGGTGCGGCGCAGCGTGTCAGCTTGAGCCTTGCCCCTTCCTTCTGCGACAGCCTCGGCGAAATTGGCGAAGAGGACCGTGGCCCACAGCCAGAACGTGATGGAGCCGACGAAGGCGCTCGGTTGAGCGACGAATTCGACGGTCGTGATGAGACTTCCGATCTCCACCACGAACATCACCGGATTGCCCATCATGTGCCGGGGATTCAGCTTGACGAACGCCTGGCCGACGGCACGGCGCAGGATGGTCGAATCCAGCATGGAGATGCCGGGACGGTTCCGGACCTTTGGCGGTCGGGTCTCGGGAGGCGGCGCCACAAGCGATGCGCCGCCGGGTCTATCTCCCCCTTCGCTCACCTCACCGTCTCCGACTCAGGCTCATCGTCTTCTGCGTCCAACTCGAAGTCGGTGGACTGCTCGGTGACGGTGGCACACGCCCGGACCAGTAGCCCAGCCAGCAGAAAGAAGGCCACGATGACCGCGACGAGAAGGAAGTCGGTCACTGCGAATCACGCATTTCGGTGTGACCCAGCACGGCGGGGCGCACCGCTCGAGATCTCACTCTCGAGATCATGTCACCCGAAGTCGCCATACAGCCCATTGAATACAAGCCGGTGCCCGAGCACCAGGTCATTGACAACTTATTGACGGCTAGGGGGAGGATATTCACAGGTTGTTTGAGCGTCGTGACCACATAATGGGCTTTGAAAGGGGGCGATGCCGTGTCGCGCCTCATAAGCAATAAGAGATCCGCGAACAGATCTCATCGTTTCTCAGGGTGAGGCGTGATCCTGGGGTGAAGGTTCGGTGACGCCCGGGGCCGGGGCCCGGGAGCCGGAACGCGAATCGCCAACCGAATCGGTATCCCCTCGAGGCTCAACAGGACGTCTGCTTGTCTTCCTTGGCATCGCTCCGGGGGCGGGCAAGACCTTTTCTATGCTCGCAGAGGGACAACGCCTCGCCGAAAGTGGGCGCGACGTTGCTGTCGGACTCGCAGAGACCCATGGACGAGTCGCCACCGAAGCCATGGTGGATTCGTTAGAACGCGTCGCAACTCGTCGGGTCAATTATCGGGGGACGACCTTTGAGGAGCTTGACGTCGATGCGATCCTGGCCCGGCGCCCGAGCGTGGTGTTGGTGGATGAATTGGCTCATCGGTGTGTACCCGGCGGCCGCCACGAGAAGCGATGGGAAGACGTCGAGGAGTTGCTCGAAGCGGGAATCGATGTGGTGACCTCGCTCAACGTTCAGCATCTCGAGAGTCTGAACGACGCAGTCGAAGCGATCACAGGCGTTCCGCAGCGACGAAACGGTGCCCGACGCCGTGGTCGCAACCTCCGAGCAGCGTTCACTTCATCGACATCTCACCAGAACAACTCCGAGCGTCGCGTGGCCCACGCTGAGGTCGTCGGATCCGATGCTAGCCGAATCGGCCTTGTCAGGGTTCTTCAGCGCCGACCGTCTTGCCGCGCTCCGTCGCCTGGGCTTGAGGTGGCTGGACGAGCACAATCTTCTCGAAACCTGGCCTTGAAGCACGCTGTAGCGGACCTCGGAGGATCGAGCGGAACACCCGCACGGGTGCTGGTTGCCCTCACCGGTGACCCGGAGGCAGAACATGTACTTCGGCGAGCGTCACACATCGCCTCTACCGATCCATGCAGAACTCGTCGGTGTGTACGTACGCGTGCCCACCGACAAGGTCGACACCGAGCCATCCTGGTTGGCGGGTCAGCGCCGGCTTCTCACGGAGCTCGGAGGGCATTACACCGAGCTGGCAGGCGTCGATGTCGCCATGACGGTCTTGGAGTTCGCGCGGTCCGAAGGGGCCGGTCAGCTGGTGTTGGGCGCGACGCGTCGCTCCCGGAGGGACGAGCTCTTGCACGGGTCGGTCATTCACAAGGCCATTAATTCAGCTGGTCCGATTGAGGTGCATGTCGTCCCGGCCCGGAACCCCGCCCAATCAGCCAAACGAACCAAGCCCACCGGCAGGTCAGGTCCCCAACACGTCGTCTTCCCTGCCCAGCGTCGTGCGGCAGCATGGGCGGCTGCTGTGCTTCTGCCGGTGATCCTGACGACAGCACTGCTCCCGGTACGGTCGTCGTTGCAGCTCGCGGGAATGTTGTTGTGCAATCTCTTGGCCGTGGTGGGTGTCGCGCTGCTGGGCGGGAGCCCACCAGCCATGCTGGCGACGGGAGTGGCGTTCGTCATGTCGGACTTCTTCTTTGCGCCACCGTTCTACAGTCTGCGCGTAGGACGTGTGGTCGATCTGATCACGTTGATCACGTTTGTCGTCGTTGCGGGAGCCGTCGGTTACCTCGTGGATGTACTGGGCCGCCAAGGTCTTCGCACAGCCCATATGAGCGCCACCTCACAGAACCTCCTCCGTTTGGCCGCGGACAGCCTGGTCCATTCGGAGCACGTCGACGCGGCGATTGCCTCCGTCCGGCGGACCTTTGGTCTCGACGGTGCGTGCGTCCTGCGCTGGAACGTCGATTCGTGGAGTGTCGAGGTCGCCCACGGGGAGACCACGGTCGTGACTCCCGAGTCCGCACAGTTCAGCGTCGAGATCGCGAGGGGACGGGTCCTGGCGCTGGAGGGATCACGAATGACGGTCGATGAGGTCGCTGCGCTGCGGTCCTTCCTCGATCAGATTCGGTTTGCACGCGAGCCGGCGCTTCTCGCGGAGATCGGGGGAAGCCGGGAGGATGGCGACGACGCGGTGCCTGGGTAGCCCACGAGTTGGCGGGTTGGAGGTCACGGGAGGCGAGGACCACACCGGCCCGCCGGCGCTCAGCACAGATCGTGACACGTGGGCCTTAGCTGCTCGCCCGGGCCGGTGGATGATCGAGGGCCAGCTGGCCGGAGTTGGCGTCGAAATCGAAGAGCTCCCCGTAGCGGCCCCAGTCGATGGCGATCCTGAGTTGCTGCCGAGCCTCGTCCTCCGAGAAGCCCCGGCGCAGCAGGTCGAGGAAGAAGCCCTCTCCCAGATTCCCGTCCTTGGTGGTGTCCAGCGCGTTGCAGATCGCACGTACGAGCGGTGCCCGCTCGCGGGCGCGCCGCGCGAAGATCTGCTTGGACTCGAGAATGTCGGCAGCCACGAACGTCCGCCCATCGTCGGTGACCTGGAGGTCGGCATCGTCCACCTCGGCCAGCCCCAGGACCTGAGCGGCGTCGACCAGCGGGAGCAGGTCGTCCACCTCGAAGGTCAACTCGTGTGCCAGCTTCGGTAGGTCCTCACGTCCCCCGTGGGCGACGAGGATCTCGAGGAGTCCGGCCATGCCTCCCACGCTCGCCTGTGGCAACGGGGTGTCGACCGGGGACCCCTCCCCCGGCGCCGCCTGCGTCCAGATGTGGGCCGGCGGGCGGGTGTCCCGACCGGTCATGAGCCCGTAGATCTGGTCGACCAGAGCCCCGAAGCTCTCATCGTGGCGGTTGCGGGGCTGCGGAAACCCGCAGGAGATCTCGGTACGGATCCGGCCGGGGTTCGCTCCGAGCACGAAGATCCGATCGGCCAGGATCACCGCCTCCTCGATGTTGTGCGTGACGATCAGCATGGCCTTCGTCGGGAAGTCCTTCTCCTGCCACAGCCGGAGCAGCTCGGCCCGGAGATTCTGGGCGGTCAGGACGTCGAGTGCCGAGAACGGCTCGTCCATCAACAGTGCGTCCGGCTCGACGACCAGGGCCCGGGCGAATCCCACCCGCTGCCGCATCCCGCCCGAGAGCTCCTTTGGGTAGGCCGACTCGAAACCGTCCAGACCGATCACATCGATGGCCCGCTCGGCCCGCTCTCGCCGCTCCCCCGGTTCGATCCCGAGAGCCTCGAGTCCGAGCTCCACGTTCTGGCGCACCGTCAACCAGGGCAGCAGGGCGAAGCTCTGGAACACCATGGCCACGCCGGGGTTGGCGCCGTTGAGGGTCTGCCCTCGGTAGCTGACCTCCCCCGACGTCGGCGCGATCAGGCCGGCGATGCAGCGGAGAAGGGTGCTCTTCCCCGATCCGGAGCGTCCGAGCAGGGCCACGATCTCCCCTTCGCGCAAGTCGAGCGAGATGTCGTCGAGCACCGGGAGCGGGCTGCCGTCAGGCGAGACGAACGTCTTGGTGACGTGCGACACCTCGATGATGGTCGATCGGTTCGGCAGCCCGGCTCGGGTGCCCGCGCAGGCGTGATGTCGTCGTCACCAGGATCCACCCTTTCCCAACGGACGCACCCCGGGTCAACGTCAAGCGTGATCACAGGGTGAACCGGCTCTCGGCGAGGCGCGTAGAGCCGCCGCCAGAACAGCCGATTCACGACGACGACGAAGGCACTCATGACGATGCCGCCAGCGATGAGGAGGGCAAACTTTCCCTGGATCGAAGCTGTAGCGATGTAGTTGCCGAGTCCGTACGCGTCGAGGGTCTGGTGGTGCCAACTGACCAGCTCGGCCACGATGGACGCGTTCCAGGCCCCCCCGGCGGCTGTGATCCCCCCCGTCACGTAGGCCGGGAAGATGGCGGGGAGGATCACCTGACGCCAGCGTTGACGCCGGGTCAGGCGCATCGTCACCATCATCTCGCGTAGGTCGTTGGGGATGGAGCTCGCCCCGGCGATGACATTGAAGAGGATGTACCACTGCGCCCCCAACATCATCAACAGGATGGCCCCGTAGTCCAGAGGTATCCCGAGGTCGATGAAGATGAGCGTGGCAAACGGAAAGAGGAGGATGGCCGGAAAGCTGGCCAACACCTGCACGACGGGCTGGGCAAACCGGGAGAGCTTCGGGCTCATGCCGATCTTCACGCCTACCGGCACCCAGATGAGCGTCGAGATGGCGAGCAGGATGACGACCCGGGCGAAGGTCGCCAACCCGAACCCGATGAGGCTGGGAAAGCGGCCGAAGCCGAGATGGGAATTCAGGTAGATGAGCCCGATGACGGCGACCGCGGCCGAAGCGGCGAAGATCACTCCCCAGAAGATGACGTCACCGACCTGACGCTTGCGGGGATCCGTACGGAGCGGATACTCGGCCAGCCCGAACGGACGGGTGATCCGGTCGAGGACCCGTCCGACCGGACGGCTCAGCCGGCCTGCCACCTTCGGAATCGACGAGCGCTGCAGGAAGTCGAGCACCACGCTCTTCGGCTTGTCAGCCGACTCCGAGCTCTCGAGACGGAACTTGTCCGACCAGGCGACGAGTGGCCGGAAGACGAAGAAATTGGTGCCGACCACGAGTATCACCATCACAACGATGGCGATGGTGACCTGGCTGTACGAACCGTGTGCCACCGCGGCCGCCATGTAGCTCCCCATGCCCGGCAGGCTCTCCGAGATGCCCCTGACCCTTGACGAAGACGGTGACCGCCTCCGAGGCCGTGAGGAAGAACCACCCTCCCCCCATCGACATCATCATGTTCCAGACCAGCCCGATCATGGAGCTGGGCACATCGAGCTTCCAGAACCGCTGCCACTTGGTCAGGCGGTACATCCGTGCCGCCTCGTCCAGTTCCGTGGGTTGCGCGATGAGCGAGTGGTAGAAGCTGAAGGTCATGTTCCACGCCTGCGAGGTGAAGATCACGAAGATCGAAGCCAATTCGAGTCCCAGTAGGTTGTTCGGGAAGACCTTGATGAAGAAGGTGAGGGCGACGGGCAGGAAGACCAGGATCGGTATTGATTGCAGGATGTCAAGGATCGGGACGAGCACCTTCTCGGCGCGTCGCAACCGAGCGGCCGCCGTGCCGTAGACCAGGGTGAACACGGTCGAGAGGCCGAGGGCGATGAACATCCGTAGCAGTGACCGCGCTGCGTAATACGGGACATTCGAGATGTCGGTCGAGATGACGACCGGCGTGCGGCCTGGGGTGAAGTTGACCGCCAACGACTGACCCAGGTGGACGACCTCGTAGAGGACCGCGATGATTCCCGCCCCGACGACGACATCGACCCAGCTGATACGGCGTCCGCGGAGCACCTCACGTACCGGAAGGGTCTGCCGTACCGACATGCGACCGCCTTTCTAGGTCACGACGGGAGCAGCTGGAAAATGGCACCCGATTACGTCACCCGAAGGCCGGCGAAATACGCTGCAGCAGGTCAATCGGAGACGGAGGAAGGCATGACCAGGGCCACCGGTCGTGGTGTGATCGCAGTCCTGATCGGGGCTGCCGTGCTGGCGGGCTGCTCGAGCAGCCCGAGCAACCAGTCGGCCGGCTCGACGACCACGTCGACCATGGCCCGACCACGACCGACGACCGACCGCGACCACCACCACGTCGACCGGGAAGACAAGCGACGACGGCCTCGGCCAGCAGCGCGGCCTGCCGCAAAGCGCGATCCTGGCCGCCGCCAAGAGCTCGACCAGCACGGGTCCGGTGAACTCGGTCTCCAACTTCGGCTGTTCGGGAGCATGGGCCTATGCGAACGTGAACGTCGGGAACGGCTCGGCCTCCTACGACGCGGTCATCGTCCTCCAGGCCCAGGCATCCGGGTGGGTGGTGGCCGACCGCGGCAATGCGTGCTCGAACCACCTGGTGCCGAGCGCCATCTATACCCAGACCTGCTCGTCGAGCTGACGCACCGACGCTCACGTCGACGCGGTCCGCCTGCACGAGGGACCGCGGAGAGGGCAGCATGTGCCTCGCACCCAGGCGACGAGGAGAGCTGATGAGCGAGTCGAGGCCAGGCGACGACACCGAGTACCGGAGCGGATCGGGCGTGGACCCCGTCACGGGCGCCACGCGGGTGCCCGGGCCGAACCGGGAGCCCGTCTTCGGGGTTCCCGGCCGCGACGAGGCCGCAGCCGCCAAGATGGAGGCGTACCTCTCCCGCACCGGGCGGCGACCGAACGTCGTCATCATCTTGATGGACGACGTCGGCTGGGGGGACTTCGGGTGCTACGGCGGCGGGGTCGCGGTTGGCGCGCCGACTCCGAACGTCGACCGGATCGCCCGGGACGGCCTGCTCCTCACGTCGTGTTACAGCGAACCGTCGTGCACGCCAACGCGCGCATCCATCATGACGGGCCGACTGCCCATGCGACACGGCCTCTTGATCCCTCCCATGTACGGCATGCCGGGCGGGCTCAGCGGGGAAATCACGCTCCCGGAGCTCCTCTCGGACTCCGGGTACGTGACCCAGGCGGTCGGGAAGTGGCACATGGGCGAGAACCAGGAGAGCCAGCCGCAGAACGTCGGGTTCGACGACTTCTACGGGTTCCTGTCGGTCTCGGACATGTACACGGAGTGGCGTGACCCGTACTTCTTCCCTGAGGTCGTCTACAGCGAGGACCGTACGGAATGGGTCGAGAACATGCCGTTCAACAAGTGCTTCGTACACGCGACCCGCAACGGCCAGCTCGAGGAGGTCGAGGAGGTCACCGTCCCCGTCCTCTCACTGCTCGATGACAAGTGGTGCACGTACTCCGAGCAATTCATTCAGCGTATGGCGGGGTCGGCTGATCCCTGGTTCCTCTACCACTGCACCCGGGGAGCACATTTCGACAACTACCCGCATCCCGATTTCCTGGGGCGCTCCCCGGCCCGGCACCCCTACAAGGACGCGATCGTCGAACTGGACGCCATCTGCGGCCGGTTGGTCGCCGCGCTCGAGCGGACCGGTCAACTCGAATCGACGATGGTGGTGATCTCGTCCGACAACGGGCCGGAGATGGAGACCTGGCCGGACTCGGCGTTCACACCATTCCGCTGTGCAAAGGGATCGACGTGGGAAGGCGGCGTGCGCGTGCCGGCCATCGTGTCGTGGCCCGGCATGATTCAGCCGGATCGCTCCAGCGACGGCCTGGTCCATCTGCTCGACCTCTTCGCCACGTGCCTGTCCATGGCCGGGGTGCCCGACCGGATGCCCACCGACCGCTACATCGACGCCGTCGACCAGCTCTCGTTCCTCCTGGCCCCCGACGACCGCGACACCGTGTCCAACCGGAAGTACCAGCACTACTGGCTCACGTCCCACTACTCGGCCCTCCGGGTGGGCGAGTACAAGTACATGCTGTCCTCAATCTCGGACGACGACACGGACGTCCTCAACCCCGGCGGGTTCACGGGTGTGGTGCAGCGCTACGGGTACGGCAGACTCTACAACCTGTACCTGGACCCCAAGGAGACGCGCTCGTACATGATCCGCAAGCTCGTCTACATCGACGCCATCATCGGCGAGATCGGGCGGCACCAGGCCACCTTCCGCGAGTGGCCGAACAAACCGGCACCGCTGCCCGCCGGTTGAGCCCGCGGCCGCTGCCGCGGCCAGTCAGGAACGGCCCAACTCGTCGGCGACCTTGCGCAGGTCGTCCCGGAAGTCAGGATGGGCGACCTCGACCAACAGGTGGGCACGCTCGCTGACGGTGAGCCCGGTCAGCTCCGCCGCGCCGTACTCGGTGACGATGACGCCGGTGTGGTGGCGTGGCGTCGAGACCACCGCGCCTTCGGGCAGGAGCCCCACGATCCGGGACACGACCTCGCCACTGCGCACTGCCGTCGAATGGAGGCAGATGAGTGAATGGGCGTCGAGGTGCAGCTCCGCCGCGGCCACGAAGTCCTCGTGCCCGCCGACACCCGAGACCTGCCGGCCGCCGATGTTGTCGGCCACCACCTGCCCGTAGAGGTCGACCGACAATGCCCCGTTGATGGAGACCAGGTTGGCGTTCCTGGCGATGACGGTGGGGTCGTTGACCGTCTCCACCGGGAGGAAGGCCACATCCTCGTTCCCGTCGAGCCATCCGTAGAGCTCCGGCGTCCCGAGGGCGAAAGTGGTGACCGAGACCCCGTCGAACACCCCCTTGGCGTCGTTGGTGACCTTGCCCGCCTGGTGCAGCCGCATGAGGCCGTTGGTGAACATCTCGGAATGGACGCCGAACCCACCGAGGGGGCCCTTCGCCAGCTCGGTCGCCACGATGTTGGGGATGGCGCCAATCCCTGTCTGCAGGGTGGACCCGCTCTTCATGTAGGCCAACGCGTTGCGCGCGATCGCCGCGTCCACCTCGTCGGTCGGGGGCTCGGTGAGGGCGAACGGCGTGACGTTCGTCTCGATGAGCACGTCGACGAGGTCGAGCGAGATGGTGTTGTCGTACTCGGGAGGCAGGCTCTTGGTCCGGGGCAGGTTGGGGTTGACCTCGACGATGAGGAGCCGGTCCGGGTCCTCCCCGGCACGGATGAGCTCGGGCCGGGTGGCACCCATGTGGAGCGAGAGGTTCACGTTGCCGTACTCGTCGGGCGGGGCGGCCTGCACGACCATGATGCGGGGTGAGAACTTGGCCAGGATGGGCGCCATCTGGCGGAAGCCGCCCGGCACCAGCTCCACTTTGTGGCCCATGGAGTGAAGGAGGCGCTCCGCCGGCCCGAAGAAGCCGCAGCGGTAGGTGACGCCGGGCTTGGTGAAGATCTCGTAGAAGTTGAGGCACAGCGCACCGCCGACCTGCAGGTCCTGCCAGTCGTCCCTGGTGCCCAGGGCGGTCAGGAACGTGTCCGGGTTGGCCGGTCCCAGCCCGAACCCGATCATGTCCACCGGCCTCACCAAGGCGGCGGCTTCCTCGGCGGTGCAGACGGTGGGCATAGCTCTACTCTCGCACCGGACTGTCCCCGTGACCACGGCCATAGGTCCCGGCCCCATAGGCCGACCGGCGGAATCCATTACTTTCGGCTCTACCCCGGCCACAGTCCCGGTTACAGAATGAGCAAGACACCTCCTCTTCCCAGACAACGGTGCTTGGAGAATGGCGGCCACCCCCCTCGGTCGCCATTTTCCAATTCCGGGGTTGGTTGCCACGGGCAGCGCCCAGCCCCGTTCCCACGGGTATCCGGTACTGTCGACCGGGAGGATGTCCCTTTTTGCCGGCCGGCAGCCCCAGCACCGAGGTCGTGACCATGAGCAACCGTTCCTTCGAGGGCCTCGACGCGACGCTCGGCGGCATGCACCTGCGGCCCCCGACGGTGGTCTCGGCGGCGGACACCCTGGAGGACGTCGCATCCGCCATGGTGCGCGACGGCGTCTCCTGCGCCATCCTCGAGGAGCAGCCGTTGCGGGTCGTCACCGAATTCGACCTCGCCCGCGGCCTGGCACAGGGCCTGGGCCCCGCGGACCAGGTCGCCACGATCGCCTCGGCGCACCCCAGCTGGGCACCCCCCTCGGCCAGCGTCGCCGAGGCGGCCGCGTTGATGGTCAGCCTCGGCATCCGGCATCTCGTCGTACTCGACATCTCCGACCGGCCCAGCGGTCTCGTCTCCATGGCGGAGCTCTTCGACGTCCTCGTCCGATCGCAGGAGCCCATGGCCCTCTACGCGAAGTTCGCCGACATCATGCTGCACAGCGGGAGCGAAGCCTCGAACCAGAGTCAGCACGAGGCTCCTCCGCCACAGGCCTGACCAGCGCCGTCAGGTGGTCGGTCGGAGCTCGCCCGCGCCGGGTTCCGCGCCATCGCCGGAGACGACCCGGCCGTCGACCATGTGGACGATGCGGTCGGCGGCACCCGCCACGGCCTCGTCGTGCGTGACCAGCACGATCGTCGTGTCGCGCTCCCGGCGCAGCCGCCGGAAGAGCGCCATCACCACGTCGACGGAGGCGCTGTCGAGGCTGCCAGTCGGTTCGTCGGCCAAGAGCACGGGTGGGTCGTTGGCCAGTGCCCGCGCAATGGCGACCCGCTGGCGCTCGCCCCCCGACAGTTGCGTCGGGAGACGGTCGCTCAGACCCCCGAGGCCCACCTCCTCGAGGAGCTCGTCGGCGTACGCGGCGCGCTGGCGGTGGGGACGCCGCGACCCCGACATGGCGATCTCCACGTTCTCGCGCACCGAGAGCCGGGGCAGAAGGTTGTGGAGCTGGAACACCAGGCCGACCTCCTCGCGCCGGAACCGGCTGGCGTGGTGCAGCCGCACCACGTCGTACCCGTCGACCTTTATCGTCCCCTTGGTGGGGGTGTCGAGTGCGGCGAGCAGGTGGAGCAGCGTCGACTTCCCGCAGCCGGAGGGACCGGTGATGGCCGCGAACTCCTGGGCGGCCACGGTGAGGTCCACGCCGTCGAGCGCCCGGATCAGCCCGTCGTCGTACGTCTTCTCCAGCCCGTGCACCTCGACGGCCGGCACCGGGTCAGCGTCGGTCTCACTCACGGCTCAGCGCCTTCAGCGGCGCGAGGTTGGCGGCACGGAGCGCGGGGTAGAGCGCACCGATGATGGCCATCCCCAACCCGGTGTAGAGACCCCGCCAGAACGCATCCCTCGTGTAGTTCGCGTGCAGGACGCCGCGGAGCTGCGGCAGGTGCTCGAGCACGTCGGTGGCGGCGAAGGAAAGTGCGACTCCGACGATGGCGCCGACCAGGGCGAGGACCACGCCCTCGCCGACGACGAGCGACACCACGCGGCCGCGGGTCCAGCCGATGGCCCGCAGCAGGCCGAACTCCCTCGTGCGCTCGAAGAGGGACAGGAGCATGGTGTTCCCCACGATCACCGCACCGATCAGGATGGCCAGGATCGTGCTGCCCGTCGCGGCCGCCTGCAGGAACACAAGGTTGGTGTCGGCCCGGCCGAACTGCGAGGCGGTCCGGATCGTCGTCATTTCCGGGTGCGCGGTGATCGCCCTCTCCACCTTGGCCACGGAGGTGCCCGGCGCCACCTTGACGAAGATCAGGGTCACGGAGCTCGGGACCCGGTTGTACGCCTGGAGCGCAGGGAGCGGGAACATGGCGCCCAAGTCGCCGAAGGAGATGCCCGTCGAGTAGATCCCCACCACGGTGTTCCAGGTGCCGTTGGCATCGAAGCGGTCGCCGACGTGGAGCCCGAAAGCCTGGGCGGCCCGCCAGCCAAGCATCATCTCGTGGCTCGCCGTCGCCCCGTAGGGCCGACCAGTGACCACGGTGACGCCGAACTGGCGCAGCTTGTCGGGGGCGATCCCGATCTCGATGAAGAGCGGGTTGTCCGCGTTGATGCGCTGGGTCTCGAGGAGCACACCCACCGCGCTCTGCACGCCCGGGGTCTCCTGCACCTGCCGCAGCTGGCCCTCGTCGAGGCTGGAGTACAGCACCTCCGACACGCCCTTCTGTGCCACCGTGAAGTCGGCGTGGCCGAGGGTCAGCACAGCCGCCGCCGATGTCTCGAGCCCGCTGCTGACCACGGTGAGGGTCACGACGGTCATAACCGCGACGCCGATGGCGAACGCGATGCCGGCCGACCGCGTCTTCTTGGACCACAGATTCTTGAAGATCAGAGCCGCGAGCGACATCCGACCTCCTCCACGGCGAGAGCCGACCATGCGCAGGGCAGGACCTTCGGCCCTGTTTCAGGATCCACGGTGGCTCGATGATGAGAGGGCGGGGAAGGAGCAGCCATGGACGCCGAGGTTGGAGACCAGATCATTGTGCGCGGTCATCACGTGGGCCAGCCGGTGCGGGCGTGCCATGTCCTCGAGGTCCGGGGCTCCGACGGTGGGGCGCCGTACCTGGTCCGATGGGACGACAGCGGGCACGAGACACTCTTCTCCCCCGGCAGCGACGCCACGATCGAGCACACTGGTCGCCCCACCAGCTGACCTCATCTCCCCGCGTCAGCCCCGGGAGATGACGGCCTGCGCCGCCTCGAAAGCCTCTTTGACGTCGTGGAGGAGCTTCTGCACACCGTCACGGAGCGTGTCCGCGTTCACCGCCGCGTCATGGCGGGCGTCCCGGAGCTTCGAGTAGGCGGCGAGGCAGGCATTCTGCGCAATGTCGAGCTGCTTGGTCGCCCGCTCACGGGCATCGAGCTTGGCCAGGTCCACTTGGACCTTGAGCTCGTCGATCCGGGCCTTCCACTGGTCCACGGTCCCGGTCATCGAATCGACGACCTCCGACTTCTGCTGCTCCGGGGCGGCCGCCGTACCGCCAGGGTCTGCCGACACGTTCGACATGACGATCCTCCTTCTCTGTCGATGGGATCAGGCCTCATGGCCACATTCAGCGTGTCCCCGGTACCGGTCCGGAAATAGGGCCGAACGTCCCCACTCCACCCGTGGCCGTTCTCCACCGCTACCGGCGGGCGGCGACCTCACCCTGGGCGCGCGCCTGGCGGATGTCCGAGAGCGTGAGTGCCGTGTCTTCGACGACGTACGGACTGAGCGACGGGCGCTGGGTGCGGTGCGTCGTGCGTGTGGTCCGGTGTGGCGTGGAATGATGCATGGCCTTCTCCTGTGCTCCGGGCGGCCGGGTGCCGCCTCCCGCATTGGACCGCGTCCGAGTCCCGGCTTGTAGGGCCGAACGCCTCCACATCCATGGGACCTAAGTCCCTCCTCACGCGTGGGCGGCGAGCTCCCGGAGGGCCCACGAGACGCATTCGGCCGGGGTACGGCCCGAGGTGTCAACCGTGATGGCCGACGGCCAGGCAACCATCCTCTGGGCCATGGCGTCCCGGATCTGCGGCGTGGCCTCGGAGACGCCACCGCCGGCGCGCCGGCGCGTGTCCATGCGCTCCGCCGCCACGGAGTCGTCGCAGGTGCAGCAGAGCTCCAGAAGCTCGCTCCCGGTGTCGGCGGCGACCCGCGCTGCCGCGGCGCGCCATCCGGCGTCGATCCACGATGCGTCCAGGATGACCGGCTCACCCTCGTCGAGGTGGCGCCCGGCCCGGCGCACCAGATCCTCGTAGACGGCACCGACGGCTTCCGGTGCATAGCGTCCGGGTTCGGGCGCTTCGGGCGTTCGGGAGCCTTGCGGGGGCTGCAATTCCAGGCGAACCTCGTCCGAGCGCAGGAGTGCCCACCCGGTCTCGGCGGCCAGCCCGGCGGCCAGCGTGCTCTTCCCTGAGCCCGGGAGGCCGCCCACCAGTACCAGGGCCTGCCGGGCCCGGCGCAGGTGGCGCAGGGACAACGCGTGCAGCTCGCGCGCGGCGCGATCGCAGCCCTCGACCCCCTGCTCGAACTGCAGGCACGCCACCTTGGCCCGCACATAGGCGCGCTGGGCGATGTAATGGTGCAGGAGCGGCCTCGGGAGATCCTCCCCCGCCTGCGACTCGTAGTCGAGGACGAAGCGCTCGCTCGCATCGCGTCGTCCGAGGCGTTCGAGGTCCATGGCGAGGAAGGCGACGTCCGCGCACACGTCGCCGTAGCGGAGCTGGTCGGAGAACTCGATGCAGTCGAGGATGCGCACGCCGTCGTCGAGGCAGAAGATGTCCTCGGCCTGGAGGTCGCCGTGGCCGTCGCAGACCCATCCCGAGGTGATGCGACGGTCCAGCAGCGCCGCGTGGGTGCGCAACCAGCGAGAGGTCGTGGCGTGGATCTCCTGGTCCCACGAAGGGTCGAGGACGGTGCCAACGAAGCGCTGTGTCTCCTCGAAGTTGGCTTCCCACGTGGCTTCCAGGGCCCGCTCGGTGGCCGCTCCGGAGATGGCGGGGGATCGTCGGGCACCAGCGTGGAACGAGACGAGGGTCGTCGCAACCTGCTCCAACCAGCCCGCCACGTCGCCGCCCGACCGCACGAGTGTGGCCAGCCGCCGCTCCTCGGGCAGCGCGCGCATCACCACCATGTGGTCGATCGCCACGCCGTCCATCTCGATGTCGGCCACGCCCAGGTAGACGTCGGGCGCCAGCCGGCGGTTCAGTTCCACCTCGCGCCGGCAATCGGCCTCCCGGACCGCGCGGTCGGTGAAGTCGAGGAAATCGAAATGGACCGGCTTGCGGAGTTTGTAGACACGGTCCCCCACGAACACGAGCACGGAGATGTGGGTCTCGACGACCCGCACCGGTGGGGTCCTCGGATCGTCAGTCACGCTGGCGGCGGCTACGCGGGCGCGTCGCGATCCCAGTGCATCCGCCCGCCGGCACCATGGATCTGCCGACGGATCCGCTCCATCACCTGCCAGCCCGTGCCGCAAATGTGCAGCGCGCTGGTGTCGAGATGGAAGTCCTTCTGCCCCTCGGCCACGCAGTCCGCGACCACGTTGAGAAGATTGGCCCCCGTTGACTCGTCGAGCACCCCGGCGAGCCGGATGGCAACGGGCTCCGAAGTCACGTCGATCCACATCTCGAGCGCCACATCGTTGCGCCAGGCCCCGTCGACCAGCTCGCGGATGGAGCCGACCTCCGGCCCGGATCCGCTGGCCGCCTCCAACGTCGACTCGTCGAGAAGGATCACTCTGGCTCCGTTCGTAATGCGGCACGCCGGCTACGCCGGCACCGCTGGGGGAAATTCTCGGCGCCGCGCCGCGCCACGAGTAGGGCCGAAGGTCACACTCGGGATGCCGGCTGAACCCTTGTGACCTCCGGCCCTGCACAGGACCTGGTTGGTGGGCGCATGCTTTCTCGCGTCCCGAATGGGCGCTACGACAGACCACGAGCGAAAGGAGCAGGACCCACACGGTGCCGCTCTCAGTTGGCACGCGATCGATGGGATCTCACTGGAGTCACCAAATGTCGATGTACACCCAACTTCTCGAGGCCGCCTTCGGCCAGCTCCCGTCCTCCGGATCAGGCGCGACCGAGCGCAACCCACTCGACGAGGTGCTGCGGTGCCGCCGCGAGCTCGAGGAAGGGGTGCCCAAGGGCGTGGATCCCGACACCGTCCCCGTCGTCCTGGCGCTGCAGATCGGCTACGACGTCGCCCTCTTGGAACTGGCACGGATGGTCGGGATCGACACCGACCCGGGCCGCTTCGAACAACCCCACCAGGAGCGCGAGCGCCTCGAGATCGCGTTGCGCGAGCTCGGGATCAGCCTGGAGGTCGCCGTCGAGGCCGAGGAACCCGTCCCAGAGAGTTCCCGGTGACGGGCGACCTCAGGTGCCGGTGGCGTCGGTGCGCGACTCCTGCGCCGACCGCTCGTTGAGGCGGGCGGCGAACGTGGCGGCCTGGGTCCGGCGCTCCATGCCGAGCTTGGCGAGCAGGTTCGACACGTAGTTCTTCACCGTCTTCTCGGCCAGGAACATGGTCTCGGCAATCTGGCGGTTCGTGTACCCCTCCGCGATCAGATCGAGGATCCGGCGCTCCTGCGGGGTGAGGCTGGCAATGCGGGGGTCGACCTTGGGCCCGTCGCGCAGACGCTCGAGGACCCGCTCGGTCAGCGCGGGATCGAGCAGCGACTGCCCCGCCCCGGCGCGGCGGATGGTGTCGAGGAGGTCGAGGCTGCCCACCTGTTTGAGCACGTAGCCGGCCGCCCCCGCCATGATGGAGGCGATGAGCGCCTCGTCGTCGGCGTACGAGGTCAACATGACGCACGCGATCTCCGGGGAGTTCGACCTGATCTCCCGACAGACCTCGACCCCGCTCCCGTCGGGCAGCCGCACGTCGAGGATGGCAACGTCGGGCTTGGTGGGCGGAATCCGGGCCAGGGCCTCGGCCACAGTGCCCGCCTCGCCGACGACCTTGATGTCGTCGCTCGCTTCGAGGAGCGCGCGCAGGCCCGTCCTGACCACCTCATGGTCGTCGAGGAGGAACACGCCCAGACTCACGGGCTTCATTCTCCCACCTCGGGGAGGTCCCTGCGATTCGCTGCGGACTGCGCTGCTCGGGGGCATGGGTAAGCTCAATTCGTGCCGTTCCGTGCGATCGAGGATCCGACCAAGCTCCGGAGGGTGCTCGAGGCGACCCTGCTGATCGAGTCGGAGCTGGAATTGGCCGAGGTGCTGCGCCACGTGGTCGAAGAGGCACGATCCATGACCGGAGCACGCTACGGGGCGCTCGGCGTCCTCGACGAGGACAAGCAGGCTCTGTCGGACTTCATCACGGTGGGCCTCTCCGAGGAGCAGGAGGCGCACATCGGTCCCCGCCCGACGGGCCGGGGCGTCCTCGGGTTGCTCATCGCCGACCCGCAGCCGTTGCGCATCCCGGAGATCGGCAACCATCCCGACAGCTACGGCTTCCCGGCTGACCACCCGCCCATGACGTCCTTCCTGGGCGTGCCCATCAAGGTGCGCGACGAGGTCTACGGGAACCTCTACCTGGCCGACAAGATCGGGTGGTCGGAGTTCACCCACGACGACCAGGCGCTGGTCGGGGCCCTCTCGCTGGCGGCCGGCATCGCGATCGAGAACGCTCGGCTCCATGACCGGGTGCGCCGGTCGGCCGTCTACGAGGACCGGGACCGAATGGCGAGGGATCTCCACGACACGGTGATCCAGCGGCTCTTCGCTCTGGGGCTGACCCTGCAAGGCGTGGCGGCCCGCTTGCCGGCCGCCACGGCAAACCAGCTCGGAGGTGCGGTGGCGGAGATCGACCGGGTCATCGCACAGGTGCGCTCCACCATCTACGAGCTTGGGATGGGCGACGACAGCCGCGGCATCCGCGACGACATCACCAACCTGACACGCGAACTGCAGCCCGTGGTCGGCTGCGAGGTCGATGTGATGTTCGAGGGCCCGCTCGACGCCACCATCAACGAGCAGATCCTCGAGCATCTGCTCTCGACGATCCGGGAGGCCCTCACCAACGTCGGCAAGCACGCCCACGCGACGCGGGCGGCGGTCAGCGTGGTGGCGGACGACACGTCGTGCCGCCTGACGATCACCGATGACGGGGTCGGGATCACCGGTGCGCCGTCAGGGAGCGGCGGTCTCGGGCTCCCGAACCTGCGGCGGCGGGCGGAGAAGCTCCACGGGACCCTCGCCGTCGACGACGTCCCAGGCGGCGGAACGCAGCTCACGTGGACGGTACCGCTCGGCCGCTAGCCGGGAGGGGCGGCGGTACACCGACGCAGGAGGAGAGACAGCAATGACACCCGAACAGGCGACAGGCACGGGCAGGATCGTCGTCGGCATCGACGGCTCCCCGTCCTCGCTCGACGCCCTGTCGTGGGCCGCCCGCCAGGCCGACCTCACGGCGAGCACGCTGGAGATCGTGATGACGTGGGAATGGCCGTCGAGCTACGGCTGGGCAGCACCCGTCCCCTCCGACTTCGACCCCGAGGAGGACGTCCGCCAAGGGCTCGACTCCGCCGTCGCGCAAGTGCGCGCCCAGCACCCGAACCTCGTCATCGACCCCCGCGTGGTCAGCGGGCACCCGGCACCGATCCTCGTCGAGGCCTCGAAAGGTGCGGACCTTTTGGTCATCGGGAGCCGGGGGCACGGCGAGTTCGTCGGGATGCTGATCGGCTCGGTCAGTGAGTACTGCGCCACGAACGCGCACTGCCCGGTCCTGGTGCACCGGGCAACGTCGTAGGGCATGCCGGGCTCAGAGCGCCGGATCGTCGTCGGGGTGGACGGGTCCCCGCCTTCCGAGCGCGCTCTGGACTGGGCCGTCGCTGAGGCACAGCGCACCGGGGCCGCCCTGCACCTCGTCAGCGCCTGGATGTTCCCCATGGCGCTCGGCTACGCCTTCACCACCACCGTGCACCAGGTGCAACAGAGCGCCCAGGACGTGATCGACCGCGCCATGGCCCACGTGGGCGAGGTGGCCGGTGACGTGACCGTGACCGGCGAGACCTCCGAGCAGGCGCCCGCACCCGCGCTGATCGCGGCCGCCAAGGGCGCCGACCTGCTGGTCGTGGGCTCACGGGGCCTCGGCGGGTTCCAGGGGCTCCTCATCGGGTCGGTGAGCCAGTACTGCACCCGCCACGCCACCTGCTCGGTCGTCGTGGTGCGCTGACTGCCTCAGCCGCCGCGGTACGACGTCGGCACGATCGTCACCGGGACCGGGGAGTGCTCGGCCAGCTCGAGGCTCGTGCTTCCCAGCAGCGTGCCGGCGTGACCGCCCGACCCGCGGGAGCCGACCACGAGGAGCGCGGCCACTTCGGGGGGCTCAGCCATGCGGAGCATCGCCGTGCACGGGTCACCGTCAACGACGTGCCATTCCACCGCACCCGGATCGAGCCCGGCCTCGGAGGCGATCTTGAGTGCCACGCCTCCATCGACGGGGGCGTGCCCGGCCATTCCCGCGTGCTCCAGCAGTCCGACGGCGTGCACGACACGCAGGCGGGCGCCCAGGGCAGCGGCGGTCCTGGCGGCCCAGGCCACGGCGGACTGCGCATCGGTGGAACCGTCGTAGCCCACCACGACGCAACGCTGTGCCGTCACGGCCCTACCTCCATGTGGACCCGGTCGACCGCGCGCAGCCGATCCGTCCGGTGGGCCCGCAGCTGCGACAACCCGGGGCCTCCCTGCGTCGGAGCGGGTGGGTGTGCCGGCCGGCCGAGCAGTGCGCCGAGCGTCGCCTCGACCGAGGACTCGAGCGACGCCGGGTTGTACCCGCCCTCCAGGAAGAGCGCGAGACGACCGGGACGCGGTGCGAACTCCGAAACCACACGGGCGAGCTCGGCGAAATCACCGCTCGAGAGCTCGAGCTCGCCGAGCGGATCCGCCTGGTGGGCGTCGAAGCCGCACGAGACGAGCACCCAGTCGGGGGCGAACTCCTCAATCGTGGGACGCGCCACCTCGTCGATGGCGGCACGGACCACGTCGCCGGTCGCTCCGGCCGGGAGCGGCAGGTTGACGGTGAGCCCGGGCGCGCCGGGACCGCCGACCTCGTCGGGACGCCCGGTCCCCGGGAACAGCGGGTGCTGATGGGTCGAGACGTAGAGCACGTCGGGATCGTCCCAGAAGATCGCCTGGGTGCCGTTGCCGTGATGCACGTCCCAATCGACGATGAGCACGCGCTCGCCCAGGGCGGTGCGCGACGCCGCTGCGACAGCCACGTTGTTCACGAGGCAGAACCCCATCGCCCGGTCAGCGGTGGCGTGGTGTCCCGGCGGCCGGACGGGTACGAAGGCGATCCCCTCGTTCCTCTCCTCCAACGCGGCCAGCGCCGCCAGGCCGGCCCCCGCGGCACGGCGGGCCGCGGTCCACGAATCGGGCCGAGCGTAGGTGTCGGGATCGATGTCGCCGCCACCGCGGCTGCAGAAGGCCTCGAGCTCGGCGAGGTAGGCCGGCGCATGCACCCGGGAGAGCTGGTCGACCGATGCCTCGGAGATGGCGGGGTAGACGACCTCGTCCTCAAGGCCGAGGGCGCGCACCCCGTCCATGACGGCGAACAGGCGCGATGGCTGCTCAGGGTGGTACCTGCCGCCGTCGTGCTCCGCGATGCCGGTCGGCCCGGCGACGACGAGGGTCGTCACGCCGCTCCCTCCGGCGGGATCCATCGTGTCGTTTCGCGTCCGGCAAGCGCGGCCCCGTAGTCGTCGGTGAGCGCGATCGGGAAGCGCAGGGTCACCGTCCCGTACTCGATGCTCGACGTGACCGGGAACCCAGCGTGGCGAAACACATCGAGCATGGCACTGTTCTCGGCCAGCGTCTCCGCCCTGAAGGTCTCCACGCCCCTCTCTCTGGCTGCCCGGGCCAGCTCGTCGAGGAGGAGTGTCCCAATGCCGTGGTGCTGGAACTCGTCAGCGACGACGAATGCGACCTCGGCCTCGGTCTCCCCGGGCGGCCGGTCGAAGCGGCCCACCGCCACGAGGCCGTCGCCGACCGTGACCACCAGAGCCAGGCGGTCCACGTAGTCGACGTTCGTGAAGCGCGCCACCTCCGCGTCCGAGAGCGTCGGGTGGAAGGTGAAGAAGCGCATGTACACCGACTGCGGCGACAACCGGCGGTGGAACTCGACAAGGCGCGGGGCATCGTCGGGCCGGATCGGCCGGAGGCGGTAGTGCAGCCCAGCGTCACCGGCCACGACGCGCTCGAGGTCGTGCGGGTACCCGGCCGGAGATACGGGCGCGGCGGCGTCCACGAACGGCGACTGGGCGGGCATGGTTCTCTCCTCGTTCACGTCCATGCTAGGAGTCCAGCCTCGCACCCCTCGCGGGCTCCACCTAGGGCCAAAGGTCCATTGGCAGGTGCCCGGGTCCGTCCTACGCTGACGCGATGCCGGACCTCATGAAGGCGTGGGTGGTCGATCGGCCCGGCCCCGTCGACGGCGGCCCCGTGATCCAGATCGAGAAGGCCATCCCCGAGCCCGGGCCAGACCAGGTCCGCCTACGCGTACGCGTGTGCGGCGTGTGCCGCACCGACCTCCACCTCGCCGAGGGGGACCTCGCACAGCGCAGGTCGCGCGTCACGCCCGGGCACGAGGTGGTCGGTGTCGTGGACACGCTCGGGAGCGGGAGCACCCGGTGGAAGGAGGGCGACCGCATCGGGGTGCCCTGGCTGGGCCACACATGCGGCCGGTGCGGGTTCTGCGTGTCCGGCCGCGAGAACCTGTGCATCGACCCACGCTTCACCGGCTGGGACCTCGACGGGGGGTACGCCGAGTACGCCGTGGTCGATCAGGCGTACGCGTACGCGCTGCCCGAGGGATTCAGCGACGAGGAGGTCGCTCCCCTGCTGTGCGCCGGGATCATCGGCTACCGGGCGTTGCTGCGGGCCAACCTCCCCGAGGGGGGTCGCCTCGGGATCTATGGCTTCGGGGGCTCTGCGCACATCACAGCGCAGGTCGCGCTGGCCCACGGTGCCCGCGTCCACGTGATGACCCGGTCGACCGAGGCCCAGGCGCTTGCGCTCGAGCTGGGGGTCGCCAGCGTCGGCGGCGCCGATGCCCAGCCCCCCGAGCCCCTGGACTCGGCCATCCTGTTCGCCCCCGTCGGCACACTGGTGCCGCCCGCGCTCGCCGCGCTCGACCGGGGTGGGACGCTCGCCATCGCCGGCATCCACCTCAGCGACGTCCCGGTCCTCAACTACCAGGAGCATCTCTTCGAGGAACGGACCCTGCAGAGCGTGACCGCCAACACTCGCCAGGACGGGGAGGCATTCCTCGCCGAGGCCGCACGCATCGGGGTGCGCGTGTCGGCCACGCCCTACCCCATGGACCGTGCCGACGCCGCACTGCGCGATCTCGCGGGTGACCGCGTCAACGGCGCCGCCGTCCTCGTCGTGTGAGCCGGGACAATCGGCCCTGTGCGGGAACCCCCGCCGCGGGCAGAATGACCGGATGACGACACCGCCGGCCCCCGCCCCGCACACCTCCGATCTGGCGCGACGGATCGCCATGCGACGCGAGGAGGTCGGCATGAGCGTGGAGGAGCTCGCAACGCGGGCGGGGATCGATCCCGGCTACCTCGCCTACTTCGAGTCGAGTCCCGACGCCAACCTGAGTGGCGGGAGCCTGCTGCTGATCGCGCTCGCCCTCGACACCACCCCGTTCGAGCTCCTGGGCGGATCGGCCGACCGCCCCCAGGGACATGCGCGTGCAATGCCCCATGCCTCCCTCAACGAACTCATTCCCGAGCAGTGCCGGACACATCTCTCGGTCGGCGGGGTCGGCCGCATCGTCTACTCGACAGAACGCGGGCCGGTCGCATTGCCGGTCAACTTCGAGTTCACCGAGGACCAGATCGTCTTCAGCACCGACGACGACAAGGCATCCGCTCTCGGCTCCCGGGAAACCGTCGGCTTCGAGATCGACCGGGTCGACGAATCACTGAGTGAAGGGTGGAGTGTGCTGGTCACCGGCCCTTGCCGGCGCATCGAAGACCCCGAGGAGGTGCAGCGGCTGTCCTCACTCGACCTCGAGGCCTGGGCTGGAGGCGACCGCCACGCCCTCATGGCCATTGCGCCCAGCGAGACGACGGGTCGAGTGATCGTGCACGAGAGTCCGCCGGACGAGGCCTGAACCCCACAAAACAGAGGCGCCGACGGTGCCCCAGCCGATTCACGTCAAAGCGCTGTCACAGGGCCCTTGGCGATAGGTCCTGGAGCTCTCGGCTGGGGCACGAACGCCGGCAGTGCGATCAGGCGGTAGATCGCTACATCCCATTATTCCCGATCCGGGGACCACTAAACATCAAATCTTTCCGGAAGACTTGAAAGGGGTCAGATCAAGGGTTCTACCTGGTCAGCTGCCAACAGTACGGCCACCAACTCCTTGTCACGCAGGTAGGAGAGCATGCCGCTCGCGCCCTCCAGGGTGAGCCAGCGCAGCTCGTCGACCTCCTCGTTGGGGGTGAAGAAGCCCGATTCGGCCGCCATGACCCAGTAGGCCACGGCCTTGGGCCGGCCCTTGCGGTCCAGGTAATCGGTGTGGCCGATGAACCGCAGGAGGCGGCAGGCCATTCCCGTCTCCTCGCGCACCTCGCGCAGGGCAGCCAACTCGAAGGTCTCCCCCGCCTCGAGCTTGCCCTTGGGGAACGACCAGTCCTGCTGCACCGGCCGGTGCACCACGACGATCTGGAGCGACTCATTGTGGCGGCGGACGACGAGGCCGCCGGCTGCCTGCACGATCTCCGTCGGCGAGGGGGGTTCCGCGGTCATCGCTCGTCGCGCCACTACCTTGCAGACTACTGCGGCGCTGAGGCCATATGACGGCAATCGCGGTGCCCCCTGGCGTCGGCGCCGGAGGCCCGCAGTAGCCTGCTCCTGTGTCCGATTCCAGGGGTGAACCTCCGGGGGACGAGCAGGACCCCGTCGAGATCGAGTGGCAGTTCGACGCCCTCGACCTACGGCCCGTCGAGCGTTGGCTCGCCGCACTGCCCACCATCGCGGTCGAGACGGGTGACGGCGGGACCGTCACCGCGCTCGCGCGGACCCCGCGCCGGCTGGTCGACTCCTACATCGACACGGACGACTGGCGCATCGCCCGCGCCGGCTTCGTCGTCCGGACCCGGCGCCGCGGCCGACACGACGAGATCACCCTCAAGGACAGTCACCCCGCCGAGGGAAGCGGCCTGCGCCAGCGTCTCGAGGTGACCGAGGTCCTGCCTGCGTCCGGCGTCGCCGCGCTCGGCCCCGAGGGCGCGGTCGGCCGCCGGCTGCGCGCCATCGTCGGCTCACGTCGGCTGCGCGAAGTGCTCCAGGTCCGCACACGGCGCCGGCCCTTCGCGCTGCGCGTCGGTGGCGTCGACGCCGCTGAGGTCGCGCTCGACGACACCATGATCGTCGTCGGTGGCGGCCAGCGACCGATGCAGCTACGGCGGGTGGAGGTCGAGGTGCGGCCCGAGTGGCTCGAGGCCCTGGAGCCGATCGTGGACCAGCTGCGGGCGTCGTGCGGGCTCCAACCGGCGCGCCTGTCGAAGTTCGAGGCCGGCCTTCTCGCCGTGGGTCAAGAGGTCCCCGGCTGGCCCGACCTCGGGCCCACCGGCATCTCGGAGTCCTCGACCATGGGCGAGCTCGCCTACGCGGTCCTGCGCCGCCAGCTGGGCGTGCTGCGCGACAAGGAGCCGGGGACGCGGCTCGGTGAGGATGCCGAGGAGCTCCACGACATGCGGGTCGCCACCCGTCGCCTGCGGGCCGCGCTGGCACTGTTCTCCGACGTTCTTCCCGTCCGGGCCCAGGTGTTCCGCGAGGAGCTCGGTTGGCTGGGCCGCGTGCTCGGCGCCGTCCGCGACCTCGACGTGCAGCAGGAGGGCTTGGCGGAAATGGCCGCCGCAACGGCCGGCTGGAGCGCCGGTGCGCGCCCGGACGACCACGACCCCCTGGCCGAGCTGTCCGCGCTGCTCGAGCGTGAACGCGACACGGCGCGGGCTGAAATGCTGGGAGCCCTCGACTCGGTCCGCTGGGAGCGCTTGGCCAAGGGATTGGCCGCCATGGTGCAACAAGGGCCGGCGCGCCGCTCGCTGGCGACCAGGGTTCCCGCCGTGATCGGCATGCCCGACCTTGTCGTGGCGCGCCACGACAAGGTGGCCAAGGCCGCCAAGCGGGCCAAGAGATCAGGCGTCGTCTCGGACTTTCACCGCCTCCGCATCGGCTGCAAGCGGCTGCGCTACGCGCTCGAGTTCAGCTCCGAGGTGTACGGGGGCCGCACCTCACGTTTCGTCCGCCAGCTGACCGGGCTGCAGGACCAACTCGGGCTCATGCAGGACGCCGAGGTCGCCTCCATCCGGCTGGCCGACCTGGCCACCGGCGGGGCCCACCTCCCCGCCGCCACGGTCTTCGTGATGGGGGGCATCGCGGAGCTGCACCGGAGAGAAGTGGACCGGCTGCGCCGGCGCCTGCCCAAGGAGGTGTCCCGGATCGGTGGGCGCGAGTGGCGGGACCTCCTCGACCTCATGGAACAGCGCCGTGCCGAGGCGGAGGCGGCCCGACCTCCCGTCCGCCACACATTGCGCGCCGTACCCGGACCCGTCGCCGAAGGGGCACCGACCGACACCACGACCGGGCAGACGCGGATGCATCCGGCCATGGGCCCGGGGCTCACGGCCCTGGCGCCCCCGCCCCGATCAGGCCAGGGGGAATGAGGCCGCGTCGTCACCCATGACCACGCGAGGGTGCTCGGTGACGATGAAATGCAGGCGATCGGTGTCGAGGAAGCGCTCGATGTCGGCCCAGATGTCGGGGAAGTCCGGCTCTCCCATGTGGGCCCGGTACGTGTCCATGCTCTCGAACCACTGCACCGTCACCCCGTCGAACCCCCCGTCGCCGTCGCCCTCGTAGTCGTCGAGTGGACGCGGGTGCTGCTCGTAGCGCACGACATGCCGCCCGCTGAGGCTGGCGGCGATCAGTGGGCCGTGGACGTCGCACCAGTGGGCGTGGAACTCTGCTGGGGTGAGACCCTCCTTGCGGCGCAGCAGGCACGTCAGCCTGACCATGGGACCTCCTCTGGTGTGTCGGGAGCCGACGCCAGCGGTCGGCGCCCCCGCACGCTACGCGCTTGGCGCGCCTAGAGACGGGGGAGTTCAGCGAATCTTGCGCCCGGCTGGGAAATAAGTCGCACGTCGACACCCGTGCAGGGGCCCATGCCGTGCACGGCTCCAGTCCCCGTACGGGAGGGAAACTCCGCCCGTCCCGTACTGTTGCCCTCCATGCCCGCGTCCCACGTCGTGCTGATCGTCCTGGCTGGGGTGGGCGCCGGCATCTTCAATGGCGTGGCCGGCGGCGGCAGCCTGATCTCGTTCCCGATCCTGCTCGCGCTCGGGTACCCGGCCCTCACGGCGAACATCACCAACACGGTCGGGATCTGGCCCGGCTATCTGGCCTCGGCCGCCGGATACCGCCGCGAGATCGGTGACCAGGCGCACCGGCTCGCCCGGCTCACCCCCGTCGCCCTCGCTGGCGGGGTCGCCGGCGCGCTGCTGCTGCTCACGACGTCCCCGGCGACCTTCGACGACGTGGTCCCCTGGCTCGTCTTGGGGGCCGCCGCGCTGTTCGCCGTCCAGCCCGCGCTGCGGCGAGCCCTCGACCGTGGCTCGACCCACCCCCGTACCCGGCCGGCGCTCCTGGTGGTGGGGGTGTTCGCCGCCTCCGTCTACGGCGGCTACTTCGGCGCCGCCATGGGCGTCATGTTCCTGGCGGTGCTGGGCCTCGCACTACCCGTCTCCCTCGCCCACACGAGCGGTCTCCGCTCGGTGCTCTCCATGATCGTCAACGGCATCGCCGCCGTGGTCTTCATCATCCACGGGGGCCTGGCGTGGGAGGCGGTCGGGCTTCTCGCCGTGGGCAGCCTCGTCGGGGGCTACATCGGGGCCCGCGTCGCCCTGGCCCTTCCCGCGCCGGCACTCCGCGTCGTCGTGGTGGTGATCGGCGTCGGCACGGCCGTGAAGCTGCTGGTCTGATCCCGTTCACCCGGCCGACAGGGGGTAATGGCCGATGATCGCGCCATCGACGGCGCGCCACCGGGCCTGCCGCGCCGCACGCGCCTCGTCATGGCCAATCGGGACGAGGCGGACACGGGTGCCCGGCGCGCACTGGCCGAGCAAGCCGTGGTCGGCGGAGACCACCACGGCCACCACGGGGTAACCCCCGAGCGTGGCGTGGTCGGGCATGAGGATGACCGGGTCACCCCCGGGCGGCACCTGCACCGCGCCGGTGACGACGCCCTGTGAGTCGAGCTCACTTCCCTCCTCGGGCCGTCGCAGTGTCGTCGCGCCGCTCTCCTCCCGCAGCCTGATGCCGACCCGGTTGCTGTCCCCTGCGACGCCGAACACCACTGCGGCCAGCCGCTCCAGGGCGGTGGGCTCGAACCGCTCGGGGTGCGGGCCCGGCACGACGCGAAGCTCGAGCGGAGCACCGCCAGCCGCCACGTCGCTGGCCGCGCCCGAGGCGACATGGTCTCCCAGCGGCGGCGCCCACGGGCCCGCGTAGAGCGGCTGCCCCGCAGCGAGCGGCCCCGCACCGAGACGGCACAGCTCGTCGCTGGCGCTGCTCCCGAAGGCTCCAGGTCCGAGGAGCCCACCCGCGACCGACACGTAGGTGCGGCATCCACCCCGAAGGGGGCCCACCTCGAGCACGTGGCGCTCGGCGAGCGGCAGCACCTGACCTGCGGGGACCTCCACACCGTCGACGCGCACCCCGGGGTCGGCGCCGACGACGGCGACATGGGACGGCCCCCTGCCGCGCAGCAGCGTCCCACCGCCCGTGACCTCGATCGTCCCGGCGTCGTCCGCGTTGCCGACCAGCCGGTTGGCCAGGGTGAAGGAGACCGGATCGGCCGGTCCGGCGCCGGGTACCCCGACTGCTGCCACGCCCCTCCGCCCACCGTCCTGCACGACGGCGCGCAGCCCCGGCGCGACGACCTCGAGGACGAGCCGGGCCGTCGCGGGAGGAGACCACGCCGGCGCCCGCACCGGTGTGGGATCGACCGGGTCACCCGCGCCAGCGAGGGTGAGGCGCACCCTGTCCCCCGGCGCCAGCAGTGCGTACGGGGGCGTTTCGGGGGAGAAGAGCGTGACGGCGGTACGGCCGACCAGGTGCCACCCTCCGGGCGACGCCGTCGGGTAGACGGCGGCGTGGCCGTTAGCGAGCGCGACGGAGCCGGCCGGCACCACAGGGCGCGGGCGATCGCGGCGCGGCACGGCGCGCAGCGGCTCGGGGAGCCCGTCGAGATACGCGAAGCCCGGGGAGAATCCCATGACGGCGACGGTCAACGGCCGCTCCGTCAGGTACGCCACCACCTGATCCGTGGCGCACCCGACGAGCGCCGCCACCTCGGCCAGGTCGGGCCCGTCGAAGACGCATGGCACGGTCGCGAGCCCGCCCGACGGCTTCCCGCCGTCGGCAAGGTCATGCCCCACGAATCGCGCAACCACCCATGCCGCGGCGGCCAGCACGGGTTTGAGATCCGCGTCGCGATCGGTCAACAGGACCGCGACCGTGGCGAAGCCGCAGACCACATCGACCTCTCCCGTGTCGGCCAGCTCCCGCACCAGCACCTGCGCCAGGGCCCGTCCCGCGGCCGGGTCGGCGACCCCGATCAGGAAGGCGCGATCACCGAGAAGCCGCAGCTCCCCCGCCGGGATGGACTGCATCATGCATGCGCCGGCGCAATCACGTCGATGCCCGAGTCGGCCATTACCTGGCGGACCGCCGTCGCGATGGACACCGCGCCGGGCGAGTCACCGTGGACGCACAACGTGTCCACCCAGCGTGTCAGCACACTGCCGTCGCTGGCCACTACGGCGCCGCGCGCCAGGCTGAGTGCCTGCGCGGCTGCCTCCTTGGGGTCACTCAACACTGCGCCTGGGACACCGCGATCGACCAAACTCCCGTCCGACCGGTACGAGCGGTCACAGAACCCCTCCTCACACCCCGGCACCCCGTCACGCAACGTCATCGCCATGGCGCGGCAGCCCGACGGGAGCACGAGCGCGACGCCCTCGCCGCAGCTGTCTCTCACCGCGTCGCGCAAAGTCTCGTAGATCGCGCCCCCCTTGGCGACCTCCTCGTAGAGAGCGCCATGCGCCTTCACCGACTCGATCGCCGTGCCCGCGGCGCGGCAGATCTGCTCGAGCGCCCCCAGCTGCTCGCTCAGCGAGGAGTGGAGCTCGACCCGGTCTATCTCCATCGGGCGCCGGCCGAACGCCTCGCCGTCGGGATAGGAGGGGTGTGCCCCCACCCGCACGGAGTGCTCCAGTGCGGCAGCCACGGTGGCGGCCATGGACGCCTCGTCGCCGGTATGGCCGCCACAGGCGATGTGCGCCGTGGTGACCAGACCGAGCAGCTCTCGCTCGACCGTGACACCAGCGGCGTCGCCGGCCTCGCCCACGTCGGCGTTCAGATCAATGGTCCGCTTGTGGAACACGTGCTCACCCCGCCTCGAGTCGTTCCACCACGATGCCATCGCGGTAGACCACGTGCTGGTTGCGCCGCGTCGGCACGCGGGCGCCGGCGATGATGGAGCCGGTCATGTTGAGCGGATCGGCACCGGCGACGACCACCTGCTCTCCGTCGGCGGCGCGGCGGTGCGCGACCTGCAGCTCCTCGAAGGCTTCGGGCAGTGCGTACTGCTCCCCCGAGAGCCCGGCGATGAACCGCCCTCCGAGTGCCACACCCCGCGCCTCCAGGCGGCGCAACGCCCACACCACCTCGCGCCAGGGCACCTTGAACGACTCGCGACTCCAGACCTCCCAGGCGACCACGCCCCAGCGCGCCAGCATCTGGTGCGCCACCGACTCGGCCAGCTCCTCGTTGCCCGGCGAGAGCACCCCGTCGCCGGCCGCCGGCGTCCCGAGCATCTCCGCTCCCGGCAGGAGCGACCAGCGACCCTCCCCGATGCCGGTTCCCACGGGCGCGCGACGGCGGGCGAGACGCCCCGACGGGCGCCGCACAGTCCGGGTCCGCCAGCGGTCGCGGGCAGAGAGCAGCGAACGCACGGCCGAGAAGGCGTCGGCCGTGACGAGGCCGCGGGCGACCAGGTCCCACAGCCCCTCGTCCACCTCGGCTGGGAGACGGCCGGTGAGCGGAGAGAGCTCGGGACGGAAACAAGCGCCCCGCGTCCGCAGGGCCGCCAGCACGTCAGCCGCTGCGCCGACCTCCGGCTCGGACGCGACCGCTCCGGCCCGCACAGCACGCAGGATCGTCTCGAGGTCGTCGCGCACGACAAAGGCGAGCGGGGTGGCCGGCGACGGCGTGCCGCTGCGACCGGTCCGCTCGGCCCGGGGGGTGAGGCGTCCCCACACCACCTCGCCGGAAAGGCACAGCTCGTCGAGCCAGCGGGGGTCGTAGTCGGTGACCCGGGCCGGGAGGATCTGGGCCTCCCACTCCGCCGCTGGCGCCTCGATACCCGCCAGTTGCTCGAGCACCTGGAGCAAACCCGCCCGTCCCTCGACCCGGCTGTCCGGCGTCGCATGCTGCCAGTGCGTCAGGAAGCGCACGTAGTCCGCGATCGGTACCGCCTCGACCATGCGACGGCGCCGGCTGCGACTGGCCCCGTGCAGTCGGACTAGGAGATTGCGCGCGCACCAGCGGCCGTCGGGCAGCTCGATGGCCGAGCCCCTGGCCTCGAGCCGGGCCAACGCGGTCCGCGCCCGGGCTGACGACAGCGGCGCGCCCATCGGCGCCCCGGATGGCAGCGGCGCGTCGGCGATCAGCCGCTCGACCGAGACCGGCCCGGCCAGCTGGAGGTGACCGGCCACGCAGGCGGCCGCGGCATCGTCGTCAGAGCCGAGCAAGGAGGCGGCGTCACGGCGCTCCGTGGCCACCCAGCAGCCGTCGAGCAGGCTCGCCCTGCCCGCGGCGGTCAACGCGTCGTACCAGCCCGCCCAGTCCCGACAGGGACGGGCCACCACGAGGGAGAGCAGCAGGTCGTGCAGCTCGTCCGGATCGCGGGGGCGCGGGCAGACCTGGTCGAGCACCATCGCGACCGCCTCGGGATCGAGAGCCGCCAGCTCCGTGGCCGGCACCGGCAGACCGTCGGGGCCGAGCTCGCCGAGGCCGCGACGCAGCGAGAGTGCCCGGGTGCGCCGTTCCTCGAGCGGCGCGTCGTCGAGGTAGGTGAAAGGGCGCCCACTCAAGATGGCGTGCGAGAACGGCGAGGGTTCCGACGACTCGACCGTGTGCACTGCGATCGCGCCCGACTCGACCTTCGACCACAACTCGACCAGGCCCTCCACCGAGAGCCCCTCGTGCAGGCAATCGTCGACCGTCTGGCGCGCCAGCACGTGATCGGGCACCGCCACCGGCCCGGGCGGCGCGTTCTCCTGGCAGGCCGCCAGGCCGGGCCACACCGCGGCCAGCAGGTCGTCCGCCTCCATGCGCTGCAGATGGATCGGGCGACGCTTGCCACCGCTCATGCGGGGCAGGACGAGCGCACGGCTGAGGTTCCAGCGCCAGCGCGCCCCGAGCATCGGGTGGGGCAGCACGGCCTGGGTCAGTACCTCGGTCACACGGGCACTCGACAGCATGGATTGCACGCGCCTGAGCGGGAAGCTGTGCTGGGGCCCGAGGGAGAGCACGACGGTGTCGTCGTCCGCTGCCGCCTGCAGCTCGAAGTCGAACGACACGCAGAACCGCTTGCGCAGCGCCAGGCCGAGGGCACGGTTGATGCGACCGCCAAAGGGTGCGTGGACGATCAGCTGCGATCCCTCGCTCTCGTCGAAGCAGCGCTCCACCACGATGCGCTCGCGGGTGGGCAGGTGCCCCAGTGCGTCCAAACCGGCGGCGCAGTAGGCCACCACCTGCTGGGCCACCTCGGCCGAGGCGCCGGCACACTGACGCACCAGGGCGCGGGCCCTGTCACCATCCCCGGCGTGCAGGAGCGGCTCGAGCGCCGCCCGCAAGTCGCTGACCGCCTCGGAGAGCTCGGCCGTGCGTGCCGGGGCCTCGCCCAGCCAGAACGGAATCGTCGGAGGCAGGTCTCCTGCATCGTGGACCCGCACCGTGCCGACCTCGACCTTGGCGACGCGCCACGAGTGCGTCCCGAGCAGGAAGATGTCCCCCGCTGTCGCCTCGACTGCGAAATCCTCGTGCACGGAGCCGACGGTCACCCCGTCGGGGTCGAGCACGACCCGGTAGTCGCCCGTCTCGGGAATGGCGCCCCCACCCGTCAGCGCAGCCAGTCGCGCGCCCCGTCGCGCTCGCAGGCGCCCGTTCACCGCGTCGTGGTGCAGGTGCGCGCCCCGACGCCCTCGTCCGGTCTCAATCCCCCAGCTCGCCAACGCCACCACGTCGTCGAAGTCCCTGCGGGACAGCTCGGCGTAGGGGGCGGCACGCCTGGTCATGGCCCACATGGCCTCGACGTCGCGTTCGTCGGTGGAGGCCACCTCGGCCACGAGCTGTTGGGTCAGCACGTCCAGAGGGGCGACCGGGGGTTCGAGCAGGTCGAGACGGCCCTCGCGCACTGCGGCGAGCAGGGCGGTGCACTCGACCAACTCGTCGCGCGTCGTCGGGTAGAGGCGGCCCGCCGGCGTCCCGTCCCGGTGGTGGTTGGCTCGGCCGACGCGCTGGAGGAAGGTACCGATGGCGCGGGGCGACCCGATCTGGCAGACGAGCTCGACAGGGCCAACGTCGATACCGAGTTCGAGCGACGCCGTGGCCACGAGCGCGCGCAGGTCGCCGGCCCGCAGGCGCGTCTCGACGATGCGCCGCCGGGCGGCGGAGAGGCTGCCGTGATGTGAGGCGACGAGAAGCGACGCGTCCACGTCGCCTTCGCGTCCCGGCTCGTCGTCGGCCAGCCGCTCAGCCAGCTGGTGCGCCACCCGCTCCGCCATCTTGCGGGTGTTGACGAACACGAGGGTGGTGCGATGATGCCGCGTGTGCTCCGCGATGCGGTCGAGGATGTCGGACATCTGGCCACCGCTCATCACGGCCTCGAGCTCGGTGGAGGGAAGCTCGATCGCGACTTCGATGTCGCGGGCGTGACCGCAGTCCACGATCACCGTCGGCGGACGGCCCTCGTGGACTCCCGAGAGCAGCCTGGCCACGAGATCGAGCGGTCGCTGTGTCGCGGAGAGCCCGATCCGCTGGAGCCGGCCGCCGCTCTCGGTCACGAGTGCATCGAGGCGTTCGAGACTCAGCGACAGATGGCTGCCCCGCTTGTCGCGGGCGAGCGTGTGCACTTCGTCGACGATCACGGTGCGCACGCCGCGCAGCAGGGCCCGTGATGATGGCGCGGTCAGGAGGAGGTAGAGGGACTCCGGTGTAGTGACGAGCAGGTCGGGCGACTGCTTCTTCATGGCGGCCCTCTCAGCCGGTGGGGTGTCGCCGGTACGCACCGCGATTCGGAGCCCGGGGTCAGGACAGCCGAGACGGGCGGCCTCCTCCCGGATCTCCGACAGCGGGACGTGAAGGTTCTCGTGCACATCGACTGCCAGCGCCCGCAGCGGCGAGATGTAGAGGACCTCCGGCGTGCCACCCGCCCGCGCGCCGGCCTCGGCCGCCCGGTAGGCGGCGTCGATGGCCACGAGGAACCCCGTCAGCGTCTTGCCCGAACCGGTCGGCGAGGCGACCAGCACGTCGCGGCCTTCGGCGATGTGCGGCCACGCTGCCGACTGCGGCGGCGTCGGCCCAGCCGGGAACCGTCGGGCGAACCAGCTCGCCACGGCCGGGTGGAACAGCGTCTCGGGTGAGGCGTCGGGCACGCCCCCTATTCCACCAGGATGCTGTGACCCTGGCGACGCGGGACCTCGCCGGTACCGTTCTAAGCGGGAGCCCGGCGGCCCCAGCAGGAGATCATCGGCGGCTGGGCCAGGTCGAGCCTGCCCGCGGCCACCGCGGAGAGGTGCTGCTCGATCTCGGCCTCCGTGGCGATGCCATGGTCCAGGAGCTGGTCCCGGATGAGATTGATCGTCGCCACCTCGAGGTGGTTGCAGGCCGGGTCGCTCACCGGGAAGGAGGCATCAGCCGCCACGTCGACCAGGCCGGCCTCCCGGAGCCGCCTGGGCAATGAGCGGCCGAAGGCGAGGTCGACGCCGCGTTCGGCCAGCAGTGACCGGAAGCCCCGGCGCAGGCGGTTGGCTAATGCCTGCTCGGGTCCCGTCTCCTCCAGGCAACTCAGCGGCTGCAGTGCCGGATCGGCATCCTCCACGAGCAGCACCCCGCCGGGACGGAGGGAGCCCACCATGTTGTCGAGGGCGGTGTCGCGCTCGGGCACGTGCACCAGGACGAGGCGGGCGTGGACGAGGTCGAAGGGCCCGCCGTGGGGCGGAGCGGCCGCGACGTCGTGTTCGAGGATCTCGACGTTGGGCGCAGCCGCTCCCGTGGCCCACGACAGATTGATGTCGGTCGCGAGCACGTGCCCGCCCGGCCCCACCCGCGCCGAGAGGCGAGCGACCACCGTCGTGCCTCCGGCACCCACCTCCCAGCAGCGCCAGCCGTCGGTGAGTCCGAGTCTGTCGAAGTGACGGAAGGTCGAAGGGTCGAAGAGTGCGGCGAACGCGGTGAAGCGGTCCATCGCCTCGGGCGCGTCGTTGGTGAGGAGATAGCGGTCCGCGCTCACGGTGAGGCGGACGGCGCGGGGTCGGGCCAGGTCGTGCGACGTCCCGACGTAGCGGTCGAGCACATCGGCCACTTCGGCGCGGCCCTCCTCAATCAGGGTCGCCGTCGCCGAGAAGTCACGGTACTGGCCTGACGGCTCCCCGCCGCCGCTGAAGACGACCACCTCCACGCCCGGTGGCAGTGAGGCCAGCTCGCGCATGAAGCGCGCGTGAATGGCGACGAAGAACGCGGTCAACGCCGCCTCGGCCGGGCGGCGAGGCGGCCGCGGGTGGTAGTGCAACGGCCCGCAGAGCAGCACGTAGATACGGTCGCACCCGGCGACGATCGCGCGGCTGATCGGCACGTTGTTGACTACGCCGCCGTCGACCAGCACGTCGTCGTCGATTGACACCGGCGGGAAGATGGAGGGGATGGCCGAGGAGGCCAGGATGGCCTCGACCGCGGGACCGTGCCCGATCCACCGCTCTCTCCCGTCGGTGAGCGAGGTCGCCACCACCTCAATCGGGATGGAGGAGTCCTCGAGGTTCTCGTAGTCGATCCCCGCCTCGATGATGGCACGCAGCCCCGAATTTGCGTGCACGGCGGCGCGCTTCTGCAAGAAGGCCCACGGTCCGTCGAAGGTGCCGCGGGGGAAGATGTCGGTGCCCTTCACGTCCCTCCAGATGGTGGCCATGCGCTCGATCCCCTCCAGGGTCGGGTTGCCGGCGTACGACGCGCCGTTGATCGCACCGACGGAGGCGCCGAAGACCCGGTCCGCCCGGATGCCGCGGCGGATCAGCTCCTCGAGCATGCCCACCTGCACCGCGCCGCGGCTGCCGCCGCCCGCCAGCACGAAGGCGGTCCTGTGCGGAGCGGGCCAGCGAACTCCGTCGGCACCCTGGCGCCGCTGCGCCCACCTCCGGCGGAGACGCTCGGACCAGGTGGTGGTCGCCGCTCCGTCGGCGGGGGCCGCTGTGCTCACGGTGCGGCCCGAGGTGGCGGCGGGGATTGCTGGCCCCGGGACTGCTGGCGCTCGCGCCACGCCTTCCGCCCGGCCAGGTCGTGGCGCACTGCCCACACGATGACGAGGACGGCCAGCACGACCATGGCCACGACGAAGATCCCGAAGATCGCGAAGAAGGCGACGTTCGTCGCCGGCGCCAGCGGGACGAGGGATCGTGCCATGCAGTTGCCAGGGTATGTCACACCCCGTGGGCACACTGCACCGATGGTTCTCGTCGCACCACGCCCGCTGCTCAGGTCCGCACCTCCCGGCGTCGCGCCGGCGGATCGTGGCAGCGGGAGAGAGGTGCTCGCGTTGCTGCGGGGTGACACCGCCGCACGGCCCCGCTTCGATCCGGAGCTGGCCGGTGGCCTCCGGGCCTGGCTCGAGGACGCCGCCTACGACGTCGTGACCAAGAGGGGTGAGCACGCCCCGCCCCTCTTCCTCGGGCCGAGCCAGTTGCTCGGCTTGCCCGCGGGATGGCGCGATCAACGAAGGGCTGTCCGACGAGCTGATCCTCTCCCGTCTCGCCCACGCTTTGTTCGGCCAGCTCGTCCACGAAGGGGAGCTCGGCGACCCGCTCCGCGACGCGCTCGACGCGCTTCGTGCCTCCGGGGCCGGGGCCCTCGTCGGCCACGTCGAGTCGCTGTCTGCTGCGGCGCGGGCGGCACTCTCCGAGACGATGGCGTCGCACGCGGCGAACATGAAGGAGATGGTCCCCCGGTTCGCCCCGGGCTGGATGCCCCGGACGAATGACCGCGTGGCGATCCCGCTCGCCGGGGGTCGGGTGATGCTGCACGGCTCCTTCGACCTGCTGGTGGGTCTGCCGCAGCCCGGCACCGCCTCGCTGTGCGCGCTCGGGCTGTCGACAAGCGGACCGTGGGCCCGGGAGCGGCGGTCGCTGCACTACCTCGCCCTGCTCGAGACCCTGCGCAGCGGCACTCCCCCGTTCCGCCTGGCCCTGCTCGAATCGGCGACCGGACGCTACGGCGTCGAGGACGTGCGCGAGGAGCACCTCCGGGCGATCGCCTCGCACCTCTGCGCGTGGCTGGCTACGGGTCCGCATGGCTGACCGGCTGACCGACATTCTCGTGGCGCCGGTGACGGCCGTCGATCCGTCATCGTGGGACGCAGCGCTCGAGGAGGCGAAGGGCATCCTGGCCGGGTTGGCCGTCCGGCGGGCAGGGGCGGGCCCGTTCCGCGTCACCGGTCACGAGGTCAGAGCCGCTCTCTGCGGCGACGCCGCCGATCACGCCGAGCAACCGCCGTTCGCGTGGTCCGCGCACACGGCGCGGCGCGCCCTCGGGCTGGCGGCGGTACGCCTGCTGGTTGCGGGCGGCGCCCGCTCTCCCGTCGAGGCGGTGCGCGCCCGTCTCGGGGAGTCTTCGGGCTGGATACGTGACGGCGACCCCTGCGCCTCGCGGCTCGACCGCTGGGTCGCCGGGCTGTCGCCCGCAGGCCGGACGGCGGTAGGCGCCGAAGCGGTGACCTGGGCCACCCGCCTGTGGTGTGCCCTCGACTGGTCGGCCCTGGGATCCCCGCTCGGCATTGGACGCGACCGCTGGTGGGACAGCCCGCACTCCGCACTGCTCGCCCTGCGGAGCCGCGCCGAGGTCCGCACGGACCGCACCAACCTCGTCGTGCTGTCCGGGCCACGCCGCGAATCGGTACGAGCCGAGCTCGCCCTCGTGACCCTTGTCGAGTCGCTGCGGACCCGTGGCGGTGCCGTCCCCGGGCGTGTGGTCGGGTGGTGGCCCGACTCCGGCCACCTTGTACGGGTCGAGCCGGAGCCGGCGGTGCTCACCCTGGGCGCCGAGGCCGTGGCGCTGGTGCTGGCCGGAGCAGGTGCTCCGGTGCGCTCCGCCGCCTGAGGAGCGTCCCGGGTCCTCTATCGTTGGCACCCCCATGGGAACGCGCGAGGACATCAGGAACGTGGCCATCGTCGCCCACGTCGATCACGGCAAGACGACGCTGGTCGACGCCCTGTTGCGCCAGACCGGTGCCTTCGGGGAGCACGAGGAGCTGACCGACCGGGTCATGGACTCGGGCGATCTCGAGCGGGAGAAGGGCATCACCATCCTGGCCAAGAACACTGCCGTGCGCTGGGGTGGAGTCAAGCTCAACATCGTCGACACCCCCGGACACGCCGACTTCGGGGGCGAGGTCGAGCGCGGGCTGACCATGGTCGACGGCGTGCTCCTGCTGGTCGACGCCTCGGAGGGCCCTCTGCCCCAGACCCGCTTCGTGCTCCGCAAGGCGCTCGAGGCCCGCCTCCCCGTGGTTGTGGTGATCAACAAGGTCGACCGGGCTGACGCCCGCATTGCCGAGGTGATCCACCAGGTCGAGGAGCTCTTCTTGGACCTCGACGCCGACGAGGAGCAGATCGACTTCCCGATCCTCTACTCCAACGCCAGGGCCGGCTGGGTCAGCGCCGAGCTCGGGGTCGAGGGCGTGAACGTCGAGCCGCTCTTCCGAACGATCATCGACCACGTCCCGGCGCCCTCGTTCGACGAGGACATGCCGACCCAGGCCCTCGTCTGCAACCTGTCGGCCTCGCCCTATGTGGGGCGGCTCGCCATCTGCCGCGTCCACAACGGCACCCTGGTCAAGGGCAGCACCGTGGGCTGGTGCCGGCTCGACGGCACCGTGGAGAAAGTCAAGATGACCGAGCTCTACGTGACCGAGGCGCTCGACCAGGTGCCGGCGGAGTCGGCCGGCCCGGGCGAGATCGTCTCCGTGGCCGGCCTCGCCGAGGTCACGATCGGCGAGACCCTGGCCGATCCCGACCGGCCGATCGCGCTCCCCGCCATCACGGTCGACGAGCCCAGCCTGGCGATGACCATCGGCATCAACACCTCGCCGCTATCGGGAGCGGACGGGACGAAGTTGACGGCCCGACTGCTGAAGTCCCGCCTGGACTCCGAGCTGGTCGGCAACGTGGCCATCCGGGTCAGCAACACCGACCGGCCCGACCTGTGGGAGGTGCTCGGGCGCGGCGAGCTGCAGCTGGCCGTACTGGTCGAGACCATGCGGCGGGAGGGCTTCGAGCTCACCGTCGGCAAGCCCCAGGTCGTCACCCGCGAGATCGACGGAAAGGTCCACGAGCCGGTGGAGCGGGTGTCGGTGGACGTGCCCGACGAGTATCTCGGCGTCGTGACCCAGCTGCTCGCCCTGCGCAAGGGTCACATGCTCGAGATGGTCAACCACGGGACGGGCTGGGTGAGGCTCGACTACCGGGTCCCGGCCCGTGGCCTGATCGGCTTCCGCACCGAGTTCCTGACCGAGACCCGTGGGACCGGCATCCTCCACCACGTGTTCGACGGGTGGGAGCCCTGGCACGGCGAGCTGCGCACCAGGCGGAACGGGTCGATGGTGGCGGACCGCCGGGGGGTGACGACGACCTTCGCGCTGATGAACCTCCAAGAGCGCGGGACGCTGATCGTCGGGCCGACCGAGGAGGTCTACGAGGGGATGATCGTCGGAGAGAACGCCCGGGCGGAGGAGATGGACGTCAACCCGACCAAGGAGAAGAAGCTCACCAACATGCGGTCCTCGACGGCCGAGGAGTTCGCGCGGCTGACGCCGGCGATGCAGTTCTCCCTGGAGCACGCGCTGGAGTTCATCGCCGAGGACGAGTGCGTCGAGGTCACGCCCAAGGTGGTGCGGCTCCGCAAGGTGATCCTGGACCAGGCGACACGGGGACGGCTCCACAGCCGCGCTCGCGACGCCCGGGACCAGGCCGCGAAGGGGTAGGGACCCAGGAAGGACGGAGCACGGCATGGGGGACGTCGGCGTCGGGAGGAACGAGGGCTTCGACCACATGACCGTGGTCGTCACCGATCTGGACGACGCCCGGCGCTTCTTCGGGCTCCTCGGCTTCATCGAGCGCATCGCGGTGGTGGCCTCGGGTGACGAGATCGCCCGCTACATGGGGATCCCGGGATGGGAGGCGGACCACGTGACCCTCGTGCTGGAGAGCGCACCGGAGCACCAGGAGATCCAGCTCCTTCGGTTTCACCATCCCGCGGCGACGGCCGATGCGGGTGCCGGGTCGTTGGCACGGACCGGCTTCAACCACGTCTGCTTCCGCGTGAGCGACCTCGACGGCATGCTGGCCCACCTGTCCGCGCACGGGGTCACGCCGCGCAACGAGGTCATGGACTTCCACGACAGACGCCTCGTGTTCCTGGACGGCCCGGGTGTCGTCGTCGAGCTGGCCGAGTGGGTGAGCCACTGAGGCGGGAGCAACCCGGTCACTCCACCCGGAGCAACCTGGCGGGCCGCGAGCGCGCTGCGGCGACCGCCGGTCCGATGGCCAGCACGAGGGCTCCCACCAGGACCGCCGCGCCCAGGCCCACGATGACCCAGAGGTCGACAACGGGCTGAGGCACGACGCCGACGTTGAGGGCGAAGGCCCTCCAGATGACCCGACCGAGCGCAATCCCGACGGGGACACCGACGACGAGGCCCACCAGGGTGACGGTCGTCGCCTGCCAGTACACCGTCGCTCCCACCTGGCGGCTCACGAACCCGAGCGCCTTGAGCAGTCCCATCTCCCGGCGCCGCCGACCCACGCTCACGACGAGCAGGTGGGTGAGGGTGGCGGCGCCGAAGATGGCCAGGATGAGCCCGAGCATCAGTGGGAAGTCGACCGCCTCACCGAAGTTCACGAGCGTCGTCGGCGTGAAGGGTGTCCCGACGTAGTTCTGACCGGTGGAGATAATGTGCTCGATCGCCACGTGCCCCGAACCGCTCTGCGTGGCACTGGCCAGCACGGCGGTGTTCGCCAGGATCGACCCCACGCACTTCTTGTTCGCCGTGCCGTGCGGACACGCCGCCTGCTCGTACCCGCCGAGGGTCAGTATCGCACCCGTGCCCAGCCCGACCTCTCCGTCGCCGACGCCGGTCGGGAGCGCCGCCGTCCCGACGACCCGGAACGGCACGGTGCGCGCGTGGCCGGTGGGCGACGCGAACCGCACCGGCACGACGGCGCCCGCATGGGTGTCGATCAGGCGCATGGTGGACGACCCCAACGCGATCTCGCCGGGGCGGGCAGGGAGTCGACCAGCGATCGCCACCAGAAGGGGTGGGCCGCGGACGGCGGCGTACGCGGCCCCCTGTACGGTCACACCGTCGATGGAGATGGGCGCACCCGTGGCCACGGTGATGCGGTCGATTCCCTTGTGGCGTTCGAGCCCCCGGATCACCTGACGCTGATCGGCTTCTGGGCTCGCCGTGCTCGATGTGCTCGGTGTTCCGTAGATGATCACCTGGTAGGTATCGCCGAAGAGTGACGGGGTGGCGTCCAGGTGCGAGAGGCTCGACCCAAAGACGGCGGTGCCGCAGAGGGCAGCTACGGCGAGCGCCGCGCCCAGGAGCGCGGTGGCCACCGGCGCAGAGGCGGCGCCGCGCCCGCGTTCGAGCGCGTTGCGCACCCCGACCACCATGGTCGGCGGCGCACCCGCCGCGCCCACACACCGGACGACGGCCGACGGGCGGGGACGGACTGCGTCCGCCCGACCACGAGCGGCGCGCAGCGACGGCCACACCCCCAGGGCGAGCACGACCACAACGGTGGCGAGCGCGCCGAGCAGAAGCACGGGTCCGTCGAAGCGGAGGCCCGTTGACGGCTCGGCGAGGCGAGCGTCGCCGACGGGTGCGAACGAGGAGAGGGCGTAGGCGAGAGCCAACGCCCCGGCGGCGCCGACCAGGGCGACGAGCAGGGTCGATGCCATGCCCAGCGCCACCAGGACGCTCCGGCCGAGCCCGAGCGCCTGGAGAATGGGGAACTCGTCGCTCTCCACCCGTCGGGTCCGGCTCAGCGCCTGCCCGACCACGGCCGCCCCGGCCAGCGCGGCCAGCGCGGACAGCAGCCACCAGCCGACCGCCTGCGGATGGATGGAGCCGGCGATCTGCACCTCGGGAGTACTCAGGTCGGTGAAATCGTCGATGCCGAGTGACTTGGCGTAGGTCTTGAATGCGTCGACGTCGGCGGCTCCGTGGCGCAGCTTCACGAGGTAGAGGAACCCCGATGTCGTCTTCGGCAATAGGGAACGGGCGAAGGCCGGTGTCGTGTAGACGTCATAGAGCGGGGTGGTCCCGGCCTGAAACTCGTCGACGGCCGCTTCCATGCCGACGACGTGGAACGAGACGAACGGGCCCGTCGGCGGGGGACCCGCGCCGGTGGCGTTGTTGACTGCTTCCGATTGGGAGGCCGCATACATCCTCATCCGCAGGACGGTCCCGACGTGGACCCCGTTGTCCCGCTGCAGGTTGAAGGAGGCCAGAACCTCGTCGGGTGACGACGGGTTGGGCATCCTGCCGGCGACGAGGTTGACGGTCCGGGACAGATCCTTAGGCGGCACGTACACGACGTTGAAGTTGTTGTTGTCGATCGGGTGCGTGCAGGCGCACACGGGCTGACCGTTGTAGGCGACCGGTGCAGTCGTGATCGAGGCGACGGCGGGATAGCGGGCGAATTGCGGGAGCGGCGACCCGTTGAAGACGACGAAGTCGTAGCCGTGGGTCCGCACGAAGCTGGGGAATGCAGACGCCGTGCGTCTCCCCGCCGCGGCCGACGCCATGACAACGCCTCCGACGACCGCGATGAGGATCGCCAGCGCCAGCCACGATCGCCACCGGCGGCGTAGCTCGGCCCGGAAGATCAACCTGAGAGCGTCCACGTCCCTCCCTCATCTACTCTCCGGTGCCACTGGCCGGCATGGCCGAGGCGTGGATTCACGAGATCCATCCACCCATGTCGACTGCCGTCGAATGCCCTTTCTCCTGCCACTGCGTCGCGGCCTTACGGTTCGCCTACCAGGAAAGCTAAGACCGCACGGCCTTGCTCACAAGGGTGGCGCCACCCGTCGACCTGGTGATATTCCCCCTACCATGGGAACCCGCGGGAGGGATGGCAGAGCGGACGAATGCACAGCTCTTGAAAAGCTGCGAGGTGCAAGCCTCCGTGGGTTCGAATCCCACTCCCTCCGCCGCTGCGAGCTCGCGCAGCCCGGACCGCTTGTCGTTCTAAGTGCATCGCGCCAGGCGGGCCACCCAGCGAGAGCTTGGCCCGTCCCGGACTCGACCACGAAGAACGCCGTGTCGCCCGTGCCCTCCTTGGTGATCGCCTCGCTAGGCCCGGTCAGGTCGTGGAGGTCGGTGCGACTTCTTGGTAGCGAGCCACGGAGAAGGCCAGGAGCAGCGGGACGTCAAGGGCGAAGACCAGCAGCGAGAGCGTGAACACGACCAACGATCCTCCGCGGGTGTGGTCGAAGACGAAGATGAACTCGAGCATGCCGGCGATCACGCCATAGGCGAGCAGGGCCCAGCCACCGACGCGGAAGAACACCTCCCAGTTGAAGGGGCGCAGCCGGCTCACGACGGCCACGTTGGCGATGAGGAGCACACCCGCTGCGGCGAGGAGGCCGACCGCGGGCCCGAGCGGCGGGTGGCGAGGCAGGTGGGCGGCCAGGTAGATGCCGCTGACGATGACGAGGGCCATGGAGGCCACGGCCAGCTGGGCAACCGGCGGGAGCCGGCGCTCGGACAGGTCCGTCAGCTGATCGGTTCCGGGCAGGGCGGTCATGTCGTCGCCAGCCTGGTCATGATCACCAGCGTCGCCACCTGCAGCGCCCCGGTGATGCCGGCCGTGTAGATGAAGCGTCGCATCAGCCTGCCGATGAGCTCCCCGTTCGGGTTGGGCTTCTTGAGCTCGAAGAGCACCGCCAAGTTGGCCGGTTCGAGGATACCGATGGCGATCACGGCCATCACCCCCACGATGATCATGGAGGCCACCACCCAGCCGTGGTGCGTGTGGGTCGAGAGGATGAAGCCTTCGTGGCGGGCCAGCTGCCACCCGGCCGCCAAGGTGACGATGACCAGGGTGGGCATGATGACGAGCATCTTCGGCATGAACCTCGTCGAGAACTCCATGCGGGCAGGTATCGACAATCGCCCCAGGATCGGTCCGATGATGAAGCCCACGAAGAGGTCGATCCCGGTCCACAGTCCTCCGCCCACGACATGGAAGAAGTCGAGCGCCCACAGCCTGTTGGTCACGATGGCCAGGGTGAGAGCGATCAAGACGATGCCCACGAACGGGAGAGCCCGGAGCGGCACGATCTCGAACGTCGGCCGCCCCGACGCCCCGGCCTCGGCGACAGGCGGCGGAGGTGACGACGATGAAGTCGTCAGGGTCACGTCGGCCATGTTGATCCCCCTTTCCCCGCCACACTGTTCGATCGGAGGCTGAGGCTACCCCTGTGTCAAAGCTCCCGCAGGCTTCACGGACACCGACGCCGTTGCGAACTCCGTCGGTGCGAGCGCGCTGGATCGTCCCAGCATCCGGTCGGGTCCCAAGGGGTAATCTCACCCGGTCCCGGGAGTGCTGTCGTCGCAAACCCGCCGGTAACGACCTAAAGGGGGAAGGGACGTGGCACAGATGAAGGCCCTGCAGGTGACCCGCCACGGGCAACCCGGCGAGGTCCTCGCGGTGCGAACCGTCGAGCGCCCCGAGCCCGGGCCGAAAGAAGTTCGGGTGAAGGTCAACGCGGCCTCGTTCAACTTCAACGACATCGATCGCTGCCGGGGGAACCTGGTCTCGGTGCCTACGCCTCCGCCGTTCACCTTGGGCATGGACGTGTGCGGAGTGGTCGACGAGGTTGGAGAAGGCGCGGAGTCGTGGTTGGGCAAACGGGTGGTGGCGATCACCAAGAACGCGCTCGGCGGCATCGCCGAGTACGCGATCGCCGATGCCATCTCGGTGTTCGGCGCTCCTCCAGGCTTCGACGACGTCGAGGCCACGGCGTTCCTGCTCAGCTTCCAGACCTCCCACCTGGCTCTTTTCAAACGGGGACGGCTCCAGGCGGGTGAGACCCTGGTGGTGCACTCCGCCGCGAGCGGGCTGGGCACCGCCGGTATCCAGTTGGGGAAGGCGGCGGGTGCCCGGGTCATCGCGGTGGCCGGTGGTCCCGAGAAGGGGGCGCTGTGCTCCTCACTCGGGGCCGATCTGGTGATCGACCACACCGACGAGGACTTCGTGGAGGCGGTACTGGTCGCCACAGATGACGCCGGTGCGGACGTGGTCTACGACCTGACCGGGGGCGATTTCGTGGAGCGCTCGTGGCGCTGCACGGCACACGGTGGTCGCTACCTGGCGGTGGGGTTCGCGGATGATGATGCCAACGGCATGACCGGAAGGCCTCTGCGGATGGCCTGCATCGGGAACATCGACATCGTGGCCGTCATGGTGGCCTGGGCGGACTCGGTCGACCCGGGCATGCGACGATTCGGCTTCAACCCGTTCGGAAGGGACGTGGCGGACGAGATCCATGCCGACCTGCTGCGCCTGGCCGCAGAGGGCGTCATCCGCCCCTACGTCGGTCGACGGGTCAGCATGGAGGAGGCGGGCCGTGCGCTCGACGAGCACGAAGCACGGCGATCGCTGGGCCGGACGGTTGTCGAAGTCCACCGAGGATGAGCGCCCCCGAGTACACCTGGCGTGATTCGGAGTTGCACAGCCGACCGCTCCTCGTGCTCAACTGGGCGGGAGCTGGGCTCGCCCGCTTCGGACGTGAGCTGCCGTCGCTCACCCCGTCGGCGATCACGACGGCCGCGGCCAAGGCGGCCGGATCGGACGACTTCGGGAGCGATTCCTATCGGGAGCCGCTCGGGGTGTACCTCCGTGCCTGCGAGGCCGAGGCCGAACTGACCACGTTCGGACGCCTCCTGATCTCCAAGATGCTGACGGCCTCCCTGGCGAACCGCATTGAGCTGCACCGCTGGTCGCTGGAGCACCCCGAAGTGCACGACGAGCGGATAGAGAGCCCCTGGGTCATCGTGGGCTTGCCACGCACCGGGACCAGTGTGCTCTCCCTGCTGCTGGGCCTCGATCCCATGGCCCGGCCGCTCCTCCAGTGGGAGGCGGCCCACCCCATCCCACCCGCCGCCCTCGAGGAAGCGGCGGAAGATCCCCGGATTGCGCGGACCGCCAAGGACCTCGACGGGCTGATGAAGCTCAACCCGCCCCTCAGGGCCATGCACCCCTTCGGTGCCACCCTGGCCGAGGAATGCGTCTCGCTCTTCATGTACGACGTGCGCACCCTGGCCCTCGAGACGCAGGCCCACGTGCCGTCCTACGCCCGCTGGCTGGAGCAGGCGGACATGTCGCCCGCGTACGCCCAGCACCGACTCGCCCTCCAGACCCTGCAGTCGCGCCAGCCCACCGAGCGCTGGATCCTCAAGACGCCCAATCACCTGTGGCACCTCGAGGCCCTGCTCGCCAGCTATCCCGATGCCAGGATCATCTGGACCCACAGGGACCCGGGGCCGGTGGTCACGTCGCTGGCCAGCCTGGCCAACGCCAGCCAGCGCCTCTTGACGAGCCGGAGCGACCCTCGCCCCACGGCCGAAGAGTGGAAGCGCAAGTGTGCCTTCGCCCTCAATTCGGCGATGGCCTTCGACGAGAAGTCCGAGCCCGGCTGGTGCCAGCACCTGCACTACGACGCCCTGATGGCCGACCCCCTGGAGGCGGTCCGCCAGCTGTACCGCAGCTTCGGTGAGGAGGTGAGCCCCCTCCATGCCCGGCGTATGAATGCGCTGCTCGAGCATCGGCCGCAGGACGCCTTCGGCAGGCATCGCTACGACCCCGCCGACTTCGGTTGGACGTATGCCGAGCTGGCCACGGAGTTCAGGGAGTACACCGAGCGCTACCACATTCGCAGCGCGATTTCCCCCTAGGGGCTGTAGAGCTTTCCGACCGGCGGATTGGTAGTGTGCCCGTCGAACGAGAACCTGTTCTACGGTTCCAAGGGTGTCCGGGGCAGAACCCGTGGAGGGTTTGCTCCCAGACAGGGGGTCTGGCAATGAAGAGGATCGCTGGGATGCGGACCGTGGGGGTGGCGCTGTTGCTCGCCACGCTTACGTCGGCTGGGCTGCTGGTCGCGCCGGGTGGGGCGGGCGCATCGTCGTCCAGCTCCTCGTCGACGTTCGGCACGCTCCCCTCGCCGTGCGGCAAGGGGCACGCCACCGGGGCCACCGACCAGGGTGTCACCAACTCGACCATCAACGTCGCCTACGGCGACGACCGGGGCTTCTCCGGTCTCCCCGGCCTCGACCAGGAGATGGGTGACGCGGTGAAGGACATGATCGCCTGGTGCAACGCCCAGGGGGGCATCAACGGGCGCAAGATCGTCGGTGACTACTACGACGCCGCCGTCACCAACGTCGGCAGCGTGATGACCCAGGCCTGCAAGCAGGACTTCATGCTGGTCGGCGAGGGCTTCGCTCTCGACGGTGTGGCGGAGCAGACGCGGCTCGGCTGCAACCTGGCGGCCGTGCCGGGCTTCACGGTGGCCCCCGCGGTCGCCAACGCGTACGAGATGTACCAGGCCTCGCCGAACCCAGCCAACGCGAGCCCGGTGTCGAGCGCCTACCAGGCCGAGAAGCTCTTCGGGTCGAAGACCACGCATGCCGGCGTCTACGGTTCCACTCTCTCCACCCAGCAGTCGTCCACCGCCAAGGCCGTGCAGGCCTATACGGAAGCCGGTTGGAAGTTCATCCCGAACTGCAGCGCTGAAATCGACTACAACGGCGAGGCCAACTACACGCCGTTCGTGCAGAAGCTGCAGAGCTGCGGGGCCCAGGTCATCTTCAACGACGCCACCCCGGGGCCGACCCTCTACGGCGCCTTCGAGTCGGAGAGCCAGATCGGCTACGACCCGATCTGGGTCATGGACTCCGGCGCCTACACGGCAGGCTTCGCGCAGTGGAACACCGACGGCCTGGCCAACAACGTGTACGTCCGTATCTCCTACGAGCCACTCGAGGCGGCCAAGGTGGTCCCGGCCGTCGCCCAGTACCTCTCGATCGTCAAGAAGTACGGCGGCCTCACCTCGCAGCTCGGGGAGCAGGCCACGTCCTCGTTCCTCCTGTGGGCAACGCAGGCCAAGGCGTGCGGATCGACGCTCACCCGCCAGTGCATGATCAACCACCTTGCCAAGGTGACGAACTGGACTGGCGGAGGGCTCAACGCTTCGGGGAACCCAGCTAAGAACATCCCGCCCAACTGCGGCCTCTTGATGAAGCTCGACGACACCAAGTGGGTGCAGGCGTACCCGAAGAAGCTCGGGACGTTCGACTGCTCGCCGAAGTACGTCGTCCCCGACTCGGGGTCTGTCGTCGGCACGACGCTCAACGCCCAGGGTTACGCGACCCAGTACGCGACCTCCTCGGTCATCAAACCCCAGGGGTGAGCGCCCAGCGCATCAGCTCTTTGACCTGAGCGACGGGAACGCCGGCCATGCACCTGTTCCTCACGTACACCATCCTCGGATTGGTGACCGGCGCGGTCTACGGGATTGCCGCGTCGGGACTCGTCCTCACGTACACGACCTCAGGGATCTTCAACTTCGCCCAGGGCGCCATGGCCATGCTGGCCGCCTTCACCTACTGGCAGCTCCGCTACGGCTGGAACTGGCCGGCCCCACTCGCGCTGTTCGCGGTCATCGTGGTGCTGGCACCGCTGCTCGGCACGGTGCTCTACGTCGGCATCATGCGGGGGCTGCGCGAGACGGCCGACGTCACCAAGATCGTGGTCACCATCGGCATCATGCTCGGGCTGATCGCGCTGGCCCAGTGGATCTGGAATCCCGGCGTGCCCCGGACCGACGACCTCTTCTTCGGCAACGCGGCGAAATTCAAGGTGCTCGGCGTCTACGTCACCGACCACGAGGCCATCGCCCTCGGCTGCGCCGTGCTGATCGCAGTGGGCATCCGCCTGCTCTTCACCAGCACCCGCACCGGTGTAGCCATGCGGGCCGTGGTCGACAACCCGGCGCTGCTCCAGCTCAACGGGGGACGACCCGGACGCCTGGCCGCCTTCTCGTGGGCGCTCGGGGGGGCGTTGGCCGCCGTGGCCGGCATCCTCATCACCCCGATCAGCGGCGGCACCCTCGACGTCCACGTGCTGACCCTGCTCGTGCTCGACTCCATCGCCGCCGCCATGTTCGGCCGGCTGCGCAGCATCTGGCGCACCTTCGGCGGTGCCCTCGTCCTCGGCTTGGCAGGGACGTACGTGCTGGGCTACTTCCCCTCGAGCTGGTCCTGGGCCTCGGACTTCCGCATCGCGCTGCCCATGATCGTGCTCTTCGTCGTCCTGCTGGTGCTGCCCCAGGACCGCCTGCGCGGTGCCACCCTGCTGCGCACCAGGGAGCGCTTCCACGTCCCCACCATGCGGTCGGCCGTCACGTGGGGCGTGATCCTCCTGCTCGTCGTCCTCGCCCTGGAGCAGATCATGGGGACCAACGACATGGGGGCCCTCACCATCGGCATCGCCTACGGCATCATCGCCCTGTCTCTCACGCTGCTCACCGGCTACGCCGGTGAGATCAACCTGGCTCCGGTCTCCTTCGGGGCCATCGCGACGATCATCGTGTTCCACCTAGGACTCTCCGGCACGGGCCTCGCGCAGCGGATCACACCGTGGGGATTGCTGATCGGGGTGGCGGTGACGGCCCTCGTCGGCGGGCTCATCGCACTGCCCGCGCTGCGCCTGCGCGGCCTCTACCTGGCGCTGGCCACCCTTGCCTTCGGCGTCTTCGTCTCCGACATGATCCTCGCTGACATCGCCCCGCACGTCCTGCCCATCTTCCATCTGCACTTCTCGATCTTCGACGACGGCACCCTCCAGATCCCGCCGTTGAAGCTCGGCCCGATCGACCTCAGCTCGACCAAGACGTTCCTCACCACCTCGGTGTGTGTGTTCATCCTGATCGGGATCGGCCTCATCGCCCTTCGTCGCAGCAACTACGGACGCCGCCTGACGGCCATGAAGGACAGTCCGGCCGCCGCCGCCACCCTGGGCCAGAACCTGGTCAAGCTCAAGCTGTCGGTCTTCATGCTGTCGGCGGCCATTGCCGGCCTCGGTGGCGTGCTGTTGTCGGCCGCCTCGGCCAGCGTCACCTCCAACACCTACATCATCTTCATCAGTCTCGCCCTCGTGATGTTGACCGTGGTGGGGGGCATCGGCAGCGTCGCCGGCGCGCTGATGGGCGGGATCCTGGCCGGCACCGCCTTCACCGCCCTCACCAGTACGTTCACGAACCTGAGCACGGACTACGGAGGCGGGGGCTTCTGGAACGTCCTGGCCAACCTGTCCCTCGTGGCCCCGGCCCTCGTCGGCGTCAGCCTGGGCCGCAACCCCAGCGGGGCCGTGCCGCAGATCGTGGCCAGCTACCGCCCGCTGTGGAGGGTCAAGGGGGTACTGGCCCTCGGGGTGTTGGCCGAGGTCGTGATCTATCTCCTCGTCCTGACCAAGGTGATGGGCAACTGGTGGTTCGTGCTGGCGACGGGGCTCATCGCGCTCGCCGTGCCGGCTCTGGCGAGGGCGGTGCGGCCCGAGGCCTTCCGGACCGATGCCATCACGGTCCCCGTGGCACCTGGGCTGCCGGCAGTGGTGCCGGTGGCCGTGGGCAGCGCGACGGCAGTGGAGGGCGTAGCCGATGCCCGTTCTTGAGGTCTCGGACGTGTGCATGGCCTTCGGCGGGGCGCAGGTGCTGAACGACGTCTCGCTGTCGGTGGCCGCCGGGGGGGTCACCGGCCTCATCGGTCCCAACGGAGCCGGCAAGACCACGCTGTTCAACATCGTCAGCGGGCTGTTGGAGCCGAGATCCGGCCGCGTGAGGATCGACGGGCACGACGTCACCAAGGCCGGGCCGGCCTCCCGGGCCCGCCGGGGCCTGGCTCGCACCTACCAGCGGCTCGAGCTCTTCTCCTCGCTCAGCGTGCGGGACAACATCCAGGTGGCCGGCGAAATCCGCAACACGTGGGGGCGGCGGGGCCGGATCGACGTCGGCCGCGAGACCGACAGGATCATCGAGCTGGTGGGTCTGGCCGACGTGGCGGAGCGCGAGGTGAGCGAGCTGCCGACGGGGCGAGCGCGGATCGTGGAGGTGGGCCGCGCCCTCATGACCCAGCCCAAGGTGCTCCTGCTCGACGAGCCTGCCTCGGGGCAGACCGAGCAAGAGACGGAGGCGTTCGGTCTGCTCCTGGGCCAGCTGGTCGACGAGCGGGATCTGGCCATCTGCCTGGTCGAGCATGATGTCGGCCTCGTCATGGGCACCTGCGAGCTGATCCACGTCCTCGACTACGGCGAGATCATCGCCAGCGGAACCCCCGAAGAGGTCCGGAATGATCCGGCTGTCGTCAACGCCTACCTGGGGACCCCGTGAGCGAGCCTGCGCCCCGCTCCGGTGACACCCCGCCGATCCTCGAGCTGCGCGACGTCCGGGCGGGCTACGGGACGATCGAGGTCGTCCACGGGGTGAGCCTCGAAGTGCCGGCCGGATCCGTGGTTGCCCTTCTCGGACCCAACGGTGGCGGCAAGACCACGCTGCTCAACGTCTGCGCGGGCACGCTCGCCTCGAGCGGCGGTGAGGTGTGGTTCGACGGCAACCCGGTCACCCGCCTCTCGGCGGACGGCCGAGCGCGCCGGGGCATCTGCACCGTGCCCGAGGGCCGGGGCGTCTTCCCCAATCTGAGCGTGCGGGAGAACCTCCTCATGGCCACCCAGGTCGGGGTGCCGATGGACCGGATAGAGGATGTGGCCTTCGCCCAGTTCCCTCAGCTCAGTGTCCGGCGCAAGCAGTTGGCCGGCACGCTGTCGGGAGGCGAGCAGCAGATGCTCGCCTTGGCGCGGGCCTTCGCCACCGAACCGAAGCTCCTGCTGCTCGATGAGCTCTCCATGGGCCTGGCTCCCATCGTCGTCACCCAGCTCTATGAGAAGGTCCGTGAGCTGGCGGCGGGAGGTCTGTCGATACTGCTCGTGGAGCAGTTCGCCCGCACCGCGCTCCCCATCGCCGATTTCGCGGCCGTCGTGCTGCAGGGCGTGATCGTCCACCGGGGCTCGCCAGCGGAGATGGAAGAGGCCGTGTCGGCCAGCTATCTGGGCGCGTGACAAGAGAGGCCGCCTCCGCGTCGCCGGGTTGAGCGGGAGAACTCCGGGCGCAGTCGGTGCTCCATGGCCCGCTCCCAGCAACTCACGTGTCCGGTTTGGCGCCGGTCGTGGCGGCAGCCGGTTAGCTCACCTCCGGGGCCGATGCCCCTCAGAGCCGGGCAAACGTGGCAGCCTCGTCGTCGAAAGCCGCCGCAGCTTCCTTGTTCACGGAGGGCTTGGTGCGCGACACCGCATCGAGGCAGTCGGCGGAGGTGACGGTGGCATCGCCGCCGCCGAGGGCCCGCTCGAAGGCGAGCTGAGCGGCCCGCTGCTCCGTCAACGCGAAGTCAGCCGGGGTGAAGCCCTCGGTACGCTCCGCCATGTCGTCGGGGTCACACGACCCCAGGAACTCCCCCGCCAACTCCTTTCGGCCCTCGCGATCCGGTGCACCCACCGGAATGATGAGATCGAACCGTCCGGGACGGAGCAGGGCCGGGTCGATGGCCGCGATGGAGTTCGTCGCCATGACCATGAGACGGCCGGGACGTGACTTGAAGATCGGGATGGCCTTCAGCAATTCGTTCACGATGGGCTGGCTCTCGGGGCGCGCATCGCGGGCCGAGGCGATTTCGTCCGCCTCATCAATAAAACAGACAAGCCGGTCGACGTGGCCCAGGTCGGACAGCGCGCCGCGCAGCGACGCTGCGGCCTCCGTCCCGTGGCCCAACAGGGAAGGGTGCAGTTCGACGAAGGCCCAAGAGAGCCGTGACGCAATAGCACGGGCGAAGGACGTCTTCCCGGTGCCAGGAGGGCCGAACAGCATGACTGCGGCCGGAGCACGCAACCCGATGCGTTCCGCCAACTCCGAATGCGACAACGGCGCGACGATGCGTCGATTCAGGAGCACCTTCGTCGACGAGAAGCCCTTCATGTCCTCCCACAACCCCGACGCGGGGAACTGACCGCCGTAGCGCTCCACGATCGCGAGCTCCTCGGGGACCATGGAGGCGGCGCGGACGAAGAGGTGCAATCCGTCAAAGCGGTCGAATCCCTGGTGCGAAAACGCGACTTCGCCGACCTGCCCGGGCTCGACCAGGGCCAGCACGCGGTGTGCGCCGTGATGGATCACCTCCTGGTCGAGCTCACGCAGCAGGGCCGATCCGATGCCCCGGTTCCGCCATTGCGGGTGGAGCGCCAAGGCCAGCAGGTGTGCATCGCGGCCGGCCACGCGGGCCACCGCCGCGCCGACCACCTGGCCCGACGCCAGAGCCACCGCAGCGGGCTGCTGTTCGTTGAGTGCCTCGACAACGTCGCTGCGGCTGTAGGCGGCGGCCATCGACGTCCCAGCCAGATCGATCAGGCGGACGATCTCCTCAATGGGGGCAAGGGGGTCGCGGTGATCAAGCGAGAGGACACGCCAGCCAGTTGTCACCGAGTGGTCCCGGTGCGACCGGTACTCGAACGGAACCCGTTCACCACTCCGAAGTCTAGGCCCGCACCGACGGTGCGCCCTGCTCCGACGCCGAGCCTCAGCGCGCGGCTCCCAGCGCCTCCGCCCGCCGGGCGAGCCCGGGCGCATCGAGGCCGGCGCAGACGCGTGCGAAATCGCTCGTGGGCCCGCGCCAGCGGAGGTCCTCGACCCGTGCCAGCAGGGAACGGTCGACCCGCAGGGTGGCCAGCTGCTTGAACAGAAGGGCGTCGTCACGATGCTCCTGCAGCGTCACGGCCAGCTTGGCCGCACCCCGCACCCTGACCTCCCAGTCGGCCGCATCGGGAGGGATGTCCTCGAGCTGTCGCCACCGCGCCAGGACCGCGGCGGCCGACTTGGCCCCCCAGCCTGGTAGTCCTGGAAACCCGTCCGCGCTGTCACCCACGAGCGCCAGATAGTCAGGAATGGAGACCGGACCGACACCGAACTTGGCGACAACGCCGTCCTCGTCGATCTGCAGATCCTTGCGCCGATCGAGCTGCACGATACGGCGCCCCCGCACGCACTGCCCGAGGTCCTTGTCGGGCGTGCAGATGACGACTTGCTCGACGCCCTTGTCGTCACCGGCGACCGCCGCCGCGCTGGCCAGCGCGTCGTCGGCCTCGACATCGACCATGGGCCACACCACCACACCCAGAGCAGCAAGCGATTCCTCCATGGGCCAGGCCTGGGACCACAGGTCCGGGTCGATGCCGGCACCCGTCTTGTACCCCGGCCACAGGTCGTTGCGGAACGATTCGATCACGTGGTCGGTGGCGACGCCGACGTGAGTGGCTCCCCCACCCAGCAGCTGGAGCACGGACCCGACCACCCCCCTGACGGCCGCCACCTCCTGCCCGGCCGCGTTGCGGTGCGGCGGTGCCCCGAAGAAGTGGCGGAACAGCTCGTAGGTCCCGTCGACGAGGTACACCTTCATGACGACTCCGAGTCTGTCATCGACGGCGGCCCGGCCGCCGCTATGCACCGCGTTGATGGCAGCCTGGATCTGATAGGGGCCCGGGATGTTCCGCCGCAGACAGGCCCGCACGAGCTGCTGACCCTCATCGATCTGTACGGGGTCCCACAAGGTGCGGTCCTGCTCGGAGAGCGGGACCAGCGAGTCATCCAAGCCGCTGCGAGCCGGACGGCGTGTCGCGATCAGCAGCATGAGCGCCAGCAGCCCCATGACCTCGGGCTCGTCTGGCATCAGTGCGACGAGAACCTGCCCCAGGCGGATCGCCTCCGTGCACAGGTCCTCGCGCGCGAGCCGGTCGCCCGAGGTGGCGGCGTAGCCCTCGTTGAACACGAGGTAGATCACCGCCAGCACGGGACGGAGCCGGTCCGGAAGCTCGGCGCTGCTCGGGACCCTGTAGGGGATTCCGGCATCTCGGATCTTGGCCTTGGCTCGCACGATGCGCTGGGCCATCGTCTTCTCGGGGACGACGAAGGCCCGGGCGATCTCCGTCCGTCGTGAGCCCACCGAGCAGGCGCAGGGTCAGGGCCACCTGGGCGGAGGGCGCCAACGCCGGATGGCAACAGGTGAAGATCAGTCGGAGGCGGTCGTCTCGCACGGCCAGCTCCTCCTCGGGCTCCCCACTCTGGTGGAGGAGTGCGGCCTGAGCCTGACGGTCCCGCCGGGAATTCTCCCGTCGCAGGCGGTCGAGGATCCGGTTGCGCGCTGTCGTGATGATCCAGCCAGCCGGGCTGGGCGGCAGTCCGACCTCGCGCCAGCGCTGCGCCGCGATCGTGAACGCGTCCTGCACGCCCTCCTCGGCGAGGTCGATGTCCGCCGAAGGAGCGCACCAGGACCGACACGGCGCGCCCGTACTGCTCACGGAAGACTCGCTCGACATCGGAAGCGCCCGCCTCCGGGAGGGCCGACATCAGCCCTCCGGGATCTCCTGGAACGGCCGGACCTCGACTGGTTCGCCGCACGCCCGGGCCGCCTTGGTGGCCCAGGCGAGGGCCGCATCGAGGTCGATCGCCTCAATGATCCACACCCCGCCGATGTGCTCCTTTGACTCGGTCAAGGGCCCGTCCGTCATCAGGACCTCGCCCCCCTGGGCGCGGACGACCGTCGCCGACGACGCCGGCAGGAGCCCGCCGGCGAAGACCCACGCGCCAGCCGACTGCAGCTCGACATTGAACCGGGCGACCCCTTCATAGGCCTGCTGCATATCGTCGGGGAGCCGGGGTGACGCGCCGTCGATCATCGGCACGCTGAGCAAGTACTGCGTCATCGGGATACCTTCCTTCTCTCGCGACCTCCGGTCCGGCGCCGGTGGTCACCTCCTACACGAACGGCAACCACCGGATTCGACACGCAGTCCGCAATCCTTCGATTCAACCCTCAACTGCGGCGATCGCCTCCACCTCGACCAGCTGGTCCGGGTGGCCGAGGACGCTGACGCCGAGCAGGGTGGCCGGCGGATCGTGTGGCCCGAAGTGCCGCCGCACGACGACCCATGCGGCAACGAGATCCGCCCGTTCGCTGCAGGCCACGTACACGGTGATTTTGACGACGTCATCGAGCCGCGCGCCGGCCGCGTTCAAGACCACTCCGAGATTGACCATCATCTGTTCGGCCTGGGCCATCACGTCACCGGCCGCTACCGTCGATCCCGACCTGTCGAGAGGGCATGCACCGGCCGTGAAGACACAGAGCGGGCGGTTCCTCGTCGTCGCCGCGTACGCGTAGGGAACGCCGGCTGCGAGATCCGCCGGCCTGAGCAGCTCCACGGGGGGTAGCTCTTTCATCGCGCCTGAGCCTGTCACATCAGTCCGGTGCAGACCGGGTCCCTGAGGCAAGCTCAGGTCGCCGGTCCACCCGGCGCGGCCTTGGCGTTGATGGCGGCGGTGATGATGGCGACGGCATCATGCAGCCCACCCTCGGTATTCACGTCAAGCAGGGAGATGGCGTGCTCGATCTTCCGACGGGCATCCTCGACGTCTTCGAACGTCTTCGTTGCTCGGGCGTCCGCCGCTCTGGATTGGATGTTCTGCCCGACGATGATGATGGGCAGCAGGACCAGCTGGATGAACTCGGAGGAGAGCCACAGCACGATCACCGTGGCGCTGTGCTGCTTGATGGTCGAGGGCAGCGACACGAAGGCAATGAGGGCAAAAATATACGCCGCACCACATGGTGCCGACGAGGATCGTGATCTTGAGGCCGACAGCGGCGTTGATCCGCTGAGCGACAGTGTCGGCCTTGACGAAGTGGTGCGTCCGGGCGTACACGGGGGTGCCGTCCTTCGTGTAGCCGTGCTTGGGTACGAGGGGTACTGACGTGCCGGTGATCGTTGTCATCCCAGTCCTCCTGTGACTTCGGGGCTCGCGAAATCCTCACACGCGAGGGTCCGGGTCGGGCGGCATGGAGGCCCGGGGTCTACTCGGCTTCCAGCACGAGCGTTATGGGCGTGTCGGCGGCCAGCCGACACGACACGACACGACACGATAAGGATGGCGAGCTCGAGCGCTCCTACGCCAATGGCCGCTCACACAGCTGCAGTCACAGCCTCCGCCACCGGCGCCGCCGGTGGGTTCCGGCGGGCTCGGGTCGAGATGACGAACCCGGTGGCCACGAGCCAGATGGGAAGCCCGAAGAGGATGGCGAAGAAGCTGAGCGGTCCCGCGCAGGCCACGACGCCGACCAGCAGGGAGAACCAACCGAGCACCTTGGGCAGCCCGGCCTCTCGGCTCACCAGGATGCAGAACCCAGTGGCCAGCGTCAGCAGGGCGAGGCCGAAGAGGAAGGTCAGCTCGTTGTTCTGTCCCACGAAGTTCATCGTCTTCACGATTGCGTACTCACCGTTGTGCGCAGCCAGGATCATCACGATCTGCAACGTCCCGTCGACGATGATGCCCGCCACCAGGATGACAGCCGCCGCAAAGACGACGTTGGGCAGGAGACGCTGCCCACTGGTGTCCCTCAGGACGTCGCGGAGCTGGGTGACGAAGAGAACGAGCAGCGCCAGGCCGAAGCCGATCACGTAGATCTGCGCCCATTCCTGGGACATGTGTGAGTTGACGAAGGCCGCCACCTTGACGCCGGAGACGTTCTCACTTGGTTGATTCCCGCTCAGGGGTCCGAACCCCACGAAGAGCGCGATGATGGTCACGAGGCCCAGCGGGCCCATCCAGCGGCTGACGGTCGCGTCGTTCATGTTGAGCCCCTTTCATCGTTCGCCCCGTGGCATCAACGAATCCATTGTCCGCGCTCGCGACCACTTCCTGAAGGGTGCTGGCCGCTGGCCCGCGGTCGTGCCAGCACGACCATCGACGGCGGGGCCACCACACGCCTCCCCTCCCCGGTTGCCGCCCGCCGGCGTACGGTCAGCCTGGGGGTTCTCCGACCTGCTCCATGAACTCCAGGCGGATGCCGCCGGGAGCCTCCACGAAGGCGATGCGGCGGGTGCCGAACGTGCCGCTGACCGTCCGTGGCCCCCACAGGACATCGTGGCGCGCCAGCTCGGCATCGAGGTCGTCCACGAACAGGGCGGGGTGCAGGAACCCCTCGGCGGGCAGTGTGCCCTCGTCCTCGTAGATCGCCCGCGTGAAGAGGGTGAGGGCCAGCGCGCCGAGCTGGACGTCGGCCCGGCGTCCGTTCTCCCACTGGACGGGCTCGGTCACGGTGGCGCCCGCCGCCTCGTACCAGGCGCAGGCCCCCTCGAGATCGATCACCTTGACAGCCAGGTTGGCCAGCCCGGTGACGGCCATCAGTGCAGCGGGGTGCCGTACAGCGAGCCGAGGTCCTCGGCGATGAGCTCGAGCCGCACGCCGTCGGGGTCCGCGAAGTACAGGGAGATCTCGCTCTCTATCTGTGTGGAGACGCCTGCCTCCTCGAGCCGGACGCGGGCAGCGTCCCACTGCGCCCTGTCGACGGAGATGGCGAGGTGGTGGAAGCCACCGAGTACCTCCGCGTAGGGGCCGAGACCGAGGTCCGGGAAGTCGAAGAACGCCAGCGTGTTGTCGTGCCCCAGGTCGAAGAAGAGGTGCGTGGATCCCTTGTAGTCCCGGTTCTCGAACAGCTCGACCAGTGGGAACCCGAGCAGCTCCTGGTAGAAGCGGATGGTCCGCTCCACGTCGGAGCACAGGAGCGCCAGGTGGTGCACGCCACGAGCCTTCGACGCCGGTCGGCGTGCCGGCTCTTGCAGGTACTTCGTGCGCAGCCGCTCCCGCTCGGCGGCTGCCGCCTCGAGGTCGACGGTCACAGGCCGAGGAGCCACGCGGCGTTGGCTCCCAAGATGTTCCCTCGGGCGGAGTCGGCCAACCCCGCCACAGCGCGCTCCGCTGCGGCCCTGGGATCGGCGACACCCTCGGCGTGCGGCCAGTCGCTGCCGATCATGTAAGTGTCCTCGCCGACCTTGGGGACGAGGCGGTTGGGCATCTCGTAGGGCAGCGCGGCGACCCGCACCTGGCGCAGGAAGTACTCCGACGGGCGATCGGCGAGCTTGTGGAAGGGCTCGCCATGCCGCAGGGTGTAGAAGTCCGACGCCCCGTCGATGTGCAGGAGGAAGCTCGGCACCCAGCTCGCCGTCAGCTCGACGACACCGATGCGCAAGTCGGGGAACCGTTCGAGCACCCCGTGCAAGATGAGGTTGGCGAGGGCGATCGCAGGTGCCAGGTACAAGAAGATGGAGTCGAAGAGCTGCTCGCCGTCCTCCTGCTCGCCCTGGCGCCAGGCCGGGTCGATCGGGCTCTCGAATTCGGAGACGTGGAAGACGGGTGCGACGCCCTCGGCGCTGAAGGCGGCCCACACCGGGTCGAAGTCGGGATGCGAGAGCGGCTTCCCGTTCACGGGCGCGGGGGCGATCATGGCCAGGCGGACCCCCTGGGCCCGCACCCGCGCGATCTCCTCCACAGCCCAGGCGGGGTCGTGCAGCAAGACGTGTGCCACGCCGAAGAGACGCCCGGCACCCTCACCGCAGAGGTCGGCCATGAAGCGGTTGTAAGCGCGTGCGTTCGCCCGCTGCGCAACGCGGTCCGACGCCAGCCGTTGCTCCCACAACAGGCCGTAGTTCGGGAACATGACCGCGGCATCTATCCCGAACTCGTCGAGCAACGCGAGGCGCGCGCCGGCGAGGCGGTAGGAGTCCGGCACGAGCTCGTCGAACGACGCTGGCGCCCGCTCTCCCTGCAGCCGCCGGAGCCTGTCCTCGCCGATCAGGGCCGAGCGCTCCGGGATGGGGACCTCCAGCGGCGTGAGCTGGCGGCCCCGCCAGGTCAACCAGGGCCACCCCGCCTCGTCGTCCGAGATGGAGAGTGCGTCGGACCGTTGTGCCGGGTCGATGTGATCGGACCAGGTGGTCCTCGACTCGAAGAGATGCTGGTCGACATCGATGGTCTGAAGCGCCATGTACCCTCCCGCTCGCAGAGTACCAGCGGCCCTGACCCGTAGTCTCGCCGTCGTGAGCCAGGGGGTTTCAGGGGATGGGCTGTGGGCGCCGCACCGGCGCGCCCTGACGCTCGGGCTCGTGCTCACGGTCACCTTCATCGCGTCCGAGGCACTGGCGGTGGTCACCGTGATGCCGGTGGTGGCCCGCGACCTGAAGGGTTTGGAGCTCTACGGGTGGGTCTTCGCGAGTTTCCAGCTGGCCTCCCTCATCGGGATCGTGGTGGCCGGACGCGACGCCGACCGGCACGGGCCGGCGCGCCCGTATTTGGCGGGCCTGGTGCTGTTCTCCGTGGGCCTCCTCGTGGCCGGTCTCGCCCCCTCCATGTGGGTGCTCGTCGGCGGGCGCTGCCTGCAGGGACTCGGTGCGGGAGCCATTCCGGCGGTCGCCTATGTCGCCATCGGTCGCAGTCTGCGTGAGGCGCAGCGGGCCCGCATGATGGCGGTGCTGTCGACGGCGTGGGTCGTGCCGGGCATCGTCGGACCCGGCGTGGCGGCGGCCGTCGCCCACCTGTTCGGGTGGCGCTGGGTGTTCCTGGGCCTGATCCCGCTGGTGCTCGTGGCCGGGCCCATGGCCGTGCCCGCGCTCTTGCGGCTCGGGCGACCGGTCGCCGCGCATCCCGACGAGCACCGGGTCGCCGATGCCGTCCGTACCGCGGCGGGCGCGGCCTTCGTCCTCGCGGCACTCAGCTCGCGCAACGTGCTCATCGGGCTCGGCCTGGCCGCAGTCGCCGCCCTCGTCGGGCTGGCGCCGCTGCGCCGCTTGCTCCCCCCCGGCACGCTGCGCGGCGCCCCGGGACTTCCCGCCACCATTCTCAGCCGCGGGCTCCTGACGTTCGCCTTCTTCGGGGCCGACGCCTACGTCACGCTGACCATCACGACGGTGCGCCACCACAGCACGTTGATGGCGGGCGCGGTGGTCACGGCGTCGACGCTGGCGTGGACCGCCGGCTCATGGCTCCAGGCCCGTCTGAACCAGGAGTGGGAGGGGGCGCGGCTGGTGCGGACCGGGTTGCTGCTCATCCTCGCCGGAACGGCCGGCATGGCCTGGCAGCTGCGTCCCGGCGTACCGGTCTGGGAGGCCTTCGTGGCATGGTCCGTTGCAGGGTTCGGCATGGGCCTCAGCTATGCGCCGATTTCGCTCATGATGATGCGCGCCGCACCGTCGGGGCGGGAGGGATGGGCCTCCGCGTCGTTGAACCTCGCCGATGTGCTCGGGATCGCCCTGGGCGTCGGTGTGGGTGGCACGGCTGTGGCGGCGGTGTCGAGGGGCACGCAGCCGATCGCGGGTGGCGTGGTGATCGCCTTCGCGGCAGCCGCGCTGGCCGCCGTTCTGGCCCTGGTCATCGCCCGCCGCCTGCCGGGGTCACTGGAGCGCAACCCCGCGCAGCGCCTCACTCGATAGAGCCCCGCAACGCGCCCAGCCAGTCGTCGGCGGCTTGCCAGGCGGCATCGGCCTGGCGCCGGTGCTCGGCACCGTGCTCACCTGCCGCGGGGTACGAGCCGAGGAACTTGACCCCGGCCAGTCCGGCGTGGAGGTCACGCAGGCAGTCGGCCACCACCTCGTCGCCGACGTGACCCGTGAGGTCGATGACGAAGCAGTAATCGCCCAGCCCCTGCTTGGTCGGGCGTGACTCGAGCTTCGTCAGGTTGATGTTGCGCGCCGCGAACTGGCCGAGGATCCCGTGCAGGCTGCCCGGGTGGTCGGCCCGCTGGAAGCACACGATGCTCGTCTTGTCGTGGCCCGTCGCCCTGGGGATCCGGGTCCGGGCAACGAGGACGAAGCGGGTCTGATTGTCCGGATGGTCCTCCACGTCCTCGGCCACGATGACCAGGCCGTAGCGCTCGGCGGCCAGTCGGGGAGCGATCGCCGCTCCGTCGGGGGAGCCGGACTCCCCGAGCACCCGTGCCGCGTCGGCGGTGGAATTGGCGGCTCGCTGCTCCGCCTCCGGCAGGGCCCGGGCCAGGTATTTCTGGCACTGGGCGAGGGCATGGGGATAGGACGACACGTGGCGGATGTCGGAGAGCCCGGTGCCCGGGCGGGCCATGAGGTGGAGGTGAATGTCCATCACGACCTCCCGCTGGATGTGCAGCTCGACGTCGTGGATGAGCCCGTCGACGGTGGCGCTCACGGTGCCCTCGATCGCGTTCTCAATGGGCACGAACCCGAGGTCGGCCTCACCGCGGGCGACCGACTCGAGGACGGCCGTGATCGACCCGAGGGGCCTCAGGACCGCCGTGGCCAGGTCCGGCTGGGTCAGGAGCGCCTCCTGGGTGAAGGTGGCGGCTGGGCCGAAGTAGGCGACCGTGGTCGCAGGCGGGTTCACAGTTGGGCAGGATAGAGCAGGTCATGGACGCTTCTTCGCTTCGTACGCTCATCGAACAGGTTGCTGGGGGCCAGTGCACACCCGACGACGCCGTGCGGCAATTGCGTCGCCTGCCCTATTCCGACCTGGGCTTCGCCCGGGTGGACCACCACCGCGACCTGCGACTCGGGATGCCCGAGGCCGTCTACGGTCCCGGCAAGACCCCCGAGCACGCTGCCGCGGTCGTCGAGGACCTCCTGAAGGCGACCGACGGCCCCGTCCTACTGACGCGGGCGGCTGAAGCCCAGGTGAAGGCCGCATCCGCAGTCGCCACCTCCCTGGGGCTCGGCCCCGCCGCCATCGCGGAGAGCGGCGCTTTCTCGACGGTCGTCTTCCGCCCGGCACCGCGGCGGGAGGGCTCCGTCGTCGTCGTCACGGCCGGGACCGCCGACCTCCCCGTCGCCACCGAGTGCGCGGTCGTCCTCGATGCGCTCGGGTTCGATCCGACCCTGCTCGCCGACTGCGGGGTCGCCGGGCTGCACCGGCTCCTGGCCGAGCTCGACACCATTGCGATGGCCGACGCCGTCGTGGTGATCGCCGGCATGGACGGCGCGCTGGCCAGCGTCGTGGGCGGGCTTACACCGGCACCCGTTGTCGCCGTGCCGACCAGCACCGGCTACGGCGCCGCGCTCGAAGGCGTGACAGCGCTGCTCACCATGCTCGCCGCCTGCTCGTCCGGCATCACCGTCGTCGGCATCGACAACGGCTACGGCGCGGCGTGCGCCATAGCCCGGCTCCTGCAGTGACGAGCCCCACCACGGGCACCGAGACGGTGGCGTGGTTCCACTGCTTCGCCGGTATCGCAGGGGACATGGCGCTCGGGTCGCTCGTTGACGCCGGGGCCGACGTCGACGAGATCCGTTCCTTGCTGGACCGGCTCGCCCTCCCGGGCTGGGACCTGCGGCTGGACGAGGGCATGCGGGGAGGGATCGCATGCACGCGCGCCATCGTCAGCGGCGACGACGTGGTGGTCCGCACCCATGGGTCCATCGCCGCTCTCATTGAGGACGCCGCACTGCCGACGCGGGTGACCGAGCGGGCGCTGGCCGTGTTCCGCTCGCTGGCCGCGGTCGAGTCCGCGCTGCACCGGCGGCCCGTCGACCAGGTGCACTTCCACGAGGTCGGCGGGCACGACGCGATCATCGACGTCGTGGGGACGGCGGCCGCACTCGAGGTGCTGGGCGTCGACGAGGTGAGCGCCTCGGCGGTGGCCACCGGGAGCGGCACCGTGCGCAGCGCGCACGGCTGGCTGCCCAATCCGGCCCCGGCCACCGTGCGACTGCTCGAGGGGATTCCGACCTACGGGCGTGACGTCCGGATAGAGCTCACGACGCCCACGGGTGCCGCCCTGCTCGCCACGCTGTGCTCGTCCTTCGGGCCGCTCCCCGACATGACGGTCACGGCGTCCGGCTTCGGAGGGGGCGCCGGCGAGATGGACGACTTGCCGAACTGCACCCAGGTCGTGATCGGGAGGCGGGCGGGTCAGGCCTCCGTCGGCCCGGGCCAGCCGGCGCTGGTGCTCGAGACGAATCTCGACGATGTCACCGGTGAGCAGCTCGGCTACGCGGTCGCGGCCGCACTCGACGCCGGCGCACTCGACGCCTGGGTGAGCCCCGTCACGATGAAGAAGGGCCGGCCCGGGCACGTCCTGCACGTGCTCACGGACGCGACACGCGTCGATGCGCTCCGCTCCGAGATCCAGCGGGTCACCGGGACGATGGGAGTGCGCGTCACCATCGTCGAACGCTGGCTCGTGGCACGGGAGCTGGCACAGGTCACCGTTGACGGCATGATGGTCCGGATGAAGGTCACCAACGGCCGCGCCAAGCCGGAGTTCGACGACGTCGCGCTCGTCGCCACCAAGACCGGCGCCTCCCTGCACGAGGTGGCCAGCCGGGCCGAGGAGGCATGGCGCGCGGGACCCGGGAGCTCTCCTGCCTCATGACGAGCGCGATGTTCCACTACGACGACGCCATGGCGGACCTGATCTTCGCAGCGTGCCGGGAACGCCTTTCCATGGACCCGGTGTCCCTGGACTTCGGGGGGCTCGTCGAGTCCCTCGACGCCGAGCTGGCAGGGCTCATGACGCCCGAGGGGAACGACGCGGCCGGCGTGCTGAAACTGTTCGTCGACAAGCTGTCGACCGCCGTGGTGTCCTGCGACAGCCCTCGCTTCCTGTCGTTTATCCCGGCCGCGCCCACCAAGGCGTCCTTGCTCTTCGACATGTTCGTCTCGTGCTCGTCCCTACACGGCACCTCCTGGCTCGAGGCCGCCGGGGTCGTGGTCGCCGAGAACCAGGCGCTCGGCGTACTGGCCGCGCAGGCGGGGTTCCCCGACGATGCCGGGGGCTGCTTCGTGGCCGGCGGGTCCGCCGGCAACCTGTCGGCGCTCATGGTGGCCCGCGACACCGCGGCCCACCGACGCCACGGCGTCGCTCCGCTCCATCCGCTCGTCGCCATCAGCGAGGACGCGCACTCCTCGGTGGGCAAGGCACTCCACGTCCTCGGCGTGGGCACGCTGACCGTACCGACGGCGGACCACCGGCTCACCGGTGAGGCGTTGCGGGCTGCACTCCGGGACGATCCGCGCCGCGAGGACGCCATCGGCGTCGTGGCCACGGCGGGGACGACCAACGCCGGGATCGTGGACGATCTGGCCGGGGTCGCCGACGTGGCTGCCGAGCACTCCCTGTGGTTCCACATCGACGGTGCCTACGGTGGTGCCGCCGCATTGTTCGCGCCGTCCGTACAGGCTCGGTTCGCCGGCTTCGAGCGGGCCGACTCCTTCATCGTCGATCCCCACAAGTGGCTGTTCGCACCGTTCGACTGCGCCGCGCTGGTCTACCGCCGGCCCAACCTGGCCAAGGCGGTGCACACCCAGGACGCCCAGTACCTCGAGGTGCTCCACAGCGAGAACCCCGAGGAGTGGAACCCGAGCGACTACGCCTTTCACCTCACGCGCCGGGCCCGCGGCCTGCCACTCTGGTTCTCCATGGCCGTCAACGGGCTCGATGCCTACCGAGATGCCGTGGAGACGGGCCTCGCCATTGCGCAGAGGGCGGCCGAGCGGATCACCGAGATGCCCCATGTCGAGCTCGTCCGTGACCCCGGGCTCTCCATCGTGCTCTTCCGCCGGCCGGGGTGGGCCAAGGCGGACTACGACGTCTGGTCGGCCCGCCTCCTGCACGACCAGGTCGGGTTCGTCACGCCGACCAGCTGGGAAGGCGAGACGGTGGCACGCTTCGCCTTCCTGCATCCCAACACCACCACGGAGATGGTCGACGAGATGCTGGCCTCAATGGCCTAGACGGCTCCAGGCACGGCGGAGCAGGATCACCATCGTCTCCGTGTCCTGGGCACCGGGCACCGGCCAGGCGCCGCCGATCAGGAAGTAGGGCACGCCGGTCACCCCGAGTTCCCGCGCGTCCGCCTCGTCCGTTCGCACCGCGTCGGCACAGGCGTCGCCGGCGAGCACCGTCTCCGTGATGTGCTCGGCGAGTCCGGCCGAACGGGCCACGTCGCGCAGGACGTCGTGATCCGACAGTTGCCGGCCCTCGCTGAAGTGCGCGAGGAACAGCCCCTTGACCAGTGCGTCCTCGCACTCGGTGCCGCGCGCGGCCTGCGAGAGCCGGTGGGCGTCGAACGTGTTGCCCAGCCGCACCCGCTCGAAGTCGAAGGTCAAACCGACCTCCTCGCCCAGCGCCGTGAGCTGTGCGTGCCCGGCCCGGACCTGCGCCGCACTCAGCCCGTACTTGGCGGCCACCGCCTCCTCCATTGACCTCTCGCGCCGGGCGGGTGACCGGGGGTCGAGCTCAAAGGACCGGTGGACGACGCCGAGCTCGTCTCCATGCTCGAAGACGCGTCGGGCGGCGTCGAGGCGGTAGAGCCCGAGCGCACACCACGGGCACGCGAAGTCGGACCACACGTCAATCTGCATGCGCCGGCCAGGCTACGGGCAGGGCGGGCATGCCGTGACCTACCCCAGTCCTGCCCGGGCCGGCCCTCGGCGGCGGCCATCAGGGTCCAGCACGCGGCGCCGTCCATCGACCCGCGCATGACATCGGTTGCAGAATCCTGCGCCGCCAGGCGTGAGACCGATGGCTGTTCCTTTGAGACCGCGAGACAGCCTCAGCCGCCCGCCACGGCCGCCTCGAGCTGGGCTCCCGCCGCCAGCAGCCGCTCCTCGCTGTGCGCCGGCCCGATCAGCTGGATGCTGGCCGGCACCGGACCGGACGCAGGCACGGGCAGCGAGAGCGCGGGGACACCAGCCAGGTTGACCGGAAGCGTGCAGCGCGACACGAGGAGGTCGTCGCCGTCCTCGAGGCGCGGCGGGAAGACCGTCAGAGTCGGGCTGACGAGGACGTCGACCTCGGTGAAGACCCGTTCCAGGGTTGCCTTCCATTCGCGCTGGACCAGCCACGCGGCGCGGACCGTGCTGTCGTCGAAGCTCGAGCCGAGCTGAAGTCGGGCGCGCACGTCGTCGCCGATGCCCTCGGGGTCCTCCTCGACCAGCGCCGCGTCCGACTGCCATGCCTCGACCACGAGAAGGAGGCCGGCCTGCACGGTGGCCTCGTCCCACCCCGGCACCACCAGGTCACGGCAGTCCCACCCGACCTGGTGGAGCGCCGTGTCGATGGCGTCGGTGATGGCCGGATCGGCATCGATGGGCAGCCGGGCCACGACGAGGTCGCCGCCGCTGGGGTCGGCGGCGGCGAAGCCCGGCTCGAGCAGTTGCATGCCGGTGACGAGACCCGCGATGTCGCGGGCCATGGGGCCCACCGTGTCGAAGCTGGGAGAGAGCGGCCACACGCCGCCGAGCGGAATGCGTCCCCACGTCGTCTTGAGGCCCGCCGTACCGCAGCACGCCGAGGGGATGCGCACCGAGCCGCCGGTGTCGCTCCCATAGGCCACGTCCGCCTCGCCCGTCGCGACCGCGACCGCAGAGCCGCTCGACGAGCCGCCGGGGACGAGAGTCGGGTCGAGAGGGTTCACCGGCGTCCCGTACCATGGGTTCACCCCGGTCACGCCGAGCGCCAGCTCGTGCAGGTTGGTGCGCCCGACGATCCGCGCTCCCGCCTCCCGCGCGCCGGCCAGACACTCGGCGTCGCTCTCCGCCGGCACCGCACGCGCCGCCAGGGCGCGGCAACCGGCGGTCGTGGGCTCACCCTGCATGTCGATCAGGTCCTTCACCGCGAGACGGATGCCCGGTCCAGACGTGTCGTAGCTGGTGATGAAGGTGGTCATCGGCGGCTCTTATCCTCCATCTCCCAGGCATGGTCGAGCACGTGCCACGCCGACCGGCGGATGAAGTAGCGGGCCGGCCAGGCCGTGGTGGCGGGATCCCCACGCTCTTCCATGAGGGCAGCGGTGATCTTGTCCCGCTGCTCGGTCCACGGTGTACGCGGGGACACCCGCACACCGACCCTGCGGGCGTACGAGCGCGACCCGCAGGAGTCCTACCTGGCGGGCGACCTCGGCGGCATCGAGCCGCTCGTCGTCCCACGGGCCGCGGCACACCCGGCGCGCCGAAGTTCGTCGTGGCGTTGCCATCGACCCGGCCGACGACCTCGGGGCGCCCCGCTCGAAACCCCGGCCCCGCTACGCGTCGGTACCGATCGGCGTACTCGAGGAGCACGGCGATGGCTGCGCCCTCGCCTTTCCCGCGTCGGCACCAACCGGGCCAGTCGACCGCCGAGGCGAAGACCCACGTCGAGCCGATCTCGAGCCCGATGGGGGTGGTGCTCACGTGGTGGGCGTGGTGGCGTGACCTTGGTGACCGTCGCTCCCGGCGGCAGCTGGAACAGCGAGGCGGACGGCGACGACGAGTAGTTCGTGATCTGGAAGCTCGTCGTGTCCGACGCGACCTTGACGTACCCGAGGATGCCCTGTGACGTGCTGCAGATGGTGCTCGTGCCCGGCACCCCGTGGGCGACCAGGTCGACGCAGTTCATGTCGAAGCCGTTCAGTGACATCATCGAGGACGTGACCTTGTCGCCGGCCAGTCCGGCCACCAGCGAGACCCCCTTGAGGAAGGAGATCCAGTGCGACGGCGTGTAGAAGTCGAAGATCTGGTTCTCGGTAGCGGCGTCGGCTTTCCCCAGCATCTGGCACGACCAGGCCGCACCCGCTCCGCTCTGGTTGCAGACGTACTCGCCCGACGAGTTCACGATCAGCTGGAGGTTGGACGCGTTGGCACCCGTCTGGGTCTCATGGAAGGCCAGCCCACTGCTGGACGGGTCGACCGCGTAGACGACGGTGGCCGGTGAGCTCCCCGTCGTCGTGTAGGTCGCCTCGAAGGGCCTGTTCTGGTTCGATTGCAGATTCTGGGTGAAAGAGTCGATGGTCGCCTTGTTGCCCTCGACGTTGTGCACGGCCTGCTTGACCTTGCTCACCACGCTGCACCCGGTGGCGAGGACACCGACGGTCACGACGATCGCCACGGGGATCCCGATGCGGCTCCTGAAATGTCCCATTCCTGCCTCCTCGACGTTGCCCGCTGACGAGCAGACGGGCACGCCGCCGCGAGGTTACGGCACTCCCGATCGGCGGCCCGTGATCGTCCTCGGGAATATCGGCATTCCAGGGCGTCTCCATGAGGCGGACGGCGGGGAATCGTCTGCTCAGGTGTGCCGGGCGCTCACGATCGCGGGCGACTCCCTCGTGACGGAGCGTGGACGGCCCCTCGGCACGGTGGTGCAGGCCAGGAGGAGGCAGATCGCCACCCCGAACAGGTACGCGAACCCGATGGCGCCGAGAGCGGCGGCGACGATCGAGACCGTCCACGCCGTGCGCCCGGCCCGGGCTCGCCCTCCGACCGCCGCCGAATCAGGACGTAACCGACGAGCGCGATCACGCCTAGCCCGATTGCGGTGAGGACGACCTCGGACAAGCCGAACGCCTGGAAGTAGGTCCTTGTCGGCGGGCTCACTATGCCGGGGCGGGGCCGCACCGCGACGTGCACGAAGAACGAGAGTGCGAACTGGACGATGCACCAGAGGGCGGCGAGCGCCAGGAGGGCGACGGTGATCCGATCGAGTTTTCGTGGGCGCCCCATCCGCACCTTCTCCCACCAGGGCACGGCCGAAACCATGGGCTTTGGTCACAGCGGGCCCTGCCGGCCGGCGCCGGGTAGAACGTCTAGTGGGGCGCCGAGCCTGTCATGGCACCGAGCATCTGCTCCAGCGCCGCCTGGTCAGGGCCGACGAAGGGCGGCGCCGCCGGCACGGCCTCGAGGGAGTTGAGGAGGCGCTCCAGCGAGGCGCCCGAGGCTGCCGGGAGGTGGCTGCTCAGGACGAGGGTCGGGTGCAGCTCGCGGATCTCGTTCAGCGACTTGGCGAGGAGCGCCCGGTCGACCGCGTGGAGCCACGGCGAGTCGACGGTCGCCCAGAAGACCTGACCCTGGTGGAGCTCGTCGTCGGAGAGGTCCTCCGCGCTCTGGGGGACATTGGCGAGGAGCGCGCCGAAACAGTCGGCGCTGAAGAAGGCGCCGGAGCGGTCGTCGTGCAATCCGGTGGTGATCGGGTTGTCGAACGTCGGCGGCCTCACCGCCTTGAGGGTGCGGTCGCCCACGCCGATTGTCTGGCCGGGGTTGACCAGGCGCACACGATCCATCGGCAGGGGCGCTGACAGGCCCATGATGCCGACCCCGAGGAAGGTGGTGATGACGCGGATCTGAGGGTTCTCGGCCAGCAACCGGTGCAACGACCCGATGTGGTCGAAATCCGTGTGGGTGAGCCAGATCCAGCGCAGGTCGGCCGGGTCGATGACCGACTGCAGCGCTGTCATGAAGTCCTCGGTCTCGACGACCGCACCCGTGTCAATGAGGACCGGTTCTGCGGCGTGGAGAACGAAGGCATTTATAGGGATGAGCCCGAAACCCGGCACCGGGAAGCTCGACGTCAGGACGTCGATGTCCGGTGCGGCCTTGTAGGTCGTGATCATGGCGTGACTCCTTTTGGTGGTGGTGTGGTATCGGGGATGAGGTCGAGGCCATGGTGGCGGGCCGCCGCCTGGAGGATCGAGGCGGGCCGCTCGGGCAGATCGGCCGGCGGCATGGTCAGCGCCGTCGCGGGCCATCCGCAGACGCGGGTGAACTCCTCGAACCCGGCCGGCGTCAGGAGAAGGAGGAAGCAGGCCTCGTCCGAATCGACGCGAAAGCGGTGCTCGACGTGGCGCGGCCCGAAGACGAAGTCGCCGGCACCGGCGGTGCGGACCTCGTCGCCCATCCAGAAGGTCAGCTCCCCCTCCATGACGTACCAGGCCTCGTCTTCGTTGTGGTGCCGATGGCGCGGGGAGCCGGCGCCGCGCGGTGCACGCACCTCTGCGACGGTGAGCCCGCCACCGGTCTCCGCGCCGGTCGCCTTGTAGGTGACGAGGGAGTCCGCGAACCAGAGGGCTTCGCCCTCGGTTGCCGGAAGCACGTAGGCACCCGGTGCGAGGTCGAGGCTCATCGTTGGTCCGCCTCGTCCCAGACCTCCGCGGCGTTCTTCAACTGCTCGAGCGTGTGGCGCATCGCCTGCTGCAGCTCGCGGTGCCGGTTGGTGGGAACGTCCACCATCCGCGCCCACGCCGGGATCCATTTCACGTCGTAAGACTCGGTGACGCGGGTCCCCCCCTCCACCGGCTTGAAACTGTACCGCCACTCGGTCGACTCGCGGCCGCCCTCCTCGGTGACGAAGGCGAACTCGCGCCCCCGGTCGGCGACGAGCACGCGCCCCCGACGCGACCACTTCATGAGGCCGGCAGGACCGCCCTTGTTGTGTCCGACGAAGGTGGCACCTTCGGCGGGACCGCTGGCCCCGTCCTCCCACTCCACGCGCTGGCACTCGGGGCTCCACTCGCCCATGCGCGGCATGTCGGACACCAGGTCGTAGATGCGCTCGGGCGTCGTGCCGATGACGATCTCATGGCTGTCCCGTGTGAGCCACCATCTTCCGTTCTTGGGTGCCATTGCTCTCTCCTCCGCTCGTCGTTTCGACAAAAGCTAATACCATTAGCACTTGCTGTCAACCACTTCTTGAGCTATAGTGCCAGAGATGTCCCGGATCGAAGCAGAGTCGCAGGAAGCGGGCCCGGTGGGTATCGCTCCCCGGTCGGACCGGCGGGCCAGACGACGGCAGGAGACCATTGAGGAGATCCTCGACATCGCCGTCGACGTGATGACCGAAGAGGGAGTCAACGGTCTCAGCCTCGCCGAGGTGGCGCGGCGCCTCGGCGTCCAGCCGCCCTCGCTCTACAAGTACTTCCCGTCCCTGATGGCGGTCTACGACGCGCTCTTCCTACGGGGCCAGCTCGAGCACCTGGACGTCCTCCGAAACGCCATGACGCGGGCCGAGCCGGGTCTCCCTGCCCTCAGCGCCGGCCTCGACGCCAGCGGACGCTGGGCGTTGGAGCACCGCGCGGTGGCCGAACTGCTCTTCTGGCGCCCTGTCCCGAGCTTCGAGCCGTCGCCGGAGGCGTTCGCGCCCAGCATCGAGATGGTCGCCCTCCAGCGCGGGGCGCTGGCCAACGCGGTGGCGGCCGGGCAACTGGGGCCTGAAGCCAACTCGGAGGAGGCGATCTACCTCGTGTCCACCATGATCGTCGGCGTGCTCAGTCAGGCCTTCGCGAACGAACCCGGCCTGCAGTGGGGTGAAGGACGGTTCACACCACTGTTCCCGAAGTTGATGGGACTGCTGCCCGCAGCCTTCCCCGTGCATGGATAGCCACCTCTCCGCTGCACCACTCCGACCGTGGGCTCCGCGCCGAAGCTCCACGGGTGGAGTGGGGCAGCGAGACGGTTGAACGCCGGCGTCGCGGCCACTCCGGGCCGTGGGGTACCGTCGTTGTGGGAGGGGAGCCCGTGCGACGATGGAAGAGGGGGCCGGCAGTCACGCTCGTGGCCGCCGCGGTGATGGGACTGGGACTGGGCATCGGCGTGCCGACGCCTGGAGTCGCATCGGCCGGCACGCCCCTGCCGGGCGCGCCCAACTGCCCCATGTTCCCGGCTGACAACGTCTGGAACACCCCCATCGCGAATTTGCCGGTCGACCCGCACAGCGCGGAGTGGCTGGCCAGCATGGACGCCTCCACTACCAACCTCCACCCGGACTTCGGACCGTCAGGAGATCCCTCGAATCCCTACGGCATCCCCTACACCGTGGTGTCCCCGTCACAACCCCTGGTGCCGATCACGTTCGAGTACGCCGACCAGAGCGATCCCGGGCCCTACCCGCTCAGTGCCGACACGCCGATTGAGGGCGGTCAGCAGTCCACGGGCGACCGCCACGCCATCATGGTCAACCCGTCCACGTGCACCCTCTACGAGCTCTACGACGCGCAGTACAGCTCGTCGGGTTCGACCGCGGGCTCCGGGGCGATCTGGAACCTGGACTCCAACACCCTGCGCCCGGCCGGATGGACGTCGGCCGATGCGGCCGGCCTCCCGATCCTGCCCGGGCTCGTGCGCTACGACGAGGTGCAGTCGGGCGTCATCACCCATGCCATCCGGATGACGGCGGAGGCGACGGACACGTCGTACATCTGGCCGGCCCGCCACGAGGCGGGGACAGCGTCCAACCCGGACCTCCCGCCCATGGGTGCCCGGTTCCGGCTCAAGGCCAACTTCGACATATCGGGCTACTCGGCCCAGGCCCAGGTGGTGCTGCGCGCCATGCAGCAGTACGGGTTGATCCTCGCCGACAACGGCTCCAACTGGTACTTCGGGGGCACCGCGGACCCAAACTGGCCGCTCGCCCTGGTCAACGAGCTCAAGACGGTGCCGGCGAGCGTGTTCGAGGCGGTCGACGAGTCGTCACTGATTATCGACCCCAACTCGGGGCAGGCCCGCCAGCTCGGCGCGGCGGTCAATTGCTCGTCCGACCCGGGCTACCGCTTGGTGGCCGCCGACGGCGGCGTGTTCTCGTTCTGCCAGTCGTTCCTCGGCTCCATGGGTGGCCAGCACCTCAATGCCCCCATGGTGGGCATGGCCGAGACCCAGGGGGGTGGGGGCTACTGGGAGGTGGGCTCTGACGGCGGCATCTTCAACTTCGGCGACGCCACCTTCCACGGCTCGACCGGCGGCCTGCACCTCAACGCACCGGTCGTCGGCATGGCGGCCACGCAGGACGGAGGTGGCTACTGGCTCGTGGCCTCCGACGGTGGGGTCTTCAACTACGGCGACGCGGGCTTCTACGGCTCCGCCGGGTCGATCCACCTCGACAAGCCCATCGTCGGCATGGCCGCCACCCCCGACGGGAAGGGCTACTGGCTGGTGGCCTCCGACGGCGGGGTCTTCAGCTACGGCGACGCCAAGTTCTACGGCTCGCGCGGGGGCCAGCCCCTCAACGAGCCCATCGTGGGCATGGCCCCGGGCGCCAGCGGGCTGGGCTACTGGCTGGTGGCTTCCGACGGCGGCATCTTCAACTACGGCGACGCGGCCTTCTACGGCTCGCGCGGTGGCCAACCACTTAACAAACCGATCGTCGGCATGGCCCCGAGCGCCTCGGGGTCGGGCTACTGGCTGGTCGCCTCCGACGGGGGGATCTTCAACTACGGCGACGCCGACTTCAACGGTTCGACGGGGGGCATCGCGTTGGCCGCCCCGATCGTGGCGATGTCGGGGTAACCGGCGTCAGCGCGTCATCGAGCAGGCTCGTCCAATGTCTTGCGGTACACGTTCGTCTGCCGCACCTCGAACCCCATGCGCACGTAGAGGCGGTTGGCCGCCTCGCGGTCGGGGCGCGACGTGAGATCGACAGTGCGCGCGCCGAGCCCGGAGGACAGGTCGAGCGCGGCCTGGACGAGGGCGGAGGCGACGCCGGTGCCCCGCGTGTCCTCGTCGACCACCACGTCCTCGATCCACGCCCGCACGCCGGTCGGGGTCTGGAACGCGGCCAGGGTCAGCATGCCCACGACGCGCTCCCCGTCGCGCGCCATGAACAGCGTGGTGGCAGGGTCGGCGACGATCTGCTCGAGCACGGCGCGGGTGGGCGGTGCGGCCGAGGACGACAGCTGGGGAACCAGCGCGGCCACTGCGGCGCACAGGTCGTCGTCGACCGACCCGGCGGCCTCGACGGCGATCACGACGTCGCCGAGCCGCCCCGCCACATCGGTTGGCGCACGCTGTCGTAGAGGACGTCGCGTCGCTCGCCGTCGATCGCGGCGAAGACGTGGTCGCCCCAGCGGTCCGAACCGACGAGCGGTTGCGGCAGCGTCTCGCGGGTGAACCATCCGACGTCGCGGGTCTCGAGCGGGTGCGGAGTGAGCTCGCCACCGACGGCGCGGCAGTAGAAGAGCAGCGAGTAGAGGGGCACCCGCGTGAAACCGAGGCGCAAGCCGTCGAGGACCGCGATGAGGCGCACCGGCTCCACGATGATGCCGGTCTCCTCCTCGACCTCCTTCACCACGACCTCGGCAGCCGAGTACCCGACATCACACCAGCCGGTCGGGTAGAGCCAGATGCCCGAGTCGGCCCGTTGGATCAGCAGCAGCTCGCCCCTGTCGTTGCCCACCGCGGCCCCGACGGCGACCTTGGGCGTCACATAGCCGGGGACGCCCTTGCCCACGGTGTCCATCCACTCCTGCACGAGGCCGCCGGCATAGTCCGGGTCGTCGACCTCGCCGTCCGCCTCGGCCCGGATGTCGGCGGCCACCTTGAGGATCTCCTCGAAGCGCTCCTGCTCGTAGAGGCTCTCGGTGAACCCGAGGCCGGTCCGCGCGATGGCCGACAGCGCCTCGCTCCAGCGCAGCAGCGTCTTGAGGGGGACGTCGCGGTCGTCGTTCGGGTCCACGGCCGGTGACGCTACCGCGGCCCGCCGGTTGCGCCAGAATGGGGCGTGCCCGTCAACGAGGACTGCCGCCACTACGTCATGCGGACGACCCCTCGCGGGGACCGACTCGAGCGCTGCAAGGTCGATGCCAACGAGCCCCTGCCGTTCGCCTGCCCCGACGGCTGCGTCTTCTACGAGCCCCGCAGGGTCTCCTCGGCCGGGTGGCACGTGCCCCAGAGCCCCGAGGAGCCCTGAGCCGGGGGAGGAACGGGGTCAAGAGGGGTCAGCCCTCCAGGACGTCCCCCAGCAGGTCGACCGTGATCCCCTCGTTGCGGAGCCAGTCGAGCGCCGCCTCGACCTGGGCCGCCTCGCCGTCGACCTCGCAGATGATCCAGCCGCGATGTTCCTCCACGTCGGCCCGGCGGATGTTGGGCTCCACGTCGAACCGGCGCACCATGGTGGCGAGCACGGCGCGCCGCACCTCGGACTCGGGGAACGTCAGCCTGACCTTGACCCTGACCTCGCTCACCGTTCCTCCTCCTCGGTCCGTCCCGCCGCCTGGAGTACGCGGTTCAGGCTGCCGGACCGGAAGCCTTCCAGGTCCAAGGAGACGAACGTGAACCCGGCGGCCCGCACCGCGGCGACGACCTCTTCCCGGCGGGTCACGACCTCGCCCAGCGCGTCGGGCTCGACCTCCAGGCGGGCGGCGTCGCCGTGATGGCGCACGCGCAGCTGCCCGAAGCCGAGGGCGCGCAGCGCGGACTCCGCGGCCTCGACGGCGGCCAGGCGGCCGAGCGTGACCGGTGTGCCGTAGGGCAGCCGGGAGGCGAGGCAGGCGGCGGCCGGCTTGTCCCAGGTCCGCAACCCCAGCGCACGCGACCAGTGCCGTATGTCGTCCTTGGTGAAGCCGGCGTCAGCGAGGGGGAAGGCGGCCCCCGCGGCGGCGGCAGCGGCCTGGCCGGGGCGGTGGTCACCCAGGTCGCTGACGTTCACTCCGAGGACCACCGTCGCGCCCTCGGACGCGGCAAGGGGTCCGAGGGCGCTCATCAATGCCGTCTTGCAGCGAGCGCAGCGGTCGGGACCGTTGGCGACGTAGGCCACGTCCTCCATCTCGTCGGTCGGCACGCCGACCCAGCGCAGGCCCCACTCCTGGGCCAGCGCGCGGCACTCCCGCTCCTCGGCGCCGGCCAGCGAGGGTGACAGGGCGGTGGCGCACAGCACCGCCGGGCGGCCCAGGGTGTCGTGCGCCACCTTGGCCAGCAGCGACGAATCGACGCCGCCGCTGAAGGCGACCACGACGCGCCCCAGCCGGCGCAGCTCGTCGCGGAGGTCGTCGAGGGAGGCGGTCACGCGGTCACGGTGTCAGGCCCCGAGGGCCGCGAGCACCTCGTCGAGGGTGCCGACCATGCCGGCGTAGAAGGGGCCGAACTCGGCGTAGAGCGCGGAGGCCTCGTCGAAGCGCATCTCATAGACGCAGTCCTTGATGTCGTCGGGATGGGTCCCGAAGAGGGTCACCCCCCACTCGTAGTCATCGAGCCCGGCCGAGCCGGTGATGACCTGGAGCACCCGGCCGTGGAAGGTCCGGCCCACCTTGCCGTGACCCATCATCAGCTCCTTGCGGGCTTCGTAGTCGAGCGCGTACCAGTTGATGTCCTCGCCCCGCCGCTTGGACATCGGGTAGAAGCAGAAGGCGGCCTTGCCCTCCGGCGGGAGCTGTGGGAAGAGCCGGGCCCGGCGCATGTCGTCGGGGATCCCGGCCGCATACTCGGAGACCTCGGTCAGCGACACGTAGGAGTGGGCGGGGACCAGGCCAGCCGTCGCTGCCTCGGTCTGGAGGCGGCGCAGCCGCCAGACGTCGGGGCCCAGCGCCATCAGCCCCAGGTCGGCTTTGTGGCCGAGCAGGACGACGGGGATGACCTGGTACCCGTCCGCCGCGGCCGCGTCCACCGCCTTACGCAGGGCGTCGGCGTCGAAGTCGGGCGCCAGCCGGCAGAAGAGGTGGAGGACGCCCCAGCCGGTCGTCGGGGTCAGAGCCACGCCGTCAGTGTAGAGAAGCCCGGTGCTGGTCGGACCCGGGCGGAAAAACACGATGCGCCCGGCCAAATGGCCGGGCGCATCGTTCAGCCTCGGTTGGGGGTGAGGCCCTCCCAGTGTCACCCCGGACTGTTGCAGCGCCGTGGCATCCGGGTGACAGGAGCGACGGCGTCTAGAAGTCGTCCATGCCGCCGCCGGGCATGCCGGATGCATCTTCCTCGGGCTTGTCGACGATGACGGCCTCGGTGGTCAGGAACAACGCCGCGATGGACGCGGCGTTCTGCAGGGCCGAGCGGGTCACCTTGGCGGCGTCGATGACACCGGATTTGAAGAGGTCCTCGTACTCGCCGGTGGCGGCGTTGAGGCCGTGGGCACCCTTGAGGTTGCGCACCTTCTCGATGATGACCCCGCCCTCGAGCCCGGCGTTGACCGCGATCTGCTTCAGCGGCTCCTCCACGGCCCGGGCCACGATGCGGGCTCCGGTGGACTCGTCGCCCTCGAGCTTCTCGGCGGTCTCGAGGATGGCGGTCTGGGCCCGCAGCAAGGCGACCCCGCCGCCCGGCACCACGCCCTCCTCAATGGCGGCCTTCGTCGTCGAGACGGCGTCCTCAATCCGGTGCTTCTTCTCCTTGAGCTCGACCTCGGTGGCGGCACCGACCTTGATCACGGCGACCCCGCCGGACAGCTTGGCCAGGCGCTCCTGGAGCTTCTCCCGGTCGTAGTCCGAGTCGGTGTTCTCGATCTCGGTCTTGATCTGGTTGATCCGGCCCTTGATGTCGCTCTCCGATCCGGCGCCCTCGACGATGGTCGTCTCGTCCTTGGTGACGACGATCTTGCGAGCCGATCCCAGCAGGTCGAGGGTCACGTTCTCCAGCTTGAGGCCGACCTCCTCGGTGACGACCTGGCCGCCGGTGAGGATGGCGATGTCCTGGAGCATGGCCTTGCGGCGCTCGCCGAAGCCGGGAGCCTTGACGGCCACCGAGCGGAAGGTGCCGCGGATCTTGTTGACCACGAGGGTGGCCAGGGCCTCGCCCTCGACGTCCTCGGCGATGATCAGGAGCGGCTTGCCGCTCTGCATGACCTTCTCGAGCACCGGCAGCAGGTCGCGCACGGCGGTGATCTTCGAGCCCACCAGGAGGATGTTGGCGTCCTCGAGGACGGCCTCCATCCGCTCGGGGTCGGTCACGAAGTAGGGGGCGATGTAGCCCTTGTCGAAGCGCATGCCTTCGACCAGGTCCATGTCCATGCCGAAGGTCTGGGACTCCTCGACGGTGATGACGCCATCGCGGCCAACCTTGTCGATGGCCTCGGAGATCATCTCGCCGATCTCGGTGTCGGCGGCGGAGATGGAGGCCACCTGGGCGATCTGGGCCTTGGACTCGGTCTCCTTGGCGATGCCGTGAATGGCGCCCACCGCCGTCTCGACGGCGGCCTCGATGCCCCGCTTGAGCGACATGGGGTTGGCCCCGGCGGCCACGTTGCGCAGGCCCTCGTGGACCATGGCCCAGGCCAGCACGGTGGCCGTGGTCGTGCCGTCACCGGCCACGTCGTCGGTCTTCTTGGCCACTTCCTTGACCAGCTCGGCGCCGATCCTCTCGAAGGGGTCCTCGAGGTCGATCTCCTTGGCGATCGACACGCCGTCGTTGGTGATCGTCGGGGCGCCCCACTTCTTGTCGAGCACCACGTTGCGGCCCTTGGGGCCGAGGGTGACGCGTACCGCGTCCGCCAGCTTGTTCATGCCGGTCTCCAGGCCGCGGCGGGCGTCCTCCTGGAAGGCGATGATCTTGGCCATCTGGGTTATTCCTCCATTAGCACTCTCGTCATGTGAGTGCTAATAGCAAACCACCTCCCAGCCGCCAGCGCAAGGGCGGGCCGTCTCCGCCGGTGAGCTTTTCGAAAACTCTCCACCGGATTGTTTACAGTGCCAGAAGACACCCGCCCCGCCGCGACCCTGGCGGGGACCGGTCAGCCGCCGGCGACCGCCGGGACGATGGAGAGCGTCTGGCCAGGGGAGACGGGCGTGCCCAGGCCGTCGAGGAAACGGACGTCCTCGTCGGCCAGGAACACGTTGACGAAGCGGCGCAGGTTGCCCGACTCGTCGAAGAGGCGGTCGGCCAGGCCAGGGTGGGCGGCGTCGAGGGCCTTGAGGGCCTCGCCCACCGTGGCCCCCTCGACATCGACCTCGCCGGCGCCGCCCGTCAGCGTGCGCAGCTGTGTGGGAATGCGGATGGTCAGGCTCATCGGGCCGGCTCCTCGGTGTGGTGGTGGTCCCTCTCGGCGTCGAGGGCGGCGTCGAAGGCGGCCAGGGTGGGGGCGATTGTCGCCGTCGGGACGGTCCCGGGCGAGCCGGCGAGGGCCTCCACCGTCTTGAGGCCGTGACCGGTGACCAGGGCCACCACCCGCTCGTCGGGTCGGATGGCGCCCGAGGCGGCCAGCTTGCACAGCGTGGCGATGGTCACCCCGCCTGCGGTCTCGGCGAAGATGCCCTCGGTGCGGGCCAACAGCCCGATGGCCTCGACCACCTCGTCGTCGGTGACCGCGGCGCACGAGCCACCGGAACGGCGCATCACCTCGAGCGCGTACCAGCCGTCGGCCGGGTTGCCGATGGCCAGCGACTTGGCGATCGTCTTGGGCTTGACCGGCCGGATGGCGTCGGTGCCCTCGAGGAACGCCGTGGCCACCGGCGAGCACCCCTCGGCCTGGGCGCCCGAAACCCGGACGGCGGGCTCCTCGGGCAGGAGCCCGACTTTGCCGAGCTCGGAGAACCCCTTGGCCACCTTGGTCAGCTGGCTGCCCGACCCGATGGGGACGACGACGTGATCCGGCGCTTGCCAGCCAAGCTGCTCGGCGATCTCGAAGGCGAGCGTCTTGGAGCCCTCGGCGTAGTACGTGCGCACGTTGACGTTGACGAAGGCCCAGCTGGGGCGCTCGCTGGTCAGCTCGGCGCACAGGCGGTTCACGTCGTCGTAGGTGCCCTCGACGGCAATGACCGTCCCGCCATAGACGGTCGTCATGGTGACCTTGGCCGACTCGAGATCGTGGGGGATGAGGACGACCGAGTCCATGCCGGCCCGCGCCGCATGGGCTGCCACCGAGTTGGCCAGGTTGCCCGTCGAGGCGCAGGCAGCCACCTTGAAGCCGAGCTGGCGCGCCTTGGTCAGGGCCACCGAGACCACGCGGTCCTTGAAGGAGCCGGTGGGGTTGGCGGTGTCGTCCTTGATCCACAGCTCGCCCAGCCCGAGCTCGGCTGCCAGGCGGTCGGCCCGCACCAGCGGGGTGAAGCCGGCGCCGAGGTCGACGGGCGTCTCGTCGTCGACCGGGAGCAGGTCGCGGTAGCGCCAGATGGAGCGGGGGCCCGCCGCGATGCGCTCCCGGCTGACCGTCGCCGCAATGCGCTCGTAGTCGTAGGCCACCTCGAGCGGCCCGAAGCAGTAGTCACAGACGTGCAGGGCCTCGGCGGGGAAGGCTCGCTGACACTCACGGCAGCGCAACCCAGTGACGAAATCGACCATCGGTCCTCCTCATCGATCGGGCATTGGCACCAGGTGCTTCGCACTGGTTGCCGCGACGTCGACGGGCCCGTCCCTCAGTCGCTCTGGATGATGGCACCATCGTAGCCCGCCCGGCCGGCCACCTCAACGCAGCGCGGCTGCTTGAATCGGGGGCGTGGCGCTCACCTTTCACCACAGCGACTTCCCCACCGGCGCGGTCCTCGAGGCCAAGGCGCGGCTGGGCCGGACCGTCTCGGTGTGCATCCCGGCTCGGGACGAGGGCTCGACGGTGGGCTCGGTCGTGCGGGCGGTCGTGCAGCCGTTCCTGGCCGCCCACGGGGGCAACGGCCTGGTCGACGAGGTGATCGTGCTGGACGACGGGTCGCGCGACGACACCACCGAGCAGGCCCGGGACGCCGGCGCACGGGTCGTGGTCGGGCCGGGCGGCGGTGGCAAGGGCCAGGCCATGGCCGCCGCACTGGCGGCCTCCACCGGCGACATCGTGGCCTTCCTCGATGCGGACGTGGCCAACACCACCCCGGCCTTCGTCACCGGGCTCCTCGGGCCGCTCCTCACCACCGACCACGTGGCGCTGGTCAAGGGCTTCTACACCCGCCCACTGCACGGCGACCCGACCGGCGGCGGGCGGGTCACCGAGCTGGTGGCCCGCCCGCTGCTCGAGCTGCTCTTCCCCGAGCTCTCGTGGGTGCGCCAGCCACTGGCCGGCGAGACGGCCGCCCACCGCTGGGTCTTCGAGAAGCTCGGGTTCGCTCCCGGGTACGGGGTCGAGCTCGGGCTGCTCATCGACGTCGCCCAGAGCCTGGGACCCGACCGCCTGGCCCAGGTCGACCTCGGCGAGCGCATCCACCGCAACCGGCCGCTGCACGAGCTGCGCCCCCAGGCCGTCGACGTGCTGCGGGCCGCGCTCGAGCGCGTTCCCCCTCCTCGCTCCCACCGGCGGTGAGCGGCGCGTGAGCGACACCATCGTCGTCTCGAACCGCGGCCCCCTCACCTTCCGCACGGGTCCCGACGGCTCGCTCGTGCCCGTCCCGGCGGGCGGCGGCCTGGCCTCGTCGCTGCACCGACTCCTCGGCGGCAGCGGCACGATGTGGGCCTCGGTGACGATGGGGGCGGCCGACCGCGAAGCGGTCGCCCGGGGACTCATGACCGAGGACGGGCTGGACCTCGTCCCTGTCGTGGTGGACGACGACACCTACCGGCAGGCCTACGACGTCGTCGCCAACACGACGCTGTGGTACTGCCACCATCACCTCTTCGACCTGCCGCACCGGCCCCGGTTCGACCGGTACTGGCGGGCGGCCTGGGAGGGCTATCGGGCCTATAACCGGGCCGTGGCCGACGTGGTGGTGGAGCGGGCCGCGGCCGGCGCCACTGTGCTCGTGCAGGACTACCACTTCTCGCTGCTGGGGCGGATGCTGGCCGAGCGGCGGCCCGACCTGCGCTCGGTGCACTTCCTGCATACGCCTTTCGCCGCCCCCGCGATGCTCGGCGTGCTGCCCGATGCCGTGGCCGCCGAGCTGCTCGACGGCATGGCCGGCTACTCGGCCTGCGGATTCCACTGCCGCAAGTGGGAGGCCGACTTCACGGCCTGCTATGCCGCGGCTGGTCGGGAGGCGCCGCGCACCTTCGTCGCGCCTCTCGGGCCCGACGCCGGTGTGCTCGAGGAGGAGGCGGCGTCGCCCGGGTGCGCGGCGGCGGCCGTGTCGCTGCGCACCGAGGTGGCTGGCCGCCGCATCATCGCCCGGGCCGACCGCATGGAGCCGTCGAAGAACATCGTGCGCGGGATGCTTGCCTTCGAGGAGCTCCTGTTGACGCACCCCGAGTGGCGCGGCGAGGTGGTGCACGTTGCCTTCGCGTATCCAAGCCGGCAGGGGCTGGCCGAGTATCTCGCCTACGGGGCCGACGTCGTGCACACCGCCGAGCGGATCAACCACATGTTCGGCTCGGGCGGGGCGGACGGCTGGACGCCGATCCTCCTGTCCGTCGAGGACGACCGAGCGCGCTCGTTGGCCGCGCTCACCCTCTCCGACGTCCTGCTGATCAACCCGGTGCGCGACGGGCTGAACCTCGTGGCCAAAGAAGGCCCGCTGCTCAACGCGGCCGACGGGGTCCTCGTGCTCTCTCACGAAGCCGGCGCGTGGGAGGAGCTCTCCCTGGCCGGCCGCGGTGCACTCGGGGTCAACCCCTTCGACGTGTCGGGGACGGCCGAGGCCCTTCACGAGGCGCTGGCGATGGAGGCACCGGAGCGGGCCCGGCGGGCCGGTGCCCTGCGGGAGGCCGTACGCGCCCGGACGTCAGTCGACTGGTGGGCGGACCAGCTGGCGGCGGCGGCCCCTCAGGGCTGAGCGTTCGACGCCGCGGCCGCTGCGTCGGCGAGCGCCCGCAGCAGCTCCACCGCGCCTTCGGCGCCCCGCACGGTCAGGTCGGCCCGTGCGGCCACCTCGGGCGGGCTCTCTGCGTCGACGGCCGCCACCCTGACCGCGGCGAGCGGCCGACCGTCGGGCGCGGTCAGCTCCCCCACCGCGGCGAAGGCAGGCAGGTCGCCCATGTCGTCGCCGAACACGGCGGCGGACCGGAGCTGCCCGGCGTGCTCGGCCGCCAGCTGGCGCACCACCGTCCCCTTGTCGACGTCGATCGGTGGGCGCAGCTCGCGCTCGGCGCGACCCTCGTGCACCGCCAGGCCGTGCCGGGCGTGCTGGCGCTCGGCGAAGGCGAGCACCCAGTCCCTCCGCTCCGGCGCGTGCCGCCAGTGCAGCGTGATGGTGAGCCCCTTGGGCTCGACGTAGACGCCCTCGGGGGCCTCGGCCCTCGCCTCCGCCACGACCTGGTCGATGACGGCCAGCCACAACGCGTGCTCGGGACCGTGCAGGGCGCGCTCCAGGCCGTAGAGGCCCGCCAGCGTGACGCCGGCCGGCTCTCCCAGCATCTCGCCGAGGAAGGCAGTCGGCCGCCCCGACACCACGGCGACCAGCGCGAAGGGGCCGGCGAGCTCGGCCAGCAGGGCGGGCACGCCGGGCAGCGGGCGGGCCTCCGCCGGGTCCTCGACGATGGCAGCGAGGGTGCCGTCGAAGTCGAGGAACAACGCGCCATGCGCGGGCTCGGCCGCCATGCGCCAGAAGGGCCTAGGGAGCTGCGCCGCGGCCTCGCCCGCGCCGGGCAAGCTCAGGAGGAGGCCGTCGTCGTCGTAGACGTCGAGGCAAGGTCCGCGCCGATGACCACGACGACGTCGACACCGGTGACCCCGCTCACGGGGGTGGCGGTCGTGAGCGGCAGCACCTGGGTCGGCTTCACGCCGATGGTCGTGGCGATGGACGCCGCCGGCTCCTGATAGCCCGACGCGTAGTAGACGGCAGACGTGGCCTCGGTAGTGGCGGCGTCGATCGGTGTCCCCATCTTCCAGCCGCCGGCGCCGATCACGGTCGTGTAGTGGGCGGCCAGGCCGTTGGTGCTCGTGGCGTTGGCCACCACGACGGTGACCGAGCTGGGGGCGATGGTCGTGGTCGTGGTCGTGGCCGCGCCCTTCTTATGGCCGTGGGCGGCGGTCGTGGTCGTCGACGAGGCCCCGGCGGTCGTGGTCGTCGACGAGGCCCCGGCCCCCGCCGTCGTGGGCGTGGTGGTCGGCACGGTGGTCGGGGCACTGCTCGGGGCGCTGCTCACGCTGGGACGGGTCCCGACGTCCACCAGGAGCGCCACGGCGACGACGAAGACCGCCAGAACTACGGCAGCCCGGACGACCGAGAGCGAAGCGGACATGCCCGTCTGCGGCTGCTCGTCGTCCATTGGGGGTCCAGCCTGCCCCGCCCCCCCGCCCGGTGCAAGCCTTTCCGCTGGTCGGGCAAGGGATCGATGTGGCAGGCCTGTAGTCTGGGGCGGC
>CAWGOJ010000011.1:0-48548 GCA_963824195.1 uncultured Acidimicrobiaceae bacterium | reverse complement strand
GCGCAGAGCATCGTCGGCGGCGTAGGAGACGTAGTGCGACAGCGCCTCGACGAACGGCCCGTAGGGAGAGCCAAGGTCCTCCTGGCAGCGACCGAGCAGCACAACCGCTCCGGCTCCGAATGCGGCACGCGCCACCTGCGTGGCCAGCGTCGTTTTGCCGATACCCGCCTCACCAGAGACCAAGACGATCTCGCGCCCCTCACCCGCCGACACTCGCTTGTAGGCGTCCGCAAGCACGGCCGCTTCGATCTCGCGTCCGATCACACCGATGGACGGCACAGTCTCCAGGCGCGGCGGCGGTGGTATCTCGCGGGCCGCTCCGCCGTCCACCAGCGATGGCCAGCTGACTTCGATGGTCTCGACCAGCTCCGGCAAACCCTTGAGATCGAGCGCACCGAGCGGTGAGAAGACGAACGGGCTGCGGCGACCAGCCATGGCCCGGACGAGTGCCGCCGCCAGGATTTGGCCGCCATCGGCACGCGCGCACAGACGGGCCGCTTCGATCACCGGTTCGCCGAAGTAGTCGTCTGCCTCTCTCGTGACCTCGCCGGCGCTGATGCCCGACGCGCAAGTGCCGGACGCGGATCGCATTCCTGTTGTCCCGGTCGACGGCCTGCTGCATGGCCACGGCACACGAGAGGGCAGCAGAGGCAATTGGGAACACGACCATGAGGCCGTCACCCAGGGATTTTACTTCGGTGCCCCCCGATCACGGTGATGGCCTGGCGCAGCGCCGAAAAGTGTGCCCGACGCAACTCGTCGGCGGCGTCGGGGGTCAACGCAGCAGTCAGCTCGGTGGAGCCGACCAGATCGGTGAAGAGAATCGCGACGTTCTCGGTGGCAACCACCGAGCCCCCTTTCTCCTTCCCGCCTTGGGCGAAAGAGTAGGCCGAGATCCGAGTCTTCGTCGCCCGGGCGGCGATGAGCGAAGCGGAAGAGGGAGCTCGCGGCCGGGCCGCTCAGTCCTCGCCGACCTCACCGAACCGCACATGGGCGCGCAGAGCATCGTCGGCGGCGTAGGAGACGTAGTGCGACAGCGCCTCGACGAACGGCCCGTAGGGAGAGCCAAGGTCCTCCTGGCAGCGACCGAGCAGCACAACCGCTCCGGCTCCGAATGCGGCACGCGCCACCTGCGTGGCCAGCGTCGTTTTGCCGATACCCGCCTCACCAGAGACCAAGACGATCTCGCGCCCCTCACCCGCCGACACTCGCTTGTAGGCGTCCGCAAGCACGGCCGCTTCGATATCGCGTCCGATCACACCGATGGACGGCACAGTCTCCAGGCGCGGCGGCGGTGGTATCTCGCGGGCCGCTCCGCCGTCCACCAGCGATGGCCAGCTGACTTCGATGGTCTCGACCAGCTCCGGCAAACCCTTGAGATCGAGCGCACCGAGCGGTGAGAAGACGAACGGGCTGCGGCGACCAGCCATGGCCCGGACGAGTGCCGCCGCCAGGATTTGGCCGCCGTCGGCACGCGCGCACAGACGGGCCGCTTCGATCACCGGTTCGCCGAAGTAGTCGTCTGCCTCTCTCGTGACCTCGCCGGCGCTGATGCCCACGCGCAATTGCAGGACGCGGATCGCATTCCTGTTGTCCCGGTCGACGGCCTGCTGCATGGCCACGGCACACGAGAGGGCAGCAGAGGCAATTGGGAACACGACCATGAGGCCGTCACCCAGGGATTTTACTTCGGTGCCCCCCGACGCGGTGATGGCCTGGCGCAGCGCCGAAAAGTGTGCCCGACGCAACTCGTCGGCGGCGTCGGGGGTCAACGCAGCAGTCAGCTCGGTGGAGCCGACCAGATCGGTGAAGAGAATCGCGACGTTCTCGGTGGCAACCACCGAGCCCCCTTTCTCCTTCCCGCCTTGGGCGAAAGAGTAGGCCAGATCCGAGTCTTCGTCGCCCGGGCGGCGATGAGCGAAGCGGAAGAGGGAGCTCGCGGCCGGGCCGCTCAGTCCTCGCCGACCTCACCCTCAGGTCGGCGAGGACTGAGCACGGGCGGCGGGACGTGAATGGAAGGCGCCTCGGTGCCTCCGTCGATCTCGAACACCTTGCCCGTCACCCATGACGAGGCATCGGACACGAGGTAGAGGACGGCACACGCGATGTCCTCTGGCTGGCCCGGCCGGCGCATCGGGGTGCCGTCGACGAATTGCTGCCGGAGGGTGTCGTCGGTGAGCACGATCTCGAGCGAGCGTGTGGCCACCCCGCCCACGTCAATGGCGTTCACCCGCACCCGCGGGGCCAACTCAGGCGCGATGTTCCGGGTCATCCGGTCGAGCGCCGCCTTGGCCGCGCCGTAGGCGACGAACATCGTCTGGGTCATGCTGGCCGAGCGCGACGAGATGTTGACGACCGCACCCTGACCAACGGTGTCGACCATCTGGCGCGCCGCGAGCTTGGTGAGCGTCAGCGGGGCGGTGACGTTGAAGGCGAACGTGCGGGCCATGAAGCCCTCGCTGGTCTCCATGGCCGCCCGGGGCATGGCGCCGCCCGCGTTGTTGACCAGGATGTCGAGGCGGCCGAACTCCTGGACCGTGCGCGTGACGAGGCGCTCGCAGGCGACGGCGTCGGTGACGTCGGTCGGGACGACGACGGCCCGGCGACCCAGGTCCTGGATGTGACCGGCGACCTCCTCGAGGTCGGCCACCGTGCGAGCCGCCACGACCACGTCCGCGCCGGCCTCGGCCAGCCCGATGGCGATGCCCCGGCCGATCCCGAGCCCGGCGCCGGTGACGATCGCTGCCCGCCCGGAAATCGCGAAGCGATCGAGGATCATGCCGGGCCCGGCGTCGACGCTCCCCGCCGGTCGCGGTGCAAGCCCGGAGCGGCGCGGCCGGCCACCAGGGGCAAATCGAGGTAGGTGAGCAGCCCGGGCTCGGCCCGGCACACGTAGGGGATGGCGTTGACGCAGTGCAGGGCGGTGGCGACGACACCAGGATTACGGATGAGGCCGGCCTCTACCGTCTCGGGGTGCAGCTTCTTGAATGTGGTGAGGCAGCTGGGGTCGCCGGTGATCTCCACCTCGAAGCGCTCCCCTCCCTCACCGAACGTCCAGGCGGGGTCGAGGTGCTCCTCACCCATCAGCCAGTTGACCGCGGCGGTGATCACCGGCTCACCGTCGACGACTGCCTCCCACTTGAACCTCTGCGCCGCCACCGTCCCCGGCTCGATCGGGCCGATGGGCGAGTCGATCGGCGCGGTGGCCACAGCCATCTCGTGGGTCGTCTTCAACTGGGGCTCGACGTCGAAGCCCATCTCGTCGGCGACCATGAAGATCGACTGGCGGAAGCCGCCACCGAGCGCGTCGATCATGACGCTGGCGCGGGCCTCCCCAGGGGTCTTGCCGAACAGCATCCAGTCGCGCACCACGTCGGGGGCGCCGTAGGTGCGGATGTCGGAGTACTCCTCCGCCCGCACGTGGGTGATCGAGCCCGAAAGGGCCGAGATCATGAGCGGGAATCGCTCCGTGATCCCGCCGGGGTTGATCCCCGTGCCGTGCAGGGTCACGCCGGCGCCCCGAGCGATGGCGTCGAACTTCTCACGCTCTTCGGGCGGCGGATAGAACCAGCCGAGCGGGGTGACCACGTTCTTGCCCGACTCGAGGATGGCGGCCACCACCGTCGGATCCGCGAAGATCGGGCTGTAGAGGACGCAGTCGGCCTCGGTGGCCAGCAGGGCGTCAACGTCACCGGTCGCAGCCACGCCGAGGTCGTCACGACCAAGCAGCGTGCCGAGGTCCACCCCCTCCTTGGCCGGGCTGTGGACCCAGGCGCCGGCCAGCTCGAGGTCGGGGTGGGCCAGGACCCCCTCCATGGCGGCACGGCCGACCCCACCGGTGGCCCACTGGATCACGCGAAAGCTCATGGGGCGACATCCTTTGCTCGCTGGTACGGATGATCGCCCGGAATGATGCCATCTCGCGCCGGGCAACATCCCTCTTTCTCCGTCCGGGGCAGCGGAACCACGATCCCGGGCCCCGGCCCTACGGCTGGATGCAGAACGGATTGCTGCTGTTGATCGTGCTCTCCCCCGTTGCCGCCGACTTGACACTGGTCCAGTTGGTGCCGATGAGGGCGGTCACCTCGAACCAGTAGTTGGTGCCGGCGGTCAGCGTGCCGCTCGTCCACGACGTCGTCGTCACACCGGTCGCCACCGAGGTGTAGGTGCCGGTGGCCGACGTGGTGGCCTCGAAGACCGAGTAGGTCGTGGCGTGCGTGACGGCGCTCCACGTCACCTTGATCGTCTTGGAGGTCGTCGGCGCCGCACAGCTGGCGGCGGGACCCGCCGGCGCGGCGGGGAGAACCTGGGCGTGCGCCTCTCCCGAGTTCGTCGAGGCCACGTGGACCACCCAGTTGGTCGCCGCATCGACCGCCGGAGCGCCCACGAGGACGACCAGCGCGGCGACCACCAGCAGGGTGAGGGCGAGGGGAACGGCAACCCGTAGGTGGTCGTCCCCCCGCACCTCGTCAGTCCGGTCCGTGCTCAGCGAGACCGATCGATCAGCTGGTCCAGCTGTCGGTTGCGGGAGTCGTCGTGGACGTCGCGGCTCCACCGGTTGCTGTCACCCCCGTCAAGGAGGGCATGGAGAAGTACGTGTTCGCACAGGCCGACGGGCTGGTCGAGGCCATGCTGGCATCGTTCGTCAACGTCACCGCGAGCGGGTTGTTCGCCTGGCCGCTCGCTCCGACGGTCAGGGCCGTGGTCAGCGTATGGGAGCTGCCACTCGTGGCGGTGGAGTAGTTCCAGGTGACCGCGCTCGGCGTTGCGGCCAGACACCCCGTCTGCGTCGTCGTCAGCGCGCTCGTCGTGTACCCCGTCGCGTAGGTCGTGTTCGTCGGCAACTGAATGGCGGTGATCGTGACCGGGTACGGGTTCGGGTTGGCGATGCTCACGACCACGTCGCCACTGCCCCCCGGGAAGAGCACGTTGCTCGCTGCCGGGGAGGCCACGGCGGTGATCGTGAGGTTCGAGATCGTCGCCGACTGGCCCTCACCGGACGAGCCGGCGCCCAACCCGACCACCCAGTTGGTGGCCGCATATGCGCCGGCGCCAGCCAGCACAATTCCGGCGACGGCCGAAAGGACCTTCATCCGTGTCGAGATCTTGGCGAGCCTGGTCTTCATCCTCGGTCATCCCTCTTCTGTCATTCGGGCGGGGTCGTGCGTCTGACTCAAAGGGCTTCGGAGCCGTCGTCATCCACCTTGAGGAGCGCTGAGCCATTTGGACACACCGGGGGGACCTCGGCGGCCCTCCTGTGACGTCGGCGCCCCTCCAGGCGCCCGAATTGCGCGCCGGACACCCGCGTCGGGGACCGTTGAGGGAATTGGACGCGCCGGCTGCTCCAGGCCCGGGCCTCTACGGCCGACGGGAGGGACGGCGCTCTCCTAAGCCGCCCGACGGCCCCGCCGTGTTCAGGCGGGGCCGTTGCGCGCCCGCGCCGGTACTCGTCGCAGCTCGAGAGCCGGATCCATCCCGGGAATCCCAGGTCGAGCGGCCCGCCTACGCGACGATGGACACATGTCGACGCAGGACGGAGCCGATCTCGGCGACGGGACGCTCAAAGCCGCACCAAGACCAGCCGATACCCAGTCAGTGCAGATCATTTCGCTCCGTGATCGGCTCATCCGCTGGCTGCCCTTTGCCGCCGTCGCCGTCGTCGGCCAGGTCAGCGCCGCATGGCCCCCCGGCCCCACCGACATGGGCGCCTTCTGGGTGAGCACCGTTCTGCTCGTCCTGTCGGCCTGCATCGTCGTGTTTCGGCGGGTTGCCGTGCCCCGCACCTGGCTGATCCGAGTGGGCATCTACATCACGTCCGTCACGTTCCTGATGATCGCGACCGGCGGCGTCTCCAGCGGACTCGGCGCGTTGTTGCTGATACCTGTCGTCGGAGTCGCCCTCTACGGTCGTCGCTGGGAGTCGGCGGTCGTGGTGGGTGTGATCGTCGTCGCCCTGCTCGGCGTCTCGCTCGCCACCCCCCACGTGGCGGCCGCGACCGCTCGGCGCCTGCTTCTCTTCGGTGCCATCGCCACCATGTTCTCCGTCGCCATCCACTCCCTCCGTGATCTCCTGATGAGGTCGAACGAGCGCACGGGGAGGCTCTTGCGTCAGGAAGAGGCGATCAACTCGGCGGCACGTCAGCTCACGCTGGCGGTGGACCCGCCGGCCATCATGGCCTTGGGTGCCCAGCTGGCGGCGCACATTGCTTCGCCGCCGGGCTCCGAGGTGCGTCGGGCGTCGTATCTCCTGATTGAGGACGGGGTCGTGCAGATTGGGGCACAGTTCGACGAATCCGGGATGTTCGTCGAGACGGGCTGGCCTCTCCACGAGCATCCACCCCTCGAGGAAGCCGTCCGGACCGGTCGGCCCGTCGTGGGCAGCTTCGACAACCTGGAGGTGGGGCCGACCTTCAGGGCCGTGCTGGACGACACCGGCATCACCCACGGCGTATGGGTGCCCGTGTACCCCGATGGCAAGTTCCACGGCGTCCTGGGCATCGCGACCCGGGGCGTGACCGTGCCGACCGAGTGTGTGGACCGATGCGTCGCGCTCGGCCACCTGCTCGAGCTTGCGCTGTCCAACTGGGCCGCTCACCAGAAGCTCGAGCAGCAAGCCACGGCAGAGGAACGTCGTCGGATCGCGCGAGAGTTGCACGACGGCCTGGCCCACGAGCTGGCCTTCATCGCCAGCAAGACGCGACGACCGACCCGGGGCGCCGACGAATCGCTCGAGTTGGGAGAGCTGGCCGATGCCGCGGACCGCGCGCTCGACGAGGCACGACGGGCCATCACGGTTCTATCCGCGGCCCAGCCCCAATCCTTGGCCTCCGCCGTCGCGCAGACAGCGGAAGATCTCGGAGAACGTCTCGACCTGGCTGTCCATCTCGAGCTCTCCGATGACATCGAGATCGCCGGTGACGTGACCGAGAACCTCCTTCGGATCCTGCGGGAGGCAATGACCAACGCGGCGAAGCACGGCGCGTCGAGCCAGGTGACCGTCATGCTGCAGCGTGAGGACGGAATTCGCCTGGTCGTCGAGGACGACGGATGCGGGTTCGACCCCGATGCCGCCTCTCCGTCGGGGGGCTTCGGCCTCTTGAGCATGAAGGAGCGGGCCGAGTCGGTCGGCGGCCTCCTCAGCCTCAATTCGGCGCCGTCACATGGGACCCGGGTCGAGGTGGCTGTGCCATGACCACACACATCAGCGTTCTCCTGGCCGACGACCACGCTCGAACCCGCGCCATGGTCCGGACGGCGTTGGAGCAAAGTGGGGAATTCCGGATCTGCGCGGAAGCGGCCGATGCCGATTCGGCACTCCGCGCCGCCAAGCGCGAGCGCCCTGACGTCTGCCTGCTCGACATCAACATGCCCGGCAGCGGGATCGCGGCAACCGCCGGCATCACCTCCGCCCTTCCGGGCACCGCGGTGGTGATGCTCACCGTGTCCAGACAGGACGAGGACCTGTTCGACGCCCTGCGGGCCGGAGCATCCGGGTACCTCTTGAAGGGACTCGACGAGGACACCATCGGGGACGCGCTGCATCGAGTTCTCAACGGGGAAGCCACGCTTCCCGGGACGCTCGTTGCACGCCTCGTCGAGGAGTTCCGGGATCGCGAGCACCGCCGCGTCGCAGTGGCCGAAGGCCCGGCGGCCCGCCTCACCGGTCGGGAATGGGATGTGCTCGAGTTGATGCGGACGGGTGCGACGACGGCCGAGATCTCCGAGCGCCTGTTCGTCTCGACCACCACGGTACGCAGCCACGTATCGGCGATCTTGCGAAAACTGGGCGTTCCGAACCGAGAGGCCGCGATCAGGCTGCTCGACGGCTAACGGGTCCAGATCTACTCGTGGGTCGGCCTGCGAGCCCTCACGAAGGCGCTCATCACGGCCCCGTCCAGCTCCTTCAACGTCCGCTGGACGTCCAGGGTGGCCGGAATCGCTCCGTGAGAGGACAGATCGCCCGCCATGCTGGTCAGGTCGGCTCGGTCGTAGACATGCGTCGGTTCGATGTCGACCTCCCCAAAGCCCGCCCGGGCCAGCTGTTCCGCGTAGTCCGTATCGAGCAGGGCGCCAGTGACGCATCCGGTCCACAGACCCATCACGTGCAGGATCTCCCCCCGCAGTGGCCGGCGCAACACGATGTCCGAGATGGCGAGGCGACCTCCGGGCCGCAGGACCCGGTACGCCTCTCGCAACACCGCCGGCTTGTCCGGTGAGAGGTTGACCACGCAGTTCGAGATGACCACGTCGACCGACTCGTCGGGCAGCGGCACCGACTCCATGGTCCCCTCGAGGAATTCGGCGTTGGTCACCCCGGACTCAGCCTGGTTCCGCCGGGCCAGGTCCAGCATTTCCGGGGTGAAGTCGAGGCCGTAGGCCATGCCGGATGGGGCGACCCGTCTGGCGGAGAGCAGCACATCAATGCCCCCACCCGAACCGAGGTCGAGGACCACCTCACCGGGGTGCAGGTCGGCGAGCACGGTGGGGTTGCCGCAGCCGAGCGATGCAGCCAACGCCGCTTCGGGCAGTGCACCGGTGTCCTCGTCGGAATACAACGTGCGGCCGATCAGATCCGACGCGCTGCCGGTCGTGTCGCAGCACGACCCCGCTTCCCGGGCCGCCAGGGCGTAACGCTCCCGCACCGCGTGGTAGATCCTCTCCGCATCCGATGTCGTCATGTCAGCTCCCTTCGGTTCGCGATCGCAGGCTGTCCTTGACCGGGATGCCCTCCCGCAAGTGGTCGTTCACGCTCGCAAAGGTGCGCGCCGCCAGCCACAGCCGCAAGAGATGCCGACGCTTCTCCGGACCGAGATGGTCCTCGTAGGCCTCCCGACTGTGCAGAATGCGGTCGTTGGCCAGCCACTGGATGTCACCCGGCCGAAAATCCATTTCGAGGTGGACCGACTCGTCGTTGGCGATCCTCTCGATGAGCTCGATCGCCTCGCTCTGTTGTGCCGTCAGTCGAGGCGCTGCCGGGTGGCGCTGAGCATCTCGGATGTACCAGCCGATGAAGAAGACCCGCGGCGCGCCCGCCACCTCGCTGATCACGGGAAGGGCGAAGTACGGGTCCTCGCCCACCGACTCCTCACCGTTGCGGTCCCAGAACATCGGCTGGTACAGCACCTCGATGAGGTCGGGGCGTTCCGCCAGGATCCGGTTGTAGACCGTCGCCGAGCTGGCGATCCTGCTCTGTCCTCCGGTGCGGGCCGGGTGGAGGCACAGCAGTCCTACGATGTCGGCTCCGTCGGTGTGGAAGTCCTGGCGTTGGCGGGTCTGGTAGAGCCGCACACTGGGGTCACGGCGAGCCACCCCCTCGTCTCGAACGTGGCCGAGGAGGTCTCCCGCCGCGTTCTGACTCACCGGCGTACCCATCTGCAGTCCGAGCCCGACGTACGCCATCTCCGTCTCACGTGGAGTCAGCTCCTCGGTCGGGAATCCCCGCACGAGGACGAAGCCACGGCCAGCCCGCAACGCGTCGACCCAGTCGGTGATGTCGGCTCGCATGCTCGGCAGGTCGAAGAGGGCCCCGAGCGCGTCGTGTGTCTGGTCACCGCTTCCGGCGAGAGCCTTGGCGGCGCCGATGATGTCCTGCTGTTGCGCGGTCGACAGACGGGTGGACCAGTCCGCCGGGTCGGCGACGTCGCGGGCGGCCCACGCCGCGCCCGATGTGATCGGCGATCGTCCGGGCGATGTTGTCAGCCTGGGCACCGCCTCACCCTCCCAGAAGGTCGCGCAGCCGCTGCATCTGCGCCGGAACGACGCGCCACCACATCCAACGCCCCCGCTTCTCGCCCTCGATCAGCCCCGCTTCGGCGAGGACCTTCGTGTGGTGCGAGATGGTCGGCTGGCTCTTCGCCAGCGGTCCCTCGAGGGTGCAGCTGCACACTTCGCCCTCCGTCGCCACGATGGAGAGCAAGCGGAGCCGCACCGGGTCGCCGAGGGCGGCGAAGACTCCGGCGAGGTCCGATGCGTCGTGCTCGGTGAGCGCCGCATCGGTGATGGCCGGGCAGCAGGCGGCCGCCCGGGACGCGGAGACTCTGGTTGCGGTTCGAGGGACCATGGACCTCATCTCCTATTGACAACCGTCAATGTATTGGGCACACTCAACTAATCGATGTCAATCAATCTATAAGGAGTCCCCATGGCACGCGTCCAACTGGCCCTGAACGTCTCTGACCTCGACGAGGCCATCGACTTCTATTCGAAGCTGTTCCGCACCAGCCCGGCGAAGGTCCGCCCTGGCTATGCCAATTTCGCCGTCGACGACCCCCCGCTGAAGTTGGTGCTGATGGAGCACCCCGACCTTCGAGGCCGCGGTGTCGACGGTGCCCTGAACCACCTCGGGGTGGAGGTGGCGGATCCCGGCGAGGTGGCCGAGGCCAGCGGGCGGCTCTCCGGAGCGGGACTGGCCACGGTGGACGAGGAGCAGACCACGTGCTGCTACGCCGTGCAGGACAAGGTGTGGGTCGAGGATCCCGACGGGGCCCCGTGGGAGGTCTACACCGTCCTGGCCGATGCGCCGGCCGAGTCTGATGTCGCCGGCGACGGGACGTGCTGCACGCCGGACGTCGTGGCGGTTGCGACTCCCACGGTCAGCACCGTGGCGTGCTGCTGACCGACTCCTCTCTGGGTCGGCAGAGCACCGGAGCACGGTCGTGAGCAAGGTGGCGCTGTGGCGCCGACTGACGGCCGAATTCATCGGCAGCGCGTTCCTGGCCGCAGTGGTCATCGGGTCCGGCATCGCCGCGCAGCAGCTCTCCCCAGGGAACACGGGGCTGCAGCTCTTCGAGAACGCGGCAGCAACGGCCGCCGGCCTGTTCGCCATCATCTTGATGTTCGGGCCGGTTTCGGGCGGCCACTTCAATCCCGTGGTGTCGTTCGTCGATGCCGCCTTCGGCGGCCTGTCCTGGCGGGACGCGACGGCGTACCTCCCGGCCCAGGTCGCAGGATGTGCCTTCGGTGCCGTCGTGGCGAACGTCATGTTCTCCAAGGCCGCGTTCGAGATCTCGACGAAGCACCGCGCGTCGCCGGCGCACTTTCTCTCCGAGATCGTTGCCACGCTGGGGCTCCTCCTGGTGATCTTCGCACTGGCTCGCTCCGGGCGTTCGAGGACGGCGCCGGCGGCGGTGGGTGCCTACATCGGCGCCGCCTACTTCTTCACCAGCTCCACCAGCTTCGCCAACCCGGCCATCACCGTGGGCCGGATGTTCTCCGACACCTTCGCCGGGATCGCCCCCTCGTCGGCACCGAGCTTCATCGGGGCGCAGATCGTCGGAGGGATTCTCGCCGTCGGGCTGATCAAGGTGCTGTACCCGAACATGACCTCGGAACAGGCGGGCGACATCCTCTTCCCCCATCAGATCGGAGCTGATCCATGAGCACGGACTTGCCGCAGGTGCTGTTCCTGTGCGTCCACAACGCGGGACGGTCGCAGATGGCCGCCGCCATCCTCTCGAAGAGAGCCGGCGAACGGGTCACTGTCCACTCCGCCGGCTCAGCGCCCGGCGAGGAGCTCAATCCGGCCGTGGTCGCCGCCCTGGCCGAGTGGGACATCGACATCTCGGCGGAGAAGCCCAAGAAGCTGACCGACGACATGGCCCGGGGCGCGGACATCATCGTGACCATGGGGTGCGGCGACGCGTGCCCCGTCTACCCCGCCAAGCGCTACGTGGACTGGGAACTGCCCGATCCCGCGGGCAAGCCGCTCGAGGACGTCCGGCCCATTCGCGACGAGATCGCGGACAGGGTCGATGCGCTCTTGGCAGAGCTCTTGAAGACGACCTGACACCGACCGCCCGGTAGGGCGCGTGCCGATGCAGCCGTCTCGTGCCCGGGCAGCTGGTGGTGTCACCACGACCGCCGGATGTGAGGTGGCGCCCTTGTGACCCCCGGGCCGGACGAGCAGACTCGGCTACCGGAGGTCGAAACTTGGCGGTTCTCGCTCTGTTGCTGCGCGCCCAATTGCGCCACCGCTGGCGATCGTGGCTGCTGCTCTCCCTGCTCATCGCGCTGGTGAGCGGGGTGGTGCTCGCCACCGCGTCGGCCGGGAGCCGTACCGCCGCGGCCTTCCCCGGCTACGACGCCGCCCACGGTTACGACGCCTTCTTCTACTCCGAGAAGCCACTTCCCCGTGTGGCCGAGCTGCCCGAGGTCAGATCGGCGGCGGCGGTGGGAATCCCCCTCGGGGGCCAGCCGACCTGCGACTGCTCGCGACCGATCAACTCACAGGAGTTCGGCATCTTCGAGGTGGCTCCGCCGGACCTGCCGCGCCTGGCCAAGCTGGTGGCGGGTCGGATGCCGAACCAGTCGGATCCGGACCAGGTCCTGGCGTCCTTCACGCTCCAGCGCGACGACGGCGTGCATCTCGGCACGGTCATCCGGGTGCCTTTCGCATCGCCGGCCCAGAGGAGCGCCGCGCTGGGGAACGGAAGCTTCACGCCGCACGGCCCGACAGTCGACCTCCGCGTGGTCGGGATCGAGGCGAGCGAGACGGAGTTCCCGAACACCAACACCCCGTCCTATGACCTCTACACCACACAGGCCTTCGCCCGGGAGGACGGCGCGCGCTCGGTCACCGTCTATGCCTACCTCGTCCGGCTCCGGCACGGCGCAGCGGATCTCCCCCGCTTCGAGACGCGTGTCCGGGCGCTCGGCGCGCTCTCGGTGACCGACCTCGATACGGATGCCAAGGCGATCGAGCTGTCCATCCATCCCCAGGCCGTCGGGTGGTGGATCCTGGCCGGTCTGGCCGCGCTGGTCGGCGTGATCGTCATCACCCAGGCCCTGGCCCGCCAGGCCGCGGTCGAGTCCGACACGTTCGCCACGTTGAGCGCTCTCGGCCTCTCCCGTCGTCGGTTGGTGGCGCTCGGCATGGCCCGGGCGCTGCTCATCGGCGTGGTGGGAGCCCTCGGAGGTGTCCTCCTGGCCTTCGCGCTGTCCCCCCTCACTCCCGTCGGCGAGGCGAGACTCGCCGAGCCCGCTCTCGGGTTTGTCTTCGATCCCCTCGTGTTGCTCTCCGGGGCGGCGGCGACGGTCGTCGTCGTCCTCGCCCTGGCGATCTGGCCGGCCGTCCGGACCGCCCGCACCAGGCCGAGCGCAGACGCCGAGCCGGCGACACACCCGTCCCGCGTGGTGTCCTGGCTGGTCAGAGTCGGAGCCCCCCCGAGTGTGGTGGTGGGCGTCCGACACGCCCTCGAACGAGGGAGCGGCCGTGGCGCGGTCCCGGTCGGCACGGCCCTGGTGGGATCGGTCCTGGCGGTGACGGCCCTGTGTGGGACAGCGGTGTTCGGTGCCAGCCTGACGCATCTCACGAGCACGCCGGCGCTCTACGGCCAGTCGTACGACCTGACCTTCGGCATCAACACCAGCGGCACCTACGAACAGGCGGCCCAGATGCTCACGTCCCTGGACCGCGCCCGCGCCCTCACGAACATCACCGCCGGCGTCAGCGGCGACGTGACCATCGACGGCCGGACCGTCGACGCGCTGGCGGGTCAGAGCATCCGTGGCGGGCTGCTCATCACGACGGACGGCGGACGGAGCCCCGCGGCGGACGACGAGGTCGTACTGGGCAGGACCACCCTGCGCCAGGTCGGGGCCTCCATCGGCTCGACAGTCCGCGTCACCGCCCCCGGGGCCGGTGGTCGGACGCGCACAAGGTCGTACCGCGTCGTCGGCACGGCCGTCACGTCGACGGGGTTCGGCACGGCGGGGCTGGGCTCGGGTGCGATCTTCACCCTCGACGGCCTCTTGGGCGTCCGGTGCCCGCCGGGTCCGCGGGTCCAGGCCTGCGTCCTGCGGACCCTCTTCGCCACCGGGGGTTCCTTCCTGGTGAAGGCCGAGCCGGGAGCAGGCGGGCGCGCTGCCCTGACCCGGCTCACCAGGGCCTATCCCTCAGAGGCGTACCTGCCGGCCCCCCCGACCAACCTGGTCAACTTCGGCCAGGCCGTGAACTTCCCGTTGCTCTTCGGGTTGGTCCTCATCGTCTTCGGCGTGGCGACGTTGCTCCACGTGCTCGTGGTGAGTGTCGTCCGGCGCCGCAGGGAGGTGGGACTGCTCAAGGCCCTGGGCTTCGTGCGCCGGCAGGTCGCGCTGTCGGTGACGTGCCAGACCACCACCGTCGCCCTGGTCGGGATCGTCGTCGGGATACCCCTGGGCATCGTGGTGGGCCGCTGGGTCTGGGGCGCGTTCGCCGGCAGCCTCGGTGTGGTGCCGGTGACCGTCATCGCGGGCTGGACCATCGCTGCGGTGGCGGTCGGAGCCCTGCTCGTCGCCAACCTGCTGGCCGTCGGTCCGGCCCTGGTTGCGGCGCGATCGCGCCCGGCCAGCCTGCTCAAGGTCGAGTGAGTCAGCCCGCTGGACTGTGCTGCGCCACCAGCTCGATCCACGTGACGCTCGACGGCGGGCCGCTGATGCCTCCCTTGACGAGCGCCTCGGCCAGGCGCTCGTCCATGAACCTGGCCTGGTGCTCGGGGGTGTCCCACACCTCGGTCACCACGAGGTCGCCGTCCTCGTCCAACCCCGCCGCGTGGAGCTGGAGCCCGTCGGGCCAGTCGCCCCCACCGGTCGCCGGGTCGAGGCCGAGCGCGTCGTTGACGGCGTCGTACTCCTTCGTCGTGACACCCTCGAATTCCAAGATCACCTGTGCCGGCATGTCCGCTCCTCCTTCATCGCTGGTTGCGCGTCCGTGCAACGTAGCCCATCGATGGAGGGCGCCCCCCTAAGGGCGGGCGCCCTCCCGATAGGGCGCGAGGTCGATGCCCGGGTACCGGGCGGCGACGCCCTCGAGCGTCGCCGCGGTCCAGTACGGGTCGCCGGGGCGGGGGAAGCCGAACAGGTCGCGCTCGCGCTCGCTGCACTGCGGGATGAACCTGGCCCACCGTTCCGGTGACTGCTTCGGCCAGGCCATCTTGCCGCCCCACGTCGTGCCGCGGACCTGGTAGTCGGCGAGGAGCGAGAAGCGCGATCGCCCAGGCGCCGCGAAGTCCGAGCCGCGGTGCAGGATGTCGGTCCGGTAGACGAGCAGTGACCCCGCCGGTCCGGTGCACGGCACCTCGAGGTCGGCCAGCGACCCGAAGGGGAGGTACAGCGGCGTGTAGGGCACGTCCTTGCCGCTGTCGAAGGGCACGATGCGGGTCGGCCCGTCGTCCTCGGTGACGTCGGACAGGTAGATGAACGTCGTGAGCTGCTGGTAGCGGGTCTCGGGGCGGGGCACGACGAGGCTGTGGCTCCCGTAGTCACGGTGCAGTGGCTGGTCGTAGTCCACGGCGCCGGCGTACTTGGCCCACAGCTCCACCTTGTAGAGATGGAGCTCGGTCGTCTCGAGGTAGCGCTCGGCCGCATCGACGAGGTCGGGATGGATCGCCAGACGATTGAGATCCCACGAGCGGTACGGGAACTCCTCCACGCCGGCGAACTGGCTGGCCGCGTAGCCCGCGAACCGGTCCGGATCCGCGAAGTACTCCTCCGGGCGGGGGAAGTGCTTCCAGAGAGCATCCTGGGCCGCCGCCAGCTCCTCTGGAGCGAGGAAGCCCTCCATGAGCGAGAAGCCCCGCTCGCGTACCTCGGCGAGAGTGGCGTCGGACACTCGCATGGCCGGGCACCTTAGGCCAGCACCACCGCAGGTGAGCCGCCGGCCCGGCGCGCCTACGCTCACGCGGTGCGCGCCGTCGTGTTCGACATGGTGGACCCCGAGTTCCCCGCCTCGCTCTCCGAGCTTCCCGAGCCCGAGCTCCCGGGACCGTCGTGGGCACGGATCGCGGTGACGACGGGCGGCATCTGTGGCAGCGATCTGCACCTGTTCGCCCACAACACCGGGCCGTCGCCCACCCTGGCGTCCATCGGCACCTTCCCCTTCGTCCTCGGCCACGAGACGGCGGGACGCGTCGTCGAGGCCGGAGCCGGGTGCTCCATCGGGACCGGGACGCGCGTGGTGGTCGACCCGTGCATCCCCTGCCTGCCCCGGGGGATCGACCCGCCGTGTGCCAATTGCGCCCGCGGCTGGACGTCGTCGTGCCTCAACCTGGACAGCCGGATACTCAGCTCTGGACGCTCGCTCGGCTACACGCAGGGCCTGGGCGGAGGGTGGGCCGACTCCGTGCTCGCCCACGAGTCCATGCTCCATCCGCTCCCCGACGCAATCGGCGACCGGGGCGCCAGCCTCTACGAGCCGGTCTCCATCACCTGTCACGCCCTCATGCGGGCGATGCCCGACGACGGCGACCCCGTGCTGGTGGTCGGCGCCGGCATCATCGGCCTGGCCGCGCTGGCCGCGCTGCGGGGGTTGTTCCCGCACTCCCCCGTCACCGTGCTGGCCCGGCACCCCCATCAGGGCGCGGCGGCCGCCGCGTGCGGGGCGGACCACGTGGTGCTCAGCGACCCGGACAACGGCCACTGGGACGAGCTGGCCTCGCTGACCGGGACGCGGGTGGTGGGGCGCAAGCGACACCAGATGCTGATGGGAGGGTTCCCCTACGTGATCGAAGCGGTGGGGTCCCCGCAGTCGGTCACCGAGGCGTTGCGCGCGGTGGCACACCGGGGCACGGTGCTCCTGCTCGGCGCGGCCGGGATCAGCGAGGTGGACCTCACCCCGATCTGGTACAAGGAGGCCGCGCTGGTCGGCGCCATCGACCACACCGTCGACGCGTCGTCATCGCCGGGGCTGGCGGGCGGACCGGGCCGGCACTCGGTCGACCGGGCGCTCGACGTCCTCGCCGCCGGGCTCCTGCCCGATTCGGTCGTGGTCACGCACGAGTTCGGGCTCGAGGACTACCGCGACGCCATCGAGACGGCCATCGACCGGCAGCGCTCGCACGCCATCAAGGTGGTGTTCCGGCCCTAACCCGTGGCAGGGCCAGGCGCCGAGGGTGTGACCTCTGCCCCTGGTCCGGCAGTGGACGCGGCCGTCAAATGGGACCATGCACATTCGGCCCGCCTCCGTCGCCCTCCGTGCCCTGGCCGGGCTGGCGTGCGCCGGCGGCCTGGCCGTGCTGACCTACCCGCGGTGGCGTCCCTGGTGCCTGACCTGGGGTGCCACGGAGGAAGAAGCGGGCATGACCTTGCCCGGCGACGAGCTCCTCGAAGACCCCGACGTCGTGACCACGAGGGCGATCGGCATCGGCGTGGCACCGTCATCGGTCTGGCCCTGGATCGTCCAGATGCTTCCATCTACACCACACATTCAGTCCGCTCTGGCCCAGGCCCTCCCGAGCCGGGGCGTACACCTACGACTGGATCGAGAACCTGGCAGGGCTCGACATGCACAGCTCTGACGAGATCCTCGACGAGTACCAGGACCTCGAGGTCGGCGACAGCTGGCAGCTGGGCTCGAAAGGACCGGTGCTGCGGGTCGTGTCGCTCGACCCGGAGTCCTTGCTGGTGCTCCGCTCCGACGACGGGAACTGGGTCTGGGCCTTCGTGCTCGCTCCCGACGGCGGCGGCACCCGGCTGGTCAGCCGCAACCGGATCCGCCAACCCGGGGCATCGGATGCGACCCGGGCCTTCACCCGGTACGTGATGGAGCCCGGCAGCCTGGTGATGGAGCGCAAGATGCTGCTGGGCATCAAGGCGCGGGCGGATGCCGCGGCGGCGCGACCGGGCCCGGCTCAGACCGCTTCGACGAGCCGCCACCAGGCGGCACCATCCTCGGGGGCGACCGCAGCGAGCACCTGAGGATCCCGGAGCACGGCGTCGCGCCGGAAGCCCGGGACGACCCTTAGTGGATCGACCCTCGCGGGCCTATACCAGTGCGAGGACACGCCACAGGGATCGTGCATAGAACTCCGCGCCAGCTGCACCGTTCCACTCGTACAGGCCTCGGTAACGGTCCCGCCGTCGCGATCGACGAGGCCATGGGACCTTCGAGGCCAGACGACACGAGCCCGGGAACTGGACCGACGAATACGAGGCGTTGCTCGGCTGGCCGCTACCGCACTCGCGCCACGAGGAACGAGCGAGGCCAGCCGGCCGCGGAGCACCCGCAACCGGCTCGACCACGAGCAGTGCACGGCGTCCTCGGGCGGATCACATCGACCACCTGCCTCTCGGTGCAGCCGAACACGCCAACGGTGTCAACCGAGCGAAGCGAAGGACCTCACCCTTCGACGAGCTCGGCCTGGGAGGGTACCTCCTCGGTGCGACGCTGAGCGGACAAGGCCTCACCGTGACGGCCGCGCTGCGCCGACGGCTTCGGCCGCCTGCGCGGCTCGCCGCCGGGCACGACCGGCGGCTTCCCTGCGCCTGCTATCGGGGACCGAGGGCAGCCACCGCGCTGACGGCCTGCGAGACCGCCACCGGGACCAGGTGATCGTGGCTACGAGTTCATGCTCGCCAACGGCCAGAGCGGGCCGCTGTCGTGGTGGGAGAGCTCGAGCGCCCCGACCCGAGCTCCCGTGGGCGGGCAGGCCCTCGGTACGATGCCGCGGTGGTTGCCGCATGCCAAGGGCAGCAGGGCGACAAGGTGCGGCCGACTCGCCGTGGCCCAGCGGGCGGAGACTCACCATCGTCGGCCGCGGCTCCGCCGGCGTGGTTCGCCCGGACGCCGATCCGTCGCCAACTTCCCCACCGCGGTCATCGGCCGCCGCCTCCAGCACGCCCGGCGAGCCCGACCCGCGCGGCGCGGCGCCGCAGGGGCCGGTGCTCTTCCAGCTCCCTTCATTCATCCGCGACATCGAGGCGACCTCTGCCGGCACCGTCGACCAGACGTCCGGCACGCTCACCGTGCCGCCGGGTGTCCGGCCCGTCACGGTCACCCTGCCCAAGGCGCCCACCGACCGCTGACGGCGCCCGCCGGGGCTCGAATCTGGTCCTTTTGCCTCATGTGCCGGGAGGCCCGCTGTCCCTAGCCTTGAGGCAGGAAGCGGAGCGTCGGGGCGTGCCTGAGCAGCTGCGTCGCTCGTGACCTGAGGGGGGGATCGGATGGAACCTGCGGCTCGGGCCCTGCCTGCTCGTCCGGGGCGAACTGGCACGCAATGTGGCCACGACCGCTCGCGCGCGCAGTCGAGCCACCACGCCCCCGCACCGGAGGTCGAGATCGTGGTCCCGGTCTACAACGAGGCAGAAGGCCTCGAGGCCAGCATCACCACGCTCCGGCGCTACCTCGACGAGTCGTTCCCGTTCCGCACCCTCGTCACGATCGCCGACAACGGCAGCACCGACGGGACCGCACTGATCGCCCGACGGCTGGCGGCCGTTCTCGACGGCGTGCAGGCGTTGACCCTCTCTCGCAAGGGCCGCGGCTACGCGTTGCGCACTGCGTGGTCGGCCAGCGAGGCCGAGGTCGTGGCCTACATGGACGTCGACCTGTCGACCTCCCTCTCGGCGCTCCTGCCGCTCATCGGGTCGGTGCTCTCGGGGTACAGCGACCTCGCCGTGGGCACCCGGCTCGCCCGCGGCTCCCGGGTCGTGCGCGGGCCCAAGCGCGAGCTGATTTCGCGCGCCTACGGCCACATCGTCCGGCTCTCCCTGCGCAGCCGGATCACAGACTTCCAATGCGGCTTCAAGGCGATCCGGCGCGACCGGGCGCTCCAGATCCTGCCTCTGGTCGAGGACGACGGCTGGTTCTTCGACACGGAACTGCTCGTCACCGCCGAACGGCTCGGGGTGCGCGTCGCCGAGACGCCGGTCGACTGGACCGACGACCCCGACTCGTCGGTCGACATCGTGGCCACCGCGGCCGAGGACCTCCGAGGCGTCTGGCGTCTCGCGCGCGGTCCGCACCGCGGGCGGGTGCGGGCTCAGGGCCCGGACGCTGCGACCGGCAGCAGCCAGGTCAGCGCCGATGAGCTGCTGTCCTTCGCCGGGGTGGGCGTCCTCAGCACACTGAGCTATCTGCTCCTCTTCGCTCTCGGTTGGTTTGCCCTCGGGCCGTGGGTTGCCAACGCAGCCGCATTGGCGTTCTGCACGCTGATCAACACCGCCTTGCACCGGTCGCTCGCCCGGCGCTCCCGTACCGGAGGGGAAGGACCCTCGGTGCAGCCATCGTTCGCCGCGGTGGTCGCGGTCCTCTACGCCGTGAGCCTGGTGGCCACGACGGCGGCGATCGCCGTGGTCGGCGCCCTCGCCGGCTCCTCGTTGGCGTACGACGCGCTGGCGGCGACCGTCGCGAGCTGCGTGGCGTCGCTGGCGCGCTTCTCCCTGCTGCGAGGATGGGCATTCCGGCCCGACGCCGCACCGCGCGACCCGATTGCCGCCATCGCCCCCGTACCGTGACCGGTCTCATTGAGGCGCCGGCGCCGGCGGCGCCGTCTCCCGTCATCCCGGTCGCGGGCACTGATCCCACCGCGCCCCACGGGCGCCCCGAACCGATCGCCGCCACGAGCCTGACCACGCGCCTGCGGCCCCTCCTGCGGCCGACGGCCTACTACATCGCCTCGCGCGTCGCCGTCCTCGCTGCCGCGCTGGCCGCCACGACCATGTTCCCGAAGCTGCGCGTCGTCCAATCCATGGGATCGCTGTGGGACGGTCGCTGGTACCTCAAGATCGCCCAGCACGGCTACCCGCACCAGCTGATCAACGAGGGTGACGGGAGCCGGTGGGCCTTCTTCCCGGCATTCCCCACCGCGGTCAGGGCGTTGGCCGAGGTGACGCGGCTGAGCCTGCCCGATGCGGCTTTCGTCGCTGCGTTCATCTTCGGGCTCACCTCCGCCCTGGCGATCTGGGTCGCCGTGCGGGAGGTGTTCGGCGCTCGACTCGCCGACCGGGCGGTGCTGCTCTACGTCTTCTGCCCGATGGCCTACATCCTGTCCATGGCGTACACCGAAGGACTGTTCCTCACCGCGGCGGCCGCATGCCTCTTCGCCCTATCGCGCCGCTATTGGATGACCGCGGCCCTGTGCGCATGCCTCGCCGGGCTCACCCGGAACACGGGGGCCGTCGTCGTGCTGGCCGTGATCGTGACCGCGGTCCCCGCCGCCTGGCGCGGGCGCTCGCTGCGACCGGCCGTCGCCGCGGCCGTCGCCCCGCTCGGGCTCGCGTCCTTCATGGTCTACAGCTGGGCGATGGTGGGCACCCCGCTGGCCTTCCTCACCTCGGAGCGCTTCTGGCAGGGCCAGCACTTCATCTGGTTCATGACCCCGCTCGAGGGACTGATCGCGGCGATGCACCAGGGGCCCGGCGGGCAGACCTTCGTGCCCGACGCCATGGCGGGTGCCGCCCTGATCGTCGGATGCCTCGGGATCTGGCTGCTCGACCGGATGGGTCGAGCCGGAGTCGGCACGCTGGTCGGTGCCGGCCGCGTCGCCATCCCGGCGGGTTGGTGGGTGTACACGATCGGCGCGCTGCTGGTCGCCTTCAGCGCGTACTTCACGGACAGCATCCCGCGCTACACCATGGCCGCCTTCCCGCTCTTCGTCGCCTTCGCCTGGGCTCTTCCACGGCGGATGGATGCGGCGGTCGTCGGGGTCATGGCCTGCCTCCAGGGAGTACTCCTGGTCGCCGTGCTGAGCATCGCGGTCCATCCGGTGCTCGTGCCCCTGGTCCCGTAAGCGCCCCGACAGCCCAGCCCTGGGAGAGGTCGCCCGGCGGGACGTCCCGGCGCTCCACGCCGTACAGTGGGCCATTCGGCCCAGCAAGGCGGCCCGCAGGGGGGCGTTCCACTCACCGATGGAAGCGAACGACACCTCCATCGTCCCCGGTCACGGTGGCGTCATCGACCGTGCGACGCTCTACCTCTGCCGGCAGGGCGAGAAGTGGGTCGTCGTGATCGAGTCGGCCCGTATCTCGGGCGCGCTGCGCTTCCGCGACGCGGGGCCGGACGCCTACGACGCGCGCTCTTCGAGCTCCTCTCGAGGGCGCGCGCGGGCCTGCCCCGATGAGCTCCGCGGCCGAGCCCGAGACCCACCTGAGACGTCGATCGCAACGACTCATCCTCCACAAGTGCCATTGGGCCGTTGCCCGGAGGTCTCGGGCCGACCGCGCTCCTTTTGACCTTGCGTTGACCAAGTCCGTGCCTCAGGCTGGGCACGACGACGCACCGGCCGACCCTCGTGCGCGCGTTCACAAGCGAAGGCGATGTGCGGTGGTGGTGTCGGACCCGGTCAGCCGACCCCGACGGGCGCAGCGCCCCTGACGCTCGTGCGGTACATCTCCCGGCGCACGCCCGAGTAGTCGTTCAACGCGTTGTGCATGGTGCACCGGTTGTCCCAGATGGCGAGCGTGCCCACCGACCAGCGCAGGCGGCAGGTGAAGTTCTCGTTGATGCTGTGCCGGTGCAGGTGGGCCAGGAGCGCGTGTGACTCCTCCCTGGTCCATCCCTCGAAGCGGGTGGTGTAGACGGGGTTGACGTACAGCGCTCGCCGCCCGGTGACGGGGTGGACGGTGACGACCGGGTGGACGTGCTCCGCGTACGCCTCGGGCGACGGGGCGATCGCCATGGACGTGAGGTCCTTCACCTGGTCGAGCAGGCCGCCCGTGCCGTACGCCATGCCGGCCGAGTGGACGGCGCTGAGGCCGTCGAGCGTCGCTCTGAGACCGCCCGACAGCGTCTCGTAGGCCAGGTACTGGTTCGACCACACTGTGTCCCCCCCGTGGTCGGGGACATCCCAGGCGTGCAGGAGCGTGTAGGCCGGCGGTGCCGGCAGGTAGCTCAGGTCGCTGTGCCAGGCATTGGCGAAATTGAGGACGTCGGTCGGCTCCTTGATGACCCGGATGACGTAGGGCCGGTCCTCCAGCGGGTCCACGAACGGGGTGACGTCGCGCCCGCCCAGCAGATCGGTCACCCGCTCCAGGCCGTCGAGGTTGAGCTCCTGCTCGGGCAGGAAGAGCACGAGGTGGTCGGCCAGCGCCCGGCGCAGATCGTCCAGCGGCGCGGCCTCCGTCACCTTGGTCAGGTCGATCCCGGTCACGGTGGCACCCAGCGCGCCCGCCACCGGCTCCACGGTGAGGGAAGTGGTCGGGGCTGTCGTCATGTCGTGCCCCCTGGTCGGGCGAGGCCGAGGAGCTCGGCCCCGTTGCGCCAGAAGAACCGCTCGCGGGTCGACTCGTCGAAGCCCGCCACCGCGTCCCCGAACGTCTCGAAGGGCCGCTTCCCGCCCTCGGGGTGGGGATAGTCCGTCGAGAACATGAAGAGGTCGGGGCCGCACTGCTCCAGCAGCCACGCCGTGTCCTCGAACGGGAAGGGCGTGAAGCGCACCTGCCGGCGGAGGTACTCCGACGGCAGGAGGGTCAGCTCTCGCAGGGCCGGCTCGAACTTCGAGAACGACCGCAGCGCGTGGTCGACGTTGCGCAGGAGTCCCGGCACCCAGGTGGCGCCGAGCTCGATGGCGGCGCCGCGCAGCCTCGGGTGACGCTCGAAGACCCCGTCGAGCGCCATGCAGGCGAGGAAGCGCTCGGGCGAATGGTGGAGCACCGGGAAGTCCTTGGACCGCAGGTTCTCACCGCCGCCGAGCCAGTCCTTGGGCCGGGGCAGGCCGTTGTTGTGAAAAGCCCTGGGCAGGAGCTTCCCGCCCCCGACGTGGAGCACGAAGGGCACACCGGCCTCCGCCAGGCAGGCCCAGACCGGAGCGAGGTCGACGTGTGTGGGTGAGAAGTCCCCCGGGGCGTCCGAGGGCACCCAGATGGCAGAGACGCCCGCCTCGAGTGCCTCTTCCAGGGTCGCCAGCGCACGGCCGGGATCGTTCAGCGGCAGGTAGCCCACCGCCTTGAGCCGGGGGTCGGGCGCACAGAAAGCGGCCATCGCACGGTTCAGGGCCTCGGTCCCGCCGTAGAGCACGTCGGGGTCCTTGCGGCGCGCAAAGTGACCGAGGGCGAAGGTCGGGAAGACGAGCTGCGCGTCGATCCCCAGGGCATCGAGCACACGGGAGCGCACCTCGGTGTCGAGGGCCCCGGGAGCCATCCATCCCTTCGGGCCTTGGAGCACCTCGGGGCCGATGTCCTGGTGCCGGTGGGACTCCCAGATCCCGGGCAGACCCGCCATCAGCTCGGCCGCGCCGGCGCCGGCGCCCTCCAGGCCCAGTGAATCGAGCTGGCCGCGGACCGACTCGTCGGCGAATTCACCGAGCCAGTCCGACGTCTCCATGAGGTGGCTGTCGGCGTCGAAGATCGCAGTTTCCACGGGCCCCCCTGCAGTACAGGTCGTCGATGCCAGCGTAGACCCGCTCGGACTGCCTCATGGGTGCCACACGCGTCCCTGGTCGGGGACCCTCAACGTTCGGTCGGGAACGGCTGCGAGCTCGCAACGCACCCGCAAGAAACAGAGGGCCACAGACAACATTTATGTCAGTCATAGCTTTCTCTGACCTGGCATACAGACCTGACGTGTCCAATGGAACCCGTGGACAAGCACCCGGACGCCGGGGCTCAGACGGAGGACCGCACGTGACCGAAGACCAGAACGACCAGACGCCAGACCAGCCGGCGAGCAGCTCGGAGCCCGAGACCGCCCCGACTCCGGTCCCCGAGACCACGGGCCAGGCCATCGCCCTGCCAGCGACCACACCCCCCGCGCCGTCAGAACTGCCCCAACAGCCGGATACGCCGCCGATGGGCCTCCCCCAGGGCTCCGACATCCCCCAGGGCACCTACGCCATGGGCGCTCTCGCCGGGAACCCGATGCTCGGTGAGCCCACCGGGCGCCCCTTTGCCGGGCCTCCGACCGACCCCGGTGCCCCGATGTGGCCGGCGCCCCCCGCTCCCGGCGCGTCAGCCGGCGCGAGCACCCATCACGTGCGCAACGGCGTGCTGGCCGGCATCGCGGCCTTCGCCGTCCTGGCCGCCGGCGTCGGCATCGGCCACGCCGCCTGGACCAACAACACCTCGAACCTCTCAGCCGGCCCCTCTTCGGGGAGCACGCGGCTGCCGTCGGGGTCGGGATCGTCGGGTAGTGGCTCGGGGAATTCCGGCTCCTCGGGCAGTCCGTTCGGGAACGGCTCCCCCTTCGGCGGGGGTTTCTCCGGCGGCTCCGGCAACTCCGGTAGCACTGGCAACACGGGCAGCGGCAGCTCCGGATCGTCGGGCTCCTCGGGCCCGAGCGACGCCAGCGCCATCGCGGCAAAGGTCGACCCGGGCCTGGTCGACATCAACACCACGCTCGGCTACGCGCAGGAGCAGGCCGCCGGCACCGGCATCGTGCTGACCTCCTCCGGCGTGATCCTGACCAACAACCACGTGATCGACGGCGCCACGACGATCAGCGTCACCGACGTGGGCAGCCAGAAGACCTACACGGCCAGCGTGGTGGGCTACGACCGCACCGGTGACGTGGCCGTGCTGCAGCTGCACAACGCCTCGGGCCTCACGACGGCGAACCTCGGCAACTCGTCCAACGCCTCGGTCGGCGAGGACGTGGTCGGCGTCGGGAACGCCGGCGGCACCGGCGGGACGCCGAGCGCAGCCGGCGGGACCGTCACGGCACTCAACCAGTCGATCACGGCCAGCGACGAGGGTGACGGCACATCCGAGCAGCTCAGCGGCCTGATCGAGACCAACGCCAACATCCAGCCGGGGGACTCGGGCGGGGCGCTGGTGAACACCTCGGGGCAGGTGCTCGGAATGGACACCGCCGCTTCCGCGGGGTTCTCGTTCCAGTCCAACAGCCAGTCCTCGGGCTCCCAGGGCTATGCGATCCCGATCAACACCGCGCTGAACATCGCCCGGGCCATTGAGGCCGGGTCGTCGTCGTCGACGGTGCACATCGGGGAGACCGCCTTCCTGGGCGTCGAGGTCAACCCCTCGGGGAGTAGTTCGGGCGGCAACAGCGGTGGCGGGTTCGGCGGGTTCGGCGGCAACTCCGGCAACACCGGGTCGTCCGTGTCGGGCGCCTCCATTGCCGGTGTGGTCACCAACGGCCCGGCGCAAGAGGCCGGACTGGCCCAGGGCGACACCATCACCTCGCTGGGCGGCAAGACCATCGGCTCGGCCAACGCGCTGACCAACGCCATGGCCGAGTACCACCCCGGCGACAAGGTGACCGTGGGCTGGACGGACAGCTCCGGGCAGACCCACACGGCCACCGTGCAGCTGTCCTCGGGCCCGCCGCAATAGTCACACCAAAGTCTGCCTCCCGACGCGGAGGCTGCTCGTGTCCTGCCCGACGCAGCAGCCTCCGCTGAGGGCTATCTGGAGACGAGCCGCACCAGCGACACGATCAGCGCCAGGACGGCGGCGCTGAGGACGCAGATGAGGCCCCATCCGACGCTGATGTTCGAGCCGGCGGACGTGGTCACGTTCGAGATCTTCTGAACGATGCGGAACATGTCGTAGATCGCGAACACTGCCGTCGCCGTGGCGACGAGGGCGGTCAGGATGGCGAGCAGCAGGTCGTCGTTGGTCAGGGCGAGCCCAGCGAACACCAGCAGCACGATGCCCCCGATGAAGGTGATGTACCCGTTGACGCTGATCAGCGTCGAGATGCCCGGGTCGGTCCCATTGATGGAGAGGTGGAAGGCGGCGATGCCCACCGATCCGGTCACCTTCACCCACGAGCCCACGGACCCGAACATCAGGGCGATCCCACTGATGATGACGAGCAGCACACCGACGTTTACCGTGGCCGGGCTGGTCTTTGGCTTGCTGAAAGCGGGCGGGGCGTAGGGATTCGCGGACATCCGCGAACCTGGTGTCGCAGCTGCAACTGCCATTACACCCTTCGGCGCAGACTGTTCCTCGACCCAGCCGGTGACGCTCCAGTGTCGCTTGCCGGTCCAGCTCTGACCGTCCCAGTAGGCCTGTTCGTTGGGGTTGACCCCGGTCGGATACCACCCAGGATCCTTCGGCGCTGCCCCGAGCGGGTGCCATCCCAGGTCAGGTGCTGCCCCAGGTGCATCTCCAGGTGCATCTTCAGGTGCATCTTCAGGTGCAGCCCCAGTTGCGGCCCCCGTTGCATCCCCAGTTGCAGCCGAAGCTCCAGCCTCGTGCTTTGCCATCAGGCCACCTCCCCTAAGTTCTGGTGGGCCTCCACCACCTGAGAAAGTAGCCTGGCCAGCGTGGGAAATGTGGGTTCTGACCCGGTCGGCGAACAAATTAGCGACGAGGAGCTCACCACGCTGGCACTGGCCGCCGACCCGGCCACCCCCCTGCCTGACGATGCGGTGCCGATCTCCGTGCACCTGGCCCACTTCGGCCCGACGCTCCCGATCTGGTACATGCCGCCGACCATGGCCCGCGGCGGGCGCCGTTGGAAGACCCCGCTCGTGATCGCCATCGTCTCGGCCTTCCTGCTGATCGACGCCATGGGTCTGTGCAACACCTACGGCATCCTCGGCTTCGCCTGATTGGCCCAATCCCAATTAGGAGGTCGACGTCACGGCTTGCCCGCGGCGACCCAGCTCTTCACCCGTGCGTCGCTGATCCGGCGGGCGGTTGCCATGTTCGCCCAGGCCCGGAACCGCTTCTTCTCGTCGTCCTTCAACTGTGAGTACAGGGTCTGTTCGGCGGGGGTCGACGGCGCACGGCGCGCCGCCCTCGCACCAGCCTGGCCGCCGCGCAGGCGGCCCTTCTCAATGAACAGCTCGAGCGCCTGACGGAGCTTGACTGCGTTGGCGGTGCTCACGTCAATTTCGTAGGACTTCCCGTCCAGTGCGAAGTGCACCGTCTCGTCCGCATCGCCCCCGTCGATGTCGTCGGTCAGCTTCACAATCACGGTCTTGGCCATGGCGTCATCGTTGCAGAGGCCGCAGACCAGGGCCAACGCGTCTCCGCCGGATCCGCTGCCGGACCGGCCGATTCAGGGGCGCGAACCCATGGATGCCGAGGGCGGTCCGGGGCAGGGAGACACGATCTCCAGGCGCACCGGCGGCAGTCTTTCCCATAGGCTGAGCCCAGTCCTGACGCGCCAGGTTCGACCCTTTTTCCCCCTCCGTCGAACCGAGGCGCGTCGGGGCGCGTCGGGGCGACTGGTGCAGGTCGGTCCGGGTCCCGCCGGCGAGACGCAACAATGGACGTATGGCCCGGCGACGGCAACGAAGGGGCGGATCGCCACGCGACAGCACCACCCAGCGACCCCCGAGCTTCGGATCCCATTGGCGCGGCGACGGGACACCCAAGACGGCCTACCGGTCTCAGAGCGAGGCACAGGCCATGGCTGACGAGCGCCGCCGCATCTCGGGCGTCGACCTCAGCGTGTACCGCTGCGACTTCTGCCCGGCCTGGCACATGGGCAACTCCGGTGGTCGTCATGAGCAATGACCCCGAGGGCGTCGCTCCCGGAGAGTGGAGACGCCAACAGGGGTTGTGCACCGAGTGTCGATTCGACTGGGGCGAGGCCGTCTACGAGACGCTCATCGGGCGGTGCGTCCACGCGGTGGCGGTGTTCGGAGAGGCGATCTCCCGGATCGATCCATCGGAAGCGGTCGAACCGGGCCTGTGGTCGGCCAGCCGCTACGTGTGGCACACGGTTGACGTCCTCCGTTTCGGCACGGAGCGCCTATGGACGATCAGCGCGGATCCGTCGTTCGGCGTGCCGTGTTGGGACCAGAACGTCATGGCCGAGGTTCGCTCTTACGACGAGCTGTCTCCCGCCGTGGGACTGATCGCGCTCATCTCGGCGGCACGCGCGTGGCGCGAGGCCGCACTCGAGGCTCCGCACGGCATCTCGACCCCGCATCCCGAGGCCGGTGAGATCTCTGCATTCGACGTCGTGCAACGGAACGCTCACGAGGTCTGCCACCACTTGTGGGACGTCCAACGTGGGGAGGACAGGGCCGCTTTGCCAACAAAGATGGCCGACCGCTTTTCCGCTAAAGAAGGTCGCGGAGTCGACCGATGAATTTGTTGATCAAATGTTGACATTCCGTCGCATCGCGGGAGGCATTCGTTGCGTGTCCACTGGCAAGTCGAGGTTTCGTGGTCCCGATACGGGCTGGTCAGATACCACGTCTCCTCGTCCATGCTCGGACCCGCGCTTCACGCGCCAGAGCCATTTTCCGGCAAAGATTGGCGACTATTTGATCGTTGCTCCCCATTCCTGGCGAGTTCCCCCTATCCAGAGCGTCTAAAGCTTTCGGTGGGGTTTCCCGACCTGCACTTACAGGCTAGAATTTCTAATTCTCGGGCGGGGGCGGTCCGCTCACTGGAGCAAATCTTGGCGAAATGGCGAAGTGTGGCTGAGTCCACCGATGTGGCATCGAGCACCCGCAGCCGAAACGCGCCCGCGTCGTGGACCTCCTGCCGCCCGCTGACAGGGCTTCACTCCACCTTCGCTTCACCCCGAACCGCGCACCAATCGTGCGCGTCGCCAGTGGCGGAACACCTCCGCGCCGGTTTCATTTCTCGAGGACTGGATCTCGCGTGAACCGCGGCCGCTTGCCGACCCATCCGCTCGCGAGAGCACGTCGCGCCACTCGCAACAGGATGTCCCGCGAGCGCGCCCCACAAGGGGACGAGAGCGGCTTCACACTCATTGAGCTCATCGTCGTGGTTGCCATCATGCCGATCATCGTCGGCGCCATGGTGGCTGCGCTGCTCTCGATCATCTCGTTCACTCCGTCGATCGAGAACCGGGTGTCGGACTCGGCCGACGCGCAGGTCGTCACGACGGACTTCAACAAGGACATCCAGGGCGCGACGATGCTCACCACCAACGCCGCCCCGACGAACCCGTCCGCCTGTGGGCCGGGAACACAGCTGCTCGGGATTCAGTACGCGAACGGCACGGAGGTCTCGTACTCGCTGGTCACGCAAGGATCCGGTCCGACCGCAGTCAACAACCTCTACCGGAACCAGGGTCAGGTCAGCGGGTCGACCTGCGCGAACAGCACCTCGACGCTGGTGTCCCACGATGTCGTGGCACAGTCGGGGACCGGCACCCCCTCGGCCAGCGTGACCTGCTCGACGGCGACCGCCCCGAGCTGCACGGGGACCCCGCCGGCGTACCAGGCGGGCTGGGTCTCCATCTCCCAGGTGGAGAGCGTGAGCCTTCCGTTCACCTATGCCGCCAGCAGCTACAAGCAGACCCTCTACGCGGTGCCGAGCGGCGGCGTGAACGCGAGCGGGGGCGGCGTCGTCTCGAACTCCCCGTACAGCTGTGGCTTCGCCACGGCGAGCACGGGGACCTACGCCTCGACTCTGTGCTTCTTGGACTTCACAGGGTGGAACACCCACAACGGGACCACGCCCTGTGGCAACGGCGGCCAGGAGCTCACCGACGCCATCGTCAATACGCCGTTCACCATCAGCTTCTGCCTCTCCACCACGGGAGGGCCCATCGTGGCGGCGGCCATCCCGACCTACACAGACCCGCCAACGAGTGAGGCGTTTCTCGGCAACGGCGGCTTCTACACCGGCATCCCCGGCTATCCCGCCCTCTATCAGAACGTCGAGGGCACCACCTCGACCATCACGATCACGAACATCCAGGTCCTGGGAACGGGTGGCGTCCAGGCCACCAACTGGGGTCTCGTGACGGGTGACGCCGAGTCCACCGACCAGGGCGAGTCCATCACCTGGAACGTCGGGTGGAGTCCGACAACCACCGTCCCGGCCAACGAACAGGGATTCAGCCTGCTCGACAACAGCCCGATGTCGGCCATCGGCAATGCCTGCGCCAACCCCAACGCGGGAAGCGGCACGTCGCTCGGGAACGGCCTCACCGGTGTCACGAACTCCGGTGTCGGGAGCGCCACGGTGGAGTGCCAGGCCTCGGTGAGCTCCGACAAGACAGGCACGGTCATGCTGAGTGCACCCTCTCCGAACTCCCTGACTGCGAACCTGGTGGGCACGGGCCTCGAAGCCATCTTCATGGGAATCCTCCTCCCCTCGTCATGACTATGCCAACCACCTCACGAAACCTCCTGGCCAAGGTGCGCCACGCCCTGGTGGCCACGCGCGGGCGCGTCTCGGCCGCCAACCCGGACCAACAGCGCGACGCCGAGGCCGGCGACACCCTGATAGAGGTCCTGATCGCACTGGTCGTTCTCGGGATCGCCGTGGTCGCCATGCTCCTGGCGTTCGGCGCTGCCTTGAGCGGCTCGGCGGAGCACCGGACCTTGACCAACATCGCCACGGCCAAGAAGACCGTGACCCAACAGATCGTGGCGCAGCTCCAGAACGCCAACCCTCCGCTCTACCTCGCCTGTGCGTCTGCCACGAACTACCAGGCGCCGAATGGCAGCAATGCGATTTTGTTCACCAACCTTCCCACTGGCTACAGCGCTCAGGTCTCCGGGGTCGGCCTGTGGGACGCCAGCGACTCACTCTTCGACTTGACCCAGGCGGCATGCCAGACCGCTCTGACCGCGTCCAACAACCAGTCGGCGCCGCAGCTGATCAGCGCGACCGTTACCTACCCCTCCGGGGGCTCGTCGGTCGTGACGGCGGTGGTCAACAACCCGGCGTCACCCACCCCTCCAGCCGCGGGCGCAGCGGCAAAGCTGTTCTTCTACACGCAACCCGGCGGTGCTCTGGGCGCACAAAACCTTGCCCCACAACCGGTCGTCGAGGTGGAGGACGCCCAAGGCATTGCCGTCACCACAGACCTGTCCGACGTCGTCCTGTCCTTGACGACGGCCAACGGCGGTGCCGTCCCGAGCGGCACGACGCTCTCGGGCTGCGTGGGAAGCGAGAACGGCGGGTACGTCACGTTCACGGGCTGCAACGTCAACAAGATCGGCACGTACGCGCTCAAGGCCACCGACTCTGCCCTGGGAGCGAACTACAGCCTGCTCAGCAACCCGTTCACCATCAGCACCGGTCCGCCCAGTCAGATCGTGTTCACCCAGCAACCGAGCAACTCGACCGGTGGCACGGCGTTCGCCACTCAACCGCAGATCACCGTCGAGGATGCCGGTGGGAACACCGTGACGACGGACACGTCAAGTGTGAGCCTGGCGGTGACGACGGGTAGCGGTCCTGGCACGCTGGCCTGCACGACCAATCCGCTGAACGCGACCGCGGGCGTGGCCAACTTCTCCGGCTGCTCCGTCAACACGATCGGCACCACGTACACGCTGACGGCGACGGATGTGGAACCCTCTGGGACTCTGACCGCGACCAGCGCCGTGTTCACCATCTCAGTCGGTGCTCCGGCCCAGTTGGCATTCACCCAGCACACCGGGCCATCGACCGGCGGCGCTGCGTTCGGAACGCAGCCGAAGGTCGCGATCGAGGATGCCGGTGGGAACATCATCCCGAACCGGCAATGCGGGCTGCAACCGACAAGATCACGCTGGCCATCAACAGCGGACTGGCACGCGGTTGACTCCGGCACCGGCACCGACGCAATCCGTAACTGCGGCGGCCGGCACCGCCACCTTCGCCGGCTGCAAGATCACGCTGGGAACGGCTGGCTCGTTCACGCTGAAGGCGACCGACTCGACCCGGACGCTGCCCACGGTCAACAGCAAATCGTTCACCGTGGCAGGGGGAGCTAACAAGCTGGTCTTCACGGTCCAACCCACCAACAGCACGGGTGGTTCAGTGTTGACGACGGCGCCCCAGGTGTCGATAGAGGACGCCAACGGTGACGTCGTGACGACCGCCACCAACACAATCACCTTGACCATCAGTTCCGGAACTGGCACTCTCAGCGGTTGCACGGGTGCGGTCACACCCACCGCCGGTGTGGCGACCTTCTCGAACTGCAAGATCACGCTGGGAACGGCCGGCTCGTTCACGCTGAAGGCGTCGTCTACCCCCGCCCTCACTAACCCGACCACGACCAGCAATTCCTTCGTCGTCGCTGGCCCAGCGACGAAGATCGTCTTCACTGCGCAGCCGGCCAGCTCCACCGGAGGAGTGGCGTTCCCGACGCAACCGAAGCTCACCGTGGAGGATGCCGGCGGGAATGTGGTGACCGCAGACTCGTCCACTGTGAACTTGACGATCAGTACCGGCACGCCGACTTCGGGTGGCCCCGGCTCGCTGACCGGCTGCACGCAGGCTGAGAGCTTGGGCGTGATCACCTTCACCGGCTGCTCCATCAACACGGCGGGCACCGGCTACACGCTGACCGCGAAGGATGTGGAGTCCGGTGGCACACTCACCGCAACCAGCTCGACGTTCAACATCACGGTCGGACCGGCCGCCACGCTCGCGTTCACCACCCAGCCGGGCGGCGGGGCCAACGCAGTGGCCTGGACGACCCAACCGACCGTGACCGTCGAGGACGCCGGTGGCAACAAGGTCGTGGGCGCGACCAACACCGTGTCCCTCACCATCGGGACCCAACCTGGTACCGGAGCCACCCTCGGATGCACGACGAACCCCGTCGTGGCGAACGCTGGGGTGGCGACCTTCGCCGGCTGCGAGATCGTGGGCAAGGCCGGTACGACCTACACGCTGACTGCGAGCTCTCCCGGTCTGGCCAACGGTACCGAGCGCGGCCTTCTCCATTACCGTTGGCGCCGCCTACCAGGTGGCCTTCACAACCCAGCCGGGCGGCGGCGGCAACACCGCCACCTGGACGACCCAGCCGGTCGTGACCGTGCAGGACTCGGGTGGGAACAAGGTCGCCACGAACACGACCAGCGTGATGTTGGCGATCGCCGAGAATGCCGGCGGCACGCTCGGTTGCACGCACACGACCGTCACCACCACCGGAGGCGTGGCCACGTTCGCCGGCTGCGAGATCACCGGTACCGCCGGCACCTACACGCTGAGCGCCACCTCGACCGGGCTGGCCAGTGGGACCAGCAGCGACTTCTCCATCACGGCCGGTCCGGCAAGCCAGGTCGTCTTCTCGACCCAACCCGGCGGTGGGGCCGATGGATCGGCGTGGACCGTGCAGCCCGCGGTCAGCGTCGAAGACGTCTCGGGGAACCTGGTCGGCACCAGCACGGCGAACATCACGCTGAGCATTCACTCGCAACCGGGCTCGGGAGCGACGCTCGGGTGCTCCAACAACCCCCTGGCCGCTACCGGAGGTGTGGCCACGTTCGCCAACTGCGAGATCACCGGGCAGTTGGGGAGCTACACCCTCAGTGCTTCGGCGACCGGGCTGGCCAGTACCAACAGCAATGCCTTCACGATCACCATCGGTAACCCGACCAAGCTGGCGTTCACCACCCAGCCCGGTGGCGGGGTCGACGGCGCCACCTGGGGCACCCAGCCGGCCGTGAGCGTCGAGGACCCGGGTGGCAATGTGATCACGACGGCCACCAACCCGGTCACGCTGGCCCTCGGGACCAACCCCGGCGGCACGCTCAACTGCACCACCAACCCGCTGGCCGCCAACGCAGGTGTGGCGAGCTTCGCCGGGTGTGAGATCACGGGCAAGACCGGGACCTACACCGTCACCGCCAGCTCCACCGGGCTGACCAGCGCGACGAGCAGCGCTCTGTCGATCACTCTCGGTCCCGCCGCGCAGCTCGCCTTCACGACCCAGCCCGGCGGCGGCGCCAACACTGCCGTCTGGGCCCACCAGCCGGTCCTGACGGTTCAAGATGTGGGCGGCAACACGGTGACCTCCACCGCCTCCATCACGCTCGCCCTCGGGACCAACCCCGGCGGCGCGCTGGCCTGCACCACCAACCCGCTCAACGCCAACGCCGGCGTGGCCTCCTTCGCCGGCTGCAAGATCACCGGCAAGGCGGGCACCTACACCCTGACCGCCGCGGCCACCGGCTTCACGACCGTGACCAGTAACACCTTCACCATCACCTTCGGCGCCGCCACCCAGATCGCCTTCAGCACCCAGCCCGGCGGCGGGGCCGACGGCACGGCCTGGGGCACCCAGCCGGCCGTGAGCGTCGAGGACGCCAGCGGCAACGTGGTCACCAACGCCACCAACCAGATCACGCTCGCCCTCGGGACCAACCCCGGCGGCGCGCTCAACTGCACCACCAACCCGCTCAACGCCAACGCCGGCACGGCCTCCTTCGCCGGCTGCGAGATCACCGGCAAGACCGGCACCTACACCCTGACCGCCGCGGCCACCGGCTTCACGACCGTGACCAGCAACAACGTGCCCATCACCATCGGTGGCGCCACCCAGCTCGCCTTCAGCACCCAGCCCGGCGGCGGGGCCGACGGCACGGCCTGGGGCACCCAGCCGGCCGTGAGCGTCGAGGACGCCGGCGGCAACACCGTGACCACGGCGAACAACTCCATCACCCTGGCCATCGCCACCCAGCCCGGCACCGGGGCCACCCTCGCCTGTTCCGGCACCGGCACCAACGGCGACACCCTCGCCGCGACGAATGGCCTGGCGTCCTTCGCCGGCTGCAAGATCACCGGCAAGATCGGCAGCTACACGATCAACGCGACCGCCACCGGCCTCGCCGGCGGCACCAGCCTTCCGTTCACCATCACCTTCGGCGCCGCCACCCAGATCGCCTTCAGTGCCCAGCCCGGCGGCGGAGCCAACGGCGCGGCCTGGGGCACCCAGCCGGCCGTGACCATCGAGGACCAGTCCGGCAACGTGGTGACCAACGCCACCAACCAGATCACGCTCGCCCTCGGGACCAACCCCGGCGGCACGCTGGCCTGCACCACCAACCCGCTCAACGCCAACGCCGGCGTGGCCTCCTTCGCCGGCTGCAAGATCACCGGCAAGGCGGGCACCTACACCCTGACCGCCGCGGCCACCGGCTTCACGACCGTGACCAGTAACACCTTCACCATCACCTTCGGCGCCGCCACCCAGATCGCCTTCAGCACCCAGCCCGGCGGCGGGGCCGACGGCACGGCCTGGGGCACCCAGCCGGCCGTGAGCGTCGAGGACGCCAGCGGCAACGTGGTCACCAACGCCACCAACCAGATCACGCTCGCCCTCGGGACCAACCCCGGCGGCACGCTCAACTGCACCACCAACCCGCTCAACGCCAACGCCGGCGTGGCCTCCTTCGCCGGCTGCGAGATCACCGGCAAGACCGGCACCTACACCCTGACCGCCGCGGCCACCGGCTTCACGACCGTGACCAGCAACAACTTGCCCATCACCATCGGCGCCGCCACCCAGCTCGCCTTCAGCACCCAGCCCGGCGGCGGGGCCGACGGCACGGCCTGGGGCACCCAGCCGGCCGTGAGCGTCGAGGACGCCGGCGGCAACACCGTGACCACGGCGAACAACTCCATCACCCTGGCCATCGCCACCCAGCCCGGCACCGGGGCCACCCTCGCCTGTTCCGGCACCGGCACCAACGGCGACACCCTCGCCGCGACGAATGGCCTGGCGTCCTTCGCCGGCTGCAAGATCACCGGCAAGATCGGCAGCTACACGATCAACGCGACCGCCACCGGCCTCGCCGGCGGCACCAGCCTTCCGTTCACCATCACCTTCGGCGCCGCCACCCAGATCGCCTTCAGTGCCCAGCCCGGCGGCGGAGCCAACGGCGCGGCCTGGGGCACCCAGCCGGCCGTGACCATCGAGGACCAGTCCGGCAACGTGGTGACCAACGCCACCAACCAGATCACGCTCGCCCTCGGGACCAACCCCGGCGGCACGCTGGCCTGCACCACCAACCCGCTCAACGCCAACGCCGGCGTGGCCTCCTTCGCCGGCTGCAAGATCACCGGCAAGGCGGGCACCTACACCCTGACCGCCGCGGCCACCGGCTTCACGACCGTGACCAGTAACACCTTCACCATCACCTTCGGCGCCGCCACCCAGATCGCCTTCAGCACCCAGCCCGGCGGCGGGGCCGACGGCACGGCCTGGGGCACCCAGCCGGCCGTGAGCGTCGAGGACGCCAGCGGCAACGTGGTCACCAACGCCACCAACCAGATCACGCTCGCCCTCGGGACCAACCCCGGCGGCGCGCTCAACTGCACCACCAACCCGCTCAACGCCAACGCCGGCGTGGCCTCCTTCGCCGGCTGCAAGATCACCGGCAAGACCGGCACCTACACCCTGACCGCCGCGGCGACCGGCTTCACGACCGTGACCAGCAACAACGTGCCCATCACCATCGGTGGCGCCTCCCAGCTGGTCTTCAGTGCCCAGCCCGGCGGCGGCGCCAACGGCGTGGCCTGGGGCACCCAGCCGGCCGTGAGCGTCGAGGACGCCGGCGGCAACGTGGTCACCAACGCCACCAACCAGATCACGCTCGCCCTCGGGACCAACCCCGGCGGCACGCTGGCCTGCACGCCAAACCCGCTCAACGCCAACGCCGGCGTGGCCTCCTTCGCCGGCTGCAAGATCACCGGCAAGGCGGGCACCTACACCCTGACCGCCGCGGCGACCGGGCTGGCGGGCGCCACGAGCAACACCTTCACCATCTCCTTCGGCGCCGCAACCCAGATCGCCTTCACTGCCCAGCCCGGCGGCGGAGCCAACGGCGCGGCCTGGGGCACCCAGCCGGCCGTGAGCGTCGAGGACGCCTCGGGCAACGTGGTCACCTCGGCGAACAACTCGGTGACTCTGGCCATTGGGACCAACCCCGGCGGCACGCTCGCCTGCTCCGGCGGCGACTCCCTCGCCGCCAACGCCGGCACGGCCTCCTTCGCCGGCTGCGAGATCACGGGCAAGACCGGCACCTACACCCTGACCGCCGCGGCCACCGGCTTCACGACCGTGACCAGCAGCACCTTGACCATCACCTTCGGCCCGGGATCCCAGCTGGTCTTCAGCGCCCAGCCCGGCGGCGGGGCCGACAGCACGGCCTGGGGCACCCAGCCGGCCGTGACCATCGAGGACGAGTCCGGCAACGTGGTCACCAACGCCACCAACCAGATCACGCTCGCCCTCGGGACCAACCCCGGCGGCGCGCTCAACTGCACCACCAACCCGCTCAACGCCAACGCCGGCACGGCCTCCTTCGCCGGCTGCGAGATCACGGGCAAGACCGGCACCTACACCCTGACCGCCGCGGCGACCGGCTTCACGACCGTGACCAGCAACAACGTGCCCATCACCATCGGTGGCGCCTCCCAGCTGGTCTTCACCACCCAGCCTGGCGGCGGGGTGGACGGCACGGCCTGGGGCACCCAGCCCAAGGTGACCGTTGAGGACGCCGGCGGCAACACCGTGACCACGGCGAACAACTCCATCACCCTGGCCATCGCCACCCAGCCCGGCACCGGGGCCACCCTCGCCTGTTCCGGCACCGGCACCAACGGCGACACCCTCGCCGCGACGAATGGCCTGGCGTCCTTCGCCGGCTGCAAGATCACCGGCAAGATCGGCAGCTACACGATCAACGCGACCGCCACCGGCCTCGCCGGCGGCACCAGCCTTCCGTTCACCATCACGATCGGCACCGCCTCCGAGCTCGCCTTCAGCACCCAGCCGGGTGGTGGCGCCAGCGGTGCGGTGTGGACCACCCAGCCGGCCGTCAGTGTCGCGGACGTGGGCGGCAACCCCGTGAACACGGGGACGAACACCATCACTCTCGCCATCGCCTCCCAGCCCGGCACCGGGGCGACGCTGGCCTGTTCCGGCACCGGCACCAACGGCGACTCTCTTGCCGCGACCAACGGCGTGGCCAACTTCGCCGGCTGCAAGATCACCATCGGCACCGCGGGCACCTACACGCTCAGCGCCTCGACCACCGGCGGCCTCACCGCGGGTACCAGCGCCGGCTTCACCGTCTACGGCACCGCGACCAAGCTGGTCTTCACCACCGAGCCGGCATCGGCCGCCGGACACGGCACGCCTTGGACCACCCAACCGGTGGTGACCGTCGAGGACGCCCAAGGCGACGTGGTCGCCAACTCCACGGCGTCGATCACCCTCTCCATCGCCACCCAGCCCGGGTTCGGGGCCACCCTCTCGTGTTCGGGCACTGGCACCAACGGCGACACCTTCACCGCCGTCAGCCGGCGTGGCCTCCTTCGCCGGGTGTGAGATCACGGGCGGCGTTCGCGCGGCGCCGGCACGTACACCATCAGCGCAAACTCCGACCCGCTGACCGCCGCAGTCAGTAGCCAGTTCCAGTCATGACGACAACCGCCTGCCACCGATTGAGGGCCCGCCTCCAACGACGGTTCGCCCTTGATCCCCCGCCCCGAACTCCGGAAACCCGGAAGAGCCGATGGGCGCGCGGCGGATGCCCGCCGCGACGAGTCCGGGGCCGTCCTCATCCTCGCCCTCGTGTTCCTGGTCACGGTCAGCGTGATCGTCGGTGCGCTGACCGATTGGGTGACCAACGACCTCATGAACACGGCGAGCTTCAACTCGACGCAGACGCTCAACAGCTCGGCGACCAACGCGGTCACACTGGGCGTGCAGAGCATTCGCTACACCCCGCTTCTTTACAACACTTCAACGCTGGCCGATGAGACGCTGAACGCCAGCCCGCCCAGCTACTGCTGGGGCTCGGGACCCTCCCAGGCATTCAACATGAACGTCTACTGCAGCTCCGTTTGGAACCCGACGAAGGCGGCCACCCGGAAGGTGACCGTCTCGGCCTGCCCGATTTCGCGGACGGCTCCGGTCACCGGGACCGCCTCATGGACGGCGGCCCAGCGCAGCTGCGCGGCCGCACCGCTGCTCCAGGCGATCGTGACCTTCGACGATTACCCTCCGACGGGCGTCAGTGGTCCCAGCCAGGTGCAGTGCGTGACCTACTGCGGCAGCACGCTCACCGTGAACAGCTGGAACTGGACGCCTACAATTCCGACCGTCACCAACGTGACTGGTCTCACCGGAAGCTTCGACGGCGGCCAGCCCATCGTGATCACCGGTACGGGGTTCACCAGCGGGATGACGGTAAACTTCGTGGATTCCAATCCGCTCGCCCAAGTGAACAACCAGACCACCCAGCAGATCGTTCCCGCGACGAACGTCAGCTTCGTCTCGAGCACGCAGATCAACGCCACATCGCCAGGAGTGACGACCTTGGCGAACTACTACATCACGGTCACCACGCCCGGTGGCCAGACCAGCGCGGTGATGCCCAACGCCTCGTGCACTTCCCCGCTCGTCGACTGCTTCGCCTACACATCGATAGCTCCACAGGTCACCAGTGTCACGCCCACCTCGGGCTACACGACCCACAGCACGGCCATCACGATCACCGGGAGTGGGTTCATCAACGGCGCCACGGTGACCATGACGCAAGAGAGCGGAGGATCGGTTATCACGCCCTTGAATGCACAATTGGCCACCGCCGTCCAGGTGGTCTCGAACACAGAGATCACGGCCCTGACCTACCCGTTTGGCCCCCCGGTCGGCCAGGCGTTCTTCGTGACAGTGACCACCTCGGGTGGCGCCAGCCCGTACACCACTGCCGCCGTATTCACGTTCACACAGGCACCACCGTAAACGAGGGGGAGATATGAAACTGGGACGCAAGGAGAGATCCACAGCGACCACGAAAGCGACTGAGCACAACGAGTCGCTCGAATTCAACGGTAACGGGGGCTCGGTCGCCATCGCTGCCGACGCGCCCGAATCCGAACTCGCGCCAAGGCCTCGCCCGACACCGGGGGCGGAGCCTTTCGGTGCGCTCCTGGTCCGTCGCGGCCTCGTGTCCGAGGAGGACATCGCCCAGGCCCTGATCGTGCAGGAGGAATCCGGCAAGAGGCTCGGTGAGACGCTCGTCGACATGGGCGCGTTGAACCAGCGGGAGCTGATTCTCGTCCTGGCCGACCTGCTGCACATGCCTGTGGTCGACCTGCGACGCGAAAACCCGGAGCCGGACGTGCTGGCACTGATCCCCGAGCAGGTGGTGAGACAGCACATGGCCGTGCCCATCCGCCTCGACGACGACGGCCTGCAGGTCGCGGTCTCCGACCAGCCGTCGGTGAACGTTCTCGCGACGCTCAACCAGTCGACCGACCACCCGATCCGCCTGGTGCTGGCTCCCGCATCCGACATTCAGTGGGCGATCGACAGCACCTATCGCGCCATCGGAGGGGTGGAGACCCTCGTCAAGGCCTACGAGGCGGTGGAGGGCTCTCGAAAGCGCGCCGCCGAATCCGATGACACCGAGGTTGTCGCCGACGACGCTCCGATCGTGCAGGTCGTCGCCCGCATCCTCACCCAGGCCAAGCGGGACCGCGCGTCCGATGTGCATATCGAGCCGTCCCAGGACGTCGTCCGCGTGCGGTTCCGCATCGACGGGGCGTTGAAGGAAGTCCTGATGCTCCCCGGACCCATGGGCGTCGGGCTGGTGAGCCGGATCAAGATCATGGCCGGCATGAACATCGTGGAGCGCCGCCGTCCCCAGGACGGTCAGCTCACCACCCAGATCGACGGCAAGGACACCGACGTCCGCGTGTCGACTGCGGCCACCATCTGGGGAGAGAAGTGCGTGATGCGGATTCTCGACAAGAACCGATCGGTGCTGCGCCTCCACGACCTCGGCATGCCGACGGATACGCACGAGACCTTCTCCAAGCTGGTCCGGGCGCCCTTCGGGATGGTGCTGTGCGCCGGCCCGACGGGGAGTGGGAAGACAACCACCCTGTATGCCACGCTCACCGAGGTCGCCGATCCCACGAAGAACGTGATGACCATTGAGGACCCGGTCGAGTTCATCTTCCCGTCCATCAACCAGATCCAGACCAACGAACAGGCCGGACTGACCTTCGCCACCGGGCTGAAATCCATCCTGCGCCAGGACCCCGACGTGATCCTCGTCGGTGAGATCCGGGACGTCGAGACGGCACGGATCGCAGTCCAGTCGGCGCTGACCGGGCACCTGGTCCTCTCCTCGCTGCACGCCACGGACTCAGTGTCGGCCCTGCACCGGTTCCTCGACATGGGCATCGAGTCGTTCCTCATCGCGTCCTCGGTCATCGCGATCGTCGGTCAGCGCCTGGTTCGCCGCATCTGCCCGTCCTGCAAGACCTCGTACACGCCCACCGAGGAGGAGATGACCTTCTACGAAGAGAGCGGTGGGCCGCCAAAGCACGACTTCTGCTACGGCACCGGCTGCAACTTTTGCGGGCATACCGGCTACCAGGACCGGATCGGCGTCTACGAGCTCTTGCAGATGACGCCCGAGATCAAGCGCCTGATCGTCGGCTGGGCCACGCAGGACGAATTGCGCCGTCTGGCGCAGAAGCAGGGCATGCGCACTCTGCGTGAAGAAGCAGTCAGCCTCGTTGCGCAGGACATCACGACCATCTCTGAAGTCATCCGAAGTATCTACTCTCTATAACCGAGGGGCGGGAAACAGCCATGGAAAAGTACCGATACAGCGCTTTCGACGAAACCGGGAACAAGGTCTCCGGCGTCGAGACGGCCAACTCGTCCGGGGCGGCGCATCTCGCCCTGCTCGAGCGCGGGTACCAGACGATCGAGGTCTCGGAGAAGAGGAGTGTCCTCCAATTCGAGATCACGAAGAAGATGGTGCCGCGCAAGGACATCATGCACTTCTCGCGGCAGCTCGCCGTCTTCGTCAAGGCCGGCATCTCCATCATGGAGGCGCTGGAGGTCATCGCGGAGGAGACGACCGACAAGCTGCTCCAGAGGGCCATCTACGACATGATCGAGCGACTTCAGGCCGGTGACACCTTCGCATCGGCCGCCGCCGCGCATCCCGAGGCCTTTCCCAACTACTACATCGGGATCCTGTCGTCGGCAGAGCTGACCGGGAACCTGGACACGGTGCTCGACCAGTTGGCCGACTATCTCGATCGGGACATCGAGGCTCGCTCGAAGATCACCTCGGCCATGGTCTACCCGGCCGTCGTGGCGGTCATGGCTATCCTCGTCGTGATCGTGCTGGCCACGTTCGTGATGCCGAAGTTCGTGACGTTCTTCGCGTCGTTCAACGCGAAGCTGCCGCTCCCAACCCGGATGCTGCTCAGCGTCTCGAACTTCGTCAGCCATTGGTGGTGGGCCATCGCGGCCGTCATCCTCGCCGTTGTCATCGGCGGGATTGTGCTGCGCCGTTCCCGCGGCGGCAAGGCGTGGCTCGACTCCATGATCTTGAAGCTTCCGATCCTCGGCGACCTGGTACGTACAGCGATCATCGAGCGGATCTGCCGGATCCTCTCCTCCATGATCAGGGCCGGCGTGGCACTGCCGGATGCGATGAGGGTCACGGCGGAATCGTCGAACAACGCCGTCTACCGTGACGGACTCGCCAACGTCCGCGAGGAGATGATGGAGGGTGAGGGACTGGCGGAGCCTCTCGCCCGCACCGGTCTCTTCCCGGGGGCCGCTCGTCAGATGTTCCGCGTCGGCGAGGAGACGGGCACTCTCGATGCCCAGCTCGCCACCGCCGCGTCCTTCTACGACAGGGAGTTGGACGTGAAGCTCAAGCGCTTCACCAACCTCTTCGAGCCGTTGGTCATCATCTTCATGGGTGTCATCGTCGGCTTCGTGGCGATCGCACTGGTTTCGGCCATGTACGGCATCTACAAGCAGGTCAAGATCCAATAGCCCGCTGCCGATAGCACTCCATGGACGCTGCGTAAGGCATTTCGCGGTCTTGTGCTCAGATGGGTACGTGACCGATGGATCGCGCCCTGACTTCGGGCACAACTGACGAACAAGTCCTGGTCACAGCGTAAAAAAGGGCGGTTTGATGATTGACCCTTGACACCCGCCGATGGTACGCTTTGATTCTCCTGATTTGGCGAAGGAGAGTGTCGGGTCCGTATCCGGCACCCCAACTACAGAAAGGCGGAAACACCGCATGTTCAAGCATCTGCGAGACGCCAGAGCGCGTCGTAGAGGCGAAGAGATCGTGGAGTCAGGGTTCACCCTGATCGAACTGCTCGTCGTCATCGTCGTCCTCGGCATCCTTGCCGCAACGGTCGTGTTCGCCCTGTCCGGCGTGTCCGGTCAGAGCGCTCAGGCTGCGTGCAACTCGGACGCCAAGACGATCGAAGTCGCGATCCAGGCGTACATCAACTCCCCGGACAACGCGACGAACTCGGTTCCGGTCACCGTCGGTGACCTGCAAAAGGCACCGTTCAGCAAGGCCGGTCCGACCACACCTGGCGACACGTTCCTGGCTGACCTGCCGAGCAACGCGGCATACAAGATTGCGCTCGCCGCAGGCACCCCAGCTCCGGTCGTCATGGTGACGCCGACGGCCACTGGCACGGCGGTCCAGTACGACCTCGCCGGCGGCCCCAACCCCTGCTCGGCCGTCACCTAAGGCTGACCAAGCAGAACACAAGAACACAAGGTGAACCAAAGCGCCCGGCCCAGTGGGCCGGGCGCTTTGGACTTCACCACAAGAGAGGGGACAGAAGAAATGAAGAACGCAGCCAACATCGACAGGATCGACCCCTGGCTCCAGATCCTGTGGGACCACCAGGGCTCTGACTTGTTGCTCGCCACGGGATCCGAGCCACGGATCCGCGTCGACGGGAAGCTCAGCGCGATCGAGGGCACGTCGGTCCTCACCGGTGAGCAGATCGACGAGATGGTCCGGGACATGCTCAGCGAAGTGCAGGAGCACACTCTCAGCGAACAGCAGGACGTGGACTTCTCCATCACCTGGCGAAATCTGGCCCGCCTCCGAGGCAGCGCGTTCACGCAGAAGGGCGACATGGCCCTCGCCCTCCGGATGATCCCGTCCGACATCCCGTCATTCGACGAGCTCGGGCTGCCTCCCGTGGCGGAGTGGATGGCCAGGCTCCCCCGCGGGCTGGTGCTGCTGACCGGTCCGACCGGATCCGGAAAGTCGACCACCCTTGCCTCCATCATCGCTCGGATCAACCAGACACGATCGGTGCACATCCTCACGATCGAGGACCCCATCGAGTACGTGCACAAGCACGGGCTCTCCGCCATCACACAGCGTGAGGTCGGGACGGACAGCCCCTCCTTCGAGCGGGCGTTGCGATCTGCCCTGCGTGAGGACCCCGACGTGCTGCTGGTCGGTGAGATGCGCGACCTCGAGTCCATTCAGCTCGCCCTCACGTTGGCCGAGACGGGCCACCTGGTTTTCTCGACGCTGCACACCAACGACTCGGCCCAGGCGATCGACCGCATCATCGACGTCTTCCCCGCCTGGCGGCAGGACCAGATCCGGGTGCAGCTCGGGTCGTCGCTCGGCGCCGTCGTCGCCCAGCGACTCATTCCGAGGATAGGTGGCGGCATGGTGGCCGCCTTCGAGATCCTGATCGCCAACCACCCGGTGCGCAACATCATCCGGGAGGGCAAGACGCACCAGCTGCCGAACCTGATCACGACCAACCAGGCCGAGGGCATGTGCTCGCTTGAGTCGAGCCTCGCTGACCTCGTCGCGGCCAATGTCGTCGACTACGAAGAGGCCCTCAGCATCAGCTCGCACCCCAAGGAGCTCACCCGGCTCGTGGGGCAACGGCTCCCCGTCGCTGCGTCTGCGTGACGGTCGCCGCCACCTCACGACGCGGCCCCGATCTCCCCTACAAACTCGTCGCCGGGGTGACCCCGTGCGGGCCGTCCTGGCTCGTCGCCCCGGCCAAGCTGCAGGGGACCATCTTCGCGCCGGAGGACCCGCAACTCATCTCCCCGTTCGGCGAGGTACTGGACCAGCGGCCCACGTTCACGGTGATCGCGCTCAACGCGCCCGTCGGCTACCTCGACGAGAGCGCTGCCGGCGGCCGGACCTGTGACCGCGAGGCGCGGGCGCTGCTCGGCCCCAAGCGGGGGTCGTCCATCCAGAGCGCCCCGGTGCGCTCGCCCACCAACGAGCTCGAGTTCCTGCCCGATCACCTCGACGCCATCAGCATGACCCTGCTGCCCCGCTACCGCGAGGTGGCGGCCGAAATGGCCCCCTTCCGCCAGCGGACCGTCTACGAGGTCCACTCGGACGTGAGCTTCTTCGAGATGAACGAGGGGAAGCCGTTGCAATGGTCGAAGCAGTCCGAGAAGGGCCTGAACGAGCGCAGAGAGATCTTGGAGGGAAAGTTCCCCGGGGCGGACCGGATCCTCTCCGCCGAGCTCCCGGGGGCGTCCCTGGCCCACCTCCTCGACGTGGCCGTCTTCGTCTGGACGGCGCGACGGATCTTCGCCCGTGCGGCCATCCGCATCCCCCAGGATCCCGAATGGGACGAGCAGGGACTGCGGATGGAGATCGTGCGCTGAGAGAACCCCAGTCCGCTCAGGAAGGGGTGAAGGGGCGCAGGAGCTCGGGACCGGCGAACACGGCGACGGCGCACCCCAAGGCGAGGAAGACGCCGTAGGGGATCTGCTGCCGGCGGCTCATCCGGTGGCTGGCGATGAGCGCCACACCGATCACCGCTCCGATCAGGTTCGCGGCGAAGAAGCCCAGCACGACGTAGCGCCACCCGAGCCAGCCAAGTGCCAGCCCCAGCACCGGAGCGAGCCTGACGTCACCGAATCCGATCAGCCGGGGACTGATGGCGAACATGGCGTAGAAGAGCACGAACCAAGCCGCGGCACAGGCTGCGCCGACGAGCAGGTCATGCCACTCCCCCGTAATGGCGGCCGCCACGAGGAGCAGACCAGCCACCAGGAGCGACAGCGGCCAGACGATGGCTTTGGGGAGGATCATGCGCTCCACGTCGATGACCGAGAGCGCCAACAGGCCGGCGGACAGCGCCAGGAAGGCCGGGAGCGCCCAGTCGTAACCGAACCTGGCAGCCGTCCCGGCAAAGAGCGCTGCGCACCCCAGCTCCACCAAGGGGTACCGGGCCGAAATCGGTTCATGGCAATGGCGGCAGCGACCCCTCAGCAGCAGCCAGGACACCACCGGTACGTTGTCCCGCTCCGCGATCGGCGTCCCGCACGAGGGACACGCCGACCGAGGCGAGACGACCGACAGGCCTCGGGGTACCCGGTAGATGACCACGTTGAGGAAGGAACCGACGACGAGCCCCAGAACTGCGCATATGGCAATCAGAATTCCGAGCATCAAGCTTGCCTACAGGGTCCGCCCGGTCGCCATGATCGACAACGCTACTTGTTGGCATCTGCTGAGAATGGCTTATCCAAGAGGGACGAAGGTACCTACCAGATGCCAGTATCCGATGAAGCCGGTGAACGGCCCACCGACGATCTGGCTGGTCCAGCTCAGCGAGAAGGCATGCGTGCGGAGGTTGTAACGGCCGGAGACAGGCTTGGTGAGGCCGGGCCGGGCCCCTCCGGGTTTGGGGGAACCCTGATTGATGTAGATCCTCTTCCAGGAAGCCGACAGCGCCTCCGTATTCCCCGACAGCCTCCCAGCATCATCGGTGATCGCAGGAGCCGGGACGGCCTTCCTCGTCTGAGGATCGATCGGCTGGCTGGAGAGCGAAAGATCGATCGCGGCGAAGGGCACCGGTCGGATGATGGCACTTGCACGCGCATCGCCCTTCTTGTCGAAAGCAGGTCGAGGACCTGGCTGGTACGTTCCCGTCGCGAGTCCGCCTTGAGTCCCCGGTGAGATGGTCGTGTAGGACTTGTTGAAGCAGGGTGAGCTGGAGTTCTGGAAGAAGTACCCCGTGTTCACGTTCCCATGAGGAAAGATCAGCTGAAAGTAGGAACCGGAGATGGCACCCGAGACGGGATCGCATGCCCCTCCGGTGAGCCTGAAGGTCCCGACCAGCGGGACCGTACCGTGTGCTGAAGCAGTCGGCGCACCAAGGATGGACAGGGTGACGACGACCGTCGCGACGAGCGTGACTAGGCCGGAACGGGGGATTCCCGAGCACACGTCCGAACGATGGCTCACTCTTCGCATGGTGCACAGAAGATAACCGGAGTTCTTCCTCAGACAGGTACAGATGAAGCTGATCATCGGGCTCGCCATCAAATGCGACCCCACCCTTGTGGCGGACCGACTTTGGGAAGGGGACCTCGCCTCTCGCTCGCTTACCGCGGTCTCCTCGGGGACCGCCCGATCCGGTATCAGTCGTCGTACCCGTCCAGGTGCGTCGAGTGCCACGCCCATGCCGACGCCAGGATCTCTTCGAGTCCCAGCCGGGCCATCCAACCCAGGACCTCCTCCGAGCGCGCGGTGTCGGCGTAGAGCGCCACGGGGTCCCCGGGACGGCGGGCGACCAGTTCGTGGGGCACGGGACGCCCGATGACCCGCTCGGCCGCCCCGAGGACCTCGAAGACCGACGAGCCCACACCGGTGCCCAGGTTCAGCACGGCGGTGGCTCCCCCACCCTCGAGATACTCCAGCGCCTTCACGTGCGCCTCGGCCAGGTCGACGACGTGCACGTAGTCGCGGATGGCCGTCCCGTCCGGTGTCGGGTAATCGGTGCCGAAGACCTGCAGCGGCCCCCGCCGCCCCAGCGCCGCCTTCATCACCAGCGGGACCAGGTTGATGGTGGTGGTCCAGTCCTCGCCGATCGACCCGTCGGGCCACGCGCCGGCGGCATTGAAGTAGCGCAGGCTCACCGAGCGCAGGCCGAGGCAGCGGTCGTACCAGCCCAGGACCCGCTCGGTCATGGCCTTGCTCTCCCCGTAGGGGCTCTCGGGGCGGATCGGGGCGTCCTCCCCCACCGGCACCCGCTCGGGCGTCCCGTAGACGGCGCAGGTCGAGGAGAAGACGACCCGCCCGACCCCGACTTGGTGCAGCGTCTCGATGAGTGAGGCGGTCTTGGCCGCGTTGTTGCCGAAGTACCGCCACGGCTCGAGCATCGACTCGGCGGGCGACTTGTAGGCCGCGAAGTGAACCACGGCGTCAATGCCGTACCGCTCGACCGCTTCGGTCACCGCCTTCGGGTCGCCGACGTCGCCTTTCACCAGCGGGACGTCACCGATTGCGGCCCGGTGCCCGAACTCCATGGAGTCGAATGCCACGACCTCCCGGCCACGCTTGCGCAGGAGGCGGACCGTGTGAGATCCGATATAGCCGGCTCCGCCGGTCACCAAGACAGTCATGCCGACAGTCTGCC
>CAWGOJ010000010.1:0-162715 GCA_963824195.1 uncultured Acidimicrobiaceae bacterium | reverse complement strand
TCACCCGGATCCGGGCGCTCGCGTGCGCAGGACCGGCAGCACGATGAGCGCCCCGACGTGCCGTCGGCCAGGCCGGCGGCGGCCAGGAGGTCCAGGAGGCCCCGGCGGCCCAGGGGGGATCCGAGAGGGTCAGCAGGCTCTTGGGGGGGGCGCCGAGCAGGGAGGTCAGCACGAACACCGTGAGGACAAAGGCGAGGCCCGCATTGATGTGCCGGGACCAGGGCTTTTCCACTTGGAACTCGAACGGCTTCCAATCTGCCGTCGCACCGTCACAATTTCGGGCGGTACTCCCAGAGCATTAGCCTCAACCGCATGGAACACTCCATGGCCGAACGACTGGCCGACCTGGCCGAACGCAAGAACGAGGCCCTCAACGCCGGGAGCCCCAGGGCCGTCGAGCGCCAGCACGCAAAGGGGAAGCTGACCGCCCGCGAGCGCATCGACTACCTGCTGGACGAGGGGTCCTTCCAGGAGCTCGACATGTTGGCCCGGCACCGGGCGCACGGCATGGGCCTCGAGGACAACCGGCCCTACACCGACGGCGTGGTCACCGGCTTCGGCACCATCGACGGCCGGCGGGTCTGCATCTTCAGCCAGGACTTCACCGTCTTCGGTGGCGCCCTCGGCGAGGTCTTCGCCGAGAAGATCCACAAGGTGATGGACCTGGCCGCCTCGACCGGCGTCCCCATGATCGGGCTGAACGACGGCGCCGGGGCCCGGATCCAGGAAGGGGTGGTCTCGCTGCACTCCTACGGGGGGATCTTCCATCGCAACGTGACCGCCTCGGGGGTCATTCCCCAGATCAGCGTGATCCTCGGCCCGTGCGCCGGCGGAGCGGTCTACTCCCCCGCCATGACCGACTTCATCTTCATGGTGCAGGGCACCTCCCACATGTTCATCACGGGCCCCGACGTCGTGAAGACGGTGACCGGAGAGGACGTCACGCTCGAGGAGCTGGGCGGCGCCATGAGCCACGCCACCAAGTCGGGGGTCGCCACCTTCGTGGCACCCGACGAGAAGGCCTGCCTCGACGAGGTGCGCCACCTCCTCTCGTTCCTCCCCTCCAACAACCTCGAGGAGCCACCCATTGAGCCCACCGGCGACGAGCCCGACCGCCAAGTGACCGAGCTCGTCGACTTCCTCCCGACCTCGCCCAACCAGCCGTACGACATGAAGCGCGTCATCGCCGCGGTCGTCGACGACGGCGAGTACCTCGAGGTGCACCGCCACTGGGCCATGTCGATCACGTGCGGCTTCGCACGGATGAACGGCCGCGCCGTCGGCATCGTCGGCAACCAGCCCGCCGTGCTGGCGGGCGTGCTCGACATCGACTCGTCGGAGAAGGCGTCGCGCTTCGTGCGGACCTGCGACGCCTTCAACGTCCCGCTCCTCACCTTCGTCGACGTGCCGGGCTTCATGCCGGGCACCGACCAGGAGTACGGCGGCATCATCCGTCACGGGGCCAAGCTGCTCTACGCCTACTGCGAGGCGACCGTGCCCCGTATCCAGATCATCACCCGCAAGGCCTACGGCGGTGCCTACGTCGTCATGAACTCCAAGTCGATCGGGGCGGACCTCGCGTTCGCCTGGCCCTCGGCCGAGCTGGCCGTCATGGGGCCCAACGGCGCCGTCGAGATCGTGTACCGCCGCGAGCTGGCGGAGGCGACCGATCCGGCCAAGCGCCGGGCCGAACTGATCGACGAGTACACGGAGCGCTACGCCAATCCCTACATCGCCGCCGAGCGCGGGTACATCGACGACGTGATCTCGCCGGCGGATACACGCGCCGTCATCTGCCGCAGCCTCGACATCCTGGCCTCCAAGCGCGAGGAGCTGCCGCGGCGCAAGCACGGCAACGTCCCACTGTGACGCTGCCCGTCGACCCCGACCGGCTGTCGCTGCGCGAGCGGCCCGAACCCGACGCCGGCCAGCTGGCCGCCATCGCCGCCGCCGCCCAGCTGGCCTGGCCCCGCCCGGTGCCGGCCGACGAGCACGACCCGGTGCACGAGCCCTGGCGCTTCAGCGGGCGCTGGTGGAACAAGCCCGCGCCGCTGCGGCGCGACCGTCCCTGGGCCCGCCGCTGACCGTCTACGTCGACGACTGGCGGCAGCCGGCCACGGTGCGCGACCACGCCGACCGCTGGTCGCATCTGCTGGCCGACGACCCCGAGGAGCTCCACGCCATGGCCGCCGCGCTGGGGATCCCGCCCCGGGGCTACCAGCGCCATCGGCGCTCGGCGGCCCTCAACCATTACGACGTGCCCGAGAACCTCCGGCTTCGCGCCATTGAGCTCGGCGCGGTCCCGGTGACGTGGCGCGAGATGGCCCGGCTCACGCGGGAGTGGCGGCGCGCTGGCGCTCGGCCAGCGCGACCAGATCCTCCATGATGCGGTCGAACGAGTAGTCCTTGGGCGTGTAGACCGACGCCACGCCCTTGCCCAACAGCAGCTCGGCGTCGTCGGGCGGGATGATGCCGCCCACGACGACGGCGGCCGTGCTCCCCGCGGCGCGCAGCCGGTCGAGCACGTCGGGCACCAGCTCCAGGTGTGAGCCCGACAGGATGGACAGCCCCACGATGTCGACGTCCTCGTCGCGGGCGGCCGCCACGATCTGCGCCGGGGTGAGCCGGATGCCCTGGTAGATCACCTCGAAGCCGGCGTCGCGCGCCGCCACGGCGATCTGCTCGGCGCCGTTGGAGTGTCCGTCGAGCCCGGGCTTGGCCACCAGGAGGCGCGGCGGGCCACCCGTGCGCTCGGCCAGCGCTCTGGTGCGGATGCGGATGGGCGCGAGGTCGTCGCCGCGCCGGCCCACCCCGCCGCTGACGCCGGTCGGGGCCCGGAACTCGCCGAACACCTCGCGCAGGACCCCCGCCCACTCCCCCGTGGTGCCGCCGGCATGGGCCAAGGCGATGGTGGCCTCCATGATGTTGCCGTCGGGGCCTTCGTCGGCCGCGACCCGGCGCAGCTCGTCGAGCGCGGTGCGCACGGCGGCTCCGTCACGCTGCTCCCGCCAGCGCTCCAGATCCGCGATCTGCTCGGCCTCGACACGGTGGTCGACCCGGAGGATGTTCTCGATCTCGCCGTCGCCGAGGAGGGGGGACGGCGCGGTCTCGGTGAAGCAGTTGACGCCGACCACCCTCTGCTCGCCCGTCTCGATGCGCCGCACCCGCTCGGCCTGGCTGCGCACCAGGCGGCGCTTGAGCTCGTCGATGGCCCCGAAGGCACCGCCGAGCGCCTCCACGTCGGCCAGCTCGGCCGAGGCGGCCTCGACCAGCTCGGCCGTCTTGGCTTCGACCACCACCGAACCCTCGAAGATGTCGTCGTACTCGAGAAGGTCGGACTCGAAGGCGAGGACCTGCTGCATGCGCAGTGACCACTGCTGGTCCCAGGGCCGGGGCAACCCCAGTGCCTCGTTCCACGCGGGCAGCTGCATGGCGCGGGCTCGGGCGCTCTTGGACAGGGTGACGCCCAAGGTCTCGAGGACGATGCGCTGTACGTTGTTCTCCGGCTGCTGCTCGGTGAGCGAGAGGGAGTTGACCTGCACCCCGTAGCGGAAACGACGGAGCTTGGGGTCCTCCACGCCGTAGCGCTCGCGGCAGATGCGGTCCCACATGGCGGTGAAAGCCCGCATTTTGCAGGTCTCCTCGACGAAGCGGACGCCGGAGTTCACGAAGAAGCTGATGCGACCGACGACGGCGGGCAGCTCGGAGACGTCCACCTTGCCCGAGGCGCGGACGCCGTCGAGGACGCCGATGGCGGTGGCCAGCGTGTAAGCGATCTCCTGCACCGGGGTGGCCCCTGCCTCCTGGAGGTGGTAGCTGCACACGTTGATCGGGTTCCACTTGACCGCGTTGCGGACCGTGTAGGCGATGGTGTCGACCGTGAGGCGGAGGCTCGGGCCGGGCGGGAAGATGTAGGTGCCGCGGCTCAGATACTCCTTGACGATGTCGTTCTGCGTCGTGCCCGCGAGAAGCGCAGGTTCGACCCCCATTTCCTGCGCGTGAGCGACGTAGAGCCCGAGGAGCCAGGCCGCCGTGGCGTTGATCGTCATGGAGGTGTTCATGTCCGCCACCGGGATCCCCGCCAGCAGCTCCTTCATGTGGCCGAGGTGGGACACCGGGACGCCGACCTTGCCCACCTCCCCCGCCGCCTCGGGGGCGTCGGGGTCGTAGCCGGTCTGGGTCGGCAGGTCGAAGGCGATGGAGAGGCCGGTCTGCCCCTTGACGAGGTTCGTCCGGTAGAGCTCGTTCGAGGCACGCGTGGTCGAATGGCCCGAGTAGGTGCGCATCACCCACGGCGCGTCCCGCTGCGGGTCGCTAGTCATTCACTTCACCTCCAGACGAGTGGGGTGCACCACCATTGTGCCCGCCGTGGCCGCCGTCAGCGCGCGGCTATCGGCTGTAGTCGTAGAAGCCCTTCTTGGTCTTGCGGCCGAGCTGGCCCGAGGTCACCAGGCGGCGCAGCAGGGGCACCGCCGCGTAGTTGGGGTCGCGGTACTCCTCGTAGAGCGCATCGAGGATGGCCAGAGACGTGTCGAGCCCGACGAGGTCGAGGAGCGCGAACGGGCCCATCGGGAACCCGCACCCCCCCTTCATGGCGGAGTCGATGCCCTCCCGGGTGGCCACACCCTGCTCGAAGAGGCGCACTGCGTTGTTGAGGTAGGGGAAGAGGAGCGCGTTCACGATGAAGCCCGCCTGGTCCTTCACCTCGACGGGGTCCTTGCCGCAGGCGGCGGCGAAGGAGACCGCGGCAGCGAGGGTGGCATCGCTCGCCGTGATGGGCCGCACGACCTCGACAAGCGCCATGGCCGGCGCAGGGTTGAAGAAGTGGATACCGCACACCAGGTCGGGGCGCCCCGTTGCCATCGCCATCTCGACCACCGGCAGGGTGGAGGTGTTGGTGGCGAGGATGGTCTCGGGCTTGCAGATGCTGTCGAGCTCGGCGAAGAGGTCCTTCTTCACGGAGAGGTCCTCCACGACCGACTCGATCACCAGGTCGACGTCGACCAGCTCACCCAGGTGCGTCGTGGCGTGGACGCGCCCGGAGATCTCGGCCGCCTCGGAGTCGGTCCGCTTGCCCTTCTCCACCTGCTTGGCGAGCGACTTCGCCAGCGTGGCCACCATGGCGTCGGCGCTCGCCTGGCTGCGGCTGCGCAGCACCACCTCGTGCCCGGTCGCGGCCGCCACCTCGGCGATGCCCGAGCCCATGATTCCCGAACCGACGATTCCCACCCGTGTGATCGACATGGGTGCCTAGGCTACCGGCCGGTAACCAGAGCCGTCGAAGCCGGGCCGCCGCCGCCCGGCGTGCAAGAGTGGCGCCATGGACACGATCGGCACGCTGGCCCTGGTCGGGGGCGACGAGTGGACCGAGGGCTGCACCTTCGACACCACGCTGCTGGCGGCATCGGGCGGGGCGGACGTCCTGGTCCTGCCGACTGCGGCCGCCTACCAGCACCCGGAGCGGGTGGTGCTCCGGGCGGCCGAGTGGTTCGGGCCGATGGGCGGCCAGGTCGAGGGGCTGATGGTGGTGGACCGGGCCTCGGCCGAAGACCCGGGCATGGCGGCCGCGTTGGCCGGTGCCCGCTTCATCTACCTGGCCGGGGGCTCGGCCCTGCACCTACGCGCGGTGCTCAAGAAGTCGGCGGTCTTCGAAGCGCTCCGGCGGGCCTACGTGGGCGGCGCCGTGGTCGCCGGGGCGGGGGCCGGGGGCATGGTGCTCACCGACCCCATGGTCGACCCCCGCGGCGGTGCGCTGACCCTCGGACTGGGGCTGGTCGACAACCTCACCGTCGTCCCCCACTTCGGCGACGAGCACGACGACGCCCACGGCCAGAAGCTCGAGCGCACGGTGGCGATGGCGCCGGCGGCGCTGCCGGTGGTCGCCCTTCCGGCACGCACCGCGCTGATCAGGGAAGGCGCAGGGGCCTGGCGCTCCGAGGGTGCCGGGACCCCCGTCGTCTTCGTCGGGGGTGCGCAGACGGAGGGTCTCGGCGCGCTGAAGGGCTGAGGCCCTGGGCCGTCAGTCCTTCTCTTCGATGGTGACGCTCTGAATCACGACCTGCTCGGTCGGGGTGCCCGAGCGGGTGCCGATGGCGTCGATGGTCTCGATCACATCGAGCCCGCTCACGACCTCGCCGAAGTGCGAGTAGAGCGGCGGCAGGCGGACCCCGTCGGGGCCGCTGATGACGAAGAACTGGCTGCCGTTGGTGTTCGGCCCGGCGTTGGCCATGGCGAGCGACCCCAACTTGTAGCGGCCAGGCTCCGGCAGCTCGTCGGCGAAGCGGTAGCCCGGCCCGCCCGAGCCTGTCCCGGTCGGGTCGCCGCCCTGGAGGACGAAGCCCGGGATGATGCGGTGGAACACGACGCCGTCGTAGTAGTGGTAGCGGGCCAGGAACACGAAGCTGTTGACCGCCCTGGGCGCGGCGAGGGGGTCGAGGGCGATGACCATCGTGCCGTGCGAGGTGGTCATGGTGGCCACGTAGCGCTTGTTCGTGTCGATGAGCATCGGCGGCTCCTCGTCGAACTTGCGCTGTTGCGGGCTCGAGCCGTCGGCGGCTGGTGCGGTGGGGGTGGCCATGGTCAGTACCTCACGATTCGTTGATCTTGACGGACAACATGCGCTGGGTGACGTCGGGAGGGATGCCGGCGGCCGAACCCTGTTGACTGATGGTGTTGACGACGTTCATGCCCGAGGCGATGACCCCGAAGGTGGAGTAGGCGTTGGGCAGGGACTCGTACTCCGGCCCGGTCACGATGAAGAACTGGCTCCCGCCGGTGTTGGGCGAGCCCGTATTGGCCATCGCCACCGTCCCGGCCGGGTACTGCTGGGCCGGATTGGCCGCCTTGGCCGGCAGCTCGTCGGGGATGGTGTAACCCGGCTCCTTCCCCGTGTTCGTCTGCGCGGGGTTCCCGGTCTGGACCACCTGGCCCGTGATCACCCGGAAAAAGCTCCCGCAGTTGAAGTACCCCTTGTCGGCCAGGAACACGAAGTTGTTGACCGTGACGGGCGCGGCCTTGGCGTCGAGCGCAATCGTGAAGGTCCCAGTCGTGGTGGTGATCGTGGCCGTGTACTGCTTGGAGGTGTCGATAGTCATGGGCGGCGCCGCCGTGTACTTCTGGGCGGCCGCCGCGGTGGGGGTGGTGGGCGACGCCGGGCAGCCGGCCTTGACAGCGACCGCGTTGGCCTGGGCCTGCAATTTGGCGTCCGCGGCCGACGTGGCCGTCGTCGTGCTGGTCGTCGTGCTGCCCTTCTTGGACTGCGAAGACGCCGGCGTCTTGTTCCCGCCGGAGACGATGAAGGCGATGGCCACGATGACGCCCGCGACCACCACGACGATGATCGCGTTACGAATCTGCTTGCGGCGCTTCTGCTGCTTGGCCTCGGCGGCCAGCCGCGCCTCCCTGGCCGCGCGCTGGCGGGCTCTCTTGTCGCTGGGCACGGCCCGAGACCCTACCCAATCCCCGGGGCGGCCTCGGATCGCCCTCCAGGGTCGGCGGGGCAGGTGAGCCACACCGGGACGGTAGGAGCGGGAGCCGGGGCGGCGGGCGGCCATCGGGCCGGTGCGCAGTCTGTAGCCTCGTCCGGATGCCACTGGTCGTCCAGAAGTTCGGGGGCACCTCGGTCGGCGACGCCGATCGGATCCGTGCCGTGGCGGACCACATCGCCCGGACGCGCCGCCAGGGATCCGACGTGGTCGCCGTGGTCAGCGCCATGGGCAAGACCACCGACGACCTGATCCACCTGGCCGACTCCGTGAGCGCCACGCAGCCGCCGCGCGAGTACGACATGCTCGTCAGCACCGGGGAGCGGGTCTCCATGGCGCTATTGGTCATGGCCCTGGCCGACCTCGGGGTCGACGCCGCCTCCTTCACGGGGAGCCAGGTCGGCATCATCACCGACAGCGACCACACCCGGGCCAAGATCAGGGAGGTCAAGGGCGACCGGCTGCGGCAGGCCCTGGCCGCCGGGAAGGTGCCCGTCGTGGCGGGCTTCCAGGGCGTCTCGGAGGACCGCGAGATCACGACGCTGGGCCGTGGCGGGTCCGACGCCACGGCGGTGGCCCTGGCCGCCGTCCTGGACGCCGACGTCTGCGAGATCTACACGGATGTCACCGGGGTGTTCACGGCCGACCCCCGGATCGTGCCCGAGGCGCACCGCATCAACCGGATCTCGTTCGACGAGATGCTCGAGATGGCGGCCACCGGGGGGCGGGTCTTGATGCTGCGGGCCGTCGAATTCGCCCGCAACCACAATGTCCCGCTGCACGTGCGCAGCAGCTTCACCTGGGAGCCGGGCACCTGGGTCGTCGAGGAGGATGCAGACATGGAAGAAGCCGTCGTCACCGCCGTGACCCACGACACCTCGGAGGCCAAGGTCACCGTGAGTGGGGTGCCGGACCGACCCGGCGTGGCCGCCCGGCTCTTCCGGGCGCTAGCCGACAAGTCGATCAACGTGGACATGATCGTGCAGAACACGTCCGCGCACGGGACCACGGACATCTCGTTCACCGTGCCCACCGCCGACCTCCCGGTCGCGGTCGAGACATCGCAGTCCCACGCCGACGAGCTGGGCGCTTCGGGGGTGGCGGCGGACGCCGAGGTGGCCCGGGTCTCGCTCGTCGGGGTCGGCATGAAGTCACACCCCGGCATCGCGGCGACAATGTTCGAGACGCTGGCCAACGAGGGCATCAACATCGACATGATCTCCACATCGACGATCCGGACCTCGTGCATCGTGGCCGAGGACGACGTGGAGCGGGCCGTGCGCAGCCTGCATGCGGCGTTCGCCCTGGGCTGATGGCGGCCGGGGCGAAGGGCACGCGCACGCTGTGGCTACTGCGCCACGCCAAGGCTGTGACCGACCCGCCCCTGGGCGGCTCTGACTTCGACCGCGTCCTGGCCCCCCGGGGCCGGCGCGATGCCGCGGCACTGGGTCACCTCTTCGCCGGCCACGGCGAGGGGCTCGGGCCGGCCCTGAAGGGCGTCCCCCGGCCGGCGGTGGCGCTCGTGTCGCCGGCGGCGCGCACCGCGGCGACGGCCGAACTGGTGCTGGCCGACGTGGCCGAGCCACCGGAGCGCCGCCTCGACCACGAGCTCTACGGGGCCGACCCCGAGGAGGTGCTCGCCTTCCTGCGCGCCCTGGCCGACGACATCGACTCTGCCATGGTGGTCGGGCACAACCCGACGGTGCACTCGCTCGTCACAAAGGCTGCTGGCGGCCCGGGACAAGAAGGGGCACTCGGTGGCGGTGCGGCACGGCTTCCCCACCTGCGCCCTCGGCGTCTACAGCTTCCCGACCGCCCGGTGGGCGGACGTGGCGGCCGGGACGGCCAGGCTGGTCGCCCTAATGGGACCGCCCTACGGCGGGAGCTGAGCCCAGGCCGACCTCGTCAGAGGTGCGCAGAGTCAGATGACGCGCAGGATGGCGGCGTCGCCCTGCCCACCCCCGCCGCACAGCGCCACGGCAGCCGTGGATGCGCCTCGCCGGCGCAGCTCGAGCAGCGCGGTCAGCGCGACCCGTGTGCCCGACATGCCGACGGGGTGGCCGAGCGCGATGGCGCCGCCGTTGACGTTGACCTTGTCCTCGTCGATCCCGAGATCGTCGACCGAGGCCAACCCGACGGCGGCGAAGGCCTCGTTGATCTCGAAGAGGTCGACGGAGCCGACCTCGACGCCCGCCTTCTGGGCCGCCTTGAGGATCGCCCGCGAGGGCTGGGTGAGCAGCGAGTTGTCAGGGCCGGCCACCATGCCGTAGCCGACGATCTCGCCCAGCGGCGCAATGCCCAACTCCTTGGCCTTGGCTGCCGACATCACGACGACGGCGGCACCGCCGTCGGAGATCTGCGACGCGTTGCCGGCGGTGATGGTGCCGTCCTTGGTGAAGGCCGGCTTGAGCGCCCCCAGCGACTCCGCGGTCGTGCCCGGCCGCACGCCCTCGTCGGTGTCGACGAGGAGTGGGTCACCCTTGCGCTGGGGCACCTGCACCGGGACGATCTCCTCGCCCAGGCGGCCCTCCTTGGCCGCCGCGGCGGCCTTCTCGTGGCTGGCGGCGGAGAAGGCGTCCTGGCGCTCCCGGGAGATGCCGGTCTTCTGGTTGTGCTGCTCGGTGGAGAGCCCCATGGCGATGTGGTCGAAGGCGTCCGTGAGCCCGTCGTACATCATGGAGTCGACCAGCGTGCCGTCGCCGATGCGGTAGCCGGCGCGTGCGCCAGGCAGGAGGTAGGGCGCCTGGGTCATGGACTCCATGCCGCCGGCCACGACGATGTCGGCGTCGCCGGCGCGGATCATCTGGTCGGCCAGGTAGATCGAGTTGAGCCCCGAGAGGCAGACCTTGTTGACGGTGTTGGCGGGGACGGACATGGGGATTCCGCCCTTCACCGCGGCCTGGCGGGCCGTGATCTGGCCCTGGCCGGCGAGGATCACCTGACCCATGAGGACGTAGTCGACCTGGTCGGGGGACACTCCGGCCCGCAGGAGCGCCTCCGCGATGGCGAACCCACCCAGGTCCATGGCCGTGAACCCGGCCAGCGCGCCGGAAAGCTTCCCGATCGGCGTACGAGCCCCTGCGACGATGACAGCCTCAGCCATTCCCTCTACCTCCGGGTTCCCGCCGGTCTGGTTACCAGTCGGAAACCACATCTTACGGGCCAACTATCGTCGGGTCACATGAGCGATATCCTCAGCGCCGTCCTGGCCGGCGCCACACCCGATGAGCTGGCCGGACTCCCCATGCCCGACTCCTACCGCGGCGCCCTGGTCAAAAGGAGCGAGGTGGACATGTTCGAGGGCATGGAGTCCTCGGACAAGGACCCCCGCCTGTCCCTCCACGTCGAGGAGGTGCCCCTGCCCGAGCTCGCCCCCGACGAGGCGTACGTCGCCGTCATGGCGTCGTCGATCAACTTCAACACGGTCTGGACGTCGATCTTCGAGCCGCTGCCCACCTTCGGGTTCCTCGACCGGCTGGGCAAGGAGGGGCCGTGGGCGGCCCGCCACGCGCTCGACTACCACGTCGTCGGCTCGGACGCCGCGGGCGTCGTGCTCCGTACAGGCTCGGCGGTGCGCAACTGGAAGGTGGGCGACAAGGTCACGGTCCATTGCAACTACGTCGACGACCAGGACCCCTCGGCCCATGACGACTCCATGCTGGCGGCCAACCAGCGCATCTGGGGCTTCGAGTCGAACTTCGGCGGCCTGGCCGACGTGACGGTGGTCAAGGCGAACCAGCTCATGCCGAAGCCGGCGCACCTGAGCTGGGAGGAGGCGGCCGTCAACGCCCTGTGCAACTCGACCGCCTATCGAATGCTGGTCTCGCCCAACGGGGCGCGCATGACCCAGGGCGACAAGGTGCTCGTGTGGGGCGCCAGCGGCGGTCTCGGTAGCTACGCCGTGCAGCACGTGCTCAACGGAGGCGGCACACCGATCGGCGTCGTCTCGTCACCCGGGAAGGTCAAGCTGCTCAACGACCTCGGCGTCGAGGCCGTCATCGACCGCAAGGCGGCGAACTACCGGTTCTGGTCAGACGAGCACACCCAGGACGAGTCCGAGTGGCGGCGCTTCGGCAAGGAAATCCGTGCCCTGGTGGGTTCCGAGCCCGAGATCGTCTTCGAGCACCCGGGGCGCCAGACGATGGGCGCCTCCGTGTTCGCCTGCAAGCGGGCGGGGACGATCGTGACCTGCGCCGCCACCTCCGGCTACATGATTGAGTACGACAATCGCCACCTCTGGATGAAGCTCAAGACGATCAAGGGCTCGCACTTCGCCAACTACCGCGAGGCGTGGGACGCCAACCAGCTCGTCTGCGAAGGCAAGGTGCTCCCGCCGCTCTCCGCGGTCTACACGCTGGAGGAGGTCGGCGAGGCGGCGTACCAGGTGCACCACAATCTGCACGAGGGCAAGATCGGGGTGCTGTGCCTGGCGCCCACCGAGGGACTGGGCATCGACGACCCCGAGCTGCGCGCCAAGGTCGGCGAGGACCGCATCACGCTGTTCCGGAGGCACGGCGCGTGAGTGACCTCCTGCTCACCGAGATCGACCACGTGGCCATCGCGGTCAGCGACCTCGACGCCGCCATCAGGTGGTATGGCGAGGTCTTCGGCGCCACGGTGGACCACCGCGAGCGCGTCGAGTCCGACGGCGTCGAGGAGGCACTGCTCAAGGTGGCCGACTCCTACGTGCAGCTGCTGACCCCGATCAGGGACGACTCGCCGGTGGCCAAGTATCTCGCCAACAAGGGCGAGGGGCTGCACCACGTCGGCTACCGGGTCGACGACTGCGCGGTGGCCCTCCAGGCGGTCAAGAACGCCGGTGGCCGGGTGATCGACGAGGCGCCGCGCCCGGGCTCGCGGGGCACCACGGTGGCTTTCGTGCACCCGAAGACCTCGTTCGGGACGCTGATAGAGCTCGTCCAGGAATAGGCGTCCGGGGGGCGTCCGGGGGGTCCGGGGGGGGATCTCTCCCAGAACTATCCACGAACCGGTTTATAGTTTCTGGACCATCCCCCGCAGAGTCCCCGACCGGGGCCATCGGGCCCCGCCCGGGGCCCCCTCAGCCTGCAGGACCGACCGAGAGCACTCGCCCCGGGTCGGCGCCGGCCACCCACACCCCCCCGCCCACTGGGAGGAGCGCTCGCGGCTCGGTGCCGAGGTCGAGCACTTTCGAAGCCGGGGCGGGGTACGGCGAGCGCAGCGTCTGAGCCTGCCCGCCTCCGACGTACACGCGGCCTCCGGCCACCGCCACACTGAGGGGATCGCCGCCGACGTGGAAGGTTTGCACGACCCGAAGCGAGGCCGGGTCCACCTGCGAAAGGGAGTCGTCCTGCGCGTTGGCCACCCACACCGAGCCCGCACCCGTCGCCACGCCGATCGGACCATTGCCAACGGTGATGGTTTCCAGCGTCGGCACCCGGACGTGTGCCGACGCGGGCACGAAGTACGTCATCACGTCAGCGGCACCGCTGATCCAGAGTGCACCGAAACCTGCGGCGACGCGCACCGCCCCGCTCGGCACGTCCACCGGAATCCCGACCGCTCCCGACCGCGTGTCGATGGAGGTGATCTCGTTGGCCACCAGTGACGTGACCCAGACGTGGGCACCGAGCACGGCCAGGCTCGACGGGCCCGCCGGCACCGTCGCGCTGCGCACGACGTGCAACGTGCGCATATCCACCTCGACGACCTGGTTGTCGACCATGTCGGCCACCCACAGGTCGCCGCCGTTGCGCACCACCGCCGTCGGCCGGCCCGCCAGGTGCACCGACCCCTCCACCCGCCCGGTGCTGGGGTCGAAGCGGAGGAGCAGGTCGCGCCGGTCGTCGGTCACGTAGGCAACCCCGCCGGCCTGGGCCACGGCCGAGGCAGCGGAGAGGCGCAGCAGCGTGCGCGACGTGAGGACCGGGACGCTGCTCGAGGTCGTGCTGCTGGAGGTCGAGAACAGCAGCGGCGCCGCCGCAGCCCCCGCCAGCACGACCGTGAGCCCTATGGCGGCGACCCACGTGATCGTCCGGCGCCGCCGCTCCCGCCGGCTGCGCGGCCGCCGGCGCCGGCCCGCGGCCGCGTGGGAGGAGCGACGCGCCCGTTCCGCCTTGCTCTGTGCCGCCCGCCGCCGCCGGCGGTCCCTCTGCGCCACGTGCTAGCGGAGGAGTCCTTCCAAGAGCTCGAGCACTCTCGAGACCTGCTCGGGGAGGGTGCCCGAGTCCGGCCCGAGCCTCAGGTCGGGGGCCGAGGGCACCTCGTAGGTGGAGTCGATGCCAGTGAACCCCGGCAGCTGGCCGGACCGCGCCCGGGCGTAGAGGCCTTTGGGGTCGCGGCGCTCGCACTCCTCGAGCGAGGTGTCGACGAAGATCTCCGCATAGGGCAGCCCCGACTCGGTGTGGAGCGTGCGGATGAGGCGCCGGTCCTCCTCGAAGGGGCAGATGAGCGCGATCAGCGCCAGGACCCCCGACTCGGCGAACATGCAGGCCACCTCGCCGGCCCGGCGGACGTTCTCGGTGCGGTCGCGGTCCGAGAAGCCGAGGTCACCGTTGAGCCCGTGGCGCAGGTTGTCCCCGTCGAGCAGGAAGGCGGGTCGGCCGCTGTTGACGAAGGCCTCCTCGACCGCGGCGGCCAGGGTCGACTTGCCCGCCCCGGACAGGCCCGTGAGCAGGACCGTGCCGCCCGTCGTGCCCAGCGTGGCGAAGCGTTCGGCCCGGGAGAGCCGGCCCCCATGACGCACCACGTTCGGGCTGGCGTGCGTGGTGGCGATCACCCGGATGACACCCGCGCCCACCGTGCCATTGGTCGACGGGTCGATGATGATGAAGCTGCCGGTCGTACGGTTCGTCGTGTAGTCGTCCACCAGCATCGGCTCGGTGCAGCGGAACGTCACGCGGCCGATCTCGTTGAGATCGAGCGTCGCCGCCTCCTCGTCACGGTGCAGCCCGTTGATGTCGAGCCGGTACTGCAACGACTGGACGGTGGCCCGCACCGTCCGTGTGCCGTGCTTGAGGAGGTAGGTACGGCCCTCGGCGAGCGGAGAGCGATCGTCCATCCAACACACCGTCGCCTCTATGTCCGAGGTCAGGGTTGGCCGGTTGTTGGGTCGGCACAGGATGTCGCCCCGGGACACCGCGATGTCGTCCGTCAGCGTGATCACGACCGCCATGGGCGGGAACGCCTCGGCCACCTCGCCGTCGGCGGTCAGGATGGAGGCGATCCGCGACGTGGTCCCCGAGGGCAGGACGAGCAGCTCGTCACCAGGACGGAGCACCCCGCTGGCCACCGTTCCGGCATAGCCCCGGAAGTCCGGGTTCTCGGGCGTCTGGCTCCGGATGACGTACTGCACCGGGAAGCGGGGGTCGATGAAGTTCTCGTCGCTGCCGATGTAGACCGACTCGAGGTGGTTGAGCAGGGGCGAACCGTCGTACCACCACAGGTTCTCGGAGCGCTGGACGACATTGTCGCCCTTGAGCGCCGAAATGGGGATGAACGTGATGTCGCGTACGTTCAGACGGGCCGCGAACTCCATGTAGTCGGACTTGATCAGCTCGTAGCGTTCCTGGTCCCACTCGATGAGGTCCATCTTGTTCACGCACACGACCATGTGCGGGACGCCCAGCATGGAGGACAGAAAGGCGTGCCGGCGTGTCTGCTCGATGACGCCCTTGCGGGCGTCGATCAGGATCAGTGACACGTGCGCGTTCGACGCCCCCGTAACCATGTTGCGCGTGTACTCCGTGTGGCCGGGTGTGTCGGCGATGATGAACTTGCGCTTGGGCGTGGCGAAGTAGCGGTAGGCCACGTCGATCGTGATGCCCTGCTCACGCTCGGCACGCAACCCGTCGGTCAGGAGCGCCAGATCGGTCTCGGAGTTCCCGCGCTGCTCGCTGGTGCGGCGGATCGCCTCGAGCTGGTCCTCGAAGATGCCCTTGGCGTCGTAGAGAAGCCGGCCGATCAGCGTCGACTTGCCGTCGTCGACGGAGCCGGCGGTGGCCAGGCGCAGGAGCTCGGTCACTAGAAGTACCCCTCGCGCTTGCGGTCCTCCATGCCGGCCTCCGAGATCCGGTCGTCGGCCCGCGTGGCACCCCGCTCCGTCAGGCGGGTGCCGGCCACCTCGGCGATCACCAGGTCGATCGTCTCGGCCATGGACTCGACGCAGCCGGTGCAGTCGGCGTCGCCCACCGTGCGGAAGCGCACCATCGCCTCGAACGCCGGCTCGCCGCCGTCGGGGGCCAGGTGCTCGGTGACGGCCATGAGCATGCCGTCGCGCTGGAAGACCTCCCGCCGGTGCGCGAAGTAGATCGGGGGCACGTCGATGCCCTCGTCGCGGATGTAATTCCACACGTCGAGCTCGGTCCAGTTGGAGAGAGGGAAGACACGGATGTGCTCGCCTTTGTTGTGGCGCGCGTTGTAGAGGTTCCACAGCTCGGGACGTTGGCTCTTGGGGTCCCATTGGCCGAACTCGTCGCGGAAGCTGAAGATCCGCTCCTTGGCCCTGGCCTTCTCCTCGTCCCGGCGGGCCCCGCCGAAGACGGCGTCATGGCGACCCTCGGCGATGGCGCGCAGCAGCGTCGGCGTCTGCAGCCGGTTGCGGGTCGCGCCCGGCGCGGTGTCCTCCACCGTGCGCCCGGCGTCGATGTCGTCCTGCACCTTGGCCACCACGACCCGGACCCCGACGTCGGACGCGTGGCGATCCCGGAACTCGAGTACCTCCTCGAAATTGCGCCCGGTGTCGACGTGCAGCACGGGGAACGGCACGGGCGCCGGCCAGAACGCCTTCTTGGCCACGTGCAGCATGACGATGGAGTCCTTGCCGCCCGAGAACATGAGCGTGGGGCGCTCGAACTCGGCCGCCACCTCGCGGAAGATGTGGATGGCCTGCGCCTCCAGGGCGCGCACGTGCGACAGGCGGTAATTGCCCGATCCGGCGTGCGTCGAGCCGTCCTGACCGCCGAGGTCAGCAACCATGTGCGGTGTCGCCAACAGACGCTCCCTCTGTCTTCCCCCTGTGAATAGGGTGGAAGTTTAGGCCCCCGCCTCCGCCGCGCCGGTACCGGGTTCCTCGGAGCCTGACCCAGCGTCGACGATCGGGTTTCCGTAGGCGTCCTCGGCCGTCGGGGTCGCACCCAGCCAGCTGGCGTCGATGGAGGAGTCGAAGGGGTCCTCGCTGACCCCCTCGCCCATGTCCCGCAGCCAGTTGGCCAGGTCCTCGGTGTCCGATTCGCCCGCGCCCACGGCCCAGAAGGGCATCGCCTCGGCGTCGGGCATCTCGAGCCGGATGTTCCGGTAGTGCTCCATGCCGGACCCGGCGGGGATGAGCTTGCCGATGATGATGTTCTCCTTGAGCCCGAAGAGCTGGTCGCTCCGGCCCTCGATGGCGGCCTCGGTCAGCACCCGGGTCGTCTCTTGGAAGGAGGCGGCCGAGAGCCAGCTCTCGGTGGCCAGCGACGCCTTCGTGATGCCCATCAGCTCGGGGCGCCCCTCGGCCGGCGTCTTGCCGTCCTCGACCAGCGTCCGATTGACCTCGGCGTAGATCTGGTTGTCGACGCGCTCGCCCGGCAGGAACGGCGCTTCGCCCGGCTCCGCCACGAGCACTCGGCGCAGCATCTGGCGCACGATCAGCTCGATGTGCTTGTCGTGGATCGACACACCCTGGTCGCGGTACACCTTCTGCACCTCTTCGACGAGGTACTGCTGCGTTTCGCGGATGCCCTTGACCTCGAGCAGCTCCTTGGGGTCCTTGGGGCCCTCGACCAGCGCGTCGCCCGCGCCGACCTCCTGGCCGTCGGTGACCTCGAGGTGGGCCCGCGAGGCCACCAACGTGGAGTCCTCCGTGCCGTCGTCGGCCACCACCGTGATGCGCCGGCCCGTCTCGTCGTCCTCGACTCGGACGACGCCCGAGTGGTGGGCGAGCACGGCGGCACCCTTGGGGGTGCGGGCCTCGAAAAGCTCGACGACGCGGGGTAGGCCGTGGGTGATGTCCTCACCGACGACGCCGCCGGTGTGGAAGGTCCGCATGGTCAGCTGCGTACCCGGCTCGCCGATCGACTGGGCGGCAATGACGCCCACGGCCTCGCCGAGCTCGATCATGGACCCCGTGGCCAGCGACAGCCCGTAGCAGGCCGCGCACACGCCCTGGGGCGACTCGCAGGTCAGCACCGAGCGGGTCCGGATGCGGTCGACCGCGTCGTCGTCGCGCATGGCGGCGATGCTCACGTCGTCCAGCACGGTGCCCGTCGGGTAGACGGTGCCGTCCGAGAGCTTCACGTCCTCGGTGAGCAGCCGGCCGAATGCCCGCGTCTCGAGGTAGTTGCGGTGGCCCGGCCCGTCGGGTGCCACGCCCTCGATCCAGATGCCACGGGTCGAGCCGCAGTCCTCGATCCGCACGATGAGCTCCTGGGCCACGTCGACCAGGCGGCGGGTCAGGTAGCCCGAGTCGGCCGTACGCAGGGCGGTGTCGGCCAGGCCCTTGCGGGCACCGTGGGTGGAGATGAAGTACTCCAGCACGGACAGGCCCTCCCGGAAGGAGGACTTGATCGGACGGGGGATCATCTCACCACGCGGGTTGGACACCAGGCCCTTCATGCCGGCGATCTGGCGGATCTGCTGCGAGTTCCCTCGGGCACCCGAGTCCACCATCATGTCGAGCGGGTTGAAGGCGATCGTGGCCAGCTGGGCCTCCATGGCCCGCCCGACCTCGGAGTTGGCCGAGGTCCAGATCTCGATCTCCTTCTGGCGCCGCTCGTCGTCGGTGATGATGCCGCGCTTGAACTGCGTCTCGGCCTTCTCGGCCTCCTTCTCGTAGCGGTCCAGGATGGCCTGCTTGTCCGGCGGCGTCTGGACGTCGTTGATGGAAATGGTCAGGCCGGACTGGGCGGCGAAGCGGAAGCCCAGCGCCTTGATCCGGTCGAGGCTCCAGGCCACCACGTTCTTGGGATAGTTGGCCGACAGCTCCTCGACGATCGTGCCGATCGGGGTGTTGCGCTTGCCCACGACGTCGTTGACGAAGGCGAAGCCCTCCGGCAGCGCCTCATTGAAGAAGACGCGGCCCGGCGTCGTCTCGAAGGCCATCACGCCCTCGTCGTCTGCCGTGACGCCAGCCGCCCCCAGGCGCTCCGCCAGGGACGAGCCCGGTGCCGGCCGAAGGGTGATCGGGACCTGCAGCCCCACGTCACCGGCGTCGAACGCCGCCTCCAACTCGTGGATGTGGCGGAAGGTACGCCCGGCGCCCTGGCCCTCCTCGACGCGGAGGGTCAGGTAGTAGGCGCCGAAAACCATGTCCTGGGTGGGCACGGTGATGGGGCGACCGGTGGCCGGCGAGAGGATGTTGTTCGCCGAGAGCATCAGCACCCGGGCCTCGGCCTGGGCCTCGGCCGACAGCGGCAGGTGGACGGCCATCTGGTCGCCGTCGAAGTCGGCGTTGAAGGCCGTGCACACGAGCGGGTGGACCTGAATGGCCTTGCCCTCGACGAGCACGGGCTCGAAGGCCTGGATACCCAGGCGGTGGAGCGTCGGGGCGCGGTTCAGCAGCACCGGATGCTCCCGGATGACGCCCTCGAGGACGTCCCAGACCTGGGGCCGGCGCCGCTCGACCATGCGCTTGGCCGACTTGATGTTCTGGGCCAGCTCGGCGTCGACCAGCCGCTTCATGACGAAGGGCTTGAACAGCTCGAGCGCCATCAGCTTGGGCAGGCCGCACTGGTGCAGTTTCAGGTTGGGGCCGATCACGATGACCGAGCGGCCCGAGTAGTCGACCCTCTTGCCGAGCAGGTTCTGGCGGAACCGGCCCTGCTTGCCCTTCAGCATGTCCGAGAGCGACTTGAGGGGCCGGTTGCCCGGACCCGTCACGGGGCGGCCGCGGCGTCCGTTGTCGAACAGCGCGTCGACGGCCTCCTGGAGCATGCGCTTCTCGTTGTTGATGATGATCTCGGGCGCGCCGAGGTCCAGCAGTCGCTTCAGCCGGTTGTTGCGGTTGATGACGCGACGGTAGAGGTCGTTGAGGTCCGAGGTCGCGAAGCGGCCACCGTCGAGCTGCACCATTGGGCGCAGGTCGGGCGGGATCACCGGTACGGCCTCGAGGATCATGGCCCGGGGGTCGTTGATGCGCCGGCCGTGGTCGTCACGCCGGTTGAAGGCGGTGACGATCTTCAGCCTCTTGATCGTCTTCTGGCGCCGCTGGGCCGACAAGGGGCGACGGCCGTCCTTGGCGTCGATCATGTCGCGCAGCTTGATCTCTTCCGCGTCGAGGTCGATACGGTCGATGAGCTTGAGGATGTACTCCGCGCCCATGCCGCCCTCGAAGTACTCGTCGTAGCGCAGTCGGAGCTCGCGCCAGAGCATCTCGTCCTCGATGATCTTGCGGCCGTGCAGACTGCGGAACTCGTCGAGGGAGCGCTGGGCGATCTCGACGTCCTCTTGGGCCCGCTCGCGGGCGGACTGGATCTCCTTCTCGACCGCGCGCTGGCGCGCCTTGATCTCGGCGTCACGGGCGCCCTCGCCCTCGAGCTGCTTCAGCTCGTCCTCGAGCGCCTTGAAGCGGCGGTCGATGTCGAGGTCGCGCTTCTTCTCAATGTCGGCGATCTCCTCGGCCATCTCGTTCTCGAGGCTGGGTAGGTCCTGGTGCCGCTTCTCCTCGTCGACCCAGGTGACCAGGTTGGCGGCGAAGTAGATGACCTTCTCCAGCTGCTTGGCCTTGAGCTCCTCACGGGGCTCGGTGCCCATGAGCAGGTAGGCCAGCCACGAACGGGTGCCGCGCAGGTACCAGATATGGACGACCGGGGCGGCCAGCTCAATGTGCCCCATGCGGTCGCGGCGCACCTTGGACCGGGTGACCTCGACGCCGCAGCGCTCGCAGATGATGCCCTTGAAGCGCACCCGCTTGTACTTGCCGCAGTAACACTCCCAGTCCTTGGTAGGGCCGAAGATCTTCTCGCAGAAGAGTCCGTCCTTCTCCGGGCGGAGCGTGCGGTAGTTGATCGTCTCGGGCTTCTTGACCTCGCCGTTGGACCAACCCCGGATGGAGTCGCCGGTCGCGAGGCCGATGCGAAGCTGATCGAAAGTGTTGACGTCCAGAGCCATTAGGAGAAGCTCCTCTCTGCGGCGCGCCGCTCGTCTTCCTCGTCGGAGCCGCGCTCGTTGCGGCTGATGTCGATGCCCAGCTCCTCGGCGGTGCGGAACACATCCTCGTCCAGCTCGTGCATCTCGATCTCACGGCCGTCGACGGCCAGGACCTCGACATCGAGGCAGAGCGACTGCATCTCCTTGATCAGCACCTTGAAGCTCTCGGGGATGCCCGGCTCGGGGATGTTCTCGCCCTTGACGATCGCCTCGTAGACCTTGACCCGGCCGAGCACGTCGTCGGACTTGATGGTCAGGAGTTCCTGCAGCGCGTAGGCCGCGCCGAAGGCCTCGAGGGCCCACACCTCCATTTCGCCGAAGCGTTGGCCGCCGAACTGCGCCTTCCCACCCAGCGGCTGCTGGGTGATCATGGAGTACGGGCCGGTCGAGCGGGCGTGGATCTTGTCGTCGACCAGGTGAGCCAGCTTCAGGATGTAGACATAGCCGACCGAGATCGGGTTGTCGTACGCCTCGCCGGTGCGGCCGTTGTAGAGCATGGCCTTGCCGTCGTCGTGGATCTGCACGTCGCCGTTGGCCGAGTCCGCGTTCAGTGTCCCGAAGACCTGCTTGATCGTCGGGTGCGCCCCGGCGTCATCGACCTCGTCCCAGTGGGCGCCGTCGAACACCGGCGTGGAGACCCAGGCCGCCGGCTCGGTCCGCGGTCGCGTCTTGCGCTCCGCACCGTCGCCCTTGGCGCTCGTCCCCACCCCCTCGTTGACCTCCACGCCCTCCCAGCCGTGGCGCGCCGCGTAGCCCAGGTGCGACTCGAGCACCTGGCCGACGTTCATCCGGCTCGGCACGCCGAGCGGGTTCAGGATGATGTCGACCGGGGTGCCGTCGGACAGGTACGGCATGTCCTCAACCGGGAGGATCTTGGAGATGACGCCCTTGTTGCCGTGGCGGCCGGCCAGCTTGTCGCCCTCGGAGATCTTGCGCTTCTGGGCCACGTAGACGCGGACCAGCTGGTTGACGCCCGGCGGCAACTCGTGCGATTCCTCGCGGGAGAAGACGCGGACGTCGATCACCTTGCCGTACTCGCCGTGGGGCACCTTCAGCGAGGTGTCGCGCACCTCCCGGGCCTTCTCGCCGAAGATGGCGCGCAGGAGGCGCTCCTCGGGGGTCTGCTCGGTCTCACCCTTGGGGGTGACCTTGCCGACGAGGACGTCGCCCGGCTCCACCTCGGCGCCCACGCGGATGATGCCGCGGTCGTCGAGGTCGGCCAGGATCTCCTCCGACAGGTTGGGGATGTCCCGGGTGATCTCCTCGGCGCCCAGCTTGGTGTCGCGGGCGTCGACCTCATGCTCCTCAATGTGGATGGACGTCAGCACGTCGTCGCGCACGAGGCGCTCCGAGAGGATGATGGCGTCCTCGTAGTTGTAGCCCTCCCAGGGCATGAAGGCGACGAGCAGGTTCTTGCCCAACGCGAGCTCGCCGTTGTGGGTCGACGGCCCGTCGGCCAGCAAGTCGCCGGACAGCACGCTCTGCCCCTCGGTCACCAGCGTGCGGTGGTTGATGCACGTGTTCTGGTTGGAGCGGCGGAACTTGGACAGGCGGTAGACCTTGCGGCCGAGCGCCGTGCCGAGGCGGTCCTTCTGGCCCGACGTGTACTCCACCGTGATGGTGTCGCCGCTGATCTCGATGACCGTCCCGTTGCCCTCGGCCAGCAGCACGTCGCCGGCGTCGCGGGCGGCGCGGGCCTCGACCCCGGTGCCGATGTAGGGGGCCTCGGGGACGACGAGTGGCACAGCCTGCTTCTGCATGTTGGCGCCCATGAGCGCCCGGTTGGCATCGTCGTGCTCGACGAAGGGGATGAGCGCCGTGGAGACCGAGACGATCTGCTTCGGGGACACGTCCATGAGGTCGACCTCCGACGGCGGCACGAAGTCGATCTCCGACGTCGTCCCGTAGGAGGTGTTGACGGCTCCCATGCGCACGCCGGTCCCTTGCGGGCCGCGGCGCACGAGCACGCGCTCCTCGGTCAGGCGCCCGTCGGCGTCCACCGACGCGTTGGCCTGGGCGATGACGTGCTCCTCCTCCTCGTCGGCGGCCAGGTAGCTCACCTCGTCGGTGACCTTGCCGTCGACGACAGTGCGGTAGGGGGTCTCGATGAAGCCGTACTCGTTGACCCGGGCGTAGGTGGCCAGGGCCCCGATGAGGCCGATGTTCGGTCCCTCGGGCGTCTCGATCGGGCACATGCGGCCGTAGTGCGACGTGTGGACATCACGGACCTCGAAGCCGGCGCGCTCACGCGAAAGACCGCCTGGCCCGAGCGCGGACAGCCGGCGCTTGTGGGCCAGGCCCGACAGCGGGTTGTTCTGGTCCATGAACTGCGAGAGCTGCGAGGTGCCGAAGAACTCCTTCACCGCGGCCACGACCGGGCGGATGTTGATCAGCGTCTGCGGCGTGATGGCCTCGACGTCCTGGGTGGTCATGCGCTCGCGCACGACCCGCTCCATACGGCTCAGCCCGACGCGCACCTGGTTCTGGATCAGCTCGCCCACCGAGCGGATGCGGCGGTTGGCGAAGTGGTCCTGGTCGTCGATGCGGTAGGTCGACTCGCCGTCGGCCATGTGCAGGGCCAGGTGCAGCATGTAGGTGGCCGAGGCCAGGATCTCCGAGGGGCTCAGCACCGACTGGTTCGGCGCCGGCTTCTCAATCTCGATCCCGAACAGGTCGCTCAGCCGGTCGATCTCGGGGCCGAGCTTGCGATTGAGCTTGTAGCGGCCGACCCTGGTCAGGTCGTAGCGCTTCGGATTGAAGAAGGCGTTCTCGAAGTAGACGCGCGCAGCCTCGGCCGACAGCGGCTCGCCGGGGCGGGCGCGCTTGTAGATCTCGAGCAGCGCCTCCTCACGAGACGGCGCCAGGTTGCGCTCCTTCTCCCACTGCCCCTCGAGGAAGTCGAAGTGGCGGACGAAGCGGTCCAGGAAGGCCTCGTCGCCATAGCCCAGGGCGCGCAGGAGGACGAAGAGCGACAGCCGGCGCTTGCGGGCGACGCGGCAGCCGGCGGTGACGTCCTTGCCCGGCTTGGCCTCGATATCGAGCTCGATCCACTCACCCCGGTACGGGTGGATGGTCCCAGTGAAGACCGTCTTGGCGTCGCGACCAGGTTGGAAAATGACGCCCGGTGAGCGGACCAGCTGGCTCACCACGACACGCTCGGTGCCGTTGACGATGAAGGTGCCGCGGTCGGTCATCATCGGGAAGTCCCCCATGAAGACCGTCTGCTCCTTGATCTCGCCCGTGGTGGCGTTGAGGAAGCGGGCCCGAACGAAGACGGGCGCCGCGTACGTCATGTCCTTCTCCTTGCACTCCTCCACCGAGAACTTCGGTGGCGGGCGCAGGTCCGCATCGGTCGGGTCGAACTCGAGCTCCAGGCTCAACTGGCCGGTGAAGTCCTCGATCGGGCTGATGTCGTGGTAGGCCTCGGCGAGGCCCTTGTCGAGGAACCACTGGAACGAATCGCGCTGTATCGCGATCAGGTCAGGAAGCGGTAGAGCCTCGTTGATGTTGGCGAACGAAACACGTTCGGGACTGCGGGACCGTGAGGACAACGGTCAACTCCTCCCAGGTGAAAGGCGGCGGGTGAGGGCGGTACTGCGGGTCAGGGACGGACGAGGACGGGACGGTGGGTCAGGGGGTTCAGGGCTGCCAGGGCGCGCGTCGACCCCGCGGAATTACGGAATCAAGCACACAGAGACGCACGGCAACCCTGCATCCTATCGTGGGGCGTGCCTGGATACAACCCCTCGGCCGCGCAGGCCTGGCGGGCAGTGCCCGGGGTCCGTGACAGGCTACGAAAGCCCTCCCCCGCAGTCAAGGATCCTGGTCGGCAGGCCGGGCGGGGCGAGCCCCAAACCCGGCCCCGACCTGGACTACTTGACCTCGACCGTGGCGCCGGCCCCCTCGAGGGCGGCCCTGGCCTTCTCCGCGTCTTCCTTGTTCGCCTTCTCGAGCACCGGCTTCGGGGCGGCCTCCACCAGGTCCTTGGCCTCCTTGAGGCCCAGGCTGGTGAGGGCGCGCACCTCCTTGATGACCTGGATCTTCTTGTCGCCGGCGTCCGTGAGGATGACGTCGAACTCCGACTTCTCCTCGTCACCGCCGACGTCGCCACCAGCGGCCGGGGCGGCCGCGGCAGCCACGGCCACGGGCGCCGCCGCCGTCACGCCGAAGCGCTCCTCGAAGTCCTTCAGCAGTTCGCTCAACTGAATCACCGAGAGCTCGGCGATCCCGTCGAGGATCTCTTCCTTGGTCAGGGTTGCCATCTGGGTGGCCTTCCTTTCTTTGCTGCGGTCGTGTCTGGTTCGGTCCTGAAATTCGGCCTTTTGCTACTCGGATGCCTCTTCGGCGGAGGCCTCCGCCGGCTGCTCCCCGGCCGAGGCCTCCTCGATCTCCGGGGCCGGGGCCTCGGTGGTCTCGGCGGCAGGCAACGTGTCCCCGGCGGCCTCGCGCTGCTCGATCAGCGCCGAGAACCCGTAGGCCAGGTTGCGGGGCAGGGCCTGGAGGAGGCCTGCCATCTGCTGCATCGGTGCCGCCAGGGCACCGGCCAGGCGGGCCAGCAGGACCTCACGGGGCGGCAGTTCTGCCAAGGCGGCCAGGTCCGACGACGTGAGCAGCGACCCGTCGGCCAGTCCGCCCTTGATCACCAGGTGCGGGTTGGCCCGGGAGAAGTCCCGCAGCGCCTTGGCCACGGCGCTGATGTCGCCCTGCACGAAGGTCAGCGCGCTCGGGCCGTTCAGGTACTCCGACAGGGGCTGGTACTCGCCACCGTCGATCGCCCGGCGGACCAATGTGTTCTTGAAGATCTTGTAGTCGCCGCCCACGGCGGCCAGGGCGTTGCGGAGCTCGGCCATCTCGGCCACGCTCAGACCCCGGTACTCGCTCACGATGGAGGCCGACGCCGCCTCGATGCGCGTCTTGACCTCGGCGACCACCTCGACCTTGTGGGCCATCTGTGCGTTCTGCGTTGCCATCGTCGTCCTCCACCGGGTTCGACCGGCCGGATGTGGCCAGGATCTCCGGTGTGCGACGGCGCAGACCGGGCGAGCCGGCATGCACGGTGTCGCCTCGTCGGGCCGGCCCTGCGGGCCGCTTCGGCACCCTGGGGTGCACCGGAGGTCTCTGGCGTTCGGATTCAGTGCCCGCGCGCCCGGGGGCGGCGAACTGTTCGAGAAAGAATAGTACGTCTATGGGGCAGGCTCAGGCCGGGACGGCCAGCTCCTCCTCGCTGAAGCGGGCCTTGACCGGGTCGATGTGGACCCCGGGGCTCATCGTCGTCGACAGGGTGGCCGACAGGAAGTAGCGGCCCTTGGCGGAGGCCGGCTTGGCCCGTTGGAGCTCGTCGAGGACGGCCCGGATGTTGGCCACCAGCTGGTCGCGGGTGAACGAGGCCTTGCCGACGCGGATGTGGATGTTGCCTACCTTGTCGGTGCGGTACTCGACCCGGCCGCCCTTGAACTCGGCCACCGCCTTGGCCACGTCGGTGGTGACGGTCCCCGTCTTGGGGTTGGGCATCAGGCCGCGCGGCCCGAGGACCCGGCCCAGCGTGCCCACCTGTCCCATCAGGTCCGGCGTGGCGATGGCGATGTCGAAGTCGAGGAAGCCGCCGTTGATCTTGGCAACCAGGTCGTCCGCACCCACCACGTCGGCACCGGCAGCGCGCGCCTCGGCAGCCGCCTCCCCGGCGGCGAACACCGCCACCCGGACGGTGCGCCCGGTGCCCGAAGGGAGCGAGATCGTGCCGCGCACGATCTGCTCGGCCTTGCGGGGGTCGACGCCCAGCCGGACGGCCAGCTCGACCGTCTCGTCGAACTTGGCGCTGGCCAGCGACTTCACGAGGTCGACCGCCTCGACAACGCCGTAGAGCTCCTCCCGGTCCACCTTGCTCAGGCTCTCGTTGTACTTCTTCCCGTGTTGGGTCATTTCCTTCTCCTCTACGCGTCCGTTGGGCCTAGCCGGCGACCTTGATCCCCATGGACCGTGCCGTGCCGGCGACCTGCTTCTTGGCCGCCTCGAGGTCGTTGGTGTTCAGATCCTTGAGCTTGGTGGTGGCGATCTCGGCCAGCTGGGCGTCGGTGACGGTGCCGACCTGCTCGCGGCCGGTCGTCGCGGCACCCTTCTCCAGCCCCGCCGCCTGGCGCAGCAGCACCGGCGTGGGCGACGTCTTCAGCACGAAGCTGAACGAGCGATCCTCGTAGATCGTGATGTCCACGGGCACCACGGTTCCCCGCATGCTCTCGGTGGCCGCGTTGTACTGCTTGCAGAACTCCATCGTCTGGACGCCGTGCGGCCCCAGCGCCGTGCCCACCGGGGGCGCGGGGGTGGCCGACCCCGCCTCGAGCTGGATCTTGACCACGGCGAGCACCTTCTTCTTCGGCGCCATTGTCTGTGTTCTCCTTCTTCGGTATCTGTGTCCGGGCGCCTAGAGCTTGGCGACCTGGCTGAACTCGAGCTCGACCGGGGTCTCCCGGCCGAAGATGTTGACCAGCACTTTGAGCTTGAGCTGGTCCTCGTTGATTTCGGCGATCTGACCGGAGAAGTCCGCGAAGGGACCCTCCTTGACCCGGACCGTCTCGTCCACCTCGTACTCGAGTCGAGGGCGGCTGCGCTTGGTGCTGGTCTCGGTGCCCTCGACCTTCACCTGGAGGATGTTCTCGACCTCGCGCCGGGACAGCGGCGTCGGCTTGGTCCCGGGGCCCACGAAGCCGGTCACGCCCGGGGTGTTGCGGATCGCCCCCCAGGTGTCGTCATCGAGATCGCAGCGGACGAGGAGGTAGCCCGGGAACACCTTCTTCTGGACGGTGACCTTCTTGCCGCCCTTGAACTCGACGACGTCCTCCATCGGGATGACGACCTCGAAAACGCGGTCCTCGATCCCGCGGGAGGCCACGACGTTGCCCATGTTGGAGCGCACCTTGTTCTCGTATCCCGAGTAGGTGTGCACCACGTACCAGCGGCCCGGGCGGTCGTACGGGCTCTCGACCGGGACGATCTCCTCTTCGTCGCCGTCCTCGCCCCATCCGCCGAGCTCGACCTCGCCGTCCGCCTCTTGGCCGTCGGTGGCGTCGAGCACCAGGTCCGGCTCGCCCGCCTGGGCGGCCGTCTCCTCCACGATCTCCTCGACGATCTCCTCCGCTATCTCTTCGACGACGGCCTCCTCGATCGCCTCGAGCACGGCCTCTTCGACGATCTCTTCCACGATCTCTTCCACGATCTCCTCTGCGGCCTCCTCGGCCTCCACCTCGGCCACAGCCTCGGCGACCCCTTCGACGGCTGCCTCTTCTGCGACGGCCTCGAGCTCCGCCTCGTCCTCGGCCGCGACCTGCTCGATCACGTCCTCGGTCGTGCTCATTGCAGCCTCCTCGGGGGCGCCTTCGGTCTCTTCTCGCTCGGCGGCCAGCGCCTCCGCGACGTCTTCCTCGTCGCCGGTCACGAGTGCCTCCTCTGCCTCTGAATGCGTCATGTCGCTCATGAGGGCCTACTTCGTGAAGAGAAGCGTGATGAGCTTCCCGAAAGCGAGGTTCAGCACGAAGATCAGGCTGATCATGATGATCAGCGTGGTCAGGACGACCGACGTGTAGTTGATGAGCTCGGAGCGGGACGGCCAGGCGACCTGACGCATCTCGTCGCGCACCTCGCGGACGAACTGGACCGGCGAGGTGCGCCTGCGTCCCGAAGGGCCCTTCTGCGTCCGCGGGGCCTTCGTCTGCGTGCCCGCGGCCGCGCGCCGGGTGGCGGGAGACCCGTCGGCCTCCATCTGCCCTTGGCGCTGCATCATGCGCTTGGTCTCGCGGTTCACGGGTTTCGCCTCACATACTTCGTTGTCGGGTGATTACGTCCGGTGCAGGGCAGGAGGGACTCGAACCCCCAACCGCCGGTTTTGGAGACCGGTGCTCTACCAGTTGAGCTACTGCCCTCGGTGGGGTGCCTTCGGTTGCCCTCAAGCAGGTGGTTCTTCCCCCTGACCTGGGGATCGACCTGCCAGAGTAGCACCGGCAGGTTGGGTACGGATCAGCGGGTCTCCTTGTGCAGCGTGTGCTGGCGGTCCCAGCGGCAGAACTTCTTCATCTCGATCCGCTCGCGGTCGTTGAGCTTGTTCTTGGTCGTGATGTAGTTGCGCCGTTTGCACACCTCACAGGCCAGCGTGACCTGGACCCTCTTTTCGTTCTTCGCCATGTCCAATCCTTCCTGGTCGCTGCCCGGGACTCCCGTCCCGGGCCTGGTAGCGGCGGCGGGACTCGAACCCGCGACAACACGATTATGAGCCGTGTGCTCTGACCAACTGAGCTACGCCGCCATGGGCGAGCCCCCTGTCGGAATCGAACCGACGACACCAGCCTTACCATGGCTGTGCTCTGCCGACTGAGCTAAGGGGGCGCCGCGGCTACCTTCCGCGAACGTTCAATGATAGTCAGGGCTCGGCACGGGCTGCCTCCGCTCCCCCGGTTTCTGCACGTCAACAGTACCATCGACGGATGCGGATCCGATTGGCCGAGGTGGCCGACGCAGAGGCCATCCGGGCCATCTACAACGTCGAGGTGCTCGAGAGCACGAACACCTTCGACATGGTGCCCCGCACTCGGGCCGAGCAGGAAGCCTGGATCCTGGAGCACAGCGGGGTGCACCCGGCGCTGGTGGCCACCGAGGCTCCCGACTCGGGGGTGGGCGGCCAGGCCGGGGCCAACGGGGAGATCGTCCTCGGCTTCGGCTCCCTGTCCCCCTTCCGCGAGCGCTCGGGCTACTCGGCCACAGCCGAGAACTCCGTCTACGTCGACCGCTCACAGCGCGGCAAGGGGGTGGGACAGGCCCTCCTGGCTGAGCTCCTGGTCCTTGCGTCCGCCCATGGCTTCCACTCGGTGATCGCCCGCATCGCGGGGCACAACGAGACCTCCATCGGGCTCCACCAGGCAGCCGGCTTCGAGCTGGTCGGCGTGGAGCGGGAGGTCGGGCGCAAGCACCGTCAGTGGCTCGACGTGGTCGAGCTCCAGCGCCTGTTGTAGCGACGGAAGCCCCGGATCAGGCCCCGGGCTCAGGTCTCGAGCACGGCGCCCTGGCCGTGCGCCGCCAGCGCGGGCAGCCGGGACCGGTCGAGTGTCCACGAGGTCGTCCAGTTGCCGAGCGGGAAGATCGCCACCGCCCACAGCACCATCACCGCCAGGACCATGCTGACCGGGTCGGTGTGGATCAGCTCGTTCAGGAGGTCGGCGCCGCCGGTCAGCCCGATGAAGGGCGTCACGATCGACAACCCGAGCACGACGTAGAGCATGCGGCCCGTCACGACCGGCGCCAGGATGATGATTCCCCACGTCAGGTACCAGGGCTGGACGACGGGGCCGAGGAGCACGAAGGCCAACATGGTGATGCCGAGCGCGCTCAGCACGCCGATCCGCCCGCGGTTGAACAGGCAGTACAGCGCGACGGCGGCGGCAGCCAGCAGCCCGATCGCCCTGGTCAGCGTCAGCACGCCCCCCAGGCCGATCCCGATCCCGACGACATGGGCCGACCCGCTGATGAGGAGCCCGACGGCGGTGGCAGGGGCCATCCACGAGCGCACGGTGCCGGGCGTGCCCAGGTTGGCGATCCACCCCCAGCCGAGCCCGGACACGAAGGAGAGGGCTCCCATCACCGCCACGGTGATGAGACCGGAACGGACGATCATGCGGGCGCGGCGGCGCCAGTCCGCCAGCGGTCCCGCCCAGTCCCACGCCACGTAGACGATGCCCATGGCCGCGGGCACCTTGATGGAGGCGGCGAGCGCGCACAGCACGACGCCCCAGACCGGGTGGCGAGACCGCGCCGCGGTGATGCCGGCCAGCAGCAGGCCGACCATGATGGCGTCGTTGTGCGCCCCGCCCACGAGGGCGAGCAGCGTCAGCGGATTGAGCACGGCGAGCACGAACGCGGGGCCGGCGTCCCGGCCGAACGAGCGGGCCAGCTTGGGGATGCAGTAGGCGATCAGCGCGATGCCGGCCACCGACTGCAGGCGCAGCAGCACGACGGTGATCAGCGCGTGGTGCAGGCTCAAGGAGGCCGACCAGCCGGCCAGCATCAGGAAGAGCGGACCGTAGGGGGCCGGGGTGTTCGCCCAGAGGGGGTCCACACCGGACACAAACGGGCCGGAGCCGAGAGTGCCCGGGCCGTAGTGGTACGGGTTGATGTGGTGGCTCATCATCTCGCCCTGGGCGGCGTAGGAGAACACGTCCCGACTGAAGAGCGGCGCCACCGCCAGGAGCGGGAGGACCCAGAGGGCCAGCATGTAGGCCAGCCGCCGGATCGGCACACCGGGCCGGACGCGCAGCGTCTGGTACAGGCCGAACCAGACGCGCACGAAGAGGACCATCCCGCCGTAGACGGCCACGACTCCCGGCAGCAGCAGCGTGGTCGATGGCCAGTCGGCCTCCCCGAAGAACCAGGTGCCCCCCATCTCGAGCTTGAAGGGCGAGCTCGGCAGCGATGCGCCGACGCAGATGAAGACGACCGCGACGAATCCGAGGATCGCGGGCCGGCGCAGGAAGGACCAGTCGCCGGGATCGCCGGACTCGGCCTCGACCCGATGGGTCAGCGCGACGCGCGGAGTGAGGCGGAGACGCACGGCTTCGGCCCGCATGGAGAGTCGCCGGAGGCGCGCGCTCACCCGGTCCAGGACCGGTGGTGAAGGGGACATCGCGCTTTCGTCCACGGGGTAGTCAGTCTCGCTTGTCGTGTCCGGGCGCTACGACCCGGGGAGGGGTGAGGGCCCACGCCCGAGGCGCATGTACCCGCAATCGATCTGCAACAGCATTGTAACGGCAGGCCAGGGGTTGGCAAGGGCCATGGGACCCCCGACTGGCCGACCCGACAGATTGTGCGTGGGCCGGGAAGGATTCGAACCTCCGTAGGTGTTAACCGACAGGTTTACAGCCTGTTTCCTTTGGCCACTCGGACACCGACCCGCAGCCGGCGAGAATAGCCGGGTCGGCCACCCCGGAACGGCAGGCGGCGCCGGTACGCTGACTCCATGCCCACCTTTGACATCGTCTCCGAAGTCGACATGCAGGAGGTACGCAACGCGGTCGACCAGGCCAACCGGGAGGCCGCCACCCGCTTCGACTTCAAGAACACCGACTCGGCCATTGAGCTGAGTGACACCGAGCTCGTGCTGCGCTCGTCGACGGAGGACCGCCTGCGCGCCCTGCACCAGGTCCTGGACGAGAAGCTCGTGAAGCGCCAGGTCTCACTGAAGGCGTTCGAGGCCGGGAAGATCGAGGAGGCCCAGAAGGGTACCGCCCGCCAGAAAGTGGCCATCAGGGCCGGCATCTCCTCGGACCATGCCAAGCGGTTGAACAAGTTCATCAAGGACCTGGGCCTCAAGGGCGTGTCGTCGCAGACCCAGGGGGAGCAGCTGCGTGTCACGGGCAAGAAGCGCGACGACCTCCAAGAGGTGATCGCGAAGTGCAAGGCAGAGGACTTCGGGATCCCGCTGCAGTTCAACAACTTCAGGGACTGATCGCCCCTCCTGTCGCTGCGTCAGGCGCCGGCAGCCGTCGAGCTGTCGGATGTCGCCACCATCTTGTCCGCGTGGTGCTCCTCGTACTCGACGGGATCGACATGGAACAGCTTGTTGTAGATCACGAACTTCACGATCCACAGGAGGGCGAAGGAGAAGAGGTTCGCCGCGTTCACCAGGAGCGAGGTGGCGGCGTGGCTCAGGCCGTGATTGCGGGCGAAGTCGCCGGCCAGCCACACGGCGAGGCTCGAGAAGGCCAACCCGATGAAGGAGAGCACCCAGAACGGCACGACCTCCCGCCAGAGGTGCGACTTGCCCCCCTTCCCCCACACCCACCGGCGGTTGAGAGTGTACGAGGGGATGGTGGCGAGGACGTTGGCCAGGATGTTGGCCGGCACCTCGGACATCAGGCGGAACACGCCGAAGACGAGGAGCAGCGTGACCTGCGACACGATCGTCGAGATCACCGACACCCCGGCGTACTTGATCAGCTTCACGCTCGACGGGTGGGCGATGATCTGGCGCAGCCGGGCGAACAGCGGCTGGTCGGACGACCAGATGTGTGCGAGGGGGGGATGCCCGTGGTGGTCAGTCACAGGGCTCCCGCTGTCACGGGTTGCACCCCCCGAGGGCGGAACAGGCACGGGGCCCACCCTAGCCCGGCCGCTATTTGCCCCCCCGTCAGCGGCCTATGCGCCCGCTGTGAGCAACCGGTTGGATCGGGCGACCTCTCCGAACCAGTGGGCGCTGGGTTTGGGCCGGCGCTCAAAGGTGTCCGGGGCCACTGCCACCAACCCGAACTTGGGGCCGTACCCCAGGTGCCACTCGAAGTTGTCCAGCAAGCTCCACACGAAGTAGCCCCGCAGATCGATCCCTTCCGCGAGGCAGCGATGGACGCTCCGGAGCGCATCGGAGAGGAACGCGATGCGCTGGGTGTCATCGGCCGTGGCGATTCCGTTCTCGGTGACCACGACCGGGCGCCCGCTGACCGCGGCGGCCCGCCGCACCGTGTGCTCGACCGCCTGGGGCCACAGCTCGTCGCCCATCTGGGTAACCGGCACCTCGGGATCGTTGGGCGCGAGGCCGTCGGGGCCGAAGTGCATGCGCGTGTAGCACTGCACCCCCACGAAGTCGTCGCCGCCGGTCGCCCGCAGGAAGATGTTCTCGAGCATCTCCTCGGCCGCGTCGCGCAACGCCTCGCCACCTTCGTCGGCCGTGATCTCGGCCATGGAGAGCGTGAGCCCGACCGGGAAGTCCCCCGGGCCGGCGCGCAGGGCGTCGACGGCCAGGCGGTGGGCGCGCACCATCGCCTCGTTGACGGCGGCGTACCGCCCGAAGTCCTCCTTAACCCCCGGCGGGTACTGACCCTGGAAATACCCCATGACCGCCACGACGTTCGGCTCATTGATGGTGCAGGCCCATCCGATGAGGTCCCCGAGGTACGCGCTGGCCCGAGTCACGAACCGGGCGAAGCGCTCGGGGGCCTCGGGCGCCTCCCAGCCGCCGCGGTCGGCCAGCCACCGCGGGGTCGTGAAGTGATGGAAGGTGACGACGGGGATGACCCCGTGCCCGTGGCAGGCCGCGCACATGCGCCGGTAGTGCTCAAGGGCAGCCGTCGAATACTCGCCCTCGGCGGGCTCGATGCGGCTCCACTCGAGCGAGAAGCGGTACGCCCCGAGACCCATGTCGGCCACGAGCTGTACGTCCTCGCGCCAGCGGTGGAAGGAGTCGCAGGCGTCCCCGCTCGGCTCCAGGGTCCCTGACGTGGGGTCGTGCTCCCAGGCCCACCAGTCGTTGTTGACGTTGCCCCCCTCGATCTGGTGTGCCGCCGTGGCGACACCCCAGGTGAACCCGGCGGGGAAGATGATCTCGCCCTGTTCGCGGGCTGGGGACACGGGTGTCATGTCGCCGCAGGGTAGCGGGGGCCGCGGCGACATGCTCGTGCCCGGCGCGCGCCGGCGGCCTGCGAACATGGGCGGATGAGCACGTCCCTGGAGTTCCTCGTCGACCTGCTTGACCTCGAACCCATTGAGGTCAACATCTTCCGGGGTACCCAACCCAACGAGGAGCGCCAGCGCGTGTTCGGCGGGCAGGTGGCCGGGCAGGCCCTCATGGCGGCCGGGCGCACCGTCGAGCACGGACGCGTCCACTCGCTGCACTCGTACTTCCTGCGGCCCGGTGACCCGACGGTGCCCATCCTCTACGAGGTGGACCGGATCCGCGACGGAAAGTCGTTCACGACCCGGCGCGTCGTCGCCGTCCAGCACGGCCGGGCCATCTTCAACCTCTCGGCCTCTTTCCACGACCTCGAGGTGGGCCTGGAGCACCAGTTCCCGATGCCCGAGGTGCCCGGGCCCGAGACCCTGGCCCCGCTCTTCGAGCGACTCGAGCCGTGGAAGGAGGAGCTGGCCGAATGGTTCGACCGGCCCCACCCGATCGACCAGCGCCACATCGGCGACCTCCCCTGGCACCACCAAGGGCAGGGGGAGCCCTACCAGCGGCTGTGGATCCGGGCCGACGGCGACCTCCCGGACGACCCGCTGCTGCACGCCTGTGTCGCCACCTACGCGTCGGACATGTCGCTCTTCGACACGATCCTGGGCCCGCACGACGTGCGCTGGGAAGACCCGAACTTCATGGGTGCCAGCCTCGACCACTGCATGTGGTTCCACCGCCCGTTCCGGGCCGACGAGTGGCTGCTCTACGACATGGACTCCCCGGTCGCCGCCGGTGGCCGGGGCCTCGCCCGCGGCTTCCTCTTCGACCGGGAGGGACGGCTCTGTGTCTCGCTCGCCCAGGAGGGTCTGGTGCGCGTGCGGAAGCCGCCCGAGGGTTAGCCGTTCGCTAGCGCGACCCCAGGGGGACGTAGTCGCGGGACTCCGGGCCGATGTAGAGCTGGCGCGGACGAGCGATCTTGGAGTCCTGGTCGAGCATCTCCTGCCAGTGGGCGAGCCAGCCCGCGGTACGGGGGATGGCGAAGAGGACCGGGAACATCTCGAGCGGGAACCCCATGGCCTGGTAGATCAGGCCCGAGTAGAAGTCGACGTTCGGGTAGAGCCGCCGTGAGGTGAAGTACTCGTCGTTCAGCGCGATCTCCTCGAGCTTCAGCGCTATGTCGAGCAGCGGGTTCTTGCCGGTGACCGCGAAGACCTCGTCGGCGGTCCGCTTGATGATCTTGGCCCGGGGGTCGTAGCTCTTGTAGACGCGGTGCCCGAAGCCCTGGAGCCGCTGCCCGCCGGTTCCGGCCTTGACCGTCGCAATGAAGTCCGGCACGTTCTCGATGCTGCCGATGTCGGTCAGCATGCGGATGACGGCTTCGTTGGCACCACCGTGACGGGGTCCGTACAGCGCCGCCGCGGCGGCGGCGGTGGCGGAGTAGGGGTCCGAGTGCGAAGAGCCGACGACGCGCATGGCCGTGGTCGAGCAATTCTGCTCATGGTCGGCGTGGAGGATGAACAGGATGTCGAGTGCCCGAGCCAGGACGGGGTCGGCCTCGAACCTCGGCTCGGCCACCTTCCAGAGCATGGAGAGGAAGTTGGGCGCGAAATCGAGCGAGTTGTCGGGGTAGACGAAGGGCATCCCGACGCTGAAGCGGTGGGCCGCCGCGGCCAGCGTGGGCATCTTGGCGATCAGGCGGACGATCTGCTTGCTCCGGGACTCCGGGTCGAAGATGTCCTTGGCATCGAGGTAGAAGGTGGACAGGGCGGCGACGGCGGAGACGAGCATCCCCATGGGGTGGGCGTCGTAGTGGAACCCCTCGAGGAAGCGCTTGCGCACGTTCTCGTGGATGAACGTGTGGTAGGTGACATCGTGACGCCATTCGGCGAACTGCTCGTTGTCCGGTAGCTCGCCGTTCAGGAGGAGATAGGCCACCTCCAGATAGGTCGAGTTCTCTGCAAGCTGCTCAATGGGGTACCCCCGGTAGCGCAGGATTCCGGCGTCGCCGTCGAGATACGTGATTGCGCTCTCGCAGGCCGCCGTCGACATGAACCCGGGGTCGAAGAACCAGACCCCGGGGAGCACCTTGGCCCACTCCTCGGCCGAGACCCCGCCGTTGACGAGGGGAATCTCCATGGACTCGCCATTGCGATTGTCCGTGATCGTGATGCTCTCGGCCACGTGAAGAGCCCTCCAGTTCCTGAATTCGGTGCGTCCCGATCCTATGACCACGACGTGAGTGCGGTCGACACGCGGTCGGGAGGGGCGCCCCCCACGATTCAGGTGGCCGGGGCGACCTGCAGTGCCTGCTGGATCACCGTGCTGCCGGTCTGGGTCTGGCCCGCAGGTGGCACCACCGCGACCGTGAGCTGGTATGTCGTCCCGGGCTTGACGCGGAAGTTGGCCGTCGGCAGAGCGACCGAGGCACCCAGGGCCAGCGCAAAGGATTCGACCTGGGTTGCCGCCGCCCCCGAGGACTGGTTCGCCAGCGTGATGCGGACCGAGGCCTGTGGCTCGTCGGCCGAGCCATCGTTCCCTACCACCACCGTCACGCCGAGCTGTGAGGCGGGGCTGAGAACCGAGACGCTCGACGATGCGCCCGGTGGCGGCGGCAACGCCGGCGGGCTCAGCCGCACGGTACGCAGCAGGACGTAGTGGGTCAACGCCAGAGTGGGCGAGGTGGCCATGAGGTCGACCTGCGCCGCCACGGTGCCCACCTGCCACAGTTGGGGATCAGTCACCCAGACCGACTTGGGCAGCCTGGCGTGGCCCGTCGCTGACGCCAGGGAGCTCCGCACGGAGCGGTAGAGGCTGTCCGAGCGGGACAGCAACGCACCGGCCGCAGCAACGCGATTCGTCGCCTGTGTCGCCGAAAGGAGTGGGGCCTTGCTCGCAACAGTCGGAGAGGTGGCCGAGTCGGTAGCCAGAATGCCGGCGGGGGGAGTGGGCTGCATGCCGAGGAACCCGTCGACCGCGTCCCGCAGCTCGGTCATGGACTGGGCCCGCTCGGCGAAGACGGCAGCGAACTGGCCAGCGATCGATCCCGGCGATGCCGAACCTGAGGCGAGGTCGGCCTGCGCCGACTGGCCGGCGGCCTCCCGCACGGCGGTATCGAGGGAGGCCTGCAGGGCCTGGCGGTCCTGCCCCTGCAGGTTGTCGATCAGGCCGCGCACCTGCGCCGCCGTCACGTTGGACTGTTCGGCGACGACGGCGCCTTGCGCGGCAAGCGACCGGTTGGAGTTGGCGTCGTAGCCCTGCGACTGCCTCGACACCCGGGTCAGCCCGCCCACGAGGAGCGCCAGCACGACCACCGCTGCAATAAGCAGGATGACCGGGCGGGCCGGTGATCGACGGCGCGCGCGACGGCGTGGCCTGCGTGGCGACATCGCCACAGGAAACTACTGCCGGACGTGGCCTCTTACACCGCGAGGAAGGAAGAGTCCGGGGTTTCGCCCGCCGTGGTCAGCGTACTGGTGCTCGAACGCCACTGAACGGTGGGGGCGATGGCCCGCACGTCCACCCGGTCGCGGTGGCGCTCCACCAGCGCGAGGATCTCGGAGATGACCTCGTCGGTCAGGAGGTGCGGCTGGAGGCCGAGATCCAGGAGCTTCGTGTTGGCGGCGTGGAAGTAGTGCTCCTCGTTCTCCACCCGGGGGTTGGACAGCCCCTCCGCGATGTCGACCCGGTTCGGGGACACCTTCTTGACCATCTCTGCCATGTCGCGTACGGAGAAGGATTCGGTGAACTGGTTGAAGACCCTGAACTCGCCACGGTCGGCGGGGTTCTCAAGGGCCAACGTGACGCAGGCCAGCGTGTCGCGGATGTTGAGCATCCCGCGGGTCTGGCCGCCGGCGCCGTAGACGGTCAGCGGGTGTCCGGTGACCGCCTGGACGCAGAAGCGGTTCAGCACCGTGCCGAAGACACCGTCGTAGTCGAATCGGGTGGCCAGGACGGGGTCGAGGTCGGTCTCCTCGGTCGATTGGCCGTAGACGATGCCCTGGTTGAGGTCGGTTGCGCGCAAGCCCCAGATGCGACACCCGAACATGATGTTGTGGCTGTCGTGCACCTTGGACAGGTGGTAGAAGGAGCCCGGCTGCTTCGGGTAGGGCAGCACGTCGGTCCGACCCTTGTGGGTGATCTCGATGAAGCCCTCTTCGATGTCGATGTTGGGATACCCGTACTCACCCATTGTCCCGAGTTTCACGAGGTGGATGTCCGGGTCGGTCTCCTGAATGGCGTACATGACATTCAGGTTCCCGACAACGTTGTTGACCTGCGTGTAGACGGCGTGCTCCCGGTCGATCATGGAGTAGGGGGCCGAGCGCTGCTCGCCGAAGTGCACGATGGCATCCGGCCCGGCCTCGGTGACCACGCCGTAGGTGAAGGCGGCGTCAGTGAGGTTGCCGATACGGACGTCAATGGCGTGCCCCGAGAGCCGCTCCCAGCGATTGACACGGTCCTGGAGCGGGGCGATGGGCACCAGGCTGTCGACACCCATTTCGCGGTCGTACTCGCGGCGCACGAGGTTGTCGACGATCGTGATCTCGTGCCCCAGGGCCGACAGGTGTAGGGCGGTCGGCCAACCGAGATAGCCGTCTCCTCCGAGAACCAGGATCTTCATCGTCACCTTTGTCTTCCCTCGGACTCCGCCTTTGTTACGGAGTCATGTCAGTTCTCATCATGGGTCATCACCCTGAATCCAACCTGTGGACTGGCTGTAATTGGTGTGAGACCAGGGAATTTCCTTGCGGAAGGAGCATAAATAACGGGAAATCCGCAATCGGGGATGGTCGGACCGGGGACTTCCACACCAAACAGGCGTCGGGTTGTTGATGTCCGGTTACCGAGTCGTTGCTGCCAGGTTGCGCACTGACGGTGGCGACATCATGACGGGCGGTCGCCTTCCGACGTCGTGGCCGCATCGGCCCCGGCGCCCCAGAGGGCCCGCCGCAATCCCGATGCCCGGGTGATCGGTCGCTCGATCGCCGAGCGGATGGGTCGTTCGCTGCCCACGAGGATGAGCCGCTCGCGGGCCCGGGTGACGGCGGTGTAGAGCAGCTCACGCGTCAGCACACGCGAGTCGGCGCTCGGCAACAGGAAGGCCACCACATCGAACTGCGAGCCCTGACTCTTGTGGACGGTCATGGCGTACACGGTGTCCACGGCGGCGAGTCGGGTGGGACTGACCTCCGCGATGGCATCACCACGTGAGAAGGCCGCGACCAGCCGACCGTCACCGGTCGCGACGACGACCCCCGTGTCGCCGTTGTAGAGCTGCAGGCCGTAGTCGTTCTCGGTGACGATGAGCGGGCGCCCGACGTACCACTCGGTGCCGGTGGCAAACCCTTCGACCTCGGCACGGAGCCAGTTCTCGACGTGGCCCATATAGGTAGCGACGCCCTCGGGTCCCCGCCGGTGCGCACACAAGAGGCGGAACCGGCCGAGCGCCGCGATGGCCGACTTCGCATCCCCGACCTTCGCTGCCTCAATGACGGCTCGGCCACAGTCGACGGCAAGCGCGCGCACGTCGCCCAGTCCCTCTAGCGGGGACTGTGCCGTCGCATCCGAAGGGATCCACTGCACGTTCGAGCCACCCGCCTCGAGGACAGCCATGGCGCCGTCGGCATCACCATGCTGGATCGCCCCGGCCAGCTCTGCGATCGCACCTCCGTAGCGGTGCACGTGGCGCAGGACCACGATCCCGTCCCCGATGGCCGAGCGGGGACCCGTGTCCTCCGCGGGGACCGCCTGCCCGCAGGCGGCGGCCAGTTGCGCGCGGGCCGAGGCCCCCATGCAGAAGGCCCGCGCGGCGGGGCCCACGATGTCACCGAGCACGGCACCCGCCTCGACCGATGCCAGCTGCTCGGGGTCGCCAACGAGGATCAGGCGGGCGTCCGGGCGGACAGCCTCCATGAGGCGGGCCATGAGCGAGAGCGACACCATCGACGTCTCGTCGACGACGACGACGTCGTGGGGCAGCCGGTTGAGTCGGTGATGTCGGAACCGCGTCCGGTTGCCGGGGTTGAATCCCAGGAGGCGGTGCAGCGTCGTGCCTTGGAGCGCACCGAGGCGTTCTCGCACCTCCGCGTCGATGTCCATGGCGCCCGCACCGCTGCGAACGGCCTCCTCCAGCCGGGCAGCCGCCTTCCCGGTCGGGGCGGCCAGGGCCACGAGGGGCTGCCTTCGGGCCGATGCCGCTGCCTGCGCCTCCAGGAGCGCCAGGACCCTGGCCACGGTGGTCGTCTTCCCCGTGCCCGGGCCACCAGCCACGACCGAAACCCTCCGCAGTACGGCGGTGGCCGCCGCCATGCGCTGGAAGTCGGGCGCGTCGTCCCCGTGGAACAACCGGGCCAGTCCGGACGCCAGCAGGTCGGCGTCGACCCCGTCGGCCAGGCGGCTGGAGCGCTCGAGCAGGTCGGAGGCGACCTGGCGCTCGTCGGCCCACAGACGGTCCAGGTAGAGGACCGTGCCCTCGAGATGGAGGGGGCGCCCGTCACCCACCAGTGGGCTCCCGGACATGCGGGCGGCCCACTCCTCCGGATCGGGCCATGGCAGCGCGCCGATGTCGGACGGCGTGTCCGTGTCGGTGCTGGCAGTGCCACCGATCGACCGGAGGTCGACGCACACGTGGCCCAGCCGGGGCGCGCGGGCCGCGAAGGCGGCGCCGAGCTGGACCGCGACGTCGGTCGTGCCGCTCAGCCCTGCCAGTCGCACGGCGACGTGGACGTCCGAGGTGGCGAGGATCCCCGCCCGGTTGAACTCGCGCAGCGGACCTTCGATGCCGAGGGCCAGCCTGGCGTCGAATGCGTCCAGCGCCTCCGTCTGCGTCATGTAGGCGCCCCGTTGTCGAAGAGCCCGCTCAGCGACTCGATCAGGTGTGCCGGCGGATGCCAGGACCAGACTCCGCACGGCTGACCGTCCGCGCGGGGAGCCTCGGACCCGACCATGCCGCGGACGAAGAGGTAGAGGACACCGCCCAGATGGAGCTCCGCGTCGTAGCCGGGGAACCGCCACCGCAGGTACCGGTGCAGCGCCACCGAGTACAGCAGCCCCTGTAACGGGTAGTGCGCGGCGGCCATTTCGGCGTCCAGAGCAGAGGGCCGGTAGTGCCACGCGGTCAGCGTCTCGTCCGGCGGACCGAGCTTGTTCGTCTTGTAGTCCGCCACGACGAAACGGCCGTCGGTGAGCCGGAATACAAGGTCCAGGCTACCGGTCAGGTACCCGCGCAACACGCCGCTCAGCGCCGGGTCGCGGAGCCGATCCGCGTACTGCGCCACCGGGTCGTCTCCGGGGAGGTGCTCCTCCAGGAGGTCGGCGACATCGGCCACGTGCAGCGAGCCCTTGGGAAGGTCGCCGCCGACGAGCGGTATCTCGAAGCCCAGCTCGTCAAGCCGGTCGCGGCGCGCGATGTCGCGCAGCGACACGTCGCCGACCATGGGCCCGAGGGGGGACCCGATCGCGGTGCACAGCCCGGAGACGACGGCGTCGGTGTTCCCGAGGTCGACGTTGCGCCATGCCGCCTCGCGCTCGACCGCCTCGGCGACCTCGGCTGCGAGGTCGGGGGCGTCGAACTCGGTCCGCTCCAACGCGCCGTGCACGACCGTCCCCACCAGCGCGCCACCGGGCATGCCCGCCAGTTCCAGCGCCACCGACCGCCACCGGTCCTCTTCTGCCCCGCCCCCTCCCGAGGTCCGGGCGAAAACCGCAGGCATCTCCTCGTCGGACGTGAGCTGCTGCTCCGGCTCGCTGCCGATCGAAGGCTCCTCGTGCAGTGCCCTCGTGATGCCCGAGTACGACACACGGCGCCATCCGACATCGAGCGGGCGGTCGAAGATGGCGGCCTCGAGCCGGGGTGGGTCTCCCGGGTCCACCTGCCACCGCACATCAGGTGGTCGGACGACACGTTCCACCGAAACCCGTCGCCCCAGTGCAGCGAAGGCGGCCGCGACGTCACCGTCCGTGCGCTTCCCGGAGCCGTGGGGGCGCACCACGCCGTGCTCGTCGCGCCCGAACATGAGCCGGGACAGGGGCGAGTGCTGGCTGTCCATGGCGCCGGCCCACCAGAGCACCGTCTGGTGCTGGGCACGGGTCAGGGCCACGTACAGGAGTCGCAGGTCCTCCCCGCGTCCTTCCACCAGTTCCATTTCCTGATGGACGGCGAAGCTGTTGCCCTCGCGCCCGACGTCGATGGTCCGCTTCCCGCTGTCCCGGTCGTGGAACACCGGCACGTTGTTCTTGGTGGTGCGACCGTGCCACATGTAGGGGCAGAACACGACGGGGAACTCGAGCCCCTTACTGCGGTGGATCGTGATCACCTGCACCGCCTCGGCATCCGACTCGAGGCGTCGCGTGCGCTCCTCGTTCTCCGCGTCGCGGTCGGCTTCGTTGATCCGCCGTCCGAGCCAGGAGGCCATGGCGGTCGGGCCGAGGCCGTCGGACACGCCGGCCTCGTGGAGCAACTGGGCGACATGCCTAAGGTCAGTCATGAAGCGCTCGCCCGAAGGGCGCGCCAGCACACGGCCCGGCACCCCGTGCGAGCTGCTGACGGTCTCGTAGAGCGAGGCCACACCCTGGTCGCGCAAGAGGACGGCCCACCGGTGCAGGTCCCAGTGGAGGTCCTCCCATTGCTCCTCGCTCGCTGTCGCCACCTGCTCGGCGGACCAGCCGACGAAGCACGTGAGCGCGGCCTCCGACGCCCGATCACGCGCCGTCGGTCGTTCGAGCGCCTCGAGAAGCTGGAGCCACTCCCGGGCCGAGCCGGTCCCGAAGACCGAGCCGGCACCGCCGATCACAGCGGGCACACCCGCGTCATGCAGTGCGTCACGCACCGTCACTGCATGGCTGTTGACCCGCACCAGCACCGCCATGTGCCCCGGGTGCAGGGTTGTGCGCTCCTGTTCGGTTCCGTCACGCCGGCGCGTGATGACTTCGGGCCGCGACGTCAGGAGGCGAACGACCTCGACCGCCAGATCCTTCGCAATCAGGTTGCGGGCGTCAGGGGCCTTCGGCTCCCGTTTCTTCGCGGTCAGCGGCACCAGCCCGTCGTCCGCGTGCACGATGCGAACACGGAGCGGCTCCGCGACCGGTAGGCCGACGAGCCGGGGCTCGCAGTTGGCATCGGCCGCCCTGATCGGCCGGTAGGTGATGCCCGCGTCACCGAGCCGGGCGTCGGCGAACAGCGCGTCGTACGCCTCGAGCAGATCCGCGTCACTCCGCCAGTTGACATCGAGGGTCCATTCCGACCGCACCACGTCGCGCGCGGCGAGGTAGGCGTGGACGTCGGCGCCGCGGAAGGCATAGATCGCCTGCTTGGGATCGCCGATGAGCACGAGCGTCGCCCCGCCCTTGCCGAAAGCATCGTGCATGATGTCCCACTGCACCGGATCGGTGTCCTGGAACTCGTCGACCAGCACGACGTCGTAGCGTTCCCGCAGGCGAGCGCAGGCGGCAGGGCCCCGCTTCTCGTCGCGCAGCGTGTCGCGCAGCCGGATCAGCACGTCGTCGTAGGTGAGGATCTTCAAGGTCCGCTTGCGCCGCTCCACCTCCTTGCGCACCGCGTCGGCGAAGCGGCGGCGGATGGACTTCAGATCGGCGGCCTGGCTCGTCGGCGGCACGATCGGCGCATCGGGATGGCCGATCACGAACTTTGCGATCTCCATCCCGTCGGCCCGTGTGAATCCGAGCGGATTGGGCTTGTGGACGAAGCGACGAAGGTAGAGGTCGTCGACCACCTCTTCGACGAGGTCGCTCACGTCCTCGACGAGGGTCACCTCGCGGTCGACGTCGCCCGCCGTGCCGAGGCCGTAGAGGACCTGAAGGCAGAACCCGTGGGTCGTCTCTATCGTGGCCGCGTCGAAGTCGGCGATCGCCTTACCGAGGCGGTCGCGACGAGCCTCCACCTCGTCCCGGGCTCCGGCCGCGAGGAGCTGCACGAGATCGTCGTCGGCGTGCCCGCCCGCACCCTCGAGGATGTCCACCAGCCCGTCGAAGGCACTGACGAGCCGATCGCGCACGCGCTCACGGAGCTCGCCGGTCGCCATCCGGGTGAAGGTGATCACGAGGAGGCGGTCGATCGGCAGCACCCCTTCCGCCACGTACCGGGTGGTCAGCGCGGCGATCGTGAAGGTCTTGCCGGTCCCCGCGCTGGCCTGCAGCAGCGTCATCCCGGTCGGGAGCTCCCCGCACACGTCGAAAGATCGGGGAGGCAGAAGCGAGGCGCTCTCGCCGGGTGGAGCCGTCGTCCCGGTCGTCATCGGTCGACGATCTCCTCGTGCTCGAGAAGTCCGTCCCAAAGCCGGCCTGCGTACAGCGCGAACCTCGTCGACTTCGGAGGCGACCCGGCGTCTCCCGCCTCGTCGGGGAGCGGCGCGCCGCTGCACTCCATCATGGCCTCGAACGAGAGCGTGTCGCCGAGCACCAGCAGGTGCTCGGCGTCCCTGTCCTCTTGCTCGAAGTTGTAGTTCGACTCCCAGCATCCCGCAGCGGCGGTGCCGGGGTCCTTCCCTGCTGCGAGCGCGGCGGCCCAGGCGGCCGACGTCTTGCAGTACAGGGGCAGCGGCTCACGCATGCCGCGGTGGAAGACGTCGATCAGCACGCGCAGATGGGCCTCCGCGGTCTCCTTCCGACTGCGCTCGTCCGGTCCGAGTGAGCCGATCCTCGCGGCAGAGATGGTGTGCGGGGAACGGGTATCACGGCAACGGCCGATGGTGAGGGCCTCGAACGGGCGATCCGGCCAGGTAGCCGTGAGCGCCAGCAGGCGTAACCACGCGATCAGGCGGAGGGCGGGCCCGAGTCTCGAGTAAGTGACCGCGTGCACCACGTCCCCGCGTACTCCCGGCACGGTGCCCACGAGGCTGCACGATCCGGAGAGATCGACGTGCACGTCGAGCGACGTCGCCGCCAGCGGGCTCTGACCGGCTGCGACGAGCTCGTCTAGTGGGGTGCTGATCCTCTGGAGCACCGGAGCCGCCAGGGTGCCCGGTGGCAGCCCGCCGCGGGCGATCTCGACCGCCTCGCACGCCTCCGGGCTGGCCCCGCCGAGCCGCGCCTCGAGCATGCGTTCCGCGATGTGCCATTCCTCCAGCCCACCGAGGTCGACCGGTATGGCGTCCTCCAAGTCCCGGGTCCGGTCCCGCAGCGAGATGTGCAGCCGCTCGCGGAGGAAGGCCCGCACGGGATGCCGCAGGAAGCGTTCCAAGAGGTCGATGCCCACCGTCGGCGACTCGAACGTGGACAGCGCGTGTTCCAGGAACGGGGGGAGGTCGGGCCGTGGTCGGAGGGCCGCCCGCGCACCGGCCAGGTGAAGCGCGTCGAAGCTCCAGGGGGACCCTGGCACGAGAGCCGCAGGCTCGAAATTACGGGCATCGAAGGGCTGCAGGGGGTGCGAGATCACGATGGCGTCACGGGCACGGTGTGTCGACGCGCGCACGGTGTGGTCCACCACATCGAGCAGCTCACCCACCGGTACGGCGGGAGGTCGTGGCAGGTTGGAGCGCTCGTCGCGCCCCGAGTAGGTCACCACCAGGTGGTCGCGCGCGGCAAGGAGAGCGTCGAGCAGCAGCTGCCGATCCTCGCTCCTGACGTCGCGGTCGCCCACCTTCTGATTGCGCGAGGTCAGGTCGTCGCCGTCCCTCTCGATATGGCGGGGGAAGCTCCCGTCGTCCAGCCCAAGCAGGCACACGACACGATGGGGGATGGAGCGCATCGGCACGAGCGTGCACACCGTCAGATGGCCCGTGCAGAAGTTGGCTCGCGTCGGCCGGCCCTTCAGGCGGTCGTTCAGGATGGACTGGACGTCGTCACAGCTGAGAACGACCGAGCTGGTGACGTCCCCCGTCGTGGCTTCGCCAACCAGTGTGTCGAGCAGCGCGTTGAGCTCGGCCCTCTGCCAGGCATCCCGCGCCGACGTCGCCGTCAACGAATCCGAGATGGCCGCCAGGGTCTCGGCCCAGGCGTCCACCGCCCGTGAACCGGCGAGTGCATCGAGCGCCCGGCGCAGCCGGTCGAGGAACTCGGACATGCGGCCGGCCAGGTCGATGTCGGTGCTGTCAACGTCGTCGAGGGGGAGGGTGCCCCCGAACAGGCGTTGGCGCTCGTCCGCCATGGCCACCCCGAGGAGAATCCGGTCCAAGCCGGACTGCCAGGTGTTGGTCCCGATGCCCTCGAGCTGGAACGAGCTCCGGTGTGCCGCGTCGAACCCCCAGCGGACACACGCCTCGTCCACCCACTCCTCCAGCCGGGACAGGTCCTCGTCGCCGAAGCGGAAGCGGCGGCGCACCGGCTCGCGGCCCGCCAGATCCAGGACCTCCGTCGCGGTGATCCTCGCCGTGGCGAGCTCGAGCACCTCGGCCAGGACGCCCATCACCGGGTTGGTCTGACGAAGCGAGCGGTCGGCGAGGCGGATCTCGAGCTTGTGGGCCGGGTCCTTGGAGCCGTCGTTCAGATCGTGCCCCCCGAACGTCGCCTGGATGAGCGGCGCGTAGGCCTCGATGTCGGGGCACAGCACGATGATGTCGCGCGGTTCGAGCGTCGGGTCATCCTCGAGCAGGTGCAGGATGGCGTCGCGGAGCACCTCCACCTGCCGCCCCCGGCCATGGCACGAGTGCACACGGATGCTGTCGTCGCCCGCCTCGAGGATCGGTCGGCCGTCCGGGTGCTCGCCACCGCCGACACCTTGGGGCGCGCGGTCGGCGCGGACATCGTCCTGAATCCGCCCCAACAGGGTCGGCGGACCCGGGAAGGGTTCCGGTGAAGCCGGTGCCGCGTGCGGGAGCGCGCCGCCCAGCACGAGCTGCATCTCCCTCGCGTCCCGCCCCCACGATGCGAGGAGCGGGTTGTGCGGCGCACCGGCGGTCGGGTCCTGGCTGCGCAACACGGAGCGCGACGACGGCCCGACACTGCCCTCCAGCCGCTCCCACAGCGCCGGTGACGGGTGCAGCAGGAAGAGGTGCACGTCGCGGGCCGCAGCAATGGCCTCCAGCACGTCGAGGTAGCTGGCAGGCAGTCTGGTCAGGCCGAACAGCGAGAGCCGCCGCGGCAGTTCGAGGAGCTCGGGCTCGTCCCGGAGCCGCCCGCAGGCGTCCAGCAGGCGCTCGGCCGGGCTCGGGCGTTCGATGCGGGCCCTCAGCCTGCGCCACAGCTCGACCTGCCAGACCGGCTCGTCCTCCTCGGACGAACCGGCCGCCCAGCGCTGCAGCATGTCCGGCCGGTGCACGGCGTAACGGTCGAACAGGTCGGCCACGTGCCGGATGCTCGAGAAGCGCTTCGCCCCCGGCACGGCTCCCGAGTTGCGCATGTGCTGGGCCAGCGGCGTGAGCCACGCCTCGTCGAAATGGGCCTCCACCACCTCCATCAGCGGCCACACCGCTCGTTGGGGCAGCCACGGGTCGACGTCGGGGTCCGTGCCGGCCGCCACTGCCAACGCCATGTTCACCAGCGTTCCCGGGAAAGGGAAATCGATGTTGGCGCACACCCCGTCCTGGCCGCCCGCGCTCGCGCCGAGCCGCGCCGAGAGCCGCTGGGTCAGCCAGCGCTCGATACCCCGTGTCGGCACCGAGACCACCTCGGGTGTCATGGGGTCGTCGAGCGGCTCGGCGACCAGGTCGCCCAGCATCGACACCAGGGTGTCGGCCCGCTCGGACCGGTCGACGTACAGCACCCCCGCAGAGTACGTCGCCGTTGTTCGTCGGCGACCGGGTCGGTGAGGGCTCAGACGGTCCCCGGCTGGGGACCCACGACGTCAGGCGGAAACCCGCCTCAGGCGCCCGTCCCTGCGGTGGCGCCGCCCTCGGGGAGGGCCAGGATGTTCGGCTCCACGATCTCTGAGTCCTCGTCGTCGTCGCTGTGCAGCTCCACCGCCTGGAGGTGGCGCGGCGCGGCCTCGATCGGTGAGAGCGCGGCGATCTCCACCGACTCGCTCCCGACGACGCCGAGGCCTGGGAACTTGCGGGCCGACACCAGCACGCGCGTCTCGAGGGAGCCAACCGCCTTGTTGTAGGCCTCCACGCTCGAGGTGAGGCTGCGCTGCAGCGACTGCAGGTGGCCCGTCATGGTGCGCAGCCGGTCGTACAGCTCGGCCCCGAGCTGCTGGACCTGGCGGGCGTTGTCGGCCAGCGTCTCTTGCTGCCACCCGAACGCCACGGTGCGCAGGAGGGCGATCAGCATCGTCGGCGTGGTGAGCAGAACGCCGCTCGACATGGCGTATTCCTGCAGCGTGGGGTCGGACTCGTAGGCCGCCGACAGCAGCTGGTCACCCGGGATGAACGCCACCACCTGCTGGGGTGACTCGAACTGCTTCCAGTACTCCTTCTTGGAAAGCTGGTCCACGTGGGCACGCAGCTGCTTGGCGTGCTGGACCTGGAAGAGGACCCGGGATTCGTCGTCGTCGGCCTCGATGAGCTTGAGGAAGGCATCGAGCGGGACCTTGGCGTCGACCACCATGTCCCTGCCTCCGGGCATGTGCACGATCATGTCCGGACGCAGTCGACCGTCCTCGGTGCTGGTCGACACCTGCTCGTCGAAGTCGCAGTGCTCGAGCATGCCGGCCATCTCGACAACGCGGCGTAGTTGGATCTCCCCCCACCGCCCCCGCGTCTGCGGCGACCGCAGCGCGGTCACGAGGTTCCGGGTCTCCTTCTGCAATTGCTCGTGCCCAAGGTGCAGTGCCGCCACCCGCTCGTTCAAGCTGGTGTAGGCACCCTTGCGCTCGACCTCCATCTCCTGGAGCCCGCGCTGGTAGCGGGCCAGGGTCTCGCTCAGCGGGTCCAGCAGCTGAGCGAGGGCCTGCTGGCGCTGGCTCAGGTCACCCTGGGCGGCCGTGCGGGCCTCCTTGAACTTCGTGTCGGCCAGGGCGAGGAACTGCTCGTTGTTCCGGGCCAGGGCCTCGGCCGACAGCTCCGCGAACGCGCCGGTCAGGCGGACGCGCTCCTCTTCGGCCCGTGCCGTCGCCTCCACCGCCGCATTCCGCATCAGCTCCAACTCGTTGACGGCCACGGCGCGTTCCTTCTCCGCCTGCGCTGCCGACTCCGAGGCGGCCCTCAGCTGGGCTGTCTGTTCCGCCGCGGCCGTCTGCGCGTCCGCCAGCCGGCTCTCGGCGACGTGCGCCGCACTCGCCACGCCAGCGCTGCGCGCCAGGTGCCATGCAATGCCGATCGCCAGCCCGACGGCGAGCCCGAGGACCACTCCGATGACCATGAGGCCAATGTAACGATGGGGTGTGTCAACTTCGGGGACCGCTCGCCACCTGCCCCGTACCCCCCGATCGGGATCCCGCGTGGGACCACGGAGCACGGGGTCGTCACGCTGCAACGGAGCCGGTAGCGTGACTCGGATGCCGTTCAAACTCGGTGCCAGCACGAGGACGACTCCGGACCACGACCAGGCTGAGGAGCGTCCGCCCCAGATCGGTCCGCTGGCCATGGAACAGCCCTTGTGGCCGCGCACGATGCCGGAGCCCCACGAGGTCGACCGACTCTTCGCCCAGGTCTTCGCGCTCGTCGGCGAGGGCATCGCCGGTGCCACGCACGCCCTGCTGGCGGGTGACCGCGACGCCGCGAAGGAGCTGGTCAAGCGCGACGAGGTCATCGACAAACTGATCGCTCAGATCTCGACCACCGTGCAGCACCAGCTCGTCCACGGCGAGACCTTGCCCGACGAGCGCCGGGAGTTCGTGGCGATCCTGCGCATGCTGCCCGACATGGAGCGCAACGGCGACCTGGCCGAGCACATCGCCCGCCGGGCCGCTCGGGGTCTCGGGGCCGAGATGTCGGCCCGCAGCCGAGGCCTCGTCGAGCGCATGGGCGAGGTGGCCACCACCATCTGGCGCGAGACGGCGGACGCCTTCGCCGAGCGCTCCGCCGACGCCGCCTCCTCCATCGACGACCTGGACGACGAGCTCGATGACCTCCACGTCACCCTGACCGCGGAGCTCGTGGCGGGCACCATGCCCCTGCCGGTCGCTATCGAGCTGGCGATGGTGGCCCGCTTCTACGAGCGGTTCGGCGACCACGCCGTCAACCTGGCCCGCCGCATGTCGACATTGGTGGTCGGCGGCCCCGAGCCGGTGTCGTCCGGGGCGGACTGACTCCGGCTGGGCTCAGCTGCGGAGGGCGACCAGCTCCTCGGCGATCTGCACCACGTTGAGCGCGGCACCTTTGCGCAGGTTGTCGCCGGAGACGAAGAGCGCCAGGGCGTTGGGTGCACCCTGAGCCCGCCGGATGCGGCCGACATAGGAGACGTCGCGGCCGGCCGCCATGAGCGGCGTCGGGATCTCCGCCAGCTCCACACCCGGTGCGGTGTGCAGGACCTCTATGGCGCGCTCGGGGGTGATGGACCGCTCGAACTCGCACACGATGGCGGCCGAGTGACCCGTGAAGACGGGCACCCGGACACAGGTGGTGGTAACGGCCAGGTCGGGGACGCCCAGAATCTTGCGGGCCTCGTTGCGGTACTTCTGCTCCTCGTCCGTCTCGAGCGAGCCGTCGTCGACGATCTTGAACTGCAGCGGGATCACGTTGTGCGCGATCGGCACGGGATAGACGCTGCGGGGCGGGTAGTCGACCGCCGAGCCGTCGAAGGTGAGGTCCGCGGCGCGGTCGACCGTCTTGGACAGCTGCTCGGCCAGCTCGCGCACGGCCTCGACGCCGCCGCCCGACACCGCTTGATACGACGAGACGATCAGCCGGGTGAGGCCCGCCTCCTCGTGCAGCGGCTTGAGGACCGGGATGGCCACCATGGTGGTGCAGTTGGGGTTGGCCACGATGCCTTTGGGGATGGAGCGCAGCGCCTCGACGTTGGCCTCGGGCACCACGAGGGGGACGTCGGGGTCCATGCGCCACGCCGAGGAGTTGTCGATGACCGTGGCCCCTGCGGCAACCAGGCGGGGCGCCAACGTACGCGACACCGAGGCCGGTGCCGAGCACAGCGCCAGGTCGATGCCCGAGAGGTCGGCCGTCTCGGCGTCCTCGACGAGGATGTCGGCGTCACCCCAGAGGAGCGTCGAGCCGGCTGACCTCGGCGAGGCGAGGTAGCGCATGGAGTCCACCGGGAAGTTGCGCTCGGCCAAGATGGAGCGCAGGACGACGCCCACCTGCCCAGTCGCTCCGACGATGGCGATCCGCATCCGGCAATTCTACGGGACGGCCAGTCGGCCCGGTCCCCGGCTGCTCACACCTCGAGCGGGCGCCGCCCCTCGAGCGCCCGGCCGAGGGTCAGCTCGTCGGCGTACTCGAGGTCGCCGCCGACCGGCAGCCCGCTGGCCAGACGCGAGACGGTGACGCCGAGCGGGGTGAGCTCTCGTGCCACGAGCATCGCGGTGGCCTCACCCTCGATGGTGGGGTTGGTGCAGACGATGGCCTCGCGGATGACGCCCGCCTTCACGCGGTCGAGAAGCTCGCGCAGGCGGAGCTGCTCACGCCCGATCCCGTCGAGCGGGCTGAGCGCGCCCCCGAGGACGTGGTAGCGGCCCTTGAACCCGGTGCGCTCAACGGCCACGATGTCGCGCGGGTCCTCGACGACGCAGATGACGTCGGGGTCGCGCCGATCGTCGCTGCAGACGGCGCACAGCGCGCCGGACTCGGCCACGTTGAAGCAGATCTCGCAGAGCGTGGTGCGCTCCTTGACGGCGATGATGGCGTCGGCCAGCCGGCGCGCGTCCTCGCCGGGCACCTTCAGGATGTGGAAGGCGATGCGCTGGGCCGACTTCGGCCCGATGCCGGGCAGCCGGCCGAGCTCGTCGATGAGGGAGCGGAGGGGGCCGGTGTACATCTAGCCGGCCACCTCGCTGGCACCGGGAAAAGCCTCGAGGAGGCGCGCCTCGGCCGCCGACTCCTGGTCGGCGCCGGCGTCGGGCGTGTGGTCGAGGAATTCTGCCGGGTCAACGTCGTCGACCTCGGCATCGCGGCCAGGGTCGCCGCCGCCCCGTGGTGCCACCGGCCGACTCGGCGTGCCCCCGGCCGGTGGATGGGCGTCGTCCACATCGAGGACGAGCGTCACCGGCGCGCTGAAGTGCGCGGCGAGCGCTGCCTCGACCGTCGGGACCAGTTCGGCGCAGCGGTCACGGTGGGCGGTGTTGGGTAGCGCGAAGTGCGCACCCTGGGCGTCGACGGCGACGAAGCGGCCGGCGCTGTAGAGCGCCTTGGCCCGGGCCGGGAGGGTGCGGAGGATCCCGTCGCCCCAGGCCTCGGTCAGGCTGTCACGGTCGACCGGGCCGGCAATGGGCGCGGCAGCCGCAGGGGTGGTCGGGGCGGCCGCCAGAGGTTCGGGCGCGGCGGGTTCGGCGGCCGGAGGTTCCGACACGGACGGGGCAGGAGCCGGGGCGGCTCCGCCGGCCTGCTGGCTCCGCCGCACGGCACCGATAGAGGGGCGCTTGCCCACGTCTCCAACCGGGCGTCCGGCCGGCTCCGGCGCCGCTGCGGTGGCCGCCTCCCGCGCGACAGGGGCACCGGACGCACCCTCTCCTCCCGGGCGTGGGTAGGCGGCGGCGCCCGAGCGGGAGCGCTCCAACACGCTCACCCGTTCGGACAGCGCCTCCATGCCTGAGTCGAGATCGGGCCGCACGGCACGCACGACGGCGATCTCGAGCACCACCTGCGCGTCAGGCGCCTCGCGCATGTCGACCAGCGCGTTGCCCATGATCTCCATGCTCCGCACCACCCGGGCCAGCCCCATCGTCTCGGCTAGTGAGGTGAAGCGCTCCAACGACGATCCGGAGACTGCGCACAGCTCGGGAGCCAGGGCGGCGAGGAAGACCTGGCGCAAGTCGTCGATGAGCTCGGTCGCCAGCTGCTGTGGGCCCCAGCCGCCGGCCAGCAGCGCGCTGAGGGCGACCAGCACCTGGCTGACGTCGCCGTCGGCCAGCGCGTTCAGTACCTGCGCCAGCTCGGGCCGGGCCGCGTCGGAGGACCCCGCCGCGGCGACCTGGTCCAGGGCCGAGAGCGCATCGCGGGCCGAGCCCCGTCCCCGCCGCACGGCCGCCTCGAGTGCCTCCTCGTCGAGGTTGAGTCCCGCGTCCGCGTTGACCGACTCGAGCAGCCCGTGCAGCGTCTCCGCGCCGAGGAGGCGGAACTCGAGGTGCTGGGTCCGGCTGCGGATCGTCGGCGGCACCTTCTGCGGGTCTGTCGTGGCGAGAACGAAGACGACGTGGCTCGGCGGTTCCTCAAGCGTCTTCAGCAGAGCGTTGGCCGCCGCGGTCGAGAGCATGTGGACCTCGTCGACGATGTAGACCTTCCAGCGCCCCGGCGTGCCCAGTGATGCGTGGGCCACCAAGTCGCGCATGGCGTCGACGCCGTTGTTCGACGCCGCGTCGAGCTCGTGCACGTTGAGCGAGCTCCCCTGGGTGATCTCGACGCACGAGGTGCAGGTGCCGCACGGCTCGCCGTCGACGGGGGCCTCGCAATTGAGCGCCTTGGCCAGGATCCGTGCCGAGGATGTCTTGCCGGTGCCGCGGGGCCCGCTGAAGAGGTACGCGTGCGACACCCGATCGTCACGCACGGCGCTGCGTAGGGCCCGCACGACATGGTCCTGTCCCCTGATCTCGTCGAATCGCCCCGGCCGGAAGCGGCGGTAGAGCGAGACGAAGGGGGTGTCGGCCATGTCGGCCGAGCCTACCCATGCGCTCAGACACGTCCGCCCCGCCCGTTCCCGGTGCTCGGTGCGGCGGCCAGGTTGGCTACGGCACCCGGCCATACCCGCTGAGAGCTGCTGCCTTCCGACCCTGACTCGATTCACGAGCGGCCGTTGCGCAGGACCCGGCCACCGCACCCAGCATCGGGACGGCGCGCGTCCAGGCTAGCGGCTCACCCGGGACCGGCTCCCTACATGGACCGACCGGTCTGGGTGCGCCATGGCCGCAGTGCGACTCGGCGCGGGTCCAGGGGGAATGCCCGCCGCGTCGGGGCGTCGCCGGGCCAGCATGGCGGCGCTGCCCGCCGGGGCGATCAGCACGGGGCGTCCGGCTCCGTGAGCTGCTGCCGCGGGCTGCAGGACGTGTGCTGCTGAGCGATGCGGCCGGCCAGATCCACGCTCACCCAATTCCCAAAGTTATCCCTAGGTGAATGAAAGTAGACTGTAAGTGACAAAGATGGCACCACGGTGACCTGAGGGCCGGCTGATTCAGGTCCGTCGGCTCATCCAGGGCCGTCGCGGCCGTTAGCCTGACCAGGCTGCAGTCTCGGAGGAGTGCGAGAGCGGCCGAATCGGCACGACTGGAAATCGTGTGTTGGGCAACCAACCGTGGGTTCAAATCCCACCTCCTCCGCTCACGAAGAAGGCTCAATCCTTCTGGACTCCCGGCCGATAGTTCAACGTGGACCCATCTTCCGGCCCGGCCACCGGTCACTCCTCCGACCCGCGGTCCCAGGACGGCGAGGTCGCCCACCGGGGTCCTGGCGGGCCCGCAGGGGTGCCGCACCAGGTGACGTCCGACCGCGTCTTCACTGCGCCATGAGCACCGGACTCTCCGACAATCCCGAGCTGGACGACTCCGAGCTGGCCTGGGACGCGTTCGAGGCCGACGCTGACGCCGGGCCAAGGGCCGAGGGCTCCGCACTGGACGAGGAGGATCCCGAGCTGGACGACTCCGCGTTGGCCTGGGACCAGTTCGTACCGGATGAGGATGCCGAACTGGAGACGGACGACGAGCTGGAGCTGGACGACTCCGAGCTGGAGATCGACGACTTCGAGTATCGCTGGGACAAGTTCCTCCCGGACGAGGATGTCAAGCTTGGGACGGACGCCGAACTGAGGGCGCATGACTCCGAGCTGGCGGTGGACGCCCGCGTCGGTGCCGCGTTCGAACGGATGCAAGAAACCGTCCGGCTCTCCTCCCCCCCGTCGGAGGAGGAATTGCTGGCTCAGGCGCAGGCCGAGGCGGAAGCTCTCGCACAGGCGGAGGCTGAGGCGCGGGCGGAGGCTGAGGCGCAGGCGCGGGCGGAAGAAGAGCGGGCGCGGGCGGAAGATGAGGCCAGGCCGAAGCGAGGCGCTCGGGCTGAAGAAGAGGAGCGGGCTCGGGCTGAAGAAGAGGAGCGGGCTCGGGCCGAAGAAGAGGAGCGGGCTCGGGCCGAAGAAGAGGAGCGGGCTCGGGCCGAAGAAGAGGAGCGGGCTCGGGCCGAAGAAGAGGAGCGGGCTCGGGCCGAAGAAGAGGAGCGGGCTCGGGCCGAAGAAGAGGAGCGGGCTCGGGCCGAAGAAGAGGAGCGGGCTCGGGCCGAAGCGGAGGAGCAAGCTCGGGCCGAAGAAGAGGAGCGGGCGCGGGCCGAGGCGGAAGCACGGGCCGTGGCGGAAGCCGAGGCACAGGCGGCAGCACAAGCCCGGGCCGTTGTAGTGGCGGAAGCGCAGGCCGAAGCAGAGGCCCGGGCGCGAGTAGCGGAACTGGAAGCGGAAGCGCCCTCGCCTTCGCGTGTATCCGCTCGTGCGCGCACCAAGAAGGTCGATGACGAAGAGCGCTGGAGTCGTGTCCGAACGGCGGCCGCGGTCGCTGCCTGCATCCTCCTGGTCGTCGTCGCCGCCGTGGTGGTGCTGCGCTCGGTGCACCGCACGCCATCGGCACCGACCGCGTCGCAGCCGACCACAGCAGCTTCGGCGCCGGCGTCCGTCGCCGACACCTCCCAAGTCCAATCGGCCACCGACGCGGTCGACTCGGCAACCACCGGGGCACGAGCCGGGTTGGCCTCGCTGCCAGGCTTCCCCACGCCGCCCAGCGTCTCCACCATCATCAACCCGTACGTCGCTTCGCTGCGGCTCTACGAGGCATTCATGTCCCGGGCCACGGTGCCGGAGTCCGCCCAGCCGGCGGCCAGCGCCGCCGAGGCCCAGGTTCGTCACGACGTGAGCTTCCTCGAGACCATCGACGGTCTGCCCCCCATCCGCCTCGGTGCGTTCCTCAACGAGTTCGCCAGCGACACAACCCAGCTGCAGACGACGCTGACCACGCTCGAGCAGGACCTGCACACACCCGCCAACGGCTGAGCAGACCAGCGCTCGGACGGCGGCGGACTTCCTCGCCCGTGCCCCGACCTCGCATACTGGGGCATCGCCACCGCCGATACACCCACACCGCTGAGCGACGATGACGCCATGGCGCTCGCCCTGGTGGAAGCCCGCGCCGCTGCACAAGAGGGCGAAGTTCCGGTGGGTGCCGTCACGATCGTCGGCGGATTCGTGGTGGCGTCACGCCACAATGAGCGCGAACGCACCGCAGACCCGACCGCCCATGCGGAGATGTTGGCCCTGCGCGACACCGCCGCCGCCATCGGCAATTGGCGGCTCTCCGACGTCACCGTCGTGGTCACGCTCGAGCCCTGCCCCATGTGCGCCGGCGCCCTGGTCGCCGCCAGGGTCGGCCGGCTCGTCTTCGGGGCCAGCGACCCCCGTGCCGGAGCTTGCGGCACGCTCTACAACCTCTGTGCCGACCCTCGGCTGAACCACGAACTAGAAGTCACCGACGGCGTGCGGGCGGACGAATGCGGCGCACTCCTGACCTCGTTCTTCACAGGGAAGCGGGCCGATCGCACAGGGTCGGCCGCGAGCGTCCCCCCAGCCGATGGCAGTGACCGACCGAAACCACGGGCGGCGCCCGACGGGTCAGTTGGCCCAGGGCGTAGCGATCGCGGCTGACCCGGCGGATCCGGCCCGCGGCCATGCCGGAGCGAAGGGCTCGGCGGAAGCGCCGCGGCCCTCAACTGCGTGCAGCGGTGGTCCGCACCAGGTCCTGGGTTGTCTGCGGCGTCTGCCGCTCGAACGCGGGACGGGTCCGTCCACCTCCCTCCTGAGGCACGGATCGTCGCGTGGGTAGGTGAAGCGATGGTGCTCGGCGCACGCAGCGCGGCACCGCTCCGGCGTGACGACACTGGCACGGGACCCTTGTGTCCTGCATGGTGAGTGACGCTTGCGTCAACTCTGTTACCCCCTTTTGAATCCCCGTCGATCAAGGCACGGTCGAATCAGCGCCGGATGTGCAGCGCGACCGCACCCGCGGAATCAATCACTGCACCGCGATCCCACCGCCAGCCGCCAGAGGGCCGAAACGTGCGCAGATGCGTCGTCAACGCTGGTGCCTGGACCCCGGATCGCAGGATCAGCGCCCTTGGTGGCGCCTCGCAATGCCGGTGTCGGCCCGCCCCGGACGAACCGCCCGGTCGGCTGGCCGATGCGGTGAGCGTCAACGCATGGCACCTTCCTGACCTCCCCCTTCGCACCGAGGAGGGGCCTCCTGACGCCGCCCCGAGCCTCCGGACCAGGTCAGAGCGACTAACATGCCCCCTGGAGGAGTGCGAGAGCGGCCGAATCGGACGGTCTCGAAAACCGTTGTGCCTCATGGGTACCGTGGGTTCAAATCCCACCTCCTCCGCTCGGGGCCCGTGAAGGCCCGTCGCATGGGCGAAATGCGACAGAACAGCGGCAGGGCAGGCGCCTTGCCGGCAGCACCTGGTCGTTCCCCGGCGGCCGGAAAGGAGTGAACCGTGGCACGCGGACGTTCGACATTCGGAAAACTGCAGCGCGACCAGGCCAAGAAGGACAGGGCCAAGGCGAAGATGGACGACCGCCTCTCGCGGCGAGAGGACAAGGCTGCCGCGAGCGGCCAGCCCTCGAGCATCCAATCGGCCGACGAGGTCGACCAGACGCAGCTGCTCGAGCAGTTCGCCGCGCTCCACGAAGACCTGGCCGAAGGACGGATCTCTCTGGACGACTTTGAGATCCGCCAAGAGGAGCTGCGGGCCAAGCTCGTCGTCTGAGCCCGGACGGCCGGGCCGGACCCGCCGGCGCCCTCAGGTCTTGGCGGCGGTGTCGCGCCCTTCGAGCCAGCGCTGGAAACCGGCCGCGTTCGAATGGACGCCGTTCATGATGTCGAGCTTCTCCTTGTGGGCGGCGTCGATATCGCCCAGCAGCGGGTCGAAGCGGGTCGCCAGGGCATCGGCGATGTCGGCCCCCTCCCGGTAGGCCTTCTCCGCCGTCTCGGCCCACAGGCGCAGCGTCTCCTCCGCCTCGGCCAGGAGCTCCTCCGGCCGCTCGAGCAGCCCGTAGTGGGCCAGCGCGATGCCCGACGGACGGCGCGCCGCGAACTTGCCCAGCGAGGTGATCGCCTGGTCCAGGTCGAAGTCCGGGGGCGGGGTCGAGGGGCGCAGCACCCCGCCGTCGGGCAGCTTCACGCCGACGGCGTCACCCGCGAACAGCACTCCGCTGAGGGAGTCGTGCAGCCCCACGTGGTGCTTGGCGTGCCCCGGTGAGTCCACTGCGACGAGGGTGCGGCCCGGGCCGACCTCGATCTCCTCGCCGTCGTCGAGCACGTGGAGGCGCTCGGACGGCGTGGGGGCCAGGCGGCCGTAGAGGGAGTCGAGCAGCGGGCCGTAGACGCGCGCCGCGGAGTCGATGAGGCGGGTCGGGTCGGCCAGGTGCCGGGCCCCCTTCTCGTGCACGTAGACCGTGGCCGAGGGGAAGGCGCGGGCCACGTCCCCGACGCCACCCGCGTGGTCGAGATGGATGTGGGTGACCGCCACTCCGGCCAACTCCGCGGGGCCGACCCCGATCTGGCCCAGCGCGGCGAGCAGCACCGGCACCGAGGTCTGACTCCCGGTCTCGATGAGCACCGGTGCCGGCCCCTCAATCAGGTAGCCGGCCGTCACCCGCTCCCAGCCGCCGAGCATGGTGTCGATCTCGAGGACACCGGCGGCGATGGAACGCGGCGGCGGGACGGCCGGGATGGCGTCGCCACTCTCGGGGTCATGCACGTGCAGGCCTGCATCGGGATGGCGGTGCGAGTGCCCGCCGTGCGCGTGCCTCCCGCTCACACCGCGTTCACCTCTATGACGACCTTGACGTCGTCGGGCTGGCGCCGGAGCGCATCCTCCCAGCGGTCGGAGCGGGACGCGCCGGGTCACCAGCCGCTCGAGCCAGGTCCGGTCCGCTTTGGCCAGCGCGTCGGCTGCCGCCTCGTAGTGCCGGCGGTTGGCGTTGACGGACCCGACGACGGCGACGTTCTCGAGCACCATGGAACGGTTGAGGAGACCTTCGTCGACGTCGATCACGTGCCCACCCGAGGAGACCCCGGTGAGGCACACGACACCTCCGGTGCCGACGTTGGTCATGGCATCGAACACGAGCGCCGGGACACCGGTGCACTCGATCACCACGTCCGGATCCTGGCACGCATCGGCCACCTTGCCCGTGTGGTAACTGGCGCCGAGGTCGCGCACGAGGTCGGGCTTCACGCCCCCGGTCACCTGGTCGAGCACGTGCACCTCGAGGCCGCGCTGGACTCCGATCAGCGCGGCCAGCAGCCCGATCGGCCCCGCCCCGGTGACCAGCACGGTCTTGGGCGCCCAGTGGGCGCGGCCGCCCACCCGGTCCACCTGCTCCCAGGCCTTGGCGACGACGCTGGTGGGCTCGAGCAGGACGCCGAGGAGGCCGAGGCCCGGGTCGACCTTGACGACATACTCGTGTGTGATCCGGTAGCGCTCCGAGCAGTAGCCGTGGTGCTCCTTGATCCCCCGCTCGGTGTACTGCCCGTTGCGGCAGAAGTCCCACTCGAGCACACCGCAACTCGGGCACGGCACGGGGTCGGGCCGGCGGACGATGCCGACGACCAGGTCTCCCTCGGCCAATCCCACGCCCTCCGGTGCCTCGAGCACCCGCCCGAGGGACTCGTGGCCGAGCACCAGGCGCTCCTCGCCGGGCGGCGCCCACCCGTACTCACCCGAGAGGATCTCGATGTCCGTGCCGCAGACGCCGACGGCCAGCGTCTCGACCAGCACGGGGCCGTCGGACTCGGGCGGCTCAGGCATGTCCGAGAGCGCGGCGGTGCCGGACTGCAGCGGGACGACGGTGAGTGCCTTCATGCCTCCGTCACCTTCCTCCTCCCCGTCTCCGGTGGGCCGTACCGCTCACCGCGGCGCGGCCACCCGGCGTCGCACGGCGACCCGGCCAAGCTTCTTCATCCGCTGCAACCTGGGCGCGGAGATCGTGTCCGCCACCAGGCGTGAGCCCTCATAGACGAGAGCGAGCGGATCGGAACCGCTCAGGCGGAAGGCAGAGTTGACGAGCGAGACGTGGGAGAAGGCCTGGGGGAAGTTCCCCACCAGCCGCCCCGCCAACGGGTCGTACTCCTCGGAGAGCAGGCCGAGGTCGTTGCGCAGGGCCAGCAGCCGTTCGAAGAGCTCCTTGGCGTCCTCCTCGCGCCCGATCATGTGCAGGCAGTCCACAAGCCAGAACGAGCAGGCGAGGAACGCCCCCTCCCGACCGGTCAGCCCGTCCACGGCACCGTCGTCGTCGGTGCGGTACCGCAGGACGAACCCGTGGTCGATGAGATCGCGCTGCACGGCCTCGACGGTGCTCACCACCCGGGGGTCGCTCGGCGGGAGAAACCCCACGAGCGGGATCATGAGGACGCTGGCGTCGAGCTGGTCCGAGCCGTAGTACTGCGTGAAGGCACCGACGTCCTCGTTGTAGCCCTTCTCGCAGACCTCGGTGAAGATGTCGTTCCGCATCGTGCGCCACTTCTCGAGCGGCCCTTCGAGGTCGGGCCACTCCTCGAGCGTGCGGACGGCGCGGTCCACCGCGACCCACGCCATGACCTTGGAGTGCGTGAAGTGCCGGCGAGGGCCGCGCACCTCCCAGATGCCGTCGTCGGGCTCGCGCCACCCATTCTCGAGAAAGCCGATCAGCTGGACCTGCAGGGCCCAGGTCGCATGGCTGTGCACGCCCTCTGTCTTGGCCGACGCGTACAGGGCCGACATGACCTCGCCGTACACGTCGAGCTGGTACTGCTCCGACGCCGCGTTCCCGATCCGCACCGGGGCCGAGTTCTCGTAGCCGGGCAGCCAGGACGCCTCCCACTCGTCGAGCCGCCGCTCCCCTCCGGGCCCGTACATGATCTGCAGCTTCGAGACGTCGCCCGCCACGGCACGCAGGAGCCAGTCCCGCCACGCCATCGCCTCGGTGTAGTAGCCGCCCCGCATCAGCGACTCCAGGGTGAGCGTCGCATCGCGCAGCCAGCAGAACCGGTAATCCCAGTTCCGGTTGCCACCCAGCGCCTCGGGCAGCGAGGTCGTCGCGGCCGCCACGATGCCGCCCGTCGGCTCGTACGTCAGCGCCTTCAGCGTGATCAGCGAGCGCACCACCGCCTCCTGGTAGGGCCCCTCGTAGCAGCACTGCTGCGCCCATTCGGTCCAGTAGGCCTCGGTCAGGTGCACCGCGTAGTGGCTGTCGAGCGGCGGCGGCGGCTCCTCGGGCGAGGGGTGCCACACCAGGGTGAAGGGGAAGCGCTGTCTCTCGGTGACGGTGAAGTCCGCCACCGTGTGCAAGTCCTTGCCGACGGGCTCGACCCGGTGCCAGAGCGCCAGGGAGTCGGGCCCCGCGGTGAGGCGCACCAGGCCCTCGTGCGAGGTGACCCAGGGGACGACCTCGCCGTAGTCGAAGCGGACGGCGAGGTCCATGTGCATGTCGACCGTGCCGCTGATGCCCTCGACGGAGCGAACGAGGTGCGGGTGGGTGTCCCGCACCGGCATGCAGTCCGTGACGCGCACCGTGCCGGTCGGGGTGTCGAACTCGGTCTCGAGCACGAGCGAGTCGGCCCGGTACCAGCGGCGCGTCGCCAGGATCGACTCCGGCGGTCCGACCGGCGCGATCTTCCAGAAGCCGTGGGACTCGTTGCCGAGCAGCCGGGCGAAGCACGACGCCGAGTCGAAGTGCGGGAGGCACAGCCAGTCGACCGAGCCGTCCATTCCGACGAGGGCGGCGGTGTGCAGGTCCCCGATGACGGCGTAGTCCTCGATCGGCAGACTCATGGACTCATTCTTGCCTGCTCAGCTGCTGATGCACGGACCGGTGTTCACCGCCGCGCGGTGAAGCGTGGCCGCCTGCACGCGGGCCAGGACCCCTGGGGAGGTCAGGGCGTAGCCGACTTCCTGGTAGACGGTGGAGCGGGAGAAAACAACGCCGATGACCTGGCCACCCGGCCCCAGCAGTGGCCCCCCCGAGTTCCCCGGCTCGACGTTGGCGTCCAGGGCGTAGACGCCGCGGGTGACGGACCCGTTGTTGTAGATGTCCTTGCCGATGGCGGTGACCTCCTCGGTGACACCGGCGGGGTCGATCCTGAGAGGCCCGTCCTCGGGGTACCCGAGGAGCGCCGCCTGCGTGCCCCGGGGGACCAGGTTCGGGCTGATGGTCAGGACCGGGCCCAGTGGCGCATCGGTGCGCAGCACGGCCAGGTCGAACGAGGGGTCGAAGAGCACGGGCGTGGCGGCATAGGCGTTGTTGTCGACGATCACCTGCGTGTTGCCGCTGCCCTCCCCCGCGACGACATGGGCATTGGTGGCCACCAGTCCCGGACCGACCACGAAGCCCGACCCCTCCTGCTCGTTGTTGCACGCCGTGCCCAGGATCTTGACGGTCGAGAAGACCGCCGGGTCCGCGAGGGCGCGGGTTTCCGCGTTCGACGGTGTCGAGACCGATGGCGTCGAGGGCGGCGTGAGTGTGGTGAAGACCTGGGGGAACCCCTGGTTGTTCAGGAAGGTCTGCAGGTCGTTGAAGATCGAAGGCGCCTGGGGCAGGATCCGGTCGATTGAGTGGAGGATGTCGGACTTGGCCACGGCCGCGTCCAGGGAGGTGAAGCGGCTGTTCGGGGACGTGAAGACGGCCGCCACCAGCCAGACGGACAGCAGGACGGCGAAGACGGCCACCCCCACACCGAGGACCGCGTCGACATGGCCCAGGTTGTGCCGGCGCACGGTGACGTTGCTCCAGGTGCCCAGGACCCGGCCGGCGAAGCCGAAGGTGCAGGCCGTCAGCAAGACCAGCGCCACGAGGAGAACCGAGCGGGTGACATCGCGGTGGCCGTCGCCGAGCAGAGGCACCCACACCAGGGTCCCGAGCAGGAAGCCCACGAGGAAGCCCCCGAACGTCAGGATCTGCACCAGGGCGCCCAGTCGCAGCCCGTGGACGGCGGCCAGCAGCATCAGCCCGATGATCAGCAGGTCCACCCAATCCACCGTGCGAGGGTACCCAACGGTGCACCAGAAATTGCACCCCCCACCGCTATTGTCGTCCTGCCGTGCTTCCACGCTCCGTGCCTCGAGACCGGCGTGCCTGGCGACGCGGCGGCGGCCTGACTCTCCTCCTTGTTGCGCTGGCGGCCACCGCGTCGGGCTGTGCCCTTACCGGACACCCGAGCTCGCCCCGGGCGGCGCGCGTGCTCGGTGAGGCGAAGGGCACCCCTCTCGTCGTCGGGCAGCCGGCGCCGAGCGGCACCGGCGAGCTCGGTGCGGTGTCGTGCCCGACCGCCAAACGCTGCTGGGCGGTCGGGGTCGCCGGGCCGAATCCCGCGGCCGCGGGGGCCAAGGTCATCGTCGCCACCACCGATGGCGGCATCGGATGGAAGGCGCAAGAGGTGGCCGGCGGGAGCACACCGCAATTGAGCGGGGTCTCGTGTCCGACCCCGACCGACTGCATGGCGGTCGGCTCGAACGGGGCGTCGCTCCCGGGGAGCGGTGTCGTGGTGACGACCGTCGATGCCGGCACGACCTGGTCGCCGGCGACGGCGCCCACGAACGCGCTCACGCTGACCTCCGTGGAGTGCGCCACCACGTCCGACTGCACCGCCATCGTCAGTGACGGCACCTCGACCTGGTCCGCCCACAGCGCCGACTTCGGGCAGAGCTGGCAGCAGGAGGGTGATCTCCCGTCTCTGTTCCTCGCCGGCGACGACCTCTCGTGCACCGCCGGCGGCCCGTGCATCGTCGCCGGCTACGTGCCCACGAGCAACGGCCACGGGGAGGGCGCCGTCGCGGTGAGCGCGGACAGCGGGCAGACCTGGTCCCTGGCGACCGTCCCCCCGGGCGCCGGCCTGCTCCAGAGTGCCGCCTGCCTGAGCACGTCGACGTGCATCGCCGCCGGCACGACGACCACGACGGTGAGCGACGTCGTGCCGGCCAAGGGAGAGCTCCTACGCAGCAGCGATGGCGGGCACACATGGGTGGCAGCGACCGGGGCGCCACCCGTCGACGACGTGTACGGAGTGGCATGCCCGTCGGCCCGGCAGTGCGCCATGGTCGGGACGAAGTGGGTCGGCTTCCCCGCCATCGGCACCGGTGCGGTCGCCCAGAGCCTCGACGGCGGGCTCTCCTTCCGGACGTCCTCCTCGGCCTACGTGCCCATCTCCCTGACCGCGCTGTCCTGCCCCAGCACAGCCGGGTGCGTCGCGGTGGGCGGGAACACGGTTGCCCGGCTCACCCTGATTGCACCGAAACGGGTCCCGACCCCGGGCCGGACGAAGCACTCAGGGCACCCGTAGCCTGCCTGGTCGGCGAATTGGCCTGAAATAGTGCTTGACGTGCGAGGTTAAGGGGCCTCCGGTCATGGAGGATCCCTAGGCAGTGGACGCTCACCCCCGTAGAATCTGACGTGCCGGACCCAAGCAGTCACGGAAGTGTGGCGGGGCACGCGGGACTCCTGTCACCTGAGAGAGGGAGGACCGTCATGCCGCAGACTTGCGCCCAGTGTCAGAGCGAGGCCGCCGACGACGCCACATTCTGTCCGAGTTGCGGCGCCTCGTTGGGAGCGAGCGCGGCTACCACGACGGCGGCGCCCGCCGTCAACACGCCTCCACCAGCGGCCACGGCACCCCCGGCGCCCGCCGGCTCGGCGTCCACCGGGTCGTCGGTCCCGGCCTTCAAGTTCGACGCCGCCCGCTGGTCCCTGGCGGACCGGATCGCGGGGGTCGCCTCGATCGTCCTGTTCATCTCGCTGTTCCTGTCCTGGTTCGGCGTGAGCGTCATCGGCATCACCGTCACGGCCAGCGGGCTCTCGGCCCACGGCTACCTCTACATCGTGCTGATCCTGTGCATCCTCATTGTCGCCTACCTCGTGCTGCGCGCCGGGTGGGACGAGCTACCGATGAGCGCCAACGTCCCCCACCTCACGGTGATGCTGGTTGCCACGCTCGTCAACCTCGTGCTCGTCTTCATCGGCTTCATCTTCAAGCCGGGTGGATCTGGTGTCGGGTGGGAGTTCGGCGCGTTCGTCGCCCTGATCGCCGCCATCGTGGCGGCGGCACCCTACGCCGTTCCGCAACTGCGCGCGAAGACGATGAGCTGAACCTCTGCCGGGGGGCGCTAACGCCGCATGGCGGCAACGAGCAGGCCCGGGATCTTGGCCGCCGACGGCTCGGCCTCGAAGGCGACGAAGCGGCGCATGACGTCGTAGGACTCCGGCGCCGTGGCGAACCAGGGCGGCTTGGGCCGGGAGCGGAACGGCCCGCGCACGACTGACTTCTGCGGGCGGTCGAACATGGCGGCGTTGCCCACCACGCCAGTACCCGACTGGATGTCGGTGCGCGCGTGTCCCGGGTAGGCACCCCACGTCGTGGAGCCCATCGCGAACGAGAGACCGTGCCAGACGTTGACGCCAATGGAGCCGTAGCGCAGGTCCGCCACCGCGCGCTCGACCGCCTCGCCCACTGCGTGCTCCTTCATCGAACCGGGGCTCACGATGACCGTCGCGCCCAGGGTGCCCCACACGACGTCGTTGCAGAAGGCGGTGGCGGCGTCGACGAAGGCCGCCGCCGAGGGGGCGGCCAAGGCCGTCTCGGCCAGCTCCCCGCAGAATGACTCCACGTTGAAGCAGATGTCGTCGGTGTGCCCGGGCGGCACGCCGCGGATGAACGTCCAGGGCAGGGCGTCCTCGGGGCCGGTGCCGAACTCCTCGGCCTCGGGATGGAGAGCCAGGAAGGCATCGCGCCGCTGGCCGGCGCCCGGGTAGTACGCCCGTCGGGTCGTGATCCGCGACAACGCCTGGGTCAGAGCGCCCAGGAACGCGTCGCGCTGGGGCCAGGAGACATGGGTGACGACAACCCGGGCCGAGATGCAGTTGAAGCCCGCGTTGTTCACCAGCATGGTCGCCACGTGCTCGGCCTGGTAGAGCAGCTCGGGGATCGACCACTTGCCCGGCACCACGATCACCGGTGAGACGTTGCCCAGCTCGGCGGTCACCGGCTTGTCGAGCACCGGCTCGTCGGCCGTCTTGCGCCGCTCCCCCTCGGGACCCGTGCCGAAAACAACGGCGTCGTAGGTCTTGTCCGAGCCGGTGATATGCACCTCGTCGATGCGGGCGTGTCCGGTCAGGTACTGCCCGACCGCGGCACCGCCTTCGACGATGCGCAGCACGCCGGCGCCGGTCAGCGACGCCAGGGCGCTGCTCCAGTACGGGAGGAGGTAGTCGTTGACCGGGTTGGCCTTCATCACGACGACCTTGCCCTCCACGAAGAGCTCCGAGAGGACGTCGCGAGGGCCCAGTGAGGCCACGTTGCCGGCGGCCAGCACCAGTGCCGTACCGGCGTGAGCGGCCGGGTCGGCATAGGCGGGGGCCTGGCCGGGGGCGAGTGACTCCCTGGTCACGCCGGGTTGCATCCAGACCTCGGCGGTGGTCTGGGGGAACGTGATCCGGTCGAAGGCGCCGTCGGGGAACACCTTGACGCGCAGGCGGCCGTCCGGCGCCTCGCGCACCGGACCGGCGAAGGAGGGCTTGCCGTCCTTGGCGATGTCGTGCAGCGAGTCACGGAGCAGGCGCGCCATGCGCACGAACGTCCCGATGCCGGCGAAGAGCTCCTCACCGGCCTCCGTCGAGCCGGACTCGAGTCCTTTGGCTGCGCAGGCCGCCGTCAGCCAGCCGTCCTGGGCCGCCATCGTGTCGGTGATCACCTGCTGGAGGAGATCGGCGCGCGCCGCGGCGTCCGTCGCGGCCCACGACGCGGCATGGTCGGCCACCTCGTTGACGAGCGCATCGAGCCCGGCCATGTCGAGGGGTGCGAGCGCGGTAGGTGATCCGCCACGACCCGTCCCGCGCTGATCACTTGTCGGTGCGACCGCCCCCCGGCTCGTGATCGTCATCTCGTCCTCCCCTTCGCGCCGCTGAATCCCGTCCCGGGCCGGAGCGGGAATACCACATGCGTGGCCCAGCGTACCGATGGAGAGCAGTGGGCGAACCGGCTGGGCGATCGTGGCCGGCCTCAAGCTGGCAACGACCCTGTCGCCCTGCTGAGGGGCTTTGTGAGGCTTCTGAGGGTTCCACCAAACCCGTTGACGGGTTGGTGCGGCTGGCGGATAGTGCAGTCATGCAACGGCTGCGACTCCTGCACCGGAGTGCTGCCGACCCTCCGTCTCGTCCGTCGCGGCAAGCGTGTTTGGTCCTCTCCGTCGTCCTGGGCGCGTGCAGCAGCTCGCCATCACGACCGAACGCCTCCGTGGAGCGCGTCAGCGGTGGGCCGACGGGCCACTACGTCGTGGCGGCGGGGATCCACAAGATCAAGCACGTCATCATCATCGAACAGGAGAACCGGTCCTTCGACAGCTATTTCGGGACCTACCCGGGAGCCGCCGGCATCCCGATGAAGAACGGTGTCCCGACCGTCTGCGTCCCGGTGCCGGCGGGCGGATGCCAGGCGCCCTACCACGACACTGCCGACGTCAACGGCGGCGGACCGCACGGCGAGGCCAACGCGACGAGGGACGTCGACGGCGGCAAGATGGACGGATTCATCGCCTCGGCATCGGGAGCCAAGAAGGGCTGCGGCAAGAACGTCGACAACCCAGCCTGCTCGAACTCGGCGACGCCCGACGTCATGGGGTATCACACGGCGGCAGAGATCCCGAACTACTGGACTTACGCCAAAGACTTCGTGCTCGACGACCACATGTTCGAACCCGTCGCATCATGGTCGTTGCCCGATCATCTCTACCTCGTGTCGGGCTGGTCGGCCAAGTGCTCGAGCCCTTCCCCGTCGAGCTGTGTCAATGAGATCCAGGGCCCGTACACGCCGGCCCAGATGCAGAGGTACGTGGACCAGGCCATCGACACCGGTACGGCCGACGTCACCGAACGCCTGGACGGATATCACCTGGCTCCTCTACAACAAGCACGTCTCGTGGGCCTACTACGTGCAGACCGGGGACCAGCCCGACTGCGAGAGACGACTCGGCCGTAGCCTGCCCTCCGGTGGCGCAGAGCTACCTCACCCCCGGCATCTGGAACCCGCTGCCCGTCTTCGAGGATGTCCAGAAGGACCACCAGATCCGCAACATCCAGCCGCTGAACAACTACTTCGCCGAGGCCAAAAAGGGGACCCTGCCATCGGTCATGTGGGTCACCCCGTCCCAGGCCGACAGCGAGCACCCGCCGGCCAGCGTGCACCAGGGCCAGGCCTACGTCACCGCCGTCATCAACGCGGCCATGAAGAGCCCCGACTGGGACTCGACCGCCATCTTCTTGCAGTGGGACGACTGGGGCGGCTTCTACGACAACGTCATGCCGCCCGCCGTCGACCAGAACGGCTACGGGCTGCGGGTCCCGGCCATGGTGATCTCGCCCTACGCCAAGGCGGGGTTCGTCGACCACCAGACGCTGAGCAGCGACGCCTACCTGAAGTTCATCGAGGACGACTTCCTCGGCGGGTCCCGGTTGAACCCCAAGACCGACGGGCGGCCGGACCCCCGGCCCGACGTCCGCGAGGACGCCAAGATCCTGGGCGACATGGCCAACGACTTCGACTTCGACCAGGCGCCACGCCCGCCCGTCCTGCTGCCGACCAACCCGCCAACGGATTCGCCGACGATTCCGGCTTATTTCAACGGGATGGGACCCTGCGTCGGGTGCACCGCGACGCCGCCGAGCACCTCCCGCGGGTGATCAAGAGACCCGGGGCAGCACTTCCTTGGACAGGAGCTCGATGTGCTCCACGTCGTCGAGGTCGAGCACCTGGAGGTAGATCGTCTCCGCTCCGATGCCGGCGAACGCCCGCAGCCGGGCCACCACCTCGTCGGGCGTGCCGGCTGCGCCGTTGGCCCGCAGCTCGGCGGGTTGGCGGCCGATGTTGGCGGCGCGGCGCTCCACCTCGCCCTCGTCGCTGCCGCAGCACACCACCTGGGCCGCCGACAGTCGCAGCGTCCCGGGGTCACGGCCCCTGTCCTCGCAGGCGGCGCGCACACGGCCGTACTGGGCCTCGGTGTCGGCGAGCGAGGAGAAGGGCAGGTTGAACTCTTGTGCGTAGGTGGCGGCGAGGCGCGGCGTCCGCCGGGCTCCCCCGCCGCCGACGATGAGAGGCGGGTGGGGCTGCTGGACGGGCTTGGGTAGGGCCGGGCTGTCCTTGAGGTGGTAGTGCCGCCCGTCGAAGCTGAAGGTCTCGCCGGCCGGCGTGCACCAGAGCCCGGTCAGGATGGCGAACTGCTCCTCGAGGCGCTCGAAGCGCTCGCCTAGGGGCGGGAACGGGACGCCGTAGGCCGAGTGCTCGGCGTCGTACCAGCCGGCACCGAGGCCGAGCTCGACTCGCCCGCCGCTCATGGCGTCGACCTGTGCCACCTCGACGGCCAGCAGCCCGGGTAAGCGGAACGTGGCCGAGGTGACCAGCGTCCCCAGCCGGATGTGCTCGGTCTCCCGCGCGATTCCGGCCAGGGTGACCCAGGCGTCGGTGGGTCCGGGCAGGCCGTCGCCCCCCATGGCCAGGAAGTGGTCGGAGCGGAAGAAGGCATCGAAGCCGGCGGCCTCGACGGCCTGCGCCATCGTGACCAAGTGGTCGTAGGACGCGCCCTGCTGGGGCTCCACGAAGATGCGGAGTTTCACTGGTTGCACGCTAACCGGGCCGTTCCGCCGCCGGGCCGGGGACGCACGGACGGCCCGGAGCAGGGCAGACTGCGGTCATGGACATCGGCGTGATCTTCCCTCAGACGGAGGTGGGCGGTGACCGGGGCGCCGTGCGCGCCTTCGGGCAGGCCGCTTCGGACCTGGGTTACACCCACCTGGCGGCGTACGACCACGTGCTCGGAGGCGACACCGCGGTGCTGGGCGACCTCGGCGGGCCGTACACGATCGACGACACCTTCCGCGAGCCGCTCACGATGTTCGCCTATCTGGCCGGCTGCACGGACCTCGCGTTCGCCACCTCCATCCTCATCGGTCCCCAGCGCCAGACGGCGCTTCTGGCCAAGCAGGCGGCCGAGGTCGACCTGCTCTGCGGCGGCCGCTTCCGGCTCGGGCTCGGGATCGGCTGGAACAAGCTCGAGTACGACGCCCTCGGTGTGCCGTTCGACCAACGCGGCGCCATCCTGGAGGAGCAGATCGCCGTGCTGCGTGCGCTCTGGACCACCAAGAGCGTCACGATCGACGGACGCTTCCACCACATCCGCGCCGCGGGGCTGGCGCCGCCGCCGGTGCAGCGGCCCATCCCGATCTGGATCGGGGCCTTCGCCCCGGCCGCGCTGCGCCGGGTGGGGCGGGTGGCCGACGGTTGGTTCCCCCAGGCCCGTCCGGGCGGTGGCCTGGAGCAGGCCCTCGAGATCATCCGCGAGGGTGCCGCCGAGGCGGGCCGCGACCTGTCCGGCTTCTCCTTCGAGGGGAGGGTCGAGTACGGCACCCTCGACCCCGACAAGATGGCCGAGCACGCGCGCCGCTGGCGTGAGGCCGGCGCCAGCCATCTCTCCATCAACACGATGCACGCGGGACTGCAGGGCGTCGACGCCCACATCAACGCGATCTCGGAGGCGGCGCCCGTACTGCTGTAGCGCGGAACGGAGCGCGAGGGCATGCCAACATGAGGCATGCCGGACGAGCCGGACGAGCCCACTCCGGACGCCCGTCCCGATGTCGCCTTGGGCACGATCGCCAGGGAGTGGGGCCGCATCGGCTGCACTGGCTTCGGCGGTCCACCGACTCACATCGCGATGCTGCGCCGCCTCGCCGTCGAGCGTGAGGGCTGGCTGGACGAGACCGAGTTCGAGGATGCCATCGCGGCGACGAACCTCCTCCCCGGGCCGGCATCGACGCAACTGGCGATCTTCTGCGCCTGGCGGCTGCGGGGCCTGCGGGGCGCACTCGTGGGTGGCGCCTGCTTCATCCTCCCGGGGCTGGCGGCCATCATCGGCCTGGCGGCGCTCTTCCTGGCCTCCAACCCGCCCACCTGGGTCAAGGGTGCCGCGCTCGGGGCCGGCGCCGCGGTGGCGCCGGTCGCGCTCAACGCGGCGCTCGGCCTCGTCCCGGCCAGCTGGCGCCGGGCCGGCGAGGCTCGGACCCGGCGGTTCCGTTGGGTCGTCTACGCCGTGGCCGGCGGCACTGCCGCGGCGACGGTCGGCACCTTCCTCGTGCTCGTCCTGCTCGGCTGTGGCCTGGTGGAGGTCGCCGTCTCGGGCGGCGTGCGACCGCCGAAGACCCTGAACGGGTTCGTCGTGGCGCCCCTGGGCGTGGTCGTAACGGGCGGACTCGGCGCGTTGACGTGGGTGGCGCTGAAGGTGGGGGCACTGTCGTTCGGGGGTGGCTTCGTCATCATTCCGCTGATGCAGGCCGACGCCGTGCACCACTACCACTGGATGACCAACACCCAATTCCTCAACGCGGTGGCGCTGGGGCAGATCACCCCGGGGCCCGTGGTGCAGACGGTCGCCGTGGTCGGCTACGCCGCCGCGGGCGTCGGTGGCTCGCTCTTGGCGGCGCTCGTCGCGTTCTTGCCGTCGTTCGTGTTCATCGTGGTCGGGGCGCGGCACTTCGGCGCGCTCCGGACCAACCGGGTGGCGCAATCGTTCCTCGGGGGCGCGGGTCCGGCCGCCATCGGCGCCATCGCCGGTGCATCCATCCCCCTCGCCCTCGGCATCGCGCACGTGTGGCAGGTCGCGGTCCTCGCCGGGTCGCTCGTGGTGATCGTCGGGCTTCGGCGCAGCGTCGTGCTCACGCTCGTCGGTGCCGGGTTGATCGGCGCGGTCGGCGCCGCTCTGGGGCTGCCCGTGGGCGGGTGAGTGCCGATCCCGCCGGTCACGCGCTCACTTCGAGTTGCATGTATGGCCGACGATCCGGGAGGAGGCGGAGCCCGTCGACGACCGCTGCTCGAGTGCCATTTCGCCACGGGGCGGGGGAGTGATGTGCACGGGCGCGCCGAACGACGAGAAGGTCAGTATGTCGGTGGTGGCACTCGGCCCCGTCGGGAACTGGGCGAATCCGGGCAGCTTGCGGGCGGCGGCGGGCAGGACGCCGTTGAAGCGGGAGGAACTGCGCGCCTGCACCAGACGTCCCCGGCCGTCCACCCAGATCACGCTCGGAGCCTCCGTGGTGACCACCGCGATCTTGCGTACCGAGGGACAGGCGTGCACGGGCGCGTTCTGCACCAGGTACCGGGTGGTCGCCTGCCCGTCGACGGTCGACGGCCCCAGATCGTGCACGGCCACGACCGGTTCGATCCCTTCCAGGTCGCCCAGTCCGGCACCGGCGTCGAGCGCGAACGAGAGGCCCAGCTCGGCCCGTGGCTGGCGCGGGACGGAGCCCTTGGTGAACGGGAAATCGGCTTTAGTGATCTGAGCCCCGAACGCGTCGGGCGAGAGCCGCGAATACATGACCCCACCGATGACGATCTCCTCGTCGCTCGTCGTCGTCGGCACGGGACGCGTCAGTCCGGCCGGTCCCCCCTCGAACTCGACCTGGTGGTCGACCTCGGTCACGCGGACGTTCCCCTGTGAGAAGTCGACGACGCCGCTCCCGCTGAGCGAGCCGCGCAGATCGGGGTTGGGACTCGCGGTGACGTGGGAGTAACTGAAGTGCGCGGTGCCGGCCTGTGCCGTCGTCGCCAGCACGGCGGCCACCCATTGCGCCGGCGTCACGACCGGCGCTGCGGGTGCTCCCGCCGCTCCGAGGGCTGCTGCGGCCGCGGTGGCCAGCCCGACCAGTCCGAGCAGGACCCACGGGACCAGGCGACGCATCACCGCAATTGTGCCGGAATTGTGCCGTAATTGGTGCGCCGGCCGGTGGCCCGAGTGCCTACGACCCCCCGAGCACGGCCGGCAGCCCGTCGTGCCAATCGGGGTACCGGGGCGACCAGCCCAGCTCGGTACGGGCCCGCTGGTTGGACACGGCCGGCTGGTCGCACATGAGGTAGGCCAGGAACCTGCCCGCCCCGACCCGGGCCAGCAGCTCGGGCACCCGGTGGGGTGGCTTGGCACCGACCAGCTGCGCCACCAACGGCACCCATTCCGATGCCGGGGCGGGCACGTCGTCGACCACGTTGAAGGTGCCCGTCGGGCCGTGGAGTGCCGCGACCGTGGCCGCCGCCACGTCGTCGACGTGGACGAAGCCGAACAGGCCGCCGCCGTCGCCGGGGATGGGCAGCCGGCGCTTGGCGACCATGGACGTGTAGAGACCTTCGGGCGCGAAGTAGGTTCCCGGCCCGTAGAAGGAGCCGTAGCGCAGGACGACGCCTTCGACAGCGGCATCACCGAGGGTGGCTGCCTCGAGGGCGGCGACGGACCCGGCAAGCGCGCCGATCTGTCCCTTGGCGTCGGTCCACAGTGGATCGGACTCGGTGCGGACGCCGGGACCGGGCCGGTAGGCGAACGAGATGCTCTGGGCGACGACGCGGCGCGCCCCGCGTCGCGGGCGGCGGCGGTGAGCGTGACCGACGCCTCGCGACGTAACCGGCTCGTGGTGTCGAATCCGCGCTTCAGCGCGACAGGGTTGGCGGACTGGGCGAGGCTCGTCAACTGGTTGACGACGATCTCGGGCTCCGCCGCCTGCACGGCGCGCGTCAGGGAGTCCTGGTCGAGGGCGTCGCCGACCGCCGGGACGACTCCGGGGACACCGAGGGCGGCGACCCGGCCCTCGGAGCGGGAGAACACGGTGACCTCGTGGCCCGCGGCCATCAGGGCGGTGACCAGGGGGCGCCCAATGGCTCCGGTGCCCCCGGCCACGAAGATCCGCATGCGGCCGAGGCTACGCGTGCGCAGTGTGCACCCGGGCCTTTGGCAGGATGTAAGGGTGAGCGAGCACAGCGGCTACCCCGGGGCGCCACCGGGGTGGTACCCCGACCCGGCCGGTGGCCCGGGGCAACGCTGGTGGGACGGGTACTCCTGGACCGAGGCGACGGTCCTGCCGGCGCACCCGCCGCCTCCGCCGTGGGCCGGCGCAAGCCCGCCCACGGTCGCCCGCGTCGCAGGTGGCTCCGTGGGCGGTGGCGTCGGAGCGGCTGACGACCTTCAACACGAGCGGTCTGGTCGGCGGCGAGCTGGCGATGGTGCCCGTGGCGCGCATTGCCGTCGTGATGCCGGCCGTCTACTACGCCGTCAACCTCATCGTGCAGCGGGTCAACGCGGACCAGCTGCGCTCCGTCGGCCACCAGTTCCGGGTGGACTGGCACGACGCGCAGAACGGCATCACGCCACCGCCGTACCACGGCTCCGGCGGGTTGAGCCCCATCAGCCTCATCGTCGGGTTGCTCGCGTTGGCCGCCGTGGTCGTGGCGTGCATCTGGCAGCACCGGGCCGCGTCGGCCGCCCGAGCCCTCGGCATCCCCTCCCGTCGCTCCCCCGCCTGGGGCGTCGGCTCGTGGTTCGTGCCGGTCGTCAACCTGTGGGTGCCCTACTCGGCCATCCGCGACTGCCTCCCGCCGGACGACCCCCACCGGCCACGGGTGCTGCAGTGGTGGATCGCCTGGCTCGTGGCGGTCTCCGTGAGCGGCGCGGCCGGCATCTGCGCGCTGTTCTCGACCGGGGCGGCGCTCGCCCTCTCCCTACCGGCCGCGCTGGCCTGCCTGGCCGTCATCGCCTGGGCTCCTGGGATCGTGACGGCCATTGCAGCGGCGCACCGGGACGTCATGGCGCGACAGGGGCAGTCCGCGGGAGCCCTTCATGGCTGACCGAAGCCCGGGGCGGACAAAGGGAACCGGCAAGGACTTTGGACCCGATTCGTGCTTGGCCGGAAGTTCTTACCTTCCTTAGCAACAGTTCACCCTGAGATTGCGTTCCTGTAGCCGGGCGTTCACTTGGCCTGGCTACGGTCCAGGTAGTGGCTGACAGTGAAGCAATGGAGACTCGTAACGATCCCGTTACGACCGAGGTGCGATCTGATATCGACGAGGCCCTCAAGTCCCTCGACCCGGACGCGGCGCGCCCCGAGTGCGTGATGGAGTCGATCAACTTGAACCTCGGGTTCTCGGGTCGCATCGTCCTGGGCGACGTGAACGTCGAGCTGAGGCGCGGGACGATCACCGCGCTCATTGGACCGACGGGCTCGGGCAAGTCAACCTTCCTGCGCACGCTCAACCGCATGAACGACCGGGTGCCGGGGTTCAGCCGGACGGGCGACGTGACGTTCGACGACGTAAGCCTGTGGGGACAGGGCGTCGACCTCCTGACGCTGCGCCGGCGGATCGGCATGCTCTTCCAGCGCCCCAATCCGTTTCCGATGTCGATCAAGGACAACGTGGTCGCCGGCGTCAAGGCCCACCGCATCGCCAAGGGCAAGCAACTCGACGTCGTCTGCGAGCGCCGGCTCACCGAGGTCGGCCTGTGGGACGCGGTCAAGGATCGACTGAACGACTCGCCGTTCCGCCTGTCCGGTGGTCAGCAGCAGCTGCTGTGTCTCGCCCGCGCCCTGGCGGTCGGTCCCGAGGTGCTCCTGCTCGACGAGCCGACGTCGGCGCTCGACCCGGTGACGACGGAGGCGATCGAGGCGCTGCTCAAGACGCTGACCCCCGCACTCACGCTGATCGTGGTCACGCACAACCTCGGCCAGGCGATGCGGGTCTCGCACCGCACGATGTTCTTCTACCAGGGCCAGCTCATGGAGCACGGCGCGACCGACGACCTCTTCAACCGGCCGCAGCACCCCGACACTGAGCGCTACGTCACCGGACGGATGGGGTAGAGGCGCACCCGCGCACGAGCCGATGGCTTCCCACCCTTTTGCGGTAGGTCACCCAAGAGCAACACCGAAACACACACCAACCACCTCACAAGGAGAGAACCTGTGAAACCACTGATGCGCGCTACACGACTCAAGCGTGGCGCGATCGTTACCGCAGTGGCTGGGCTCGCGCTGAGCTCGGTCGTGATCAGCTCGGCCGCCTCGGCCAGCGTCAAGCTGCCCAGCAGCGGCGTGGAGACCCCGTCGGGCGGCACGGCCACGGAGACGGGGAGCACTCTTCTTTACCCGCTCTTCAACCTCTGGGCCGGCGGGTACAACACGAAGTTCCCGAGCGTGACCATCCAGACGGCAGGGACCGGGTCGGGCACCGGGATCTCGGAGGCCGAGAACGGCACGATCGACATCGGTGCCTCGGACGCCTACCTCTCGCCCAGCGTGGTGTCGGCCAACCCGGACCTGAAGAACATCCCGCTGGCGATCTCGTCCCAGATCGTGGCCTACAACATCCCGGGCGTCCTGTCGCACCTCAAGCTGAGCGGCAAGGTCCTCTCGGAGATCTACCAGGGACAGATCACCAAGTGGAACGCCTCGCAGATCACCAGCCTGAATCCGGGCGTCACCTTGCCCGCCACCCCGATCGTCACGCTCCACCGCTCCGACAGCAGTGGTGACACGTTCCTCTTCACCCAGTACCTCTCGAAGGCCGACGCCTCGGGCTGGGGCGCCAAGATCGGGTACAACACCACCGTCCCGTGGCCGAACGCGCCGGGTGCGCTCGGTGAGACCGGGAACTCGGGCATGGTGTCGGGCTGCAAGGCCACGCCGGGCTGCATCGCCTACGTCGGCATCAGCTACCTGACCCAGAGTCTGCAGGCCGGCCTGGGGTACGCCGCGCTCGGCAATGCCAAGGGCCAGTACCTCGTGCCGACGCAGGCGTCGATCGCCGCTGAGGCCGCCGGCTTCCTGAAGAAGACCCCGGCCAACGGGACGATCTCGCTGATCTACGGCAACATCGAAGGCGGGTACCCGATCGTCAACTACGAGTACGCCATCGTGTCGAACCACCAGTCGAGCAGTTCGACGGCGAAGAACGTCCGCTCCATACTTGAGTGGGCGCTCAACAAGAAATACGGCAACGCCTCGTCGTACTTGTCCCAGGTCAACTTCCAGCCCCTGCCCTCCAAGGTCGAGGCGCAGTCGCTGAAGCAAGTCCTCGGCATCCAGTAGTGACCGCCGTTGGCGGCGTGGCGGGGAGCGTCCCCGCCACGCCGCAGGCGGAATCGATCGGCAAGCCCCCGCTCCCGAAGCGGGTGGCGGGCTTCTTCCGCCGCAACGAGGAGCACGCCTGGCGGTGGTCGGCCAGGGTGGCCGTGGTCCTTCCACTCGCCGCGCTGGTGTTCGCCGTCACCGTGCTGGCACTGAAGGCGTGGCCGGCAATCCGTGTCAACGGCTGGTACTTCCTCTACGGCCGCACGTGGACCGAAGGCAGCGGCTACGGCGCCGTCGTGCACACCGACGGGGTGGCTCACCCGATGGGGGCCCAGTACGGCGCCTGGGCCATCCTCTGGGGCACCGTCGTCTCCTCCGTGATCGCCATCGTCATCGCCCTTCCGCTCTCCATCGGGGCCGCCTTCGCGTTGACCGAGCGCCTCCCGGGCTGGATCTCGCGGCCCCTCGGGCTCGCCGTCGAGATCCTCGCCGGTATCCCGAGCGTCGTGATCGGCCTGTGGGGGATCCTCACCTTCGGCCCGTGGCTGGCCAAGAACGTCTTCCCGATCATCGCCGATCACGCGCCCAACGTCCCGGTGCTCCGCTACTTCCGCAACCCGGTCGGCGGGGGCGAGGGCCTGCTCTCGGCCGGCATCGTGCTGGCCCTCATGATCGTGCCCATCATCACCTCGACCACCCGCGACCTCTTCCTGCAGGTGCCCCCGCTCCCGAAAGAGGGGGCGTCGGCCCTTGGCATGACCGATTGGGAGGTGGCCAGCAAGGTCACCCTCCCCTGGGTGCGCTCGGGAATCATCGGTGCCACCGTCCTCGGGCTCGGGCGGGCCCTCGGGGAGACCATCGCCATCGTCATGATCGGCGGGGCCGTCCTGCGCATCCCGGTCAACATCTACCAGCCGTTCACCACGGTGGCGGCCACGATCCTGACCCAGCTCGACGGCGCGTTCACCGACGGCACGGGCTTCGCCGTGGCCACCCTGGCCGAGCTGGCCCTCGTCCTGGCCATCATCTCGGTCGGGGTCAATCTCGTGGCGCGGCTGATCATCACCCGCACGAGCCGCATCGGAGCACCGGTGGGCGGCGCATGACCTCCGTGCTGGCCGCGGGGCCCTCCACGGGGCGTCGGCGCATCTCGACGATCATCTGGCGGGTGCTCACCTATGTGGCGCTCGTGCTGATCATGGCCCCGGCAGCCTGGCTGCTGATCAGCGTGCTGGCGCACGCCGCGCCTCACTGGCGGTGGAGCGTGCTGTGGACGACCCTGACGCCGACCGGGGGCGGGCTGCGCGACCAGATCCTCGGCACCCTCATCCTCATGCTCGGCGTCTTCATCATCGCCGGCACCATCGGCGTCCTGGCCGGCATCCACCTGGCGGAGCTCGCCCGGCCCCGCAAGCGCAGCGGCAAGGCCAGCGGCGGCCCCCTGCGGACGGCGTCCGACATCCTCGCCGGCTTCCCGTCGATCGTGCTGGGCTACGTCGGCTACACCGCGCTCGTGGTGGGCCTGCACTGGGGCTTCTCGCTGCTCCCCGCCCTGATCATCCTGTCCATCATGGTGATCCCCTACATCGCGAAGACGACGGAGAACTCGCTGCGCCAGGTCCCGACGGGCTACCGGGAGGGGGCCGAGGCCCTCGGGATGTCGATGGGCTACGGCCTGCGCAAGGTGGTCCTGAAGAGCGCGCTCCCCGGCATCGTCACCGGGCTGCTCCTCGCGTTGGCCATCGCGTGCGGCGAGACGGCCCCGCTCATCTACACCGCGGGGTTCGCGCCCACCCTGCCGCACTCGCTGACCGGCCAGGGCGCCCAGTTCCCGTACCTGACCTACGTCGTCTACCAGTACTACAACGCCCCCGAGACCCAGTACCACTACCTGGCCTTCGACGCCGCGCTGATCCTCGTGGTCATCGTCCTGCTCCTACTCATCGCCAGCCGCATGATCGTGACCCGCACCCAGCGACACGCCGAAGGGGCGCGGACCCGGACCCGGACCCCCCGCCGACCGCGGCGGCCGGAGCCCACCGGCGAGCCGCTGGACCTCGTCGACCTGCGCCGGTGACCCCCAAGGCCCGTCCACGCGGGCGACCGCAGCGGCGACCGGGGGTCGACGCAGCCCAGTAGGGTCGGAGCGGCGGGGGCCCGCCGGGGCTGCAGGGAGGCACGTCATGTACGAGTGGTCAGAGGAGCAGCTGGCAATCCGCGACACGGTCCGGCGCTTCGTCGAGGAAGAGGTCAAGCCGAACGTCGAGGAGCTCGAGCACGGCGACACCCCGCCGTACGAGGTGATCCGCAAGCTGTACCGGACCTTCGGGTTGGACGCCATGGCCCGGGACTCCTTCAAGCGGGCGCTGGAACGCAAGACGTCGGGCACGCCGCCCGCCGAGCGGTCCGAGGGCGGCGGCAACGCGGCGCTGACCCTCATCCCGATCATCGAGCTCTGCCACTACTGCCCCGGCATCGTGACCGCGCTCGGGGTCAGCACCGGCCTGGCGGCGGGCACCATCATGAAGAGCGGGACCCCGGCCCAGATGGAGCGCTGGGGCCTCGACCTGCTGACGCTGGACACGATCGGCGCCTGGGCCATCACCGAGCCCGACTCGGGCTCCGACGCCCTGGGCGGCATGAAGTCGACCGCCGTACGGGACGGCGACGAGTACGTGATCAGCGGCAACAAGACGTTCATCACGAACGGCCCCTACGCCGACACGATCGTCTTCTACGCCAAGCTCGACGACGGGGGCGACACGCCGCTGCGCCAGCGCCCGGTCCTCACGTTCATCCTCGACCGTGGCATGCCCGGGCTGGAGCAGTCCAAGCCCTTCCGCAAGATGGGCCTGCACTCGTCGCCGACCGGCGAGCTGTTCCTGACCGAGGTTCGGGCGGGCCGGGACCGGCTGCTCGGGGAGACCGAGGGAGCGCCGGGCGGGAGCGAGGGGCGCGAGAGCGCCAAGGGCAACTTCGTGACCGAGCGGGCCGGCGTCGCCGCCATGTCGCTCGGCCTCATAGAGGAGTGCCTCAAGCTCTCCGTGCAGTACGCCAAGGACCGGCTGCTGTGGGAACGGCCGATCGGAGAGTTCCAGCTCATTCAGCTGAAGCTGGCCCGCATGGAGATCGCCCGGCTCAACGTGGAGAACCTCGTGTTCCGGCACATCGAGATGAGCTCGGCGGGCAAGAGCCTCACTCTCGCCGAGGCCTCGGCGATGAAGCTCTACTCCGCCCAGGCGGCCTCCGAGGTCGCCATGGAAGCGGTACAGCTCTTCGGCGGCAACGGGTACATGTCCGAGTTCCGGGTGGAACAGCTGGCCCGTGACGCCAAGGTGTTCCAGATCTACGCCGGCACGGACGAGATCCAGGTGACCCACATCGCCCGGGACCTCCTCGGGCGCTGACGTGAGCGACCTGCTCGGCACGTCGCCCGGCGACGCCGTGTACGACGAGATGGTGGACCTGCGACGCGAGGTCCACCGCCGGCCCGAGCTGGCCTTCGCCGAGCACCACACGACCGAGCTGATCCGGGACCACATGGGCGCGCTCGGGATCGCGGAGGCGGTCCGGGTCACCGGGACGGGCGGGATCTTCGCCATGGAGGGAGGTCGGCCGGGACGCAGCGTGGTGCTGCGGGCCGACATCGACGCGCTGCCGGTCCAGGAGGACGCGGCGCGGGCGGGCCACTCCGAGATCGAGGGCGTCATGCACGCCTGCGGGCACGACGTCCACGTGGCCGCCCTGCTCGGGGCGGCCACCGTGCTGGCCTCGCGGCGTGAGGACCTGCCCGGACGCTTCGTGTTCCTCTTCCAACCGGGAGAGGAGGCGCTCTGCGGGGCCAAGGCGATGGTCGAGGGCGGCGCGCTCACGGTCATGGAAGGGTCACGGCTGGTCGGGTTCCACGTGACCTCCCAGATCCCCACCGGCCTGGTGGCCGTGCGGGGCGGCGTGACCATGTCCGAGGCGCACTCGCTGCGCATCACGCTGACGGGCCCGGGCGGCCACGGTGCCATCCCGACGGGCCAGGGCGACGTCATCCGGGCCACCGCTGAGCTGGTGAACCGGCTGGGTGAGGTGGCCGTCGGGCTGTCCTTCGAGGGTGCCAACTGCGTGTGCAGCGCGGGCACGCTCAATGCGGGAACCGCCGTCAACGTCGTCCCCACCTCGGCCAGGGTCACGGGCACCCTGAGGACCTTCACGGCGGACCAGCGCCAGGAGGCCTTCGACCGGCTGCGCGCACTGTGCGCCTCGGTCGCCGACGCCCAGGGGGTGCAGATCACGCTCGACGTGCCCGAGCACACCCCGGCGGTGGTGAACGACCCGGCGGTGGCCGACCTGGTGGAGACCGAGGCCCGGGCCGCACTGGGCGCCGACCAGGTGTTCCGCATGCCGCCCTCGTCGCCCAGCGACGACGTGAGCGAATTCCTCAACCACCTACCCGGCTGCTACTTCTTCGTGGGGGGTGCCGCGGCCGACGGCTCGAGCGGCATGCACCACAGCCCGACCTTCTCGGTGGAGGACGCCTCGCTGCGTGTCGGGGCGGGCGTCATGGTGCGCAGCGCGCTGGCGCTGGCCGCGCCGTGAGCCCAGCGGCCACAATGGGCCGATGACCGCGTCCGACCTCTTCGACATCGCCGGCAAGACGGCACTTGTCACCGGCGGCAGCCGTGGCATCGGGCGGATGATCGCCGAGGGGTTCGTCGACGCGGGCGTGACCGTGTACATCTCGTCGCGCAAAGCGGACGTATGCGAGCATGTGGCGGCCGAGCTCTCGCAGAAGGGCACCTGCGTCGCGATCCCGGCCGACCTCTCATCGGAGGCGGAGTGCCGACGCCTGGCGGACGAGATGGAGTCGCACGTCGACAAGCTCGACATCCTGGTCAACAACGCCGGCGCGACCTGGGGCACACCCCTGGCCGACTTCGACGAGGCGGCCTTCGAGCGCGTCCTCGCCCTCAACGTCAAGGGTGTCTTCCACCTGACCAAGTTCCTCGTCCCGCTCCTGGAGAAGGCCGGGACCCAGGAGGAGCCCGCCCGCGTCATCAACATCGGGTCCATTGACGGGATCAGCGTGCCGGCGCTGGAGACCTACTCGTACTCGGCGTCCAAGGCGGCGGTGCATCAGATGACCCGCCACCTGGCCAAGCGACTGGCCCCTACCATCACGGTGAACGCCATCGCACCCGGCCCCTTCGAGTCCAAGATGATGGCTGCCACGCTCGATGCGTTCAAGGACCAGATTGAGGCGGGCGCGCCGCTCAAGCGCATCGGCCGCCCCGACGACATGGCCGGCACCGCCATCTTCCTGGCGTCGCGGGCGGGCGCCTACCTGACCGGTGCCATCATCCCGGTCGACGGAGGCATCGCCACCACCCGTTAGAGCACCACCACAGGGGGTACAACGTGCTGCTGCTCCATGAAGTGCACCGGGTCGCCGGCGCCCGCGAGGACGCATTCGATGCGGCCTTTCGGGACGGGCTCCTCCCCGCCCTGGCCACCACGGACGGCTGCCGCCTGCTGTGGTACCTCCGGGTGGCTCACGGGAGCGGTCCCGCCTACACCGTGGTCACGATCGTCGGCTGCCGGGATGCTGCGGCGTGGGCCGAGCTGGCGGAGCGTATGCGCGAGGGCGACCTGGTCGAGTGGTCGTCCGAGGTGGACGCCATGCGGCACGCCTGCGAGGCGAAGATCCTCACCCCGGTCTCGTGGTCGCCCCTGCAGGACCTGGACCTGTCCGGCGTTCCGACGACGGGCGCCCCACACGAGCTGAGCCTGTTCATGGAGGACACGGCCTGGCCCTTTCCAGGTGGGCTCATGGCCTACCTGGGCAAGGCCGGCACTCTGTACGCCGACGGCACGCTTGGTTCCCAGAAGCGCGAGGGCACCGGCATCATCGAGCTCGAGGCAGCGTTCCAACCCGTCTACGGGTCCCACCGCACCAACGAGGTGATCCTGTGGCAGCGGGTGGTCAACCACAAGGCGCTGCTGTGGATGCTGGCCAACGACCTCCCGCCCCAGGCCACGGCACCCGGGACGTGGATGCACGACGCCCTGGCGGTGCGGGACAGGTGGGAGAGCCGGATACTGCGCAGCGCCGAATGGTCCCCGCTCTATTAGGGGTCAGCGCAGTGGTGCGAGGTCGTGCGGGCCCTGCGGCGGGTAGCCGCCGGCCTCGCGCAGAGCCCGGCCCCACGGGGTCAGCACCTCCAAGAGGTCGTCGAACCGGTCGCCGAGCGCGGCGACCGTCACCTCGCACTGGGCGTCTGTGGCCACCTCGATCGACTCCCGCAGCGCCCGCCCGTCGTCGGTGAGCCCGCCCTCCGTCACCAAACCCCTCGCCTCGAGACGGGCCTCGGCCTCGTCGAGCTGCCAGTCCGACCAGGCGCGGGTACGGATGTAGCTGCGCATGGGGAGACCCCAGTAGAGCTCGGTCAGCAGGCCGACCTCGGTCGCGTCGAGGCCCGCCGACGTCCAGGCCGCGGTGTGCGCGTCGCCGCGGTACTCGCGCAGCATGTCGGCCAGTCGCCACAGGTCGCCCATCGGATCGCCCGGCAGGCCGAGGCTCAGGAGCCCGGCGAAGAGGGGCTTGCCCTCGGGTCGCAGCGGCGCCACCGCGTCGGCGAGCAGCCCCGTCGTCCGGTGCAACCCCTCGGGCTCGGCTCCGAGGACCCGCACGAGCTGGCCCACCGCCCCCCGGGTCCGGGCGGCGCAGATGGTGGCCGCGTCGACCTTGGTCCACCCGAGCTCGACCGATGGCACCACGGCGTCAGGGTTGAACACCGCGAAGGCGGCCGCCACGACCTGGCCGGGGACCTGTCCCATCACCGAGCCTCGGCTCGTGAAGTAGGCCGGGCCATCCGGCAGCTGCACGCCGCCGCCGAGCGTGCCCGGGCTGGGCGCGAACCCGAGCTCGGCGTAGCCCGCATGGCACTCGGGGGAGAAGTACACCTGGCCGGCGACAGGCTCGAGGGCCATGGCCAACCGTCTCGTCCTGGAGCCACGCAACTCGGACACAATTGCCACCCTACGCCGGGTTCGCTCCCCGTAACGTCTTGACCATGACGGTGTCGGAGGAACAGGCCTGGCTCCGCCCCTCGCCGGGGCTGTGGCGGATGCGGCGGGCCGAGGTGGTCACGGTGACCGTCGTGCTGGCCGCGTTCTTCGGGCTCGTCTTCCTCGCCGCCGAGGGGCTCTCGGCCGGAGTGATCAGCGTCGTCGTCATGCTGGCGATCGGCGCCGGCTTCTCGTGGTTCGTCCGCCGCCGCTACCGGGCATGGCGCTACCAGGAGCGCCACGAGGACCTGATCGTGGCCCGCGGCGTCATGGTGCGGCGCCTCTCGGTCGTGCCCTACGGGAGGATGCAATTCGTCGAGGTGACCGCCGGCCCCATTGAACGGCTCTTCCACCTGTCGACGGTCAAGCTGCACACGGCCGCCGCAGCGAGCGACGCCCGCATTCCCGGCCTCGAGGTGGCCGAGGCGGCGCGTCTCCGGGACCGCCTCACCGAGCTGGGCGAGTCGATGGCGGCGGGCATGTGACGATCGACCGACCCGACGCGGGGCTCTCCGACGACGGGTGGCAACGCCTCCACCCGCTCTCACCGGTGGCCCGCGTGGGCCGCCTCGTGCCAGCCATCGTCCTGTTGTTCCTCGTCTCGACCGTCCACTCGAAGGCGGAGAACGGGCGGGCGGAGACCGACTACCTCGTCGTGATCACGCTGGCCTCCGCCGTCTACGGCTACGTGCACTGGATGGTCACTCGCTGGCGCTTCGAAGGGGACACGCTGCGGATAGAGACGGGCCTCATCAGGAAGGACTCGCGCCGACTCCCGCTGGCCCGCATCCAGGCGGTCGACATCGTCCGCCCCCTGCTCGCCCGCATGCTCGGCGTGTCGGAGCTGCGGATCCGGGTGGCCGGATCGGGATCGACCGACGGCAAACTGGCCTACCTGGCCGAGACGCAAGCAGCGGAGCTCCGGCTGGCGCTGCTGGCCGGGCACCTCGACACCGACGTGGCGGTGTCGAGCAACACGGGCCTCCCCATGGCCATGGTGACGACGGGTCGCCTTCTCGGCTCGGTCCTGCTCTCGCTCGTGAGCATCATCCTGATGGGCACCGTCGCGACCCTGGCGGTCCTGGACGAATTCGAGCCGAGGACGGCCGCCGCCGTGGCGGGGTTCCTGGCCGTGTATCTCCTGAGCTTCGCCGGCGTGATCTGGCGGAGGCTCTCGGGCCAGTACGCCTTCATCGCGGTGGAGGGGCCCGAAGGAGTCCGTATCCGGCGCGGGCTCCTGCAGACGATCTCCGAGACCGTCCCCTACGGGCGGATCCAGGCCGTGCGCCAGGTGGAGCCCCTGCTGTGGCGGCCCTTCGGGTGGTGCCGCCTCGAGGTGGACATCGCAGGGGCGACAGCGCGCAACCAGCGCGGCGAGGGGACGGCCGTCGTGCGCAAGGCACTGCTGCCCGTCGGCTCGCAACAGGACTCCTGGCACCTGCTGGCACGCCTGCTGGGCGCACCCGATCCGGAGCGGACGCCGCCACCGCGGCGGGCCCGGCTCAAGGCGCCGCTGAGCTTCCACTTCCTCTCCGCCGGCCACGACGGCATGCACGCGGTCTGCGTGACGGGGAGGATCAACCGGGCGACGACCTGGGTCCCCCTCGAGAAGTCACAGAGCATCCGGCGGGTCCAGGGCCCGCTGCAGCGGCCGCTCGGGCTCGCCACCGTCCACGTCGACGTGGCCGGAAAGCGGGCGCGGGCCGAGTTCAGGGACCGGGAGGTGGCTGAGGCGGACCGGCTGGTCGAGGAGCTCTCCGAGCTGAGCCGGCTGGCCCGGCTGCACCACCGGCCCGCACCCGGCGCGTCCGCCGGTGGTGGTGGCGGTGGCGTCGCCCCTTCTGGCTGGTACCCCGACCCGTCGGGACGGCACGAGCAGCGCTACTGGCACGACGGCCGCTGGACCGAACACGTCGGCGACGGAGGAAGGCGGAGCTCCGAGGCTGTTACGCGGACGCCGTGAAGCGCATCGGAAAGTGCTCGATGGAGCGGATGGAGGGCGTGTAGACGAGGGTGTGGCCGGGCTCAACCTCGTACTCGGGTATCCGCTTGTGCCACTCCCGCAGCGCGACCCGCAGCTCGAGCCGCGCCAGGTTCGATCCCAGGCAGCGGTGGATGCCGCCGCCGAACGCGATGTGACGGTTGACCTCCCGGTCGAAGCGCACCACGTCGGCGTCGGGGAACTCGGCCTCGTCGGTGTTCGCCGACCCGAGCATGATCATGACCGCATCCCCCTTGTGGATGGGACACCCACCGAGCTCGGTCTCCTCCACGGCGACCCGAGCGACGCCCATGACGGGCGTCTCCCAGCGCAGGAGCTCCTCGATGGCGTTCGGGATCACCCCGGGGTCCTCGACGATCTGGCGGCGATGCTCGGGGTGCTGGGCCAGGAAGGAGAACATGCAGTCGAGCGTGGCAGTGACGGTGTCGAGCCCGGCGATGAGGAAGAGGAAGCAGATGTCGAGGATGTCCTCGCGGCTGAGCCGGTCGCCTTCGACCTCTGCATCGAGGAAGAGCGAAAGCAGATCGCTGCGCCGCTCCACCTCGCGCTGGTCGAGGATCTCGTCGAAGTAGTCGTAGACGGAGTCGGCGACCTTCTGCTGGTACTCGTTCACCGCCCGGGATCCGTAGAGCTTCCCGGTCACGTGGTCCGGCCGGATGATCCCGTCCTTCATGACGAGGAACCGGTCCAGCTCGTCGAGGGGCAGGCCCAGGAGGGTCAGGAACACCTGGGAGGGGAAGGGGATGGAGAACTCCTTGGCGAAGTCCACTTCGCCCCGATCGATGAAGCGGTCGATGAGGCGGTTGACGAGCGCCGAGACCTCGTCCTCGAGGAGGGCCATCTTGCGTGGGGCGAAGAGAGGGTCGAGCAGCTTGCGGAACTTCTTGTGCTCCGGAGGGTCGATTTGCAGCGGGATCATGGGCCGCTTGTTCTTGAGGTCCACGGCGTCCATGTTGGAGGAGAAGATCTCGGGGTGCCGCAGAGCCTGGTCGATCTCCTCCTTGCGCGACAGCAGCACGCCACGGCCGGAGCCCATGCCCATGTCCATCTCCATGACCGGCATGTCGTCACGCATGAGCTTGAAGACGGGCTGCGGGTGGGCGGCCATTTCGGGATCCATGCCGGAGAGCGGGTTGCCCTCCTCCACGGACGTGTCGGTCTCGGTCTCCATGTGTTCTTCCCCTGTTACTCGGGCGCTATTTGAAGGATGCGATTGATGGACTGCACGAGCGAGGCGTCATCGGACTCGGGGATGATCCAGCTCGCCGCGAACAGGCGGACGACGACGTCGACCAGCTGCTCGCGGTCGAGTGCGCCCGCGGCCACTGCGGGCACGGTGTCGAAGGCGTCGCCGAGCCGCCGCTCCAGCTCCCCCCGCAGCGACGGCAGGTGCTCGAGCAGGTAGCCCATGACGAACCCCGGCTCGGACTCGAAGAGGGGACGGCATGGGTGCGAGCGGATGAAGTCGAATGCGTAGGTCATGAAGGCACCGATCCGGCCCTCGGGAGCCCGGGTGGCGGCGAGCACCTCGTCGAGCCCGGTGCTGAAACGACGCTCGTCGTAGGCGGCGGCGGCGATCAGCACCTGGTCCTTGCCGGGGAAATAGCGGTAGAGGGTGCCCCGCGACACCCCCGCTGTCTCAGCGATCTCTTGCATGCCGAGCCGCTTGACGCCGCGCCGGCCGATGAGCCCGAGGGCGGCGACGAGGATCCGCTCTTCCGTCGGGCTGAAGGAGCGGACAGGGTACGCACCAAGCTCGGCACCGGGGCTGGCGTCCTGCAAGGTGGCCGTCATCGTGAGACATATTAGACAGATTCTGTCGCTTTTGTCGCCTCAACAGGCGAGGTGGCGCGGCGCCTCTCCGCTACGCCGCGCTCAAGCTCTCGTCCTGCGCCCCCACCGCCGGACCGAAGGCACGACGAAGATCACCACCAGGGCCACGAGCCCGATCAGCGAGGCCAGCTGGCCGAGGTCGTCCGCCGCGGACCGCCCGTAGGTGAGCGTCACGTCACGGCTCGTGGGCACCACCACCATGAGGTCGGGCGTCACCCGCCACGGCCCTTCCGCGCCGCTGGCGTGCCAGTTGGGGAAATAGGACACCTTCACCAGCACCGGCGTACCCACCCGCGAGACGTGGAAGCTGACAGACGAGTCGGTCTGGGACACCGCCGTCACCCGAGTCGTCCCGACGTGCTTGACCGTCGGGCGGATGTCGCTGACCGAGGTCCGGGGCCACGACGTCGGGCCACTTTGCGCGAGTTCGACGTCCCACCGCGCCGGGTTGTCGTACCAGGCCACCGACGGATTCAGCCAGCTCGAGGGCGACGGTTTCACCCCGGAGAGCACCACGGGGTCGTTGCGCAGGGGCGTGATCAGAGCGGAATTCCTCACGACATAGATGTCCCACGTGGTGTGCGCCTCGACGCCGCTGTAGTCGTACGCCCACGGACCGGTGCTGGCGACGAGCTTCAGGGCGGGGTCGACGTTGGCCTCCTGTTCCACCTGGGGCGTCTCGGCCATGAAGTACTTGACGCCGAGCAGTTGCAGATGCTGCACGCCGAGCGTCACGTCGAGCGGTCCGTAGGGAAGCCCCACCTCCGGATCGGAGGGGGATTCGGACAACTCGGCCTGGTCGAGGAAGTGGTAGGGCGTCGTGGCCGAGGACTCGAACAGCAGACCCTCCATGGAGTCGATGCATCTGTTGGTCCAGTACGGCAGGAGCATCAGTGCCTCCGGCGTGCCGAACCGGTTCTCGCTGTCGCTGTACTCCCACATCGCGCGCCCGCACCCGTAGCGCTTGCTGACCGCCTCGAAGGTTTGGATGATGGACCGGTACTCGGGGTAGGACGCCTGCCCCTCGTAGCCCCCGTAGTTGTAGGCCGACCAGTTCGTGACCTCGTTGGGCCCGGCATGCACCAACGACGACGGTTGAACGACGAAGGGCGGGACCACGATGAGCAGTACACCGACCAGACCGAGCACCGCACCGCTGACGGCGGCCGGAGCCCAGCGCGGGGAGGGGGGCGACGCGGGGTGAAGACGTAGCCCGCGTCCGGAGCCAAGTCCCCGGGCGTTCGCGGCTCCTCCCACGGCCGCTGGGTCGGAGGCCCCTCCGCCCACGGTGGAGCCTGGGCCTGGGCCGTCCAGCGCTCGGCCCGCATGCGCCGCCACCACTCCGCGATGGCGATGCACGCGGTCCCGAAGGTCCAGGCCGCCATCAGGTACACGGAGATGAACCAGAGCGGGAGGAGCCGGACGTTGTAGAGGCTCCCCTGTGGGTCGAGCGCGGTGGCCAGTGCCGACACGATGCCCAACACGGTGATCGTGATGCCGAAGCGGCTGCGAACCAGGAACGCCGGGACGGCGCCGATGCCAGCGAGGACGAGCGCCCAGGTGTCGGCCTCGCGGAAGTACTGGGCCCAACCTTCCACGTTCGTGTAGCCCATGGAGGTCGAGTAGGCGTGCTCGAGCCCGAAGGGGACCAACCACCAGCCCGAGAGCAGCAACCCGATGCCCACGGTGGAACCCGCCCACCACAAGGTGCGCGTCCGCGGGATCCGTTCGGTCGCCTGGCTGTCGTGCCGGAGCAGCATCTGGGCGTCGTCGATCCCCCACCGGGCCGGGAGCATCTCCACGACCGTGAGGATGACGGCACCCCCCAGCGCGTACATGGCCGGCACGATGTGCGACAGCACGCACAGGGCGAGCACGACGGCCGCCCACCCGCGGTATCTGCCTTCCCGCACCGAGCAAGCGAAGAGGCCGAGGAAGAGCACGGCCAGGGACAGGCTGAAGGAGAAGGCGTACTCCCCCGCCAGCGTCGAGAACAGGTTGCCGCCGTAAATGGTGAACGTGTAGTCGAAGAGGAACGGCAGCGTGGCGGCCGCGAGAATGGTGGGGATGGGAGGGCGCAACCGGAAGAAGCGACCGCACGCCCAGGCGCAGACCGGGAGCAGCACCGATCCGAGGATCGTGCCCAGCTTGAACGCCACGTCGTAGGGGATCACCCACCCGCCGATCGCGATGAAGAGGTCGGGAATGGTGAAATAGAAGGTGTAGAGGGGGAAGCCGTCGTACCAGCCCGGGTCCCAGCCGGTCAGATGGCCGTGGCTCAGCAGTGTCTCGAGGTACTTGGGCATCGCAATGTGCGCGCCCGTGTCGCCACCGGTGGTCGTCGTGTTCGTGAGCAACAGGCTCGGGTGGAGCTGCGACAGCGTCACGACGATGACGGTGGCGATGGTGATCACCGTGATCGCACCCGGCACCCACCACCAGCTCATGCGGGACGAGGGTTCTGCCGCCGGCGCGGGCTCCGTCAGCAGGGGTTCCTCCACGCTCACGACATCAGATCCGACTTGTTCAGGCACGCGTAAACGAGTGCGAGCCAGAGCGAGTCGAGACGTCGCCGTCGCCGCCGGTGTGGTTCCGCCACATCCGGATTACGTTACCGGCCGCAACTCCGCCGGAGGGCTCAGGTCGGCGTTTCGTCGCCATCCTTGGTGAGCCCGGAATTCGCCGTTCACAAGGGACCGGGTGCGATCCTGCGGCGGGTGGTGAGCGCCTATCGGGCAGCCGCCCGGACGCACTCGGGAGCACCGGACGCCGGCCGCTCGTCCCGGATGCCCCGCAAGAGCTGAGGTCACCCCAATCAATGAAGTCACCCCAATTCAGTCAGTCCTCGCCGGACCGATCGGGGCGAGGAGCAGGTCGGCTCAGTCCACCTCTTCGAGCTCACGCTCGATGTTGTCGAACTCAGCCTCGATCTTCGTCGAGCTCCGCCTCGTCACCCTGCGACCTTGGGCCCCTTGAACCACTTGCGGGCGCTGATGAGCCAGTAGCCGCCCGAGAACAGCAGCACGACGCCGACCGCCACAGGGGCATAGTTGAAGTTGTCACGGTTGATGGTGCTGAAGGCGACCTCGGGCAGCATGAAGAGGACCGCGATGAAGGCCACCCAGATGATGCCGATCCACCCGACCAGCGGGCTCCACTTCCCGAGCGACCATCGGCCACCCTCCCAGCTCTTCCCCTTGATCCGCCGCAACAGGGTCGGCAGCACGTAGGCGATGTAGAGCCCGATGGTGGCGATCGAGGTCACCGCCGCGTAGGCCACGCTGCTCCACAGCACGGGCACCGCGAGCAGGAAGGAGAAGACGACGCAGAACCAGATGGAGTTGGTGGGCGTCCGCGTGCGCGGGTTGATCCGGTGCCAGAGCTTGTGACCCGGCACGGCGCCGTCGCGGCTGAACGCGAAGAGCATCCGGGAGTTTGCCGCCACCGACGCCATGCCGCAGAAGAACTGCGCCACCACGGCGATCAGCAGCAGGAGCTCCGCCCCCACCCTGGAGAGCGCGGCCGTCCAGATGGCCACCGGAGCCGCCGTGTCGGCGGCCGTGGCGGCGTAGACCTTCGGGTCCGTCGGGATCACGAACGTGATGGCCAGGATCAGGATCCAGCCCGCGATCAGCGAGATCACGATGGAGCTCACGATGCCCCTGGGAGCCGCAGATGTCGGCCAGGTGGGTCTCCTCGGACATGTGGGCCGAGGCGTCGTAGCCGGTGAAGGTGTACTGCGCCATGAGCAGCCCGATCATGAAGACGAACCACGGCACTCCGAGCGTCGACTGGTTCTCGAACTTGGTGAAGACGAACGATGCAGAGGCGTGGTGGCTGGGGACGAAGAACAGCACCACCGCGATGGTGAGCACCCCCAGGATGTGCCACCAGGCGCTGACGTCCGAAAGGAAGGCGACGACCCGTACCCCGAGGCTGTTGAGGAGCCCATGGGCGACGAGCACGCAGGCGTAGACGGTCAGTATCCAGCCGGTGGTGTCGGGGAAGTTCGTCGTCAGGTTCAGGAAGACGGTGAAGAAGGTGGCGAACCCGAAGTCGATGCCGGCGGTGATGGCGACCTGGCCCAGCAGGTTGAACCAGCCCGTGAACCAGCTCCAGGCGGCGGAGTTGTTCTCGGCCAACTTGGCCGACCAGTAGTAGAGGCCGCCGGCGGTCGGGTAGGCCGATGCGATCTCGGCCATGCCGAGCCCGACGATCGTCGTAAAGATGCCGACGATGATCCAGCCCCACACGATGACCACGGGGCCGCCGTAGGTCATGCCGAAGTAGTAGAGGGTGAGGCACCCCGACAGAACCGAGATGATCGTGAACGACACCGCGAAGTTGGAGAAGCCGCTCATCCGCCTGCGGAGCTCCTGCGCGTAGCCCAGCTTGTGGAGTTGGGCGGTGTCGTCGTCGAAGACGGCCGAGCCCCCCAATGGTTCCGTTGTCGCGGCCATTGACCCTCCCCGTTCCTACGTGGTCACCCGCTCACCCGGGGCCGCGTCCCGGGTAATCGCAGCAGGGATCAACGGGCATGTCAAGCATCCCCGTATAACGCGCCATATGACCCCTCATGCCCACGCGCGGATCCGGGCCCGGAGAAGCGGGTAGGCCCCTGGCCTTTCGGCCAGGAGCCCCCCATCAGAACCGGACGTGCGGGTCTCGCATCCGGCTCACCCAAGACTGCGCCCTATGCGGGCGAGAGCCTTCTGGCTCGCGCCAGGTGATCGAGCCGCACCAGCCCGAGGTCGTCGAAGGCCTTGTTGGGCCATTTCTTTGCATCGACGATTCCCCTGGCTTTGAAGCGTTTCCGTGCCTTTGACCGAAGTCGCATCCGGATCCACTTGTCCAGTTCGTCGAAGAGACTCAGTACATCGCCGATGGCGTAATAGTTCCCCCAGCCGCGCAGGAGGGGGTTGAGCCGATCGATCATCTGGGTCATGGAAACGGGGGCGGTTCGTCGGGTACGTGATCGCACCCGGTCCTTGAAGCTGGCAAGTGCGCGGGGTCGGGGTCGAAGGAACCTCCAGTAGAAGGTGAACCCTAAGAACTCGAACTCGTCTTCCACATGAACGATGCCGGACTTGGCCTCGGACACTGAGAGCCCGATGTCGCTGAGAATCGAGCGCACCAGGCGGTCAGCGGCTTCGACCTTCCAGCGTCGATCAGCCAGGATCACGAAGTCATCGGCGTAACGGATCAACCGGAAACCGGCTGCTCGCACCTCGACATCGAGCCGGTGGAGGTAGATGTTGGCCAACAACGGCGAGATGACGCCGCCCTGAGGAGTGCCCGCCACCGATGGAACGAGTCCGTCGGCGCTGAACGCTCCGGCACGCAGCCATCGCCGGACGAGACCGATCACCTCGGGGTCGTCGATCTTCTTGGCCACCTGGCGCAACAGACGCGCATGGCTCAGATGATCGAAGAACCCCTCGATGTCGAACTCGGCCACCCAGCGGTCGCCACGACGGATCGCCTCTCTCACCCACCAAACCGCCCGCTGGGCACTGCGCCCGGGGCGATAGCCGAAGCTGCAAGGCAAGAACTCTGCCTCGAAGTGCGGCTCGATCACCTGACGGGTGGCTTGTTGGACCACCCGGTCGGCGACCGTGGGAATGCCGAGCGGCCGCATGCGGCCGTCGGGCTTTGGGATCTCCACCCGCCGGACCGGCGGGGGGACGTAGCGTTCCGCCGAGAGCAGCCGGCGACGCAGACTCGCGAGTTGGTGCTCGGAGTCCGCGTCAAAGGCAGCGATCGACTGACCATCGACCCCGGCTGCTCCGGCATTGGCCCGGACCCTGGTCCAAGCCGCTGCAAGATTGGCGGGATCGGCGATGGCCTCCAGCATCTGGCCCACGGGGCCAGACCTCCTTGTTTCTCTCAGCCCCTCCCCTCGCCCTGTGCCCCAGACGGACCGCCAGCCCCTTGTCCGCTCGGCGGTCAGGGCTGATTCCGTGTGTCCTGGGACGCTGGTCTTGCTTTGGAGCTTGGTCTCGGTCGGCCCCTTCGCCGGACACCGGTCACCCTCTCGGGCGATCGGGCCGCCCGCCCACATGGTGGCGGCGGGTCAGCGGGCATTACCCCGCCTTGGACTACTACGAGCCGTCTGACTCCTCGGAGGGCGTCGGTCTGCCTTTCCCGACGGGTTATAGCGTCGCCTACCCGACCTCCATCGTCCCGTCGACCGGGCCACACCTGGACCACCGGCCACCCGAGTGTTCGGGCACGACGACGTATGCAAGGACTGCTCGGGACCCTACGAGGTCTCGCTGGATCACCTCATCAACATTGTCGCTGCGGCCCGCCGAAATCACCCCCTGGCGCCCTCACCTCCACCGGTCGTTCCTGACGAGGTGAGGTCATTGGCTTCCCTGTTCGCGGGCAAGTCGCCGCAACCAGAAGGCCTTCTATCGGTTCACTGCTCGTTCGAGCCTGCAGCTTTGCCTACGCCCCCTCCGCACCCCTCGTCACCGAGACGCACTGGGCATCGGCTACTGAACTTCAACGACCAAAGCTCAGAAAGGACTCTCACCTCCTTGCTGATGAAATTGCCAGCCGTGACGCGAAAACGGCACACCCGCAGGGGTGCCGTTTCACAGACGCCGGCCACCGGGGCCGACACCTGGTACCCCAGGGTCAGGACATTTCGGCGAGGATCTTGGCCTTCTGGTCGTTGAACTCCTGCTCGGTCAGAATTCCCTGGTCCTTCAGGTTGGCCAGCTCCTTCAGCTTGTTGATCAGCTCGTCGGAGTCCGGCGCGGCAGCCGGCTCCGGCGCGGCCTGCGGGGCGGGCTGCTGGGCCTGTGCCGCCGCTTGCTGCTGGGCAGCCTTCTGCTCCTGGTGGCCCCTCACCCCGCCGGCCACAACGGTCGCCGTTCCGGCGATCACGGCCGTCCTCCCAACCGTCCGCAGCACGGGGCGGCGTCGCATCATCGGCATGGTCGTCCTCCTTCTCTCTTTTCGGTTCTCGGTTCGCTTCAGCTCTTGAGGGCCTCGGCCAGCTCCTGCATCGCCGCCTCGATGAGGGCCGGCGGGATGCGGGCGCTGTCGACGATCACCCCACCCGAGTCGCGCATCGCATCGGCCAGCGGCTTGGCCCACAGGTCCTCCCAGAGGATGACCAGTGCGGAGTTACCGGCCGGAAGGTTGGCGGCGACGTGGTCGAGGTCCTCGGTGTTGACGAGGCCACCGACATCCCCGTCGATGCCACCGAAGGCGGCCAGCTCGTCCATCTGGTCGAACTCGAGGCTGATGGTGTCGCCCTGTTCGTCCTTGCCGACGAAGACCAGGTCGAGGATGCGCACCACCTCGTTGGTCACCAGCTTCTCGATCTCGGGGATGATCTTCCCGTTGAATTCGTTGCCCGGGAAGGCGATCACGGTGTAGCTGACTGGGCCGAGCGTCATTGTGTCTCCTCTGCTGTGCGTGGTCTGGGTCGATCGTAAGGGCTGGGTCGGCTCAGCCGGCCGCGAGGATCTTGGACTTCTGCGCGTCGAACTCGGCGTCGGTGATGACGCCCTGGGACTTGAGGTCGGCCAGCTTGGAGAGCTGGTCGGCCGTGCTGTCCCCGCTGGTGCCCGCCGCCTGCTTCACGTAGGCGTCGAAGGCCTTCTGCTGGTCCGCCGCCTGCTGCGCCGCCCGCTCGTGCATCTTGGAGCCCCGGGCGATGAGGTAGACGAAGACACCCAGGAACGGGAGGATGATGACGAAGATCACCCACAGCGCCTTGGCGAGGCCACCCATGTCGTGGCTGCGGAAGATGTCGACGAACACCATGATGAGCAGCCAGATCCAGATGATGAAGAGGAAGAAGTACAGCATCGTCAGGAAGAAATCGAGAATCGGGTATTGGTAGGTGGCGGCAAACATTCAGACTCCTTGTGTCGTTGTCATTGAGATGTGTCCCCCCGGCCCACGGCCGGGCGCCGTGCAAACCATAATCCGCCCACCTTTTTCAGGCCATTCTCAGGCTGCGATCGCGCGTTTCGGCCACCGAGCCCACACATGCCACACGATTCCTGCATGGGGCTTGCGGGGAGCTCGCCGCCCTGGGTCGGCCCCGGGGCCTTCCGGCGGGGCACTCCGGACAGGCATCAGACGCCTTCTTCGGCTTGAAGCCGACCGCTCCTGCAGGCGGCGGCGAACGTCTCGTAGTCCCGCTCGTTCTGGTCGGCGTAGGACTCGGCGAAGCGGGCCAGCGCCTTCTCGAAGGTGGTGCGGTTGCCCAGGTAGGAGGCCATGGCGATCCGGTCCCCCGAGCGGGCGTGGGCGCGGGCCAGCGTGTGGGCGCACAGCTCTCCGTAGACCTTCATCCCCTGTGGGATGGCGTTGTCCGTGTCGACCGATCCCTTCCAGTCCTGCAGCTGGCGGATGTAGTAGTCCCGGGTCACGCCGTCGATGCCGTTGGTGCGCTGCCAGCCCAGGAGGATGTCGCTGCTCGCCTGCATGAGCCGCTGCCCGGCCACGACCCGGGCCCCGTGGTTGGCATAGGCGCTCTTCTTCGTGAAGCGCTCCAGGACCGACGCCTCCGCCTCCTTCGCCTGCAGGAAAAGGACGTCCTCGTGGCGGGGGCCGTGCATCAGCACGATCCAGGCCCGGGTGCCCACGCTTCCCACGCCCACCACCTTGCGGGCCATCTGGCTGAATTGGTACTTCTCGAGCAGGTGCCTCCGGTCCGTCGGCAGGCTCTGCCGGTACTGGCGGATCACGTCGTGGAACACTTCCACCGTCGCCGCGCTCTGGACCTCGGGGAAGAGCTCCTCGACGGGCACGATCAGTGGCGGTTCGCTGATGATCCGCCGCCGTCCGTCGACGACGCAGGTGAGCTTGTCGAGCGCCTTCATGGAGTCCTTCGTATGGGCCTTCGTGGTCAGCTTGGTGGCGGTCGCCGCAATACGTGCTTGGGATTTGGAGCCCGTGGTCGCGGCCTGCTGCTCGAAGAGTGCCACCATGCTCTCAATCTCGACCCGGCTGTACCAGACCTCCAGGTTGGTCATCGCCGCCATTTGCCGCATGGCCTCCCGGTACACCCGTCCCAGACCGACGACGGCCTCGGTCCGCACGCTCCTGGGAAAGCCAAGCTGACGGGAGGCAACGACCATGCTCGCCGCCAGGCGCTTGAGATCCCACTCCCAGGGGCCCGGGTGGGTCTCGTCGAAGTCGTTGCAGTCGAAGACCAGCTGGCGCTCCGGGGAGCCGAAGACCCCGAAGTTGGACAGATGGGCGTCCCCACAGATCTGGGCCGTCAGGCCGGATCGGGGCGTCGTGGAGAGGTCGGACGCCATGATCAGCGCCGCCCCCCGGAAGAAGGTGAAGGGCGAGACCAGCATGCGCCCGTAGCGGATCGGGACGAGCCCGGGAACCCGCGTCGTGGCCTGTTCCTCGAGCAGCGCGATCGGGTCGGGACGATCGCGGGTCGCCTCGAACACAGAATGGCTCTCCCGGGGCGCCCTGCCCCGGGCCGCCTTGCCCTTTGCCTTGCTCTCTGCCTCGCTCAGATGCGGGAGTGCGTTGGGCACAGGGCTGTCTGCCAGTCGGATCCCCTCGTCAATCTCCATCGTCGGCGACCTCCCCGGACGCGCCACGGCGCAGTTCTGCCATGTGCGAGGCTAGGCGCGGTCGGACCAGACGGATTGAGGGGCAGCGGAGGATCGAGCGTCGGCACACTCGCCGGCGGCCCGACGATTCGACCCTTTACGCTCCCGGCCAGGATCACAATGACGGAATTGAAGCCCAAGGCCGGCGAGGGTGAGGAACGACCAGTGACGGTGGACTTCGAGGGCCCGAGCGCAGCCGGCGGTAGCGCCACGCCGGCCGGTCCCGAGCCCGCTCTCGAGAGTCCGGCAGCCCGCCGGGTGGGGATCGTGGCAGGGATCGGCCGCCTGGTCGAGGCCATCAACCGCAGCGACGATGCCGCCGTGGAGCGGGCCGTGCTCCAGCTCAGCAGGTCACGCCGCTGGCTGGCTCCCCTGGCGATGATCGTGGGTGCCTTCCTCATGCTCTTCCAGGGCCTGAAGCTCCTCATCACCAACTGGCGCCTCACCCTGGTGCAGATCGTGCCCGCAATGTGGATCTGGGCCGCCATGCTGGACATCAAGATCCACGTCCTTCACGGCAAGCAGTTCCACGTCCTCCGCGGCCCGATCCTCATTCCGGCCGTGCTGGCGGTGACGGGCATCACGGCGGCCAGCTTCTACCTGAACGGCGTCTTCGCCTTCGCGATCTCCAAGCCGGGGAAGCCCCAGATCCGCCCCGCCTTCGGGCAGGCGAACCGCCACCTCCGGGTCATCCTGGCCTGGGGCAGTGCCATCGGCCTCGCCCTCTCCTTCTCGTCCCTGATCGCGACCCGCTGGGGCCACTGGCCCTTCGCCATCAGCCAGAGCATCGTCGTCGGCATCATGATGCTCTGCTACCTGGCCGTACCGGCCCGCATCGTCGGGATTCAGAAGTCCAAGAACACCCGTGACAAGCTTGCCGCCACGGCCGTCGGCGGCGCCGTGGGCGCGGTCGTCTGCTCCCCGCCCTACCTGCTGGGCCGCTTCGGCATCCTCATGCTGGGCTGGCACTACCTCTTCTGGCTGGGCGTGATCCTGATCGTCATCGGGGCAACCCTGCAGACGGCCGCCACGAGCGCGGTGAAGGCCGTGAAGTTCTCGGCCAAGTTGGTCGGCAACCCGTCGGCCGTGGCGGCCTCGGACACCGCGTCCTGAGCCGTGGCTCACGCTCCGACAGCTGGTCGATGCAACCGACGCGGGTCACCCGCAGCCGCAGCGTCGGCGGCCCGCCAGGTCCGGTAGCCACCGTCGAGGTTCCGGGCCGGCAACCCGAGCTCGTGGAGCAGCATGGTCGCCGTGTGGCCTCGCTGGCCGACCTCGCAGTACACGACGTAGGGACCACAGCCCAGCGTGGCGAGGTGCTCGCGCAGTGTGTCCAGGGGCGCGTTGACGCTGCCCGGGATGGCGCCGCTGAGATACTCGTCCTGCGTGCGCACGTCGAGGAGCGTCCACCCCTGGGCCATCAACCCCTCCAGCTCGTGCGCCTCGACCACGTCGCACTCACCGGACATCAGATTCTCCGCCATGTAGCCGAGCATGTTCACCGGGTCCTTCGCCGATGAGAACGGCGGCGCGTAGGCCAGCTCCAGGTCGGCCAACGCCTCTGCCCGGAGGCCGGCCGCCATGGCCGTCGCCAGCACGTCGATCCGCTTGTCGACCCCCGACCCGCCAACCGCCTGCGCACCCAGGATGACCCCGTCCTCGGGGTCGAAGAGCAGCTTGAGCGACATCGGCTCCGCACCCGGGTAGTAGCTGGCGTGGCTCATCGGGTGCGAGTGGATGACCCGGTAGTGCCTCTTCGCTGCCCTCAACCGCCGTTCGTTCCAGCCGGTCATCGCCGCGGTCACGCCGAACACCTTCACGATGGCGGTGCCCTGCGATGGTGCCGGTCGGACGGTCCGGCCACAAATGGCGTCGGCGACCCGGCGCCCCTGCCGGTTGGCGATGTTGGCCAGGGCGATGAGCGAGGACCCGCCGCCGACCGAGTCCGCCTTCTCGACCGCGTCGCCCACGGCGTAGACGTCCGCCGCGCTGGTGCGGCCGTCGTCATCGACGGCGATACCCCCGTGTGGCCCCAGAACCAGACCTGCCATCTCGGCCAGGCGCGCGTCGGGCCGGACCCCGATGGCCGCGACCACCAGGTCGCCCGGGATGGCTCTGCCGTCGGTCAGCACGACGCCGGCATCTGTCACCTCCGCGACGCCGACCCCTGTCTCGATCGCCACACCGTGGGCCACCAGCTCGGCCGCGACGAGCACCGCCAGCTCGGGGTCGAGCGGGGTCAGCACCTGGTCGGCGGCCTCGACGACCGTGGTCTCGATGCCCCGTTGGGCCAGGTTCTCGGCCGTCTCGAGCCCGACGAACCCGGCGCCGATCACGACGGCCGTGAGCGGCTTGCCCCGGGCCTGGTCGGCCAAGAGCTCGGCGTCCTCGACGGTGCGCAGGACGCGCACCCGGTCGAACCCGGGCAACGGGGGCCTGACCGGAGCCGCGCCTGGGCTGAGGACCAAGGCGTCGTATGGGAGCTCCCAGGTCGCCCCGTCGCCGGCGGCGCGCACGGTGACGCTGTGATCCGCCGGGGTTATCGCAACCACCTCCGTTCCGACACGGACGTCGAGGCGGAACCGGTCGAAGAGTCGCTCGGGCGTCTGCAGCAGGAGGTCGTCCTCGTCCTCGATCACGCCCCCCACGAAGTAGGGGAGGCCGCAGTTGGCGTAGGACACGTACCCCGAGCGCTCGAGCACGACGATCGACGCTTCCTCGTCCAGGCGGCGGAGCCTGGTGGCGGCGGACATCCCCCCGGCCACCCCGCCCACGATCACGATCCGGCGCGCGCCCATGGTCAAGCCAGCTTCATGAACATGCGCTGGACCTCTTCCAGCGGGTAGCCGTCGATCTCGGCCTCCTCCGGGTTGGCCAGGCAGTACGTCAGGCCGGCGGCCACGAGCCTGAAGCCGGCCTGCTCGAGCGCCTTGGTCGCCGCGGAGATCTGCGTCACCACGTCGCGGCATTCCCGGCCGTTATCGAGCATCCGCTCAATCCCGTCGATCTGGCCCGCGACGCGGTGAAGCCTCTTACGCAGGTCGTCGACCACTTCCCCGGGTAGCTGCACGTCGTCTCCTCTGGGCCGCACGGTCACTTGCGGCGGACCATCACCAGCATATACCCCCAGGGGTATATCGTCAACCTCGGCATGGGCCACACCACCGGCCCTACGATCACGCGCACCAGGTACCGGAACGGGAGGCGCAACGTGGTAACGACGCTGGAGTGGTTCGGGACCGCCACGTTCCGCGTGCGTGACGCCGGCTTGGACCTGTTCTTCGATGCCTATCTCGATCGCCTACCTGGTCTCGATGCTGTCGGCCTCTCGACAGCCGAGGTCGACAAGGCGGAGTTCGTGTTCGTGAGCCATGCCCACTTCGACCACCTTTACGGTGCCGACGTCGTGGCGTTGCGCACGGGCGCGACCGTCGTGTCGTCCCCCGAGTCGGCGCGCTGCCTGAGATCGCGGGGGGTGCCCGAGGAGCAGCTGCTGGTCGTGACCGGCGGTGAAACGGTGCACTGTGGCCCGACGACGCGGGTGCGCGTCCTGCCCGCGCTGCACTCGTGCCTGTTCGCCCACAGCGAATCGAGCACGTCGATCCCCTGCCTGGGCGACCTCGACGTGAGCGCGCAGGACCGCGCCGCGACCGTCCGCGGGCTCTTCGACATCATGGGCTCGGTTCCGCCGCCCGTCGGGCCCGCTCTGGTCGCCATGAACGAGGCGTGCTCGCATCACGACGGAGGACAACTCGCCTACCTGTTGACGACTGCCGGCGGCTCGATGCTGGTCAGTGCCAGCGCCGGCTACTGGCGCGGCATATTCGACGGGTTACGCCCCGATGTGGCGCTCCTCTCGCTCGGCGGGCGGCCCAACGTCGACGGTGAGCCGTTCCAGGGCTCCTCGGCGCAGTACATGCTCGAACAGGTGCAGTTGCTCCGTCCGGAGCGGGTGGCCTTCTGCCACCACGACCCGCTGTTCCCAGGCCTGCCCGGCGTTGACATCGAGCCTGCGGCCGCAGCGCTGCGGGCTTTGGGCGCCGGCGGCTACTTCGAGATGGAGTACGCCACCCGGCTGCACCTCTTCGATTGAGGCCGGGTCCCTACCCCGCGGCGAGCACGTCGGTCAGCACGTGGATGACCTCGAGGCCCGCAACCAGGCCGGCATCGAGCCCGTAGCGCGCCGCCAGGGCCGACGGGTCGGTATAGCTCACCTGCGTCACCCCGTTACTGCCGGACCAGACGAGGACCTTCAAGGGGAGGTCGAGGGCTGCGAGCGGCGCGGCCCCCATCACTCCGGTCCCGGCCGCCGGGTTCCCGAAGACGACGAGTGTCGTCTCGCGTAGGTCGAGACCCACAGCGAACGCCTCGGCACGCTGATCGATCACGACGAAGACCTTCACGCCCTTCGACGCGAGCAGCTCCAAGAACCGGGCCACGGTTTCGCCCACCGAGCGAGGACTGGTCTTGGTGATGACCCCGGCGTCACCCGTCGCTGCCCCCGCCGACTCCGGGGCACCCGGTGCGGGCGTCACGACTGCAGGCAAGGACCCGTCATGGCGGATCGGTCTTACGAGGCCGCGGCCCGCACGGGTCGCGCAGCGTGGTTGTCCCGCAGCCGCTCGGCGGTCTCCCGGTCCTGCAGCGGCATCCCGATCCCGATCGGCACCGCGGACGTGACGTCGTTGCGGCACTGGGCACACTCGACCACCCACGACCGATCCGGACCTTGGCTGATGATCGGGTGGTGGTTCTGCATCTCCAACTCCTGCACGTTCCCTGGAAAGGCGTAACGATAGCGATGCTTGCACCGGTGCGACAAAGTGGGTTCCCACCGCTCGCCATCCAACGATCGTTCGCCCCTCTGCACCGGCCTCCGGCACGGGATTAGCCTCTGCCACGGTGCCGCCGCTTGCCTCACTCGAGGCCTACCTGGAGCGCATCGGGCTGACCGGCCGGGCTGACCCGGGACTGGTGGAGATCCACCGCGCCCACGCAACGAGCATCGCCTTCGAGAACTTCGACCCGTTCTCGGGCACGCCCGTCTCGCTGGACCCCGAGGACCTCGAGGACAAGATGGTGAGGCGAGGCCGGGGCGGCTACTGCTTCGAGCAGAACTCCCTACTGGCGTCGGCGCTCGAGTCGCTCGGCGGCAGGGAGGTCAGCCCCATGCTGGCCCGGGTCCGTCTCGGGCCGGAGGGCTCGCCCCGGCCCCTGGACCACCTCCTGCTGCGGGTGACGGACCGGGACGGCACCCCCTGGCTGGCCGACGTCGGGTTCGGCGGCGGCGGCCTGCTCGACCCGGTCCCTTTCGAGGTGGAGACCGAGGCCGACCAGTCGGGTTGGCGCTACCGCCTGGTGGAGGACGGTCCTGAGCTCGTCCTCCAGGTGTTCCAGGACGGGGGCTGGAGCGACATGTACGGGTTCGTCCCCGAGCCGGCTCCGCAGATCGACATCGTGGTGAACAACTGGTTCACGGCCACGCATCCGGAGTCGCAGTTCGTGAACGGGATCATGGCGGGGTTGCGCAGCCCCGAGCGCTGCTCGACGCTCTTCGTCAACGAGCAGGCCGTGCTCATCGAACGCCCGGTCGGCGGAGAGTCAACCCTGACCGAGGTCCGGCTCCGGGACGTGCCGGCACTGCTCGCCGAACGCTTCGGGATCGAGGGCGTCGTGCTCGGCGACGAGGGCCGCCTCATGCTCGGGAAGAACTAGCGAACGCAAGGCAGCCAACACCATGTGGCGCCGCCTGCCCGAAGGCTCGGTTCAGCTCGTGAGCTGCGCGTCGGCCGGCCGGGCGATGATGTAGATCAAGGCGCCGATGAACGGGATGAGCAAGATGAGGATCGTCCATCCCGCCTTGGCCCACCCATGGTGGTCGCGCCGGCGGAAGTTGTCCACGAAGCACCAGATGATGAAGAAGAGGAGCAGAAAGACGCCGGCGAACATCAAGAACGTCCAGAACAGGCTCAACAGTGGCCACGTGTAGGCGAACATCGGAGTACCCCCTTGGAAATCGACTGACGTCACAGCGTTGTCCCCGCAGACCGGACCCGAGTAGGGCCGAAGGTCACGAGACCTCCGAATCCGGAATTTCAGCCTGGCGCTGCGGTGCCTAGCCCCCGCTCACCAGGCCGTAGATGCTCTTCGCCATGAGGTACAGCCCGAGCCCGAGCGACAGGAACACGATCGCCTGGTCGGTGTGCGTGTTGATCCACTCGAGCAGCGAGTTGAGCTTGGTCCTGACCACTTGGGGGCGGAGTGCGGCGTAGATCTCCAGGGCGAAGTAGCTGGCCGTGCACCAGAGGCAGAAGGCGAAGACGGCGAAGTACTCCAGACCGGACGAGAGCTTGGCCCCGGTGATGGTTGCCACGCCCGCGGCGACGAGGACCCACGGTTGGAGCAGGAAGCCGAGCCCCGCAGCGGCTACCGGGTTGATGCGGTCGATGCCGGACATCCACCTGGGCTGCTTCTTGGGTTCGGTCGATGCCGGCCTGCGCCGGCGCCGGTAGGCGATGAAGATGAGCGCTACGCCGATCGCCAGCTTCACCGCCAACGCGCCCGTCGACGGCGCGCTCTGGGGAATCAGCGGCTCGCCACCGGTGACGAGCACCGTGAGGGCGACGATCGCCACCAGGGTCAACAACCATCCGAGTGTGAACCCCAGGCCCTTGAGGATCCCCCGCTCGGCCGCCAGCAGCAGGATCATCGCCGTCAGCGGGATCGGCTCGAGGGTGATCACCAACCCGATCAGGAACAGATCAAGAATCATTCGTCCTCCCCCCGGTTCGCCAAGCAACGCCGAACGTACTCGCTGAAGGTGGTCGGCCGCTGCCCCAGCAGCCAGGTGAGCACGTTGGAATTCCCGGTGATCCCGTAGCGGCCGTAGTGGCCGAACAGGCGGCGTCGGGCGTCGGCGCGGAAGTCATCCTCCTCCGACAACCCTGGGGTCACGATCGGATCTGCTTCCTGGCCGACCGCCTCGGCCCTCACGGTCCGACCCGACACGGAGGTGATGACCTCAGCGAGCTCCCGGGCCGAGCGGTAATCGCTACCGCACAGCTCGTAGGTGGCGTAGTAGTGGGCCTCCCCCTTCGCCACCACCTGTGCAGCGATCGTCGCCACGTCGCCGAGGTCGACGTGGGCCAGCCGCGCGTCGATCGAGTACGGCTGGCGCAGCACGCCCGTCGACACAGCCTTCTCGATGTCCACGTTCTGCATGTAGTGCATGGGCTGGAGGATGGTGAAGGGCATCCGGGAGAGCAGCAGGTGGCGCTCCACATCCAGCTTCGCCTGGTGGTTGAGCAGCGGCTCGAGCTGGGGGTGCGTCACCGAGAACTGGACGAAGTGCTCCACGCCGGACCGGCGGGCTTCAGATACGACGACGTGGCCCATGGCGGCCTCGTCGGGGTGCAGCGGCGGGCCGATGTGCACCACCACGCGCACCCCGTCCATAGCGCGCCTCACCTGGGCCGCATCGCGCATGTCGCCGACCGCCGCCTCGACCCCGAGATCCCCCGCCAGCTCGGTCACGGCGGGCACGATGTCGAAAGCACGCACAGGCTCACCTGTCCCGCTGAGGGCCGGCACGACACTGCGGCCCGTCCGTCCTCCGGCCGCGGTGACCAGGATCACATCGATGCCCCGGCCTCGGTCCCCGGCCAGCGAGCCGGGCGGGGCGGCGGAAGCCGCCCGCCCTCCCCCTCCCCCGGCACGATCGGCAAGGGTGGGTCACGCACCAGTACGTGCGCCTCGCCGCTCGTGATCGCGAACTCAATCGTCCGCGCCACCAGCTCGGGCGGGTCCTTGTGGACGGACCACGGTCCGGACACCATATGGCCGGCGCGCAGGCTCTGGTGGAACTCGGTGTCGGTGACCCCCGGGTACACGACCGAGACCGTGACCCCCTGGTCCGCCAACTCCAGACGGCCCACCTCCGAGAGCATGTTCAGCGCTGCCTTGGTGGCGGCATAGCCGCCCAGGCCGGGGAAGACGCGCAGGGTGGTCGCCGAACTCACGTTCACGATCGCACCACCGCCGCCGGCGACCATGGCCGGCAGGACGCACTGGGTGGCGACGAGCGGCGCCACCACGTTGAGTTCGAAGACGGCGCGCAGGTCGACGGGGTCGAGCTCGAGGATGGGGACGTGGAGACCCTGGCCGGCGTTGTTGACCAGCACATCGATCGCGCCGAAGGTGGAAATCGCCTCGGAGACGAGGCGCCGGAGGTGCGAGGGATCCGTGACATCGGTCGTCACCGCGCGCGAGCCGGGCAGCTCGGCGGCCAGGGCCTCTATCCGGCCAGTGCGCCGTGCGGCCAACGTGACCTTGGCCCCGAGCGAGTGCAGGAGCTGGACCGTGGCGGCGCCGATACCCGACGACGCGCCGGTGACGATGCAGCTCTTGCCGGAGATCTCCACGGTCGATCGCGGCCGCTAGCGACGGCCACCCGGTGTTGTCGGACACCCCGAGGGGGCGTCCAAATGGCACTCGGGGTGGCTGCTCGCGAACATGGACGAGCGGCCGCCCGGGGGTGGGGTCCCTCCTCCGACGAAACGGCCCTTTTCGGTCCGGGATCGCGTCTGATCTCCTGAAGGCGAACTGGAGTGCCGACGGCCGTCGTCCATATGTCGATCATGCAATCGGCGGGTGTCGACCACTAGGGCCAATGGTCCCGCCAAGGCGTGCTCGGACGATGGCGGCGCAGTCAGGTCGAATCGATGTCTTGCCACTCCGTCTACTCGGCCCGGGACAGGCCCCGCACTGCCAGCACGAAGAAGACGGCGGCGAAGACCACCACGATCAGCAGCTCGAGCCACATGGGCAGCGGCCAACCGAACCAGGTCACGTTGGTCGAGAAGCGCGCCCGTGCGACGGCCGACATGTGCTGCGCGTCGAAGATGACCTGACGGAACGGGGCAATGGCGTAGGTCAGCGGGTTGAGCCGGGTGATGAAGGCGAGCCAGCTGGGCAGGCCGTTGAGAGGGAAGAGCGCCCCCGACAGGAAGAGCATGGGCATGAGCAGCATCTGCATGACCACCTGGAACGACTCCATCTTCGAGATCCGGCTGGCGACGAACACACCGAATGTCGTCATGGCGACTGCCATCAGCAGCTCGAGGCCGATCATCTGCACTACCAGCAGCGGGGTGAGGTGGATGCCCACCAGCGGCGCCAGTACCAGCATGATCGTCCCCTGCACGGCCGCCACGCTGGCACCGCCGAACGTCTTGCCCAGCACGAGCGTCGAGCGGTCCACCGGAGCGATGAGCATCTCGCGCAGGAAGCCGAACTCGCGGTCCCACACGATCGACAGCGCAGAGAACATTGCGGTCATGACCACGCTCATGGCGACGACACCGGGGTACACGAATTGATGGAAGTTGAACCCGCCGACGGTGCCGACGAGGCCGCTCATGCCGTACCCGAGGACGAACAGGAACAGCACCGGCTGAATCAGGCCGCTCAAGATCCTGGTCCGGGTGCGCACGTAGCGGATGAGCTCGCGCTCCCAGACCATCCCGATGACGCGCAGCTCGCCCGCGGCGCCGGTGTGCAGCTCCATCGGCGGGGCCGGGACCGTACTTGGCGCGGTGATCGTGGTCATTTCGGTGCCACCTCCTTCACCGCCGGTGGGCGCCGTGCGCCCGGGCGAACATGGGCATCGCACCCTCGGAGTGCTGCTCGCGGATCTCGCGGCCCGTGTAGTGCAGGAACACATCGTCGAGCGTCGGGCGGTGCGCTCGCACCATCCGGACGGGGACACCTACGGACGCCACCACCGGGCCGACCGCCGCCTCCTCGTCCTCGACGTAGGCGGTCAGCCCGCCCGCGGTGCGCTCGACCTTGTAGCCAGCCGCGCGCAGGGCGGCGAGCGCGGCGTCGTCGTCGGCGGTCTCCAGCGCGATGGTGTCGCTGCCCACGGCGGCCTTCAGGGCGTCAGGCGTGTCCAGAGCGATGATCTCGCCGTAGTCGATGATGGCGATGCGCTCGGCATTCTCCGCCTCGTCCATGTAGTGGGTGGTGAGGAAGATGGTGACCCCCTCTTCGCGACGCAGACGGTGGATGTCCTCCCAGATGAGGGCCCGTGTCTGGGGATCGAGGCCGACGGTCGGCTCGTCGAGGAAGAGGACGCGTGGGGTGTGCAGCATGCCGCGGGCGATCTCGAGGCGGCGCGCCATGCCACCGGAGTAGGTAGAGACGAGATCCTTGCGCCGATCGGAGAGTGCGACCAGCTCGAACACCCGGGTGATGCGCGCGTCAACCTGGTCGGAGGGCACGCCGTAGAGGACGGCATGGAAGCGCAGGTTCTCCTCGGCGGTCAACTGATCGTCGAGGGTCTGTTCCTGGAAGACGAGGCCGATGTGCCGGCGCACCCGCTTGGCGTCCTCGACGACGTCGAAGCCGGCCACCCTGGCCGAGCCGGCGGTCGGCCGGGCCAGGGTGCAGAGCATCTTGATGGTCGTCGACTTCCCGGCTCCGTTGGGCCCCAGGAAGGCGAAGATCTCGCCCTGGGCGACGTCGAAGCTCACGCCCTTCACCGCGATGAGGTCACCGAAGGACTTGGTCAGGCCCCGCACCTCGACGGCGGACGCAGCCGCGGACGGGCGACCCCCCGGAGGGGATGGGCTGGTGACGAGCACGCTCATGACCTCGATGTTGCGACCGGAAGACCGGGCGTAACAGGGCCAATAGTCCCGCCGAAGGTCCCGAAGGTGAGTGGCCGACCTACCTGGCCCGCCCCAGTCGTGCCCTCACCTCGGTACCGAGGTCCAGCGCCGTCACTGCCTTCAGGGGCAGCTGCTCGGGCAGGGTCACCGTGAGCTCGCCGTTCTCGACGGAGAACTCGAGCAGCTCGTCGGCCCCCACCAGCCGCACTCGCCGGACCCGCGACCCGTCGACGGCCGGCATGGTGACCCGCTGCGAGGCGGGCATCCCCATCACGAGTACGTACACACCCTCTCCGCTCTTGGTGAAGCGCAGCGGGGTTCCCTCCGTCGTGACCGACTCCGTGATCACCCATGGGCGGCTGCCATGGATGGCCTCTCCGTTGGAGGCCAGCCAGGTGCCGAGTCCGCGTAGCGGAGCCTGCTGGAGCTCGGGGATGGTCCCGTCGGGCCGGGGACCCACCCCGATGAGGAGGTTGCCGTTCTTCGACACCACGTCGCAGAACATCCGGATCAGCTCGGTATCGCTGATGATGTCCTCGGCCAGCTCGTGGCGGTTCGCCCCAAACGAATGGCCGACGCCGCGGGCCAACTCCCACTTACGCTCCGACACCGTGTGCAGGACATCGTACTCGGGCGTGCGGAAGTCGCAGTGCCTCGGGGTGGAGAAGGTCAGGCGCTTGCGGCGCTCAGGGATGAAGCGCCACAGCAGCTGTAACAGAGAGCCCGCGCCACGGACCAGCCCATCGGTGAACGCGTTGCGTGGCAGGTTCGGCTCGACCCAGCGGTCGTTGATGACTCCTTCTTCGACTGTGTTGTAGTAGTACGCGAAGAGATCGGCCAGGTTGCCGCCGCTCGGCCACGAGATGTCATTCCAGAGAACCGACGGTTGGTATCTGTCGATCAGCTCACGCCAGTGCGCGGTCACGTACTCGACGTAGCGCCGACCATGAGGTACGGCCAGCACCGCATCGGCCGGCTTGGTGAGAACGGCGTTGTTGTAGGGCCAGTCGTAGCCCCCCGAGTAGTAGAGGCCCATGCGCATCCTCTTGGCGCGGACCGCCTCGCTCAGGTCGCCGACAAGGTCGCGGCTGGCGTGGTACGGGCCTTTGACCGGGTGGGGCACCGCGGACGGCCACAGGGCGAAGCCATCATGGTGCTTGGTGGTCAGCACCACGTAACGTGCACCCGCGGCTTGGCAGAGATCGGCGACGGCGTCGAGGTTTGCCCCGACGGAGGCGTCGTCGAACGTCTTGACGAAGTTCTCGTAGGGATAGTCGTCGCCGTAGACCTCGGCATGGTGCACCTGGGTGGGGCTGCCCTTGATCTGCATGGAATTGAGGTACCACTCGGCGTAGGGGTTCTCCCACAGCATCCGCCTGGGGCCGCTCTTCACCAGCAACTCCTGGATGTCAGGGACGCGGGGCGCCCATCCGGGGACCGAGTAGAGGCCCCAGTGGAGGAAGACCCCTAACTTGGCGTCCTCGTACCAGACCGGCACCCTGTGGGTGCCGACCGATTCCCATGTCCCCTCATACATGGTGGTTGCTTTCTCGCATGTCCGTGACCCGTTTGCGCAACGTCTCGCGTGCCATGTAAGCACGCAGTGCAACAGTGATGATGCCGCGGGCGTCCGACACGCCGGTTAGGCGTCCCATGAGGAGCTATCGGCGCGCACGCGGTGCGGGTTGAGAAACGCTCGCCGGTCTGCCAGGGTTGGCGACCGGTTCCCGGCAGCAATGGCGCCAGTCCTGTCGTGGTTGGATCACCCCGAGGCCAGTGCGGGACCGGCCCCCGGTCGCCCGAACCGCAGCCGGAATGCCATATAGGCAAACGGCCCCACCACGATCGGCAGCCAGTAGGAGATGATCCGGTACGCCAGCGTGGCGACGACCGCGTCGCCGCCCGGTACCCCTGCCAGGATCAGCAGCGCGCTCAACCCGGCCTCCACGATCCCGATACCTCCGGGGGTGATCGGGATCAGTGCGAGCAGCCCGGCTACCGCATACGCGAGCAGGACGAGCGAGGGTGCCGGCTTTGCCCCAGTCGCCCGTATGGTCGCCAGCAGCGTTCCGAAGTCGAAGGCCAGCCGGCCGCTGCTGAGCAGCACGGCAGCCTTCCACTTCCGGCCCAGCACGTCCCGGATGCGGTTCCGCTCGAAGACCAGCCGATCGGCCAGGCCGGTCATCGGCTCGGCCTTGCGCTTCATCCGGTTGCGCGTCGCCTGGACGACCCCGCCCGCCCAGCGGATGGGGCCGTCCATCACCAGCACGATCGCCCCGAAACCGGCGAAGAGCACGAACGCCGCGATGCCGAGCAGCGCGGCGTGCTCCAGGCTCTTGTCGATAGGAGCCCCGAGGATGATCGCCGGCAGGACGAAGATCGGCAGCGCAAGCAGGCCGCCGATGCCCAGCAGCGAGAAGGCGGTGAGGCCGCCGACCGCCGTAGCCGTGTCGTTCCCCGAGGTGGCGAGCATCCGGAACTGGGTCGCCGCCCCGAATGCGGCGCCACCCGGTACCACGAGGCTGATGGCGTTCCCGGCCAACTGCGACGTGGCCACGGAGAACCAGGCCTTGGTCCGCAGCGCAATCCGCTGGAGTGCGATGGTGCAGGCGAAGTGCGCGACCTGCAGGAGCAAGGCGAAAGCGAACCAGACCGGATCGAGGGACGTGAGCTTCGGCCAGGAGTCGAAGACCTCGGTCAGGCTCGGGAACACGAGGTAGATGGTGACGCCGGCCACCACCACCATGACGGTCTTCTTGGCGATGGACCGCCACGGCAGTGGTGACTCGACGTCTTGTTCAATCCGCGTCGCCAGGCGCTGCGACATCGCGTCGCTGCTCGCCTCGGTGGCCTCCGGTTGACCCGCCCGGGTGGATTCCTCTTCTGGCTCGTCCTGTGTCGCCACCGGCGCGCGTCGCTCTCGGTGACGGAGGAGCGGCCTTGTTAGCTGGCCAGGATCTTGGCCTTCTGCGCGTCGAACTCGGAATCGGTGATGACGCCCTGGGACTTGAGGTCGGCCAGCTTGGAGAGCTGGTCGGCGGTGGTGTCGCCGCTGGCACCGGCCGTCTGCTTGATGTACGCGTCGAAGGCCTTCTGCTGCTGCGCCGCCTGCTGCGCCGCCCGCTCGTGCATCTTGCCGCCCCGCGCGATCAGGTAGACCAAGACACCCAGGAACGGCAGGATGATGATGAAGATCACCCACAGCGCCTTGGCCCAGCCGCCCATGTCGTGGCTGCGGAAGATGTCCATGAACACCATGATCAGCAGCCAGATCCAGATGATGAAGAGGAAGAAGTACAGCATCGTCAGGAAGGCATCGAGTACCGGGTAGCTGGAAGCAAGCATCAACATCTCTCCTTGTGGTCAGTGGTCGGCGAGTACCCCGCCCCACAACCGCAATGTCTAGCCCAGCGAACCTGACGAACGCTGGAATAGGCCGGGAGGGCCGAAAGTCACAATGGTCCCTGATCGGTCCGAAGGCCGAGGGATCGAGCCCGGGCGCGGGACGTGGCTTTCGACCCCGACCTGGCACAATCGGGCCACCGACAATGGCACCCGGCCCGTGAACCACGACCTGAACATCGCCGCCCTGGCCGTGGGCTCGGCGTGCGTGATCATCTGGGGCCTCGTCTCGGCCCGCCTCGAGCGCTGGGACGTCTCGGCCCCGACCGCCTTCGTCGTGCTCGGCTTGGTCGTCACCCACGGCCCGACGGCCATCATCCACTTCAACCTGCACTCATCGACCATCCGTTCGTTGGCCGAAGTGACCCTCGCCATCGTGCTCTTCGCCGACGCCTCCCGGGTCAACGTACGGGCCCTCCGAGCCGACGCCGCCCTCCCGGCGCGCCTCCTCGGCATCGGCCTGCCACTCACCATCGGGGCAGGCGCCGCCACCGCCGCGCTCCTCTTCGGAGGCAACGGGCTCTGGGTTGCCGCGGCCATCGGTGCCATCGTGGCTCCAACTGACGCCGCTCTCGGCGCCTCCATCATGCAGGACGAACGGGTGCCGTCCGGAGTACGCCGGCTGCTGAACGTGGAGAGCGGGCTGAACGACGGCATCGCCACCCCCTTCGTCAACCTCTTCATCGCAGGGGCCGTCACGACCGAGGCCGTCAGCGGCACCCACCTGAGCAAAGCGGTCGTGGAGCTCGTCGGCGGTGCTGCTCTCGGGATCGCGGTCGGCGTCGTCGGTGGGGTCCTCCTCGCCCTGGCGCGCCGCCACGGTTGGAGCTCACCAGGCGTACGGCCCCTCGCCATCCTCGCCCTAGCGCTGTTCGCCTACTCGACCTCCGTCGTGGCCGGCACGAACGGCTTCATCGCCGCCTTCGTCGCCGGCATGGCCTTCGGCACCGTCGACCACCACAACGACGAGGCGGCGCTGCAGTTCACCGAAGAGGCAGGCACGTTGCTCTCCCTGCTGGTCTGGTTCATTTTCGGCGCGGTCATGCTCGTCCCGGGACTCGAGGACCTGGACTGGCGCGATGTCGTCTTCGCGCTGCTGGCCCTCACCCTCCTCCGCATGCTGCCCGTCGCCGTCGCTCTGGCCGGCACCGGCCTGGACCGTGGCACCGTTGCCTTCGTAGGCTGGTTCGGCCCGCGCGGCTTGGCCTCAGTCGTCTTCGGCATCATCGCCGTCGACTCCCTGGCGCCCTCAGAGTCCAAGGTTGTTCTCGCCGCAATCACCCTGACCGTCGCGCTCAGCGTGCTGCTACACGGCATAAGTGCCTCCCCGCTCGCTGCCCGCTACGGTGCCTACGCCAGCCGGCTAGGTCCGGCGGGACCACAGCACACCGCGGCCGCGCCCATCTCCATCCGCACCCTGCGCCGCCACCAGACGCTGTGACATCTGCCACGACGAGAGCAAAGGCACCGACATGACCAACAACGGCGACGGCCTGTCCCGCAACGTGCTGCCCATCCCCGACCGCGGGCACACGGGTCCGATCACGTACGACGCCAAGGACGCCGACACGACGTTCGCGCCGATCGTCCCGCTGCGCCCGCCGGCCGGCGCGCCCAACGTTCTCATCATCCTGCTCGATGACGTCGGCTTCGGTGCCGCCTCGACGTTCGGGGGGCCCTGCGCCACAGCGACCGCGGACCGACTCGCGGCGGGCGGCCTACGGTACCGGCGGTTCCACACCACCGCGCTGTGCTCACCCAGCCGGGCGGCACTCCTCACTGGCCGCAACCACCACACCGTCGGCATGGGCGCCGTGGCCGATATGGCCACGTCCGCCCCCGGCTACACGTCCGTGCGACCCAACACCTGTGCCCCGCTGGCCGAGATCCTCCGGCTGAACGGCTATTCGACCGCCCAGTTCGGCAAGTGCCACGAGGTGCCGGTGTGGGAGTCCAGCCCCCTCGGCCCGTTCGACCGGTGGCCGACGGGATCGGGCTTCGAGCACTTCTACGGCTTCATCGCCGGCGAGACCAACCAGTACGCGCCGGCGCTGTACCAGGACACGGTGCCCATCGAGCCGCCGGACGATCCGACATACCACCTGACCGAGGACCTTTGCCAGCGGACCATCGACTGGGTCCGCGCCCAGAAGTCCCTCGTGCCCGACAAGCCTTTCTTCGCCTACCTCGCCCCCGGTGCCACCCACGCCCCCCACCACGTGTCGCCCGAGTGGTCGGACCGCTACAAGGGCCGCTTCGACCGCGGGTGGGACCGCCTGCGCGAGGAGACCTTCTCCCTCCAGAAGCACCTGGGTGTGATCCCCGAAGATGCCCATCTCACCGCCCGGCCGGCCGAGATCCCTGCCTGGGACGACATCGACGACGCCCTCAAGCCGATCCTCGCCCGCCAGATGGAGATCTACGCCGGCTTCTTGGAGCACACCGACCACCACGTCGGACGGGTGATCGACGCCATCGAGGAGCTGGGCCTGCTGGAGGACACGCTCGTCTTCTACATCGTGGGCGACAACGGGGCGTCGGCTGAGGGACAGATCAACGGCACCTTCAACGAGCTGTTCACCTTCAACGGGATGGCAGCGCTCGAGACGCCCGAATTCCTGGCCTCGAAGATCGATGACTTCGGTGGCCCCGACGCGTACAACCACTACGCGGTCGGGTGGGCCCACGCCATGGATACGCCCTTCCAATGGACCAAGCAAGTGGCCTCGCACTGGGGCGGGACCCGCAACGGGCTCATCGTGCACTGGCCGGCCGGAGTGGCGTCGAGCACCGAAATTCGGGACCAGTTCCACCATCTCATCGACATTGCGCCCACCGTGCTGGAGCTGGCGGGACTGCGCCGAGCCGACCTTCGTGCACGGCGTGATGCAAAAGCCCATGGACGGGGTCTCCATGGTCTACTCCTTTGATGATGCCGCGGCAGGCGATCGCCGGGGGACCCAGTACTTCGAGATGATGGGCAACCGCGGCATCTATCACCAGGGCTGGACGGCCTGCACCAAACACCGCACCCCCTGGGAGATCGGCGGCATGCCCCCCTTCGACGAGGACACCTGGGAGCTGTACGGCCCCGACGACTGGACCCAGGCCCGCAACCTCGCGGAGAGCGACTCCGACAAGCTGCGAGAGCTGCAGCGGCTCTGGTTGATAGAGGCGACACGCCATCAGGTACTCCCCCTCGACGACCGCTCGGTCGAGCGGTTCCTGGCTTCGCTGGCCGGCCGGCCCGAACTGGTGTCCGGCACATCGCAGATCCTCTTCGGCGGGATGCGCCGGCTGTCGGAGGGCTCGGTGCTCTCAGTAAAGAACCGTTCCCACTCGGTGACAGCCGGAAGTCGAGGTGGACGAGCGCGGCGCGTCAGGTGTGATCATCGCCCAGGGGGGCGCGTTCGGCGGTTGGGCGCTCTACGCCATCGATGGCAAACCCCGCTACTGCCACAACCTGCTCGGGCTGCAACGGTTCGTCGTGGAGGGCGGAGAGATTCTGGAGCCGGGGGTGCACCAGGTCCGCATGGAGTTCGCGGCCGACGGCCCGGGGCTGGGCATTGGCGGGATGGCGACCCTCTTCATCGACGGTGCACCCGTCGGCGACGGGCATATCGACGCCACCGTGCCACTGATCTTCTCGGGTGACGAGACGACGGACGTCGGGAGCGACGCCGGCACGCCGGTCAGCGATCAGTACCCGGCGCGGGGGAACGAGTTCACGGGGATGGTGCGCTGGGTACAGATCGATGTCGGCGACGAGCCGGCCGATCACCTGGTGCACGTAGAGGACCGGCTGCGGGTGATTATGGCCAGGCAGTAGAGGGAGCACGAGTCCCTTCGCCCACAGGAGGACGCATACGCGGGTCGCGAGGTCATAGGTGTCCTATGGCGCCGGATCTCCGCCCGGACACCTATGACGGCTTGGGCACCTGCGCGCTCGTGAGCAATTCGAGGATCTCGGATGCTGGGACCGGCCGGGAGAAGATGAAGCCCTGGCCGTGATCGCACTGCTCGCCACGAAGCCCTTCGAGCTGGTCCTGCTGCTCAATTCCTTCGGCCAATGTGACCAGCCCGAGCGTACGGCCGAGTTCCACGAGTGTGTGGATCAGTGCGGCCGCGTCGGGCGATCGATGCATGTCAGCGACGAACGACCGGTCGATCTTCAGCACGTCGACCGGGAACTTCCGGAGATAGGCGAGCGACGAATACCCGGTGCCGAAGTCGTCGATGGCCATCATGACGCCCAGCTGCTTCAGCCGGTTGAGCCTGTCAATGGTCGCGTCGGCATCCCTCATCAGCGTCGATTCCGTGACTTCGAGGATGAGCCTGCTGGGATCGAGGCTGCTCGTGACCAATGCGTCGCGCACGTCATCGACCAGCCGGTCGGACTCCAGCTGCCGCATGGAGACGTTCACGGACACCGTCGTCTGATGTCCCTGCCTCTGCCACGCGGCGGCTTGATGACAGGCCTCGTTGAGGACCCACCGCCCGACGTCGACGATGAGGCCTCTCTCCTCGAGCACGGGAATGAAGACGTCAGGCGTAATGATCCCCTTCGTCGGGTGCTGCCACCGCAGGAGTGCTTCGACCCCCTGGAGCTCCACCCGGTTGAGATCGAAGATCGGGTGGTACAGCAGGAAGAACTCGTCGCGCTCAAGGGCGGATTCCAGATCGGACTTGAGGGCGAGTCGCTCCTTCGCAGCTGACTGCATCTCCCGCTCGAAGAGCACCGATTGGTCTCGGCCTGCGCCCTTGGCCCGGTAGAGGGCGATGTCGGCGTCACGCAGCAACTCCTCCGCCGACGCGCGACCCCCAGAGGCGATGCCGATGCTCGCCGAGATGGAGATGGTCAACCCCTCGACCCCGGGGATGTGGAAGGGCGGCTTCAACACCTCGTGGACGCGCTGAGCGATCATCTCTGGTCCACTGGCAAGGGAGACCCCCTCGGCCAGGATCACGAACTCGTCCCCACCGAGACGCCCAACCGTGTCACTCGCCCGCAGAATGCCGCGCAGCCGGCCCGCGACCATTTGAAGCAACTGGTCACCGGCTCCGTGCCCGAGCGAGTCATTGGAGTCCTTGAAATTGTCCAGGTCGATGAAGAAGACCGCCAACGGTTCACCGGTCCGCCGCGCCCGCTCCAACATCTGCTCGGCCCGATCGAGGATCAGCTGACGGTTCGCCAGCCCCGTCAGCGGGTCGTGGAGCGCGCGATGCGCGAGGAGAGCTTCGAACTTCTTGCGCTCGGTGGTGTCCCGTATGTTCGAGACATAGCCAGCAACGGAGGGGCGGTCCGTTTGGTTCGACACGACTGCTTCGACGTCGCGGGTCGTTCCGTCCTTGCGCAGCATGCGGAACTCGAGCACGGCGGTCGCGGGCGATGCTTGGAACTCATCCCCGAGCAGCCTTCGAACGAAGTCAAGATCCTCCGGATGTACGAAGTCCATCGCACGCAGACCGATGAGCTCGTCCGGCTCGTACTGCAGCAGTTCCTTGACGGCGGGCGAGAGATAGCGAAAATCACCGGTCTCACCGAGGATCATCGTGACATCGGACGAGTTTTGGATCAATGATCGGAAGCGATCCTCGCTCAGAAGGAGGGTCGCCTGCGCCTCCTCCTTTTGTTCCATGATGGCCCCGACCATGCGGATGACGAAGAGGAGAACGAACGCGCCCATCACGGTCAGCGCCATGGTCTGGGTGCGCGACAGCTCCGAGGGGAACCACCCCTGAGCGAGGCTGAACTGGCCGACCGCCATTCCGGCGAGACTCCAGGCGGCCGTGGTGCGCCATACGCGGGAGCCGCCTCGTGCCACGTTCTCCAACGCGATGAAGGCGTACGCTCCCCAGAGGACCGGCCCCCAGCCTGTCAGATAGATGACCACGGTGACCGCGGCCACCTGGCTGACGACGCGGAGATTGAGAGTAAGCCGACTGGGGCGGTCGTCGTAGATCTGGTCGACGACGAAGTTGACCGCGAAGATGGCGATGAAGACGCCGAGCCACACCCACAGTGACTGCCGCTCCGCATATCTCAACTGCATGAGGAGAAGGAGGACCAAGAACGCAGCCGGCCCGATGAGATAGGCCAGCTTGGTTGGATCGAGCCTCCGTCGTGTCGCCGACACGGCGCGCACGTTGGACCCGACCGGGTCGGTACGGTCGAATTCAATTGCGCCATCGTGAACCGGCAGTGCCATCTCCCCCGACCCTGTGTGAAGAGCCCTACCGCATTTCATCGACAGCTGGGACCCTGAACTTGATCACCGCGGGGTCATGGGCGTTGTGTGTCGAAGGGAGTACAGGCCCACTACCTCGACTTACGCCGTGCGGCCGCCACCATTTCGGCTCTGACCCACTCGCGACCCCGTGTCGCTTTGGTGGATTCTGCCAATCAAGTCCACCGGATCAGCGAGGCAGGAGCGAAGAGACGTCCTCGCCGCCCATCAACCTGCCGGTGAGCCCCATGTCGAAGTAGTCACGCCACTGGACGATCCGACCATCCCTGATCTCGAAGGTGCCCATGACCGGCACGGGGGCCGTCACCCCGTTGGCCGTGATCTCGTCGACCCTCTCCGTGAGGACCGTGTCCCCGTCCTCCGCCAGGTTTCGAATGTGGAACGCGATCGGATCGAACATGTCGAATTGGAACTTCACAGCAGCGAGCGAGGCTTCCCGGCCGACGGCGGGCTCCGAGCCGACGTTGTGGTACACGACGTTCTCGTCGAGCAACGACTCGACCTCGGCGAGGTCCTTCCGGTCGATCGCCGCACAGAAGTCTCTGACCACATCACCAGCCGTCGCCATCTCATGTCCTCTCGATTGGGAACCTACAAGCTGTATGTACTACTAACCTACAGGGTGTATGTCAAGGTCCGACGGAGAGGGCGCCGAGCGATTGCCGCGAGGTGAGGCCACCAAGGCGGCCCTGATCAGCGCTGCCCGGGAACTGTTCGTCAGCAAGGGGTACTTCGCCACCGGGACGGAGGAGATCGTCGCAAAGGCAAACGTCGGCACCCGTGGCGCGCTCTACCACCACTTCGCCGACAAGGAGGACCTGTTCCGGGCAGTGTTCGATCAGGTCCAGGCCGACCTCGCCGCGGCGACGACCGTGAACGAACGAGACGACGCGCTCGATCTGCTCACCGCCGCTCTCCAGCAGTTTCTGGACGCGTCGGCCGACAACGCCGACGTCCAGCAGATCCTGCTCGTCGACGGCCCAGCGGTGCTGGGGTGGGACCAGTGGCGCAGCCTCGAAGCCGAATACGGGCTCGGAGTGATCACGGCGATGCTGGACGCGGCCGTCGTGCAGAAAGCCATTCCCCGCCAACCCACGGCGCCCCTGGCGCACATGCTGCTCGCAGCCGTCGATGAGGCGGCCCTTTACATCGCCAACGCTCCGGATCGCCGCCAAGCGCACACGCAAGCACGCCAGTCACTCATGCGGCTGCTGGGAGGGCTCCGGGCTCAGTAGCGACGAGCTGCGCGGCTGCGCCAGGCGGCGGTTCGGCTGGACGCGGGCCGGCACCGGGTTGGGAGCGCCGCCAAACGCTCGCTTGGCTGTCAATTTCGCCGGCGGGCCCGTGGACTGACGGCGCCGGTGAGTGCTTCACTGTGGGGAGCCGCGCCTCTGGGTTTTGAAGGTTCGGGTTGTGGGAAGCGACCACCAAAAGGAGAGGATCTTGGCCAGCGAAGGATTTCACGAACCGCTCGAGCTTCTCGATGAAGCCACGGTCGATCACCACCGGGCCATGACGTCGTTGTGCGAGGAGCTCGAGGCGATCGACTGGTACGACCAACGGGTGAAGGCGACCTCGGACGAGACCTTGGCGGCGGTGCTCGCCTACAACCGAGACGACGAGAAGGAGCACGCGGCAATGGCCCTGGAATGGCTCCGCCGGCGTGACAGTGCCCTCGACGCCAATCTGCGCAAGTTCCTGTTCACATCCGGACCGATCACCGAGATCGGTGACGAGAGCTCGGAAGATTCGAGAGATCCTGCGAACGACCCGTCGGGGTCACTCGGTATCGGCAGCCTCAAGGGGACGGTGTGATGAACCACCTTCATCGGAATCTGGCGCCCATCTCCGACTCGGGCTGGGACGCGATCGACCAGGAGGCCAAGTCGCGCCTTCCGACCTACCTTGCTGCCCGCAAGCTCGTGGACTTCGCCGGACCCCACGGGTGGTCGCATTCGGCGACCGATCTCGGCCGCATCTCCACCATCGCGGGCCCATCGGAGGGCGTCACGGCCGCCCAACGGAGAGTCCTCCCCCTCGTGGAGCTGCGGACCGAGTTCAAGGTCTCCCGCGTCCAGCTGGACGACGTCGGGCGGGGCGCAGCCGATCCCGATCTGCCCGAATTGGATGAAGCGATCCGACAGATCGCTCTCGGCGAGAACGTCACGGTCTTCAACGGTCACCAGGCCGCTGGGTTGCGCGGCATCACCGAGAGCACGTCCCACGAGCCGATCCCGCTCGCCGGGGACGTGGAGCGTTCTCCCGACGGCGTCGCGCGGGCCGTCAACGTCCTTCGGCAGGCGGGCATCGACGGACCGTACGGATTGGCCATCTGCCCGGACATCTACACGCGGATCGTCGAGAGCGCCGAGTACGGCGGGCATCTCCTCTTCGACCACCTCCGCGAGATCCTCGGCGGGCCCCTGGTATGGGCGCCCGGCGTCGAGGGTGGGGTGGTGCTCAGCCTGCGAGGTGGGGACTTCCAATTCGATTCGGGTCAGGACCTCTCCATCGGCTACCTCGACCATGACGCCGATGTCGTGCGGCTCTACATAGAAGAGAGCTTCAGCTTCCGGGTGCTCGAGCCGGACGCGGCAGTCACGTTGCGGCCCTGATGTAGGACCTGATCCGCTCAGCCGTATCGCACTGCCTCCAGGCCACGAGCTCCAAGCCCGCCATTCGAGGCCCTCTCCGTGGAACAGCTCGGTCTGCTTTGCCGAAGGTCTGGCGCTGTTCGCCGCCACATGGTTCTCGTACTACGGGATGGCTGACTCGCGCGTCGGCTATGCCACCTCGACACTCTTGCAGTAAGTCGCCGGCGCCGGACGACCGCGCCACAAAGGAGTCGGCTACCCCCCCGCCGGCAGATGGTCCTCCAACGCCTTGACCAACAAGCGCCGGAACGTCGCCCGCTCCGACGCACTCAGCCCACCGAGGATCTCGTCCTCGATACTCCCCTGCGCCACCTCGGCCCGCTCCAGCGCCTCGAGCCCGGTGTCGGTGATGTCCACGATGTGACGCCGGCGGTCGGCCGGGTCCCGCCGCCGCTCCACGTACTCGAGGTCCTCCAGGTCGTTGAGCACGAGCACACCTGTGTTGGAGTCCATGGACAGGTCCTCGGTCATCACCTGCTGTGCTGCGCTCGGGTGGTCGCGCAGGTAGGCCAGCACGACCATGTTCTTCAGGTTCATCCCGACGAGGTCGACCGAGCTGCGGAGGAAGACGGCGCGGGCCAGCCGGGTCAGGAGCACGATCGTCCCGGTCGTGGGCGAGGCGGTGGCCCGGGCCATCACGACCCCGAGCCTGCCACAGCCCGCTCGGCACCTGCCTGCATGGTGATTTCCATCACCCCTCTATGATAGTCCCGAAATCATGACTATCCCCGACCCCGGAACCATTGCCCCACCCCAGCTCGGCTCCGACGACCCTGCCGGTGACCGCCGCCGCTGGATCGCCCTGGTCGTCGTCTGCCTGGCCATGTTCATGAACGCGCTCGATGGCTCCATCGTCAACGTGGCGCTCCCGGACATCCAGCGCAGCCTGCACTTCACCCAATCCGGCCTGACCTGGGTCGTCGACGCCTACCTCATCAGCTTCGGGAGCTTCCTCCTCATGGCGGGCCGCCTGGGCGACCTCATCGGCCGCAAGAAGGTGTTCCTGGGCGGAGTCGCGCTGTTCACCCTCTCGTCCATCGCCTGCGGCTCAGCCGACAGCCAGGCCATGCTCGTGACGGCGCGCTTCGTGCAGGGCATCGGCGGAGCGCTGTCCGCCTCGGTGATCGTCGCCATCATCGTGACCGAGTTCCCCAGCCCGGTCGAGCGGGCGAAGGCAATGAGCGCCTACGTCTTCGTCGCCGTCGGCGGCGGCTCCATCGGGCTCCTCGCCGGCGGGCTGCTGACGCAGGCGCTGAGCTGGCACTGGATCTTCTTCGTGAATGTGCCTATCGGCATCGCCACGCTGATCCTGGGCCGCATCTTGGTGGTGGAGAACATCGGCCTGGGCATCAGTCAGGGCGTGGACGTGATCGGGTCCGTATTGGTGACGCTGTCCTTGATGGTCGGCATCTACGGCATCGTGAGTGCCTCGAGCGACGGCTGGGGTTCCCACGAGACCCTCGGGCTCTTGGGAGTCGCCGTCCTTTTGTTCATCTCCTTCATCGTCCTCGAGTCGAGACTGGCCAACCCGATCATGCCCCTGCGAATTCTGAAGCTGCGCACCTTGACCGGGTCGAGCGCAATCCGGGGCCTGCTGGCAACAGGCATGTTCTCGACCTTCTTCATCGGCGCGCTCTACCTCGAGCATGTACTCGGTTACAGCCCCATCAAGACCGGCCTGGCGTTCATGCCGGCGACGGTGGGTATGGCGACCATGTCGGCCGGCCTCACGGCGCGCCTCGTCAACCGATTCGGCATCAAGGTCATGTACCCGGCCATGTTCCTCGCTGCAAGCGGCCTGATCCTTCTGGCCTCTGCGGGCCAGGATGCGGGCTACTTTCCAAAGATCTTCTTTGCCTTCCTCATGCTGGGCGTGGGCGCCGGCGCCTCATTCATGCCGCTGTTGCAGATCGGGATGTCCGAGATCCCGACTGCCGACGCCGGTCTGGGTTCGGGCATCGTCAACGTGTCCCAGCAGATGGCGGCGGCTGTGGGCCTGGCCGTGCTGAGCACGGTCGCGACCAACCGCACCAAGTCGCTGGTCGCCGAAGGCCACGAGGTCATCGCGGCGCTGACGGACGGTTACCGGCTGGCGCTGCTCATCGCCGCGGCATGCGTCCTGGCCGGCCTCGCCCTGTCGCCCTTCCTCCTGCGCACGAACGAGTCACCGGAGGTGGAGGCCGCCCGGATTGCCGAGAACATGGAGAACCCGGAGGCCTACGAACACCTCGTTCTGTAGTCGGAGGCCGCCGCTCGCGCGCCGAACTCGGGGTCCGTCATCGGCACCACGCTCAGCGCCCAGGGCTACCCACCCAGTACGCGACCTCCTCGGTCGTCAAGCCTCAGGGGTGACGACAGCTCCCCCAAGATCATCGTTGACAGGTTCGTCGCGGCTAGGGGACACGCTGCGTGCTGGGAGGGATTCGCTCACTCGCGCCTACGTTCCTGAATTCAGGGTACTCATTTGCCACGCGTCCTTGTATGCTGGGGGCCCGACACCGAGCCTGAAAGGGGGCCCATGACCGATCCGGCAACCCGACCCGCCGTCCACCTGCACGTCGCCGGCGAGCGCATGGACAAGGGCAGTGGGGGCGTCCACGACCACATCGACCCGAGCACGGGACACGTCGATGCCAGGATCCCCCTCGCGGGACCGGGCGAAGTGGACCGGGCCGTCAACGCGGCCGACGCCGCACAGCGCGACTGGCGACGCACCCCGCCGGAAGAACGGAGGCGGTTGCTCCTGCGGCTCGCTGACCTCATTGATGCCAATGCCGAAGAATTCGGGCGGCGGGGCACCATGGACAACGGGACACCCGCTTCGGTCGTCGGCGGCATGACGGGGTCGGCGGTGGGGTGGACCCGTTACTACGCAGGCTGGACGGACAAGATCGCCGGCGAGCTGTCCAGCAGCTTCGGGTCCGGCGTCGGCGAGCTCAACTACACGCTGCTCGAGCCCTATGGGGTCGTCGGCATCATCATCACGTGGAACGGCCCGCTCATCTCCTTGGCCATGAAGATCCCGGCCGCGCTGGCAGCCGGGTGCACCGTCGTATGCAAGCCCTCGGAGCTCACGCCGTTCTCGGCCGAGCTGTTCATGGACCTCGTCGAGGAGGCCGAGTTCCCCACCGGTGTGTGCAGCATTCTGCCGGGCGACCCGGCGGCCGGCGAGGCACTCGTCGTCCACCCCAAGGTGCGCAAGGTGTCCTTCACCGGCGGACCCGCCACGGCGAGCAAGATCCTCCACGCCTGTGCCGACACCATGAAGCCGGCGACACTTGAGCTCGGCGGCAAGTCGGCGAACATCGTCTTCGACGACGCCGACCTCGACGCGGCCTGCGGGCTCGGGGCCATGATGAGCGTCGGGATCCTGTCGGGCCAGGGGTGTGCGTTCCCGACCCGAATGCTCGTGCAGCAGAGCGTGTATGAGAACGTAGTCGCCCGGGTGGCCGCGGTGGCCAAGGGCATCCCGGTCGGGAACCCGTGGGACCCGACCGTGCTAGCGGGACCCGTGATCAACGAGGCGGCGCTGGAGAGGATTCTCGGCATGATTGAGCGAGCGCAGAAAGACAGTGCGCGCCTGGTCACCGGAGGGTCCCGGATCGGCGGCGACCTCTCGGAGGGCTACTTCATTGAGCCGACCGTCTTCGCCGACGTCCACCCCGACTCCGAGCTGGCCCAGAATGAGGTATTCGGCCCCGTGCTCGCCATCACACCCTTCGGCGACGACGAAGAGGCAATTCGCATCGCCAACAACACTCGCTACGGATTGTCTGGCTACATCCAGACACGGAATCTGTCCCGCGGCCTGCGCGTGGCCGAGGAACTCGTCACCGGCGAGGTGCTCATTAACGGAGCCGCCAACCTGCGGGTGCAGCGTCCCTTCGGGGGCATCGGTATCTCGGGCATGGGCAAGGAGGGCGGCAGACTCGGCGTCGAGGAGTTCCTGCGGGTCAAGTCCGTGGGCGTCGCCTGAACGCAGGACACCCGTTCGCCAGGCCGATCTACAGAGGGAGCAGTGTGCGTGATGCAGGGACTCAAGGGCAAGGTCGCATTCATCACCGGAGCCGCTCGTGGTCAGGGGCGCTCGCACGCCGTCCGGCTGGCCCGTGAGGGCGCCGACATCCTGGCTGTCGACATCTGCGCCGATACCGCGTCGATCGACTACCCCAACGCCACCCGCGCCGAGCTGGACGAAACGGCGCAGCTCGTCGAGGCCGAGGGACGCAAGGCCGTGGCGCTGACGGCGGACGTGCGGGACCTCGCCTCCCTTCAGGCCGCCTTCGACGCGGGCATGTCGTCGCTTGGGCGGGTCGACATCGTCCTGGCCAACGCCGGCATCGTGCGGCTGGGCCCCGGCGGCGACGCCGCTGCGGTATGGGCCGACATTATCGGCACCAACCTCACCGGATCGTGGAACACGATCTCGGTCGCGCTCCCGACCCTGCGCGCCGCCGGAGTCGGCGGCTGCATCATCATCACTAGCTCCACGGCCGGGCTGCGGGCCAGTCCCGGCGAGGGTATCGGGCAGATCGCCTACACGGCGGCGAAGACCGGTTTGGTCGGCCTCATGAAGCAGCTGGCCGTGACGCTCGCCCCTGAGTCGATCCGCGTCAACAGCGTGCACCCGACGGGCGTCAAGTCCGGCATGACGATGAACGAGGCCATGATGACGCTGGCGATGCAGGCAGCCGAAGGGAGCGAGAACTCCATCTCGGCCATGCAGAACGCCATGCCGATCGACATCCTCGACCCCGAGGACATCTCCGACGCGGTGGCGTTCCTCGTGTCCGATCAGGCCAAATGGATCACGGGCGTGGCGTTGCCGGTCGACGCCGGGTTCTGCGTGCGGTGACGGAGGACGCCGGTTCCGCGCGCTCTGTGAGATTCGAGCTCCCAACCTTGTATCCGTAGAGCGATCCCGATCGTCAGTCCGTATGACCGGTTCCATTGGAGGAGTTCATATTGGGTCTGCTGTCCAACCTGTGCGACTCAGGGGCTTCTGGTCCGCTGATTGAGGAGTAAACGCCGTAGCAATCCCTGGACTGATTGCTGATTTCTCAATGCCCGGAAGGTCAGCCAGTCGAGAGATGCGACCGTCGAATGCGGCATTACATCTTCAGATCGGCAGTCCGGCCTTCGTCGCCTCTTGGACCTCTACCAACCGCCCCGTGGCCACGTCATAGATGAACCCGTAGATCGCGATTCGGCCGGGAACCAAAACGGATGGTTACGAATCCGAGTGACATCGTCGACCACGCTCTGGGCATTGTCGGCGATCGTCAGCCAATCGACGTAGGTCGCTTCCGCGGAGCCTGGACCTCTTCCCACATCGCGAAAACCATCGGGACCAAGTTCGGCCGCTTCCAGGCTGCTCGCCAGCAAACCACGAATGACTTCGTCGGTGAAGAATTCCATACCGCAGTTTGAATGGTGGATGACGAACCATTCCCTCGTACCGAGCAGCTTGTAGGAGATGATGAGGGAACGGATGGCGTCATCACTCGCCCTTCCGCCGGCGTTGCGGATGACATGCGCATCACCCTCACTGAGGCCTGCGTACTTTGCCGGATCGAGCCTGGCATCCATGCACGTCAGGATGGCGAAGTGCCGACCAGGCGGAAGAGCGAGCTCGCCCTTCCCCCCGAAGCTCGCCGCATATTCGCCATTGGCTGCCAGAACCTCGTCGTAGATGGACATTGGTACCAACCTCCTTCGTGGTCCTCAGAACACTATAATCCCGATTGGATTAGTAGTCTATAGCCCGTCGCGTAGCCGCGTCTCGCCCTGAACAGGCTCGCTCCGTCAACCCGGCGCGGACGGCGATGTGCGCCACGGTGGTGTACTCAAACCCGCAACAATCTCGCTTGGGTTTGAGCCCGGGTACCCTGTGATCTGTTCATCAAGAGTGACCTGAGGGACCTGGCCCTTCGATGGTCCGGCAGCCGGCTTCGGCACGGTGCCAATGCCAGGATCGATGAGGAGGGCGTCGTGACCCGAGCTTCGAGCGACCGGCTCCAGCCTTTTCCGCCTGTCCGCTATCGGGCGGCGGTACAGCACGATGCCGGTGCCATCGCAGCTCTGCACGCCGACAGTTGGCGGCGTCACTACCGCGGTGCCTACATGGATGCGTACCTTGACGGTGACATTGTCACGGATCGATTGCAGGTGTGGACCACTCGCCTCAGCCCTCCACAGCTGAATCAGTACACGGTATGTGCCGACGTTGACGGCGAAGTCGTCGGCTTTGCTCACACGGTGTTCGGCCACGATCCGAAATGGGGAGCACTGCTGGACAATCTGCACGTCCGAAGCAATTTGAAAGGAAATGGGATCGGCACACGGCTGCTCACGGAGGCAGCCCGGAATCTCATTCGATGCCGACCATCGGAACCTCTCTATCTATGGGTGCTCGATCAGAACGTGGCCGCGCAATCCTTCTATGATGCTCGTGGGGGTGTCAGGTTCGAAAGCACGCTGCGTGGGCCCTTCCCCGGGGGTGGGAGGGCAACGGGGCACAGGTACGTCTGGCTACAGCCTTCTCGGCTCCTCACGGAGGGCGCCTGATCCCGCCTGACTGGCCAAGAGGGCCATGTCCTTACGATCACGTACCACGGCGCGCGTCAGTGTTCGAGCTGCAACTCGGCGCTAGGGCATGGAACGAAATACTCGAGAATCTGAAGTTCCTTCAAGACCTGATCCGACTGCCGCGACCCAAGATGCATTTCAGTGCTCCCGCTCCATGGCTTCCAGCATCGCCGCCATCTGTTGATGTACGAGGTTGACAGCCTGCAACGGCCGGACCATCACCCGAAATTCGATGATACGTCCGTCATCGTTGCAACGAATGATGTCCACGCCGTTGACATACTTGCCCTGCATCGTGGTCTCGAACTCCAAGACGGCCGTATCTTCGGTGAGCACGGTCTTGGTGTAATGAAACTGTCCTGCCTGTTCGACGCCTTCTGGGCCCGTTGTCGAATCGTTCCCGGCAAATGTCGGACCAGCGGCCCGCAAATAGAGGCTGGTGATCTGCTTACCTCTCTGGGGTGTGAAGACGATCGGGGAGTAGAAGACGACGTCGTCGTCGAGTAGGTCATCGAGACCCCCCGGGAGCTCGCCTCGCAGATAGGCGTGCCATCGTTCAACGACGCCTTCAATCATCGGTTCTCCTTCTACTCTCAGCCATGCGGAACGTCCACATCGTAGATTCGGCGCAATCGTCGCCGAGAGACAAGGGGGCTGTAGGTCGGTGGCGATGGGAACTCGCCCCGATGAAGAGTTCGCCTGTATGGGACCGTGCCCGATTCGAATGCTCCCGCCGGTCAGTGCTCCAAGAACCGACGCTACCTAGGCGATGTCGGCCGAGCAGCCAGCGGAGACCATCATGCGCGATCTGGCGGCATGCGCACCACTGTGCGGCCGGTCGTCTCGCGCCGCTCGAGCGCTTCGAGCTCGGCGGGGACATCCGCGAACTCGATCTGCCGGCCGATCACAGGGCGGATCGTTCCCGCCCGGGTGAGGTGCAAGATGCGGTTCCAGATGTCGACGCCGTGGGCGGTAGAAAGGAAGTTCATGCCAAACGGACGAGCCGGCCGCGGCGAGTCGGCGTATGCGAAGCAGATCCCCATCAGGTCGAAGTTCCCGTAGATGCTTGGCTGGATCGGCAGCGGGCGCTCCTCCGCCTCGATGCCCGAGGCGAACCCGATGATGAGGTGGCGGCCGTTGAATGCCATCACCCTGAACGTCTCCGTCGTCACGGCACCACCTACGGTGTCGAACGCCACGTCGACTCCCCGTCCGTTTGTGACGTCGTCGACGAAGGCGACGAAGTCCTCGCTGCGGTAGTTCACGCCGTAGTCGGCTCCCAGCGAGCGACAGAGGTCGACCTTCTCGTCGGTCCCCGCCGTGCCGATCACCGTCGCGCCGAACGCCCTGGCCAGCTGGACGGCGGCCGATCCGACGCCGCCGGCCGCGGCATGGACGAGCACGACGTCACCTGGGGCCACCCTTCCCCGGACGTGCAGGGCGAGGTAGCTCAGCTGGTAGGGGAAATACATCGCCACCCCCTCGGCTGCGCTGAGCCAGGTGGGGACCTGCTGGAGCATTGCTCCGTCGAGCAGAGCCGCTGACGCGTAGGCCCCCTGCACGCCCGCAGTCGTGCCGACGACCCGCCGGCCCAGCAGCGCCTCACACCCCGGCCCGGCCGCGTCGACCGTTCCTGCGGCCGCCATGCCGACGACGAAGGGGGGTTCGAACTTCAACAGCCCGTAGCGACCGCGGATGGTGTCGATGTCGTTGAAGTCGAGGCAGAACGCCTCCACGGCGATCCGCACCTGGTTGGCGCCCGGTTCGCCGACCTCCACCGTCTGGATCTCGAGGGATTCGGTCGGTGGGCCCAGCCGGGTGACCATCCACGCCGCCGCAGTCGTCGTCGTCGTCATCCGGATCCTCCATAATCGACCGGCAGGTGTTTGATGCCGTTGAGCCACGACGAGCGAAGGCGGACGGGCGGACCCATCAACTTCGTGTCGGTCAGCTCGTCGGCGATCACGTCGAACATCACCTTGAGCTCGAGCCGGGAAAGGTTGGCCCCGATGCAGAAGTGGGAGCCGCCGCCGCCGAAGGTGACATGGGGATTCGGTGAACGCCCGATGTCGAACCGCCCAGGATCGTCGAAAACCTCCTCGTCGAAGTTGGCGGAGGCGAAGTACAGGCCCACCCGTTCGCCCTTATGCACCAACTGGCCGGCAACCTCGGTGTCTTCGCTCGCCGTGCGCTGGAGGACCACCGCGGGCGAGGCCCAGCGCAGGATCTCGTCGATCGCGGTCGCGGGCCGTTCGGACTGCCATCGTTCCCACTGGTCTGGATGTTGCAGAAACGCTGACATGCCGTGGGTGATCGCCTGCCGGGTGGTCTCGTTGCCAGCGACGGCGAGGATCATGAAGAAGAACGCGAACTCTTCGCTGTTCAGGCCGTGGCCATCGACGTCGGATTGGACAAGTCGGCTGGTGACATCCCCGAGGTCGTTGTCGACCCGCGCCTCGGCTGCCGCGTGTGCGTAGGCGAACATCTCGACCACCCCCGTGAAGTCGGTGCTGGCATACTCCGGATCCTCGCTGCCAGCCATCTGATCGCTCCAGTCGAAGAGTTGCTGGCGATCGTCGTCGGGGATACCCATGAGGCCGGCAATGGCCTGCAAGGGCAGATGACGGGCTACGTCGATCACGAAGTCGCCCGTCCCGTCATGCTTGGCAGCCCAGACGATCCGGTGGGCTCGTTCGCGCAGGTCGTCCTCGAGGCCGGCCAAGGCCCGCGGGGTGAAGCACCGGTTTCCCACCCTGCGAACTCGGGTGTGCCGGGGCGGATCCATACAGAGCAGGAGGTTCTTGGTGGATTCGCCTGTGGGATCGGACTCATCCAGCCGGCGAACGAAGGCGGAGTTGGCCTCCACAGACCACCCCGGACGCCTGGTCACCGCCGAGACGTCGGCGTGGCGGGTGAGCGCCCAGAATCCGGCGTCGCCGTATCCCGCCATGGGCGCTTGCGGATTCCACCGAATGGGCTGATTCCGGCGCAGCCAGGCGAATTCGTCCAGGGGCAGATGATCGGCCAGCAGGTCGGGATCGCTCAGATCGAGGCGAGCATCGACAGGTGTCGAGGGCACGACGGCGGACCTCCTTGCTTGGCACCGCTTGGTGTCAGTGACCGTAGTTGGCTCCCGAGCCGCTCTTCGTCCTCCCCGGTTCGCGCGTCACGCCGGTCTTGGTGTGACGTGGGCCGTGTCCAAATGACCGATGCGTACGGGTGCACCGACACGTACAGCTCGACCCGCAACCCGATGGCAACCGTGTGGGGCTACCAACCAGCCGAATTGAATATTGGGGTTAGTGGAGAGAGGAGCCCGACACGGTGGCTGAGCGGAGTTGGCGCAGGGCAGGTGGGGTCATGGAACCCCTGGCGCTGTCGCCGCGGCGGCGCACAAGAGAGCGGCCGCGCCATACGCCTGGGTCGTCTCCCGACGAGCGTGGCGCCATGGCCGACGCCTTCGAGAACCTGCCCGACGCCGTCGTCATCGTCGACGGAGCCGGGAGCATCGTGTGGGGGAATTACGCGGCCGAGCGGCTGTTCGAGCGCACGTTGGACGACTGGAGGGGCCAGTCCGGCTTCGACCTCATGCACCCCGACGACCACGAATTGGCGCTGCGTTCGCTTTCCACCGTTGGGTACAAGCAGGTGGGCGCACCCATCGAGATCCGGGTCAATGCGGCCTCGGGTTGGCGCCTCATCGAAATGGTCGGCACCGCAACACAGTGGTTGGGCGACGACGTGGTCCTGCTGTGCTTGCGCGACTTGACCGAGCGCCGACGATTCGAGTTGGCCAGCGGGCGCGAGGCCCGACTCCGATCGGTTGTGCACAACGCCGGGTCCATCCTCATGCTGGTGTCGCCCGACGGCGTCGTCGAATCGGTCTCGGGCGCCATCACGCGGCTCCTGGGACATGACCCCGAGATGCTGGAAGGACGACCCTTGTCCAGCATCGTCGCCGCACGCGACCGACCGAAGTTCGATGCTCGCCTGGCCTCGGCGTGTCGCGGAGCAACGTCGGCCCGCCCGGTCACCACAAGGATCGGCCTCCTCCGTCACGACCGGGGCGTCGCCGTGCCATTCGACCTCAGCATCGTGAACCTGTTGGACGACCCCACCGTCGAGGGGCTCGTCATCTCGGGCCACGACGCTACCGCGCAGATGTCTGCCGAGCGCGACCTGAGCGAGGCGCTCTCTCGTCTGACCGCCACCTTGGACTCGACCGCGGACGGGATCCTGGTGGTCGACACCGCCGGCAAGATCACCGACTTCAACCGACGCTTCACCGAAATCTGGGGTTTACCCCACAACGCCGTCACCAGACAGGACGACCTTGCCACACTCGACTTCGCCCTCGACCAGTTGACTGACCCCGGCGCCTTCGCGGCCAGGCTGAACGAGCTCGACCTCCAGCCCGATAGCGAGAGCTTCGACCTCATCGAATTCAAGGATGGACGTGTGGTCGAGCGGTACTCGAGACCCCAACGCGTCGATGGGGAAGTCGTGGGACGGGTCTATAGCTTTCGAGACGTAACCGACCGCAAGCTCTTGGAAGACGAACTCTCCTACTGGGCGTTTCATGACTCGCTGACCAGGCTCGCCAACAAGACGCTCTTTCAGGACCGGCTCGATCACGCCCTCGCTCGCAGCGCGCGTGCCGGCACCCACCTGGCCGTGCTCTTCATCGACCTCGACGACTTCAAGACAGTGAACGACACCCTCGGTCATGGCGAGGGGGACCAGCTCTTGAAGAGAGTTGCGAAGATCCTCCTCGACACTCTGCGGACCTCGGACACGGCGGCTCGTCTGGGTGGGGACGAATTCGCGATTCTCGTCGAAGACGTGCGTTCGCCAGAGGCCGTCACCGATCTGGCGCTGCGGATGCTCGACTCCTTGCGGCCGCGCGTCCGCTTGGGGACCAAATCGGTCAGCGCGGCCAGCAGCATCGGCATCGCCTTCGAAGAAGAGGGCATTACCAGTGAACAGCTGCTTCGCAACGCGGATATCGCGATGTACCAGGCCAAGAAACTGGGCAAGGACAGGTTCGAGGTCTACCGCAACGAGATGCATGCCCTTGTGTTGGCCCGTGTCGAACTAGAGGAGGAGCTGAAGGCGGCGATCGTCAACGGAGATCTCATCGCGCACTACCAGCCCATGATGAATCTGCAGACCTACCGGGTGGCCGGGTTCGAAGTGCTGGTCCGGTGGCCACACCCGGACCGGGGTCTCGTCCATCCAGTGGATTTCGTGCCTTTCGCCCAGGAAATAGGTCTGATCGGCGAGATCGATTCGTTCGTCATGCGTACGGCATGCCGGCAGGTTCGACAGTGGCAAGAGGCAGGTTTGTGCGGCCCCGACCTGGATATCGGCGTCAACCTTTCTGCGGGCCAGCTCGCCGATCCGGCACTGTCACACCGGATCGCGGCGCAGATCGAAGAGTGCCACTTCGACCCACGGTCGCTCGTCCTCGAGATCACCGAGAGTGAGGTGATCACCGATAACGAAACCACGTTGCACAACCTGGCTGCGCTGCGCGACCTCGGCGTACGCATCGCACTCGATGACTTCGGTACCGGCTACTCAACCTTCTCGCATCTCGACCGTCTACCCATCGACATTGTCAAGATCGACCGGTCCTTCGTCGAGACACTGGGGTTCGGGGACGACTCACGGAGCATGGCTGCAGCCTTGGTGCAGCTGGCCCGAACCCTGGGCTACGGAACGATCGCCGAGGGCGTCGAGACCGCGGCTCAGGAGGAAAGCTTGCGCACTTTGGGCTGCGTTCTCGCCCAGGGCTACCATTTGAGCCGGCCGCTCGACGCCGAAGCGGCGCGGTGGCTTCTGGCAGCGCACAGCATTCCCGAGTCGGCCATCTGAGCATGTGAGCCGTACCTTCACCGGTGCATGTATCAGTGGTCCACCCAATCGGGTCAACCGCAGCCAGCGCGCTCGGAGGGATTCGAACCCCCAACCTTCTGATCCGTAGAGCGATTCCGATCGTCCAGCCCGTGTTCCAAAATCCATTGGGCCAGGTCAGATACGGTCCACGATCCACTCCGTCCGCCAGAGTGCGGGGCTGTCCGTCGGTTTGAGTAGCAAGCCAGTAGCACGATCGTCAGAGAAGCGACCATCTGAGTTTGATCACGATGCCCACCGTGCCTCATTGGCTGTGCTCTTGGCGCTTAGCCGAGGAAGGAGACTGACGGTGACCGACTTCATTCGGACCCCCGACGTGAACTTCATCGACCTTGCCTCTTTTCCCTACGAACCGAACTACCACCTATGGCAAGACCTCCGGGTCCACTACGTAGACGAGGGGCCCCCGGACCGACCGGTCATGCTCCTATTGCACGGAATGCCGACCTGGTCCTTTCTCTGCCGGGACGTGATCCCTGGCCTGGTCGCCGTCGGCTACCGCTGCATCGCGCCTGCTCACCTCGGCTTCGGCCGATCAGACAAGCCCACCGATCCGCACTGGTACACCATCGCTCGCCACACTGAGGTCCTGACCACGCTGATCACCGGGATCGATCTCACCGACGTCACTCTGGTCTGTCAGGACTGGGCTGGTCCGATCGGGCTTGCACAGGCAGTGACGATGCCGGAGCGGTTCTCTCGGCTCGTGATCATGAACACGTGGCTTCATCACGAGGGATATCAGTACACCGAGGGAATCCGAAGCTGGAACCGTAATTGGCACGAGGGAGGTCTCTTTGACGGGAACGTCCGGATGTTGCCTTGCTGCTCGTCCTCTCTGCGGGATTGGCAAGCCCTGAGGTCATTCTTCCCGCGCTGGTCAATGGCACAACGCCAGGACTCACAGGAAGGGCTGCTGACGAATACCGGGGATTCTCTGCGCCTTTTGCTGGTCTCTCCGATGCCGCGTTCAACGGGCTTCGAAGGTTCCCGCTCTCGATACCGCTGGACAGCTACGACAACGGGAACGGGGCGGCGCAGAACCACCACTACAACAAACTGCTCTCGTGGGACAAGCCCGTCCATTTCATCTGGGGATGTGCGGATCTGATCTTCACCGAGGAATGGGGTAGGACGTGGGCGAAGCGACTCGGTGCGTCCTTCGACCCGATCGGCGATGCCAACCACTTTCTCCAGGACACCCACGGATCAGAGGTCGTCGAGAGGATTCTGGCGCGGATCGAGGCTCAGGCCTCGCGGATCGAGGCTTAGGCCTACCTGAGGGCGCCAGCGCGGGCGGATCCTGGTGGGAAGCCCGGGCGGTGCCACGATCGAGGGTGGTGAACCCCCTGGACGGGAGACCCATGTCAGGAGCACCAGGGCATGTCAGGAGCACCAGGGCGAACGGGCAAGACGGGCTGGACAAACCCGTGCGGTGAACTGATCGTCGGCTCGCCAGTGAAACCTCGCTGCCGGCCGCTCCGTCGAAGGCTTGATACCCAGGGGGGTATCATGGTATAGTTCTCGATACCCCCCTAGGTATCCGTCCACACGCTCCTCTTTCCGGGTGCGGCTGGCGGTCTGATCAAAGGATGCGTCCCATGACTGCGACCCGAGGAACCGGTCTCGACTCTCCGCAAGTGTCGGCGGGAACCGCGGTGGCGGACCTGCCGGCCGGGATCCGGGACAGCGTCCGAGAAGACGGCGCCAAGGTTCACGGGAGCCGTCCCGGCCCGTTCGCCCGGCTCGGCCGCTGGGCCGCCACCCACTTCCGCCGGATCCTGATTGCTTGGCTGCTCGTGGTCGCCGTCTTCGGGATCTTCGCCGTCCATGTGGAGAACGCGCTCGCCGGCGCGGGGTGGCAGGCATCGAACAGCCAGTCCGTGGCGGCCAGGGCTGTCATCGAGAAGGACTTCTCCGGGCTCGGTGCCACCGCCCTGCAGGTCGTCATCGTCGACCACCACGGCCCGATCGTGTCGGACCCTCAGGCCAGGGCCATCGAAGTCAAGGCCACCGAGGTGCTCCGCAGCGATCCCCGGGTGTCCACCGTCGTCCCACCACAAGCCGGGGTCTCGGTGTCGCGGGACGGACGGACCGCCATCATCACCGCTGGATCGGCTGCTAACTCGAACCAGATGGTGCAGGCGGCCGACTCGGTGGAGCCGAAGCTCGCAGCTCTGTCATCGTCCGGTGTCACCGTGACCCTGACCGGGGACAGCGCCCTGTGGGCCGACTTCAACACTGCAAACCGCTCGGCCATGCTGCGCTCGGAGATGCTGTCGTGGCCGGTGACGATCATTATCCTGGTCATCGCCTTCGGGAGCCTGGTCGCCGCCGGCCTGCCCCTGATGCTGACCATGTCAGGTCTGCTGGTGGCTGCCGGCGCCCTGGTCATCACCACCAAGTTCACGCCCGTCTCCATTTGGGCGCTGAACTTCGCGCTGATGTTCGCCCTCGCTCTGGGCATCGACTACGCCCTCTTCCTGGTCATGCGCTTCCGCGGCGCCCTCAAACGCCGTGGAGCTAAACCGGGCGACCACGAGGCGATCGTTGCGTCCGTGGCCGAGACGGTCGATACCGCCGGAAAGGCAGTGGCATTCAGCGCTCTGACGGTGCTCGCATCCCTGGCCGCCATCATCATTGTGCCGAGCCCGGCCTTCCGGTCGATGGCCTTCGGAATCATGCTCTCCGTCGTCGCCGTGCTGGCGGCCACCCTGACGCTCCTGCCCGCGGTGCTCGGCAAACTCGGGACCAACATCAATAAGGGAAGGATCCGGCTGCGTCGAGGGCCTCGGCCCGAGGGTGAGGGCCCCCTCGACAGGATGTTGCATCCCTGGGGCAGCTTCCTGTGGCGTCACCCGTTCCCCGCGGGTGCGGCAGCACTGGCCCTACTGCTCTTGGCCGCCGCGCCGATCATCGGAATGCGGACGAACATGCCCTCGATCACCATCGTGCCGGCCAGCGCCAACGCCCGAGTCGGCTACCACCAGGTGACGAGTGCCTTCGGCCCGGGCGCTCCCGGCACCCTCCAGGTGGTGGTCCCCGAGGGCGAACAGGCCCGCGCCCTTGCCACCCTCGCGCACGCATCGGAGTTGCTGGGGTTGTCCTGGGGCCGACCAACGCCGGATGGACCCTCGACCAGGTGCTCCCGAACACCGGACCCTCGACGACCACCACGGGAGCGACCATCGACCACCTCCGAAAGGTGCTGCCGGCAGGGACGCTGGTCGGCGGAGCGGCGGCGGAGAACCACGACCTCCAGCAAACCCTGGCGTCGTACACGCCGCTCGTTCTCGCGATCCTGGGCGTCCTCGGGTTCTTGTTGCTGTTGATCGCGCTCGGTGCCCCGCTGATCGCCGCCCTCGGCGTGCTGATCACGGCCCTGTCCGTGGCCGGCGCCTTCGGCATCGGCCGTCTCATCTTCCAGAACGGCGACCTGTCCGGTCCGCTCGGGTTCCAGCCCCAGGGCTTCATCGACGCCTGGGCGCCGCTGTTCTTCGGAGCCATGGTCTTCGGCGTTGCGATGGACTACACGCTGTTCATGCTGTCCGCGGCTAAGGAGCGCTACGAGACGCACCCGGATCCCGAGCACGCCATGGTCGGCTCAATGCGCACGTCGGGACGGGTCGTACTCTCGGCGGCCGCGGTCATGATCGCCGTGTTCCTGACCTTTGCCCTGTCGGGACCCCTGGCCCCCAAGGAGATGGGCGTGATCCTGGCCATCGCCGTCGCGCTCGATGCCCTGGTGGTGCGCCTAGTGGTGCTGCCGGTCGTGCTGCGGCTGAGCGGACACGGGGCCTGGCACCAGCCGAAGTGGCTCGGACGGATCCTGCCCAAGGTGAAGTTCTCGCACTGACCCGGGGGACCTTCGAGCGGACGAGGTCACCCACGACGACGAAGGAGGAGTCATCATGCAACTACCCGACGAGGTGGTCGAAGACCTTCGCGTACGGCTCAAGCGTGCGGGGGGGCAAGTGCACGCCGTCGAGACGATGTTGTCCGAAGGCCGTGAGTGTCGCGACATCGTGACGCAATTGAGTGCTGCAACCAGGGCACTCGAGCAGGTCGGCTTTCGATTGATCGCCAGCGGGCTGACCTACTGCCTCCAGCATCCCGAGGAGGCCGCGGAATCCGGCTATCCCCTCGACGAGGTCCAACGGATGTTCACGAAGCTGGCGTGAGCAGCAAAACGCCAAACAACAACGAAATGATCGAGAGAGAGGGAGCACGGATCATGGGATTCTCCAAGTTCATGGCATCAACGGCTGGTCGGGCCGTCAGGATCATTGCCGGTGTGGCACTGATCGTCGTCGGTGGGATCCTCGGTGGAAGTTGGTGGGCCCTCGCCGTCGTCGGCCTGGTCCCACTCGCCGCGGGCGCACTCGACATCTGCCTGTTCAACGTTCTCTTCGGGCAGCCACTCAGCGGCAAGGCTGTCCGGGCGAGCTGACTGACCACCAAAGAGAGCGCGACGCGGCCGAGTCGCCGGACCAGCTGACACTCCCTGATTCGAAAGGGGCCAACATGAGCAAAACGCCGTGTCCGACCATCGAGGTCTTCGCCGACCTCTGGTGCCCCTTCGCCCACGTCGGACTACGGGCGATCGAAGAGCAGTGCGTCCGGACCGGTCGCGCTGACGTGGCGATCTGGGTCCGAGCGTGGCCGCTCGAGCTGGTGAACGGCGTGCCGCTCGACCCGGCGGTCACCTGGGAGCACGCCGAGAACCTGCGAGAGCAGGTCGCCCCGAAGCTGTTCCGGCACTTCGACGTCGACCGCTTCCCGAACTCCACCCTCGATGCCCTCGCACTGGCCAACCGGGCCTATCGGACCGACCTCCAGGTGGGCGAGCGGGTCAGCTTCGCGCTCAGAGACGCCCTATTCGAAGAAGGCCAGGACATCTCAGAGCGGGCCACGCTCGAATCCCTGGCCGCGACGTCGGCGTCGTCATGCCCGACGAGTCCGATCGCGCCGGCGTGCTGGCCGACTGGCACGAAGGAGTGCGGCGTGGCGTCCTCGGCTCGCCGCACTTCTTCTGTGGTCACGCCGACGTGTTCTGCCCTTCACTCGACATCACCAAGGACCCTGCGCAGGGGGTGTCCATCGTCAAGGACGCCTCGCGTCTGACCGAGTTCCTGACGCGCTGCCTGGCCCAGCCCCGACCGTAGTCGTGGCCCCGATGGGGCAGATCGATGTCGTGCTTGATACCCCTAGGGGTATCTGGTAACCTGGGGGCATAGCGACAGATGGAGGTCTGACATGGCACGAGTCGTCGTCCTGGGCGGAGGCATCGCCGGCCATACGGCGGCGCTCCATCTCACCCGGATGCTTACGCCCTTCGACGAGGTCGTGGTGGTCACCCCGAACTCGAAGTGGAATTGGATCCCGTCGAACATCTGGGTCGGGGTCGGCAAGATGAAGGCCGACCAGGTGACCTTCAAGCTCGCACCCATCTACAAGCGCAAGGGGATCGAGTTCCACCAGGCGCTGGCGACGGCGATCCATCCCGAGGGCGGGCCGGGGCGGCCAAGCTCCTATGTCGAGGTCACCTATACCGACCCGGCCAGGGTCGGCGAGCACGGCGAGCTGGACTACGACTACCTGGTCAACGCCACCGGTCCGAAGCTCAACTTCGGTGCCACTCCCGGACTCGGGCCCGACGGCCACTCCTACTCGGTATGCACCGCGGGCCATGCCGTCGACGCCTCGGCGGCCCTCCAAGGGTCGATCCAGAGGATGAAGAACGGTGAGCGTCAGGTCCTCGTCGTCGGGATGGGGCACGGGACCTGTACCTGCGAGGGAGCTGCCTTCGAGTACCGTTCAACGTGGAGCATGAGGTGCGCCAGGCAGGCGTCCGCGACCTGGCCGACATTGTCTACCTGACCAACGAGTACGAGCTCGGGGACTTCGGCGTCGGTGGGCTGACCTTCACCCAGCAGGGGTTCCAGACGACGTCCAAGCTGTGGACCGAGTCGCTGTTCCGTGAGCGGGGGATCCGGGCCATCACCGGAGCCCACGTCACGGGCGTCGAGGAAGGCGTGGTCCACTACGAACAGCTGGACGGTTCGGCGAACTCGCTGTTCTTCGACTTCGCCATGCTGCTCCCTCCGTTCCGCGGCGTGGATCTCCAAGCGTTCGACGCCGACGAGGCGGACATCAGTTCCGAGCTGTTCGCCCCCAACGGGTTCATGAAGGTCGACGCGGACTACTCGGGCAAGCCGTTCGAGGAGTGGCGGGCGGAGGACTGGCCGAATAGCTACCAGGTGCCCCGCTTCCCGAACATCTTCGCCGTGGGGATCGCCTTCGCCCCGCCCCACCAGATCTCACGACCGAGGAAATCGCCCAGCGGCACCGTCATCGCCCCGTCACCACCTCGGACGGGCATGCCGTCGGGGATCATGGGCAGGCTGGCCGCCACGAACATCGCCGAGATGATCCGACACGGGGACTCGGCGCAGATCCACACGGCCTCGATGGCGGACATGGGGGCGGCGTGTGTCGCCTCGGCCGGGTCAGGGCTACGCCAGGGCAGCGCGGCGGCCATGACCATGTACCCGGTCGTGCCGGACCTGGTGAAGTATCCCAATACTGGACGGAGCTTGGGGGACACCTTCGGCGAGATCGGCCTGAGCGGCCACTGGATCAAGCTGCTTCTCCACTACATGTTCATCTACAAGGCCAAAGCTCGTCCGGGCTGGCACCTGATCCCCGAGTAGGAGAGGAGAGTCCGATGGACGACACCGAAGCCGACGTCGCGAGAGCCCCGCTCCCGACGGACAAGACGCTGAGGGCACGCAAGAACCTGTTCATCCAGTTCGGGCGGTTCCTGGCCATCAACACGAAGATGTTCAAGATCATCCGGAAAGAACGTCGCTGAGCGAGTCCCGCTCGGACGCCCAATAGGAAGGAAGAGACATAGGTATATGTGCCGAAGTGACATGCCAGCGGTGCGGCCGCCCGTCCTGGAAGGGGTGCGGGAAGCACGTGGAGCAGGTGCTGGGCCACGTCGCTCGAGAAGACCGGTGCCAGTGCCCAGCTCGCACGCCGACGAAGCGCCGACGTCGGTTCGGACGATGACCGACGGCTATCGCGGCGTGCGGGCGTTGGGCCGCCAGAAGCTGATGAAGGTGTCCGGCCGCATCGGGTTGATTCACGAGCCTCCGGTTACAACCGGTAGCCGTAGGTCAACCAGAGAAGATTCAGATGCTCCGCGTGAGGTGAAAGGGCGCTATGGCTTTGACTGACGAAACGGATCACGACGTCGTGCGGATCAACGGCGTCCGGTTGCCCATCTTGGGTACGGGGCGCATCTACGTCTGCGGAATTACCCCGTATGACACCACGCACCTGGGTCACGCCGCCACCTTCATCTGGTCCGACCTGGCCGCTCGGGTCCTGCAACTGACCGGGAACCCCGTCGAGGTGTGCCGCAACATCACCGACGTCGACGATCATCTGCTCGTCCAGGCCAAGGAACAGGGCGTGCCGTGGAGGTCGTTGGCCACCCAGCAGTCCTACCGTTTCGAGCACGATATGGAATTGTTGGGCATCGCCCGTCCGGCCTTCGAGCCCCGTAGCCATGACCACGTCGATGGCGTCATTGCCCTGGCCGTCGAGCTTCTGGCGAGGAGCGTTGCCTATGAACGCAACGGATCTGTCTATTTCCGCGGTGGGGCTGTCCACGAGGTCGCGGGACTACGTCGCAAAGAGGCGGTCTTGCTGGCGGGCGAACGCGGGGGTCACCTGGACGACCCGAACAAGGACGATCCGCTCGATGCCGCTCTGTGGGTCCGCTCGATCGGGGACGAGCCGGCGTGGCCGAGTCCATGGGCCCCGGGGCGACCTGGCTGGCACGCGGAGTGCACGGCCATGGCGCTCACGACCTTCGGCGCCACGGTAGACCTGCACGCCGGGGGCGCCGATCTGGCCTTCCCGCACCACGCCTATGAAGCCGCTCAGGCAGAGGCGTTCACTGGCGTGCGGCCCTTCGCCCGATCCTGGATGCATGTCGGGTCCGTGATGGCCGGTGGCCAGAAGATGGCAAAGTCCACCGGCAACCTGGTGTTCGTCCATGACCTTCTCGAACGCTGGTCTGCGGCGGCCATCCGATTCATCATCCTGTCGCGGCCGTGGCACGAATCCTGGGAGTTTGATGAATCCGAACTCGATCAAGCTGAACAGCAAGTCGAGGAACTTCGGATCCTCGAGACGAAGCCGAGGAGCTCGTCAGCGGCGGCCGAGGAGGTGCAACGGGCTTTGTTCGATAATCTGGACCTCCCGCGGGCCTTGGCCGTCGCCAAGGAGGCACGCGGCGAGACGTTGCGCCAGCTGATGAGCCTCCTGGGCCTGCAATACACCCAGTCGCCTCCGTGGTGATGCGATGGAAGTAGGCCCGGTGAGTGCCGACGTGACGGGGCCACTCCCAGAAGCCGAGTACCAGGCGATCTTCCAGAAGGTTCCCCGCCTCACCGTGGAGGTCGTCGTCTGCTCGGATCTCGGCGTGCTCTTGGCCCGCCGCATCAGTGGACCGTGCAATGGCCTATGGAGCCTCCCCCGGAGGAACGGTCCGGTTCGCGGAGCCATTGGCGCTGCGGTCCACCGGGTCGCGCTAGAGGAGCTCAACGCCGATGTCGTCATCGACGAACTCCAGGGCTACATCGAGTACCCGAGCCACACCCGACAGGGCATCGACTCGCCCGTGGGCCTGGCGTTCCGCACCCACCTCCCTCTAGGCGAGACGCTGGCAACCGTGCCGGGTCGCCTCGACTGGTTCCGGCAGCTCCCCGAGGAGATGCACGACGAACAGCGAGAGTTCCTGCAGGCGCACCGCCTCGCTGGCTGAACGGCCGATCGCAGGGTCCTGTATACGGGTAGGGGTATATGATGTAGCATATTCCGTTCCCGAACGTGAGCCAAGGAGACGGCCATGCAGCTGCCCGAAGAGGTCATCGAGGACATCCGCAAACGCCTCCACCGCGTCGGCGGGCAGATCGAGGGGATCGAGCGCATGCTCGACGAAGGCAGGGAGTGCCGAGACGTGGTGACGCAGATCTCTGCGGCAAACAAAGCGCTCGAGCAAGCCGGGTTCCGCCTTGTCGCTGCCGGCCTCACCTACTGCCTGGCTAATCCCGAAGAAGCTGAGAGTGACGGATACCCCCTCGAGACAGTGCAAAAGATGTTCATGAAGCTCGCCTGAGCGCCTGAGCGCGCCGCCCGGAAGCGGGCGCGTGCCTGGGGGATGGATGGCGGGAACGTCCGATCGTGCCGTTGCTCCCAGCCTCGATGCCGGAGACCTGAACCCCAGGCCCAAAGATCCTCATGATCGAAGCGTCTCATGCTCGTGCCAACCGGCAAGTAACCCTTCGAATCTGGGGGTGCCTCCGGTGCCATTGGATCGGTCGGGCGAAGCCTCGAACGTAGGACGACCTGCATCGACCCTCCTGTCTCAGCTATATACCCATAGGGGTATAGTGGGAGTTCAAAGCCCATCCGGGGCCCGGGAAGGAGACCCGATGTCCGGGAGAGGTCATCCGACTTCCACCGCGTACGCGATGTCTCTGGTCGCCGGAGGCCCCCTGCTCGTCGGCATACCGGAGCCAGGCGAGTTCACGAGCGGTCACGCCACTGGCGCCATCTCAACCCCGCTCGGGCAGCTGGACCGAACATGTGCCTACCTTGGCCACGGCCGGTCCGGCAACTCGCCAATCTGCCAGCGGGGTCAGATCTCGGACGGCCACCCGGAAGCCCGGGGCGACGAGAATGGACGCGATGAACGTCAGGGGCGGTCTCCGGGCCTGGAGGGCCGTGGGCGGCCCGATTACGGCGGGTTCGAAGTGATGGTCCGGCGCGTGGTGATCGTGGGGGGCGTCGCCGGTGGAATGTCGACCGCCACCCGCCTGAGGCGCCTGGACGAGACGGCGAACATCACCGTCATCGAGCGGTCGGGCCACGTGTCCTACGCCAATTGCGGGCTTCCGTACTTCGTCGGAGGGGTCATCGAGGACGAGGATGACCTCCTTCTTCAGACGCCTCAGAGGCTCTTCGATCGCTTCCGCCTGGATGTGCGGGTCGACACCGAGGTCGTGGCGATCGACCCGGCGGCCCAGGAGGTCACTATCCGCTCGACGCACGACGGCACCTCGATCCCTTACGACAAGCTGGTCCTGAGTCCCGGTGCGGCACCGGTGCGCCCCCCATCCCGGGCTTCGGCAGAGTTCGCGGCTTACGAACCGTCGAGGACGCAGAGCGGTCGGCGGCGATGTGAGGGATGGGCCGCGAACCGCCGTGGTCATCGGGGCCGGGTTCGTCGGGCTCGAGACGGCCGAGAACCTGGCTCAGCGCGGGATCGCCGTGACGATCGTCGAGGCGGCTCCGCAGGTCCTGACGCCGCTCGATCCCGAGCTTGCCATTCTGGTTGCCGCCGAGCTCGTTAGCCGTGGCATCGCCGTCGAGACGGGGGTCGCGGTAGCCCGAGTGAGCGAGCGGGGCGTCGTTCTTGCCGACGGTCGGGAGATCGCCGGCACGCTCGTGGTCGGCGCCATCGGCGTGCGGCCCGACACCGGCTTGCCCAGATGGCCGGCCTCGCCCTTGGACCGAGCGGCGGGATCGCCGTCGACGAGACCGGCCGAACGAGTGACCCCGACATCTACGCCGTCGGTGACGCCGTGGAGAAGCACGATTCGATCGGCGGCGGCTCGTCCCTCATCGCGCTGGCCAACATCGCCAATCGTCAGGGCAGGAGGGTGGCCGACGACATCTGTGGGCTCACGGTCCGCCCGACCCCGTCCCTCGGCACCGCAATCGTCAAGGTCTTCGGGGTGACCGCCGCCATGACCGGGTGGAACGAAGGGCGTCTCCGGGCAGCCGGGAGACCGGTTCCGGGCGATCCACTCGCATCCCATGAGCCATGCCACCTACTACCCGGGCGCCGAGCCGATGTCCCTCAAGCTCCTCTTCGACCCTGACGACGGCACCATCCTCGGCGCGCAGGCGGTTGGCGGCGCCGGGGTCGACAAGCGGATTGACGTGCTCGCCACGGCGATGGCGGCGGGCCTGCCTGCGGATGCGCTCGCTGACCTCGAGTTGGCCTATGCGCCCCCCTTCTCGTCGGCCAAGGATCCGGTCAACATGCTCGGGTACATGGCCGAGAACGTCCTGTCCGGAGAGTGCGACGTCGTGGAGCCCGACGAGCTCGACGACGTCCTCGCCAGGGCTGGACCCTCATCGACGTCCGTACTCCGACGAGCACGCCCACGGGTCGATCCCTCACAGCATCAACCTGCCGCTCGACTCCCTACGTGAGGACCTTGCGGGCGTCGGCGACGGTCCTTTCGTGGTCTACTGCGAGGTCGGCCAGCGGGGCCATACCGCGACCTCGCTGTTGCACGAGCTCGGGATGAAGGCCCGCAACCTCGACGGTGGCTACCAGACGTGGCTCGCGGCCGACGCCGCCCGCTCTGGGGACCCACTTCAATTGGCAACGTCAGCGGACTGAACCGGACCACCGGTGAAGGCTTCGCCCGCCGACAGTTCCACGAATCGGGACGCAGCCGGAGACAGGGTCCCGGGTCTGTGCACCAGGACCAGGTCCCGTGTGACGGGCGGGGTCGGCCGCGCGACGACTGCCCCAAGGGTCTCGGCGATGAGTGCCGTGGCCACTGGGACGAGAGCGGCGCCGGCACCGGCCACCACAAGGGGAAGAATCGCCTCGCGCTGTGCCGAAACCACGGCGGGCGGGGGTTGGCGGCCGAGTGCCCCGAGCTGCTGATCGAGCAACCGGCGGGTCGATGTTCCCACTGGTACCACCACGAGCGGTATCTCCCCGAGTTCCAAAGGCCTGGATGGGGTCTCCTCCGGTTGCAGAGTCCGGGGGGAGAATGAACACGAGCTCCTGCATCCCCAACCTGACGGTCGCGTGGGCGCGTGGGGTATCGGCCGCATCGGTCAGACCGAGTTCACTTGTGCCGGACTCGACCAGGGCAAACAGTTCGTCGCTGTCCTCAAGGGCGGCGAGCTCGACCCGAACACCGCCGTGGTGGAGCCGGAACTCTCCCACCATGCCGGCCATGGGATCGGCGGCCAGCGTCGGCAGGCTGGCCAAGGAGAGCGACCCCGACAACAGTCCCGTGACCGCGGCCACTGCGGCGCGTCCGGTCTCGAGGTCGCGGACGACCTGCCGTGCCGGTTCGACAAGGGCCGACCCAGCTGCGGTGAGCCGAATCCGGTGGCCGATCCGAGTGAAGAGCTGGGCACCAACCTCGGCTTCGAGGTCCTTGATCGCCAGCGACAAGGCGGGTTGGGAGACGAAGACGGCCTTGGCGGCTGCCGTGAATCCTCCATGATCGACCACAGCCACGAAGTAGCCGAGTTTGCGGCTATCCATTTGCTCAGCTTATCGATTGACTCAGAATTCTCTATGTGACTTCTGGTCATGGCCCATGCAGGATCAACGGAGTGGACGTTGTCGAAGACCTGAGGCCGGCCGGTTGGCACCGGCTCCTGGTCGAGCCACGTCGGCCGGCATCGATCCGCAACCGGGAGAACGCGTACTGGCTTGCTGTAGGAGCCGTGTGCGTCGGGGCGTTCATGGGTCAGCTGGACGCCAGCATCGTCACAGTGGCGGCACATCGGAGCTACCCGACGGGCCCGAATGGGCGTACGTTTTGGGCTACCCCAGGGGTGCGACGGTGGCGGACTCTCCACCAAGAGTTGGCAGACGCCTCAGCGAGTTGTCGCCCTCGAAAGGAGCAGTCTGCAGAGCCCGGTGCTCGGGATCGTTGCCTGCCCAGGTGCGGCCCTTTCTGGCTACCCGCGCGCCCCACGTTTTCTCCACCGAAGAAGGTATCTTCAGGGGCCCAGTGAGAACCGCCGCCAGCCCGCCGCAGCCGGTCGTGGCCCCCAGACCCATAGATCTGGGGGCGAGAGCCAGACCAAGCGTGGGGCGCTTTGCCAAACGCGGCGTCAGGTGGTGTTACGGATCCTCGACAAGAGATCCAGTTCCTGCGCACGACGAACGGCTGCCCGACGGTTATTCACATCGAGCTTCATGTAGATGTTCTTCGTGTGGGTCCGAAGAGTGTTTAGGGACACCATTAGCTCGCGAGCGATGTCAGGGCCGCTCAGCTCGGAACCAAGAAGTCGAAGCACATCCAGTTCACGCTCGCTGAGTGGCTCGATTAGCCCCTGCTTCTTCGGAGCAGGGCCAGTGAAGCTACCACCGGCCGCCAAGAGCTCATCAACGTAAGCAGGAGCGATACGACGTCTGGCGGCCTCCTTCAGCAGGGAGGCCATTGGCAATCCCTCCTCCATGAAGAGGTGCACATAGCCTTCCGGCTCCGCCTCCGTCAACGCGGTTGCAGACGCCCGAGCGCGGCGGCGGTGTCCCCCTGGACCTGGAGAGCGAGCGCCTCGAGCACCAGGATCTCGATCATGCTGCCGGCCCTGGCTCCCGCAACAGCGGCCCGACCGAGGCGTTCGAGCAAAGCGAGCGCCTCCCGATCCGGTGCTCCCGCGTGGTCTGCCTTCGCTCGGGCCAACAGCAACCTGGCCAGCGTGATGTGCTCGAACTCGCGCAGATAGGTGAGCTCGTCATCGACGGACACTCCGACCTTGCACGCCCATCCGAAGGCGTCGCGTAGCTGCGAGTTCGCGATCCACAGGCGGGCTCTCAACGCCGCCACCGGTCGTACATTGGGAAAGAAGTCGCTGACGTAGACGCGCTCGGCCTCATCGATGAGCTCCAGGGCGCCTTCGGGGTCGCCTTCGGCGAAACGCACTCGTGCGCTGGCGACGCGCCAGCGGTATGGAAACTGCGGCATCCCGGCGTATTCGCCCAGTTCCTGAGCCTTCTGGAGATGCTGGTTGGCTGCCTCCAGATCGAAGCGTTCGAGGAGGATCTCACTCATCCCCACGTGCATGTCCGCGGTGCCTCGTACGAGGGGTCTGCTCTGCTCAGCCACCAGCTCCAAGGAATCCTCGTAGGTGTTCATCGCATCTTCGAGGTGCCCCTGTGCCACGCAGATGTCGCCCAGTGCGATGGTGGCACCGAGTGCATCGGCGACGTGGCCCGCCCGCCTGAGCCCACCGACGCACTCGCTCCACGCCCGGAACGCCGCCTGCAGGTCGCCCTCGGTCCACGAGACGATCCCGAGGAAACCCGCCGCTCCTCCGCGTGCCACGTAGTCGTCTTCGGTGGCGACGGTAAGCAGTCGCTGAGCGTGCTCGACAGTCGCCCTGGCATCACCCCGAGCCTGCGCCAGGGCGGTTCGGTACATCTCGATCTGTCCTGGGACGCGGCGGAGTTCGCCCTCGTCGACAAAAGCAATCTCAGCTCCTTGCGGCGAAGGGCCCGAGTCGATCCCGGTCAGGGACGTCACCTGGCGCTCGGCCTCGTGCAGCCGACCTTCGACGCCCGCCACCTCGCCGCTCGCCAGCAACGCCCCGGCGTACGTCACGTTGAGCACAGGCCGCCGGCGGACGACGTCGTCGGGGAGCCCCTCGACCCAACCGCGCAGCGTGGTCTCCTGCCGGGCCTTGCGCATCGCCGGAAGCGCCTTCTCGACAAGCTCCGCCGTCCGATCGAAGTCACGAGCGGCCAGCGCATGGCGAATGGCTTCGTTCCGGTCGCCCTCGCGTTCGTGCCACTCACTCGCCCTTCGGTGAAGCTCTAGAGCACGCTCGGGTTGCTCGTCTTCGAGGTGCGCCTGTAGTACGTCGGCGAAGAGATGGTGGTAGCGGAACCATCGACGCTGATCGTCGAGCGCAACGACGAAAAGGTTCCGTTGCTCTAGGGCGCCTAGCATCGCCTTGCTGCCACCCCGCCCGGTGACGGCATCACAAAGCGGCCCACTCAGCCGGTCGAGGATGCAGGTGTCCAAGAGGAACGTCCGAATGTCGCCGGGGAGGCGCTGCAGGACCTCTTCGACCAGGTAGTCGACGATGTAGCGGTCGTTGCCCGTAAACCGGGCGACGAAGTCGGCGTTGTCGTCTCGTCCCTCCATCGAGAGCGCGGCCAGTTGGAGCGCGGCGATCCACCCCTCGGTGCGCCCCTCCAACGCAGCGACCTCCTCGGCGCCCAGGCCGAGGCCCATCACCTCGTTGAGGTAGGTCGATGCCTCCTCGGCGTTAAAGCGCAGGTCTACCGCGCGAATCTCGACCAGGTCCCCCCGCGCCCGAAGCCGTGCCAGCGGGAGCGGCGGGTCGGCGCGGGTCGTGATCAGCACGTGGACCTGTGGCGGGAGGTGGTCGAGCAAGAATGTCACCGTCTCGTGGATGCTGGGGTCCTTGATGACGTGGTAGTCGTCGAGGACCAGATCGAGCTCGCTCGGCAACACGCTGAGCTCGTTGACCACGGCGGCGAGGACGCCCTCGGTCGGTAGTTGACCCGATTCGAGGAGCGGGACGATGCCCTCCCCGAACGCGGGCCCAGCGGCCACTTGGAGCGCGGCGAGCACTTGCGCCCAGAAGGCGGTGGGCTGGTCGTCGTTCTGATCGAGGGCCAGCCAGGCCACGGTGCGCTGGTGATCCGCCGAGACGCGAGCCACTGTGCAACGAGTGACGTCTTGCCGAAGCCGGTAGGCGCCGAGATGAGCGTCAGCTTGGCCAGAGACCCGCGATCGAGCCGCTCGGCCAACCTGGGCCGTAGACCAGATCCGGTCGCGGCCTGGGGAGATGCAACTTGGTCGCAACCCGCGTGCTTGGCATCGGGTCCTCTCTTCGGGCGTCGCCCGCACATCTGATCCTCCCAGAACTAAGAGATCACCGGCGGGCGTAGGGTCTCACTCGCTTGAGTTGGGAACACCTGCGCCAGAGGACGGTGGCCTGGGCCAGGGCCAGGGGCGGCGGGGCGAAGCCGGTGGCCTGCCTTTCCCGCCGTCGGCGGACAATCACCACCTCGGTCACATCATTTGGTGATGTGGGCTCACCAGGTCCTTCCTTACCGTCCTAAGCAGCGCCGGAACCGCCCGGCTCAACCAGGACCAAGGAGCCCAGTCATGACCGTTTCCGCTACCCGCCTCACTCGGGCCGCCGGCATCTGCGCCGCGCTCGCCGGCTTGATCTTTATCGCCGTCCAGATCAAGCACCCGCCCATGGACGTCCATACCGTCACAACCACCGATTGGTTCGTGCGCAGCACCGCCAAAGCGGTCATGGCAGCGCTTGCGCTCATCGGCATCACCGGCTTGTATCTGAGCCAGCGTCGCCAGATGGGCGTGCTCGGGCGGGTCGGCTACCTGGTCTTCGGCGCCGGCTACGTGCTCATGCTCAGCACTGAGATCATCGCCGCGTTCGTTCTCCCCGGCCTGGCGCACTCTTCCCCCGTCTACGTGAACAACGTGGTGGTCGCGGCCTTCGGCGGACACCCGACCAGCAGCATCGGCGGGATGCAGACTCTGTTCGACCTTTCCGGCCTCACCTACATGGTGGGCGGTCTCCTCTTCGGCATCGCGCTCTATCGTGCTCGAGTCCTGGCTCGGTGGGCCGCTGCCCTTCTCGCCGTGGGTACCAGCGCCACCGTCGCGCTCGCGGTGCTGCCACAGTCGTTCAATCGGCCGTTCGCCGTTCCGTGCGGTGTCGCCCTGATCGGGCTCGGCATCTCCCTATGGCGCGATCAGCGCAACACCATGCCCGAGGCTGCTGTCGCGACAGCCCCCATCGAGGCCCTGGCAGCCCGATGAGCCAGACACAGTCTGGCCGTGGCGGCGAGCGAGAGATCGGGTTCTACGAGATCCGCCTCCAGGGCCACCTCAATCAGCGATGGGTGACCCGGCTCGAAGTCTCGAGCCTTTCCCACGAGAGCGACGGCACCACCGTTCTCCGCTCCGCAGGTGTCGACCAGGCCGAACTCCATGGCCTGCTCCACAGAATCCGCGATCTCGGCCTCCCGCTGATCTCCGTCGTACCCGTTGACCGAGTCGCAACAACTGACGTCAAGCCGATCCCCAATAGCCACGCAACATGCTCACCGAAAGGAAGCCCGAAATGACCACCACCACAGCTGGTCCTACCACCGCGACGGGGCAGGCCGGTCCCATGAGTTCCGAGAGGAAGCTGGCGATAGGCATCGGCGTGCTGTTCCTCATCAGCGACGTGACCTCGGTGGTGGCGGCGGTGCTGTACCAGCCGGTGCTGAACCATCCCGGCTACGTCCTGGGCCACGGCGCTGCCAACTTCCGCATCCTGCTCGGTGGCCTGCTCGAGGTGATCCTCGCCGCGGCCGTCGTCGGCACGGCCGTCACGCTGTACCCCGTCGTCCGGCGACACAACCGGGCGCTCGCCATGGGCTACGTGGGCCTCCGCACCCTCGAGGCGGGCATCATCGTCACCGGCATCGCCAGCCTGCTTGCGGTCGTGACCCTCCAACGCGATTTCGCTGGCACAGCCGCCAACTCTGCCGGACTCACAACCGTCGGTGCGGCGCTGGTCGCCGTCCACAACTGGACGTTCATTCTCGGGCCAGGGCTGGTGTGCGGCATCAACACCGTCGTGATCGCCTATGCGCTCTATCGCTCCAAGCTTGTCGCCCGCTTCATCCCGGTCTTGGGGCTGATCGGCGGCCCGCTCGTCTTCGTTGCCAACGTCGCCTTCATCTTCGGCGTGCCCCGCGACGACCTCGGCATGCTCGTCGTCCCGATCTTCGCCTGGGAGATCTGTCTCGCCACCTTCCTGATCCTCAAGGGATTCCGGTCCCCGCCCATGGCTAGGAACGTGTCCTCAGAGGTTCAGTACCCCCAGCTGACCGCAGCTTGACGTACGAGGGGGCGGAGGGAGGGGTTGTATATGGCTTTTAGGGTGAGCGATTTCCGCTCAAGCGGCGAGGCGGAACGGCGGGTACCGATCGGTGAGGAAGCCGACGTAGGCCTCGACACAGAGCGCGTAGCGGTAGGCGTCGACAAGGAAGTCTCGGATTCTTTCCGGGTACCGCCCATTGACGAGTATGGCGAACGAGCCGACGATGATGCCGACGCACGCGGCGACGAAGAGGGCGGCCAGGACGAAGTACTGGGGAATAGCGAGGAACCACTTGTACAACGGCTTCCACCGCTCGAGATGCTCGGGATAGGTCAGACGCAAAGACGTGTGCGATTCGATCCCGTCGTCCTCGGAGGACAGATCGAAGTCGAAGGGGGGATAGTCCTCGTGCATGAAGAGGGCGTAACTCATGGCCCGCCACTCGTAGCGGTAGGTCATGACGATGGCATCGAAGAACGGCCGCGGGATGCGCTTTGTGAAGAGCACCATGAAGAGACTGATCAGGGTCAGAACTTGGCGCAGAGAGCGCAGTGCCCAGGCGATCATCAGGTGTGGGATGGCCAGGAACCACTGCACGAAGGGGCGCCACCGAGTGATGCGGCGCTCCGCATGGAAATCGAGCTGAAGGGGATAAGGGACGGACGTGGACACGAAGACTCCTTATGGGTCGTGGATAGGTGAGACTGGCAAGTAAGGAAATTGGAGCGAAAAGGGGACGGAAACAATGCGGATGACGACTCGGACTGACGGGCTTCGGTCAGCCCTCGATCTGGTGGAAACTGAACCCCTTGGTGAACAGCCAGATGGGCAGGATCAACTCGAAGAGGCCGCCGAGGACCAGCGCCAGCATCCCTGCGCCATGCGTTACGTCGATCAGGTGGAACATGGCCAAGATGGTTCCCACCAAGAAGACCGGATAGCCGATGAGACCCAGCATGGAGAGGTTTCTCGGCACGATTCTCGACGTCAGCAAGGCGGACGAGAGGATCAGCCCGGCAGTACCTGATACCGCGTAGACCGCAAGCACGTACGCATTCCACGGAGTGTGACTTGTCAAGAAGTACGAGCCAACCGCCACGAGTGTGAGGCACTCCGTCAATCTTGAGACGAAGTACGCCTGCGAGCGAATCGGTGTGTAGGGCTTGAGGATTGGCCGCATCGCCGCACCGTTGGCGGCGACCGCGAGGCCGCACCAGCCCAGGAGAAACACGCCGGCGATGAGGCCGTCGTGGGCGGGGGCGCTCGAGAAGTACGAGTGGATGAGCGCGTTGGCGATCGCGAAGGTGAAGGTGGCAGTGAGGAAGCACAGCCCGACAAGGACCGCGGTCTTGTTCACCGATGTCCTGGTCGGTGTCGGGGCGGCCACGACCGCCACACGCGGCCCGGACGCCTCTTCCATCGATCGGTCGAGCGTTGCTGTCTTCATGGTCACTCCATTCGTAGACTTACGTTGTAAGCAACGTATACTTACGACGTAAGGTTGTCAAGGACAACACGGAGGGGGTCGGGGATGGCCCACGGACCAATACATCCTCTGGCGACGGGCAAGGGATCCCAGAGGAGGGGACCGGTACAACGGTCAGGTCGAGTCGCGGGCTCGCTCGAGGCCGTCGAGGATCAGGTCGAGGCCGAACACGAACTCGTCGCCGTAGTCGTAGCCGGGCTTGAGGATGTGCTCAACGGTGAACTCGGTGAGGTGGGGATACTCATCGGCGGGGACCTGCGCCATCATCATCTGTGCCACCTCGACCGTTTCCTCCTCGGTGTCACCTAAGGGCAAGGTGGCCTCTTGAAGCGCGAAGCCGTAGACGTAGCTGTCGATGGCGGAGAAGGCGTGGGCGGCCAGCGGGATCGAAAAGCCCCCGCCCGGAGGCTCCCGATGACGGCATCGTGGTGGCGCAGCGTGGCCGGACCGGGCGAGGTCCGCGTTGACATCAGGGCGATCGCCCACGGATGGCGCCGCAGCGCCTGCCGGGCGGATTCGGCCCGCTCTCGCATCGCCGTCTTCCAGTCGGCTCCACCCCGGGGAGCTCGATCTCGCCGAAGACCAGGTCGACCATGCCGTCGAGAAGCTGGTCCTTGTTTTCCACGTGGTTGTAGAGCGACATGGCCTCGACGCCCAGGGCTTCGCCGAGCTTGCGCATACTGAGCGCCGCGATCCCTCTGTCGTCGGCGAAGGCGACGGCCGCAAGCAGCACTCTGTCCCTGCTCAGAGGGGTTCGGGGCTTGGTGGCCGGCTTGGTCTTCGGAGCCATCTGCTTCCCTCCACGTCGATGCCCTTGACTTGCTTACGCCGTAAGTATACTGTAACTTACAACGTAAGTACACGACCATCGGAGAGATCATGACGCGAGCAGCGCTCACCCGGCCCACGGACCCGAGAACCGCCTCGCTCGGCGCCGGCACGATGGCGCTGCCGGGTCACGACCAGGGATCCCCACCCGACGGAGGCCTCCGAGGGGTCGCCGAGACGAAGCACTCGATGCGCACGGCCAGCACCATTGCGGGAGTCGGACTCCTCGCCATGTCGGTGCTCTCGGCCTTTGGCTACCTCATCGCCGTCAAGGGACTGGTGGTTCCGGGGAATGCCGCACAGACAGCCAAGAACATCGCGGACCACGAGACCATGTTCCGGTTCGGCATCCTGAGCCTGTACCTGGTGGCCGTCCTCGATGTCGTCGTCGCGTGGGCACTGTTCCGCGCGTTCAAGCCCGCGAGTGCCGCTCTGTCGAAGTTGGCGGCGGGGCTCCGAATCGCCTACGCCGCGGTGTTCACGGTCGCCATCAGCCAGCTCTTTGGAGCGCTCCGCCTACACACTCAGGCGCTCGCGCACATCAATTCCTTCACCAACATCTGGGACGTTGCACTCGTCCTCTTCGGCCTGAGTCTGTTTGTCCTGGCCTACCTCGCCTGCAGCTCGGGCTATGTCCCGAAGCTGTTGGTCGTACTGCTCGCCATCGCCGGATCCGGCTATGTATTCGACACCGTCGTCCGCGTCCTCGTCCGAGGCTCCTCGTCGGATGTCTCAGCGATCACCGGCATCGGTGAATTCGTGTTCGCGCTCGGCTCCTCTTCCGGGGGCGCCGGATCAACATGAGCAGCGATGAATCCCAAGCTGAGTCGATTGGTACAACTCGATGACCGCCAAGAACGAAACGACGAATGCCCCAAGCTCGTCATCGTGTAAGGCGAAGGTCCCGTTGACATCTTTCGTTCTACCTATCCCAATCGGGCGGGTCACGGACGCGATCATTCCGGGACGGACGGCCGAATGCTTGCTCCGCGCGAGCGGTAGGACCGTCCCTCAACACACCATTTTGGGGAGGGACTGCTGATGGCGCAGATGCCCGAAGGGTGCCCCCAAACGCGCGGCCTTCGTTTTCGCTGAGGGTGTCACCTACCGCCGGGACGGCAGCACCGCACATTCGGGGCGGTGGGAGGCGAGGGCGGGGCCTACTACAGCCGGAACCACCGGAGGCCTGGAGGACTCCAACAAGGAAATCGAAGAGCCTGCCTATGATCAGTTACCGCGGGCGACACCGGCAAGGATCGGGTGCTGGCCGAACCACTTCGGAATCCGTCGCGTGAGCTCCGTTGGTCCGTGCATCGTGATGCGTCCGTCGGCGAGGCCGTCGACGAAACGAGCATCGCCCATCCACACCTCGGTCAGAGTTCGTAGGTCGGCCTCGATAGTCACGTCGACGTCGAATCCAGGATCGATGAGACACAGGTCCACGTCGTGTTCGTCGACGACGATCCAGAAGTATCGGCTCTTGGCCGGCATCGACGGGAACGTGAGCTGCACGACCACCCGATCCGTCCCGAACCCTCCTGGGGACAGGAACCGCCTGACATCCCAGAGCAACAGTCCGGGGTCGAGGTCGTCGGGCCGGTAGTCGCTGCGTACCCACCGTTGGCCCCACTCTCCGAGTCCCTGGATGAGGGGGAACAGCTCCCATCCGGCCTCGGTCAGGTTGTAGGACGTGCCGGCACCAGAGGACGTGCGCTCGATGACGCCGGCGGCCTCCAGCTCCTTGAGCCGTTTGGACAGGAGCGCAGGCGAGCAGGTGGGCACGCCTCGGCGGATCTCGTTGAAGCGAGTGCTGCCGACCAGCATCTCCCGCAGGATGAGCGGCGTCCACCGCTGGCAGATGACCTCTGCAGCCTTGGACACTGGGCAGAACTGGCCGTAACCGTTCACACCGTCCAGGATAGGACTCACTTCAGTATTTGAACTAGTCGGATGGTCTCCGAACTTCGATGATGGTCACTACCGATCAATCGAAGGAGAAGCGATCAGCAATGCCGAGCAAAGCCGCCATCAGCCTCACCACGGGCCTCGAGGATCCCGAGAAGGTGACCGTCGCCTTCCTGGTGGCGGTCGGAGCGGCCGAGCAAGGCCGACCGACGGTGATGTTCCTCACCAAGGAGGCCGTGCGACTTGCGCTCGACGGTTTGGCGATCGGTGTCGCCTGCGACGGATGTCCGCCACTTGCTGATCTGCTCGATCGATACACGAACGCGGGCGGCACCCTCATGGTGTGCCCTATCTGCTTCAACGCCAAGCAACTCGACCAGACCCAACTCATCGATAATGCCCTACTCGGTGGAACGGTGCAGCTCTGGGAGTGGATCGGCGAGGGTGCCACCTCGTTCAGCTACTGACGAAACGAATGTTGATCGAGCTGAGGCGTGTCCTGGTCAGGATTCGCCGCCGATCATTGCGATGAGAGATCCTCGATTCACTGCGAGCGCTGGAGGTCGCTGCGACGGTGCACCCGGCCAACCGTACAGTGGTGAAGTCACACGTACATTGCCAACTAGCCCTGATCGCCGGCCGTAGGGCGGACGGAGGATTGCAGCCATGATGGAGACCTTATCCACCGGTGTAGGGGGGGCGTTCGCCGATGCGCTCCTGAGCAAGGAGTGGGGATACCTGGAATCGCTTTTGAGTGGCGCGATCGACTTCCTGGGACTCACGCCTGGAAAGCAGTGGGAAGCTTCAACAGCGAAGGGTCTGATCGACACGGTATTCACCCAGTGGTTCGGGCCAACGGACGACATCTACGAAATCACCGACATTGCCACCGATCGCATCGCCGATCGTCACCGTGTCGTCTACCGGTTCCGAGTGCTCAACGCTGAGGACGACTACGTCTGCGAACAGACGGCCTACTTCGACGAGATCGACGGCAGGATCGTGACACTCCGCATTCTCTGTTCAGGGTTCCTTCCCGTCCGCTGACCGCGGTAAACCAGTCATCTACTCGATGGAGGATCCCCGAACAGTGACGCCGGGAGGGTGCCACCCTGCGGCACCATGAGGCAGTCATAGGTCCACCCAAGACTCATGAGTTGGGCCATCCTTCGGACATGGAATTCCACTGCCTGATGCGAGCAAAGTCCTCTCGATCGTCATCCGTCCACCTGCGAAGCAGCAGTCGCTTGGTGTGCAGCGTCAGATCTTTCACGGCACGGACCATTGTTCACGCCAAATTCCGCCGCCGCCGGCACCGGACCGGCGAACGGGGGACCCCGGCCCGGGTCTACCCTCGAAATGCAGCCTGGAATCGCAAGTAAAAGGCTGCGAACACCAGGACAATGCCTACGTTCGCCAGCAGCCGGGCCCAGACGTGGTGCCTAAAGATCAGGATGTCGACTCCGACCACGGTGGCCACAAGAGCGACGACGTAGATCCCGATGGCCAAGTGTCGTCCCACGCTTCGAGCCTATTGCCGTCGGCGTGGTAGCCCTGGCAGGCAGTGCCCGCCGACCCGGCGTGAGGTGGCACCCCCACTCAAGGCCAGCCGGGCAGCGATGACTACCTGCTGATGAGCGCGACGCCGGCGACGCCGACTCAATCGCGAACGAGTTTCAGTGCCAGCCTGGGAACGATGAAGGATGCCAGAAAGATCGGCAAGAACCTCTTTCCGGTGCATCGGAAGGCGACGATCTCGCCCTCGGCGGCCTCGAAGGCTTCAGTACTGCTCGACTGTCGCCCATCACGGACCTGCAGGGTGTGACTTCCAGGCTCGACTGGTATCTCGATCGTGTCGTTCATTTCGACCGACCCGACCCGCTCGCCGTCGACCAGGACATCGTAGGTGCCACGACGCACCTCCGCTCCGATCGCCTTGTGTGTCAACCTCAGCGTTGTCGACATCTGTTGATCTCCTCATCGCCCACCGGTCCCGAGCCCCTCGCCGCCGCGCATTCGGCCCGGTCAGAGCCTGCCGCCCGTACGGACTCAACGGCTAGGCACATAGGTCCCTTCCTCGTACGTCGAATATCGGCACCCTGCCCCGACGGTCAGGGCGAGGTGGCCGCCAAATATGTTCTAGAGAACGAACGGCAGCAGCATCTTGGTCGAGCGCTTGTACGCGGGGTAGGTGTCCGGAAACTGTGCAGTCAAGTAGCGTTCCTCGACCGTCGCGCTGATAGAAAAAGTAGATCCCGGCCAGCCCCACGGCGGTCAGCCAGAACCAGCCCAGAGCCACTGCTGTTCCGACGCCGGCGATCAAAATGCCCGAATAGATCGGATGTCGGACCAGATGATACGGACCGCTGGTTACGAGTTCAGGTTCCTCTCTCCTGGTCATCGGAGTACCCCAGTTACGCCCGATGTGCACACGGGCCCAGATCGCAAAGCCCAGTCCGAGGAAGAGCAGGAAAAGACCTAGACCGGCACGCCACGCATGATCCGTATTGTGACCGTTGCCCCGAAAGACGCCCACGCGGAGCAAGACAAACGCGATCAGGACGACGACCACCCTGCTTCCGAGGTAGCGAGACCCAGGAACCTGGCCCCTCTTAGTGGAAAAGGCTGCCACGAGCCAATACAGCCAAAACGCCGCCCAGACGACCGCAAAGACGATCTGGACGGCGTGCATGAATCCACAGATTGCCACAAGGCCCGTGTGGAGAGAATGCGCACAGGTCCGGCGAACGGAGGCCCCCCGTATCAGTCGTTTGAACGCCCTGTCCTCGCTGGGGCGACAACGAGAACATTCTTCGCATGGGGTGGTGCGGTTAGCTACGAAACTCTCTACGGCCTGAAACCCCGTCTGTTGTGGTTGACCATCGCCCTCACCGCCGTGACGTTGGCCGCCTGCACATCGTCGCCGTCCACGTCGTCGGGCACCAACTCGACCACTGCCACCACGACACCGGTCGGCACAAACACGGACTGGGTCAAGGACAGCACGAGCGCCCTGAACGTCTTCCTGCCCGACGAGGACAGCATCTACTGGTTCGATGGCTACGGCACCGCCAACGGCGCACGTACCGTCATCAGCGGCCAGGTACCCACGGCGCGGTACTGGTCGTTCACGGCGTATCCCGTCCCGCAGAACAGCCAACGCCAGCACCTGCACGACACTCAGATCGACCAGTCCGACGGTCGATACACGCTCACCATCGCCCAGAAGTGCACCGGCGTGAGCGGCACCTGCATGGCGATGGGCGCCACGAATGGCGGCGTCCTGGTCATGCGTCTCTATGTGCCGGTCGACGTCAATGGGGCCGGCACCGGTGGCGTGCCACTCCCCACCATCGGATTCGTTGACCAATCGGGCAAGGAGATCTCGCTCGACCAGGCCACGGGGAATCCCGCCATCGGCCAGGTCATCGCGAACTACCGGGACCAGCACGGCGCGCTGCCGGCCGCGTTGACCCAGAGCTACCCGCCGCCGGCACCCGTACCCGTCCCGGTCACCAGCCCCACTCCGGTCGGCGGCATCACCTACGGCACCGGCCCCTACGCCAATCCCGACAACATCTACGAGCACATCGCCTACACGACGACTCGAGGCAACCTCGTGGTCACGGCGAAGGCTCCCACCTACCAGACTGATTCCAACCCGAAGGCCAACGACCTGGCCCGCAGCGCCGACCAGCACCCACAGGTGCGCTACTGGTCGCTGTGCACGACGCTGAAGGGGCGCCACACCGGTGACTGCCTGCGCGACGAGCAGGTGGCGATCCCGGCGGGAAGTGACACGTTCACCGCCATCGTGTCCCCGACCTGCCCGGTCGTCGGCTACGCCAACTGCCTGCTGGCAGGGCCCGAGCCGCTCCAGAGCTCGCTCGCCTATCGCAACCTCCTGCCGAGTCCCAGCTTCAAGCCGATCGCCTTCACCGGGCCGTACCGCATGACCGCCACATACGTGGCCCGCAACAGCTGACCTTCAGTTATCCACACGCCCATAGGTGCAAGGGGCAGAGCGACTCATCCGGCAACGCATCCCGGGCCGACGATCAGGGAGACCCTCTCGCACGGAGTCGCGGCCCGACGGGGCAGACTTTGGACGTGGCCGGTCTTCTTTTCGTGACGTGGGATGGGGGCGGCAACCTGCCACCCGCCCTAGGGATCGCCCGAGAGTTGCACCGCCGGGGGCACGCGATCCTGGTCATCGGGGAGGAGTCGCAGCGCTCCGCCGTGTCTTCTGTCGGCCTCTCGTTCACACCATGGTCCCACCCGCTCTCGAGCGGGCAGGTGGAGCGGGCGGGCGCCGAGCGACTGACCTACCTCATCAAGAAGGTGTGGCTGAACACCGATCTGGCCGATGAGATCATCGCCGTCCTCGCTCGATACTCAGCCGATGCGGTCGTGGTCGACTGCATGCTGGAGGGTGTGCTGGCCCGTTCACGGGAGATCCCCACGCCGACCGTCGTGCTCGTGCACGGGCTGTTTCGATCCGTTCTCCCGATGCGCGACTCGTTGATCGCCTTCGGCAACCAGCTTCGAGCCGGCGCCGGTCTGCCGGTCCTCGAGACGAGCGAGCTTGCCTGGGAAAGCAAGGATCTCGTCGTGGTGACGACCCTGCGGGAGTTCGACGGAATGGACGACGAGCCCGCGCCCAACGTTCGATACGTGGGCCCGGTGCTGCCTGCGCTGGACCCCGCTGAGAGATGGCCGTCACCTTGGGGGGCAACCGACCCGCGGCCGCTCGTGCTAGTCAGCCTGAGCACCATGCCCGGCCAAGGGTCCAGCACTCTTGCCCAGAAGGTGCTCGACGCACTGGCCGACAACGCCATCAGGGTGGTCATGACGACGGGCGCGCTCCCGCCCGAGACGCTCAGCCCGCCCGGCACCGCGGTCGTCTTCGGCGTCATACCCCACCGAACGATTCTGCGCGAGGCGGCCCTGATGGTGACCCACGGCGGGCATGGGAGCGTCATGGGCGCCTTGGCCCACGCCGTACCACTCGTTTGTGTCCCAGGAGTCGGCGCCGACCAGCCGATCGTGGGGCAGCGGATCGAAGCCGTCGGTGCGGGGAGGCTGGTCGCTCCCGACGCGGTTGGAGACTTGGGCGATACCGTTGCGCAGGTCATGTCGGACCCCTCATATCGTGGCGCGGCCCGGCGCATGGAGGAGCTGATCAAGCGGCTGGACGGTACGATCGGCGGCGCGTCGGCCGTCGAGTCGATGCTCGACCAGAGCTAGGCGCCCGTATCCCGTAGTTGCCGGAGTGTCTCACCGCACTGGGCGCCCTGAGGCGCGGCACCCGTCTCGATCGAACTCCAGGTCAGTCATCCCAGGCAGAGAATCCGGATACGCGCTCGAGAGCCACCGGGTCCGGTCAGAGGATGTGCGAAAGCCTGGTCGCCCCGCCCGTTCCGCCACGACGCAATGTGGTGCCGCGATGAGTTGCTTCAACATCAGGGACTGCTGGCTATCACACTGACCGTCGATCGGCGGCCCATTGTTGTTCGTTCCAGATGAACATCGGTGAAGCCGAGTTCGCGGCATCGATCGGCGAAGGCAGTGCCTTGTTCGTCGGTCCAGCCATGGCTTGCGTGGCCTCGGGACCCTGGTTGAGCCCTCCGCTCCATGGCGACCAAACGACCACCGGGGAGGAGCACCCGGCGTACTTCTCGAAGCCCAGCGTCGATGTCCGACCAGTGGTGCACGGTGGCGATCGACCATACGACCGAAGCAGAATCCTCAGGCAGAGGGATCGCCTCAGCGACACCTTCGATGTATCGCACCTTCGCCAGACGCCGGGTCAGGAGTCTCGCGACCCGAAGCATGACGGGCGCTGGATCGACTCCGGTGACCTTCGCACCCATCGGGCCGCGTAGCGGACCGCGACACCGGGGCCACACCCAATGTCCACGACCATGTCGCCTGATCCCATGCCGCTCAGCCGTACGGCAAGCCGGGCGTCGCCCTTGCGACCGAAGGCCATGCTGAGGGCGGCGATGAGCCCAGCGACACCGGCAAAGCCGGGGTAGTTGGCGTGGTGATTGGGCGGTGCCTGCTGTTCGTCCACATCTCCACCTTGACAGTTGAACCCGGCTTCAAGTCAAGTGGGAGCATGACAGAGCCACTGCTTACTATCGGGGAAGTCGCCGAACGAGCGCACGTCGCCACCTCGGCGATCCGCTACTACGAACGCCTCGGCCTGCTGGTCGCCGATGCCCGAACCTCCGGACAGCGCCGATACCGTGTCGCCACCCTCCGAAGACTTGTCTTCATAGGCATGCTCCAAGACGCGGGACTCGCCTTAGAAGACATCACCGGAATCCTCGAAGCTGCGAATGTCAGCGAATGGAAGGCCATCGCCAGGCGACGACTCAAAGCTCTCGACGACCAGATCGCCACATTGCAGCAGGCCCGTGACTACCTTTCCGGCGCGCTGCTCTGCCGGTACGACCACCCGGCAACAGACTGCAAGATCATGGGTGCCGAAATCGATCGTCGACTCTCATCGCGTTATGGAGCGGAATGATGCGGTACCGGCGACGGAGACGTTGGTTGACAGATCCACTCATGCCCTGCCCCAACACGCAAATCGGGAGGAACTCAGTACTCTTCGGATCTTTGATCAGTGAGTCCGGTGACGGCGCGGGCCCGCAGTTGCGATCGCTCCACGTCTCTGAGCGGTTACGTTGTCTTTCCGGCCTTCACGAGTTCGGCGCCTAGCGCGTCAGCAGCCCCTCGGTCAGACTCCTCTATGAAATGGGCATAGACGCCGAGCGTCGTCGTTGCGTTCGCATGACCGAGCCGGCCACTGACCGTCCGCACTGGGACCCCTGCCGCCAGGAGACGGGTGGCCGAGTAGTGGCGAAGATCGTGCAGCCTGACGTTCTTGAGCCCGACCTTGTTGCGAAGACGGACGAAGTCCTTCGTGACGTCGTTGGGCACCCAAGGACGGGTTCCGCCCACGTCAGATGAGAAGACGTACGCATTTGGGCTCAAGGTCTGACCGGATCGCCTCGCCCGCCGCTGGCACCGCCTCAACTGCTCGGCCAGGAGGCGGGCACCTCTCTCGTCCATCGCGATGCGTCGGACTGATTCCGGCGGCGGTTGTCGTCAGTGAGCGTGCAATGGTCAGCTCGGATGCCTTCCAGTCGATATCTCCCCACCGGAGTGCCAAAGCCTCACTGCGCCGGCATCCGGTGGCTGCCAAGACTCGCAAGTACGCAGCGAAGTCCTCGTCAAGCTCCTGCGCCACGCTCAGAAGATGCAGCACCTTTTCAACGCTGGGTGGGTGAATCTCATGGTGTCGAGACCTCGGGGGACTGGCATCGAGGGCAGGATTGCGCACGATGAGGCCCCATTTGCGGGCTTGATCAAGGGACTGCCGGACCACGCCGTGACAAATGCGCACCGTGCGAGCAGACCCGGAGCGTCGACTTCACCCCCCCTCCCTTTTGAGAGTCGAACGTAGAAAGCATCGAGGTCTGCGGGCTGAAGGTTCGCCAGGCGTGTTCGCCCCAGCGCTGAACGGATGTATTTGTCGCTCACCCACTGGTAGCTGGCAATCGTCGACGACTCAACAGAATGCGCCTTCGTCTCCAGCCAACGATCCAGCAGCTCGCCGAACGTGCCCGGCGTTGAAGTTGCATGGCGCCGCTCATCGACTTCGGTAACGGTCGGTGCCAATGCTCGCTGCGCTTGTCGCTCCGTGCCATGGAACGTTTGTTGCACGTATCGCTTGCGGTTCGTACGTGCGTCACGACCGACGTACACGCTCAATCTCCACGTGTTCGGACCTCGTTCTTGCAGGTGTCCTCGCACCCACGCCTCCGCTCGCAACTTGGATTGCCAAATAGATTGCCACAGCTGCAGGGCGCTGGCGAGTCTCTTCGCACTTGGAGCGTTTGAGCTGGGATAAACGGCGCG
>CAWGOJ010000009.1:0-14023 GCA_963824195.1 uncultured Acidimicrobiaceae bacterium | reverse complement strand
ACGCGCTGCACGCCTGCCCCGGGCAGGGCAGCTGCGGGGGCATGTTCACCTACAACACGATGCAGACCTTCATCGCAGTCCTCGGGCTCGAACCGCTGCACATGGTCTCCCCGCCGTCGGACGACCCGCGCCGGCTGACCGAGTTCCCCGATCAGGCGGTCGACTGCCTGCTCGCCATGACGAAGAAGGGCATCCGGCCGCGCGACATCGTGACGCCCGCATCGCTGAGCAACGCCCTGACCGTCGCCATCGCCATGGGCGGGTCCACCAACGTGCTGCTGCACAGCGTCGAGATCGCCCGCGCCGCCGGCATCGACCTCTGGCGCGACGTGCTCAGCCAGGACGACTTCAATCAGCTGGCCCGTCGACTGCCCGTGCTGGTCAACATGCGGCCGTTCGGTGACTACTCCATGGTGGACGTGGACGCCAAAGGCGGACTGCAGGTCATCGCCAACGAACTCCTCGAGGCCGGCTTCCTCGACGGCAACGCGATCACCTGCACGGGGGAGACCCTGGCCGAGCAGCTCCGGCGGCTCGACCCGCCGGCTCCGGACCAGGACGTCATCTACGAGGTCGAGAAGCCGTTCAAGGACACCGGCGGGCTGCGCCTGCTCCGCGGCAACCTGGCTCCCGAGGGTGGTGCGGTCCTCAAGGTCGCCGGCGTCGAAGGCGGCATCACACACGGCGTCTTCACCGGCCGCGCCCGTGTGTTCGACGGTGAGCGCTCCCTCATCGAGGCCCTCGACACGCACCCCGACAGCTTCGAGGACAAGGACATGGTGGTGATCCGCTACGAGGGGCCGCGCGGCGCACCCGGCATGCCCGAACTGCTGGACCCCACCTCGCGGATCACGGCCCTGTGCCGCCAGCGGCACATCACCATCGCGCTGATGACCGACGCACGATTCTCGGGGGGATCGGTCGGCCTGGTCATCGGGCACGTGGCCCCCGAAGCACTCCTCGGGGGACCGATCGCGCTCGTCGAGGACGGCGACACCATCGTGGTCGACCTGACGACCGATACCCTCGACTGCATCCAGCTCCTCCCCCCCGACATGGTCGAGCGCCGAGCCGCCGCATGGCGAGCGGCGGCCGAGGGCAATGGCGGCGTCCACCCGGACGCCGTGCCGGTGACGGACCGGGTGCTGGCCCGGATGCGGGCGACGGCGCTCCCCGCCCTCCTGGGCGGGGGCATGGCGACCCCTTCGCCCACGTGATCGTCGGACCGGGTCCCGCGGTGTCTCCGGGCCGTCTGACCAGGCCCCTCGGCCGGGCCGGGAGCCCGCCCGGAGGGCACGGGGTTGTACCAGACCCGGCGGCATGCCACAATGGTGGCCTCATGCAGGCACGCGACACCCGACCCGAGATTCTGGTACTCGTCATGTAGGCGCGCGCCCACATCGCAACGCGCGCCTCACGACCTCCCAAACCCGGGAGGTCTTTTCAATTTCCGGACCGATAACCGATAGCGCATAGGGGAAGCACATGAAGCTGACAGGGGCCCAGGCCCTCATTAAGAGCCTCGAGATGCAGGGGGTCGACGTGATGTTCGGTCTGCCCGGTGGCGCCATCCTCCCCGTCTACGACCCCATCATCGATTCCTCGATCCGCCACATCCTGGTCCGCCACGAGCAGGGCGCCGGGCACATGGCCGAGGGCTACGCCATGGTCACCGGGAAGCCGGGCGTGGCGATGGTGACCAGCGGCCCCGGCGCCACCAACATCGTGACGCCGCTGGCGAACGCCTACATGGACTCGACCCCGCTGATCGTCGTGTCGGGACAGGTGGCGACGGGCTCCATCGGCACCGACGCCTTCCAGGAGTGCGACATCACCGGCGTCACCATGGGCATCACCAAGCACAACTGGCTGATCAAGGACGTCCAGGACATCCCCAGGGTGGTGGCCGCCGCCTTCCACGTTGCGACCACCGGGCGGCCAGGGCCGGTCCTGATCGACCTCCCCAAGGACATCTCGAACGCCCCCATGGAGTGGTACTGGCCGTCGTCCGTCGGCGAGCTCGACCTGCCGGGGTACCACCCGGTGACCTTCGGTGACCCCGTGCTCGTGGGCCAGGCCGCCGAGCTGATCTCCGCCGCCACGCGCCCCGTGCTCTACGTGGGGGGTGGCGTGCTCAAGGCGCGGGCGGCGGACGCGCTGCGCGTGTTGGCCGAGCGCACCGGGATCCCGGTGGTGACCACGCTGATGGCGCGGGGCGCGTTCCCCGACTCGCACCCCCAGGCACTCGGGATGCCGGGGATGCACGGCCATTACACGGCGGTGACGGCCATGCAGCAGAGCGACCTCCTCGTCAGCCTCGGGGCGCGCTTCGACGACCGGGTGACGGGCAAGATCAGCGCCTTCGCCCCTGGGGCCAAGATCATCCACGTCGACATCGACCCGGCCGAGCTCGGCAAGGTGCGGGTCCCCGACGTGGGGATCGCCGGTGACTGCCGGCTGGTGATCGAGGAGCTGCTGCTCGCTCTCGGCGACCAGCCGGTGCTCCAGGATCTCGCGCCCTGGTGGCGGCAGATCCGCGAGTGGCAGGAGCGCTTCCCGCTCCACTACGCGGACGCCGACGGCGGTGCGATCAAGCCGCAGAACGTCGTGGAGCAGCTGCGCGACGCCGCATCCGAGGACACCGTCGTCGTCGCCGGCGTGGGCCAGCACCAGATGTGGGCCTCGCAGTACTGGAACTTCGAGCACCCCTACACATGGGTGAACTCGGGCGGCGCCGGCACCATGGGCTTCGCCGTCCCCGCCGCCATCGGGGCCAAGGTGGGACGGCCGGAGCGCACCGTGTGGGCCATCGACGGCGACGGCTGCTTCCAAATGACGGCGCAGGAGCTCGTCACCGCCAGTGCCGAGCAGATCCCGGTCAAGATCGCCATCCTCAACAACGCCTACCTGGGCATGGTGCGCCAGTGGCAGGAGATGTTCTACGAGGAGCGCTACTCCGAGGTGTACCTCTCGCCCGACCTGCCCGACTACGTGAAGTGGGCCGAGGCGATGGGTTGCGTCGGCATCCGGGCCGAGACCCCCGAGGACGTCGGGCCGGCCATTGAGAAGGCCAACTCCATCGACGATCGTCCGGTTGTCGTCGACTTCCGCACTGACGCGTTCGAGAAGGTATTCCCGATGGTGGCCGCCGGCTCCTCCAACGACGACATCGTGGTGCACCCCGACCTGCAGGCCCCGCGATGACGCCAGCCGAGCTGACCTCGTTGGCCGGCGGGAAGGGTGCGTCGCCCCGCCACCACATCCTCTCCGTGCTGGTCGAGAACAAGGCGGGGGTGCTGGCCCGGGTGGCAGGGCTGTTCAGCCGCCGGGGCTTCAACATCTACTCGCTGGCCGTGGCCCCGACCGACGAGGACGAGCACTTCAGCCGCATCACGATCGTCGTCGATGTCGAGTCGGCGCCGCTCGAGCAGGTCATCATGCAGCTGGACAAGCTCGTCAACGTCGTGTCCATCGGCGAGCTCTCCCCGGCCGAGGCCGTCGAACGCGAGCTGATGCTGGTGACGGTGGCGGTGGGACCGACGGAGCGCTCGCAGGTCATTCAGCTGGTGGGCGTCTTCGGCGGCGAGGTGGTCAGCGTCGGCGCCGACCGCGTGACGGTCATGCTGGCCGGCCGGCCGGAGAAGATCGACGACTTCGAGGGGCTACTGGAGCACTACACGGTTGTCGAGCTCCAAAGGACGGGGCGGGTCGCCCTGCCTAAGCTTGACCGCCACTGAGTAGAGAGAGAGCAGACGCCATGGCCACGCTGTACTACGAATCCGACGCCGACCCCAGCCTCATCGCCGGTCGCAAGGTCGCCATCCTCGGCTACGGGTCACAGGGGCACGCGCACGCGCAGAACCTGCGGGAGTCGGGGGTGGACGTCCGCGTCGCCCTGCGCGAGGGGAGCGCCTCGCGCCGCAAGGCGGAGGAGGCGGGGCTGCGCGTCACCTCGCTGGCCGACGCCGCCGCCGAGGCGGACGTGATCATGATCCTCCTGCCCGACACGGAGCAGAAGGCGGCCTACGACGAGTTCGTGGCGCCGCACCTCAACGACGGCGACTGCCTGATGTTCGCCCACGGCTTCAACATCCGCTTCGGGCAGATCGTGCCGCCGCCTGGTGTCGACGTGACCATGGTGGCGCCCAAGGGCCCCGGTCACCTGGTGCGCCGGACCTATACCGAGGGTGGCGGCGTGCCGTCGCTCATCGCGGTGCACCAGGACGCCACCGGGAAGGCGCGCGAGCTCGCCCTGTCCTACGCCCACGCCATCGGCGCGACGCGGGCCGGCGTGCTCGACACCACCTTCGACGAGGAGACCGAGACGGACCTCTTCGGCGAGCAGGTCGTGCTCTGCGGCGGCCTGACGGCGCTCGTGACGGCGGGGTTCGAGACGCTGGTCAACGCCGGCTACCAGCCCGAGTCGGCCTACTTCGAGTGCCTGCACGAGCTCAAGCTCATCGTGGACCTGATGTACGAGCAGGGGATCGCGGGCATGCGCTACTCCATTTCGGACACGGCGGAGTACGGGGACCTGACGAGGGGCCCGCGGGTGATCAACGACGCCGTCCGGGCGGAGATGCAGACCATCCTCGACGAGATCCGCGACGGTTCCTTCGCCGAGGAGTGGATCGCCGAGAACAAGGCGGGGCGGCCCCGCTTCGAGGCGCTGCGTGCGCAGGGCAAGGCCCACCAGATCGAGTCGGTGGGGCAGGAGTTGCGGGCGATGATGCCCTTCATCTCGGCGGGGAAGACCCGGGTGCAGGACGCCTCAGGCGGCTGACCTGGGAATCTTGACAGTGACATCTTCATGATGTCATAGTGACATCATGAAGATGTCACTGGTGGTCGACGGGCTGCGCTCCGACGTCGTGGCGGTGGGGGAGCTGGGCGACGATGCGGTGGCCGAGGCCGCCGAGCGCATCGCCGCCGTCCTGAGCCGCTCCGTGCCCGGCCGGATGCTCGATCTACTGTCGGACGCCGCCGCCGAGTTGTCGGCGGAGCTCCCCGAAGGGCGGGTGGAGATCCGGGTCGCCGGCGACGACGTGGATCTGGCCTATGTCGCTCACGAGCACGTCGGGGGCGGCGAGTCCGACGGGGACCTCTCGGCGCGCATCACGCTGCGCCTCGGTGAGGGCCTCAAGTCCAGGGTGGAGGAGCGGGCGTCGACCGAAGGCGTCTCGGTGAACACGTTCATCGTGCGCGCGCTCGAGCGCGGGACGTCGACACAACGGAGCCGGGGAGCCGGCGTGGGCAACCGCCTGCGCGGTTACGGCGCGACCTGAGGGAGCAACGGACATGGAGAAGACATTCGAGACACGCGGCCGCGTCCGCCTCTACGTGCAGAACGAGGTCGGCCTGATCACCATCACCACCCGCGACACGGGCACGACCGTGGTCTCCCTGAAGCCGGAGACGACGGGAGCCGAAGAGCTCGTCGAACGGGCCACCGTCGAGTGCCGTCCCGCCGGGGGTGGTCACGTCGTGGCGGTGAAGGTTCCCCGGGTGCACGGCATGCGCTTCGTCCGGCGCAACGCGGTCGTCGTGCGGGTCGAGCTTCCCGAGGGGAGCGACGTCACGGTGGTCGCCGGCTCGGCCGACGTGGAGATCACCGGGTCGATCGGGACGGCGGACCTCAAATCGTCCAGCGGCGACATCTCCGCCGACGACGTGGCCGCCAGCGTCACGGCCAAGACGGCCAGCGGGAACGTCACCCTCGGCGCGGTCGGGGGTGACCTCCGGGCCCACACCGCGTCGGGGGACCTGCGCTGCTCCAGCGTCGCCGGGACCGCCGTCTTCTCGACCGCCTCGGGTGACCTAGAGGTCGGCGCGGCCAGCAGCCGGGTGGAGGTCAAGGCGACGTCGGGGAACGTCCGCCTGGGCGAGCTGACGCACGGAGCGCGGATCGTGAACGTCTCCGGCGACGTGCGGGTCCTCGCCCTCGGTGAAGGAGACCTGCACGTGCGCTCCGTCTCGGGCGACGTGACCGTGGGCGTGGCCCAGGGCGTGGACCTCCACGTGGACGTCGAGTCGATGTCGGGCTCGGTCCACTCCGACATCCCCCTCGACGACGCGCCCGCTCCGACACGGGGCGACGTCCGGGTCGAGCTCAGCGTGCGCAGCGTGTCCGGCAACGTCGACATCGGGAGGGCGCTGGAGCAGGTCGCCTGATCATTCGCGGTCGTGGTGGCACACGGCCTCGAGCATGATCCCGAACGGGTCGAGCCAGAAGGTCGCGAAGTACGGCGGCGGGTACTGGGGCCACTCTTGCGGACGGTGGAGGACGGTGCTGCCGGCGTGGGCCACGTGCGCGTGGACCTGGTGCACGGCGCCCCTGGTGGGGACGATGAAGGCGAGGTGCTGCAGCCCGCTGCGCCCACGCGCGTAGGTGCCGGCTTCGGTCGCTTCGTACAGGAACAGATAGGCGCCTCGCCTGCCGCCGGCCGGCATGTAGGCGACGGCGTCCTCGGCCGTCATGAACGGCTCGTAGCCGAGGAGCGGCATGAGCGGGCCGTAATAGGCCGACGCCTGATGGAGGTTGGGCACGTTGACACCGAGATGGCCGAGCACTGCGCCAGTCTTGCGGGGCCGGGCCGGCCGGTGCATGCGGGCCGTCACGCCGCTAGATTCGCCGTCGAGCGAAGGAGTCGCCGGTGAAGCAGACCCGCCTCGACGAGCCACCCGAGTACGTGGCGCGGCGCGAGGAGCTCCGGCAGGCCGAAGTGGAGCTGATGCGCCACCGGGAGACGGTGGCGGCGCTGCGGCGCCAGCTGCCCCCCGGGGCGGCGGTCGAGGACTACGAGTTCCTCGAGGGGCCGCGCCGACTTGCCGACGGTGACGACCCCGTGACCACGGTGCGACTGAGCGAGCTGTTCACGTCGCCGCAGCGGGCGCTGGTCGTCCAGCACGTCATGTACGGCAAGCGCCAGACGTCGCCCTGCCCAATGTGCACCATGTGGGTCGACGGCCTGAACGGCGTGGTCCGCCACATCACCCAGAACGCGGACTTCGTCGTGGCCGCCGCCGCCGACCCTGCGCCATTGCGCGCGCACGCCCGCGGCCGCGGCTGGGACAATGTACGCCTCCTCAGCTGCGGGGAGAGCATGTTCCAGTACGACCTGGCGGCCGAGGACGAGGCGGGCCACCAGGACTCCACCGTCTCGGTCTTCACGCTGGACGACGATGGAATGCCCCGCCACGTCTACTCCTGCCACCCTCGCCTGGCCGAGGACATCCCTGAGCGGGGCATCGACCTGCTCTCCCCGGTCTGGCACCTGCTGGACCTCACGCCGCACGGGCGCGGGGACTGGTACGCCGGCCTCGATTACTGAGGTGCCGTTCGTGCGACCCTCAGAGATGCTGGCGGGGGAGCCGCTCCCAGGATGGAACGGTCGCTTCCTCCACTCGGTCACCATGACCTTCGCCCACTACGAGATCGCCGCCGGCGCGGCACCGCTGCACGAGCACCAGCACGAGCAGGAGGAGGTGTGGCACATCGTGCAAGGCGAGGTCGCCCTCTGCATTGACGGGGAGGAGCAGGTGCTCACGGCCGGATGTGTCGCCGTGGTGCCGCCCGACACGCCGCACGCCGTCCGTCCGCTCGGAGCCTGTCGGGCCATCATCGCCGACTACCCGTTGCGGCCCAGCCTCCCCGGCCTGGAGCACCCGCGGTAGGGCGCGGCCAGGTCACGGGTCAATGCGGCCAGACTGGCGGCCGTGCATCGTCGAGTCCGCTGGTCGATCGCACCCCTGCTGATATCGGTCGTCGCCACCGTGGCCGTGACGGCGGCACCCGGGATCGGTTCGGCCTCGGCCAGCACAGTTCTTCCGACGCTGCGGTCGCCGATCGTCGCCCCCAGCGCCGCGGCCGTCTCGGGCCCCATCAGGGCCCCGGGCGGCCCGAACTTGTACGACCGTCACGGGCGCGTCGTCTTCTTCCACGGCGTCAATGCCGTGTACAAGTACCCGCCATTCGAGCTCTACCCCGCCCCGGGGAAGCCGTGGAACTTCTCCGCCGCCGATGCCTCGCTCATGGCACGGCTCGGCTTCAACGTGGTGCGCTCTGGGGATGACGTGGAGCGGCCTGGAGCCGGGCACCGCTCCGGCCAACGCTCCGGCCATCTGCGGCCGCGGCACCCCGACGGACCCGCACCAATTCAACCAGGCCGTCTTCAACCGGTACGAGCAGCGATTGCGCACCACCGTGAACCTGTTGGGTCGCTTCCACATCTACACGATCCTCGACATGCACCAGGACGTCTACAACGAGATGTTCGACGGCGAGGGCGAGCCGACCTGGGCCGTGTGCACGAACGGGGTGCCGAGCGTGGACCCGCCGGGGCGTTGGTCCCTCTCGTACGCCACGAAGGCCGCGGGCATCGCCTTCCACCACTTCTGGGCCAACGACGTCCGGGGCGATCTGCAGGGGGAGTACGACCGCATATGGGGAGACGTGGCCCACGCCTTCCGGGGAAACCCGTGGATCCTGGGCTACGACCCCTTCAACGAGCCCTTCTCCACGTCGCTGGTCCGGTTCGGGGACGAGCACTTCGATGCCCAGCTCGAGTGCTTCTACACCGGCACGTCCCACGTCGGAACCGCGTCACACGACGCACCACCCCTCCACTGCCCGGCGCACGACCCCGTCGACGGCGTGGTGCCCACGATCCTGGCCAACGACCCCTCCCACCTGATCTTCGACGAGCCGGACAACTACGCCAGCCGTGGCTTCCCGACCTTCATCGGACCGATGAACCTGCCCAACCTCGTCTTCAACGTCCACATCTACTGCGGCGCCCGCAGCCCGGTGACCGGCAACCCGACGAACCTGGCGGTCTGCGCCTTCCAGGACGCGCGATCGCTGGGGAGGCGCTCCGAGGACCGCCCCGAGATGGCATCGCCCGCCCAACCCGGGGGTCCGGGGTGGTTCGTCACCGAGTTCGGCGCCACCAGCAGCCCGGCTCTCCTCTCGAGCATCACGTCAGACCTCGATGCGGCAGAGGTCGGATGGTCCTACTGGGCGTGGAAGTACTACGACGATCCGACGGGGAGCGCCGCCGAGTCGCTCGTGATGGCCGACGGACACCTCCGCTCCACCGCCCTCGTGCTCAGCCGCACCTACCCACAGGCCGTCGCCGGCGTGCCGGTCTCGTTCGACTTCTCGCCGTCCACCGGCGTGTTCCATCTCGTCTACGTGCCCGACCACCGCGTCCACGCTCCCACCTTGGTCTTCGTGCCCACCGAACTTCACTACCCGGACGGCTACTGCGCCCGCACGTCCGGAGCGAAGGTGACGTCGGCACCGGGCAGTGACCTGCTCCAGGTGCAGAACGCCCGTTCCGGGCACCGGGTCACGGTGGTCGTCACGCCGGGCGATTGCCGGGGCGGATAGGCGGCGGGGCCGGACGTAGTGTGGTTCTCATGTGCCGGAACATCACCACGCTGCGCGGGCTGGAGCCCGCGGCCACACCGGAGGAGGTCGAGGCGGCGGCCCGCCAGTACGTCCGCAAGGTCAGCGGCGTTCAGTCGACGTCGCCGCAGACCGAGGAGGCGTTCGAGCGGGCCGTGACGCTGGTCACCGAGGCGACGGTGGACCTGCTGGCGGCCCTCCCACCCCGCCGTCAGCCGCCGCCGACCGTGCCCCCGCTGCGCCGGATCGCCACCAGGACTCATATCGCTTGACAGTTATATAGCTGGAAACTCATACTAGCTGTGTGATGCCCACATTCGAAGTGTTGGCGGAGGAGAGCCGTCGCCGTATCCTCGACCTCCTCGTGGAGCAGGAGCGGCCGGTGGGGGACCTGGTGGAGATCCTCTCGCTCAGCCAACCCGCGGTCTCCAAGCACCTCAAGGTGCTGCGTGACGCCGGGCTGGTCGAATCCCGCACCGACGCGCAGCGCCGGATCTACCGGGTCAGCCCCGAGCCGCTGCGGGAAGTCGACGAGTGGCTGGTGCCGTACCGGAAGCGGTGGGTCTCCCACCTCAACGCCCTGGAGCGCCACCTCGAGATCATGGACGGCAGCAGCGAGGAGCCGTGGGCATGAGCCGGGTGGACGACCCGGGCGCCGACGACTTCGCCACCCTGGAGCGAGCGGGCGATCACACGGTCCTGCGCTACCGCCGCCGCCTCGCCCATCCCCGGCACAAGGTGTGGCGTGCCCTGACCGAGGACGATCACCTGGCGGCGTGGTTCCCGACCGCCATCGAGGGGACCCGTAGCGCCGGTTCGCGTCTGCACTTTTCGTTCCGGGAGTCCGAGGGCGAGCCCTTCGACGGCCAGATGCTGGCCTACGACCCTCCACGGCGCGGATCAGTGAGTCGGTGGGCTGAGTCGTCCGCGGTGGGCCGCACCCCGGGAGGATCACGATGGTCAGGTGGCGGGGACCAACGTGTAGATGAGCTCACCGGCGTCGCCTCCGGTGAACGTCAGCGTGAGGCCGGCGCCCACACAGCTGTACGAGCCCGATGTGGTTTCGGGCTTGATGGGGACGGGAGGGCTGCCGTCGATGGAGATGGTCGCCCCGGCGACGACAGGGGGGACGGAGCTGCCCGATCGGGCCGTCGTCTTGGTCGGGAACCCGATCAGGCTGCCGCTGAACTTCACCATCCCGCCGGCACACGAGGGGGGCTCCCGGAGTGAGATCCCCCGTCGCGTTCCCGTCCGGAGCGATGTCGACTGCGGTGCCGGCACCGCCCCGTTCACCCGGCTCACAACCCCATTGTCACAAGGCTGGGCCCGAATTGCACCCGGTGGCCGCGTGGGGTGTGATCTCCCGGTAGAGCGAGCCGAAGAACCCCGCCCGCACCCGTCTGCAGACTGGATGTCCCCATGAACATGCAAGGCAAGGTCGTCGTCGTCACCGGGTCCAACGTCGGCATCGGGTTCGAGACAGCCGTCGGCGTGGCGGCGCTCGGGGCCACCACGGTGCTGGCGTGCCGGAGCCAGGCCAAGGCGGAGGCAGCGGCCAAGGAGGTCACCCAGCGGACCTGGAACGACGACGTCCACGTGGTGCCGCTCGACCTGGCCGACCTGGCGTCGGTCCGCAAGGCCGCCGAGGACATCGGTGCCCGCTGGGACCGCCTCGACGTCCTCGTCAACAACGCCGGCGGGACGTGGTCCCAACGCGCGCTGACCGCCCAGGGGGTCGAGTACACCTTCGGGGTGAACCACCTCGGCCACTTCTACCTGACGAACCTCTTGCTCGACCGCCTGCGCGCCGCCGCCCCGTCGCGGATCGTCACCGTCACCTCGGTCGGGCACCACGCCGCCTTCCACGGCATGCGCTTCGACGACCTTCAGAGCGAGAGGGGCTACGAGGCCATGGAGGCCTACTGCCGCTCGAAGCTGGCCAACGTCCTCTTCACGCGCCAGCTGGCGCAGCGGCTCGAGGGCGCCGGTGTCACCGCCAACGCCGTGCACCCCGGCCCTGTACGCAGCGGGTTCGGCATGGACGGCGACCTGACGGGGTTCATGGGCCTCGGGATGCGCCTGGTGCGGCCGTTCGAGATCAGCCCCCGGCGCGGCGCCAAGACGTCCATTTACCTGGCGTCGTCACCCGACGTCGAGACGAAAACCGGCATGTACTGGGTCCGCTCCAAGCCGGGTCATATGAGCCGGAAGGCCCGCGACGACGAGGCGGGGGCGCGGTTGTGGGACGAGAGCGCACGGCTGCTCGCGTCGACGGGGTTCGCGATCGGCTGAGGCTGGGTCAGGCGTCCCGGGTCATCATCCGCCAGGCGCCGATGGCGGTCCAGAACACGATCCAGCCCACGATCACCAGGGACGCCACCAAGGTGGTCTCCGGTCTCAACAGCATCCGGCCCAGCCCCCCGCCACCCCCGCCACCCGGGCCTCCGCCGCTGAACGGCGTCGGCAGGTTGCCCGGCTCGATGTGGAGCATGGCGACGCCCACGATGCCCCGCTGGACGTTGAGCATGTAGGCAATGACAGCTCGGCTGAAGATCGGCGTCAGGATCAGCTCCAGCACGACGAGGAGGATCACCGGGACCGTCCGCTGCCCCATCAGGGAGGCCAGCCCGAGGCCGACGATGAACCCGATGGTTGCCTCGAGCGCGATCCACAGGCCGACGTCGACCATGAGTGAGGTGGGGGGGACCAAGAAGTTGGCGCTGTAATCGGCGTAGTTCTGGTTGGCCATGGTGACGGCGAACGCCCGGATCTGCGCCTGCGTGGCGGTGGGCACGGTGATGGTGCCCTTCGGCGTCTTGATCACGGCACCGGACGGGGGTCCGCTGGTCTGACCGTTGCCGCAGGGCACGTTCGGCGGGGGGTTCGGCCCGTTGTAGTTGAAGTTGCAGATGATCTCGTCGGCGTGGCGGGCGGCCCAGGTGTCCAGGGCGGGGCGCGAGAGTCCCTGCGGCACGTTGATCCCGTCGTAGTTGAGCTGCGTCGGGGCGGCGAACACGCACACCGCGCAGACGATCGTGTAGCCGACCGCCACCATGGCGATCACGATGGCCAGCCCGGCGGGGATCCGGGCCAGGTACAGGGCCAGACGGGAACGGCCGGTGATCACCAGGTGGCGGAACATCCCCTCGGTGAGGTCGACCGACCCCGCCGTGCAGCCCACGACGGCCGCCACGATGAACCCGAAGACGTACATGAAGCCGAGCACCAGCGTGGTGAAGATGCTGTAGCCGCCGGCCGGGCCGTAGGACTTGGGGTCCACGGCGTGCGAGATGAGGCGCACGGCGAGGAAGACGACCGGGATGCCGATGTTGACGGCGATCAGGGCGATGATCAGCCCCCGCCGCTTGCGCAGCTCCATGAAGCGCGTGGTGATCATGCCCCACGTCGGCATCCACGAGCCGCGGTGATCGCCCCGCGCCGCCGCCTGGGCCTCGTCGGGGGCCGGACCCGGTGCCGGTGCGCTGACGTCGGAGATCGTCGTCATTCGGGTGCCCCCAGACGGCTCGTGACCTCGAGGAACCACGATTCGAGGGAGGCCTGGATGTGCTGGAGCCGGTACACCGAGATCCCGCCCTCCACCAGCAGGCGGTTGATCTCGGCGATGGCATCGCGTTCGGTGCCCTCCGGCAGCGTGACGGCGAGACCGTCGGGACCCACCTGGACGTGTGCGCCGAACGTCGTTGTCTCGAGCAGGCTGTGGGCCCGGTCGGGCGCGGAGCACTCGACCTGGACCTCGAAGGACGAGCCGGCCAGCAGCTGCGAGATCGGACCCTGCCGGATGACCTTGCCATGGTCCACGATGGCCACGGCGTCGCAGGTGCGCTCGACCTCGTCGAGGAGGTGCGAGGAGAGCACGACGGTGCGCCCCTCGGCGACGAGGGACAGGATCATGTCGCGCATGTCGAGCATCCCTGCCGGGTCGAGGCCGTTCATGGGCTCGTCGAGAATGAGCAGTTGAGGGTCCCCGAGCAGGCAGGCGGCGACGCCCAGGCGCTGGCGCATGCCCATGGAGTAATTCGACACCTTGTCGTCGGCCCGATGGAGGATGCCGACGCGCTCGAGCGCCGGGTCGATGCGGCCCTTGGCCGCCGGCTCACGCGCCGCGGCGAGGATCTGCAGGTTCTGGCGACCGGTCAGGTGGCGGTGGAAGCGGGGCTCGTCCACGATGGCCCCGACCCGGGCCAGCGCTCGGTCACGGTGGCGCGGGACGGCGTGGCCGAGCAGGGACATCGTGCCGGCGTCGGCGTGCGTCAGGCCCAGCAGCACCCGGATCAGGGTGGTCTTGCCGGCGCCGTTCGGCCCGAGGTAGCCGAAGGCACAGCCGCGGGGAACCAGGAGCTCGACGTCGTTGACGGCGATGTTCTCGCCGAACCGCTTGGTCAGCCCATGGGTCTCGACGGCCCACTCACTGTCGCCGGCGGATGCCGGCGGAGTGTCGGCCAGTGGCGCCGTGCTCATGCTCGGACCCCACTTTCTCGCCCCGGACGATCGGACGGGCCAACCTGGCCCTCGGTTATACCGGGTATATTACAGAGCAGGCGGCCGGTGTGACCAGGGTGCTCTCACCAGTCTTTGCGGGGGGATAGCACCAGT
>CAWGOJ010000008.1:0-480837 GCA_963824195.1 uncultured Acidimicrobiaceae bacterium | reverse complement strand
TATTATATTACCCGGGTGTGATCGACGCCGCAGCCACGGATGCGCACAGTGTGAGCTCCTACCACGCGCTGCCACAGACCATCAGGTGTCTGGCGACGCGTCATCACGATGAAGAGACGTTCATGCGGAGCGTTGATGTTGGCGGCGTTTGATATGTTCAGCCGATGAACAGCCTGGTCATCCCGGATGATCTCAGTACGATCACCTATGCCGTTCGTGACCATGTCGCCCATGTGACGTTGAACCGGCCCGAGGTGCACAACGCGTTCAACGAGCGAATGCAAGATGAACTCGCCGGCCTGTGGCGTCACATTCGTGTCGACGATGAGGTACGGGTCGTTGTGTTGACAGGCGCAGGGAATCAAGCGTTCTGCACGGGAATCGATCGTGGCGATATTCCGACCGACGAAGAATTCGATCCCTTCACCTACGACGACCCGGGGCAGAAGATCGGGCCGAAGAGCCAGGGACTGTGGAAGCCCGTGATTGCTGCGGTGAATGGCATGGCCTGTGGTGGTGGGTTCTACCTCCTAGGTGAAAGCGACATCATCATCGCGGCGGCGAGCGCCACCTTCTTCGACCCACACGTGACCTACGGGATGACGGCCTCGTACGAGCCCATCCTGCTGACCGACAGGATGGCGTTTGGGGATCTGATACGGATGAGCCTCGTGGGGATTCATGAGCGCCTTTCGGCGCAGACGGCCCGTGAGGCAGGACTGGTGTGTGAAGTTGTCGAGCCGGAGGAGCTTCTCGAAACAAGTCGAGCACTCGCAGAGGTCATCGCGTCACAACCGCCGACGAGCGTCCAGGCGACCCTGCGGACTCTATGGGCGGCGCGGAGCCTCTCACCGGAGCAAGCTCTCGGTCTGGGAAATGTCTTCCTTCAGCTCGGTACGAGCGCCCGGGCGCTGCGAGAAGGCCAGGAACTCTTCGCACAGCAGAAGCGAAGAGAGTGGAAGGTTAGGTAAGAGGCTGTAGGGCAGACGAGAAGTCGCGCACGCCGGTGTCGTTTACCGCGGCTACGTGAGACGCGATCGCAGATCCTGCTTGAGGACCTTGCCCATCGCGTTCCTGGGTAGCGCGTCGACGACCTCCAATTGCTCGGGGCACTTCTGGACGGCGAGGCCCTGGAGGCGGCAGTGCTCGCGGATTTCGGTCAGCTCAACTTCGCGTCCGTCGCGCAGAACGACAACGGCCACGACCCGCTCTCCGGTGCGTTTGTCGGGTATTCCGAGCACGGCCGCTTCGGCAACGGCGGGATGGCGGTAGAGCATTTCCTCGACCTCGACGACGGAGATATTCTCGGCGTTACGGATGATGATGTCCTTGAGACGACCCGTGATGCGGACGTTCCCTGCCGCATCGATCGTGCCGAGGTCTCCGGTGTGGAACCACCCACTGGCATCGATCGAAGCCTCGTTGAGCGCCGCATCGACATAGCCGGAGAAGCATTGGGGGCCCCGAAGTTGAAGCTCCCCCTCTTGCCCCGTTCCGCATAGGTTGCCCCTTGCGTCCACAGCACGCACCGAGACGCCCGACGCCGGCCGTCCAACGGACGTCGAGACGATCTCTACGGCGTCACTCGGTGCCGCAGACGTGGCATTGGGGAACTCGGTGAGGCCCCAGCTGCCCACCAGTGGCACGTCGAACATGGCCCGCATTTCATCGTGGATCTCCGTCGGAACGGGGGCACCGCCGAAGCACCCGAACCGCAGGGAAGGGAAAAGCCGCTGATCGTTGCCCTCGCGCGCAGCGTCCAGGTACGCCCGGAAAAACGGAACAGCTGTGCCCAGCACCGTGGGTTCGTACAGGGCCATCCGGCGTGGCGTTTCCGAGGGGTCGAAGGTCTCAAAGAGGACGAGGTGGACGCCACCGCGAAGACTTGAGGCAAGGACCGAAGCGCCACCGATATGTGTCATTGGCCAAGGGATCGGATAGACGTCCCCCTCGCCTAACCCCATCAGGTCGAGCAATGCGTTGGCCGAGGCCATGATGCTGGCGTCGGTATGGCGGGCGCCCTTGGGATCGGCCGTGGTGCCTGAGGAGAAGTAGATCCAACGCGGACCGTCGAGTGATGGTGGTTGAGCGAGCGTGTCCGTGTCTGCAACCGGCAACCGGAGCTTCTCCCGTGATCCTGGAGCTCCCAGCTCGCTCAGATCGATCTCCATCACCTCGAAGCCACCAGTCCGTGCGAGCTCTCGCGCCATGGCCCCATGCTGGAAGCCTCGCCACTCCTCCGGTACGACGAGCAGCTCGGTGCCGACCTGCTCGGTTATGAACGACACCTCCCGCTCGCGCAGGATCGGGATCAATGGGTTCTGCACGGCGCCGATCCGTGTCAACGCGACGAGGAGCACCACGGCCTCAATCGTCGTTGGCAGCTGCCAGGACACAACGGTGCCGGCTCTGATTCCCCGAGCTGAGAGCGCGGCAGCCGTCGTCTCAGCTGCGTCGCGGAGCTGGGTTCGGGTCAACGACCGGCCGTGATCGTCGGATACGACTGGGGCCTCTGGTTGTTCCATGGCCGCTTCGACGATGAGCGCCCAGAAGGTCGACGGCAGCGTCGCCCCCATCGTCATGCTCAGCGGACTCGTCGATGGTAGCGGTCCAGCTGCATTTCGAGCATGATGGAATCTCCGGTCAATCGAGGGCGCCCCAGGACCGCGGGTGCTTCACGATAGAGAACTCGTGTTCGCGTCATATGTGCCTTCTATCGCCGTCGCCGAGGATGTTGGGGAGACCGAAATGATTGATGCGGCGGCGAGTGCTGCATCTGAGGCGGACACGTAACAGCTCAGTCAACTCCATCGCCGCCGGAGCTGACTGGTTGGCGGCGATGGTGCGTATCAGCGCCCGTAACCTCGGGATCCTTTCCGAAGATGAGGTCGATGCTCTCGCTCAGGTAGTCATAGACGCCTGTGATGGGCAGACGGCCGGCGGACCATGAACGCAACTGACTGTCGAGAACAGCATCCATCGTTCGGACGATCGTCCGGGCGCGGCCGGGTTCCACGCCGTCGAGCAGTTCCATGTAGACGCTGGTTGTCGTCTGGTCCAGCCTTTCGAGGATTTCTGTGGCAAAGGGGTCCGACGACAACTCGAGTGACGCGATGAGTCGGGCCAGCTGAGGCTGCTGCTGGAAAGCCCGAACCGAACGGTGGAGCGCGTCGGTCAGCTTTTCGCGCGGCGTCAGGCCTTGTGGGGGATGGCGAGCCAGGCTCGCCCGAAGCGTGGCCGCCCACTTGACGAGCACCTCTGCGAAGAGGTGCTGCTTCGACGAGAAGTAGTGGTACAGCGTTCCAAGAGCGACGTCGGCCTCCTCGGCCACATCCTTGATCTGGATGCGCTCGTACTCGTTCCGCTCCAACAGCGCCAAGCCAGCGTCGATGATGCGCTGACGGCGTGCCAGTTGATCTTCGGTCAATACATTCGGCGATACCGGTTCTGCCATGTCAGGTTCGCCCTGCCGGTGCCCATGCCGGTCCGTGTCGACGCACGTCAACCTTGGTGATGGAGTATCCCACTAGAAGCTCAGTCTAGCTTTGCCGGGAGAATCCGCTAGTGTCTGGCGGCAGATATACACCGAAACGGGATTCTAGTGAAGCGTGGAGCGGTCGAGGCAGCAGGTGAGGGGATGGAAGCCAGAACGATGGTGATGCGACCACTCGGAAGAGACGGATGAGCAGGTTCCCTTTCCCCGTGCCGTTTGGCTGGTTCAAGGTGGCCATGCCGGACGACGTCCCAGCGGCAACGGTCATCTCCCGCCGACTTTTCGGCACGGAAGTAGTGCTGTGGCGTGACGAGACGGGTCAGGTCGTCTGCCAAGAGGCCTTCTGCCCTCATCTGGGGGCTCACATCGGCTTCGGAGGCAACGTTGAGGGATCGTGTCTGCGATGTCCGTTCCACGGATGGGCATTTGATGCTGCGGGACGCAACGTGGACATCCCGTACGCCGAACGACCCAATCGCAAGGCCACGCTCAGGACCTACCCCACGCTTCAGCATGCCGGGATCGTCTTTGCTTGGTATCACCCCGACGCAGTGGATCCCCTCTGGGATCTGATGAGTGTCCCAGAGTACGACGACCCCGAATATGGCGACTATCAGGTCTTCAATTTCACCGTGCGGACGTGTCTACAGGAGATGGCCGAGAACGGCTACGACCACGCGCACTTCCAGTTTGTCCATAGTCATCCCAAAGTGGGTACAGTCGAACAGATTGAGTTCAAGGGGTATGACCGTACTGTGCTCACCTCACAACAGTTCCCGTCATCGAGGGGTCCCGTCGACGCCCGGATCGACATCTTCGGCCGGGGCCCTGGCTTTGCCGTGACTCGCTACCGTGGCCTCATCGAAGCTTCCCTCATTGGGTGCAGCACCCCGATCGACGATGAGGCGTCCGAGTTGTCGTTTCTCTTCACCTTGAGGAACCCAGACAAGGATTCGCACGCAGATAACATCGCCCGTGCCTTCGTGCGCTCCGTGACCTCGGAGGTCGGACAAGACATTCCGATTTGGGAAAGGAAGCGATACCGGCCATCGCCTGCGCTAGCCCCGAGCGAGAAACCGATCACGCAGTTTCGAGGTTGGTTTCAACAGTTCTACGTGCGATGAGCCCAGGAGGAACGATGCGTGATGGAGGCCCGAGCGCCCGAGGTGAACAGGAATGAGCAGATTCCCCGGTCAACCTGACGACCTGCGTTGGGACCCATTCGACGAGTCGCTCAAGGACGACCCTCATCCAGTGTGGAAGCGGCTCCGCGACCAGGCTCCGGCGTACTACAACGAGCAGTACGACTTCTGGGCTCTCAGTCGATTTGAGGATGTCGAGAGAGCCCACCGGGACCCCCAGCGCTACAGCTCGGCACATTCCACCGTGTTGGAGAGCATGACTGAGGAGGCCCAAAGCGAGGGCATGATGATCTTCCTCGACCCGCCCGAGCACACCGCCTTGCGCCGTCTGGTGTCGAAGGCCTTCACGCCGCGTCGCGTCGCAGAGCTCGAGGTGGAGATCCGAAGCCTCTGCGCAAGTCTCCTTGATGCTCAGCAGGGTCAGGACAGCTTCGATTACGTGCAGGATTTCGGGGCCCGGCTTCCGGCCACGGTTATCGCTACGTTGCTCGGCGTACCACCGTCTGACCGCGAGGACGTTCGCCACCACATTGATGGTCTGTTCCATCTGGAGCCCGGTGTTGGCATGGCCAATGCCGCGTCCGCTCGATCAGCGGTTTGGCTCTTCAATTACATCGGTCAGCAGATTGAGGACCGAGGACAGAAACCGCGGGATGACATGCTGACCGACCTGGTGCAGGCGGAGGTCCTTGGCAGCGATCGCGTGCCGCGGCGCCTCACCCCTCAGGAATGCACGGAGTTCGGGATCCTCATTATCAGTGCTGGCACGGAAACCGTGGCCCGCCTGCTGGGTTGGGCTGGATTGATCCTCGCTGACCATCCCGAGCAGCTGACCGCGCTGGCGCAGGATGCATCCTTGATACCCAACGCCGTTGAGGAGCTCCTTCGTTACGAGGCTCCGTCACCCGTACAAGGTCGGTGGCTGACCGAAGAAGTCGAACTCCACGGGCATCTCATCCCGGCGAACTCCAAGGTGCTCTTGTTGACGGGTTCAGCGGGGCGCGATGAACGCGTCTATCCCGAAGCGGATCAGTTCGACATTCGCCGCAACTTTCGATTGCACGTCGCATTCGGGTACGGAATCCACTTCTGTCTGGGAGCAGCACTGGCCCGCATGGAAGGCAAAATCGCGCTGGAAGAGACGTTCAAGCGCTACAAGACTTGGACCGTGGACAAGGAGCGCTCCGTTCCTCTCCATACCAGCACCGTGCGCGGCTACCAGAAGCTGCCCATTCGCGTCTAACGCCGCGGTTCTCAGGCGCCGCATCTCAGTGATAACTGCGGCGGGGCGCCGGATTGGCCCAGGACGGATCGCGTCCACCCTAACGGCACCGATTAGATATAATATATGCAATGGCTACCACGCTCGAACCAGACGTCGGCAAGATCCCTTGGATTGTGGACCTGGACGCGCATGTCGTCGAGCCGCCTGACGTGTGGTCGAGCCGCCTTCCAGCCCATTTGCGAGAAGCGGGCCCTCATATCGAGTACATGCCCGGAGGGGTGCCCCGGCTCGAAGGCGCGTCGTACATTGAGTCTCCCGGCACCCACGGCCCGCCGGTTGCCTGGTGGTGTTACGAAGATCATCGGGCTTCGGTCAAGCGGACCATCGCCGCGGCCGGCTTCCCGGCCGAGGAGGTGCTGCTCAAAGGAGTGACCTACGACGATATGCGCCCAGGTTGTTGGCAATCCAAGGCGCGTCTGGAGGATATGAGCCTCAACGGAGTGCAGGCCCAGCTGTGCTTCCCGAACTACCCCAGATTCTGCGGGCAGCAATTCCTGTGGGGCAAGGACCGCGCGCTCGCGCTGTTATGTGTCGAGGCGTACAACGACTGGATGGTGGAGGAATGGTGCGGTTCGAGCAACGGCCGGCTACTGCCGCTGTGCCTGATCCCGCTTTGGGACGTTGATCTCGCCGTTGCTGAAGTCACGCGTAACGTGTCGCGCGGCGTACGGGCCGTGGCCTTCAGTGAGCTGCCGACCTTCCTGGGACTCCCGAGCATCTACTCGGGTTACTGGGATCCGCTGTTCCGGGTCTGCCAGGAGACCGGGACCGTGATCTGCATGCACGTGGGTTCAGGCACCAAGACTCCGCAAACCTCGCCCGACGCACCGGACGCAGTGCCGGCCACCATCCTCTTCGGGAACAGTATTGGCGGGATGTCCGACTTCATGTTCTCCGGCGTGCTCGACCGCCTCCCGCAGCTCAAGCTGCTTTTCGCGGAATGCCAGATCGGCTGGATCCCCTACCTGCTCGAGCGGGCGGATGATGTGTGGTTGACCCATCGAGGCTGGAGCAACTCCCAGCTGTACTGTCCCGAACCACCATCCACGTACTACTACCGGCAGATCTGGAGTTGCTTCTTCAAGGACCCCGTTGGCATGGAACTTCTCGACCGCGTCGGTCCGCGCAATGTGGTCTTCGAGACTGACTATCCCCACCAAGATGGCACCTGGCCGCACTCTGTGGAAGCAGCAGCTGAGCAATTCGGTCACAAAGCAGCGGAGATCGTGAACCGCTTGGCACGGGAGAATGCCATCGAGTTGCTTGGACTCGACCTTCCGCTGGTGGCGCCGCGCTGGTGACCGGCTAGGCGGTCGCCTTGGCCGCCATCGTCCCCATGTCCACGCCTTTGCCGGTTCGCTCGAAACGGCCCTGATCGTACGAGCGGATGGATACATCGTGTCCGGCCGCTTCAGCTCGAAGCGCACTCACCGTGCATCGCTCCCGTGGTCGATGAGCCAGCGGATCGAAGGAGTACCAGCGGCACGCATTTGCCCAGGTGATCTTCTCCAACTCATCGACCGGAACTCCGGCCGCCACCCCGGCCAGCTCTTCGGGGGCCTTTGGCCATGACGAGTCGGAGTGGGGGTAGTCGCACTCCCATGCAATGTTGTCGATCCCGATCTGATGACGAAGCTGGATCCCGATGGGATCCGAAATGAAACAGGTCAGGAAGTGCTGGCGGAACACCTCGCTGGGCAACCTGCCGCCGAAGTCCTGCCCGGTCCACTTGTGGTGCATCTCATAGGTGCGGTCCACCCGGTCAAGAAAGTAGGGAATCCATCCTGTGCCCCCTTCGGACAGGGCGATACGAATGTCTGGGAACGTCTTGATCACGCGAGACCAGAGCAGGTCTGCCGCAGCGGTGCAGATGTTCATGGGCTGCAGGGTGATCATCACGTCTACTGGGGCGTCCGGAGCCGTCACGGCAAGCTGTCCTGACGAGCCGAGATGGATCGACAACACAACCTCCTCGTCGCACAGCGACTTCCACAGCGGGTCCCACGAGGCGTCATGAAAGCTTGGGTAGTTGAGCGCGGCCGGGTTCTCGGTGAATGTCAAGGAGTGGCAGCCTTTGGCGGCCACTCGGCGCACTTCTTCCGCGCAGAGCACGGGATCCCAGAGGATGGGGAGCGCCATCGGGATGAATCGGCCGGGGTACGAGCCGCACCACTCGTCGATGTGCCAGTCGTTGTAGGCCCGCAGGACGGCAAGTGCGAGGTCTTTGTCGCGACAGGCGGCGAAGAGGCGGGCACTGAAGCCGGGGAAGGAGGGAAAATTCATCGATCCGAGGACTCCGCCGGCATTCATGTCCTTGATGCGCTCATCGACATCGAAGCATCCGGGTCGCATCTCCTCGAATGCCGTCGGCTCGATGCCATATTCCTCTCGAGGCCGACCGGCCACAGCGTTCAAACCGATGTTCGGGATGGTGTGCCCATTGAACACCCATACGTCGCTGCCATCGGGGAGCCTCTTCACACTGGGTGCGCTGTCCTGAAACTTGGCAGGCAATCGGCCCTCGAAGAGGTTGGGCGGCTCGACGAGGTGGTCGTCCACACTGACCATGATCAAGTCGTCGGCGTGCATGGCGCCCCTTCCTGCGTAGGTTCTCAACTGGTGTGAAGGCTATTTGGCATTATTGAAACACAGTGGACCAACGGCCATCTCGGTCCTTTCGTGCTCACTCCGCGGGTTCAAAGAGACCCTCGAACTCCAGCTTTGCGTCGCGCACCCGACCATAGAGCAGCCAGTCCCCTCGGAACATTCCATGTTCATGAGGTGCGGCAGCTATGTGCGTGCGCGGTCCGCCGGTGGCACTCGGCATGAAGCGGATTCTCTCCAGCCCATCCTTGAGCCCGGGTCCCGAGAGCGTCGGTGCGCGGAAGAGACCCTCCGTGAGTACGCGAGCCGTGTCATACGCCAAGACAGGGATGGCGTTGGGCCACATCGGCGGATCCTCACCATATCGCTCGACAAACCGGCGATGAAATCCCTCGACCAGCGAGTTGTTCGGGTCGAACTGGTCGATTCCCACCCAGCCCTCGAACTTCTCGAATCCCATCAAATAGAACATGAAGGACGTTCCCATGATCCGCGGGGGATCCCATGACAGTTCGTCCAGCGCCTTGCGCAAGAGACCTTGCGCCGCCAGCATGCCGTAGCCCATGTAGCACAGGGCATCTGGCTTCGACTGCCGAAGGTTGTCCAGGTTCTCCGTCAGATTCGCCGGCTGCTGGCTGACGGTCTCGAGCGAGACAATTTTCAGATTGTGCCTGCGGCACTCTTGTCGGAAGAAGCGAAAATATTCTTCTCCATTGGGTGAGACTTCGCTCAACACAGCGACGCGTTCGTACCCGTGACGCGCAAGCCACGCGACGCACAGAGCGGCATCACCCCCACAATCACCATTTCCGAGTCGGAAGCAGTAGTCGCCGGCCAATCGTTCGGTACCCGCCCAGCTGATCAGCGGGACCTCGAGCTCGTTGGCGAGCGGAGCCGCGGTGATCGCGTTGTCGGAGCTGTACGCACCGGCGATGCCAATACAGCCCTGGTCGACGAGGTACTTGAACCCATCCGCGGTGTTGCGAGCTGAGCCGCGTGGCAAGCCGTTCTCCGCGTGGAGCACGAACTCGACTGGACGGTCGAGCAATCCCTGCTCGACCGCCTCGTCGAAGGCCATCCGGTGGATCTTGTTGTAGCCGCCCTCCGGGCCGTCAAGCGCCGAGCCCAGCCACCCAATCTTTATCGGGTCTGGGGACCCCGCCCAACCCTTCTCACTGTCTGCCATCGCTCGGACTCCTCACATTCGCGTGCAGGCATGCCATCCCGCACTGGATCTGACCCCATCACCATCGCATCCTGCGCAAGGCGTCACCCGGACCCAGATCATCGACCTGTCACCGGGCTGACCCCCTGGTCCTTGCCGACACGGGGTAGGCAGGGACCAGAACAAATATAATGTATGCAATCATGCTCGGCCGGAGGGCCGGGACGGTGAGAAGCCCTCGGAAAGGATGCTCCCGTGTCTGAGCCGTTGACCCGCCTCCAGACCGTCAGTGGGCTCCGCAACGTGGAGCTGAGATTGGCTGTATCCGATTGCCCCGCGAGGCCGTCTCTCGCCGTGGCCCGGTCATGACGGCGCTCGAAGGCGGCTTGGCGGACCTGTTGACCGCGCACCCTTTTTCCGATGGTGAAGACCTGATCAGCACCGTGGACCGGACCGTCACGGCGGGCACTGCGCGCGTCGAAGCCGCCCGAATCGGCGCACGGCTGCGGTCCGCGGGGGTCGAGCCCGGTCAGGCGGTGGTTGTCCAGCTGCCCAATGGGCCCGAGTTCGTCTTCGCCATGTTCGGGGTCTGGCTGGCCGGGGCGGTGTTCGTGCCGGCCAACCTACGGCAGCCACAGGCCGAGCTGGACCATGTCCTGGCGTCCACCGCCCCTGCTGCCGTGATCGATACCACCGGAGTGCGCCTCTCGGAGGTGCCGCCCACTCGCTACGAGCCCGACACGGCCTTTGTCACCTGGACGTCAGGAACCACGGGAAAGCCAAAGCCAATCCTTCAGACGCACACCGGATACCTGGAGCTGCTCGACCGCGTTCTCGGTCCGCTGCGCGGCCGGCCGGCCGATCCGGCCCGTCCTCCATCGCCGAACCTGGTGCCGGTGTCTCTGGCGCTCAATGCCGGCATCTACAACGTCCTGTTCGGACTGCGGGCCGGGGCTTCGCTGGTGCTCATGGACCGCTTCAGCACCTCGGAGTTCGCGACGCTTGTCGGCCGCTTCTCCATTCGGTCGACCGTCTTGCCTCCGGCCGCCATGGTGATGCTCGCCGACGACGCCGGTGTCACCGATCTAGCGCCGCTGCGCTACGTGCGGAGCATCACCGCACCGCTCTCGCCGCTGGCGGCTCGCCGGTTCTCCGACAAGTTCGGCGTGACGGTGCTGAATGGCTACGGGCAGGCCGAGATCGGAGAGGTCATCGGATGGACAGCGGCCGACGCCCGTGATCACCCGGAGAAGATCGGCGCGGCTGGCCGGCCTCACCCCGGGGTGGCGATCAAGGTGATGGGGGAAGACGGATCGCCGACGCCAGCCGACACCGTTGGGGAGTTGCTCGTGAAGCCGCCGCGGATGGCCTCGGGATACGCAGACGGAGAAGGTCTCGAAGATCGGCTCGATCCGGAGGGATACGTGCGCACCGGAGACTTCGCCCGCGTTGACGATGACGGCTTCGTCTGGATCGAAGGCCGAGTCGGCGACGTGATCAACCGCGGAGGCAACAAGGTGTTTCCGGGGCAGGTCGAAGAGGTCCTCCTGCTCTCACCCAGTGTGAGCGAGGTGGCGGTGGTCGGCCTGCCCGATGAGCGCCTGGGTGAGGTGCCGCTCGCCTTTGTCGTCGGTGATGCGCCGGACGCGGAGCTTGATCGACTCTGTCGGGACCACCTGGTGGCCTACAAGATCCCTGTCGCGTTCCGGCACGTGGACGAATTGCCGAAGAGCGAGGTCGGCAAGATACTGCGTCGGGAGCTCGTTGCGATGGCAGCGCCTGGCGACCCTTGAGCTCAGAAGGCATGAGTCACGGGGCTCGGCACCGGCTTCAACCGTCCCAGTCCTCGGTACGGTCGGCGCGAGACGGCTGTCGACCCAGACGCATCGGCGAGAGCGCCGCCTCCACCAAGAGGATTCGGCTCGTACGCTCGGTCAGCGCCAGGTTCTGTGCCTCGAGCTCGACCAGTCCCCGGTGATGACGGCGCCCCCTTTCGCGGTCGGCCCAGTCCTGCCAGGTGGGGACTGCCCAGAGCAGGAAGCACTCGCGGTCGTCGACCAGGGCCGTCTCCCAGGCTCCGGCCAAGACCCACCCGAACTCGCGCATCACCGGGATGACATCGCAGTGAACGAAGTCCAAGTAGCGTGCGGAGCTCCCTGGCGGCATCTGGATCTGCTCGTGCGCGTAGACCTCACCTCGTATTCCCGCTGAGCAGGCTTGCTCAATGGTGGGCATCCACGGCGCCGGGAGGAGCAGGCGATCCACGCCCCCCGCCCTCAGCTCGGCCGCAGCCGCCCACCACGCAGCCAGCTTGGGGTCCTGTAGATCGCGATGCCCCAGCTCGTGCCCGAAGGACCGGGCCAGGCCGTCGAACCCATCCTCCTCCCAGAGGTTGACCACCTGCGGCCATCGTCCGGTGCTGCCGACGACGCCCCACACGCCATAGCAGAGCTGGTGCCGCTCCTCCTGTGCCGTGGGGCTCCAGTTCGCAGTCATGTGGTACATGTAGCGGCCTCGGTTGTGTCCGATGATGTCGATGTACTCGTGGATGTAGACCTTCTCGTTCACGGGGTATACCTCGTCGCTCACGGCCGACCTTCAATGGCAGGAGCCAAGTACGGAAGGGTGATCTCATCGGATGCCGGATGGAATTCCACGGCGAGCCGCATGTCCTCATGCAATGCGTCCGGCTCGCATCCGATAACAGCCCTCATCGTCCACACTCCTTCGTCCAGGCGGACCACGGCCGGGGCGTACGGCACGCGGAACGACGGATTGGGAGGATGCCACACCACCGTCCAGCTGCAGGGGCTGCCTCGATCGTCAGGCTGTAGCTTCCGCCGACTCAAACAGAGAACGCTCCCGGAACAGCTGTGCCACCTTGTTTCCCACGTTCCGCATCATCTTGACGTATTCGACAGATGCTTTGTCCCCATCCCCCTGCTTCATCGCCCGCGTGATGGCGGCCAGCCCCCGACTCTCCACATCCACCGCCTCGGGCACTTCCTCGAAGAAGTTGCCGGGAACAAGTGCGGACATGGCTCGAAGTGCCACGTTGATGCGGGGCGATGCCGCGCCCTTCACGATCAGGCTGTGAAATGCGATCGAAAGGTCGTAGTGGTCGTCCGCCGTCGTGGCCTGCGCGAACTGGGTCTGTATTGCGCCGAGTTGCTGGGGGAGGTCGTCGCCGGCGCGCGCCAACGCACGCTTTGCTGCAAACCCATAGATCAAACCGAACAACTCATAGTGGTCCTGGACGGTTGGCTCATCGAGCGCATTGATGAAGGCACCCCGGTGCATTTCGTTGGTGACCCAGCCCTCGCGCTCGAGTACGATGAGCGCCTCGCGCACTGGTATCCGGCTCACGCCGAGGTCGTTGGCAATCGCATCCTGTGGAACCCGCATGCCGGGGCGCAGCTCGCCCTCGAAGATCAACCTCCGGATATGCGAGGCGATGTACTCCCCACTGGGTGTGCGGACGATCTTTGCCCCACGACTTCCGTTCGATCGCCCCTTGGCTGCAGCGCGGGAACTGTCAGTGGGCGATGGCATACGTATATCTTATGCGACCTTGCAGTCCCAACCGGCGCTTTCGCTGCTGCGTTGGCACGCCAGTATGGCGTGGCGGTTGCACCGGGCGGGCGGATGCCGTGGCTGCGGAACCGACGACATGATAAAATATACAATCTGACGAGTGGGACACTTGGCCGAGGTGCTCGTGTGCAATGACCAAAGGGGGGGTCGACCGGGTGGGCGACCCCCCGGAGGGGACAGGTGCCCCGCGTATGCCGCCCCCACGGATCGAATGAGCCGATGACCGAGTCGCTCACGGTCCCCGGCTCCACCAACGACGACACCGGGAGCTTCCTGTCGGTGCCACCGAACGCCTCCGTCGACGAGGTCGTCGAGGCGGTGCGAGACTGGATTGCGTCGACGGTTCCGACGGCGTGGGTCCAGGCCGGCCGTCGGGGAGGACCGGCCGCGGTTCGAGAAGTCAGAACCAGGGCCGAGTACGAGGCGTGGTACCCCGTCTTCGGGAGATCCGGGTTGGTGGCTGCCACCTGGCCTCGCGCCTACGGCGGGCTCGATCTCTCCCCCGACGCTGCCCGACGGGTCGAACAGGAGCTCAGCCCGTTCAACCTCGGGCGTCTCAACCCGCTCGGACTCAACTTGGCTGCGCCCGCCCTGTTCGCGCACGGAACCGAGGAGCAGCGACTTCGGTTTCTCCCTCCGATCGTTCGCAACGAGGAGGCCTGGTGCCAGCTTTTCAGCGAGCCGGGTGCCGGTTCCGACCTCGCGTCCTTGGCCACGAGGGCCGAGCGCGACGGGGATGGCTGGGTCATGACCGGTCAGAAGGTGTGGACCACGTGGGCGCACCTCTCTGACTGGGCTGTGCTGCTCGCCCGCACCGACGTCGACGTGCCCAAACGCCAGGGACTGACGTATTTCCTCATCCATCTGCACCAGCCCGGCGTCGAGGTTCGTCCGCTGCGCCACATGGGCGGTGAGGTTGACTTCAACGAGGTCTTCCTCAACGCGGCCCGCGTCCCCGACACGTGCCGGGTGGGCGACGTGGGTGCCGGATGGAAGGTCGCCAATTCCACCCTGTCGGGGGAACGCCAGATGGTCTCGGGCGCGGGCTCGGGTGGCGTTGACCGCATCGGAGGCTCGGGTGTCGCCTATCTGATCCGGTTGGCGAAGCGCCGGAGCGCTGAAGCGGGGGCGAGTGGGTGGGATGATCCTGTGCTCCGTGACGAGATCGTGCGCCTCTACTGCGAGGAGCGTGTCCGGGAATGGACGAACCAGCGGGTGCGCAGCCGTGCCCGCGCCGGGCGCCCCCCCGGGCCGGAGAGCTCGGTGGGCAAGGTCCATCAAGGTGAGCTCAACCAACGCATCCAGATTGCGGCTACGTCCGTATTGGGCATGGGGGCGACCGCCTGGCTGGGGGACTCGGGTGACTATGCCGACTCGCTGCCGCACGAGGTCCGGGGGATGCTGCGCAGCCGGGCTAACACGATTGAGGGCGGGACGACCGAGATCAACAAGAACATCCTTGGCGAGCGTGTCCTCGGCTTGCCCCGTGAGCCGGACCCGTATGCGTCACTGCCGTGGCGGGAGGTGCCGCGCAGTTGAACGCGTACTCCACCCTGGTGGTTGAACGCGATGGCCCCGTTGGGTGGCTCATCTTCAACCGCCCGCAAGCCGGGAATGCCATGGATGCCGTGATGCTCGACGAGTTGGAAGCGGCCTGGCGCGAGCTGGACGAAGATCCGGATGTGCGGGTCATCGTGAACACTGGACAGGGTGGGGTGTTCCAGACCGGCCTCGATGTGGTCCAGCTCAGCCGGGATCCCGACGCACTCCGCAAGCAGTCTGGACGTACGCGCCGAGCCGAGTTGCGCTTGACGTCCTGGCAGAACGCTGTGTGGAAGCCCGTCATCGCGGCGGTGAACGGGATGTGCGCAGGTGGCGGGCTGCACTTCGTGGCTGACGCCGACATCGTGCTGGCGGCGTCCAACGCCACGTTCCTCGACACCCACGTGTCGGTGGGACAGGTGGCCGCCTACGAGCTGATCGCCCTCGCCCGGCGCATGCCCTTCGAGGCGGTGCTGCGCATGGCCCTCGTCGGCCGGCACGAGCGCATGTCGGCCGAACGCGCGCTGGCGCTGGGCATGATCAGCCAGGTGGTCGATCCGCCCGAGAACCTGCGTGAGGAGGCCCAGGCGCTGGCCGAGAAGATCGCCCGCAACTCGCCCGCCGCCATGGCGGCCACCAAGCGGGCCCTGTGGGGAGCGCTCGAGCAGGGGCTGACCGATGCCTGCAAGTCCGGCGCCACGGAGCTGGTCTCCATGTGGGGCCATCCCGACCAGGTCGAGGGCCCCTCGGCTTTCGCCGAGAAGCGGGAGCCACAGTGGGCCGCACCGACGACCGCACGACCCACCTCAGAAACTTGACGTCAAGGATCCACGAGAGGGACTCGCAGCGATGTATGAAACCCTAAAGGTCGAGCGCCATGGCCCGGTTGGCTGGTTGATCAACAATCGACCTGACCGCCTGAATGCCATGAACAACGCCATGCGCGACGAGTTCGCCGAGGCATGGAAGGAGTTGGACGCCGACCCCGCAGTGCGCGTCATCGTCCACACCGGAGAAGGTAAGGCCTTCCAGACGGGCGCCGACATGATCGAGATCGCATCCGACGGCATCGGGTTCGAGCGGTACCGAGAATCGAGCGAGAAGTTCGACTTCCACTTCACGTCTTGGCACAACGACGTGTGGAAGCCCGTCATCACGGCGGTGAACGGGATCTGTGCCGGCGGGGGATTCCATTGGATAGCTGACGCCGACATCGTGATCGCGTCGTCCGATGCCACGTTCCTCGACCCCCACGTGTCGGTGGGACAGGTGGCCGCCTACGAGCTGATCGGCCTGGCCCGGCGCATGCCCTTCGAGGCGGTGCTGCGCATGGCCCTCGTCGGCCGCCACGAACGCATGTCGGCCGAGCGCGCGCTGGCGCTGGGCATGATCAGCCAGGTGGTCGATCCGCCCGAGCGCCTGCGTGAGGAGGCCCAGGCGCTGGCCGAGAAGATCGCCCGCAACTCGCCCGCCGCCATGGCGGCCACCAAGCGGGCGCTGTGGGGCGCCCTCGAGCGTGGCCTCACCGACGCCTGCAGGGCCGGCGCCACGGAGCTGGTCTCCATGTGGGGCCATCCCGACCAGGTCGAGGGCCCCCTGGCCTTCGCCGAGAAGCGGGAGCCGCAGTGGGCCACGATCGAGGGTTCCGGATCGAGTTGAACCAGCCCCGCGCCGCGGTCGAGCTCCCCACATGACGATCGTCCCGGCGGCCGAGCTGTGGCGACGGGTGGCCCTTCTCGCGGGCATCGACGCCACGTACGGGGCACCTTTCGGTGCACTCGAAGTGGTCCCGGTGGCCGGCCTGGCTGCCCCTCTGTTCGCGGCGGCCCACCAAAGGGTCCACGGGGCGCGTGCCGCGGCGCACCGAGGCGACGGTGTCTTCTGGTTGCCCGGGCTCGACCACGAGCCATGCCACACCATCGAGGCGGACTCGGCCGAGGCGTTGGTGGCCGCTCTCCCCGCATTGTCGTCCTCAGGGGAGGTAGAGCTTCGCCTCACCCTGGAATCGGATCAGCCGGTCCAGGGCTCGGTCCCGCCGGTGCCCGCACGTGACGACAATTGGATTGAGCCGGCGGACGAGACGGTCGCCGCCGCGGCCGCGGCCGCCGCCCTGGTCGTGTTGGCCGGCCCCGGGGTCATCCGCGACGGGGCCGTCCCGGGCCTGCACGATCTGGCCGTGGCGGCCGGGGTCGGCGTCCTGAACACCTGGGGAGCGAAGGGCGTGTTCGATTGGAGGAGCCGGCACCATCTGGCGACCGTGGGGCTGCAGGCCGACGATTTCGTGCTGAGCGAGCTCGATCGCGCCGACCTGATCATTGCGACGGGCCTGGACCCCGCCGAGTCCCCCGATGACCGATGGCGACTGGCTCCCGCGCTCACAATTGCTCCGGGCGGCCTGGCCCCGCTGGCCGAGCGGTGCGGGTCCATCCGACGTCAGCCGTTGACCATGCCGCCGCTGCGGGCCCGCCTGGCCGAGGTGACCCAGCGGGGCTGGCGTGTCGCCGCGAGTCCGTTGCCACCCAGCCGGGCGACCATGCACTACGCGGAATGTGTCGCCGCCGGAGCGCTGGTTGCGGCCGACGCCGGCGACGCCGGCTTCTGGGTGGCACGCACGCTCGGCACGACCCGGCTCGGGGCGGTGATCGTCCCGCCGACGGCCCTCCGGGGGTTTGCCGCGGCCTGCGTCGCCGTCTCGTTGCTCCGCCGCCCTGGCCGTCCCGCCTTGGCCGTGATCGATCGCGCCGACGCGGAGGCAACCGCTCTGGTCGTGGACGCGGCGGCGGCGCTCAGGGTTGGTGTCCCGGTCGAGGCGTGGGATCCCGACGGCGATCGCCTTGACGCCGATGCCCACCGGGAGCGGCTGCGTCGGTTGGTCCTCAGCGGCGTCCCGGCAGGGGTCGCCGCCTTGCACCCTGGCCACCGACCCGCATCAGCTGTCGGAGATGATCGGGGCGGCCGGGCCGATCGTGGCCTGGACCTGAATCAGGCGACCGACGTCACGGCCACCCGACCGAGTCCCGAGTCACCCGGCGAGCTGCGCACGCAGCTGGTACTTCATCACCTTGCCGGTGGGATTCAGGGGGAGCGAGTCGACCACGCGTACCGACCGCGGGACCTTGAAGTTCGCCATGTGGTCCCGGCACCATGCTACGAGCTCGTCGGGGTCGACCGTCTGACCGGGACGAGGAACGACGAAGGCCACGCCGACCTCACCCAGGCGCTCATCGGGGACACCGACCACGGCGACCTGACCGACCCGTGGGTGGCCGACCATGATGCCCTCGATCTCCGCTGGATAGGCGTTGAACCCGCCGACGATGTACATGTCCTTCTTGCGGTCGGTGATCCGCAGGTTGCCGTCCCGGCCGACGACGCCGATGTCCCCGGTACGGAGCCATCCCTCCTCGTCGATCGCCTCTTTGGTCGCCGCCGGATCTTCGAAGTACTCCTTCATGACGTTGAAGCCGCGGACCAGGATCTCACCCGGCTCGCCCGGGGCGACGGGCCGACCGGCGTCGTCCGCGATGCGCACGCTCACCCCGGGAAGGGGGCGCCCCACCGTGGTGGCGATCACCTCGGGCGCGTCGTCGTGGCGGCACATGCTGACCGTACCCGTCGTCTCGGTCAGGCCGTATCCGGTGACGACGGTCTCGAAGCGCAGCTCGTCGCGCATGCGGCGGATCACGTCCACCGGGATGGTGGCTGCTCCGGTCACCGAGAGACGCAACGAGGAGAGGTCGAACGACGCAAAATCCGGATGGTTGAGTATCGACTGAAAGACGGTCGGGGGCCCGGGCAGCATGGTGATCCGCTCCGATGCCACGCGCTCCATCACCGACACGACGTCGAACACGGCATGGGGGAGGATCGTCGCACCACGCAGGACGCAGGCCAGCACGCCTGACTTCAACCCGGCCGTATGGAAGAACGGATAGACCACGAGGTAACGGTCGCCTCTGCGCAGGCCGACCAGCTCGGACCAGGCCAGGTAGGTGCGGACACTGGCGCCGTGCTCCAGCACGGCGCCCTTGGGCTTGCCGGTGGTGCCCGAGGTGAAGATGATGTCGGAGGGGTCATCCTCGGCCACGGCGGCCCGGCGGCGGGCCACTTCCCGACCGTGCGCGTCGGTGGCCCGGGCGTTGAACTCGGCGAGTGTCGTGCACCCGGGTCGCGGCGGTCCCTCCAGCACCACGATCTCCTCGAGGGCTTCGAGTCCGGGCACGTCGGCCAGCAACGCCACGAGGTCGGAGCCGAGCAGGTCGGTGACGGCGAAGAGCAGGCGCGCTTGTGAGGTACGCAGGACGTGGCCGGCTTCCTCGCCGCGGTTTCGGGTGTTGAGAGGCACCAGCACAGCACCGATGGAGTACACGGCGAAGCTCGTGATCACCCATGCGGCGCTGTTGGGTGCCCACAGGGCCACGCGGTCGCCGCGCTCGATGCCGCTCGCCACGAGCGCGCGCGCCACTGGCTCGACGCGTTCGACCAAGTCCCGAAACGAGAGCCGGGTCGACCCGTCGACCAAAGCCTCGTCGTCACCGAAGCGATCCGCCGCCTGATCCAACGCCTCGGGGATCGTCCGAGGCTGCCGGTCACCCGACGCGCGGTCGGCTTCATTTTGGTTTGGCACGGTTGTATACATTATGAGAATGGCGGGGAGCAAGGGAGTGGAAGCCTCGCAGCAAGCTCCGGGTTACGTTCGGGTTGACCGCCGCGAGGGCGTGGCGATCGTCACCCTCAATCACCCGGCGGACCGCAACGCCCTATCGCTCACCATGATGTGCCGACCGTGCCGCCGTACAGGGCCCGGCACTCGGGGCCGGCATGAATCTGGCCCTGGCGTGCGACGTGATCGTGTGCTCGCCTTCGGCTCGTTTCGAGACACAGGTTCCTCGACGTCGGCCTGCACCCCGGTGGAGGTCATCTGTGGCAGCTGCGTCAGCGTATCGGCCGGCAGGGCGCCGCCGCCCTGACTCTGTTCGGCGAGTCATTGGACGGCGAGGAGGCGGCCCGCCACCAGCTGGCCTGGCGCTGCGTTCCCGAGGGTGAGCTTGCTCGAGGTGGCCTACGAGCTTGCGGCGGCGCAGCAGGTCACGATCGTGCTCTGCTGGCCCTGACACGCCAGACGCTCGATGACAGCGCTGTCTGCCTGCGAGCGACGGACGCCATCGCCCTCGAACTCGAACGGCAGCAGTGGTCCATGGGGCGCCCCGAATTCGCCGCTGCCCTGGGGCGACTGCGCGCCCGACTCGGCCGCGGCGAAGAGTCGACCCGTGTCGTAGGTAACGTCGAGTGCAGTCCTCTATCCGACGACCGACGACGCCCGCAGGCTCTTGATCGCGGCGTCGGTCAGTCCGAGCTCATCGCGCAAGACCTCGTCCGTGTGTTCTCCGAGCCAGGGGATCCGTCGGTCACGACCGTCGCCACGATCGACGATCACTGCCGGGTTGCCCGGCACCAGCACCGGTTGGTCGACGCCGTCTGTGCGCTTGATGCCGACCAGCATGTGGCGAGCGGTGACGTGGGCATCGGAAACCAGCTCTTCGGGCTTGGCGCACGGGCCGGCGGCAATGCCGGCCTCGCTCAAGGCTTCGCACACCTCCCGTCGGCTCCGCCCAGCCGCCCACTTCTCGATGGCCGGGCGGATGACGTCCTCGAGATGTTCGACCCAGCCGTATGGAGTGGCGAAGCGTTCCTCGGTGATCCACTCGGGATGTCCGATGAGATGCGCCAGGCGTTCGAAAACGTGAACGCGAGCCACCTGCATGACGAACCAGCCGTCGGCGGCACGGAAGCCATCGTTGATCACCGAACCGGAGTCGCCACCATCGACGCCCATCGACCAGTAGTTCGTGACGATGTCGGTCATGGCCATGACCGCGTCGAGCATCGCGACGTCGACGTAGCCGGGACGTCCTGTCCGGTCTCGGTCCCGGAGAGCGGCGAGGATCCCGATAGAGGTGTACAGCGCCGCCCCAATGTCACCGAGCGCTCCCACGGGCGACACGATGGGCGGGACGTCGCCCGTGCGCTTCATCTCGTAGACACCCGACATGGCCTCGACGATCGGAGCGAAGGCGGGCCGGTCACGGTAGGGGCTCGGCACGGAATTGCCGAACCCCGATACCGACGCGTAAATGACCTGTGGATGGACGGCAACGATGTCGTCGTAACCGAGTCCCATGCGATCCATCGCGCCCGCCTTGAAATTCTCGGCAAAGATATCGAAACGCGGGGCCAAGTCGAGCACGAGTTGACGTCCATCGGGCTGTTTCAGGTCGACGCACATGCTTCGCTTGTTCAAGTTGTTGCGCAGGAAGGTGGCCCCGACGGCACGCCCTTCAGGGTCGGACATCGCCGGAAGCGACGCCCGACCAAGCTCGCCGGTCAGCGGTTCGATCTTGACGACGTCAGCACCGAGACGTGCCAAGAGCTGGGTGGCATAGGGGAGCGCCTGCATCTGCTCGATGGCCAGCACGCGGACACCTTCGAGGGGCCGTCCTGCCGCGGATACCGCCCCCGACTCTGCCGCAGCAAATTCCATCTTGAATATTATATCCGAACTGCACGTCGGGCATTTGCGGTGCGCTCGGTGCGGTGGTGGGTTAGCGCCCGGTGAATCGCGGCGCGCGCTTCTCCTTGCTCGCCTGCCCGTACTCGCGGAAGTCCTCCGAGCGGCTGGCGACCTCCATCGCCCACGCCTCATCAGCCAGGTGGCTGTTGAGGTCCGAGGTGAGCGCGCGGTGCAGCAACAGCTTGGTGAGCCCGACCGCAACCGTCGGTGCGGCAGCCAGGCGATCGACGAGCTCCTTGGAGACGGCGTCCAGGTCGGCCGCCGGCACGGCGCGGTGGACCAGCCCCCACGAGGCGGCATCCGCTCCCGAGACCTTCTCGCCCAGCATGAGCATCTCGCGGGCCCGGGCCACGCCCGCGAGACGGGGCATGAGCCAGCTGGCGCCACTGTCGGGCGTGAACGCGAAGGTCGTGAAGGGAGCCCAGAGCCGGGCGTCGTCCGTCACCACGGCGAAGTCCGTGGCGAGCAGGATGTCGAGTCCCAGGCCGATGACCCAGCCGCGGGCGGTGCAGACGATCGGTGTCTGGCAGGTCAGCATGGCGGGGATGAGGCGGTTGACCTGCCCGTTCATGCGCCGGTGCACCGAGCCCACCCGGGGGCGGTCGGGACCGGGTGTCCGCTCCGCCAGATCGAAGCCCGAGGAGAAGTGCTCGCCCTCACCTTCCAGGTGGATGACCCGCACGGACTCGTCACTGGCCGCGGCGTCCACCGTGTCGGTCAGCGCATAGATGATGGGGTCGGTGAGGCTGTTGCGACGCTCGGGCCGGTTGAGCCGCAGCCGCAGGACCGCCCCGTCATGTCGGAGCGTGAGACCGGTCGGCATGTCGGGGTACGGCTTCACTGCCGTTCCTCGGCGGCGAAACGTTCGGCCAACGCGTCGAGGGCATCCTGGCAGGTGGTGGCTCCGCCCGGCGGCTGGGGGAGACGGATCTCCCCGTGCTCGCGGGAGGGCAGGAGGATGGTCGCGTGTCCGGGCGTCGTCGTCTCGCCCCGCTGGTTCACCCCCCAGACGTCGAGGTCGACGGCCGGCCGATCTCCTTCCGCGAGGTACTTCCGGGTGACCGTACCTCGCATCCAATGGGTGTCGCCCACGTAGTTGAACTTGCGGAACTGGCAGTCCAGCTTCCACAGCCAGGCGTCGTCCCCCATCCAGTCAGTGCACAGGTGGATCAGCCACGTCTCGCGCATGCGGCCGTAGTCGTAACAGGCGGGGTTCCCCGCCCGGTGGGCCCATTCGGGGTCCCAGTGCACGCGCTGCTGCACGTCGGGGATGTTGAGGTCATCGGGCTTGAAGAACCGCGGCATGCGCTGCAGCTGGTCGTAACCGAGACGCAGTGCCGCCACGCCGTAGAGCCCCATGCCCATGCCGGTGTGCCACACGACCATGTCGGTGACTCGCATCGGACCCTTGACCAAGGGCGGGAGCTCGTCACCCTCGTTCACGTCCTCCCACCAGCGGGGTGCCGCGCCGCGCCGCTGTGCTCTTTCACCCGCGACTGCCTCGCCGATGGCGGCGATCTCCTCGTCGGTGTAGGCGCGGATCTCGACCTCGTCGTTCTTCTTGCGCTCGGTGGCCTTCTCCCGCTCGGCCCGGATCATCAGGCGGTACTGCCCGGAGAGGACGGGACCGTCGGCCGCGGCGAAGACTTCGGCCAGCCACTCGTGCACGGTGCGACCGGCGAACTCACCGACCTTGTCGTGCACGCCCACCAGGGCGTTGCGGCGGGTCACCCGCATGGCGGGGCGGAGCGGGTTCCACCACTCCCGGAACGATCCCGAATAGAAGGCGTGGACACCTCCGAGCGGGTCACCCTTCATCAGGGCCTTCGTCTCACCTTCGAGAGCGGTGATCTCGTCCTCCCCGATGAGGGTGTCCCCACCGACGAGATGAGGGGGGGCGATGGGACCGGCCCAGCGGGTTCCGGCACCGTAGGACGGGTCGCACCACAGCGGGTTGTCGTCGCCGTACGCCTCGGCAACGTGCCGGAAAGCGTCCTCGTTCGGGACCCGGTAATGAGGGGGGTTGGTGTGCGGACGCGCAATTCCGATGCGCTGCCGGAGCCGGGCGACCCCCTCGTCGGTGATGGCGTCAGGCATGCCGCGGCCGCGTCTCGGTGCCTACGGAACGGGTGTACGGGTTGGCCACATTCCAAAGTCGATGCAATGTGTCTGCCCTCCTGAACCGAGAACTCCCCGATGTGTGGCGCATGCCAAGGGTCATGCGCCCCAATTCCCCCGTATCAGCTCGAAGTGGCTGAGTATACGGTACCGAATTTCAAATATAGTATACGAACGTATGCACCCCGGGGGAGTCAGATCCATGCGTGGCCGGCCCACGCGGATCTCCATTCACCTCACGAGGGACTGTAACTTCGCTCGGGGAGCCGCAATCTGAGCCGTCAGTTCGCGCTTGGCGATCCGCCTCCGTCTGAGGCAGAGGGCCGGCCGCGGCGATGGTCACCTTTCTGGCCGAGTCTTGTGTGGAGAGGCAGCGATGGATCTTGACGACACGGAGGAGGACGCCGAGTTCCGGCGTGCGGCATCGGCCTGGCTCGAGGAGCACGCTGATATCCGCACGGGCCTGGACGATTGGTCGCGCAACCCCTCCCGTCCTGACTACGTCCGCCGGTGCCGCGAGTGGCAGCACACGCTCTCCGAAGGGGGTTGGGGCGCCATCACGTGGCCCGTCGAGTACGGCGGGCGCGGCGACAGCGCCTGGCACCAGGCCATCTTCAATCAGGAGACGGCCAAGTACGACGTCTCGGTCGGAGTGTTCTCCGTGGGGATCGGCATGGCGGGTCCGACTCTCATCGCCCACGGGTCCGAGGAGCAGAAACAGCGCTACCTCCCACCCATGCTGAGGGGGGAGGAGGTGTGGTGCCAGCTGTTCTCAGAGCCGGATGCCGGGTCGGACCTGGCGGCACTCAAGACCCGTGCCGAGCGCGACGGGGAAGCCTTCGTTGTGAACGGCCAGAAAGTCTGGACATCGGGTGCCCAGCACAGTGATTGGGGGATTCTGATCGCTCGGACGAACCCGGAAGTCCCCAAGCACAAGGGCATCACCTATTTCCTCGTCGACATGCACGCCCCCGGAATCGAGGTCCGTCCGCTGCGCCAGATCACGGGGACCGCCCATTTCAACGAGGTCTTTCTGTCGGATGTCGTGATCCCCACGGCGAACGTGGTGGGGGAGATCGACGGCGGTTGGGCCGTCGCTCACACCACCATGAGCTACGAGCGCGCGCTCATCGGCGGCACCGGTCAGGGATTCACCATTGGGCAGGTGTCGGACCTGGCTCGCCGGTGCGGCAAGAGCACCGACCCGTTGATCCGCCAGCACCTGGCAGCCTTCTACACACGTTTGGAGCTCCTCCGCTACATGAACTATCGCGTACAGACCGCCCTCTCCAAGGGGCGCCTGCCCGGTCCGGAGGCATCGACCACCAAACTGTTCGTCTCCCGGCACATGGGCCTCACCGGGGAGCTGTTCATGGAGCTGCTCGGCGCCGACGGGATGCTGGCCGACGGCGCAGCGCCTGATGGCGGCATCTGGGAGACGGCGTTCCTGAACCAGTGGATGTCCAGACTCGGAGGCGGTACCGACAACATCCAGCGCAACTCGCTGGGAGAACGTGTGCTCGGTCTTCCACGAGAGCCCCGCGTCGACAAGGATCAGCCCTTCAGCGCGGTGCGCTGAGCAGGCGTACCAGGCCGGGGCAGATGTTCGGGGATTCATAATGGGCGAACCCGCCGAAGGAAGGGAACATGATGACAGACAAGGTGTTGCTCGAGGTGATCGGTCCGGTCGCCGTGATCACCAACAACAATCCAGACAAACGCAACGCGTTCGATGACGATATGGACGCCCGCTTGTTCGACATCCTCACCGAGCTGAAGGGCCGTCCAGATGTACGCGCCATCATCTGGCGAGGCGAGGGGAAGGCATGGTCGTCAGGTCGGGATGTGACGGTCATCGGGAACAACGTCACCCCCCTCAGTCATCACGAGCTCATGAGCCGAGGCCATCGCGGCATCTTGCAGGTCTTCGAGCTGGATGCGCCGATCATCGTGGCGTTCCACGGATGGGCTATCGGCGGATCCTTCCAGCGGGCCCTCCTGTGCGACATCAGGATTGCGGCCGAGGGCTCTCGCTTCATGCTGCCTGAAGTAGGCCATGGCGTCATCCCCGACACCGGTGGCATGGGACGGCTCTACGAGATCTGCGGCAGTGGCGTGGCCAGCGACCTCGTGCTGACCGGGCGTGCCATGAGCGCCGAAGAGGCCTACGGTCACGGGATCGTCTCGCGCATCGTCGCACCCGAGGCGCTCGACGAAACGGCATGGGAGATTGCGAACAAGATCGCGGCGTCGCCGCAAGTGACGGTCAAGATGGCGCGCCGCGTCCTGCGACACCTGAGCGAGCCCGGGGTGCGGTCCTCCATGGAGGACGAGCTGATCTACCAGACCTTCATCAACAAGTCGTCTGACTTCGCTGAATTCCGAGCGGCTGGCGCCGAAGGACGCGAGCCGCACTACACGGGGAGCTGACCATGACCACACAGAGCGGACTGCCGGAGCCGCCACCCATAGGGACGTTGGCCCTGCCCGCAGGAACCTATGCCGGGAGCTGTGTCTTCGTCACCGGTGGCGGAACCGGGCTCGGCAAGGCCATCGCGGCCGAGTTCGCGCGGCTGGGGGCGGACCTGGTCATCGCCAGTCGGAAGGCCGAGCATCTCGACGCCGGTCGGGAGGCGGTCGAGGCACTCGGGGCCCGAGTGCTCGGGGTGACGTGCGACATCCGTGACGCCGAGCAGGTTGGCGCCGCCCTCGACGAAGCGACCGCAACATTTGGCCTTCCTGGCGTGCTCATCAACAACGCGGCGGCCAACTTTCCGGTGCCCGCGGAGGACATGTCCCCCAACGCCTGGCGGACCGTCGTCGACATCACCCTCAACGGGACCTTCTTCTGCTCGCGTGAATTCGCCCGGCGTCATATCGAAGCCGGGACGGCCGGGTCGATCGTCAACGTCGGGGCGTCCTACGCCTGGACAGGAGGTCCCGGATTCGCCCATTCAGCCGCTGCGAAGGCTGGGGTGAAGAACATGGTGGAGACGCTCGCCGTGGAATGGGGGCCATATGGGATCCAGGTGAATGGGTTGGTGCCCGGACTCTTCCCCCACGAGGACATGACGGCTGACATCAAGGGCAACCTTGACCGAACCAGCGAGAAGGACGCCTGCCAGCCGGCGCTACGGGTGGGGCGACTTCAAGAGCTCGGCTGGGCTGCCACCTTTCTTGCCTCACCCTTCGCACGGTTCATCTCCGGGCATACCCTCGTCGTCGACGGGGCCAATTGGCAGCGCCGAACGCTGACGAATGCCGCCGTGATCACAGTGCGCGACCAGATGGGGCGCGGGCCGTTCGATCCCAGTCCGGCCCGCTAGAAGGCCCAATGCTTCGATGGGTGTATTGAGTCTGGTCGACCCCTGGGACGCGGTCGCCGTAGGCCGACCCTCAACCGCTCAGAGACCGCTAAACAGCCATTGTATATTATATCAACGGATGGTTTTCAAAGTCGCCTCCGATGAAGGCGGCAGGATTGAGAGCACGAATGAAGACGGGCAACGACACGATCGACCGCGCGAATGGTCACTACACCATCATCACGGCGGATAGTCACGCCGGTGGCAGCCATGCTGCCTACCGGGAATACCTCGACCCCAAGTACCTCGAGGAGTTCGACGCCTGGCGGGCCAAGTACAAGAATCCCTTTCGGGATCTCGGGGACACGCGGCGGCTCCGCAATTGGGACACAGACATGCGCAACGGTCAGCAGGAGGCCGATGGCGTCGTCGGCGAGGTCATCTTCCCGAACACCATCCCTCCCTTCTTCCCGAGCTTCGTCCTTTTCGCAGCGCCCCCCAGGGCCGAAGAGTACGAGCATCGTCTCGCCGGCATCAGGGCCCACAACCGTTGGCTCGTGGACTTCTGTTCTGAGTTCCCCGAGCGCCGCGCCGGCATCGGCCAGGTCTTCCTCAATGACATCGATGACGCCATTGCCGAGGTCCACTGGATCAAGGAACACGGACTTCGCGGCGGCATCCTGCTGCCCAATATCCCACCGGATGTCAAGTGGGTCCGCCCCCTCTACGACCCCGCCTATGACCGGCTATGGGAGGTCATCGAGGATCTCGAGGTGCCCATCAACATCCACGGGGGCACGGGTGTACCTGATTACGGCGACTATCCGTTTGCCATGCTCTTCTACATCAACGAGGCAAGCTTCTACTCGCAGCGGCCCTTCGTCCAGTTCGTTCTCGGCGGCATCTTCGAGCGATTCCCGCGGCTGAAGTTTGCGATCACGGAAGCCCAGTGCTCTTGGGTGCCGAAACTGCTGAGAGATCTCGACGCCACCATTGACCGCATCCGCACGACTGGACAGACCGGGGAGATCCGCTACGGCGACGAGCACAAGCTCGGGCATCTCGCGAGTGAGTACTTCGCCCAGAACGTATGGATGGGGGTCAGTCAACCCCGACCCGGCGACATGGCAGTTCGGGCACAGATCGGTGCCGACCGGTTCATGTGGGGGAGCGACTACCCCCACGACGAAGGGACCCACCCCTTCACCCGCGAAACGCTGCGCCAGGTGATGTCCGGGATCGGTCCAGACGAGAAGCAGAGGATCCTGGGGGAGAATTGCGCCAACCTCTACGACTTCGATCTGGCGAAGCTGGCGCCGCTTGCGGCGAAGCTCGGCCCTACAGTCCAGGAGCTAGAGGAGCCTCTCGACCGGCTGCCCGAGAACGCGAACGACGCGCTCGTCAGGTCAGCGTTGGAGCTTGAAGCGCGCACTTCGTGAGGCGGGTGACGCATCTCAGTGGAACCCACAGGACGAGAAACAACCGCGCTGAGCACTGACGAACGTGGGGCCGTGGACCTCACTGCGTTCCCTTCGGCCGACGCAAGGCGCCACTCCCAGAGTCTGCGTGCGCCGGCCAAGGACGCCGAGCACGGGCATGGAGTTCCCGGCCGGGTACATGTCCAGCAAGCACGAGCGAGGATGTTCCACGGAGGGCATCGACGCCTTCATTGAGAAGCGCACCCCCGGTATGGACCGGACGGTGGGCGGCGCCGCTTGAGCGAAGGCGTCCCTCGAGATTCCTAGTTGGCTCCCGAACCGGTGTCGGTGTGATCTGACGTCCCGTTGTGTGCCGGTGAACCCGCCTCCGCGGGTTGAACGGGTCCCAGATAGGCAGAATGGAGCACCGATTCCACGTCGAGTGCCGTCCCGGTCTGGACGATCCGTCCGTTCGCCATCACCATGGCCGAGGTGGCAACCGACAGCGCGGTACGTGCGAATTGCTCCACCACCACGACGGTGATGCCCTCCGCCGCCAGCTGGACGACATGGCTGTAGAGCGCGTCGACGACGATGGGCGCGAGGCCCATGGAGAGCTCGTCGAGCATGAGCAACCGCGGGCTCGTCGCCACGGCGCGGGCAAGCGCCAGCATCTGCTGCTCGCCGCCCGACAGCGTGCCGGCCGGCTGGTCAGCGCGATCCGCCAGGCGCGGGAACCGTTCGAACGCGCAACGCTCGACGTGTCGTCGCCCCGAACCGCTGTGCGTCATGACCCAGAGGTTCTCCCGCACGGTCAGGTTCGGGAACACGCCGCGGCCCTCGGGGATCAGGCAGAGCCCCCGGCGGGCCAACTTGGACGTCGATCCCACGCGTACCCTTTGACCGGCGAAGACGAACCTCACCCGTGCTCGGCCCCATGATGCCGGCCGCCAGGGCGAGGAGGGTCGACTTCCCGGCACCGTTTGCCCCGAGGACAGCCGTCACGACACCCTCTTCGAACGTCGCGTCGATCCCGTGGATCACCTCGACTTCCTCGTAGGCCGCCCGCACGCCCCGGAACTCCAAGAGGGGTTCAGCCATCGGCCACAGCTGCCGATACGGTGCCGAGGTACGCGGCCTGGACCTCGGGGTCGGCCCGGACCTCGGCCGGCGTGCCGATGCAGATGATGCGGCCATAGTCGAGGACCACGACGCTGTGGCAGACGTTCATGACCAGTTCCATGTCGTGTTCGACCAGCAGAATGGCGAGTCCGTCGTTCGCCAGGTCGCGCAGAACCTCAGCGAAGCGCTCGGTTTCGTCTGTGTCCTGGCCCGCCGCCGGTTCGTCGAGGAGGAGGACCTTGGGCCTGGTGGCAAGGGCGCGCGCCAGCTCAACGATGCGACCGGTCCCCGTCGGCAAGGTATCGGCTCGGTCATTGGCCACGGGCGTCAGTCCGAGCCGGTCCAGCAGCTCCTCGCGGATCTCATGGATCGCCCTCGACCTGGCCTTCACAACGCCGCGCTGCGCAACGGATGCGGCGACACCGATGTTCTCGGCGACGGTCAGGGTCCCGAAGAGCTCCAAGCGTTGGAACGTGCGTCCGAGCCCGAGCCGGGCCCGACGATAGGACGAGAGCCCCTGCAAATCCCGACCGTCGAGGCGCACGGTCCCTGCATTGGGCCGCTGCATCCCCGTCACCACATTGAACAGCGTCGTCTTGCCGGCTCCGTTCGGCCCGATCAAGCCGGTGATCACACCCTCACCAGCGCCGAGCGACACCTCGGACAGCGCGGCCAGGCCCCCGAAGCGAACCGAGACCTCGTCGATTTCAAGTCCCACTGGTGCCTCCGGCCCCCGACAGGGCGGCGAGCGGATCGGACGAGCCGACAGGACCCTCGTCCGACACCGCCTCGGAGAACCAGGCGTCTCTCTTGTCTTTCGACCGGCGCTCTGGAAGGCCGAATGCGGGCGGCGCGATCCTCGCTCGGTAGTCGGCGACGTAGGCCGGGACCGGGAACAGCGCGAGGTCGACCACCAAGATGATCGTCATCGGCCAGTTGCCGATCGCCCCGCTCAGCCGGAGCGCCCAGGCCGCCCCGACCACCACCACGATCAGGGCCACCAGCCAGCGCCGTCGCGCCACCGAGAGATAGACCGGGCGGATACTGCCCGGGATGGTCCCGTTGGGCGTGGTCCCCACACCGATGCCGCCGAGGCCGACGAGGAGCAGCGGCAACTGGGTGAGCGAAGGGAAGAGATTGGTGAACAGCGGCGAACCCTGATAGAGGCCGTTCAACCCCGCCGCACCGAACGAGGTGATCCCAAAGACAACCATCACCAAGAGCACGGAGAGCCCGTTGAAGAACTGGAAGACGTCGGGAGCCGCGCTGCCGAGAGCCATGCCATAGATGCCGCCACCGACCCCCGCCAGGGCGGCCGAGAAGGCGAACACCCCGATGAGCGTGGCCCGGCCGTTCATGCCCAGCGTCGCACAGGCGGCGGGACTGTCTTTCATGGCCAGCAGACGTTGCCCGAACTCCGATCGTCTGAGCGCCACGACGAGCACGACCAGGATCACGAAGGCCACGGACCCCGCGATGAACTGCGAGGTCTTGGAGTTGAGCGCGAGAGAACCGATGCGGAAGGGAGCGAAGACGAGCGACCCCGAGCCGAAGGGCGCGTAGGGATGCCCGAAGAGGTTGAAGGATGGGAGGACGAATACCCAATTGTCCATGGTGATGGCGAAGGCCGCGGTGGCCAGCGCGAAGTAGATGCCCGAGAGACGCAAGGCGGGTATGGCGACGATGACGCCGACGACTGCACACACCCCGGCTGCGGCCAGTAGGGAGAGGGGGTTCCCACCGGCTCCCAGATGCCCCACCATGGTGGCGCCGATGCCGGCGAAGGTCATCTGGCACAACGACAGGCGCCCGGCGTAGCCGACGATGGGGACGACCGAGAGCCCGACGATGGCCAGCCCCCACATGCGATTGAGGCTGAACAGGTCGGGTGTCGAGACAGTGGTGGCCAAGAAGACGGCGGCGATGATCGTGCCGGCGCAGAAGAGGCCGGTGCCGTTCCACGTGGGGCGAAAGGCCAGCTCGCGGCTGCGGAGCTGGCGGTGCCCGCGCAGGCGCGAGCTGGGGCAGGACCAAGAGGGCGATGAAGAGGATGATCGCAGGCACCGCGTTCTCGAACCCTTGGACGTAGGGGTTCTGGGGCAGATAGGCCACCGAGTACGCGATGGACAGGCCCAGGATGATCGCACCCACGAAGGTCATCGGAATGGAGCGCAGGCGCCCGATGACCGAGGCCGCGTAGGCGTTGACGATGAGCAGGGTGAGCGCGGAGGCCGACAGGGTGAGGGTCGGTGCGATGAGGATCCCCGCCAGTGCGGCCAGTATGGAGCCGATGATCCAGGCGTTGCGGGCGTTGGTGATGGCGCTCGACCCGTTGAGCGAAGTGAGCGTCCGGTCGTCGACGCTGGCCCGCATGGTGACGCCGATGCGGGTGCGGTAGAGGAACAGGCGCAGCCCGATGGCGACGACCAGGGCCAGGATCAAGACGGTCACGTCGTTGTAGGAGATCCTGATCGAGCCGAGCACCAAGGTGTCGTTGTTGAAGAGGGGGGGCAAGGCCCGATATGTCGTGGGATCCCAGATCCATTGCGCGAGGCCCAAGAGCATGAGCGCGATGGCCAGCGTCACGACCAGTTTGGATGCCTCCGAGACCCCTTCGAGCCGGCGCATCACGGCCGCTTCGATCACGATTCCGATCACGGGCGCCAGCACGAGGAGGCAGACGAGCATCGAGATGAGCGTCGGCCAGCCCCAGCCGATGCTCATCTGCCAGTAGGCGAAGGCGCAGACCATCCCGATGGCGCCGTGCGCCCAATTGAAGATCCCGGTCGTCGTGTAGGTAAGGGTGAGGCCGCTCGCCGTTATCGCGTAGATGCCCGCTGCAGCCAGGCCGCCGATGGTGAAGATGATGAAGTCATGCACGGCCGTCCCCCGACAGGATGATCAGTCGCCTGCCCGGGCAAGACTATGCAGTTTGCACCCACCCCCGCGGCCCGAACTCATCCTCACAAGGAATTCAGTTGCTGCTGCTGTTGCGCCGTCAGGTGCACGACGTTCTTGGGGTTGCAGTTCCAGATGGACTGCGTGGGGTCGGTGATCGCCTTGTCGTAGACGATTCCCTTGGATTCCATCTTCAGGATGGCGAAGCACGGCGAGGGCTGGGGGTTCTTGTTGGAGAGCGTCAAGGTGGGAATCGGCGCCTCAATGCCTCCGGCATCCCAGTTCTTCACCGCAGCCGCGTTGTTCAGCACACACGTCACCGTGAGGCTGGCGCCACATGCCGAGGCTGCCTTCGCCCATAGGAGCCACGCCTCGGCCCCCTCCTCGTCGTCGAAGTCGATGGTGTCGCCCTTGGCGTAGGTGTGCATGGTGTTGACGAGCTGCTCGGTCGAGGGGTTCTGCGAGGCCAGCGCGAGTAGGCCACCACGACGTCTCGACGTAGACCGGCGGCAGACTGGGGTTCGCGGCCACGGCTTGCTGCGTCTGGGCGTTGGCGAACTGGGTCCCCAGCAAGACAAAGGCCGGGTGGTAGCCGGCAGTGGTCATCGCCTGGGCGAAGGGGGTGAAGTTGGCGTTGTCGGCGGGCCACAGGGCCTCGGCCCCCTTGCTCTGGTAGTCCTCGACGTAGGGCGCCCAGTTCTCCACCGTGACCGGGGGCTCAAGGAAGTCGGCGACATGCCAGCCCTCAGCCTCGGCGCCGAACTCGTACTTCGTTTCGGGCTGGAGGACGGAGGGGGTGTCGGAACCACCCATGCCGGCCTCCTTCACCGCCTGCGGGTAGGCCTTGGCCAGCGCCCCGAACCATCCCGCGGTCACCGAGTCCGTGTTGATGCCGCTGGGGTCGACTTGGTCGGTGGCCAGATCGGAAGCGTTCGAGACGACATAGCCGCTGATCTGTCCCAAGCCGCACTGCTCACGGATGGGGACCGACGGCTGGTCGAGGGCCATGCCGCCGCCGACCGCCATGAAGTCGCTCTGGCAGGCCGCGGTTGCCTGCTGCGCCGCGTTGAACAGCGCGGCGTCACGGTTGTCGATCACGATGTGGCGTCCGTTGATGCCACCGGCGGCATTGCACCAGTCGGCGAACGCCGTGGCCTGCTGGGGGAACTCGGCCTCGAGTCCCGGCTCAACAGTGTTGGCGGCGTCGTTGAACACGGCGATGTTGATGGTCTTGGCGCCGACACCGCGCACCGAGGAGGCGCCGCCGGGTCCCGGTTCGCAGATCTTTCCGACCCCGGGCCAGACACCGCTGGACGAAGTGCTCGCTGACGTCGCCGCGGTAGCGGTCGACGACCAGAGTGCGACGCACGTGCCGGCGACCATCAGGGTCGCCATTGCCAGCGGCAGCGCCGACTTTCGAAATGTGCCTGATCCTTTGCGGAGCATCCTCATACCCTCCCCCGAGTAGCTTGCGATCGAGTTATTCAATCAGCACTTCGACCGGAGCGGGGATCGGGCCGCAGAGGTGACGCGAGCCGAGAGACCGCGCGCACACCGCACCTTTGGCAGTTTGTGCCACCTCCGACCATTTTCCCTCCCTGAACCGAGGATCGAGACCCTCGTCTGACGACGCATGCGAGGCGGGACGATTGCGCACACCCGCATCTCAGCGGCGGACTATCCACGATCCGTCAACATCGAATATAGTATACGAACGAATGTCGTCGGGGGAGTCGCAGGACAACGGGCCGTGGGCAGCGCCTGACGGGGCTGGGTCGCCCGGTGATGTTGCGCGTCGACCGGAAACCCGGCACGTGGGCCCGCGGTCCAGAGGGCGGAGTCTCGAGATGCCTGCCGCCGTTCGATCCTGCTTCGGCTCGGTAGGGAATCCGACACCCCTATGAGCGGTTTCAATCTGGCCGACCTCTGGGAGGCGGTCGCCGACAGTGTGCCGGATCGGGTGGCCCTTCACTGTGGTGAACAGCGGCGGACCTACGCGCAACTGGAGGAGCAGTCGAACCGATTGGCCCACTGGTACGTCGAGCAGGGCATACAGCCCGGAGACCACATTGGACTGTATCTGCAGAACTGTGTTGAATACGTGGAGGCCACGTTGGCCGCTTACAAGGTCCGAGCCGTGCCGATCAACATCAATTATCGGTACACAGCCGGGGAGTTGGAGCACCTGTTCAACGATGCCGACCTCGTAGGCGTGGTCCACCAGTGGGGCTTCACGAACCGGGTCACCGAGGTGGAACCCCGTGTCCCCACGTTGCAATGGAAACTGGCCACCGGTTCGACGTACGACGACGCGCTGGCCTCGTCGTCGCCGACTCGGGACTTCGGTCCTCGGTCGGGGGACGATCACTACATCCTGTACACCGGCGGCACCACAGGTTTGCCCAAAGGCGTGGTGTGGCGACAGGAAGACGCCTTCTTCGCCTGTATGGGGGGTGGCAATCCCGCCCTTCCCGAGGTCACGTCGGTCGCGGAGCTGGTCCAGCGCATAGCGCCCGATCAGAGCACATTCCTGCTCCTCGCTCCGTTGATGCACGCGGCAGGCGGATGGGTGGTGCTGCTCCATCTCTTCAGCGGGAACAAGGTCGTATTGTGGTCGGGCTCGCTCGACCCGCGCGAGGTATGGCGTACGATCGAGCGAGAGAAGGTCACGGCCACCAGCACGGTTGGGGACGCCGTCATGCGACCGTTGCTCGACGCATGGGACGACTTCGATCCAAAACCCGACATCGAATCGCTTGCCGTGGTCAGCTCGGGCGGAGCGCCGCTGTCGACGGCGTTGCGCGACCGGTTCCTCGCCACCTTCCCTTCCATCCCGCTCTCCGACGGCTATGGATCGTCCGAGACCGGAATTCAAGCCGGACGTATCTTCGTGGGACCGACGGTGGACAAGCCGGAGCCGCAGTTCACCGCCCAGCAGGCGGTGGTGATGGATGAGGAGACCCGCCGACCCGTGATACCGGGTTCGGGCATCGTCGGTCGCGTGGCTCGCACCGGGCGCATCCCCCTCGGGTACCACAAGGACCCGGCGAAATCCGCCACGACGTTCGTCGAGTGGGACGGGCGCCGATGGTCGCTCACCGGGGACATGGCCACGGTGGCGGCGGATGGCACCATCACGTTGCTCGGGCGGGGCTCCTTGTGCATCAACACGGGAGGCGAGAAGGTGTACCCCGAGGAGGTGGAAGGCGTGCTGCGCCAGTCGCGCGCCGTCTACGACGTGGTGGTCGTCGGCGTGCCCGACGAGCGCTGGGGTGAGCGTGTGGTCGCCATCGTTCAGCTGGCGCCCGGGACGGAGCCCACCGAGGGCGAGCTGATGACTCTGGTGCGGGCGTCGCTGGCCGGCTACAAGGTGCCGAAACGGGTGGTCTTCGTGGACGAGGTTTTCCGGTCCCCGAGTGGCAAGGCCGACTACCGGTGGGCGGCCGAGGTGGCGGCCTCAGCCTGAACCCGAACAGAGCTCTCCCTGTCGCGCAGCACGACCTCGGCGCGCGGCGTCACAGACCCGTCGGGAGCTCGCCGATCAGGCCGGATTGCCGCAAGCCCTCGATCCTTGCGGGGGAGTAGCCGAGGTCCTCGAGGACCGCGTCGTTGTCGCGGCCGAGGGTCGGCGCCGGCAATCTGAGCCAGCGACCCACCCGCGAAAAGCGAAAGGGCAGCGTCGGGATCTCATGGGCTCCGGTGACCGCGTGTTCCTCCACTTCGAAGAGGCCTCGATAGCGGAGTTGCGGGTTGGCCGCGATGTCGCGGGGAGGAACCACCACCGCCGACGGGATGCCCACGTCGAGGAGCATCCGAGCGGACTCCTCGGCCGAGCGCCGGCTGGTCCACGAAGACAGCTCACGGTCGATGTGGTCGTGCGCGGCGCGCCGGCCGACCGAGTGTGTCAAGGCTTCATTCCCTGCCCACGGCGGGTCGTCCAGCAACGACCGCAGAGACCGCCAATGGTCGTCATGTGCGATGGCAATGGCGACCCACTGGTCTTCTCCGGCACAGGGGTAGACTCCCTGGGGAGCGGCCTGCGGACCCCGGTTCCCGTCACGGCAGAGCAACGTCCCACTCGAGCCGTACTCGACCACCTGTTCCGCTGCGGCATTCAGCACGGACTCGACCATGGCTGCCTCGACCAGCATGCCGCCGCTGCCCTGATCGCGCTTCATCAGCGCAAGCATGGTGGCGATGACCGCGTGCATCCCCGCTAAGGGATCGCAGGCCCCTCGCACCAACACTGGGGGTCCATCGGGGAACCCCGTCAACCAGGACATGCCGGTCAGGCACTCCATGGTCTGGGCGAACCCCGTCCGATCCCGCCAAGGTCCATCGAGGCCGAAGGCCGGCATCCGCACCATGATCAGCTGGTCGTTCAGCGCGTGGACGCGTTCCCAGTCGAAGCCAAACTGCTCCATCACCCGGGGCGTGAAGTTCTCCACCAGGACATCGGCAGTCTGCAGGAGGTGCGCGAACATCTCGGCTCCCTCTGGACGAGACAGATCGAATGTCACTCCACGTTTGCCTGCGTTCGCGGCGTGGAAGATCGGGCTCCATTCCCACCAGCGGTCATGGGTCGGTGGCCGGGTGCTGGCGAAGCGCATGTTGTCGGGTCTCGTGACCGATTCAACTTTGATGACGTCGGCTCCCAGACCGGCCAGGGCGGCGGTGGCCACGGGACCGGCCCACCATGCGGTGCAGTCGACGACACGAATGTCGGCAAGAGGGAGCCGCCAGCCATCGGCGGCGTCGTCGCCCTCCGAGGCCGTACCGCGGCCAGCCGGACCGGAGCCGTTCGTCCGAGGGGGCCAGTCGATCGCGCCGTCGTGCTGACCAAGACTCGGAGCAGGCGCGAACGGGCGCGGTGACGCCCCTGAGATGCGATAGGGAACACGGGGTTGGAAGAATCGACCGGAGGGATTCGGCACGAAGACACCGCGGTTCACGAACTGCTCGAATTCGGTCATGGTCGATCCGTTGAGGAGGGGACCCGCCGGGATCCGGAACAAGGCGGCCGCCTCCAGGATCTCCTCTGTGGTGTGGTGTGTCGTGAACTGGTGGACGGCGGACAGGAACTCCTGGCGGCGGCGGAATCGCTTGGCGACCTGCGGCAAGTCGGGATCATCCACGAGGTCGGGCCGCTCGATCATGAGCAGGAAGTCCCGGAACTGTTGAGCGCTGTTCGTGGTGACGACGAAGTATCCGTCCCGCGTGGGTTCGATGGAGGGAACCTCGATTGTCCGGCCCGTCCCGGCGACCGTGGGCCACCCGGCAAACGAGGCGAACACCGAGGGGTATGTGACCATGGTGACGGCCATACAGTCGAGCATCGCCACATCGACCAGCTCCCCACGGCCAGAGCGAAAGGCCTCGCGGAGCGCAGCGATCGCCCCCAGCGCGGCGTAGGTGCCCGATGTCCACTCGCCCAGACGTCCGCCGGCGGCCAGAGGCGGCTGTTCCGGCAGGCCACGCTGCCCGATGGACCCGCACGCAGCCTGCAGGGTGAACTCTGTGCTCGCACGATCAGCCCACGGTCCCTCGGCACCGAACGGTGTGATGGTGACGACGACCAAGGATGGGTTCTCGGCCCAGAGCGCGCCGGCGTCGACGGGCTCGTTGCTGACGAAGAGATCTGCCGCGGCCAGTAGGTCCCCGGTGCCACCCTGAACCGAGCGCTTCGACGTGTTGAGGTACTCGAAGAGAGCGCCCGAGCCCCAACGCCTCAGAGGGTCACCTTCGGGTGGCTCCACCTTGACCACGTCCGCACCAGCATCAGCCAACAGTTTGGAGCAGTAGGGGCCGGCAATTTCGGTGGTGCAGTCGACCACCCGGACGCCGGTGAGCATCAGGGTGCAGCCCGTCGTGTCGCTGTCGAGCAGGGGTTCCCTGACAGCGGAAGGCGCATGAGAGACTGAATATAATATGGAGATTGCCAACGGGTACGCGTGTCGGCCTGCCCGGATCCAAGGGGGCGCCGATGAAGGCAGATGACATGATCCTCATCAGCGTGGATGATCACATCGCGGAGCCAGCGGACATGTTCGAGGGTCACGTTCCCCCAAAGTACCGAGACCAGGCACCCCGGGTCGAAACAGACGAGCGCGGTTTCCAGCAGTGGTGGTACGGCGACAAGAAGGGTCGGAACCTCGGGCTGAACGCCGTTGCCGGCAAACCGCCAGAGATGTTCAACGTCAACCCGACCAGTTACAGCGAAATGCGCCCGGGTTGTTACGACGTGCACGAGCGAGTACGTGACATGTCAGCGGGGGGCACGCTCGCGGGCCTCAACTTCCCCAATTGGACCGGGTTCTCGGGTCAGGTGCTGAACGAAGGACCGGAGCCGGCCGTGAACGAGGTCATGATCAGGGCCTACAACGACTGGCACATCGAAGAATGGTGCGCCAGCTATCCCGATCGGTTCATTCCCTGCGGGATCCTGCCACTCTTCGACGTGCACAAGGCGGCGGACGAGGTTCGTCGGCTTGCCGGCAAGGGGTGCCATGCCGTCACGTTCTCGGAGAACCCGGCGGCACTCGACATGCCGTCGATCCACTCAGGCCACTGGGATCCCCTCTTCGCGACGTGCTCCGACGTTGGCACGGTCCTCTGCTTGCACGTCGGGTCGTCGTCCAAGGCCGCGTCGACCTCTGCTGACGCACCCGCCTCGGTGGCGATGGGTCTCTCGTCGGTGATGTCCGTCTACTCGCTGGGCGATCTGTTGTGGGCGGATTTCTGGTGGCGCTTTCCTGACCTGATGTTCTCCCTCACCGAGGGTGACATCGGGTGGATCCCATATTTCCTCCAGAGGGCTGAGCACATCCAGCAACGTCATTCGGGCTGGACAGGACAGAGATTCCCCGACGGCATGGGACCTGCCGATGTGTTCAAGCAGAGGATTCTCTGCTGCTTCATCAACGATCCCGTAGGCGTGAGCCTCATCGACCAGTTCAATATCGACAACGTCTGCTGGGAGTCCGACTTTCCTCACTCTGACAGCTCATGGCCCCAGGGGCCCGAGGTGAACGAACGGCAGTTCGCCACGCTCTCAGACGAGCAGATCAACAAGATCACCCACGAGAACGCGATGCGGCATTTCTCGTTCGACCCGTTTGCGATCAGGTCAAAAGAGCGGGCGACGGTTCGCGCTCTCAGAGCGGAGGCCACTGACGTCGATACCGTGACCAGGGTGGGGAGAGCACCTGATCAGAGTGACCGCGACTACTTCATGAGTCTCGGAGCACGGCCGCCGACCGCAGCGCCGGCGACCCTTCCCTGATCCGCGCCACCTGATGGAAATACCGGCCAACAGGGACGAGTGGGCCCCGCTGCTCGCCCAGCTGGCAACAAAGCGAGCCGAGGCGACCGCCATGGGCGGCGAGGAGCGGGTGGCCAAACATCGAGCAGCGGGCAAGCTCGACGCTCGGGAGCGCATGGAGCGGCTTTTCGATCCGGGGACGTTCGTCGAGCTCGGCGCGCTGGTCGGAAACGAACCCGAAGCCGGTGCGCCGCATGCCCCGGCTGACGCGCTCGTCGGCGGGATCGGAGTGATCGATGGGCGCCCGGCCATTGCCGCAGCTGAGGACTTCACTGTGTTGGGTGGCTCCATAGGGACCGGAGCGTCGGACAAGCGGTATCGCCTGGTGCAGCTCGCCGCTCAGGAGAGGGTACCGATCGTCTTCATGCTCGAGGGAGCCGGGCATCGCGTTACCAACGCACCGGCCGGCCGTCGACCCAACGATCTGCAGGCGCTGGCGGATCTGTCTGGGCATGTGCCGATGGTCTGCCTGGTTCTCGGAGCATCAGCCGGACACGGAGCGCTGACGGCGCCTTTGTCCGACTTTGTTGTGATGACACCGTCGGCGTCGTTGTTCACCGCCGGACCTCCGTTGGTCAAGGCTGCTGTGGGCGAGGATGTGACGAAGGAGGCGTTGGGTGGCCCGAAGGTCCATGTCGAACAGTCGGGCGTGGTGCACAACCTCGCGGCCGACGATCCGGAAGCAATCGACCTCGCCCGTTCGTATCTTTCGTACTTCCCGTCCAATGCCTGGACGGCGCCACCGGTTATGCAGACTGGCGACATAGCTCGCCGCGACCTGGGCGAGATTCTCGACGTCATCCCACCCAACCCGCGCCGCCCCTACAAGATGCGTGTGGTTCTCGACATGGTCGTCGACCGAGGAACCCTGCTCGAGGTGCAGCCCGCGTTTGGTTCTGCAGTCGTGACCGCGTTGGCGCGAATCGGCGGGCACAGTCTGGCGATCGTGGCCAATGATCCTTCTGTCCTCGCCGGCACTATCGATGCCGACGCTGCCGACAAAGCCACCCACTTCCTCGGCGTCGCTGACGCGTTCCACCTCCCCGTCGTGTTCCTGGCGGACAACCCGGGCGTCATGGGCGGCTCCGTCGCAGAACGTTCCGGTGCCTTGCGGCACGTGGCCCGGATGTTCGTCGCCCAGCACCGCATCAGCGCGCCCAAGTTCCACGTCACACTTCGCAAAGCCTTCGGCTTCGGATCGACGATCATGGCGATGAACCCCTTCGACGGACAGACGTTGACTCTTGCCTTCCCGGCCGTCACCCTCGGCGCATCGCCCGCGGCGAGCGCGGCGGAGTCGTCCAAGCTCGACGACGAAGCACGAGAGCGGGCCATTGCTGAGCAGGCGGCCGGGTCCTTCCGAGCCGCCAACACGATGAGCTACGACGACGTCATCGATCCCCGACAGCTACGGAACGTGATCATCGATGGACTGGCACTGAGCGACGCCCGCTCGAGCGGTCCTTTCCTGCCAGCACCGAGGTATGGCATCCTGCCCTAGGGCGTGGCCATGCCGGGCGACCTCGAGACATCGACGACACGGAGTTGGCCTGGAAGAAGCAACGATGCGCAACGCCGCGGCGCTGTTGGGAGACAGCATTCGTGGCCTCTGCCACCCCGTCGGGGTTGACCGGAGGCTCACCGGCCAGATCGAACGTCCCGACGAGCTGCTCCATTGAGGCAGTGCTGCGATCGGCAAAACCGAGATCCTGCATCAGCATGCATGTCTACCTCGACCAGGTCTGCAGTCCGAGGCCCTGCGTGCCGAAGATCTGGCTCGCGATGACGTCACCCACCTTGGTAGCGTCCCAACGCTTTCCCGCGTTCGAAGCCGACGCGCCCTCCTGCCAGCCGCGCATCAGGTGGATATGGTCCCCGATCACCCGGATGACCTGGCCGGTGACATACTGCGCCTCGTCTGAGGCCAGCCAGGCGACCACCGGAGAGCTGCCGGCGGGATCCAACGGATGGAAGGAGTCTTCGGGTATTTCGTCCGGTTCCACGACGGCAGGGGCATTGGGCATGGTGCCCGTGATGCGGGTGGCTCCGGCAGGTCCGATGGCGTTCACCGTGACTCCCAGACGGTGCAGCTCCAGAGCCAGGGTCAGCGTGAGCCCCACGACGGCCGCCTTGGCGGTCGCGTAGTTCGTCTGACCGAAATTTCCAACGAGCCCGGCTCCCGATGTCGTATTGATAATCCGGCCCCGGCTGTCCAGGCCCGCTTTGTCGAGTGAACGCCAATGACGAGCTGCGGCACGGCTGGTCAGCCACGGCCCTCTGACGTGGACTCCCATGACGGCGTCCCAGGCCTCTGTGGTGAGATTCCAAATGGCTCCGTCGCGAACGATTCCGGCGTTGTTGACAAGGATGTCGAGGCGCCCCCATTCGCCGACGGCCCGCTCGACCATTGCCTCAGCACCGGTTTCGTCGGCAACATCGCCGTAGTCCGGAATGGCGGTTCCCCCGCGTGCGGCGATCAGTTCGACGGTCAGGTCCGCGTCCTTGCTGGAACCCTCACCCGTCACCGAACTCCCCAAATCGTTGACCACGACCCGTGCGCCGTGCCGCGCCAACTCCAGCGCATGACCGCGACCGATGCCGTGGCCCGCCCCCGTGACGACGGCAACCTTTCCTTCAAGCATTTCGCTCATGCGTCCGTGCCTCGCAGCGGTCGGGAATACGATCGGATTAAACGGGGACGAGTGTGACCCCGGCTCCATGTCCCGCATATCATATGCAAGACGGCTACAGAGCACGACGCCGCGCCTGCCGATCCGACAGGCAACGACGCACCCGATCGGCCGACCTCAGGTGGTCGGTCGGGTCAGCGGCCAGCCGTTCTCGGCCATCACGGTGTGGATCTCGTCCTCGCTGAAACCATGTCGTCGGAGGTCCAACGCGAAGTCGCGTGGCTCGGCCAGGCCTTCGGCGTGTGGCCAATCCGAACCGAACAGGATGTGCTCCGTGCCGATGAATTCCTTCAGCTGAGCCAGATTGTCCTCGTAAAACGGCGCGACCCACACGTGCTGGCGTAGCTTCTCGACCGGGTCAGACTGGAATGAGCCCGGCATCTGACTGTACGCCCTCTTCAGTTTCTTGATCAGCACCGGCACCCAACTTGCGCCGGACTCGATGCTTGCGACCCGCACCCTCGGGAAGCGGTCGAAGAGGCCCTGGCACAGCAACGCTGCCATCGTCTCAAAGGGCGGACGGTCCGAACTGAGGACCGTGCGGAGGGGGGAATAGCGAAAGGCCTCGAAGTCACCAACGGGCTCCCAGTCATTCAGGTACCTTCCGTAGCCGGCGTCACCTGAGTGGATCCCGACGGTCACTCCCGACTCGTTGACGAGGCCCCAGAAGGGGTCGAAGCGGGTGTCGGCTGGAGAGATGAGACCACCTGGCATATGCGCGGGCCCGCCCTTGATGCACACGATCCGCGCATCGGCATCGAGGACACGACCGAGCTCGGCGACCGCGGCATCAACGTCGATCAGGGTGATCATCGGCGCCGCGAAGATCCGCTCCTTGTAGGCATAACCCCAGTCGTCCTCGAGCCACCGGTTGAACGCTTCGAAAGCCGCCACCAGTGCGGCCGGATCATCAGCAAGCGCCTCCTCCATCCCGACGCCAAGCGTTGGGAACAGGAAACAACCCGAAAGGCCCTGGTGGTCCATGACGGACAGGCGAGCGTCGCGATCACGGTATTCGGCACGAATGGGCTCGAGGTCCCCGAAGAGAGACCGAATGTCCTTTGCTTCCGGGTTCTTCCCTCGGAAGTACTCGTCGAGGCTGCCGGGCTTTGCCACGGGGTCGAACAAGGGATTGGGGATGAACTTGTTGACCTTGCCGCCGACGAGGAGACGTTGCCTGCCATTGATCTCGGCCCACTGCATGGCGCGCTTGACCATTGATTTCTCTATGTGGCGTGTATAGGCGTCAGGGGCCTCGTAGTAGTGGTTGTCGGCGTCGAACGTCCCATAATCGATGGTGGCACTCGAACCGACAGCTGTGTCGCTGGTGGTGGTGGTCATTTCGCTCCTCTGGTCGGTTGCGATCGTTGCGTACTCATCTCGGTGGCAGAGGACCTACTCCAGACCGAGAACCCTGAGAGCATTGGTGCGGAGGAATTTGGGCCACACTTCGTCCTTGAATCCGACATGTGTCATTTCGGTCATGATGCGTTCCAGGGAGAGTCCCATGGGGAAGTACCCGGCATAGATGATCTTCTCGGCACCGCGACTGTTGGCGTAGTCGATGATGTCCTTCGGGTAGTACTTGGGTGCGAAAGCACTCGTTGAGTAGTGCAGCCCGGGCCATTTCAGCATCAATTTCACGGCGAGCGCGGTCCACGGCTCGCAACCATGCCGGGTGACGAAGACCAAGTCCGGAAAGTCGTACATCACCTCGTCGATGAGCTCCACGTGTTGGCAGGCCGCTTTCAGACGGGGACCGGGAATCCCGGCACAGCAGAAGATAGGGATGCCGAGCTCGACGCACTTGGCATAGATCGGGTACATCTTCTTGTCGTTGATCGGGACCTGGGGGAACGTTCCCGCGGGGAACACGCCGACGGCCCGGGTGCCGAACGTCTCATGTTCACGGACGAGGCGAGTAATTCCCGCCATACCCTCATTGGGGTCGGCACCCGACGACGGGATGAACCGATCGGGGAATCGCCTCATCGCCTCGGCGCCCGTGCCCGCCGGGTCACCTACGCCGATCAACCCCTTCTCGACTCCCCACAGGTCCATCTCCCGCACCGTCATGGCGATCGGGTCGTCGACGTCCTTTAGTGACTTCTCGGGAACGTCCTTGAACATGTACTCCACCGGGAATTCGAACTCTTCCTTGGACTGGCTGTCCTTGGTCTGTCGGGTGATGAACCGATAGACCTCCTTCATGTCTCGATGAGGGAATCCCAACATGGTGTCGATCGCACCTATGTCGTGGGGCATGGCCATCGGAGACGGGCCTCCTACGTGTGAGGTTTCGCTGCTGCCGAGCGGGAGCGGCGATTGAGAAGTCAAGATACTAGAATCTTATTTCACTTGTGTCCAGGCCGGCGGCCGACGCCTCCCCGGCTTGCCTGATGGAGCGGGTTGATGCGCACCGACTTCAGACAGCCGTCCACGATAGAATTGGGTTGTAGCTTCCGTGGAAGCCGGGACCCGTGAGGATCGGCGGCGTCGGAGGTGTGCCGACTAGCTCTTTGTGTCGGTTGGTCTGGACGTCATCATGTTGGCCTCCAGGAGATACTCGGGAGGGCTGCCGTCGATCTGTGACGCGGCGCGATCCCGGATCTTTTGCTGCTGCTCGGAGTGTGGGACGGTGATCCAGAAGGTGTCGTTGAGGATCCCGTCGAAGCAGATGTCAGCCACCTCCGACAAGGGTGCGAACTGCACTTCCATGCCGGCAGCCTCCATGCGCTGCAGGTAGGCCCCGAGTGCGTCGCGTCCTTCCTTCGCTGGCGCGCCCGGCCGGTCATAGCGTTCCGGACGATTGGCTCCGGGTCGCCAGATGCCGGTATTGAGCATCCCCGGTGAGAACGTGGAGGGGTACAGCAACGACGCGCTGACCGGTGCGCCGATTTCCCGCAGCTGGCCCCAGAGGCACTCGGTAATGGTGGTGACTGCAGCTTTGGTGGTCGCGTAGACAGCGCTGTTTATCAGTGGGGTGAACCCGCCGTTGCTGGAAGTGGTGTTCACGACATGTCCCTCCTCGCCCTGAGCGAGCAAGGTGGGCACGAAGGCGTAGATGCCGTTGACGACGCCCATCACGTTGACGTCGAGCGACCAGCGCCAATCGTTGACATGGTGCTCCCAGAGGTGACCCTCGGATCCCGAGCCGATCCCCGCGTTGTTGCAGACGATATGAACCGCCCCGTATCGCTCGAGTGTGGCATCGCGCAATGCCTCGACCGAGTCCAATGACGTGACGTCAGTGACGACGCCGGTCACCTCGAGACCCCTGTCGATCAACTCGCCCGTTGCCGCTTCGACCAACGCGGGAACGACGTCTGCCACGACGACCTTCATCCCCTCCGCACCGAAGCGCTCCACCAATGCCCGTCCGATGCCCTGTCCACCCCCGGTGACGACCGCCACCTTGCCCACGACGTCCTTCACGACGACCCTCCCTTGTCAGATGTGCGGGCTTGCGGGCCTGGCACGCCAACGTCGGTGCTGACGCCTCCCCCCACGGGCAGCGACGGAAACCGACGATTGCATATCATTTGTGTTTGGAGTATAACGCTGTCATAGACCCAGGGGGGTTTGAGATGGAGCCACTCGCCGACGATCGCTACATCGTGATCTCCTCCGACGGGCACGCTGGCGCCGAGATGCTCGACTACCGGGACTACCTCGAGCACCGCTACCTCGATGAGTTCGATGCCTGGGCGAAGTCCTATGTGAACCCGTACGCTGACCTCCAGGGGGAGACGGCCTATCGCAACTGGGATTCCGCCGCCCGTCTCCGCGAGCTCGAGGATGATGGGGTGGTCGCGGAAGTCCTGTTCCCGAACACCATTCCGCCCTTTTTCCCCTCCGGCAATCTCCTGGCGCGGCCCCCGACCCCGGACACCTACGAGCTCCGCTGGGCCGGCCTTCGGGCGCACAATCGGTGGTTGGCCGATTTCTGTGCGGAGACTCCGGGCCGGCGTGCCGGCCTGGCCCAGATCTTCCTCAACGACGTTGACGACGCCGTCGCGGAGATCACCTGGGCGCGAGAACATGACCTCTTCGGAGGGGTCCTGCTGCCGGGCGTGCCACCTGACTCGGGGCTCCCTCCGCTCTGCGCCCCCGACTACGACCCGATCTGGGCCGCTTGCCAGGATCTCGACATGCCGGTGAACAATCATTCCGGCGCCGCCGGCCCCGAGATGGGTGAACACCTGGCCTCGATGGCGATCTTCATGGTGGAGCTGGGCTGGTTCTCCCATCGGGTCTTCTGGCACATGGCTTTTGGGGGTGCGTTTGCCCGCTATCCCCGCCTGAAGCTGGTGCTCACCGAGCAGTCATCGGGTTGGGTGCCCGCCACACTCACCATGCTCGACCATCAGTACAGCCGTTTCGCCGACGACGGCAACGCCGAGGCGCACTTCGGGGCCGAGCTCATCAAGGAGATTCCCGAGCCTCCGAGCTTCTACTGGAGAAACAACTGCTTCGTTGGCGCCAGTTTCCTTCGTCCGAACGAGGCACCGCTCCGGTACGACATCGGTCTCGACAAGATCATGTGGGGACAGGACTACCCGCACATCGAGGGGACCTACCCCTACACCACCGAAGCCCTGCGCTACACCTTTGCCGGGATCGACCCCGAGGAGGTGGGGCCCATGCTCGGAGGAAACGCCGCCCGCGTCTACGGCTTCGATTTCGAGAAGCTGGCCGCCGTCGCCGCTCGCGTCGGCCCTCGGTTCAGCGAGGTGAATGCGCCGCTCGAACGCGTTCCTGCTGACTCCCATTCGCTTGCATTCTCCGGAGGAGACCTCAAACCGTGGTGACCGACAACTACTTGATCATTTCGTCCGACACCCATGCCGGTCTCCCCGACGCGCAGTACAAGGAGTACCTCGAACCACGGTACCGGGAGGCCTTCGACGAAGACCTGGTCCAGCGCGCTGCGCTCCGCGCTTCAATGAACGCCCAGGTGGAAGAGCTTGAGTTCGTCAAGGACTGGTACGACGAGAACGAGGAGGGACTCCGGGGGGGATGGGATGCGGCTCGTCGCGACTTCTGAGCTCGAAGCAGACGGCGTGGTCGGTGAGGTCATCTTCCCCGACGCCGACGCAGTGTTGGGAGGAGCATCGGCCCCGTTCGGTGCCGGCCTCGGTGCAAGTGGTGAGTACGACCCGACGCTGCTGATGGCCGGCGCCCAGGCCCACAACCGATGGCTGGCCCAACTGTGCAGCGACAGTCCGGCTCGGCGGTGCGGGCTTGCCGTCGTGCCGATCCTCCACGATATCGACGCTGCCGTCGCCGAGATCCGGAGAGCCAAGTCCTCGGGTCTCGGTGGCATCCTCATCCCTGCGATGTGGCGCCCCTACCCTCCCTACAACGACCTCCGATACGAGCCCATCTGGACCGTGTGCGAGGAGCTCGACATGGTCGTCCACACCCACACGGGGCCCGCCCCGCGAGGAGATCGGCACCGACCTCGGGATCTATGCCAACGAGACAATCTTCTGGACGATGCGGCCGATGTGGTTCCTGCTCTGGTCAGGTGCCTTCGAGCGTCACCCTGGCCTCAAGTTCGCCGTCACCGAAGGGGGATCGTGGTGGGCTGCCGACCTCTTGTGGAGGTCCGATATCGCGTACATGAACGAGCACGCCACTAAGAAGATGGGGGATATCGCCCCAAAATTGAAGATGCTCCCGAGCGAGTACTTCGACCGCAATGTCTTTATCGGATCGTCCAACACCCGGCGACGCGAGATCGCCCGTCGTGTCGAGATCGGCGTCGGGAACATCATGTGGGGGAACGACTTCCCCCACCCAGAGGGCACGTGGCCCCACACTCGCCAGTGGCTCCGCGACACCTTCTGGGATTGTCCGGTCGACGATGCGCGGCGGATCCTCGGGCTCAACGCCGCAAAGGTCTACGGCTTCGACGTCGGCAAGCTGCAATCTCTGGCTGACCGTGTAGGGCCCACACCGGAGGATCTCGGGCAGACCGGCGGGGTGGAGCTGAAGAAGTGGAGGGACATCGAAGCGGCCGGTCGACCGTGGTTGTCCGGCGTGGAGGTCATTCCCGTGACCGTCTCCGATTGACAAAGTGCCTTGCGTTCGTCACCGTGCGGAGTCACGGCCCGCTACCAGTGCATTGCGCCAGCGCAGTCCCAGAATCTCGTCAAGAGGCTGATGGTCAGCTTGTGATCCGATCGTTTGGCAGGAGGTAGAGCAATGGGGTCGATCCTTTCTCAGTACTGCATCAACGTCAGTGACCTCGAGCGCGCCATCGACTTCTGGGAGGGCGTGATCGGCATTCCGTTGCAAAGCCGAACTGACATCCCCAACATCAAGGAGGCGGTGTTGCAGTCTTCAGCCGGTGGTAGTCGAATGCAGCTCGCCCAACATCTCGACCGGAAGGGTCCGATCGACATGGGCACCGCCTTGTGGAAGCTCTACGTGAACACCGATGACTGCGCTGCGCTGTACGCCAAGGCGATCGCTGCGGGTTGCGAGTCGGTGTCGCCGCCGAGCCGGCTCGAACGCTGGCCTGTGACGATGGCCTACGTGAAGGACTTTGACGGGTATCTGATCGAGTTCGTGGAGTACCACGAGGGCACCCCGGCCGGCGTTCCGGATCCTCGGGACCACACATAGCAATGCTGTCGGTGGTGCCGGCGAGAAACCGTCCCATCTCGGCACTCGACGCCTCTGGTGCGATCAGAGGATCGGGAGCAGACGTGCGGTCGGATCGACCCTAGGAACCGAGGTTCGAAGTCGTGGCGCAGAAGGGAAAGACGGGCCCAGCCGGACCGGCCAGCGGTTCTTCCATCACGGTCGACAAGGTGCTTGCGACAGCCATGAAGATGGTCGAGGAGAATGGAGTCGATGCCTTCAGCATGCGCAAGCTCGCCGCCGAGCTTGGCGTCGGGACCCCTACCGTCTACTGGCACGTCGGCAACCGAGACGAGCTCTTCAACCGGTTGATCGAGGAGATCACCGATCAGTTCGGCAGGATCGCGCCCCGTGGCCGTACACCGGCCGAGCGCATTACATCAATTTCCAACGCTCTCTTGCGAGAGGTACGAGCCCGCCCTCAACTCATCGCCCTTTCGAAAACGCAGGGCCGCGGTGAGGCCATCTTCACGAAGGCCCAGGCCGTACTGGCCCACGAGCTGACCGCCAGCGGCCTGCACGGTGAGGAGGCGGCCTTTGCCGTGGCGACCATTCTTCTCCATCTGGGGGGATTCATCGTGCTTGAAGATGCACTTTCGCCCGACTACCGAGTGCGCGGGGCACAGGTGTGGGCCCAACGGGACACCGAGATCGATCAGGCGATGAGCACCGCGCTGCAACAACAGATCGATCTCGATCGGATCTTCCGGTTCACGCTCGATGCGATCCTCCTCTCCATTCTCGGGAACTCGAAGACCTGTGACGCCTATGGCGAGTAACGGGCCACGTGATTGCGAGGTTCTGGAGCAACGTGGTTGGGTGTCCATGGATGTCGCCGGTCATGACCGAGGCACGGCCACATCGCTCCGGTGGCCCGTGCCTATGATCGGCCGATGAACGGCAGAGCAACTGCCACGGCCATCGCCGTCACCGCACACGGACCGCACGATGCAACGGTGACCGAGGTGGTGCTCGTCCACGGCGCCATGGATCGCGCCAAGAGCTTTCGGCGCGTCGTGGATCACCTACCGGATCTCAGGGTCATCGAGTATGACCGCCGTGGCTATGGTGAGTCAGTCCCGGCGGTGCCGCCGGCATCCCTGGCCCAGCACGTGGACGATCTGCTGGACGTCATGGGCGATCGACCCGCCACCGTCGTCGCCCACAGCTTTGGGTGCGTGGTCGTCGTCTCGGCAGCTATCTCGCACCCCGAACGATTCCGGGGACTTGGCCTGTGGGAGCCGCAGGTGCCGTGGATGGAATTCTGGCCGGGCTCCGTCAGGCGGGGTCTCGAGGCAATGGCGGCTGAGGTCGACACGGATGCCCTCGCGGAGCGGGTGTACGCATCGATGGTGGGTGAGGGGGCGTGGGGGCGCCTCCCTGAGGATCTGAAGGCGCGTCGGCGCGCCGAGGGAATGGCCTTTCAGTCCGACGTCGTCTCTGGCCTCACTGCACCATTTCGCTGGGAGGACCTCAAGGTGCCCAGCCTGTTCGGTGTCGGGCTCCAGACGTGGCCCTTCGCCCAGGAAGCCGCCACCAGGTTGGCCGACTCGCAGGGAGCCGACTTGTTTACCATCGCGGGCGCCGCCCACAGCGCGCATGTCAGCCACCCGGAGCAATTTGCGCAATTCGTGCGCCGCAGCACGTCAATCGGTTTGGAGCTGACCACGCTCAACAAGGACGCAATCGAGCAAGGAGACGCAGTATGACTGACGCAAGCGGACCTCCCAAAGGGGACTGGCTGGGGACACCCCACATCCGGTTCGAGAGGCAAGGATCTCTGGCATGGTGCACAGTCGATCGGCCTGAGGCCCGCAATGCGATGACCGCCTCCATGTACTTCGCAGTTCGTTACGCCGTCGATGTGATGACCCGAGACGACGCGCTTGCTGGCATGGTGCTCACTGGAACGGGGGATGTCTTCATTCCCGGCGGTGATCTCGGTGGGATCGGCGAAGGGGGTTGGGGGGAAACAGTCGGGGTGATGGGTCTCGACACCGTTCCGTTCGAAGCCCTCCGGAACTCGCGAAAGCCGGTCGTAAGCGCCGTGAATGGCATCTGCCAGGGAGGAGGCCTCCTCATGGCGATGCTCTCCGACGTCGCGGTGGCGAGCGAGCGGGCCACCTTTCGTGCCCCTGAGCTCTATCGGGGCATCGCGGACACGGGTTACGCTACGTATCTGCCAGCCCAGATCGGCCCAGCGCGAGCCCGCGACCTTCTCTTCACGGGTCGCACGCTCGATGCTGCTGAGGCACTCGATTGGGGTCTCGTGACCCGCGTCGTCCCACACGAGGAGCTCTACGCCGAAGCACGAACGGCGCTCGAAGCGTGTTGCAGGTCTGCTCCTCAAGCTCGACTTGCCGTCAAGCGCGTCGTCAATGAACGTTACGGACACGTCGACCGGATGTCGATGGAGGAGAGTCTGAGCGGATCGGAGTGTGTCGAGGGGTGGCTGGCCTTCAAGGAGCGACGATCGCCCTCGTGGGTTCCCGGAGAGCTTCGCTCCGATAGGCGCCTCTAACAGGAGCAACTGACCTCCCTCTGGAAGGGGCCAAAATGATGGATCATTGTGCCTCAGCGGGGGGTGAAGCACTCACCCACACGCCCGACGAGCTCCTTGCCCGCTACCACAAGGCCATGGGGGGTCGCCCAGTCGCCGCGCTGGAGATAGACGAGTACTCCGTGCAACGGATTGTGGCGCGCGCCAGGTTCGAAGACGGGCACACTCGCCCCGGGGGGATGGTCGCCGGCCCGATCTTGTTCACGTTGGCCGACACCATGGCCTACTTCGTCACCATTTCCCGCTCCCCGAAGGGCTCTGAAGCATTCACCTCCTCCATCTCAATGGAGTTTCTGAGGCCAGCGCCGGTTGGGGTCCTGCTCGTAGAGGGCAGACTCCTACGGTTCGGCAGAAGATCTTGCGTCGTTGACACGGCAATCCGCCGCTCCGGGCGTGAGGAGCTGGTCGCCCATGCGGTGGTGACCTACGCGCCGGTATTCCCTAATGACGCTCAGGCGTGATCGACCTTGCCGGCTGCCAGCTACGAGGAAGGTCATCCCCGGAATTCGTCGTAGCGGGGGAGTGCAAAATACGGCAGCTGGGCGACGCACCACTGGAGTAGTTGGCGCCCGATGTGGCCAACCTGTACGTCAGCGGTGCCCGTGCGCATCTGGGTCTCGGACTCCGCCGCCAAGCATGGCCTGAACAGGTCGAGGTGGTCGATCGCCGGCGCCGCTCGATCGCCGGCAAGGTCGAAAAAATCCAGCTCAAGCCGCTCTGCTCGGACCGGCCAGCGCCGGGAGGCGACCGGCGGACCCTGCGGAGGAGCCACTGAGCGACCTCGTGGTGCTGCAACATAGTAATAGCTATGGTAGACCTGGCCAGAACGTAAAGGGGTGGAGTCGTATGGCTGGAGCACTCGGAGGTCTGCGCGTCCTTGACTTGTCTTGGGGCATGGCCGGCCCGATGACCACGATGTTTCTTGCCGACAACGGGGCCGACGTCATACGGATCGAGTCGCCCCTGGGTGATCCCTTTGCACAGCAGACCGGGTACCGGGTCTGGAATCGCGGCAAGCGCAGCGCCCGCCTCGATCTGCAAAGCGAGCAGGGACGGCGGCAGTTCGATCAGCTGGCCCGGACATCCGATGTCGTCGTCGACAGCTTCTCGTCGGGGACGACAACGAGGCTCGGCATCGACCACGATGCGCTGAGTGCACTCAATGCCCGCATCATCACCTGTTCGATCACCGCCTACGGAGACCACCCCGTGCACCGTGATCGTCCCGGCTACGACGGGCTCGTCGCAGCCCGGACCGGCCTTCTCTACGACCAGAAGGGACGGCGGGGTACGGCAATGGAGTTCATCAATGGCCGTCCCGGTCCGTACCCAGAGTTCGACGCGCCCGAGGGGCTCGTCCGGGGCGCCGACCGAGACGGTCCCGTCTTCCCGCGCACCCCGTGGCCGAGCATCGGCGCGACCTACTTCGCCACGCTCGGGATCGCCGCGGCGCTGCGCGCTCGACAGGTCAGCGGTCTGGGCCAGCGCGTCACCACGTCGCTGCTGCAAGGCGCTCTGGCCGCGTCGTGCCTGAACTGGCAGCGCGTCGAGGATCCGGACGCGCCGTTGTACTGGATGTGGCCTGTCGACTCGAGGTCGATCGAGGGCCTCTACGAATGTGCGGACGGCAAGTGGGTCCATCACTGGACACTTCGACCCCGCTGGGTCCTGGCTGCCGCCGAAGGGGACAAGCTCTCGGCTGTTGGGTTGGACACGTCGTACCGGGACGATCCCGATCGGGTCTCCATGGAGCCGGACGGGATGCTGGCTGGCATCTTTCTCCACCCACAACTGGTGAAGGCGTTCAAGAAGTTCCCGGCCGACGAATGGGTCCGCGTGGCCGAGGAGGCGGGCCTTGGGATCACCACCGTCCGGCCGCCGGAGGAGGCATTGACGGACAAGTCGTTTCTCGCCGATGGCTGCGTCGTCGAGGTCGACGATCCCGAGCAGGGAACGATCCGCCATGTTGGCCCCTTGTTGGAGTTCTCGGCGACACCGGGCGCCGTCGCCGGACCGGCGCCGCGCTCGGGCCAACACACCGATGAGGTGCTGGCCCAGATCCGTTCCGCGCCACGACCGACGCCCGATTATGGGTCCGTCGGCTCCCTCGCGCATCCCTTGGCCGGTGTTCGGGTCCTCGACCTCGGTCTCGGGGTGGCTGGTCCATTCACAGGGCGAGTCCTTGCCGACCTCGGGGCCGACGTCGTCAAGATCAACGCGCTGCACGACACCTACTGGAACGGTACGCACATGGGCCTCGGGACGAACCGTGGGAAGCGCAGCCTCGCGGTCAATCTCAAGGACCCGGCCGGGAGGGAGGCGCTGGAGAAGTTGCTACAGCGCACTGACGTGATGACGCTGAACTGGAGGCCGGGAGCAGCGGCGCGGCTGGGCCTGGACTACGAGACCCTCCGCGAGCGCTACCCCACTTTGGTCTATTGCAATACTCGGGGGTACGAGAAGGGTCCCAGGTCCGATCTGCCCGGCACCGACCAGAACGCGGCGGCCATGACGGGGACCGAGTGGGAGGACGGGGCGTGCAGCTCCGGTAATCCTCCGCTCTGGAGCCGGTCCAACATGGGAGACACGGGCAACGCCCTTCTCGCGGCCATCGCCATCACGATGGCCCTCTACCACCGGGACAGGACCGGAGAGGGTCAAGCCGTCAGCACCTCGATTGTGAACGCGGGCCTTCTCCATACGTCCTATGCATGGACCCATTCGGACGGCACGGCGCCGGACTGGGGGCACGTAGACGGCGATCAGTTCGGGCTCTCGCCCTATTACCGCCTCTACCGCTGCGCACTGGGCGAGTGGATATTCCTGGCCGCCGTTACGAGCGAGGCGCAAGCGAGGTTACGGACACTGCTGCCCGGCGCGCCGACAACCGAGGACGATGAGTCGGTTGCCTCCTGGCTCGGGACGTATTTCGAGAGTGCAGTGGCGACGGAGGTCTTCGGTGCTCTCGACGAGGGGGGTGTGCCCATCGAGGTGGTCGACGAACGCTTCTGCCGGGACATCTTCGACGATCCCGAGGCCAAGCAGCTGAATCTGGTCAGTGAGACGTGGTCGAGCAGCGTGGGCCGGTTCGAGGATCCGGGCCTGTTGGTCAACATCCGCCCCGCCGAGCCGGTCATCCAACGCGGTCCGTGCGCCTGCGGCGAGCAGACCAGAGAGATCCTGCTCGAGCTGGGCTACTCCGACGCCCAGATCGATGGCATGGTCGACAGCCGTGCCGTCCTGGACGGAGCAAAGTGACCGAGTCGCGCGAGATCTCGCGCCCAGCTCCGCTCCTTAACGACGACAACCACTTCTATTGGGACGCGGCGCGGCAAGGCCGGCTCGTGACACAGAAGTGCCGGGGATGTGGCCGGTTGCGACACCCGCCCCGCCCCATGTGCCCGGTGTGCCACTCGCTCGAATTCGAGATCATGGACCTGTCGGGCGACGGCGTCGTCTACAGCTATGCCATCCTGCACCACCCTCAGAATCCGGCGTTCGAGTACCCCGTCCTGGCCGCCCTCGTCGATCTCGACGAGGGCGTCCGGGTGTTGTCGAATCTGGTCGATATCGACCCAGGAGACATCAACATCGGGATGCCGGTGACCGTCGACTTCCGCCCGACGCGCCACGACGGCGCGGTCCCCGTCTTCAAGCCAAAGGCGGCGGTCGATGGATAGTCGACTTCGGGACACAACCGCGATCGTCGGCATCGGGCAGACGGAGTTCTCGAAGGCGGCCGGTCGCAGCGAGACACAGCTCGCAGCCGAAGCGATCGTGGCGGCGCTCGCCGACGCTGGACTCACCACGGCGGATGTAGACGGGCTGGTCAGCTATACCATCGATCCGGTGGAAGAGACCGAGCTCGTCCGGACACTCGGCATTCCGGAAATTCACTTCTCCAGCCGAGTTCCGTATGGGGGGGAGGTTCCCAGGGCGTTCTGCTGCACGCGGCGTCGGCCGTGGCGTCAGGCATCGCCGACGTGGTGGTCGTATATCGAGCCATCAAGGCGAGGTCGGGCGAGCGCTTCGGCCGAGCGGCGGTCGGGGGGAGAGGTACGTCGTCACATTCCGGTTCGACGGCCATGCAATGGTGTACGCCCTACGGCGTGCTCACCCCTGCGTCGTGGATGTCTTTGAATTCCGTCCGCTACATGCACGCCTACGGCGTGTCGAGCGAGGACTTTGGTCGTGCGGTCGTCCAATTCAGAGAGTACGCGGCCAACAATCCAATTGCACACTTCTACAAGAAGCCGATCACGCTCGAGGATCATCAGGCCTCACGATGGATCGCCGAACCAGCCATTCGGCTCTTTGACTGCTGCCAGGAGACGGATGGCTCCGTGGCTCTGGTGATCACCTCCGCCGACCGCGCCTCCGCCAGCGACGAGCCAATCCTGATCGGGGCCGCCGCGCAGGCCGGCCTGTTCGAAGAGGAGATCGCCAGCAACCACTATGCGAAGGACATTGCAGTCATGGAGGGTTGTGCCGCCATGGCGGATCGCCTGTTTGAGGGGCACGGGTTCAAACGCTCCGACATCGACGTCGCGATGATCTATGACGCGTTTTCCCCCATGTTCTTTCTGCAACTCGAGGCTCTCGGTTTCTGTGGTCCCGGTGAGGCAAAGGACTTCATCGCAGACGGAAATCTGGGTCCGCAAGGAAGCCTTCCGTGCAATACGAATGGAGGCCTTATCGGCGAGGGCTATATCCATGGGCTGAACCTGACCGCGGAAGCAATACGGCAACTCCGCGGCCGGTCGTCCAACCAGTTGGTCAATCCCACCACGGCTCTCATCTGCGCCAGTCGAACCGGTCTGGTTCTCAGGCGACCCTGAGGCGTCCAGGCATAGCCATTTGAGGAGGCCGCGTCCATGTCTACGTCTTCAGCGGGTGCAATCCCAGAGCGGCTGCAAGTGCTTCTTTCGCGCGGCCAGTGCGCCGTCCTTCTGCAGGAGCTGCAAGAAGGTGTGGTGGGCGCGACGTCCGGATTGCCCGCACTTGCCGAGGTCGTGCAACAGTCTGCGCTAATCCCCAATGCGGCGAGGGTCGCCGCCATGGCCAGGAGGGTCGGGGTCCCAGTGATCCACTGCACAGCTGAGAATCTGCCTCGGGGGTTTGGGGTCAATACGAATGCCCGACTGTTCGCTGGCGCGCGGAAGCGCGGAATGGACAACCTACCGGGCTCGGACTCCGTTCAGCCGATCGGCGCGTTGGGTCCGTTCGACTCCGACGTCGTGCTTCCTCGTCTCCATGGTCTAAGCCCGTTGACCGGATCACCGTTGGATTCGCTGCTCCGCAACAACGGAATACGCACGATTGTCGTTATGGGCGTGTCGCTCAACATTGCGATACCGAACCTCGTCTTCGATGCCGTGAACCGGTCGTATCAAGTCGTGCTCGTATCGGACGCCGTCGCTGGAGTGCCGCCGGCGTACGGCGCACAGATGATTCAGCACACTCTGTCCTTGCTCTGCACAATCGCCACGAGCGATGAGATCACAAGGACCTGGACGTCGGCCGGATAGATGAGCACGATGATCGGCACTGAACGCACGCCGTTCCGGGTCCATCGGCCCCCCTTCTGGACAGGTCGCTGATGGCTGCCGAACTGTCTGTCCTCGTCGACGACCTGGTCATCGAGTCTGTTGCTCTGCGAGGGGTACTCGACCAACTCGGACCCGCGGAGTGGTCGCTGCCCACGCCCGCCACCGGGTGGAGTGTGGGAGACCACGTGAGCCATCTGGCCTATTTCGACGAGACGACCCGCCAGTCCCTGGTGGAGCCCGATCAGTTCCGCCGAGACGCCGAGCTGCTGACTGCGGGCGGCGACGATTTCCCCGACCGCATCGCCGCCGAGCATCGCCTGCGTTCCGGAACGGATCTGCTTTCCTGGTTCCTGGATGCTCGGGCAGCTCTGGTGAATGCCTACCGCGGCGTCGACCCGGTCCGTCGGCTGCCGTGGTACGGGCCGGACATGGCCCCGGCCTCGTCGATCACGGCGAGGCTCATGGAGACCTGGGTACACGGCCAGGACATCGTCGACGCGCTCGGCGTCGAGCGGGCGCCGAGCAACCGCCTGCGCCACATTGCCCATCTGGGTATCCGTGCCGTGCCCTACAGTTTCTCCGTCAACCACCTCCCGCCCCCCACGCAACCCATCGCGGTCCAGCTGACCGCACCGGACGGGGACATGTGGAGCTGGGGACCCACCGACGCCGTCGACCGTGTCACCGGGGACGCCATGGATTTCTGTCTCGTGGTGACGCAGCGGAGGCACCGCGACGATACCGGCTTGGTCGTGACAGGTCCGATTGCGCACCAGTGGATCGCTCTCGCGCAAGCATTTGCCGGTCCGGCCGGACCGGGGCGGCCACCGCAGCTTCCCAGCGTTCCCACGGCTCGGATGGGCACTGGAGCAAGGTGGAGAGACACTTGCTATGACAATCCCAACGACCAACAATCAGCGAGGAGCGATGACGATGCTGGACACCCGTGAAGGCTCGCCGAACGATGAGCTGCTGATCTCAGCTGATAGTCACGTCGCCATCACCCACGATCAGGTAAGGGCGCACCTGACATCGTCCTTTCACCCCGACTACGACGCGGCCGTTGCCGCCTTTACCCAGCGCATGGCGCGCGGCACGGCGGCAGCTAATCAGGCCGGAATGAAGTTGAAGCGGAGCGACAACGACGCCCATATTGGGGCGAATGCCGTCTTCAAGCGGCCTGGCTACGGAGATCCACGTGAGCGACTGGCGGACATGGAGCTCGATGGCGTCGAGGTGGAGGTGCTGTACTCAGAGGTCAGCGCCTTCCGGTACATCCCGGACCTGAAGACCGGCGCCAGCGAGGCCACCCGCGCATTCAACGACGCGCTGGACGAGTTCGCCTCGGCGGATCGTAAGCGGCTCTGCGTGTCTTACCAGATACCGATCCATGACATCGACTTCGCCGTGTCCGAGGTGAAGCGCACCGCTGAACGGGGAGGGAAGTCGCTCCAACTGCCGGTTTTCCCGGTGGAGTTCGGGCTCCCTGACTACTACGACGAGCGGTACGACCGCCTGCTTTCGGCCATCGAGGAGACCGGTCTGCCCGTTTGCTGCCATATCGGGCTGAACACGAGCCTGGATGACTTGAGCCGACGGGACCCAACGCCGCAGAAGGGCGTCATGGTGGCGATGACGCCTCTTACGACGGGGGAGGCCTTCGGCATGTGGATCCTCACCGGGGTGCTGGCCCGACATCCCCGGCTCAACCTTGTGTTCGTGGAGCCCGGATTGGCCTGGGTGGCGTGGTGGTTGCACGTGACCGATGACATGGTGCTCCGCCAGGGGTACGAATTCCCAGGAATGAGCGAGCTGCCCAGTTTCTACTTTCACCAGAACGTGCATCTGACATTCATAGAGGAGGACTTCTCGTTGGAGCTCCTCCGCGACCGGATCGGTGTCCGCAACATGATGTGGTCCTCCGACTACCCGCACCCGGTGACGTCATGGCCCCGATCACGACAGGTGGTGGAGAAACAGTTCCGTTCGATACCGTCGGAGGAACGAGAGCTCATTCTCTCTGGGAACGCCAAACGCGTCTGGAATCTGTCGGATTGAGCCCGTGGAGAGACCCGGACTGATTGCTCGAGCGCCGACAGGCGATACGAGCATGGGCGTGCGCCGGTCGACCGTCGACGTGGACGTCGCTGCCGTCGCGCCGGCAGGCTGTACCCGGATTGCCGCCGACATCTTCGCGCCCCAGGACGTTGGTCCGAGGCCGCTGCTCTGGGTGTGCATCCCGGGTGGCGGGATGAGCCGTCAGTACTTCGACCTCGACGTCGCGGGTCAAGGAGGTGCCTTCAGCATGGCCCGGCACCTGGCCGCAGGAGGCGATCTCGTCGTGACGGTCGATCCGCCGGGTGTCGGAAGGAGTGAAGGAGTGATAGACGGGACGACGGGTATACGCTTACGCCCCCCGTGGTCGCCGACGTCCTGGCCGCTGCGATCGAGACGCTGCAGGAGGCGCTTCGGCGCGACGCAATAGCGGGAGCAGAACTCGGTGCTGTCACCCCCAGGGCCACGGTCGGGCTAGGGCATTCAGCCGGGGCTCTCCTTGTGGCATTCCAGCAGGCTCACCACCGTTCGTACGACGTGCTGGCGCTGCTCGGATTCTCCGCGTCGGGCCTCCCAGGTGTCCTCAACGAGGAGGAGCTGAGCTATGCGCGCAGGCCCAAAGAATTCGCCGAGGATGTCGGACTCCTGACCAAGGCACGGTTTGGTGACCCCCTCCCCGAGCGGTCGAAGAGCGGCGCCGGGGAGCTCGAGCCGAACGTCGTATCCACGGATGTGGAGGTGGCGCTGGCAGCGGCGAGCGCAAGACTTCTGGCGCTGGTGGGTATGAGCGCCATCGTGCCCGGATCGGCGGAGCCCGAGCTCGACGAAATTCGGGTCCCCATCTTCGCCGCGCTGGGTGAGCACGACCTCGCCGGCACGTTGGACGTCCTGCCGAGCCAGCTCCCCGCGTGCGGCGATCTGACACTCTTCCTCCTGAAGGGCGCTGGGCACAACCACAACGTGGCAGTCAACCGCCAGCTTCTCTGGGATCGCGTCGCACGCTGGGCGGCATCCGTCACGGCCTGACTGGGTGATCGGGCTCGCGCTGAGCTCCCGAGAAGCCGCTCCGATTCGTTGGGCACCCAGCGAAGGGCTGGTCACTGCTCCGCCGTTTGGTCTCCTGCATTGGCGAGCGCGGTGCTCTGTTCCGTCTCCGGGGGCGCCGGTGACCGAAGTTCGATCCTCGGCATCCCGACCGATGGTGCTTCGATGAGGCTGCCCAGCGCCGACACCAACAGGTCGCAGACCTCGCCCGTGTTCATGAAGACCGCAGCGTTCCGCCCCGCCGACGTCCACGCTGAGAAGGCCTCCACGATGTCGTCAGGCGCGAACTGATGTCCGAATTCGGTCGGGACCGTGGCGCCCAACGAAATCGTTGTGAAGCGGAGCCACGGGTGTTCCTCTTGCCATTGCTGCAGCGTGTGCTCCAACGCCGCCTTGCTGGCACCGTACGCTCCGAGATGGCTCCGCGGGGCGTCTACAACTTCGGAGGACACCACGGCGACGACCGCGGTGGGGGACAGCTGTCCGAGCAGGGCGACGATGACTCGGTGGACACCCACGAGGTTGGTGCTGAGCGCAGCCTCCCAGTCCTGTGGACTGGTCCGCGCCATTCGGCGCAGCGGCGCCGTGCCCGCCGAAATGAGGAGCAGGTCCACGGGAGCGGCGACAGCTGCGACCTTGTCGGCGAGTCGCCGACAGGACTCGTCGTCGCGGAGGTCGGTGGGTACGGCATGGCCGCCACCGACCTCCGCGACGAGCTCCGAGAGCGCTGCCGCCCGGCGGGCCGCGAGCACGACCTTCGCGCCGGCGCGGATGCCGCGCTCCGCCACGCCCCGTCCGATCCCTGACGATGCCCCCACGACGACGATTGATCGGCGGGCCAGGGCGGTCGTGCTCATCTGGGAATGGCCCTCTCTAGAGTCCGTAGACGCGGGCGGCGTTGCCGGCCACGATGAGGTAGCGCTCGTCAGTGCGGATCGCCTCGAGGTTCTTCTCGACAACCTCCCGCGAGTCTCCACTCACATAGTAGATACAATGTCGAAGGTATCATGGGTCCTTTGGACCGACAAGGGGGCCCGAGAGTTGCCATCGTGACGACCAAGCCAGACCGGATCACGCCCTCCGCCATCGGACGACATCGCGAGCGGAAGACTGGCAGCGCGGATGCGGAGATCGATACCCGCGCCCGCGTGGTCAAAGCGGCAGTCGAATGCATCATTGAGCTGGGCTTTTACCGAGGGTCCAGTACCAATGAGATCGCTCGCAAGGCAGGGGTCACGTGGGGGGTGATCCAGTGGTACTTCGGCAATCGAGAGGGCCTAATGCTCGCCGTCCTCGAGGACGGGGCGAGTCATATGGTCGAGGCTGTCGAGAACGCGCGCATCGACGGAACGACCGTCGTGGAACGGATGTCGCAGCTGATCGATGTGTTCTCCGCGCACTACGCCAGGCCCGACTATCTGGCCAGCCTCCAAGTGCTCCTCAACATGGACCATGACCCCCGGACCAGCTCCGAAGTTCGCAAGACGATGTTGGAGGTGGCGGAGCGGTCCAATCCGCATGTCCGCCGACTGTTGCGGGAAGCCCTCGGCCCAGCGGCGAACAAACCCGATCTGTCGACGGCGATCTTCGTTGTCATTCGCGGCTTCGCTTTCAGCCAACAACTGCTGGACTCAATGGCCTACGACACTTTGGCGCCGAAGCGCGATCGCGGCCGGCGGCATCGACGCCTGCTAGCCGAGATGCTGGCCCCGTACGTCGAAATGGCGGCGAAATCGGAGCGTTGACCGTCCGCATCGGCTCGCGACGTCCCTGGGCGCCGAGGATTCACCATCGCCGCAGCCGCCCGCAGCGCCCATGTCAGCCATCCGGAGAAGTTTGCCCACCGAGGAGGCCACAGTGGCCGGCATCGTCACCAGGATGGTTGAGCGCGGCCCGATTGGGAGAACCTCCGCACGCTCTGGTATTCCGCCCCAACGGCCATGGCGCGAAAGCGCTCCTAACTCTCGACACTCGCTTCAGTGATCTCTTCGCTGTGAGCGACCCTTGGCCTGGAGGTGCGTTGGTACGCCGGGTCGCAAGGTGCTCTTCGGCACCGCCCGCCCGGCTGATATCCAACGCTGGACTAGTCGCCATCCACTCCGTCCAATACGCCCAGAAGCTCATCACCCCAGCGCTCCAGCCGCATGGGTCCCATACCCTTGCACCTGGCCAACTCGGCAAGTGTCGTGGGCCGGCAAGCGGTGATACCGACAAGTTCTCTGTCATTGAGCACGACGTAAGCCGGCACCGAGGCTCGCTTCGCCGCCTCGGAGCGCCACTCTCGAAGGGCGTGCTCGTAAGCCTGCATCGATCCCTGCGGCCCTGGCTCCCCGCTTGGGGCGCAGAGCATCACGGTGAGTCCCTCGATCCGCACGTCCGACCCGTAGGGCACCTTGAGTTGAGCACTGCCCACTCGGATCACGGCCGCTGAGTCGGTGAGTTCCACCACGGCGCCAGTATGGCCCCCGAACTCCATCACGAGGCCGACATCCGCGGCTACCGCCGCAGTGATCGCGGCCGGTCGCGAGGAGCTCCGCTTACCCTGACGTGCTCCAGGTCGGACCGCTTCCGAACGATCTCGATGCGTGCCCCTTGTGGCGGCCGTCCCACCGAAGGGCGCGGGTTCGAGACCGTGGCTCGCCCTACCGCCAAGCGATATCGGGTTACGGGGCCTGCTGCCATCGAGCTCGGCCACGAAGGGCGACGGCTCATCGGCGTCAGCCAGAATGAGTACCTGGCGGATCGCTCGAGTCAGCGCGACATGGAAGACGCGCCGTTCCCCCTCCTCGTCTTCGCTCAGACGGTGAGGAAGAAGTCCCTGAGACGCACCGTAGAGGACAACGTGCTCCCACTCTCGACCTTTGATCTTGTGGATTGTTGAGAGGAGCACAGCTGGCCCTTCAGCTGGTAACCGCTCAAGAACACCCCGGAGCCACGTCTCGAAGGTGGCAACGTCTGGGTGGAGGGCCGCCACTGACTCGAGGGCGAGGAGGTCGTCGGCGTGGGTCGATCTATCTGCCTCTCGCCGGGACGAGTCCAACACGTCCATCGTCTCCCCCAGGCCCACCTGCACACGGATGGCCCGCAAGGCAGCCGCCGCGGACCTCTGACACGCCACGACGAGGGATTCGACTGAGTCTGCGTAGTCCGACAGCTTGGGAACGTCCCGTCCCGACAGGCGGTTCGCCAGGCGTCGGATTTCGGCAACGGACGTCACGCTTCGCTCAGAGAGCATGTTGACCACATTGGGTGCGATCCCTCGAGAAGGTCGCCGAATGGTCTGAACGAGGTCCTCGCGGCGGATCTCTCCTGGAGCGAGGCCGATCCGCAGATATGCGAGGGCAGTCCGAATTCCAGTTCGCTGGAGCACCTTCGGGCCGAGGGGCGCAGTGCAGGGAATTCCCGCCTCCGTGAGAGCGATCTGGACTGGGAGCAGCGACGAATTGACTCTCGACAGAACAGCGATGTCTTGAACCTCGACCCCGCCGGACCTCCACGCCGAAATGGCGGCCACGGCGCTCTGCGGGAGCTGTTCAGTTGGCGAACTCACCACCGAGACTGACCCTCGGCCTCGAACGGGTGGGTCGAAGTCGGCCAGGGTGTCGCTGCGCCCAGCGGGCGTCGTGATCGTCTTAGGGATCCGCCGGCGGTTGTAAGACAGCACATTGTTCGCCGCGGTGACGACTTGTGGCGGACACCGGTAGTTGACTTCCAGCGCGTACTCGTGCGACCCGGGGAAGTACTCCCGGAAGTTGATCAGGTACTCGGGTGTTGCTCCGGAATAGCCATAGATGACCTGGTCATCGTCGCCGACACCGAAGCAGCTGTACGCCGGTGCACACAGGAGCCGGATCAGCAGCATGTGGGCCGCGTTGAGGTCTTGGAACTCGTCGACAAGGAGGTGCCGGCAGCGGCTCTGTGCGGAGGCCCGGGCTTCTGGGTCAGACAGCAGGATCTCGATCGACCGGTAGATCTGTTCGTCGAAATCGAGGGCATCCGCCTCGGCCAGCGCATTTCGATACACATCGAACCCGGAGGCGAGACCACGGGCGTCTGGGATCTGGTCTTCGACCGTCACTGGCGAGGTGAGGCCAAGCCGGACCGCGGAGAGCGCGTCAATGTACGGAAGCACGGTGTCAGTGTTCGCCTGGCGACGGACCTCGAAGACGAGCTGCACCAGGTCCCGTACTTGGGGCTCCTCGTAGACATTCAGCCGCCCTTGACCCCCGTACTCGTTGCAGATCCACAGACCCACGCTGTTGAGCGTCCGGATGTGGGGTCCCTTGGCCGTCACGAGCCTGCTGCACCGGTCGCGCATCTCCCCGGCTGCCTTCGTATTGAATGCGAGAGCCGTCACGGTGGTTGGGTCCACGCCACGGTCCTCGATCATGTGGCGAAGACGCTCGGTAAGGACTCGAGTCTTTCCCGAACCCGCCGGGGCAATCACCCTTGCACCGCCTGTTGGATGACCGACGGCCGCCAGCTGGTCCGGGGCGAGATCGGCCCCAGGCGGATAGTTGGCGACAGCTGACAGGGATCCCGCGTCCGTGTTCCAGCGATGTACGACGCCGATGCCAGAGGGGAGAGGTGGGGGAGCGAACGGCCCCCCGTCGACGTACAGGGGTCTGCCGTCACTCAGCACGATGTCAGCCGGGCCGGCTTCCACGGCGACGTCATCAGGAAAGCTTCTGGCGACCTTGCGTCCGTGCCACCAGACCGGGTCTCCGCTCCGGGCGTCATAGTTGTTGGCCCAGACCAGGAACTGAAGCCGCTCCCGAGTGAACTCGAATCGGGGGCTCAGGTCATACACCGGCCGATGCCACACCTCTGGATCACGCAGTACCTTCGGGTCGACGGCCAACTCCACGACCACCGGCTGGCGCTCAAACCAAGCCCGATGAAGGCTCTCCAGCGCAGCGACCGGGTCGGTCAGGGTCTTGCGTTCTATGAGGAGCCTGGGGCAATCCTTCCAGGGCTCCGGCGGGGCCATCCCGGGTAGAACGACGACGCCACGGCCAAGCTCTGGCGGCCCTGGCATTGCCATTAGGCAAAGTTATCGGAGGGCTGTTCTCCGGAATTGCGGTGGGGCTCGCTCTGACTTTCGCGGCTCACCTCAACAACCGAATGACGGTAATGAGGCCGCCGGACCATCTGATCAAGCTCCGACGTGATGACTCGAACCCTCGTGACAAAGGACTGCCGAACTGAAGTAGACGGGCTGGACCGTTCCAAGACCCTGAACAGGGAGAACGGGATGGCTCGGGATCCAGTGGACACCGCTCGCCGCTCTCTCGATGTGGGGGTTGGGTCCATTTCGTAGCGGTTTGGCCGTTGCGCTCTCTAAGCCGAAGCAGCGTCCCATAGAGCACACCATTCGGGGCGAACTCCAAAATCTTGATGCCGCCACAGGCGGTGTGGTGAAGACGGAGTCGGACTCGAACCGCCCCATGACGAGTGCCTCCTCGATGAGGTGGGAATCGCAGGTAAGCAGGAGATTCAGTCCAAGCTCCGTAAGGGCGCATGGAAAAATAGAACCGCTCTGCCAAACTTGCGGTCGCGGCAGGCACCGCCAGTCGACAGACACCCACGACGCGGAGGGCGAACTGTCGCCTTGGCGAGGGGGACGAGGCTGCCTCGGCCGCACGAGCGAAAGTGAGGACACCCGTGGATCGTCAGAACGGCGTGACCGCAGGCACGTGACCGAGCCAGCAGGCCCGCTGCGGGGGGTACGGGTACTCGATCTGAGCTGGGGGGTGGCGGGACCCATCGGCGTCCTGCTTCTCGCGGAGCTCGGTGCCGACGTCATTAAGGTCGAGCCGCCGGGTGGGGATCCCTTTCGACGCCAGCCCGCCTACCACGTCTGGAATCGCAGCCGGAGGTCGGTGGTGCTCGACCTCAAGGCAGACGAGGGCCGGGAAGTGTTCCTGCGGCTCTGCCGGGGTGCCGATGTGCTGGTGGAAACGTTCAGCCCCGGCACGATGGACCGCCTAGGACTCTCCTACACGGATGTCTCACAGCGGTTTCCCCGCTTGATCTTCTGCTCGGTGCCGGCCTATCCGCCCGGGCATCGCTTCGCTGATCGACCCGGTTGGGACGCCACGGTCCAGGCCCGCTCCGGCATGCAAAGCGAGCAGCCCGGCTGGCGACCTGGACCCATATACCTACACTTTCCCGCCCCGAGCATGGCCGCGTGCTTCCTCTTGGCGGCAGGCGTGCTCTCGGCTCTGATCTACCGCGAGGCGACCGGGCACGGGCAGCACGTCCAGACGTCGCTCTATCAGGGAGTCCTCGCGTACACTACGCAGATTTGGCAGGAGCACGAACGAGCGCCCGCCGGCTTTCACGCGACGATGGCGAAGACGTATCCGCCCGGCATCCATCAGACATCCCTCTTCGAGTGTGCCGGCGGTGAGTGGATCCACGCCGCGACGATGAACGGCCTCACCCCGACACGCACGCCCGAGGAGATCCTGGGACTGGACCCGGTGGACCCACGCGCGCTGTACGCCGACCCCGAGTTACGTGCGCGCCACGAGGCCCGGCTCCGTGCCGCCTACTTGCAGCGGCGCCGCGAAGAGCTCATCGAGGAATTCCATGCGGCCGGTCTTGGCGCTGAGGCGGTGGGACCGATGGCCGCGGTCTTCTCCCATCGCCAGTTTGTTGCTAACGGGCTGGCGGCAATCGTCGATGACCCTGAGCTCGGGCCCACTACACAGGTTGGAGTACCGGCCGTGTTGCGCAGCACGCCGGGGGCGATCCGGGGCGGTCAGCCCTGCGCTGGTGCACACAGCCGCGAGGTGTTGGTGGAAGCGAAATATTCCGCGGCCGAGATCGACCGTCTGCTCGACGCGGGGATCGTGGAGGACGTGTCATGGGTCCGTTGACCGGTGTGGTCGTCCTCGACTTCGGCCAGTATCTGGCCGGGCCCTTCGGTCCGATGGTCCTCGCGGACTTGGGAGCCGAGGTCATCAAAGTGGAGCCCGTACGCGGTGACAGTATGCGGATGGCCGGGATGCCTTTCGTCGGGTGCCAGCGCGGCAAGCTCGATTTCGCCGTCGATGTCAAGGCTCCCGAAGGGCTCGAAGCAGTTATGCGCCTGGCCGAGATCGCCGATGTGGTCCACCACAACATGACGAAAGGGACCGCAGCACGCCTGGGAATCGACTACGAATCTCTCAAGGCGCGCAACCCGGACCTCGTCCACTGCAACACCTACGCCTACGGTGCTGAGGGACCACTGTCGGAGTTCGGCGGCCTGGACCCGCTCTACCAGGCCGCGTGCGGCCTCGAGTTCGAGGCGGGTCCGGTGGCCGGAGGCAACCCGCCCCTGTATCTCCGCTTCGGGATGACCGACACGGCCAACGCCATGGTGTCGGCGGTCGGGGTGCTCGCCGCCCTGTACCACCAACGTCGTACCGGCGAGGGACAGGACCTCTGGACGTCGCTCCTCAACGGTGCGGCCGTGTTCGGTTCCGACGTGTTCCTCGTCGAGGGGCAGCCCGGTCCGGTTCGTCCCGGTCTCGACAGCAACCAGTTGGGGGTCTCGCCCTGCTGCCGCCTGTACCAGACCCAGGAGGGGTGGGTCCAAGTTGCGGCATTCGCATCAGGTCAATGGGCACAGCTCTGCCGTCTGGTGGGCTGCCCCGACTTCGAGCGTTACGAGACGATCGAGGCGCGGGTGGCTGCCAGGGTGGAGATCGAGTCGGCGCTTGAACCGATCTTCCTCACGCGGACGGCAGTGGCCTGGTTCCACGATCTCGCTGAAGCGGGTGTGGACGCGGAGGTCTCCGTCGACACCAACGACGGAGAGGCCGTGCTCCATGACGCCGACAACGAGCGTCTCGGCCTGGTGGCGGAGTATCCCCATCCGATCCTCGGACAGCTGCGCCAATTCGGCACATTGATCGACTTCTCGGAGTCTCCGACCGGCCCCTATGGTCCTCCACCTTTGGTGGGAGAGCACACCCGGCGCATCATGGAGCGCCTCGGCTACTCGAGCCAGGAGATTGAGGACCTGTTGACCCGGGGAATCGTCTACGAGCCAACCGAGGACTATCGCTGGACGCTCTGATCGTTGTCGCGTCCCGGGACATCTCGTCGAGATGACGCATCCGGACCCGGGGTCTCGGAGAAGCCGGTGCCCGGGAACGCCGTGCCGATCTTCTCTATCGCACGGGGCCAACGCCTCGTTCGAGGCGCCCGGGCAGCGTGGGCCGGCAGGCGATCGCGATCTGGCCACGGGTTGCAACGGGCTTCGCAGGTCACCGAGGCGAGCGACCGGGTCGGGCCAGAAGCCCATTGAGTGACGGAGAGTGATCTCGTCTCGAAGTCGGGCAGGGTTTCGACCAGCGTACCGCTGCGCCTCAAACGCTCCGGAGAGTTCCAGCTGCACCCCTGGATCAATTCCACGAAAATCCCACGGATTCCGAAAACCGTGTCGCGATCATCAGTCCCAGCCACAATGCCTTCAGCCCAGATAGACCAGTTAGACGGCTGAATCGGTGTTACGCGGGAGACAGGACGTAACCGGCAAGACGATCGAGATAGTTGTCATAACTTCATGCGGATCGTCACTTCAGTACCGCCGTACACACTCTGAGGTTCCCCCGCCCTGGCGGACACCGAACGTGAGGCACCGAGAGGCGTCTCTTGGAAGGATGTCCCTATGCCAGTGCGCTATCCAGACGAGTTCCGCCAGCGGGCGATCGAGCTGGCCCGGACCGGTGACCAGCCCGTGGCCAAGGTGGCAGCCGATCTCGGCATCGCCACCTCGTGCCTGCGGCGCTGGATGAAACAAGACGACATCGACGGTGGCCGCCGCGAGGGCCTCGACACCGACGAACGGGCCGAGCTGGTGCGTTTGCGCCGTGAGCTGCGCACGGCCCAGATGGAGGTCGAGATCCTCCGTCGGGCGGCCGCCTATTTCGCCAAGGAGACGCTGCCGGGCCCAAAATGATCTACACCTTCATCGCCCGGGCCTGCACGGACCTGCCCGTGTCGGCCTGCTGTCGGGTCATGAGGGTGTCGACCTCGGGCTTCTATGCCTGGCGGGCCAACCCGGTGCGATCGAAGGATCTCGAGGACGCCTACTTGAGTGACACCATCGTCGACATCTGGACCATGAGCCGACGCTCCTATGGCTCGCCCCGGGTCCACGCGAGCTCAAACTCGGTCTCGACGTTCGCTGCTCGCGCAAACGCGTCGAACGCCTGATGCGCCAGGCGCAGATTGCCGGCATCCACCGGCGACGCCGGGGAGGGTGCACCCGTCGGGACCTCGGTGCCGAACCGTCTGACGACCTGCTCAAGCGGGTCTTCGACCCCACCGAGCCGGACCGTCTCTGGGTGATGGACGTCACCGAGCATCCGACCGAGAACGGCAAAGCCTACCTGGCTGTGGTCCTCGATGCCTTCTCCCGTCGCGTGGTGGGCTGGTCGATTGCCGATCACATGCGTTCTGAGCTCGTGGTCGACGCCCTCCAGATGGCCATCTGGCGTCGACGGCCACCCACTGGTCAGACGATTGCGCACAGCGATCACGGGTCGACCTACACGTCGTGGGCCTTCGGCCGACGCCTGCGCGGGAACGGCCTCCTCGGCTCCATGGGATCGATCGGCGACTGCTTCGACGACTCCGTCGCCGAGAGCTTCTTCGGCACCCTCCAGCTCGAGCTGCTCGACGAGCATCGCTGGGAGAGCCGCCAACAACTGGCCCAGGCAATCTTCGAGTGGATCGAGGCCTGGTACAACCCGCGTCGACGTCACAGCTACTGCCAGATGCTCAGTCCCGTGGACTACGAAGCCGCTCACGCGGCATGATCGGCAATCAACAGCAACTGTCCGCTGGAGCGGGGGAAGCTCATCAGAGTTTCGAGTCAACAAGGTCTATGGGCAGAACAGTTAAGGCACAGGCTCAGGCGGCGAAGGGCACCTTCATGACGTTGGCCAGGTTGCCACCCATGACCTTGACCACGTCTTCGCGGGGCAGGCCGTCGAGCTCCTTCACGTAAGTGAGCGGCTCGGCCATGCCCTCGATGTGCGGGTAGTCGGACCCAAAGACGACACGGTCCGCGCCGATCAGGTTGATCAGGCCGATGGGGTCGTCCTCGTGGAACGGGTGGACCCAGATGTTGCGCTTGAGCACCATCAGCGGGTCCTCTTCGTAGAGGGCGGGCTCGCGCTCGTAGGACTGGGTGAGCGCCTCGACGATGGGGCGCACCCAGGCGGAGCCGTTCTCGACGGGCAAGACCCGCAACGCCGGGTGCCGCGTGAGCATGCCATGCCCGATGAGCGAGGCCACGGTGTCGAAGATGCCGCGGCTCTGGGTGTGTGCGATGTCCGCGAAGGCGGTCTTGCCCCCCGAGAACGGGAGGAGTTCGCCGTCGCGCCGCCCTTCCCACTGGTTGTAGTAGCGGATGAGGCCGTCGTCCGACGCGTGCATGCCGACCGCGACATCGAAGTCGGCGACCTTGTCCCAGAAGGGGTCGAACTCGGGGAGCGCGAAGGATCGGCGGCCGTCGTAGCCCGGAACCGGTGCCGGGCGGATCAGGACGATTCTGGCGCCGCGCTGGACAACCCACTCCAGCTCTTTGATTGCCTCAGCGACGATGGGAAGCGTGATGATCGGCGTCGGGAAGATGCGGCCCTTGTAGTTGAAGGTCCAGTGCTCGTGCATCCACTGGTTCAGGGCGTGCACGACGGCGTGGGTCGCCTTCGGGTCGTCAGCCAGGCGCTCTTCGAGCAGGCTGGCCAGCGTGGGCCACATCAGAGCGCGGTCGAGTCCGAGCTCGTCCATGAGCTTGAGTCGCGGCTCAGGGGAGAAGAAGCCCTCGGGTGAACGCATCGCCTCGCCGATCAGCTCTCGACGGGACTTGCCCTCGGGGTTACCCTCCTTGAAGTAGGCCTCTTGCGCACCGGGCCGACCTACTACCTCGAAGGTCGGGTTGGGGATGTAGTCGGAAATCACGTTGCGGATGGCGATCTTGGTGCGGCCGTTGACCTGGACGTACTTGATGAGGCCCTCGTACTGCTTGGGGAGGAACTTGGTGAACGCGTCCGTCGTCTCGTACATGTGATTGTCCGCGTCGAAGACGGGGAAGTCGACAGCGTTGTTGGTCATGGCTACCTCCGGGCATACGACGGGCAAGTTTTTTGCTTTGCGTCAACATTATGCGTTTAACCAGTTCGGAGGTAATTCCCGCTCGGAGGTCGGCCACGAGGGTTGAGGAGATCGGACAGGCTCCCCGGGGCCAACATCCCAGCGATGGCACTTGCGAGCGCCGAGAAGTTCGGACCCCTCACGGCGCTGATCGATGGGGAGCGGCGGTGGACGTATGCCGAGTTCGGCGAGACCGTTCGAGGGGCGATCGCGGCTGCGATCGCCCTGGGCATCGAGAAGGGTGATCGAGTCCGCCTCTGGGGCCCCAACACGTCAGAGTGGATCTTCGCGGCTCTCGGCATCCTCGGCGCCGGCGGCGTCCTGGTTCCCCTGAACACCCGCTGGAGCGGCGACGAGATCGGCTACGCCCTGGACAAGACCGACGTTTCGGCCCTCTTCGTCTCTCAGGGCTTCCTCGGCCTCGATCAGGTGGGACAACTTCGGACCGCCTACCCGGACCGGCAAGATCCGCCCGGTGATTGGCCGGCCGATCGAGTTCGCCGATGTCCCCGCCGAGCTCGAGACGCTCGAGCGGCGTGAGACCACCGGTCGCACCGTGGTGGGGATGCCGCATTGTCCATCCGGTGCGTTTGCGTTCCCCACGCAGTCGGCTCAGCCGCTGGCTGCCACCGCCCGCAGATCCGCGACCGAGTCGCGCATGATGGTGCAGAGGTCCTGGTCGTCGTCTCCGCTGGCCCAGCGCTGTACGGCCACGCGCAGCACCGTCATGCCGGCTTCGGCGGCCAAGGTCGCCTGCGGCTCGCCCACGCCCCGCTGATGCAGGGCGACCGTGACCGCGGCGGCGTAGTCAGCCAGCTTGGCGAGCTCGCGCTCGCGCAGTTCGGGGTTGGCCGCGATCACCGCCTGGCGTTGGCGGGATAGGTCCCGGCGAAACTCGCCGAGCATGGCGGCGGCGGCATCGAGGCCCCGGCAGACGGCGTCGAGTGGCCCGTCGCACGCTGGCGCCCCGGTCACGCCGGCCACGATCCGCTCCTGGAGGAGGGCGGAGCCACCGAAGAGCACCTCGCGCTTGTCGGCGAAGTGCCGGAAGAAGGTGCGCTCGGTAAGCCCCGCCCGGGCGGCGATCTGCGCGGCCGTGGTCTGGTCGAATCCCCGCTCCGAGTAGAGCGCGAGGGCCGCTTCCTGTAGCCGCCCCCGACTGTCCGGCTGCCATCGGCCCATGCCCCCATCTTAGGTGTTGACAGTCACTGACATAGGGCCTACTCTGACAGCAGTCACTGACATCAGCGTGTTCCTCGGAGGTCACATCATGAGAATCTTTGTCACCGGCGCATCGGGCTGGATCGGTTCAGCCGTCGTGCCCGAGCTGCTGGGTGCCGGCCACGAGGTGGTCGGCCTGGCCCGCTCCGAGACATCGGCGCAGCGGCTGGAAGCAGCGGGCGCCTTGGTGTACCGGGGCGACCTGGACGACGCCGACGATCTGGCCAAGGCGGCCTCCGACTCCGACGGGGTGATCCACCTGGCGTTCCAACACGAGGTGGCCTTCGGTGGCAACTTCGCCGCTGCCGGGGCGGCCGACCGGCGGGCCGTCGAGGCCATGGGCGCCGCCCTGGCCGACTCCGACCGGGCGTTGGTGCTCGCCTCGGGCATGCTCGGGCTGAAGCCCGGTCGGGTGGCGACAGAGAACGACGGGCTCGTGCCCGACGCCTCGGTTCGGGGGAACCCGGCCGGGGTCCGCGCAGCCACGGCTCTGCTCGCGCTGTCCCTGCGGGGCATCGGCGTCCGCTCGTCGGTGCTGCGCCTCCCCCCGACCGTCCACGGCCACGGTGACAACGGGTTCATGGCCACGCTCGTCGGGATCGCCCGCGAGCGCGGCGTGGCCGGATACGTGGGCGACGGGAGCAACCGCTGGCCGGCGGTGCATCGCTACGACGCCGCCAGCCTGTTTCGCCTGGCTGTCGAGGCCGCGCCCGCCGGTTCCGTGCTGCACGCGGCCGCCAACGAAGGTGTTGCGTTCCGCGACATCGCCGACGCGATGGGTCGGCACCTCGGCGTCCCGGCAGCGTCGGTGGCCCCTGGCGACGCGGCCGAGCACTTCGCCCACCTGGGCCACTTCGTCGGTCTGGACAGTCCTGCTTCTGCCGCCGTCACCCGGGAGCTGCTCGCATGGGAGCCGACCGGGCCTTCGCTTCTCGAGGACCTCGAGCAGGATCATTACTACCGCGAGACGTGATTCGGGGAGCCTTGACGGGGCGCGTCCTGATCAGCTGTCGATGAAGATGTCCTCGGGCAAGAAGGCAGACACGAGCATATTGGGCACGTCGACGACCTGGCTGATCTTGAGGTCGACCGCGACGCTGCAGATGGCGTAGGCAGAAATGTGCATCGCGGGAACGACCAATGAGGCGCGTCGACGCGCCTCATTGAGAAGCCGTACGGCCCTGTCCGCCGACTCACCGGCGGAACCGTCCATGGGCATCGCCCAAGCGTTGGAACTACCTGACGCAGGTCTGACACTCAAACGACGGATGTTCGGTCCCGACCGAAGGCGGACCATCGGAGGGTTCCCGTGGAGGTCCGAGGAGGGAATTGAGATGATGACACGTGAGGGCGTCGTGGGTATTCTTCGAGAACGGCCGCAGGAAAGGCCAGCGAGTCCCAATGGGAGGTGCACATGCCCGCGGTGACCATCGACGATCTTTCGCAGTTGCCCAAGGTCGCCGCTCTCGACCGGGCCCCCTCGGCCGAGCGTCCGGTGACGTCCGTGACCACAGCGCCCAGCGGGTTGGAGGGAGAGGGCTTCCCGGTCCGCCGGGCGTTTGCCGGCCTGAGCTTGCGTGATCTCGACCCCTTCGTCCACATGGACCAGATGGGTGAGGTCGACTACGCGCCCGGCGAGCCCAAGGGAACGCCCTGGCATCCCCATCGCGGCTTCGAGACGGTGACGTACATGATCGACGGGACCTTCGCCCACCAGGACTCCCATGGCGGTGGAGGTCTCATCGCCGACGGCGCCACCCAGTGGATGACCGCGGGTGGCGGCATCTTGCACATCGAGACGCCACCCGAGGATCTCGTGGTGTCCGGAGGCTTGTTCCACGGCATTCAGCTCTGGGTGAACCTGCCGGCCAGGGACAAGATGATTCCACCCGCCTATCAGGGACTCGAGGCCGACGACGTGGTTCTGCTGTCCTCCGGCGACGGCGGCGCACTCATCCGGGTCATCGCCGGTGACATCGATGGCCACCGCGGCCCCGGCTCGACCCACACGCCCATGGCCCTACTGCATGTGTCGGTGTCCCCTGGGGCTCTGGCCGAGCTCCCCTGGGACCCCGGATTCAACGCCCTCGTCTACGTGCTCGCGGGATCAGGACGTGTCGGCAGCGAGGGCCGTCCGGTTCGAGGTGGACAGCTGGTGTCCTTCGGGCCGGGTGACTGGATCGCGATGAGAGCCGACGATGCCCAGGACTCGCGCACGCACGACCTCGAGGTCCTTGTGCTCGGCGGCCAGTCGATCGGGGAGCCGGTGGAGCACTACGGGCCCTTCGTCATGAACACCCGGGACGAGATTGTGCAAGCCCTCGAGGATTTCGAGGCGGGGCGGCTCGGAACCATTCCACCGAACGCGCTGATGCCGCACGTGCCGGATCCCAACCCGATGCGCGCCGAGCACACGGGCATCTGAGCCGCGCCGGGCAGACCCGCGCGTCAACGCCGGCAGGGCAGTGAGAGGCCTGGGCGACACAGGCCTGAATCCCGTCGGGCTGCAAGTTGTGCAACTGTGCCGGGGTGCAGCCGCCGGTGGCTGCCTGTTCCGTGGAGATCCGCAATGCGCAAGAGCTTCGCCTCCGTCGTTGCTGGTTCACTGATTCTCAGCGCCATGGTGGTTCTCGGCGGTGGCAGTTCCGTGTCCGCGGGATCAACCCCGCCGAGCCAGGGTGTGACTGCCACGACCATCCGGGTCGGCATCCCCTACGTCGACCTCGCCGCCGTCCGTCAGTTCGGCATCACGCTGGACCAAGGGAACTACCCCGACGCGTACAACGCCCTGATTTCGGACATCAACGCCCATGGCGGCATCGACGGCCGGCGTCTGGTGCCGTATTTGGTGGCGGTGAACCCCGTGGGAACGGCACCAGCGATGACGGCCTGCACCCAGCTTGCCGAGGATGACGGGGTCTTCGTTGCCATCGCTCCGCAGCAAACCGACTGCTACCTGCAGCAGTACCACGTACCGGTGATAGCGGGGAGCTTCCAGATCGTGCAATCCGGTGGAGCGCCCAACTTCACCCTGGAGCCGCCACTGGCGGCCTACGACCCGGTGCAACTCTCCGCGTTCGCGAGCCGCGGCGTGTTCAAGGGCAAGAAGGTGGGCCTGTTCGCCGGAGGTGGGACGGATGAACGTGAGCTGCAGGTCGTGCAAGCGGAGCTGAAGTCGTTGGGCGTACACGTTCTCCGGACCGCGGTGGACAGCGCACCGGCGGGCGATGAGGCCGCGACCTACCAGCAGGCTGCGACCATCACTCAGATCTTCCAGTCAGCCGGGGTCAATGAGGTCATCGCCGTGGGAACCGGTGGCACGATCTGGCCGGAGGCCCTGCACGCCAATCAGAGCACCTACGATCCGCCGTGGATCGCGACGAGCGAGCCCGGCCTCGAGACGGCCGTCCTGGGTTCCTCCATCTCGCCGCAGTATCTCCAGAACGTCCTGACGTCGAGCCCGGTTCCTTCGAACTATCAGATCTGGCACACGCCTGCGGTCCAGCAGTGCGATCGCGTCGTTCGGAAGGCGTACCCGGCTCTCAAGATCACTCCACCCACGAACCCGCTCGTCGGTTCGGACCAGACTTTTTACGCAGTGGAATCGGCGTGCATCAATCTCGCGCTGTTTACGACGATCGCCAAGGCGGCTGGGAAGAACCTCACCTGGTCCAGCTTCGCCCGCGCCGGCTACCAGCTGAGGGACGCGGTCATCCCCGGATCGGGCACGCCTGTGTCATTCGGACCGGGTCGGGCCTATGCAATTGGGCCGGTGTACATGGTCACCTATGACGCAGCGAAGAACGTGCTGCAGTTCTCGGACTCCCCAGCGGCGAAGTAAAGCGGCTGGGGAAGGCTCTAATCCGGGGGGATGGTCATGTCCAGGACCAGGGCGGGCCAGCTGAAGCCGGACTCCGCTCCCGCGCCACCGGGCTGGCCGGTTAGCGCGTCGTAGAACTCCCGGAAGCCGTGGGCGTCAATCAGGCCCGTGAGTTGGCTGCGCAGTCGGCGGGCCTCGGTCCAACGGCCGAGCCGGGCGGCCAGCAGGTAGGCCCAGTAGGCCGTCGCTCCCCACACGGCGTTGCCATCCCATTGGACGTAGGCACCGACGCCCTTCCCAGGGGCGATGGTGCCGGCCGCAAAGCCGTAGGCCCCCCACATCGGCCCATCCGGAAGGAGGTGGCGGTCGGCGACCCGTTGGGACAGGCCCGATTGCGCCAGGGCGCGGCTGGCGGCGGGCAACAGGCCCATGGCCCCGATGCCCTGCAACGGAAGGGACCGGGTGAGGTCGTAGGCGGCGAAGATCCGTCCCTCGTCCCACCAGAGCAGCGCCTCCACATCCTGGGCCACGGCCGCGGCCATGGCGTCGGCCTCCAGAGCCTCCGCCTCCCGGCCCCGGGCCCGGCAGGCGGCGGCCACCTCCTCGAGGGCCAACAGGTACCAGCCGCACATGGTGGGGTCGTACACCACGAAACCGTGGCCCGCAGCCAGAGCCGCCTCGGGCACCATAACGGCTGAGCGACAGGAGATCGTGAGCTCCTTGAGCCGGGCGAGGGATCGGCCCAGGCCACGGGGAAGCAGGCTCTGCATGAGGGCACTGCCCTCGGTCCCGGTCTCGAACGGGTGCAGCGCCACCGGCAGGGACCGGCCGCCCATCGTGCGGTGGCGCGCCAGCGCCCGCAGGTGGGAAAGGGCCGCGTCCAGGAGGGGGTCGGCGGGAGCTCCGAGAGCCAGCGACAGACGGGCCGCGGCGTACGCGGTCGTGGGGGGATCCACGAAGGGTGTGCGGTCCCCGTCGAACATAGGTCCGAAGAGGCTCTCGATGAAGTGCTGATGCTCCTCTGCCCCGGGGACGTAGCGCTGATGGGACACCAGCCCGTCAGGCAGCCGGTTCGCCCGGTACACGGTGGTCAGCTCCTCCACCGCGGCGCCGGGGTCGAGATGCAGGAGCGACAAGGCGTGGTACCCGCTGTCCCAGGCAAAGAGAGCCGGATAGCTCTCCCGGTTGGGTACGTGGAACGTCCCGCCAAAGGCGGCGACCCGGTGCTCGTCGAGGAGCGCGGAGCAGCGGTCCTCCAGGCCGGCGAGCACGCCGGCCTGTCTAGCAGGCAGAGGTGAGACGGGAGCCGCGATTCGGGGTTCCCTTCAGTCGGTATTCTTCCGCTGGCCATGGCCCGCCCTGCGCACGCGATGATCGAGTCGAGCGACGGCGTGAGGATCGCCCTGCACGACCTGGGCGGACCGAGCGGCACGACGACTCCCGTGCTGCTCTTCTCGCACGCCACCGGACTCCACGGTCGGGTGTGGGAACCGATGGCGTTGTTCCTGAGCGATCGGTTCCGCTGCGTCTCGCTCGACCTTCGAGGTCACGGCATGTCCGAACTCCCGCCGGGCGCGGGGTTGGCGTGGTCCGGCATGGCTGATGACGTCCTCGCCGCTCTGGACAGCGATCGCCTGCCCGCGGGACCTCTTCACGGCATCGGGCATTCGATGGGTGGCGCAGCACTGGTGCTGGCTGCGGCCGCACGGCCCGACGCATTTCGCTCGTTGTGGCTCTACGAGCCGGTCATCGTCCCTCCGGCGGACCGGCCCCTCTTCGACGGTGACAACCCCATGTCCGAGGCGGCGGCCCGGCGCCGCTACGAGTTCGACTCCCTGGACCAGGCCTACGAGAACTATCGATCGAAACCTCCACTCGACCAGTTGCACCCCGATGCTCTGCGGGCCTACGTCCATGGCGGCTTCGCGCGGACCCCGGACGGCTCGGTCACCTTGCGGTGTCGTCCCTCCACCGAGGCCGAGGTCTTCCGCCGAGCGGCGACCAGCGGTGCGTGGGATGCCGTCGGTTCACTGGAGATTCCGGTGGCCATCGTGATCGGACGTCCCGAGGGGGTGGGGCCCGGAGCATTCGCACCGGCAATCGCCGGGGCTCTCACTCGGGGAACGCTCATCGAGCGCCCTCAGCATGGCCATTTCGGTCCACTGGAGGACCCCGCGGCCATGGCGGCAGACGTGGCCGACTGGGTCCGGAGGAGCTCCTAGGGCGTTACCTGATCAACGCCGGGAGCGTCTCCCAGCCGCGTACCGTGGAAGTGGGGGAGAGCCGAGCGTTCGCCAAGTCGATGTCCCAGTCCGGGAACCGCGCCAGCACCTCTTCCAAAGCGACACGACCCTCCAATCGCGCCAGCGCTGAGCCCAGGCACAGGTGGATGCCGTTGCCGAACGTGAGGTGCCGATCCAAGGTCCGGTGGATGTCGTACTGGTCACCGTCGGGGTAGCGCCGGTCATCCCGATTGGCCGATCCTAGGAGGAAGAGCATGATGCTCTCGGCGGGCACCTTCTCGCCGTGCACTGCGACCTCGTCCCGGACCACGTACCGGCCCACGTGCGGCGCGGGCGACTCGAAGCGAAGGACCTCTTCGATCGCCGCGGGAATGAGGGAGGGATCGGCCACGAGCTCTGCCCGCTGATCCGGGTGGTCCGCGAGCACCTTGCCGGTCCAGCCGATGAGGCGCGTGGTGGTCTCATTGCCGGCTCCCGCCACGACCTCGAGGTAGGTGAGCAGCTCGCCACGAGTGAGGTGGCGCAGGGTTCCCGTTTCGTCCTCGAACTCCGCGTTGAGGAGCTCGGTCATGATGTCGTCCGAGGGATGGTCTGCCCGCCAGTCGATGTAGTCAGCGAACATCTCACCCGTGACGAAGTTCTCCTTGACCTCCATCGGCTCGCCTTCCTTGGTGCGAAGGTTGGCGTCAACATGGTCACGTACGGCTTCCTGATCCGCCTCGGGAATGCCGAGGAGCATTCCGATCGTGCGCATGGGCATCTGGGCGCCGAGATCGGCGATGAAGTCGAAGTGATCTGAGCCGACGAGCGGGTCGAGGCTACGGGCGCAGAACTCCCGGATCTTCGGCTCCAGCTCCGCCACCCGCCTGGGTGTGAAGGCCCGGGACAGCAGGCGACGGTGGATCGTGTGAGTCGGTGGGTCCTCGAAGATGAGCACGCCGGGCGGCATCTCGATGTTCGCCCGGATCAGCTCGATGATCCCGCCCTTTCCCGAGATGTACGTCTGGGCGTCGAGGAGCCCGCGCTCCACGTCCTCGTAGCGGCTCACGGCGTAGAAGTCGTGGGTGTCGTTGTAGTAGAGCGGCGCCTCTTCGCGCAGCCTCTGGTACACGGGGTACGGGTCGGCGTTGATCTCGACGTTGTACGGGTCGTAGTAGACGTCAGTCATGCTGCTGGTCACTTGCAGGTCCCCACCCTTCCGTATTTAATGTCAGAATATGGCATCAAATGGCTAGTCGGTCAATCAGCGGACCGGAACCCATCCGATCGGGCCTCCGCGCGCCGTCCCGTCGCCCAGAGGCAAGTCGGCGCCCGCGGCAGGGATTCGCCCGAAACATGCTGGTAGCTTCAGGACCAGTTGCCGCAGGTCGCTGCAGGTGGCAGCCAAGGTCCGGTCGCTCGACACCGACCTCACGTTCGATTGGGGGGGCCCACCAATGACCTCAATTTCGAGCACCGACAACGTCACCGCGTCGGTGATCCGCTCCGCCATGGAGACCGTCTCGTTCGAGATGGCCACGTATGTGTCGAGGACGGCCACCACGCCGATCCTCAACCAGTCGAACGAGCGCAACGCGACCATTCTCGACCAGAGCGGCAGGCTTGCCGCGCTGTCCGTCGGCATCCCCCAGTTCATGTTGTCCTCGACTCTGCCCGTGCGCCTGGCCATCGACTTCTTCGAGGACGATCTGCGCCCCGGCGATGTGATCGTGGCCAACGATCCGTACCACGGTGGCGGCCATCTCCCGGACTTCAACGTCTTCAGCCCAGTGTTCGACGACAACGGGGAACTCGTCCTCTTCGCATCCATCCAGTGCCATCACGGTGACACGGGCGGCGCCATGGCCGGCGGGTACAACGTCTTCGCCAAGGACATCTGGAGCGAAGGCACCAGATATCCGATCCTGAAGATCCTCGACGCCGGCGTGGAGCGTCGGGACGTCGTCCTGATGATGCGGGCGAACAACCGACTGGCCGGCTTCGTCGGTGATCTCCGTTCCCAGGTGGGTGCGGCCCAACTCGGGGCCGAGCGCCTGAAATCGATCATCGACGACTACGGGGCCGACGTCGTGCGCGCGGCCGTGGACTGGTCGATCGCCGACGCGCGCCGCCGCTTCTCCCAGGAGATCGCCGCCTGGCCCGACGGGACCTACGAGGCCGACGTCTACTTCGATGCCGACCCGGCCGGGAACCGCGACATCCACGTCCACGTGGCCGTCACGGTCAAGGGAGACCGGCTGATCATCGACTTCGCGGGTTCAGACAGCCGTCCCGAGATCCAGGCCTGGTCGACGTTCGGGAACACCCGGGGCAACGCCATCGCCCAGCTGGCGAGCATGGTCGACGCCAGCATCCCCAAGAACGAGGGCTTCTTCGACTGCATGGAGCTGCGCGTCCCGGAGGGCTCGTGCCTGAACCCGACCGAGGGGAAGCCGGTCTCCAGTGGGACCCACCACCCCGGAGTGGAGGTGAGCGACGCGATCGCCCTGGCCATGAGCCAGATCATCCCGGACCGCTGTGCTCCCCAGAGCTACAAGTACGGCAGCCCGCGCCAAATGTGGGGCGACGTCGACCCGCGCACCGGCATTCCGTTCTTCGACCACGGTGGTGAGGTCAATGCCGGATGGGTGAATGCCGTGCGGGGACAGGACGCGTGGGGGGCCCTGGCGGCCGCAAGCGGCAACCTGATCAAGGCCAGCGCGGAAATCAACGAGCACCTCTTTCCGCACATCCTCCGGGGCCGGAACTACATCACCGACTCCGGGGGTCCGGGCCAGTGGCGCGGCGGGTGCGGGAGCCATTTCGTCAAAGAGGTCCGGACCCCCACCTACGTCAACCAGTACGTGGTGAACCAGCGTCACATCCACCCCGGCATAGCCGGTGGTCACCACGGCTCCCCCGATCACTGCATGGTGGGTGACGAGGAGGTGAACCCCTCTGTGGCCAACAAGCTCCTCCAGACCGGCGAGCGTCTCGTGTACCGCTTCGGGGGCGGTGGGGGATGGGGCGACCCGTTGGACCGGGAGCCCTCCGCCGTGCTCGACGACGTATGGGACGAGTACGTCTCGGTCGAGGGAGCGTTCCGGGACTACGGGGTCGTCATCACGGGCTCGCTGGAGGACATGACGCTCGCCGTCGACCTCGATGCGACGAAACTGGAGAGGGAAGCGAGAAGGTGAGCTATCGGATCGGCATCGATGTGGGCGGAACGTTCACCGACTGCGTGTTGCGACGGCCCGACGGGAGCCGGGTCTTGGAGAAGGCCCCGACCACGCCCCAGGACCAGAGCGATGGTGTGCTCGCCGGCCTGGCCCAGCTGGCTGCCGTCGAGGGCCTCGAGCTCGCTGAGCTCCTCGCTCAGACTCGTACCATCGTGCACGGGACGACGACCGGCGACAATGCGCTGATCCAGATGAAGGGGGCCCCGACCGGCCTCCTCGTCACCGAGGGATTTCGCGACGAGATCGAGTTCCGTCGGTGCTTCAAAGAGGACATCTGGGATCCGGCCGCGCCGCCACCCGCTCCCGTCGCCCGACGCCGCGTCCGGCTCGAGATCGCTCAGCGCATGACGGCGGAGGGAGAGGTCGAGACCCCGCTGGACGAGGAGGGTGTGCGCAAGGCCACCGCTCGTCTGCGCTCCTTCGGGGTCACGTCCATAGCGGTTTGCTTCCTCCACTCCTTCATCAATCCCGAGCACGAGTTGCGAGCCCGCGACATCATCCTCGACGAATACCCGGATGTCGAGATGGTGTCCCTCTCCCACGAGATTCTCCCCAAGCCCCCCGAGTTCGAGCGGACCTCGACGACCCTGGTCAATGCGTTCGTCGGCCCACCCATCGCCCGCTATCTGGAGCGGCTGACCGACCGACTGGCCGCGGCCGGGTTCTCGCACGAACTGTTGGTCGCCACCTCGGCCGGCGGGGTGGCGACCGCCGGCGCCGCGGCCCGCCGTGCCGTGGCCACCATCGGCTCCGGGCCGACGGGCGGTGTGATCGCGGCCGCTCGAGCCGGACTCGATGCCGGCCTCGGCGACGTGGTCAGTGTCGACATGGGGGGCACGAGCTACGACGTGTGCCTGATCCGGGGGGGCCGGCCCGAGGTCAAGATGGACTGGAACTGGAGGCACCGCTACTGCATCGGCATTCCGATGGTGGACATCCCGTCGGTCGGGGCCGGGGGTGGATCGATCGCCTGGGAGGAGGCCGGCATCCTCCACGTGGGGCCCCAGTCCGCCGGGTCCGAGCCGGGCCCGGTCAGCTATGGCCGAGGTGGAACGGAACCGACCGTGACCGATGCCGACCTCGTGTTGGGCCGACTCGACACCGAGCGCTTTGCCAGCGGGCGGATGCAGCTCAGTCGTGAGGCCGCCGCCGCCGCACTGGCCCGTCTGGGCTCCAAGCTCGGTCTGGACGCGGAGGCGACGGCCGCCGCAACCGTGAGGCTGGTGGACGCCCACATGACCGACGCCATACGCCGGGTGCTCTCGCTCGCCGGGGCGGACCCGCGCCGGCTCGATCTCGTCGCCTTCGGCGGCATGGGAGGCGTGCACGCCACGACGCAGGCCGCGGCGCTCGGCATGCGGCGGGTGCTCGTGCCCAGCGCCGCCCCCGGCCTTTCCGCCCTGGGTCTGCTCACGGCCGATCACGTCATCGACGACTCCCGGGGGTACATCGTGCCCTGGCAGGAGGCCGACCCGGAGACGCTGCGCCGTCTGGCTCGGGAGCTGGAGGACAAGGCCCTCACCGAGCTCGGCAACGCCGGGGTCCCCGCCGATCGGATCCGGCTCGAGTGGTCGATCCTCCTCGTCTACCCCGGGCAGACCTTCGATGCCGCCATTCCGGTGGACGCCCCCACGAACGTCGGCGCCGCGGTCGCCGAGTTCCACCGGCGCAACGAGGAGGCCCGCCTCATCGAGGCCCGGGCACAGGAGCCCATTGTGCGCGGGATCCGCCTGACGGCCGTCGGAGAGGTGGACCAGATCGCCCCGGTGACCCTCGAGGCGGGAGCCACTCCTGCACCGCTCGGCCACCGGGACATGTGGGCCGGCGACGGTTGGCAGCGGGCCGCTCCCTACTACGACTTCTCCAGCATCGGGCCAGGCTCGTCCATCGAAGGGCCGGCTGCCATCCAGAGCCCGTTCACGACGGTCATCCTGCGGCCGGGAGACGTGGCCCGGGCAACGGATGGTGGCGATCTGCTGATCGACATCTCCGCAGACGGCCTTCCGTGACGAGGTGCGATCGCCTGCTGATGACATTCCGGATGTTGCACGCGACAAGAGACGCTGAGGGAAGTGAGGTCGGACAGGCGTGGAGCGAATGAAGTTCGGTATTGCCTTCGCCAACATCGGGTCGTTCGTCGAACCAGACGAGGCCGTCGTCCTGGCCCAAGCCGCCGAAGCCGCCGGCTTCGAGTCGATCTGGACCGTCGACCACGTCGTCGTACCGGCCGGGTACCAGTCCAGCTACCCCTACGACCCCTCCGGGAAGCTCCCTTCCGGAGAAGGGACCGTCTTCCCTGATCCACTGATCTGGTTGGCCTACGTCGCCGCCAGGACGTCGACGTTACGGCTCGGCACCGGCATCCTGATCGTGCCGCAGCGCAATCCCCTCGTGCTGGCCAAGGAGCTGGCGACGCTGGACCACCTCTCGGGCGGACGCATGATCCTCGGAGCGGGCATCGGCTGGCTGGAGGAGGAATTCATGGCGCTGGGGGTCCCCTTCGCAGGCCGCGGCCAGCGCACCGAGGAGGCCATCGCCGCCATGCGGGCCCTGTGGTCCCAGGAAGAGGCAAGCTTCGAAGGCGGCACCACGACCTTCCGCAATTGCTACCTGCGGCCCCAGCCTCTCGGCGGAACGATCCCGGTGCACGTCGGGGGTCACAGCAAGGCAGCTGCTCAGCGAGCCGGCCGCATCGGCGACGGATTCTTCCCGTTCGGCGTGAGCCGCGGGGAGTTGGTCTCCCTTTTGGACGTCATGCGGCACAGCGCGGAGGAAGCCGGGCGGGATCCGGATTCGATCGAGACGACCGTGCAGTGCAACATCGTCACCCGGGAGGAGGCCGTGGCAGAAGTCACTTCGCTGCAGCGACTCGGAGCGACCCGCGTCGTTGTCCCGGCGGCCATGTTCAAGGTCGACCTCGTCGAATCACTGAAGCGGTACGGCGCCGACGTGATCGGTCGGGTCTGAGCAGGCTGCTGCCTGAGTCACTCCCAGGACCCGAGCGATGAGCGAGTCGATCGATCAGTTTCACATCGAACTTGAAGGTTCCCTCCTCGAGGATCTGCGCCATCGCCTGGAGCGGACCCGCTTTCCGGATCAGATGGACGGGACGGGTTGGGAGTACGGCATCCCAGTCGACTACCTCCGTGAGTTGGTCGAGTACTGGCGGGACACGTACGACTGGCGCGCCCAAGAGGCCAGGCTGAACGCGTTCAACCAGTTCCGGACCGCGATCGACGGGCAGTCGATCCACTTCATCCATGCCCGATCGGTGCATGCGGAGGCTGTTCCGCTGCTCCTCACGCATGGTTGGCCGGGCTCAATCGTCGAGTTCCTCGATGTCATCCCACGGCTCACTGACCCCGAAGCCTTCGGCGGAGACGCGGCAGACAGCTTCCATGTGGTCGCACCGTCTCTACCCGGCTACGGCTTTTCCGAGCCCCCGCGTACGCCGGGCTGGGATGAGCTCCGCATCGCCCACGCGTTCATCACGCTGATGAGTCGACTCGGCTACACGAAGTACGTCGCGCAGGGCGGCGATTGGGGCGCGCAGGTGACGACCAGGATCGCCGCACTCGACCCGGGACACTGTGTGGCCATCCATCTGAACATGGCCCTCGGTGCGCCGACCGACAGCACGGCGCCCCTCACCGAAGAGGAGCAGGCCGACCTGGCGGCGACCCGGCGCTTCGTGAAGGAAGAGTCGGGCTACGCCAACGAGCAGGGGACCAAGCCCCAGACCCTCGGTGCTGCGCTCAACGACTCTCCCGCGGGGCTGCTGGCCTGGATCGTGGAGAAGTTCCGTACCTGGAGCGACTGCGACGGACATCCGGAGAATTGCTTCACCCGCGAGCAGATGCTCACCAACGTCATGTTGTACTGGGCGACGCAGACGAGTGCGTCCTCGGCGCGCCTGTATTGGGAAAGCAGGCACAGTGGCTCGTCGGCCCATCCACTCCCGTTCGTCGATGCTCCGACCGGTGTAGCCCGCTATCCCAAGGAGATCCTGCGCTGGCCGCGATCGTGGGTCGACCGCCAGTACAACGTGGTGCACTGGGCGGTCATGGAACGTGGCGGCCACTTCGCTGCCATGGAGCAGCCCGACCTGTTCGTTGAGGATCTCCGTACGTTCTTCCGCATTGTACGCTGACCGTACGGATCTTGCCTCAGGACAGCTCGGGCCGTGCCCCCGGGAGCTCCTCCAGCTCGAGCTGTGACTCGTCCCTGCGGATCAACGACCCATTGACGAGCACGTGGCGCATCCCGCTCGGTTGTTCGGCGGTCAGCCGCTCACCATTGGCCGGAAGGTCTCGCAGGCGCTGCTGTGGGCCGGGGCCCACCGTCACGGGGTCGAAGACCGTCACGTCGGCGAAGTTGCCCTGGCGCAGATAGCCGCGCTTCGCGAAGCCGAACATGTCGGCAGGCTCCCCGGTCAGCTTCCGAATGGCGCGTTCGATAGGCATGAGCCCACGCTCCCGCACCCAGTTGCCGAGGAGGTCGGTAGGGAGTGGCGCGTCGCACAGCTGGTCGACGTGTGCACCCGCGTCCGTGAGACCCAATACGACATGGTCCTCCGTGAGCAGGAGAGCCACGGCCTCGGGATCGTCATTGGCGATGTAGGCGCGGAACCGCGTCCCGAGATCCTCGGCCAGCGAAAGGTCGCACATGACGTCGAGGGCCGTACAGTTGCGCTCACGGGCGATGTCGGTCACCCGTCGCCCCACCAACTCGGGGAACCGCTCCGTTTCCGAGACCTCATAGGTGTCCCAGCGAGGCTTCATGCCGGTCGCATTGGTCTCGAGGTCGTCGAATGCCCGCGTCCGCCACTCCTGATCACGGAATGCCGCCTTGCGGACATCGCGGCCGACCTTCATGAGCTCGGCGAACACCTCACCGACGTTGAGGTTGTACGCGTCGGCCAGGGTGAACTGCATGGTCAACGGCCGGGGTGTCACCTGCGGCCAGACATTCGCACCACGGGACAGAGCCTCCTCGTGCATCTTGACGACGTCAAGATGCTTTCCACTCGACAGCTGAAACAGCGGACAGGTGAACGGCCGACCGACGCGTGGCTGCCAGGTGAAGATGTCCGGGTATTCACATTGCCATCCCGGCGTGGCCAGGACGACCCCCTTCCCGGCCTTTCCCGCGGCCATGAACAGAGCCTCGACCTCGTCCATCTCGGCAAATCGGCTCGGGACGGGCTTGCCGTCGGCGCCACGGTGCGCAAACGAGAAACTCGTCGAGAATCCTGCGGCGCCTGCTTCGATTCCTTCGCCCACCAGCTGGCACATGCGATCGATCTCTTCCGAGGTGGCGGCGCGTTCATAGGCCGCATCGCCCATCACGAAGAGCCGAAGCGCAGTGTGCCCGATGTAGGCGGTGAAGTTGAGGGCCGTTCCCCGACGTCGTACCACCTCGAGGTAGTCCGGGAACGTCTCGAAGTCCCAGGCGATGCCCGCCGCGAGGGAGTTGGCATCCATGCCTTCGACGTTCTCCAGTGTGCGCACGATCACGTCGTGATGCTCGGGGCGGCAGGGGGCGATGGAGAACCCACAGTTTCCCGCCACCACGGTCGTGACCCCGTGATATGACGAAGGCTTGAGCTCCGGATCCCAGAAGACCTGGGCGTCGAAGTGCGTGTGAATGTCGATGAAGCCCGGCGCGACGGCACACCCCGATGCATCCAATTCGAGCTTGCCCTCGAGGTTTTGGTCAATCTGCTCGATCACGTTCCCGGTGATCGTCACATCGGCGACCCGGCCCGGCGCACCGCTCCCGTCGTAGACCGTTCCCCCGCGGATCACCACATCAGCCGACATCCCCTGGCTCCTTCTCCTTCTCTTCGAGCATCCAAGTCGTGTGCTGCATTCCAGTTCCTTCAGGCGACGTATCCAGAGCCGTGTGCGGCGACATCGCGGAACTCCCCGGCGGGCACCCGCTATGTCAGCCGGTACCGGATCGGCAGATGCTTGACGGCTCCGTTCACGGACGAATTGAGACGCTGCAGAGGACCCGATTGCTCGAACCATTCCATCCGATCTATCAAGAGGCCGAACATCGCCTGAAGCTCGGCGCGGGCCACATGGGCGCCCATGCAGAGGTGGGGACCGAATCCGAACACCAGTTGCTGGACCGGCGGACGGTCGATCCGGAACTCGAACGGGTCCTCGAACGCGTCCTCGTCGCGGTTTGCCGACGCCCAGTACAGGGCCACTTTGTCCCCGGCGTGGATCTTCTGTCCGTGCAGCTCGCAGTCTTCGGTCGCGGTGCGGCAGAAGTAGCTGATGGGAGTGACCCAGCGAAGGATCTCTTCGACGGCATCGGGCAGCAGATCTGGCTGGGCCCGCAACTTCTCCCACTGGTCCGGGTGTTCGCAGAAGGCCTGCATGCCGCCGGCGATTGCGTCACGGGTGGTCTGGTTCCCGGCTTCGACCAGAAGTTCGCAGTACGAGACGAGCTGCGCCTTGGTCAAGGGCACACCATCGATCTCACTCTGCACCAGAACTGTGACCAAATCGTCCTGTGGATCCTGACGGCGCTGCTCTATCATGTGCTTGAAGTAGCGGTGGAGCTCCCCCGCGCGCGCATCGAGGTCTGGTCCGGGCTTTCGCCGGGACGTCGGTACTCGGGATCGTCCTTGCCGATGATCTCGTTGGTCCAGCGGAAGTGATGTTCCCAGTCGGAACGAGGTACACCGAGGACCCAGGAGATCACGGCTACTGGGAACGGCGCTGCGAACGTGTCGACGAAGTCGCATTCACCGATCTCACCGTGGGTCGCGGCAAGGTCGACGACCTCGGCCGCGATCCGCTCGATCTCCTCGGTGCGAGCGCGGACGGCACTCTTGAGGAACTTCTTGTTGACGATCTGGCGCATGGGACCGTGTCGGGGGGGATCGAGATACACGATCATCTCCGGCACCGTGTCCATCCCGCTGAGATCCATGTCCAGCGTGATTCCTCCCGCGCTCGAGAAGAGCTGGGGTTGCGAGGCCACTTTCATGATGTCGGCGTGCTTTGTGACTGCCCAGAACGGCGGGTAACCAGGCGGCTCGATGTAGGCCACCGGCGCTTCGGCGCGTAGCCGTGCCCATACATGGTGCGGATATCCATTTTGGGCGAAGCGAGTCGGGTCGACGAGGTCGAGCGGGTCGATGTCGAGGTTCACGGGCATGGCGGACTTCCTTGCTGGCCGAAGGGCGAGCTCACACGCGGGTGGGCCGGTGTTGTCGGGCGCTCAGTCGAAGGCGATGACGCCACGGAGGTTCACGCCGTCGAGCATGTCCTGATAGCCCTGGTTGATCTGGTCGAGCCGATACGTCCTGGTGATCAACTCGTCCAACTTGAGCTGGCCGTTCTTGTACAGGGCCAACAGGTTGGGGATGTCGAACCGTGGGTTGGCGGCACCGAAGACGACGCCCCTGATCTCCTTCTGGAACATCGCCAGTTCGAAGAGGTTGACGCTGCTCTCGGTCTGTGACTGCGGTGCTACACCTGTGACCACGCACGTCCCACCTTTACCCGTGAGCGTGAGTGCGTCAGACATGAGGTCCCCGTACATCACACTCGGCACGAGGATCACCGCATCCGCCATCTGTCCTCGTGTCAGCTCCGTCACTATGGGCAGGGCCTCCTCCATGGATCCGGCCGTGTGCGTGGCGCCGAAGTCGAGGGCCGCCTTTTGCTTGAACTCCACGGGATCCACGGCGACGATGTTCTTCGCTCCCACCATGTGCGCACCCTGCACGGCATTGATGCCGACGCCCCCGACGCCGACGACGACGACGGTGTCGCCCGGTTTGACCTCGGCTCGGTACACCGCCGAGCCCCAGCCGGTCGTCACCCCGCACGATACGAGGGCCACGACGCCCAACGGCACGTCCGGGTCCACCGGTACCAGCGACGCCTCGTGTGCGACGCTGTGCTCCGCAAAGGTGCCCAGCTTGGCCATGACGTTGAGGTCCTGGCCGTTCAGGTGATAGCGAGCGGTGCCGTCCGAGATCTGACCCGGGGCGAAAGTCGCCGCGCCGAGGTCACAGAGGTTCGAGTGTCCGGTGATGCACATTTTGCAGCGGCCGCAGATCGGAAAGAAGCTGGCCGCCACATGGTCCCCGGGTTGGACGCTGTGGACGTCGGGTCCGATCTCGAGGACGACGCCACCCCCTTCGTGACCTCCCACCATGGGGAAGAGGGCCGGTTTCGGCGGCGCACCTTCCTCAGGCGGCGGTGAGCCCATGTCGCTCGACCGGAGGTGCTCGTCGGAGTGGCACAGTCCGGCGGCGGCCCAGCGGACCAGGACCTCCTGGCTCTTGGGCGGATCGAGGTCGATCTCTTCGATCTTCCAATCCTCCCCCCGGCCCCAGAGTACGGCTGCGTGCGTCTTCATCGTCCACATCCCTTGAGCAGTCGGCAGCAACCCTCGGGCCGCCCCTGGAACATTCCACCACGCCTGCATCGGTGTGGCGTTTTGCCGAATATAGTCTTAATGTCAGAGTATGACACGAAATCCGGGAGGGTGCGCTGTCGGAGTCGTCGAGGTGCGTGTCCCGGTTCGGGCGCACGGGGTTGCTGCCGGAAGCAAGCGGGGACACGAAGGCTGAGTAGGCACAATGGACTCCGTGAGCGCCTCCACAGACCCGGAGCTGACCGCACCGCTTCAACCGCGTCGGCCCTACAACGGGGCGCTTCGGCGGGAGAGGGCCGCCGAGACGCGCGAGCGGATCATCACCGCCGGCGCTGAGTTGCTGCATGAGTCATCCATCCGGGATTGGCAGGGATTGACGATCCGGGCTGTGGCAGAGCGCGCCGGCGTCAACGAACGGACGGTTTACCGGTACTTCGGGAACGAGCGGGGGCTGCGCGACGCGGTGATCCACCGCCATGAGGTGGAGGCCGGGATCGACCTGGAACAGATGCAGCTCGACGACATCGCCGACATCGCGGCACGGATCTTCGAGCACGTGTCGTCCTTTCCCCTGGAACCGCGCCCGCCCCTCGACCCGACGCTCGCCGAGGCGAACCAACGGCAGCGCGATGCACTGCTCGGCGCCATCACGGCCCAGACGGGACGATGGTCACCGGAAGACCGTGAGGTGGTGGCAGCGATGTTCGACGTGCTCTGGAGCGTGGCGTCGTACGAGCGCCTCGTGGCCGACTGGCGGATCGAGTCCGAGCGTGCCATTCGCGGTATCACCTGGGTCATCGAGCTGGTCGAAGAGGCAGTCCGGAGCGGTCGCGGGCCCACGTGAAGCAGGCGTGACATGTCGGACGCGGACGAAATCACGACGCTGGTGCACTCGTACACGCGCCTCCTCGAAAGCGGTGGCGTGGACGGCGAGGCCGCTCTTTTCGAACGCTCGACGTGGCGCTCACTGCCCAACGGCTCGATGTTGCGCGGCACTGAGGAAGTCAGGTCGGTCCATGAGAACCTCCTGGCTCAGGACCGCTCCCCTGACCGCGAGCACTCAACCAGAGCCAGAGTCCCTGGTGCTCGCCTGGACCGTCGTTACCTGACGTACGGGGCGTCCGGCCACGGTCCCCCCGTCCACCGGAACGATGATCCCGGTGATCTGGGCCGATCGCTCACTGGCCAGGAAGAGCACGGCCTCGGCGACGTCCTGCGGGGTTCCTCGGCGCTGCAGCGGCTGGTCCAGCTCAATGGTCGGGCCCGGGTCATAGTTGGTGATCCCCGTCGCGATGTGCCCTGGGGCGATGCAATTCACGCGGACGTTGTATTCGGCCACGTCGGTGGCGACCATCCGGCTGAACTGGGCAATGGCCGCCTTCGATGTGCGATAGGAGATCGGGGGGCCGCCCCCGGTCAGGCCCCCGATCGACGAGGTGTTGATGATGGAGCCACCTCCGTGCTCTGCCATGTGCCGAGCGGCGCGTTGGGTCCCGATGATCACTCCGTACAGGTTGACGGCCATCACATGGTCGAAGTCCCGGAGGTCGTCGCGCAAGAACCGACGGAACGAGCTCGAGATGCCGGCGTTGTTGAACATGACATGAAGCCCACCGAACTTGTCCACGGCAAAATCGACCAGCGCCTGGACCTCGTCAGCGTTGGACACGTCAGTCCGCTTGAAGGCCACGGCAGTGCCGAGTCCGGCTGCCAGTGCCTCGCCCTCCTCCACCGTGATGTCGGCGACGACGACTTTCGCCCCTTCCTGGGCGAACAGCTCGGCGGTGGCACGGCCGATCCCGCTCGCTCCGCCCGTGACGATCGCAACCCTTCCCGCGAGCTCCTGCCCCATCTCCAGCGGCTCCTCTCGACTCGGCTCCGGCACGGAGAACCGACCTCCGTAGCTCCACCCCTGCCGTCTCCTCGGAGTCCGGCGCGGCACCGGAACATACCCCGCATGACGGGCCTCCGACGGACGGCGACGATGCGCTACCCCCGCTGGTCAATCGCACGGAGGGGCTCCGGATCCACGTACCCCGGCCACCCTGCATTCGTACCCATCCGAACGGCGTACGCGCCGTTCACGACCGAGGAGCACCATTGAGCGACGACCCGTTCGATTCCGTCGACTACTTCCGTACCAAGGATCTCTTCGAGGACCCGTACCCCTACTTCGATTACCTGCGTGGAAAATGCCCGGTTACCAAGGAGCCGTTCCACGACGTCTACATGGTGACCGGCTACGACGAGGCGATTGCCGTGTATCACGACCAAGCGACGTTCTCGAATTGCATATCGGCGATCGGTCCCTTCGCGAAGTTCCCCGTCCCCCTGGAGGGCGATGATGTCACCGAGATCATCGAAACCTACCGGGACACGCTTCCGTTCGGCGACCAGCTCCCGACGTACGATCCTCCGAAGCACACAGCCCACCGGGGACTCCTCATGCGCCTGATCACTCCCAAGCGGCTGAAGGAGAACGAGGAGTCCCTCCGACGGCTGGCCGATCGACAGATCGACCGGTTCCATGCCCGGGGCGAGTGTGAGTTCGTCGGCGAGTACGCGGGGCCCTATACCCTGCTCGTGATCGCCGATCTCCTCGGGGTGCCGGAGGAGGACCATGAGGAATTCCTGGACAAGCTGATGCACCACGACTCGCTGGAAATGACGAACAAGCCGTTGGAGTACCTCTACACCCAGTTCACGACCTACATCGAGGACCGTCGACGCGAACCGCGCGATGACGTCATGACCGGCTTGGCCACGGCCACGTTCCCCGACGGCACGTTGCCTCCCGTCGACGACGTGATGCGCATCGCCTCCAATCTGTTCGCGGCCGGTCAGGAGACGACGGCACGGCTCCTCAGCACATCGTTGCAGATCCTCGGCGAACGCTCCGAGTTGCAGCAGCAGCTCCGTGACGACCGCAGCCTGATCGCACCGTTCCTCGAGGAGGCACTGCGGCTCGAGAGCCCGATAAAGGGCACCTTCCGCCTGTCCCGGGTGCCGACCACGGTTGAGCACGCCAAGATCCCGGCCGGCAGCACCGTGATGGTGCTGCCCAGCGCCGCCAACCGCGACCCGCGCGAGTTCGAGGATCCCGGCGAGCTGCGCCTCGACCGGGAGAACGGGCGCCAGCACATCGCGTTCGGGCACGGCATCCATACCTGCGCCGGCGCCCCGCTGGCCCGGGCCGAAGCGAACGTTTCTCTGAATCGTCTGCTCGACCGGATGCACGACATCCGGATCTCGGAGTCCCACCACGGTCCGGCGGGCGCCCGCCGCTGGGAATACACGCCGACGTGGATGCTCCGTGGCCTGGACCGGCTCTATCTCGAATTCACCCCTGTCGGCTGAGCGACGCGACGGGTTGCACCTACCGGAGGACGCGAATGAGCACCTACAACCACACTGGTCAGGTCGTCACCGACCTGGAGCGATCGAAGCGGTTCTACCAGGAGGTGTTCGGCTTCAAGACCTGGTACGAGATCTCTCCTCCCGACGAACCGACGGGGAAGCTCACCGGCCTCACGCCGCCGCTCGGGGTCACCGCGTCCTACCTGACCCTCAATGGCTTCGTGCTGGAGCTGATGCACTACTCCGCTACCGGCGCAACGGCGCCCTACCGAGCGCGCACGATGAACGAGCCGGGGCTGACCCACCTGTCCATCTCCGTCGACGACGTGCGGGCCACGGCGGAGCGGGCAGCCAAATGCGGCGGGCAGATCGTCCTGGACAGCGACATCGGTGCCGCCCTGTTCGTGCGGGACCCCGACGGGCAGTTGATCGAACTGCTGCCGGTGACGTACCGCGACAGCCTGCCGCCGAAGCCGTGACCCGGATGCCATGTGAGGCGGGTGGCTACGCTGGCCCGATGAGACGTGGGTGCGCCAAGTGACCGGCGACGTGATCGGGGGAATCTCAAAATGACTGTGACAGATGAGACCGCGGCGCCCATTCTTCACGCCGACCGCTTCTTCATTGACGGCGGTTGGGTCGCTCCTTCTTCGGGCGCGACCATCGACGTCATCGACTCGACCACGGAGGAGATCTACTTCCGCGTCCCCGAGGCCCAGCCCGCCGACATCGACCGCGCGGTGACGGCCGCCCGTCGGGCCTTCGACGAAGGGCCTTGGCCCAGGATGACCCACGCCGAACGGGCCGAATTCCTCACTGGGTTCGCCACGGGCCTGCGGGGCAGGGCGGACGACATCGGGCAGATCTGGCCTCGCGAGTCGGGTGCCCTCCACGTCATCGCCAAGCACGGTGCAGCGGGAATCGCCGGCGCATTCGACTACTACGCAGGTCTGGCCGGGACCTTTCCCTTCGAGGAGAGGGTGCAGCCGTCGCAGGGCGAATTCGGCCTCCTCGTGCGAGAGCCGGTGGGGGTTGTCGGCGCCATCATTCCGTGGAACGCCCCGATCGGCCTCATCACCTACAAGATCGCACCAGCCCTCCTGGCCGGGTGCACGGTTGTGCTCAAGTGCTCGCCGGAGGCACCGGGCGACGCCTACGTCGTCGCCGAGATCGCCGAGGCGCTGGACCTTCCTGCGGGAGTGCTGAACGTCGTGACCGCCGACCGCGAGGTGTCCGAACTGCTTGTGAGGGACGCCCGAGTCGACAAGATCACCTTCACCGGCTCGACCGCTGCCGGTCGGCGGATTGCTTCGATCTGCGGCGAGCGGATTGCCCGCTGCACCCTGGAGTTGGGTGGGAAATCAGCTGCCCTGATCCTCGACGACATGGATCTGAACGAGGCCGCCGCGACGCTGGCCAGGGCGGAGTGCATGCTTGCCGGGCAGGTGTGCTCCTCGCTGACCCGGATCGTCGTCAGCCGCGGGCGCCACGACGAGCTGGTGGACGCGTTGGCGAGCGCCTTCTCCCAGGTGCGGGTCGGCAATCCTTTTGACGCTGCGACCCAGATGGGGCCACTCGTCTCGAGTCGTCAGCGTGACCGGGTCGAGGGTTACGTCGCGACGGGTATCGAACAGGGGGCGACGCTGGTCACCGGCGGTGGACGGCCCAGAGGCCTCGATCGCGGCTACTACGTCGAGCCCACGGTCTTCGCCAATGTGGAGAATTCGTCAACGATCGCCCAGGAGGAGATCTTCGGGCCGGTGCTCAGCGTGATCCCGGTCGAAGACGAGGACCGCATCGTGGCCACCGCCAACGACACCATCTATGGGCTCAATGCCTCGGTGTTCACCCACGACGTGGACCGGGCCCGCGCCGTTGCCCGCCGTCTGCGCTCCGGAACCGTCGGTCACAACGCGTTCCGCACCGACTTCGGCGTCGCCTTCGGCGGCTTCAAGCAGTCCGGCATCGGGCGCGAAGGTGGCACTGAAGGTCTGCTTCCCTTCCTCGAGACGAAGACCGTGATCCTCGAGGGCGCGCCCGCCGACTACCGCTGAGCGACGCCCAGAGCTCGTGCGATGGACCTGAACCCCTCGGGAGAGCAGCAACAGCTCATCGATGCATTCGCGGCGTTCTATGCCAAGGAGTGCCCAATTGAGCGGGTGCGCGCCGCCGAGCCGTCTGGTCACGACGCCGACGTCTGGGCATCGCTGCGGACCATGGGCGCCTTGGAGATGGCGGTCGACGAGCAATCGGGGGGCTGGGGCGCCTCCCTGCTCGATATGGCCCTGGTGGCGGAGCAGCACGGTCGGCACCTCGGGCCGGCACCGCTCATAGAGGGGCAGGTCGGGGCGCGGGTGCTGGCGCGGGCCGGTGGTCTCGCCGCAGCCGAAGCACTGGGCCGGGCCCTGGGCGGCCGTCACCTCACGACGGTCGCGCTGCACCCGCCAAGGGGTGGAGTGCTCGCGCTGGTTCCGGCGGGCGCTGTCGCCGATGAGGTGGTCTTCTTCGACGGCAGCGGGCTCAAGTGCATGCCGGTCGTGCATCGAGCACGCCCCACATCCAACATCGGGTCGATGCCACTCGCCGACATCGCCATCGACTCCACGGCCGTCGAGCTGCTGTCCGGAGAGCGTGCAGAGCAGGTGTTCGAGCAGGCGCGCGACGAATGGTTGGTGCTCATGGCCAACGCGCTGGTCGGCATCGGCACCCGGTCAATCGAACTGGGCGTGGAGTACGCCAAGGAGCGGCGTGCCTTCGGGGTCCCGATCGGATCGTTCCAGGCCGTTGCCCACGGTTTGGCCGATGCGGCGACCGCCATCGAAGGCAGCAGGTTGATCGCCCGGGAAGCGGCGTGGGCCGCGAGTGAGGACGTGGCACGGGCGACAGAGCTGGCGTGTCTGTCCTGTGGATTCTGTTCGGAGTCGGCTCGCGACGCAAGCTATCGCAGCCTGCACTACCACGGGGGATACGGATTCATGCTCGAGTTCGACATCCAGCTGTACTTCCGTCGAGCGAGGGCGTGGTCGGCGGTGTTCGGGGAGCCGGCACACATGTACGCACGTGGGGCCGCCGACCGGCTCTCGGCAATGAGAAGGGGCGGATGACGATGGATTTTCGCCTGGGTGAGGGCAGCGATGCGCTGCGAGACGAGGCCCGGCGGTTCTTGGGGGAGCACTTCACCGACGACGTCCGAGAGCGGATGCACGGCACCGGGGTGCATCACGACCGGGACTTCCACCGCGCCCGGGTGGATCACGGGATGCTGGCGCCGGGATGGCCCGAGGAACACGGCGGCCAGGGTCGCGACTCCCTCGAGGTACTGGCGCTCGCCGAGGAATTCCAGAGTGCGGGGGCGCCCACGTACGGCGGCAGCACCACTCTCATGGTGGCCAACGTCATCCGGCACATGGGAACGGAGGAACAGAAACGCCGGATTGTGCCTCAGGCCCTTGGTGGAGAGATCATCATCGTGCTCGGCTTCACCGAGCCCGAAGCGGGGTCCGACGTCGCCGCGGCGCAGACGCGGGCCGTGCGCGATGGCGATGAATGGGTGATCAACGGGCAGAAGATGTTCACGACCAATGCCCAAGAGGCTGACTACGTGTTCCTCCTGACGCGGACGAATTCCGAGGTGGCCAAGCACAAGGGCCTCACCACCTTCCTGGTGCCGTTGCGTCAACCCGGAGTCGAGATCCAGCCCGTGTTCACGGTCTCCGGTGAGAGGACGAATCTGACCTTCTACACCGACGTGCGGGTGAGCGACTCACTGAGGATCGGGGAGGTCGACGGGGGCTGGGAGGTCATGACGGTCGGCCTCACGTTTGAGCGGTCCCTACCTCAGGGGGGTGATTCGCGTCGGCTGCTCCGTGCGATGGAGCGATGGGCGCTGACCTCCGTGGACGATGCGGGGCATCCGAAGTCGGAGGACACCGACGTGCAGGCTCGCCTCGGTCGGGCGGCTGCCGAGACTGAGGTCAGCACCCTGCTGGCTCGTCGGTGCGCCTGGGTCCAGAAATCGGGGACCCTCCCCGGGGTCGAGGGATCGATGGCCAAACTGTTCGCCACCGAGGCGCTGACCAGGCAGTCGACTGATTTCATGGACATGCTCGGACCGGACGGCCTTCGATCCGCCGGGGATCCCGCTGCCATCGCGAACGGGATCGCGGAGTACTCCTATCGGTACGCGCTGGGAACGACGACCTATGGGGGCACGAGCGAGATCCAGCGGAACATCATCGCCCAGCGGGGCCTCGGTCTGCCCCGATCGTGATGAAGGGCTCTCCGGCGTCGGCGACATCTCCGGGGTGCCCTTCGGGGCCCGGATCCACCGGGTCGCCCAGGCAGGCCCGGAGCGGGTCGCCATTGTGTTCGCGGCGCAGGACGGGAGCGAGCGGACGGTCACGTTCGGCGAGCTCGACGAGCGGTCGACCCAGCTCGCCCGGGTCCTGTCGGCACGGGGTCTCACAGTCGGCGACCACATGGCGGTCTCCCTCCCCAACTCTCCGGAGCATCTCGTGGCGACGTTCGCGGGATGGAAGGTCGGCGCGGTGGTCGTCCCGATGCGGTGGAACCTCCCCGAGTGGGAGCGGGACCGGGTGCTGGCGGTCATCGGCCCCCGCCTGATCGTCGATGCTGGCCAAGCGGACCTCTTCGAAGAGGCCCTGTCGGCCTCGAGCGATCCGCTTCCGGAAGTGACGCCTCCTCACGGATGGGGCATCTGCAGCTCGGGGTCGACCGGCACGCCCAAGGTCATCCTGATGAAGAATCCCGGTCGGTATGTCGAAGGGGCGTCGACCGCAGCGGCCGTCGAGTCGTACGGGCCGCTCCCGCAGCCACAACGAGTGCTGATCCCGGCGCCGCTCTACCACTCGAACGGCTTCACGGTGACCAGGAACCTCATGTCGGGAGTCGAAGTCGTCCTGCTCGAGCGCTTCGATGCTCAGCGCGTGCTGAGTCTGATCGAACGGCACCGTGTGACCGGGTTCGTCGGGGCGACCCCGATGCTGCAACGCCTTGTCCAGGTGCCGGACATCGACCGGCGCGACCTGTCGTCGCTCGATTGGGTGCAGCAGGGTGCGGCATTGCTGCCGGTCTGGCTCGGGCGCCGATGGTGTGAATTGGTCGGACCCGAACACTTTTTCGTGACCTATGGCGCTTCGGAAAGACACGGATACGTGTGCTGCCGGGGAGACGAGTGGCTCGAGCACCCGGGCACCGTTGGTCGCGGCTACATGGGTACCGACATCCGGATCATCGGGGATGGGGGAAAGGTGCTCCCTGCAGGAGAGATCGGCGGGATCTACATGCGGAGGCCTTCTGGGCCAGAAGCGACGTACTTGGGTGGAGATGTAGAGCCGATGCTCTCGACGGAGGACGGGTTTGTCACCGTCGGCGACATGGGCTGGTTGGATGAGGACGACTATCTCTATGTAGCCGATCGGCGCGTCGACATGATCGTGACCGGGGCCGCCAATGTCTTTCCGGCAGAAATCGAAGCCGCGCTCAGTGAGCACCCGGCCATCGCCGACGTTGTCGTTGTCGGCCTGCGGGATCCCGATTGGGGCCGGCGAGTGCATGCCATCGTCCAACCCATCGATCCGGCCGAGGCTCCTCTTCCCGCTGACATCATCGCCTTTGCCAAGACGCGCCTCGCGTCGTACAAGGTCCCCAAGACGGTGGAACTGGTGGAGGCGATCCCGAGGAACGACGTCATGAAGTTCAACCGCGCTGCCCTGACGGAAGAGCGGGATGGGCGAGAGTCCGAGGATGAGCGCGACACGCAGCTCAGGCCATGAACCATCGGTTCGGGGCACGCATGCCGCCTATTGCGCCCGACACTCAGCTCAGGCCATGAACCGTCGGTTCGGGGCACACTAATGCCGGCTATTGCCCCGCGCCGTCCCGCGTGGGGGCGAAGTACGGCAGGGTGATCTCACCGTTGGCGGGATGGAATTCGACCGCCAACCGCAGGCCGTCGTGCAACTCCTCGGGTTCGCAACCGATGACGGCACTCATCATCCAAACTCCTTCGTCCAGACGAACCACGGCCGGCGCGTACGGCACCCGGAAGGACGGGTCGGGCGGGCGCCAGACCACTGTCCAGCTGTAGAGAGAACCTGTTCCCGTGCTGGCTTCCCAGACGGGGGACGTCGCGTGACACTGCGCGCAGACGGTGAAGGCGCCGAGGCCGCGATAGCCGCACTCCGCGCACCGCTGGTAGAGCAGCTGGTGCCGGCGGCATCCGTCCCAGTAGGCCTCGCTGTGGAGGCTCGGGCGTGGGGCGGGGATCCCCACCGGCTGGGGGAGCAGGATGCTCATGGGCGCTCCCGACCCAGCATCAGGACGTCGCAGAACAAGGCGCCGGCGCCACCGTTCGAGCACAGCGCGACCTCTGCTCCGTCGACCTGGTTCGTGACGCACGAACCCCGAAGCTGTTCGGCCGCCCTGATGACCCGCTGCAACTGCTGGGCGTTGATGCCCGGATGGCTGAACGACATGGTTCCGCCGTCAGTGGTGACGGGGAGGACTCCGCCCGGCGCGATGTTCCCGTCCTCGACGAATGGGCCACCTTCACCCGGCTCGCAGAAGCCGAAGGCCTCGAGCTGCCTGATGATCTCGAAAGAGAACGGATCGTAGAGCTCGGCGACATCGACATCGGCCGGCCTGAGACCGGCCATCGCGAAGGCCATATCGGCCGCTCGGGCTCCCACGAGCCCGGCGGGAAGGGAGTCGGTTCGAGGCTGGAAATCCCATACCGGTGCCACCGTGTACGCCGGCCCGAACGAGTCGCTGGCTCCACCGAGAATCCACAACGGCTCCCTGCAGCCGCCCGCCCGCTCCGACGTCACCAACACGACGGCGCAACCGCCCTCCGATGTGGTCGCGCAGTCGAGGAGGTGAAAGGGTTCGGCGATCATGCGCGATGCCAGGATGTCCTCGGGCGTGAAGGGACCCCGCCCGTGGTAGACGGCGTCGGGGTTCATGTGGCCGTTTGTGCGGATCGTTGCCGCCACGGTGGCCAGCTGTTCTGGCGTGGTGCCGTAGGTGAGCATGTGGCGCCGCGCCATGAGGGCGAATTCGGCCGCCGTGAACAGCCCGTACCCGACGACGAGCTCGTTGGCCGGCCGCGTCCAAGGTGCGGTTGAGGCCCGGTCGACGTGGATACCGGCGCCACCTGCCGCAACCAGGACGACGTTGCACTGGCCCGTGATGATCAGGGACGCGGCATCGAGGAGTGCGGGGATCCCGAGCGAGGTCGGTCGTCGTGCACAGGGCCCGAGGCCGAGCTCGAGGGCGATCTGTGCGCAGTCCGTGCCGACCACGCCGTCGACTTCGTGCGGGGTGATGCCGGCGTCGGCGAGCGCTCCCAGTGCCCCGACCAGAGCGATAGATGTCGAGTCGTGATCCGGAAGGGCGCGGGCCTGCTCCGTGTTGTGGACTCCGGCGATGGCCACGCCACCGAAGGGGTGTGATGGCACGCACAAAAGCTAATGGGGGCTGGAAGGGCGGGCCGGGTCCCTGCGATAACGAGGTCCTGTGTTGTCGATCCGGCCATATTTCAGTTGACACTTACGTTAGTAATGGCTTACGCTCTACCCATGGATGCCGCACTGAAGGCGCTGGCTGAGCCACGGCGGCGAGAGATCGTCCGGCTCGTCTGGTCGGAGGAGCTGCCGGCCACGGCGATCGCTGCTCGTTTCACCGAGGTCACCCGGTCGGCGGTCTCCCAGCATCTCAGCGTCCTGCGAGAGGCCGGGCTCGTGCACGAACGCAGGGAAGGCACCAGGCGCCTCTATCGATCGAATCATCACCAGATGGCGAAGCTCCGAGCCTTTCTGGACGACTACTGGACAACGGGCCTCGAGCGCTTGCGTGATGTGGCGGAAGCCGCCGAGGCACAGAAGGAGAGCAGAGGTGGCTGAGCTGATACGCGAGATCGTGATCGACGCCAGTCCGGCGACGATCTACGAGTTCCTCACCATTCCGGAGAAGCATGTCGAGTGGAATGGCACCAGTGCGGAACTCGACCCGCGGCCGGGCGGCATCTACCGGGTACTGACAGGAGGGGTGCATCAGGCTGCCGGCGAGTATGTCGAAGTCGTGCCGGACGAGAAGGTGGTCTTCACCTTCGGCTGGGATCAGCCCGACCATCCGATCCCACCCGGGTCGACACAAGTCGAGATCCGACTTATTCCCGAGGGAGACAAGACCCGCGTCCGCCTGGTGCACAGCGGTCTCCCCGCCGATGCAGTCTCCGACCACACCGGGGGCTGGGATCACTATCTCGGGCGTCTCGCCACTGTCTCCACTGGTGGCAGCGTCGGCCCCGACACAGCACCGGGCTAGGCCGTCTCGAGGCAGCAAGCTCAGTGGCTTCCCGTAGCCCGGGTGTTCGGCACAACAGAGGAGTCGCAGTTCATGAAGACCCACGAAGTCTGGACATACATCCATGCCGAGCGAGCGGGCATGGCCGATACGTGGAGCGGCCTCTCCGCCGAACAGTGGGCTCATCCCTCTTGGTGTGAAGGCTGGTCTGTGCAGGACTCGGCAGGACACATCCTGGCCGCCGCCGAGCAGACTCCGCTGAACTTCTACAAGGAGCTGGCGGCGGCCGGCTTTCGATTCAACGTCTTCGCAGACCGGGGCGCCAAGCGCCTCGGCGTGCTCGGACCGGAGGAGCTCGTCCGCCGTCTCCGCGCCCGGACCACGACGACGAACCACCCGCCAGCGCCCGTGATCGCCATGCTGGGCGAGATCGTCGTCCACGGTGAGGACATCCGCCGGCCACTGGGTCTCCAACACCAGTGCCCCGAGGCAGCCCTGGTGGCGGTCGCGGACAACTACAAGAAGACGAACATCCTCATCGGATCCAAGCGACGGATCACCGGTCTCCGTCTTCGAGCCACCGATTGCGACTGGGTGTATGGGGACGGTCCCGAGCTCTCCGGTCCTCTCATCTCGTTGATCCTGGCCATGGCGGGCCGCAGCGGGGCTCGCGGCGACCTGGCTGGGGAGGGTGTGTCCGTCTTCGCCACTCGAGCTTGACCGTCTGGGGTGGCGATACTCGGTCCGAACCCCGGTTGATTTCGGCGCATCGCCTCTGCGCGGGCTTACTCGACCGAGCAGCACCGGCGCTGAGGCGGTGTGTCTGCAAATTCCAGGATTCCGATGTGCCTCTCCGCGCGAGGATGGTGGTGTGTCCACGCGCGTGCTGCGCCAGCTCCGCGACATCGTCGGACCGGGGCACCTGATCGTCGACCCGGACGTGATGGCGTCGTATGCCATCGACTGGACCGGGCGCTTCGTCGGTCAACCGACGGCCGTCGTCCGGCCCGGGGACGGCCGTGAGGTGGCAGCGGTGGTGTCCCTGTGCAAAGACGCCGGCGTCGCCCTCGTGCCCCAAGGGGGCAACACGGGTCTGGTGGGCGGAAGCGTCCCGCTCGAACGAGAGGTCGTGCTCAGTCTGCGGCGGCTGGCCGGGGTCAGCGATGTCGACGCGCTGGGTGGCCAGCTGTCCGCCGGCGCCGGGACCACAGTGGCGGATGTCCAAGTGGCCGCGGCCGAGGCCGGATGGGCGTACGGCGTCGATCTCGGCAGTCGTGACAGCGCAACGATCGGGGGCACCATCGCCACCAACGCCGGTGGGCTCCAGGTGCTCCGCCATGGCCCCACGAGGGCGCAACTCGTGGGCTGTGAGGCCGTGCTCGGAAGCGGTGACACTGTCTCGCACATGGGTGGCCTCATGAAGGACAACACGGGATACGACCTCGGGGGGTTGCTCTGCGGCAGCGAGGGAACGCTCGGAGTGGTGACAGCCGTCCGGATGTGCCTGGTGCCGCCCGCCCCAGAGCACGTCACCTCGATCCTCGCGTTCTCCTCCACGGCGGCCGCGGTCGACGCGGCCTCCCTCCTGCGCCGGTCCCTGCCCGAACTGCAGTCGCTCGAGTTGTTCCTCCAGCCGGGCCTAAACCTCGTGTGCCGCGTGACCGGCACCGCTGGACCGTTCACCGGAGAGCACGCGGCTTACCTCTTGGCCGAAGCGGCGGCACAGCATGACCCCATGCCGGCCATGGCGGCCGTCATCCGGTCCCTTGCCGCTATTGAGGATGTCGTGGTGGCCACCGATGCCCCCCGAAGGGCACAACTCTGGCGCTACCGCGAGGGTCACACCGAGGCGATCAACACACTCGGTGCACCCCACAAGCTCGACGTGACGCTACCGGCGTCGCTCCTGGCAGCCTTCATCGATGGTGTGCCGGCCATTGTCAAGGGCGCCGACCCCTTGGCAGAAACGTGGTTGTTTGGCCATGCCGGAGATGGCAACGTTCATGTCAACGTGACCGGTGTCGCCCCGGACGATCTGACGGTGGACGACCGCGTCCTGGTCCACGTCGCGGAGCTCGGTGGCAGCATCAGCTCCGAGCACGGCATCGGGACGGCCAAGCGGCCCTGGCTCCACCTCAACCGTAGCGAAGCAGAGCTCACTGCCTTTCGGCAGCTCAAGAGCGCACTCGATCCTGCCGGCATCATGAACCCCAACGTTCTCCTCCCGCCGCGACCGTAAAGGCTCGGGCCAGGGTGAGGATTGCCGACGCGGGTCAACCCAGGGCTGGGAGCACCTCCTGCTCGAAGAGGCGCAGACTCGACCAGGCCAGGTCGATCGGCATGCCTCCGCACAGCGGGTGGAGCATGACGAAGCCCTGCGGGGACGCCTGCTCCTCGGCGACGAATTGCGCCGGAGTGAGCACCCGGTACCTCCCGGTCGCCCGGAGCTCGTCGCTGTCGGCAACCGTGCGATACGGGTTGGCCAAATCGTCCTGGGCCTGCCAGAGCCCGTACGCGTTCATCTCATGGAGGAAGAACGGCGCCATGCGCTCCCAGCCTTCCTCAGCGTCCTCCGCCAGCGCGACAACGGTGGTCGGACCGGTCGGGCACGGTCCGGGGTCCGGATGTCCGAGCTTCTGCATCTCATCCCGGTAGGGGTTCCACACCACGGGGTCGGAGGGCATGAACCCGTCGGCGATGCGAGCGGCCCTCCGAGCGGCGGCCTCGCTGCTGCCACCGAGTGAGATGCTCGGGCCACCAGGACGAAACGGCGGCGGCGTGACGTGTACCCTTCGACCTCGATACTCGAACGGCTCGCCCAAGAACGCAGACTTGAGTGTCACCACCGCCTCGGTGACACGTGCGGCCCGCTCGTTCATGGGCACGTCGAACATGGCGAACTCCTCGTGCACGTATCCGGCTCCGACGACCACATCGACCCGTCCTCGACTGATGTTGTCCAGGACGATCAGGTCCTCGGCCAGCCGGAGCGGATCGTGGAACGGAGCGACCAGCGCGGCGATCATGAAGTGGACGGTGTCCGTGCGGGCGGCCATCGCCGCCAGCAGCGGGATCGGGCTCGGCAGGTATCCGTCCGGCGAACCGTGGTGCTCGGAGATCGCGATGCTCACGCAGCCCAATCGATCACTCCAGGCGGCCATGCCGAGCGCCGCTTGATAGCGGTCCGCCATGGCGGTGCCGGCGAAGTCCGGGTTGCGGAAGTCGAATCGGAGTCCGAAGAGCATCAGCGGATGATATTCATCAGTCGAAGTACCTCGCGGTGGCGAGCACCGAAAGGCGGTTGTCGTTCCCGGCGTCACGCACCTCTATCTGCCCGAGCCCGGATCTGGTCTGAGCGGTCGCAACGGCTGGGCCGCCACGTACCGGCCGCAGGTACCGGAGGGTGAGTGATGACAATGTCGCACCGGGCGACAACGAGAGCACCGCTTCCTCGGCGACGAGAGCGATCAGGCCCCCGAATACTGTGTTGGAGGAGTTCAGCCCATCGTCCGACCGAGGGAGTACGGCCACACCGGGCTCCCGACGCTCGCAACCCGCTCGCTGCGCCCAGGGAAGATGCAGACGCTGCTCGGGCGGAGGACCGTCGAAGCTGAACGTCGCGGGCAGACGAAGGCTTGTATCGGGCGCAGTCATGAAGGACGCGGTGCTCATGGCGATCGGGTCACCCTCAGCGGAGCTAAATGCGACGCTCGCCATGAAGATCGACCGGCCAGCCTTGACCGTCTTGGCGACGGATTTGACCGTGCCCGAGCCAGGAGCCAGGCTCGAAGAGATGCACGTCGAGCTCAAGCGTGACGGGAACCAGCGGCGCCACGACCGTCGCAGCGAGAAGTCCGGAGAGGTGGTCGGCCCACGCGGCAAGTATGGACGTCCGCAGATGGGGTGTGTCGGGCACGCACATTTCACGGAGGATCGGGGCCGTGCCTTCTAGATCGCTGGCGGCCCGCGTCACCACGAGGCCGAGTTCGCTCAGGATGTGTTGATTGGGGCGATCAGATCTCACTTCGCCGCGACCTGCAGCAGGGCCGCTGCCACGGCATCAGGCTCCGTGATCATCAGATCGTGACCCGTGTCGATATCCCACAAGCGATCCTCGGACCGGGCTTTCTCCATCAGTTCCGGGTCCCGGGTCGCCAATGTCGACGTGCAGACGATGTGGTACTGCGGTATCGCCCATAGGGCCTCCTCGTTGGTCAGATCGAGCGGCTGCTCGAAGCACTTCCAGGGGTGCCCGGTCAGCCGGTCGGCCATCCACGCCACGTCGGCCGGGTCGGTGACCCCGTAGAACAGCCCTGCCTCCGGCGCGGGAAGCAGCACGAGCTCGATCCCATCGACGATGGCGCCCGCCGGACGGGCAGCTTCGATGATCGGCCCAGCCACATCCTTGAGGGACTGGCCGTTCACCGGGTTGGCGGCATCGAGATAGACCAGGCGTCCGACTCTGTCCGAAGCTCTGTCGGCGATGCCGGTGATCACCATCCCGCCGTAGCTGTGGCCGACCAGGACGACGTCGCGTAGGTCCTCGTAGTGCAGGACGGCAGTGACGTCCTTGATGTGCATGTCCAGGTCGACGTCGCCGCTGAGGAGGTGTGATCGCTCACCAAGGCCAGTCAAAGTGGGGGTGTAGACCTCGTGTCCCTCGGCGCGCAGGAGTCGTGCGACGCGCTGGTAGCACCACCCTCCGTGCCCACCGCCGTGCACCAGTACATACGTCGCCAAGGTTGTCCTCCCTATTCCTCTATGTCGAAGAGGAAGCTACCCGTACCCGGGTACCTTCTCCCGTCCCGTTGTCTCGCGTGCGCCGCGGTCAGGGTAACCGTCATCTGATGACGGACCCGCTCTGGTCGGGCCAACGAGGCAATGCCGCCTCCACGCCGAGCTGTGTCTCATCGAAGCTCAGGTGGCTGTGTATGGCCCGGCATTCCGAGTACGGAGTCTCGTAGGACCAGGCGACGTCGGGCACGACCTCCTCATCGACGAAGGCCGACCAGTACGAGGCCGTGCCCTTGTAGGGGCAGTACGTCGTGGTGGCGCTGGGTCTGAGTACGTCCGCGAGGAGCTGCGCGCGGTTGACGTACAGACGGGGCGCCAGGGAGGTCTCGTAGACGCCGATGGTCGCCGTCGTGTCCACGAGCACGACGCCGGCCAGTTCGACTCGCAGCCGGCGAGCCGTCGGGATGCAGTCGACACGATGGTACGGATTCCTAGGATGCATGAAGACCTGCTCTTCCTCCTCGTACCAGGAGTCCACCGCGTCCCACTCGACCCGGACGTAGCCGTCAGCCTCAGGCTCGGCTTCACTCCGGACCTGGGTCGCATCACCGGACGGGAAGGCGTAGGTCGGGGGCTGTGCCGGCCGGTGCACCAGCAGGACGCGCTCACTGTCCAGCACGACCGTCCCGGCGCTGACGCCGCGGACCCGACGTGGGAAGGGTTCCACATAGACCAGTCCCGAGGGCACGGCCTTGTTGAAGCGCCCGGCCGGGTTGGCGCTCAATGGTCCCCGTCCCGTGGTCAAGCTCACAGTGTTCTCCGATCGTCATGTGGTGCCGCTTGTTGTTCGAAGGCCCGAACCATGGCGTCGACGGAGAAGGAGGCCAGGAGGCGGCCCTCCTCGTCGTGCACACGACACTCCGAGTGAGTCATGCCGTCGCCGGCGAAGGTCGACACGTGATGAAACAACATCCACCGCTCGGCGTGGACATCGGCGTGAAAGGACAAGCTGATGGCGTTGATCGCGGTCGAGATCGTGCGGTGAGCCTGGTGCTGACCCACCCCGCGATGTGGGCGCATCGCAGCAGCGATGGACATGTGTCCGGTGAACTGGGCCAGCAAGCCCGCATGAAGATACGGATCATCCGGGACGTCACGGAACCGCACCCACGCATCGATGATCGGGGGTCCGACCGGTGCATCGGGGTCGTCTGTGTACGCACCGTCGATCACCCGGATATCCCTTCCAGTCACCGACATGTCGTAGGACTCGCATGCATAGGGACCGGGAACATCGGGTCGGGCGATGGAGTGGCGAATGAGATCCGGTGTAGTCACGTCCAGCAACAAGGTCGCGGTGGCGCATCGCCGGTCCATTTGGCGTACATCGACCGCAACAGTCGCAAACGATCTCCCACGGCTCACCTCCTCGAGCTCGAAGCTCAACGGCTGTGCCGCATCGGCCGGCCGCATGAAGACCATGTGGGCGGAGACGGCACGGCGCCCCGGAGCGTGACGACCAGCTGCCACGATGGTCTGCCCGAGCATCTGGCTGCCCTCCACGACGGGACGGACGTGGCTGGCCCGGGCAGTGCCGGTGTAGCGGCGCTCGCCGTCGGGCGTGACATCGAGCATGTCGATCAGCTGCGAGGCGTCCCCCCACGTGGGGAACCGCTTGACGGTGACACCGTGCGGATCATCATCTTCCCCCATGGGGTCCACGAGCTCGACGACGACCCTTCGGTGATCGAATGTGGCCAGGCCCGCCAGCCACCCGTGCGGTGCCGGACCTTCTGTGAATGTGTGGAGCAGGCCCTGGCCACCGACGCCAACGACAGCGGGACTCTGCCACTCCGTGCTCGCTCCAGAGGGAAGGCGAGTGGGCGGCTCTGTGCTCCACACTTCGCCCCCTTGGACCGGGAACAGTGGGTCGGCGGTCTCATCGCGATGGAACGCACCGAGCCGCACGTCCTGCATGGGGAAGAGGAGGAAGGGGGGCTGACCGGCCATTTCCACGCGGACCGTCGAAGCGGACTCGGCGACGAGCTCGCCAGCCCACCAGGCCCGGGCGGTGAAGGGGCAGAGGAAGCGCTCGATGGAGCCTGCGTCCGATGGCGTGGGTGTCACGTCGGCTGCTGATCTGATCCTCAGAGCGCGTTGACTTTTTCGAGTGCCATGGTTCGAGCGTGAGTCAGTGGTGTTGACGATTCGCAACAGACAAGGGGAAGAACCCGTTCATCGTGCCTTTGCTCGCCAGCGCTATCGCACGATCGCCGTCGAAGCCCTTGTCGTGGTGGCCTTCGATGGCCAGCATCAGAGCGATCCCCATCACCGCCCGAGCCGAGATATCGGGTGATTCGAATTGGAATCCGTAGCGGTCCACGAGCTGGTGCCAGGCATCCGCCAATCGGTCCATGGCGACCACAAAGTGCTCGTCGAAGAAGCGCTTGGCCACCTTCGGATCGCCGAACAGCACAAGACCTAGAAGTGGCAGGGTCTCCTGCAGAGTGGCGATCAGCTGAACGTAGAGCCCGTTGAGCTCTTCCAATTGCTGTTCTGGAGTGAGAGGGATGTTCCCGTCCACGAGGTCGCTGGCCGCGACGATGTTGTCCACGGCCTTCCGGAGTGGATCCACCACCGCCTCGTAGAACAGCTGATCCTTGCTCTCAAAATGTCGATAGATGACACCTTCGCTGATCCCGCCGTGTTCAGCGATGACCTTCACGGTCGTTCCGTTCACATCGCCGGTCTTGCTGAAAGCGATCCGGGCGGCTTCGAGGATCGAGCTCCTGCGGGCGTCCGCCTTGAGACGACGCTGCGGTTTGGTACCGGTTGACCCGCTCCCGGCTGCCGGCCTAGCCACCGATCCCCCTGGCGACACGTCGACCGTTCACAGTGGGTGGGCTCACGCCGTCAGGATAGCGGGGCCCTGCCTAGGATAAGCAAGTGTTCGCTTACGTCGACCCTGCGCTACCGCGGGGCGGATCGGTACGGGCCGGCGATCGCCCTCTGGCCCCAGTCGCCCTGCGGTGTGAGCATGCTGGTTCCGACTGGGCACTCTCGGCGACAAAGGAGTAGGGATGGTCGGACGCAGCGACGTGGATTCCATAGAGCACTGGGTCGGCGGTCGTCGAATCCCGGGAACATCGGGACGTGTCGCGCCGGTCTTCGACCCCGCCCTCGGTGTGCAGACCAAGACGGTTGCTCTGGCATCGGCCGCCGAGACCGACGACGTCGTGCGGTGCGCGGTCGATGCTGCCAGCCAATGGCATCTGTCGTCGCTGGGCCAGCGCACCGACATGCTGTTCCGCCTGCGAGAGCTCATCGTGACCCACCGCGACGAGTTGGCGGCGCTCGTCAGCCAGGAGCACGGGAAGGTCGTGACGGATGCGGCCGGCGAAGTGGCCCGCGGACTCGAGTGCGTCGAGTTCGCCTGCGGCGTCCCCCAGATGCTCAAGGGCTCCCACAGCTCGGAGGTGTCGACGGGGGTCGACGTCCACACGGCTCTCCATCCGGTCGGGGTGGTCGCCGGCATCACGCCGTTCAACTTCCCCGTCATGGTGCCCTTGTGGATGATGGCGAACGCCCTCGCCTGCGGAAATGCGTTCATCCTGAAGCCCTCCGAGAAGGATCCCTCGGCCTCCATGGTGCTGGCCGAGTTGGTGCAGGAGGCCGGCTTCCCAGACGGGGCCTTCAACGTGCTGCAGGGTGACGCGGAAGCGGTGGACGCGCTGCTGGGCCACCCCGGTGTCGACGCGGTGTCATTCGTCGGCAGCACGCCGGTAGCGCGTCACGTCTACGAGACCGGCACCCGCAACGGCAAGCGGGTCCAGGCGTTGGGAGGCGCGAAGAACCACATGGTCGTCATGCCCGATGCCGACGTGGACGCCGCCGCCGACGCCGCGGTGTCGGCGGCCTACGGATCGGCGGGGGAACGATGCATGGCGATCTCGGTGGTCGTCGCGGTCGGGGCGGTTGCCGATGAGCTGGTGGAGGCGATCTCGTCCAGGATCGGGGATGTCGTCGTCGGTCCCGGGAACGATCCTGCTTCCATGATGGGGCCACTCGTGACGGCCGAGCACCGCGATCGTGTCACGGCCTACGTCCACGACGCCGCGGAAGAGGGCGCGCGTGTCGTCGTCGACGGGTCCTCGCAGAGTTGGAGCAAGGGCTTCTTCACCGGCTGCTCCCTGATCGACGAGGTCAAGCCGGGTATGCGGCTCTACGACGACGAGATCTTCGGCCCCGTCTTGGGCATCGTGCGGATGCCCACCTTCGACGATGCCGTGGCGCTCGTGAACGCCAACCCGTACGGCAACGGTGTCGCGCTCTTCACCCGTGACGGCGGGACCGCCCGGCGGTTCGAACGTGAGATCACCGTCGGCATGGTCGGCATCAATGTCCCGATCCCGGTGCCGGTGGCCTTCTACTCCTTCGGCGGCTGGAAGGCATCGCTGTTCGGCGACTCGCCGATCTACGGGCCGGAGGGCGTCCGGTTCTACACGCGACCGAAAGTGGTCACCTCGCGTTGGCCGGAACCGCCTGAGAGCGCGATCGACCTCGGCTTTCCCTCAACCCGCTAATCGAGATCCCGTCACGATGTGAAGACGGGGAGCTTTTCCCAGCCCCGGACGGTGGAGGTACGCGCCTGCACCGCGCTCTCGTAGTCGACCTGCCAATCGGGGAACCGGACGCTGCCCTCCGCGATGGGGCACTGCATGGGCGAATGGAAGTATGTGAAGGCTTACTTGTATATCCGGAGAGGCCCTTGTTACCATGAACGCGGTTCGACCGCCTGAGGCGACGGGGGATGGCTGCGCTTCCCGAGCCAGATCGCAAAGGGCTGCACCCGGTCGACCGGCCGCCGATTCAGTCGGTGTAGCAGGGCGGCCACCTCCTCCCGCAGAGACCGACCAATGAGCCAAGCTGACCGATGCACACGCAGGTAACGTCCTGAGTTCGAACTAAGCACCCGGAGGCCACGTGCACCAGCTTTTCGCCAGCCTTTCACCCTCGTCGGTGGACATGGCACTGCTCCTGACCCGCATTGTCCTGGGCGCGGTCTTCCTCGCGCACGGCATCAACCACGTCTTCGGAGGGGGGAAGATCGCCGGAACCGCCCGTTGGTTCGAGGGGCTCGGCATGAGGCCGGGCATTGTGCACGCCTGGGTGGCCAGTCTCACCGAAATCGGCGCCGGTGTGCTGCTCGTGGTCGGATTGGCGACACCGCTCGCAGGAGCGGGGGTCGTCGGTGTGATGCTGGTCGCCTGGATCACCAATCATCGCAAGAACGGGTTTTTCATCTTCCGTCCCGGGGAAGGATGGGAGTACGTCATGGTGCTGACGATGCTGGGCGTCACGATCGGCACCCTTGGACCTGGTCAGTGGAGCATCGACGGGCATGTCCACACTTTGACCAGGCTGTGGGGTTGGCCCGGGTTCGCGATCTCGCTCGGAGTTGGCGCGGTGGGGGCAGCATTACTGCTTCTGACCTGCTGGAGGCCTCACCCCGCTCCCGGGTCTGGTCAATAACTCCGCCGGACTTCGCAGCGGGCCGGTCAGCGCCGTGAGTGGAGCCTGAGCCAGTATCAGGGTCGGCGCCCTGAGTGATTGATGGAAATTGCGCAGACGGACCGCTACGAGGCCAGATGCACCTGGCTATCGGATTGATCCTTCGGCGCGCCGTGCGGTAACCCCGCCGAAATCGGAGATCACGTCCTCGCCGAATGCCAAGAGGGTTTCGGGAGGCGCAAAATCACAGAACCACACGTACACCCGTGCCACGCCGCGCTCCACCAGTGATCCGAAATAGTCGACCAGTTCGGGCGCCGTACCGACGACAGGCGTACCTCCGAAGCGCCGACGTGCGGACTGTGCGACATCGTCACGAAGGTTCTCGGACGGCACGAATGCGACCTGTACCTGGACCGAGCACCGGGCATTTCCCGAGAGTGGGCGCATCTCGTCGAGTTTGTCAATGATGCCGATGTGCACGTTCCACCAGTCCGCATGCGCAGCGACCAGCTCCATGGTTCTCCTGCCCGCGCCGCCGATCACGATCGGGATCTGGCTGAGCGGCCCCGGCTGTTGCTGCACTCCATGCAGGCGGAAGTGCTCCCCTTCGTAATCGAAAGTGTCGCCACGCCACAGCGCCTTCATGATCTCGAGGGATTCCTTCAACCGGCCCAACCGAGCCCCTGGCTCGGGCGACCCGATGGCGAAGGCCTCCAACTCGCTCCACCACCGAGCCCCAGCCGAGTCCCAGCTCGAATCTTCCATCGGACGCGTGGTCGAGCGTGACCGCCTCTCGCGCGAGCACTGCCGGATGCCGGAACGAGTCGCAGAGAACGAGGGAGCCGACGCGCAAACGGTCGGTTCGGGCTGCGAGCCAAGCACTCGTGATCATCGCCTCGAACATCGGGGCACTCTCGGCCCCGGGTGGCGCCAGGTGATCCATTCCCGCGATGCCGGCGAAGCACGCTGCCTCGGCAGCGATGGCGCGTTGCGCCATTTGGTCCATCGTCATCCGCATCTGCGGCAGGTAGAGCCAGAACTCGAGAGGGGTGGTCATCGACACTTGAAACTACTCGCCTCGGTTCGGTGAAAGGAGGGGTCGTGACTCTGCCGGGCCCGGACTAACATGCCCTACCCGGTCTCGCCGCTTGCTGTCGGACAACTGCACTCGTACAAGGAGGGGGCACACGTGAAAGCAGTACGCAGCGTCGAAGGAGGCGTGGCGGTCGTCGATGTCGACGAACCACCCGGCGCCGGCGAGCTCCTCGAGATGAGGGCAACCAGTATCTGCGGCTCAGACCTGAGCTACATCAGGTTCGGGAGCCGGTTCATCCTGGGTCACGAGCTCGCCGGACTCCGCGAGGACGGTACTGCAGTGGTCGTCGAAGCCATCTACGGCTGCATGGAGTGTGACCAGTGCTCGCGGGGCGCGTACAACCTGTGCGCAACGCATGGTCAGAGAGCCCTCGGCATGACCGCTGATGGGGGCATGTCTGAACGATTCCGTGCGCCCGCCGCCCGACTGGTCCCGCTGCCACCTGGCCTCGACGTCCGTGATGCAGCCCTCGTGGAGCCCGCCTCGGTGTCGTGGCATGCCCTGCGTCTGGCCGGCACCGGTCCCGGCAAGCGGGTTGCCGTCGTGGGGGCGGGGGCGCTCGGGCTGCTCGCGGTGGCCGGGGCCTGCCGGCTCGGCGGCGAGGACGTCACCCTGGAAGCCCGGCATCCCCACCAGAAGCAGGCCGGCGAGCGCCTTGGTGCCCGCGTCGATCCCGAGGGCCTCTACGACGTCGTGGTCGAAGCGGCGGGCACCCCCGCGAGCCTCGCCCGGTGTGGCGAGCTGGTGGCGCCCGGGGGGACGATCGTCGTCCTCGGCGTGCACTTCGGCCCGGTGCAGCTGAACTGGATGCCGCTGTTCCATCGTGAGGCCCGGCTCATACCCTCTCTGGGGTACTGCGCCCACGAGGGCGGTCGGGAGATGGAGGACGCAGCGTCCATGCTGGCCGATGATCCCGAGATCGCCCGGACTCTGATCACGCACCGATTTCCCATCGAGGACGCCGAAGAAGCGTTCCGGGCGGCATCCGACAAGACCGTTGGGGCCATCCGTGTCGTGATCGAGCCGTCGTGATCAGGGACCGTCTGACTAGCGTGTCGACATCGGATGTAGGTCCAACGGGAGGCGACATGCTGGCTCAGGACGACGAACGCGTGCTCAGTCCCTGGACTGTCTTGAAGCCATGAATGAATCGCCGCCGATGCTGCACCTACCCGCCCGCGATATCCCCATTCCGACCTCGGTCAGTGCGGAGGCGCAGGCTGGTCATGGCGGTTTCTTCGGCATGGCGCCCGAAGATGAGGAGATCACACGCGAGATCCGCCGGTTCGCGGATGCGCACTGGGGTGCGAATTACGGTCAGTGCCAACGCGACCAGGATACGGACGAGACAGGTCAGAGGGGAGAAGAATCGATGGAAAATGAGCTTGGCGCGGCGGGGCTTCGTCTCGAGCGTGACGGTCCGATCGCATGGTGCGTGATCGACCGGCCAACCGCAAGGAATGCACTCACGCCCGCCATGTATTTCGGCATCAAGCGAGCCGTGCGACTCGTGAACACGGATCCCGACCTCGCGGCGCTGATCATCACCGGCACCGGCGACGTGTTCGCTCCTGGCGGTGATCTCGGTGGGCGCGCCGAACCCGGGGATTCGGTGCCGGACGACCTCGGGTTCGAGATCCTCCCGTTCGGCGCCATACGGGAGAGCCGGGCGCCCGTGATTGCCGCAGTCAATGGCATCTGCCAGGCCGGCGGCCTCCTGATCGCCATGATGGCCGACATCGCGGTGGCCAGTGACCGGGCTACCTTCCGCGTGCCGGAGCTCCTGCGCGGGATCCCCGACGCCACGTATGCCGCGGCATTGCCGGCCCACGTCGGCGTCGCAGTCGCCCGCGATCTGCTGCTGTCGGCGCGGGTCTTCGACGCCGCGGAGGCACAGCGGCTCGGGGTGATCTCACGAGTCGTCCCACACGAAGGACTGCGTGCGGCCGCGCTTGACGCGGCCGGGCAGATCCTGCGCACGGCGCCCGAGGCCCGTGCCCACGTGAAGCGCATGCTCAACGAGCGCTACGGCGTGATCGACTACCAGACGATGTTCGGGGCGTTGGAGAGTTCACCGGAGCCCCGGGAGGGGATGAAGGCGTTCATGGAGAAGCGACAGCCGAGCTGGATTCCATCCGACCTCCCGTCCTGAGGTCGCGCCTTCGGTGGGATGGCGGCTCGCTGGTCCTACGGGCGGGCCGGCTGGCGGGTGGTCATGGCAGCGATGACGCCGCCGTCAACGGCGACATCGATCCCGTTGACGAAGCTGGCGTTGTCGGACAAGAGGAAGGCCACTGCAGCCGCAACCTCCTCAGGCCGACCCTCGCGGCCCAGGGGGGTCAGTTGCACCAGCTGGTTGTTGGTCGGGCGAGCCGCCGCCTCCTGACGACCCATGGGGGTATCGATGATGCCGGGTGACACCGAGCAGACCCGGGCACCGACCCGGCCGAAGCGCACGGCCTCCCTTCGGACCAGGCGGTGCACACCTCTCTTCGCCCAGGTGTAGGCCATGCCCGGGTCTTCGATCTCGGGCCCGAACTCGGCGCTGACGCGGTCCAGGAACTCGGCGTCGAGGGGGTTGTCGAGCACGGCATCGTGCGCCGGATCCATTTGGCCCGCAGCGAGCAGCGGCGCCATCGACGCGAAGCAGACGAGGGCGGTGCCTTGCGTTGCGAGCGGCCAGAGCACCTCCGTCAGCATTGCGGTCGCCACGAGATCGATCTCGAAGACCCGTCGCCAATCTGCCATTGTCGGCGAGACGCCCGCCGCATGGGCAACGGCGCGCAACACACCCAACTCCGATGCTCGAGAGGCAAGCCTCTCCACGCCGTCGCTGTCCGTGATGTCGAGGGGGAAGGGTTCGATGCCCGCTCCTCCGCCCTCTTCTCTGAGCTCCCTCGCCGCTCCGACGAGGCTCGGTTCGTCGATGTCAACGAGGAGAACATCGTCGACCAGGCTCGACATTCGTGTGGCGCATGCCCGCCCCATTCCCCGTGCCGCTCCGGTGACGATCCCCACTGTCACGCGTTTCCCACCTCCCGGACCATTTCTGCCGTGTCTCTACAGATCCTCTTCATCACAACGCCACACGGCCAGCGTCAGACGCCAGGCTTCAGGCATTCCCCATGGGACGCCGGATGACCTGCCCGCCATGACGCTGACCAATGCAGCGACGTTCGATTACGACCCCGACAGGGTTGTGGTCCCCGCGACGTCGTGGCCGCAGAACGGCTGGGACGAGACGGGAACGAACCCGGTCTTGGTCGCCTTCATGACCCACGCGCAGTTCGCCGGGTCATGACCGAAGATGGTCGAGTAGTTGATGGTGATTGGCAGGAGACCGTTCCCGTTGTAGGCCTTGATGCTGCGGAGATCCTTGATCACGGTCGCCCGCGTCGGGTTGGACCCGGCCATCTGCAGGCCCTTGATCATGAGGTCTGCGCCCAGCCACGACTCGGTCTCGCCGAAGGTCGCGAACTGGCTCTTGGTCAAGTGGGCGTACTTCTCGAACGCAGCCTGCTCCTGCTCTGTGCCGGCGTTGGGCAGCGACCACGGGCGGAAGGCGCTGAGGAAGTAGTCGCCCTGTAGCGTGGACCAGACCGGTGACTTGATCACGGATGGCTCGTAGCCGGTGGCGAAGAGAGCGGCCTTGAGCTTCACGCCGGCCTGCTCCAGCGCCGTGGCGAGTGCGAAATTCGAGTTGTCGTCCATGCTCGGGGTCATCGTGTTCACCCCGTCCTGCTTGGCGATGAGCGCCGCCGACGTGAAGTCCGCGCCGCCGAAGGGGACGGTCAGATCTTCGACGCCGATTTTTCCGCCGGCATCTTGGAACGACTCTGCGGCTCCCCTGGCCGAGGAGGCGGACGACGGGGATATGCCGTAGCCGTACGTCCCGATGACCGTACCCCCATGTGTCTTGAGGAACGAGCCAACCAATGTGTCAACCGGGTACTTGGGGTCGACGCTCCCGTGGTCGGACGCGAACATGTTGGTGAAGGGCTGGGTACCCCACTCCGGACCGTCGTCGTAGGAGCCGGTGACCGGGACGCCCTGCTCTTGGGGGTACTTGTCGGCGAGGAAGAAGAGCGCACTCTGCGACACGATGCCGAATGCACCCTTCGACAGGGCATCCTGGACCGCGGTCGCGATGACGGTCGGACTGGTCTGGTCGTCGATCACCAACGGCACGAGCTTGTGTCCGTTCACCCCGCCCATCGCATTCTGCTCGTCGATCCGCGCGAGAAATCCCGCCTGTGATCCGGCGTTCTCAGAAGCGCCAGGGCCGGTGAGCGAAGTGATGTAGGCCAGGGTGATCGGCGAGGCCGTTGCCGAAACCTGAGTGGCGACCACACTGGAAAAAGCGGTCAGAAGACCGGTCAGCGCGGTGAACGCAACTGACACCTTCAAGAACCGAGAGCTCATCATTTGTTATCCAATTCCTCCCAGGAACACAAACGTTCCTCTGAATGAAGAGCAGCGTCACAGGCCACTCAATAGGGCTACGCCCCATCGCCAAGTGGCGAAGCGTAGCGATCCAACAATCCCGATTTCAGTCACCCCATCCGATCAGCCGCACCCTCCTCGACTTTCACGATGTCGTCGCGGACGCCGGGTGGTCGGCGTCGCCCAGATAGCGGTCGATGATCTCCGTGCCCGCTTCGGACGCACGACCTGACCAACCGACTCGGCCGCGGGTGAGGATCACGCAAGTGTCAGCCAATGACAAAGCTCGGTGCACGAACTGCTCGCTCAAGACGATGGTGACGCCGGACCGACGTGTCTCCTCGAGGCTCTGAAACACCGACTCGACGATCTGGGGCGCCAGGCCGAGGGACATCTCGTCGGCGATGATGAGCTTGGGGAGCACCGCAACCGCCCGGGCCAGTGCCAGCATCTGCTGCTCGCCACCGGAGAGGCTGCCGGCGAGTTGCGTTCTCCGCGAGCCGAGCACCGGGAACATCTCGATCGCCCGATCGATGGCCGGAGCCCGTTGGGGCCGCTTCTCCTGGGCGACCGCCATCTTGAGATTGTCGAGGACCGAGAGGCCCGGGAAGACGCCGCGCCCTTCGGGGATGTAGGTCAGGCCCAGCTTCCGAACATGGTGTGCGGACTTCCCGGTGATGTCGCGGCCGTCGAAGAAGATCCGCCCGCCGAAGGGCGGCACGAGGCCCGAGATTGCACGCGCCAGGGTGCTCTTGCCAGCGCCGTTGGCGCCCAGCACGGCAAGAACCGATCCGGGGGCCACGTCGGTCGAGACCCCGAATAGCGCCTGGGACGTGGCGTAGCGGACATCGAGGTCCTCGATCTTGAGGATGGGCTCGCTCATGGCTCAATGACATCCCGACCACTGCCGGCAGGAGCCACCGGTTCGCTATGGATCAATTCCTCGTCGCCGAGGTACGCGGATCGGACCGCCGGGTCCCTGCGGATCCCCTCGGGGATGTCCGCGGCGATGCGCTCACCGAAGTCGAGGACGAAGATCCAATTCGACAAGGCCAGGACCGCCGCGACGTCATGCTCCACGAGTAGCAGCGACACGTCCCGGTCGGTCTGCTTCACGACCCTTTGGAAGACGGATAGCAGGTTCTCCGATGCTTTCATGTCGAGTCCGGAGAGGGGCTCGTCCAGCAGGATCACGTGTGGCTGGCTGGCCAGGGCCCGACCCACCTCGACGAGGCGGCAGACCCCGAGCGGCAAGGCAGCGACCGGAGCCTTGGCCACTCTCGTGAGGTTGAGCAGTTCGAGCAGACCATCCACCCGCTCGTTCTCGTCACTCGAGGCCGGCATGAGCGAGCGCGGGTCCACCATGTCGCGCCAGAGCCGGCGCGGGGTGAAGTGCACCCGGTCCGCCAGGACGAGGTGCTCGCGGACGGTCAATCCCAGGAACAGTTCGGGCTGCTGGAAGGTCCGGGCCAGACCGCTCCGGGCGCGTGCTTGCGCGCTGGCCTCGGTGACGTCCTTACCGCGTAGCCAGACACGACCCTGCGTGGGCCGCAGGAGCCCCGACAGCACGGCGAGCATCGTGGTCTTTCCGGCACCATTGGGCCCCACGAGTCCCGCGATGCTGCTGGGCGCAACGTCGAGGTCGACGTCGGAGAGGGCGTTGAGGCCACCGAACCGGACGGTGATGCCACGGGCCAAGAGCACCGGCACCTCGGCGACGACCTCGGCCTGGGTCGACGTCACGGCACCTTCCCCACGACCACGCCAGCCTCGGGAGCGCCGTGGTCGCCTCCGACCAGGTTGTCGATGGGAGCCGGGTCAGGCGAGGGGGTGTCGACGACGAAGGGCGTCCGCTGGCGGTCGGCCAGCCGCAACAGCTGCCCCCGGAATCGCCGGCTTTGCTCGGCGAGCACCCCCTCGGGGTACTTGGCGGCGGAAATGGCGCCAAGGCCGAAGAGGAGCGCCGGGACGTTGCCCGTCCAGCTCGGGAGGTAGGCCTGGGCGAGCGCGGGCAGCATGACGAAGGAGATCCCGGCCACCAACGCCGCCGCGGTCGAGCGTATGCCGATGGTGACCAGGACCGCGAGCCACACGACACCGAGGAAGGTGTCGAACTCGTTGGGCACGATGGAGGTCTGCGCCACGGCCAGCAGCCCTCCGCCGATGCCGGCCACCAGAGCGCCCAGTGCGGCCACCGTCACCTTCATCTGCACCACGCTCACGCCGGTCGTCCTGGCGCCCGCATCACTCCAGCGCACCGCGTTCATGGCCAGCCCCGAAGTCGAACGGCGGTAGTTCAAGATGAAGAGCGCCACGATGACAAATGCGGCCAGGCACAAATATGCGTAGGCACGGTCGGACGTCGCGAAGCTCGGACGGTTCAGCGTCAGACCCAGCCCGCTGTTGACGAACCTCGGCAGGGTGAAGACCAGGTTCTCGACGAGGAGCCCGAAGGTCAGCGTGACCAGTGCGACGTAGAGATCGCCGAGCCGGATGCTCAAGAGGCCGACGACGAGCCCGACGACCATGGCGATCACACCACCGGCCAGGACTGCGGCCAGCACGGGCCAGCCGTGCGTGGTGGCCAGCTCAGCGGCTGTGATGGCGCCGATCCCCGCGAAGGTGATCTGGCAGAGCCAGAGCATGCCCCCTTCGCCGGTGACCAGCGTCCACGACAAGTAGATGACGGCGTAGGCGAAGGCCTGGGCCATGAGGCCGACCCAGTAGCCCTGCACAATGAGGGGGAGTGCGGCCGCGGCGATGATGAGCACGAGCGGGCCCGCGTACTTGCTGACCAAAGAGAGCGACCCGGTCTCGAGGGCGCTGCTGGTCGAGCCGGCCAGGCGGCTCTCCCCCTGGGGGGTGATGGCCCGGTCGAGTGCGCCCCCGATGCGTTCGATCTCGCCGACGCGCCCGCGCCGCACGAGGTTGTAGAGCAGCACGAGGGCGATGACGATGAAGGGGATGGCGTCGATGATCTCGCCCGTCCATTGGCTGCTCGGCGGCAGGTAGCGCTGGGCAAGCGAGGTGGCGATGCCCATGAGGAGCCCGACGCCCACTGCGATCGGCAGGCTGCGCAACTTCGCCGCGACGACGGCGGCGAACGCGGCCGCGATCAGCAGCGTGAAGTTCGTGGCGTCGAGCCCGATGATGGGCGCAGCCAGGACGCCGGTCAGCCCCGCGAAGAAGACGCTGACCGCCCACACCCCGGCGGAGACGGCATCGGGATTCGTGCCCGAGAGGTCGGTCAGGGCCGGCGAGTCGACCATGGCCCGCACCTTGAGGCCGACCTCGGTGTAGCGCAGGACCACTGCACCCACCACCATCGTGGCGACGACACAGATATAGACGATGATCTGGTCCAGGGTGACCGGAACGCCCAGGAACTGGTAGACGTGCACGGGCTCTGGCGCCAGCCCGGGTGCCGAGAGGATGGCGCCCGAACCGAAGATGATCGTGGCGAGCGCGGGAATGGCAACCAGGAGACCCACCGTCGCCACGACCTTGATCAGGGGCGAGGTGAACCTCAGGTGGCGGAACAGGACGGCGTAGAGGAACACCCCCATGAGGGGCCCGGCCAGCCCGATGGCGACGATCGCCGCGGGGGCGATGCCCCAGTTCTGCTGGGTGTGGAGGAAGTAATAGAAGCGAGCGATGAAGAAGGCCATCGCGCCGAAGGCGAAGTTCAGGATGCCCGAAGCGGTGTAGGTGATGACCAGGCCAGCCGACGCGATGGCATATATCCCACCGAGTACCAGCCCGGCGATCACGAATTCGAGCATCCGGCGCCCCCTTGTAGCGCAGCCGCGCTTTGCTATTCCGCCGTGCGACGCCTCGGCTGCGGTGTGAATTTGTATCTGCAGCAGGAACCACGGCGTCGCACGTGCCCGGCGAGACAACCAAGCTAACATGTGAGTGATTACTTTCTTGTCTCACCCGCGTGGGCCACTATAACTGAAGAGCCTTGAACGGACTATGGCGTTCTGATTTTTGGATATTGCGTTTCTGGCGCGGTCGGCGTGCTGCCGGTGGCCATTTCCACGCTTGAAGGCCTCCCACTGTGATGCGAGGCGCGGATTGACCTCGCACGCAGTGAGACAGGACTTGTTGGCTGCCGAGTCATATTCTCGCCGCTCAAGGTCATGATGCAGTTCTCCAGCAAGGAGAGGACAGTTCTCGGTTACGCCGTCGCGCTCCCTCATCCTGCCCGCTGAGTGGTCACGGCCACCGGAAGGTCTGGCCTCGCAGCGCGATCTAGCGTGCCCCCGTGGTCGAAAGCCAGCGACTGTCGTTCGATCCGATCGCCGAGGCCCGGCGCCAGTGGGAGGCCCACGGGTGGCCGGACCAGGCTCCGGCGATGGCTCTGGTGACGTCGATCATGCGCCTGCAGCAGGTCTTTCTGACCCGCGCCGACGCGATCCTGCGGTCCTACGACCTCACCTTTGCTCGCTACGAGGTCCTCATGCTCCTCTCGTTCGCCAGGCAGGGCGCGCTCCCGCTCGGGAAGATCGGAGAGCGTCTGCAGGTGAACGCAGCGAGCGTCACCAATGCCGTCGACCGCCTGGAGGCTCGAGGTCTCGTGACACGGCGGTCCAATCCCGATGACGGCCGGGGCACGCTGGCATGGTTGACCGCTGCCGGACGCCGCACCGCCCTGGAGGCGACGGAGGCCATGAACGAGTCGCTGTTCGCAGACTTGGGCGTCGACACCTCGTCGGCCCGTCTCCTCTTCGATCTCTTGGCGGACCTCCGCCGCGCCGCGGGAGACTTCGACTGAGGAGCTGTGGCAAGTTACTTTGACATTTAAGTATCATTCGTCGATGGCCGACCGCCGAACCTGGCAGGAGGAATTCGACCGCTCACCGCTTCGCCCGGCGCGCTTCGAGACGATGTCGGGCGTTCCGCTCGAGCCCGTGTACGGGCCTGAGGGCGCTGAGCTGCCCGGCGCGTATCCCTATACCAGGGGCCCCTACGCGTCCATGTACCGCTCGCGTCTGTGGACGATGCGCCAGTTCGCGGGCTTCGGAACGGCCGAGGACACCAATGGGCGCTTCAAGGAATTGCTGCGCGCCGGCGGGGACGGGCTCTCGACCGCCTTCGACATGCCCACGCTGCTCGGGCGCGACTCGGACGACCCCTGGGCCAAGGGCGAAGTGGGTCGGGCCGGGGTCGCAGTCGACACGGTGGTCGACATGGAGACCCTGTTCGCCGGAATCGATCTCGGCCAGGTCTCGACCTCCATGACGATCAACTCGCCGGCCGCATCTATCTTCGCCATGTACATCTCTGTCGCCGACCAGACCGGTGTGGAGCGGAAGGCGCTCTCGGGCACTCTCCAGAACGACATCTTGAAGGAGTATCAGGCCCAGAAGGAGTACGTCTTCCCGCCGCGGCCCTCGGTGCGCCTGGTGACTGACGTGATGCGCTTCTGCGCGGCAGAGCTGCCGCGCTGGCACCCGGTGTCGGTATCCGGCTACCACATCCGCGAAGCAGGCTCGAGCGCCGCCCAAGAGCTCGCCTTCACGCTGGCGAACGGGTTCGCCTACGTCGAGGCGGCGATGGCCGCGGGTGCCACAGTCGACGACTTCGCGCCGAGGCTCAGCTTCTTCTTCAACGCCCACATCGATTTCTTCGAGGAGATCGCCAAGTACCGCGCCGCACGTCGCATCTGGGCACGCTGGATGCGCGATCGCTACGGGGCGGCTGACGGGCGCTCGACCCAGCTGCGCTTCCACACCCAGACTGCAGGGGTCTCGCTCACCGCCCAACAGCCCGAGGTGAACCTGGTACGCGTCGCCATCGAGGCCCTCGCCGGGGTGCTCGGCGGCACCCAGAGCCTGCACACCGACGCCTTCGACGAGGCGCTGGCCCTTCCCACCGAGCACGCAGCCCGGCTGGCACTGCGCACCCAGCAGGTCATCGCCGAGGAGTCCGGCGTCGTGCACGTGGCCGACCCGCTCGGGGGCTCGTGGTTCGTTGAAGAGCTCACCGACGAGCTCGAGCGCCAGGCAGAAGAGGTCTTCGCCCATCTCGAAGACGCCGGGTCGGGCTCCATGCTCGAGGGTGTGTTCGCCTGCATCGACAACGGCTGGTTCGTCTCGGAGATCGCGGACGCCGCCTACGGGTTCCAGTCCAAGATCGCCAATGGCGAGTGGGTCCAGGTGGGAGTCAACGGGTACGTCGAAGACGACGGGGTCGCCCCCTCCACGCTCTGCATCGGCCCGGGAGTCGAGACCTCCCAGCTCGAGCGTCTCGCCGCGGTCAAGCAGTCTCGCGACGACGACGCCGTGCGCCGGTCACTGGCCCGCATCGCCAGCGAGGCTGCCGATCCGACGTTCAACCTCATGCCCGCCCTGATCGAGGCGGCGCGCAGCCACGTCACGGTCGGCGAGGCGATGGGCGCCCTCGAGTCCGTCTTCGGTCTCTTCTACGAGCGCCACGTCGCCTGAGCATGGCCAGTGACGCCGGTGAGCGGCCCCTGCGCGTGCTCATGGCCAAGGTCGGCCTCGACGGGCACGACCGCGGCCTGCGGGTCGTCGCTCGCATCCTGCGTGATGCCGGGTTCGAGGTGGTCTACGCCGGTCTGCGCCAGTCCCCCGAGACCATCGCGGCGATGAGCGCCCAAGAGGACGTCGACGTGGTTGGCGTTTCCATGCACAACGGAGCGCACCTGACGCTCGCTCCCGCGGTGGTCGGCGCCCTGAGGGGTGCCGGCCTCGACACGCCGGTGGTCATCGGCGGCATCGTTCCGCCTGACGACGTCGCGCTCCTTCTCTCCGGCGGCGTCGCCGCCGTGCTCGGCCCCGGTGCGTCCAACGTCGAGGTCGTGGCCACCGTGCGCGCCGCTGCGGCCGGTCCGACGCAGTGAGCATCGGAGGCTTGACGATCGGGGACACTGGTCGGGAAACGATACGAGCCAGATGCGCCCACCATCGAGATCCTCTGCACGAAGGCCGGGCTCGGGTCGCTCTCCGTCGCTGGCGCGCCACTCACCCTCAAGGGCAGCAAGCCCCTCCCCGCCTCCGACGAATCGGCTCCTGGACGATCGGCCTGCACTGAGCTAGAAGGTCTGCCATGTCCGATTCGTCACGGCTCCTGGAAGCGCTCGATCTCGAGATGACGGCGCCGGGGAGGTTCCGGGCCCAGAACTTCGTCGAGGGTGCGGGCAATGTCGTGTTCGGGGGACAGCTCCTGGCTCAGACCATCGTGGCGGCATGCACCATCGACCAGGAGAAGGTGCTGAAGTCCGTACACACCATTTTCGCCCGCGGCGCTGATCGCGACCAGCCGTTGGATATCGAGGTCGAGGCCATGCACGTCGGCCGAGCCCTGGCCAGCGCGACGGTCACCATCCGACAAGGAGAGCGCCTCTGTACCCGCTCGCTGGCGCTCCTCAGTGCCGAGGAGCCCGATCTCATCCGGCACGGCTCTGCGCCTCCCGACACCGGTGGGCCCGAAGACGCCGCCCCCCTGGTCGGCAGCGGCGAGTTCTGGGAGCTCCGGGTGGTCGGCGGGGTCGATGTGTCGGACCCCGACGCGGTCGGACCGCCGGAGCTCTTCGTCTGGGTCCGGTTCCCGGGCGCTCAGGCCACCGGGGTGGCCGGCCAGGCCCTCCTGGCCTATGCGACGGACGGGTTCCTGATTGGCACGGCCATGCGACCGCACGCAGGCGTTGGCCAGTCCATGGCCCACCGCTCCATATCGACGAGCGTGCTGAGCCACACCCTCACCTTCCACGAGCCCGTCGACGCGGGGGAGTGGCATCTCCTTGCCCACGAGAGTCCCTACGCCGGACGTGGTCGGACGTATGGCCGCGCCCACATCTTCGCCCAGGACGGCCGCCTCGTCGGATCCTTCGTCCAGGACAACATGGTCCGCTCCTTCCCGGGGGGTCAGACCCAAGGCAGGTGAGGGCTGCTGTCTGCGCAGGCGGCCGCCCCCCACACTTGTTGGCGGCTACGCGGCGGCCAACTACGGTTTGCCCACACTTACACGGGGAGCCGAGCCGCTCATGTCACGGCGAAGGCAGCATTCGACCAACTGGCGGTCCGGACATGCCCCTGGTCGAGTCCCTCCGGGGTACGGGGAGCGGCACGTACGCACGGTCAGGTTCGGGACAGGAGAGGCCCGTCTTGCCAGCCTTGTCAGCAAAGACCGCTCGTATAAGCCAATGGTGAAAGTGAGCGGAGGCAAGCGGGAGTCCGACGGGGTCGTAGTACTGCCGATCGCTGGGAGGAACCCAGCAGGAGGGAAGGACCCCGACTTCGGTCACGCCGGAGACAGAGGAACGAGTGAGGGCATGGCCGGGTCTGCCCGGTCCACCTTCCCCGAGGGCCGCCATGTGGCTCCCGACAAAGTTCGACGCCTCCAGAACCGGCTATGGGCTGCGGCCAAGCAGTCGAAGGGTCGGGCTTTCCACGCCCTCTATGACCGCATCTACAGGGACGACATTCTCTGGGAGGCGTGGGAGCGGGTCCGAGCCAATCGTGGGGCAGCGGGGGTGGATCAGATCACCATCGCTGCGGTGGAGGCCATGGGGCAGAGCGCATGGTCGCCGAGCTTCAGACGAGCCTCCGTGCAGGCAACTACCGCCCGGCGCCCGTGCGCCTCGTGTAGATTCCAAAGCCCGACTCGTCGAAGCGCCCGTTTGCATCCCGACTGTCAAGGACCTTGTGTGCCAGCAGGCAGCCAAGATCGTCCTCGAACCCATCTTCGAGGCTGACTTCCTCGCCTGCTCCTTTGGGTTCCGGCCCAAGCGCTCTGCCACCGATGCCATGGAGAGGCTCCGGGTCGGCTTCATCGAAGGCAGTCACTTTGTCTTCGAAGCCGACATCGAGAACTTCTTCGGCTCTATCGACCACGAGCGTCTGCTCAACCTGGTCGCCGAGCGGGTGTCGGACCTACGGGTGCTCAAGTTGGTCAGACAGTGGCTGCGAGCAGGGGTGCTGCACAATGGTGTCGTCACCGAGTCGGTCACGGGGACGCCCCAGGGAGGGGTGATCTCACCTCTCTTGGCCAACATCTTCCTGCACGCATTCGACCGAGACTGGGAAGAGTGTGGCACCGGAGAAGTCGTCCGCTATGCGGACGACTTCGTGGTGCTGTGCCGATCCCAGGAACAGGCCGAGGAAGCCAATCGGCGCGCAATCGCCATCCTGGGCGACCTCGGTCTGAGCCTTCATCCGGACAAGACCCTAGTGGTCGATCTCCGTGAAGGTAAAGAGGGCTTCGACTTCCTCTGGTGCCATTTTCATGCCCGCATGTCCGGCAAGCTCTGGGAGCAGAAGCGGATCGTCCGCTACTACCTCCACCGCTGGCCCTCGGTGCGGTCCATGAAGCGTGCCCGGGCCAAGTCAAGGCCCTCACCGCTCGAAGCCAGGTCGGACAGCAGCTAGAGGACGTCATTCGGCGTCTGAACCTGTTCCTGCGGGGATGGGGCAACTACTTCCGCACCGGGAATGCGGCCTTCAAGTTCATCGCAATGGACCGCTACGTGACGTGGCGGCTGAAGCGCTGGCTCGTCAAGAAGCGTGGCCGCAACCTGCGCCCCGGCCAAGCCGATACTTGGACCCGCACCTGGTTCCACGACCAGGGCCTGCATCAGCTCATGGGCACCATCCGTTACCCGAAAGCTGCGTAACCATGTCAACAAGACCGTCGTTAAGCCGTGTGCGGGAAAACCGCACGCACGGATTGAAAGGGGGATGGGGAACCAGGTCCGCTCGTCGGACACTGCGCCCCTGACTACCATGGCGAACTTTGAAACCTTGCTCTACGAGGAGCGCAATGGTGTTGCCTGGGTGACGCTCAACCGGCCTGAGGTCAACAATGCATTCGATCCGCAAATGCAAGCTGAGCTCAAGTTCGTGTGGACGTCGCTGCGAAGAAACGAAGATGTGAGATGTGTCGTTCTGACGGGAGCCGGGGAGAAGGCCTTCTGCACCGGCATTGACCGCTCCATCATGGATGATTGGGGCGGACTTCCTACAAATCCCTGGTCCTTCCCTGACGACCTCGGATGGAGCATTGGGCCAAAAGCGAACAATCTGTGGACCCCGGTCATCATTGCCGTCAATGGCATGGCATGCGGCGGGGCCTTCTACTTTCTCGGGGAGGCCGAATTCGTCATCGCTTCGGAGACGGCGACGTTCTTCGACCCGCACACGTCGTACGGGATGGTCGCCGGCTTCGAGTCCGTCCACCTGTTGCAGAAGGCCCCGTTCCAAGAGGTGATGCGCATCGCGCTGCTCGGGAACAACGAGCGCATGTTGGCCGAGCGGGCACGAGAGATCGGGCTGGTGTCCGAAGTCGTGCCCGCGGGCAAGCTGATCGAGGCGGCCACGTGGGCCGCCGAGACCATCGCCTCCCTTTCGCCGGCGGCAGTCCAAGGCACGGTGCGGGCGTTGTGGATGGCCAACGACACCCCTCGGAGGGTCGCCCTCGATCTGGCCCCGATGGTCGTCCGGCTCGGGACCACCAATACCAACATCCACCAGGGTCAGGCGGCGTTCACCAGTGGCTCGCGACCGAAGTACCGGACGCGATGAGGTCAGCGGAGCTGATCAGATTCCGGAAGTTAATTCGGTGATTCGGCTCTGACCTGGTCCTTGAGCGACGGTACGACCGGCGGAGCCGCCTTCCAGTTGGGCACGCCAGCGTCCTCCTTGGCGATCGGGTAGTGGTCGTCGTTGACCCAGGCCCAGTGCGCATGGTTGAGCTCGTGCAGGGTGAAGCAGGCGTTGAGCGATGTGTAGAAGCCCTGGTTGTCCTGGGTCTGGTTCACCGATTCCTTGATCATCAGCGCCGCCATCGTCGGGACTTGTGCGATACGGCGGGCGAACTCGAGGGTGCGCTCGCCGAGCTCCGCCGCGGGGAACACCTTGCTGACCATGCCGAGGGCATGGGCCTCGTGCACATTGATGGAGTCGCCCGTCAGCATGAGCTCCTTCGTCTTGCGGGCGCCGAACTCCCACGGGTGCGCGAAGTACTCCATGCCGCACATGCCCAGCCGGGTCCCTACCACGTCGGCGAAGGTCACGTCGTCGGCACCGACGATCAGGTCACAGGCCCAGAGCAGCATCAGCCCGGCCGAGAAGACATCGCCGTGCACCTGGGCGATCGTGATCTTGCGGAGGTTCCGCCAGCGGCGCGTGTTCTCGAAGAAGTAGTGCCACTCCTGCAGCATGAGACTTTCGGCACCGAGGCGCGTGCCACCGTTGATCTCGCTGGTCGGGTGAGGGTTCTCACCACCGCGCCGCTCGGCCAGGGCGACCTTGGAGCCCAGATCATGACCAGAGGAGAACATCTTCCCCTCTCCACTGAGGATGACGACGCGGACGTTGTCGTCCGCCTCGGCGGCCAGGAAGGCCTCGTTGAGTTCGACCAGTAGGCCCCGGTTTTGTGCGTTACGCGCCTCCGGGCGGTTCAAGATGATGCGAACGATCGACCCGTCGTCTTCAGGCTCGTACTTCACATATTGAAATTCTTGCATGGACCCTCCCGGTCGACAGCCGCGTTCTCGATCGCGTAAGTTCTATTCTTCAAGGTTGCGGGAAGCAAGACGGCCGACGACCCATGCCGCTCGGGTCATCGGTGTGCACGAAGTTGCCGCCATGGTGTCAAGGACGATCTGGCCGTACGTGATCAACTCGGACCCGGCGAGGATGAAGTCGTCGTGCATCTCGCCCACCTCGCGCGCCCGCTCACCGCGGCTTCGTGCTGCAGCATCCCGTTTCGGCTCGGCATGCGGGTGCAGTCCGCTTCGTGGGGATCTCGCCGAGCGGTCGAGGTCTCTTCGTCGCCCGTCGGATAAGGGTCCTCGCCGGGGCCCGGTCCCGCCGCTGAGCAGCCCTGCCACCCGGACCGGAGGATGCGGCGGTTCCAAACACTATGTATGTTGGATACATCGTGAATCGAACTGACCCCAGCGACACCGACGGCCCCGCGTCTGCGGACACGGGTCTGCGGGCCGCCCATGTCCGGGACACCCGCCGGGCGCTGCTCGACACGGCCCGCCGGCTCTTCACCCGGTATGGGTTCCAGAGCACCCGCACAGAGGAGATCGCGGAGCAGGCCGGGCTCACGCGGGGTGCCCTCTACCATCACTTCCGGGACAAGGAAGACCTCTTTCGTGCCGTGCACGAGGAAGTGGTCGCGGAGGTGGCGCCTTTGCTCTGGCGTCGAGCGAACGATCGGAGCGCCAGTGCCTGGACTCTCTTCCGCGCCAACAGCGAGATCTACCTGGAGGCTGCCTGCACCAACGAGGCCTACCGGCAGATCGTGTTGATCGACGGTCCCGCGGTGCTCGGGTGGCAGTACCTCTCCGAGCGGGGCAACGGCCCCACGCACAAGATCGCGGAGTACCTGCGCGACGCCGTGGACGAGGGCGTGCTCCGGCCTCAGCCCATCGATCCCCTGGCCCATCTCCTCTCCGCGCTCGGTACCGAATCGGCGATGTACGTCGCGCACGCCGACGACCCCGGGGAGGCCCGCCGGCAGATCAGCGAGTGCTACGAGCTGCTCCTGGCCGGTCTTGTGAGCCGCGCCGTAGATCGAGTTTCCTGACCACGTCCGTCGCCGTACGGTGGCGGCCACACCATCAGAAGGGAAGGACCATGGCCTGGGATTTCTCAACAGAGCCCGAGTTCCAAGAGAAGCTGGACTGGGCGCGTCAGTTCGTGCAGGACAAGATCGAGCCGCTCGACATCCTCTATCCCCACCGGCAGTTCCACCCATTGGACGACGAGCTTCGGCCCATCGTCGACCCCATGAAGCAGGAGGTGCGGGACCAGGATCTGTGGGCCGCCCATCTCGGGCCGGAATTGGGGGGTAAGGGGTACGGCCAGCTCAAGTTGGCCCTCCTGAACGAGATCCTCGGGGTGTCGGGATGGGCCCCCATCGTGTTCGGCACCCAGGCCCCCGACACCGGGAACGCAGAGATCATCGCCCACTATGGGACTGAGGAGCAGAAGAAGAAGTACCTCGAGCCCCTTTTGAACGGGGAGGTCTTCTCGTCGTACTCCATGACCGAGCCGCAGGCCGGCTCGGATCCGCAGCAATTCACCTGCAGTGCGGTGCGCGACGGTGACGAGTGGGTCATCAACGGGTGGAAGTTCTTCTCGTCCAATGCCCGCACCGCCGCCTTCCTCATCGTCATGGTCATCACCGACCCCGACGTCAGTGTGTACAAGGGGGCATCGATGTTCCTCGTCCCCACCGACACCACGGGCGTCAACATCGACCGTCACGTCGGGCTGAGCGGCGAGTCCGAGGACCAGGCCATGCACGCGCTGATCCACTACGAGGACGTGCGAGTCCCTGCGGAGAACCTGCTTGGCGGAGAGGGCCAGGCCTTCGCCATCGCCCAGACCCGCCTGGGCGGCGGGCGGGTCCACCACGCCATGCGCACCGTCGCCACTTGTCAGCGGGCCCTCGACCTGCTGTGCGAGCGGGTGCTGAGTCGCGAGACCCAGGGCACCCTGCTGGCGCAGAAGCAGTTCATCCAGGGCGACATCGCCGACTCCTACGCCGAGCTCCAGCAGTTCCGCCTGTTGGTGCTCTACACCGCATGGGAGATCGACCAGGTCAAGGACTACCGGCGGACCCGGAAGAACATCGCCGCCATCAAGGCCCTCACCCCGAAGGTGATGCACGACGCCGTCTGGCGCTCCATGCACGCCCACGGGGCGCTCGGAGTCTCCAACGAGATGCCTTTCGGCGGTATGTGGTTGGCGGCACCCGTCATGAGCGTGGTGGACGGGCCGACCGAGGTCCACAAGGTCACCGTGGCCCGCGAGGTCCTCAAGGACTATCAGCCCTCACCCGGGCTCTGGCCCACGGCGCACCTTCCGGCCAAGCGCGAGGAGGCCCGTCAGAAGCTGGCCGCCCACATCGAGCACGTCGTCGGGAATTCCTGACCGCCTTCATGCGTGCCGCCCGCTGTCTGGAGTACGGACCACCGTCATCCGTCGTCGTCGTCGACGTGCCCGACCCGGTACCGAGGGACGGTCAGGTGATAGTGGACGTGGCCGCGGCCGCGGTCAACTTCCCCGACGTACTCCTGGTGGCCGATCAATACCAGGTTCACGTCCCGGTGCCCTTCACGGTGGGGAGTGAGTTCGCCGGGACGGTACGGGCGGTGGCGGCCGGCGTGGACGGCGTGGCCGTTGGCGACAGGGTGAAGGGCTCGACGATGTTCGGGGCGTTCGCCGAGCAGGTCGTGGTGCCCGCGTCCTCGCTCCAGCCGGTCGACCCTGCGGTCGACCTGGCCACAGCAGCGGCTTCGGGCGTGGCCCATTCCACCGCGTACCATGCTCTGCGCAGCGTGGCCCGGGTCCAACCGGGGGAGTGGGTGGTGGTGCTCGGCGCCGCCGGAGGCGTGGGTCTGGCGGCGGTGGAACTGGGCGCCGAGCTCGGGGCCCGCGTGGTGGCCGCCGCATCCTCGGCCGACAAGCTGGCTCTTTGCCTTGAGCGCGGGGCCGAGTCGGGGATCGACTACCGGACCGAGGACCTCAAGATGCGTATCAAGGAGATCACCGCCGACGGAGCGCACGCGGTGATCGACCCGGTTGGTGGCCCGAGCGCCGAGCAGGCGCTGCGCGCGCTGCGCTGGGGCGGCCGGTTCGTCACCGTGGGCTTCGCCTCGGGGGAGATCCCCCGCATCCCCCTCAATCTCGTCCTGCTGAAGGGTGTGGTGGTCACCGGGTTCACGATGGAGGGCTTCGCGCGAAATCAAGCCGAGGACCGTGCACGGGACCAGGTCGAACTCGCCGCGCTGGCCCGCGCCGGCCGCGCCGTGCCTTACATCTCCGCCACCTATCCCCTGGAGCAGACGGACCGTGCACTGTCCGACCTGGCCGAGCGCCGGGCCACGGGCAAGGTGCTGGTGGACCCCACCCGCTGACGGTCGCATCCTGCGTCGGGTTCCGGAGACCCCAGGAAGACCGGCGGAGACCGAGAGAGCAGCGTTCTCTGGTGGCTTGGTCCGAAGCGCACCGACCGCTCGACGGGCGGGGCGCTGTCTCATGGCCGAGCCGGCGACGAGGAGCGATTCAGGCTGGTCCGGAGGTGGTGCCGCCGCTGAACGGGCCGGTGTCAGCATGGTAGGGTCGTTATATTCCGCAGAGAGGCTCATTCTCAGGAGGGACCCATGGGCGAGGTTGACGATCTCATTCTCATCAGCGTCGATGATCACATCATCGAGCCGCCCGATCTCTTCGTGGGCCACCTCGCCGAGAAGTACAAGGATCGCGCGCCCAAGCTGGTCCGCAACGACGAGGGGAACGACGTCTGGACCTTCGGGCAGGTGGTCATGGAGACGGCGGCGCTCAATGCCGTCGCCGGGCGCCCCAAGGAGGAGTACGGGCTCGAGCCGCAGTGCCTCGATGAGGTACGACCGGGCTGCTACGACGTGCACGAGCGGGTGAAGGACATGGACGCGGGGGGCGTCCTGGCTTCCATGAACTTCCCGAGCTTCCCAACGTTCACGGCACGGACCTTTGCGAGCGACGACGCCGATCTTTCGCTGGCGCTCGTCCGTGCCTACAACGACTGGCACATCGACGAATGGTGTGGCGCCTACCCGGCTCGCTTCATCCCGATGGCCGTCCCGGTGATCTGGGACGCACAACAGACCGCCGACGAGGTCCGCCGTGGTCGCGGCAAAGGGCTGCCACTCGCTCAGCTTCACGGAGAATCCTGCCGCGCTGGGCTACCCGAGCTTCCACGACGACTATTGGGACCCGGTATGGCAGGCGTGCTGCGACACGGGCACGGTGCTCGCCATTCACCTGGGCTCGTCAGGGCGCCTCTCCATTCCCGCCGTCGACTCACCGCCGGACGTGATGATCACGCTCCAGCCGATGAACATCCAGTCGGCGGCCGCCGACCTGCTGTGGTCCCGGGTGCTCAAGAACTATCCCGACCTCCGGGTGGCGCTGTCCGAGGGCGGCACGGGATGGGTCCCCTACTTCCTCTCGCGCGTGGACCGGACCTTCGAGATGCACCGTGCCTGGACGCTGCAGGACTTCGGCGGCCGGCTCCCGAGCGAGGTGTTCCGGGAGCACTTCCTGACCTGTTTCATCAGCGATCCGGTCGGCATCGCACTGCGCCACGACATCGGCATCGACAACATCGCCTGGGAGGCGGACTACCCGCACAGCGACTCCATGTGGCCCAACGCGCCAGAGGAGCTGGGGGTCGAATTCGCGAAGTACTCCGTCTCGGCGGACGACGCCCGCAAAATGACCCACGAGAACGCGATGCGCTGGTTCTCGTTCGATCCCTTCGCCCACATCGCCGAGGCGGACGCCACGGTGGGCGCGCTCCGACGCAAGGCGGCCGGTCACGACGTGTCGATCATGTCGCGGAGCACCCGGGTCCGCACCGCCGACGAGAAGCTCGAGGGATTCCGTTCCCGCGCCCGACGCGCCGTCGCCGCAGCGGGGAACTGAGCGTTTTCCTGGCCCACCGGTCATCCGCGAGGTCGCGACTTTCGATGATGCAGCTCACTCGGCACGCGGTTGACCAACGGCCGATCACCCCATTCTTGAGGAGCAACTGGTGACGATGGCGAAGCGGCGGATGTCCTTGGTGGGTTTCATGCAGGCCGGGAGCACGACGGTCTACGCCGGGTCCTGGCGGCATCCCGACACCGAGCACGGGTTCCTGAAGGCCAGCTACTACGCGAAGCTCGGGCGGACTCTCGAAGAGGGCTGCTTCGACATGATGTTCTTCGACGATCGGCTCGCCATGCCCGGAATCTACGGCGGATCCGTCGCCGAAGCCGTCCGCCTCGGGGCCCGGCCGGTCAAGCTGGACCTCAGCATCGTGCTCGGCGTGATCGCCGGTGTGACGGACCGGATCGGGCTCGGCGCGACGTACTCGACCACCTACTACTCCCCGTTCCACGTCGCCCGCACCTTTGCCACGCTCGACCACCTCTCCGGTGGTCGAGCCGCGTGGAACATCGTCACCTCCGTCAACGACAGCGAGGCGCAGAACTACGGCTTCAGTGAGCACCTCGGCCACGACGTCCGCTACGACAGGGCTGACGAATTCCTCGAAGTGACGACCGGTCTCTGGGACACGTGGGAGGACGACGCGCTCGTGCTCGACCGCGCCAGCGGGTACTTCGCGGATCCTGACAAGGTGCACGAGCTCGACCACGAGGGCAAATGGTTCAGCTCCCGCGGGCCCCTCACGGTGCCAAGGAGCCCGCAGGGGCGACCGGTGCTGCTCCAGGCGGGCTCGTCCGGCCGGGGTCGTGAGTTCGCCGCCCGCTGGGCCGAGCTGATCTTCACGGGCGACCCCGATATGGACATCGCTCGTGCGCACTATCAGGATCAGAAGGAGTCGATCGAGGCGGCCGGTCGAGATCCGCAATCGGTGAAGATGCTGCCGATGGTCTACACGGTTGTGGGCGAATCTCGCGCTCATGCGGAGGAGCGCGAGGACCTGTTCCTCAACTCGCTGGTCGATCCGAAGGCATCGCTGACCTTGCTTTCCGAGCTCATGAACTACGACTTCTCCGGCATGGAGCTCGACGACCCGATCACCGACGAACTTATCGGCTCGGTGTCCGGCATTCGCGGACTGGTGCAGAATCTCCGCACGCACATTGGGGGAGACGCCGTGACGCTTGGCGATCTGGCCGGCCACCGGGCGACCCTGCTCCAGGGCCCTCGTTTCGTCGGCACGGGGACCGAGGTCGCCGACCAGATGGAGGAGTGGATCGAGTCCGAGGCCTGTGACGGGTTCGTCGTCGCCGCCACCCACACCCCCGGCGCCTACGAAGACGTGGTCAGAATGGTGGTTCCCGAATTGCAACGCCGGGGCGTGTTCCGTGAGCGCTACACGGGTGAGACGCTGCGCGACACCCTGGGCATCGCCCGCCCGGACGTCGCGCATCATGGATGATTCGCAGGGCCCGCTGGCCGAGAGAGGGAGCTGAATGGTGAACGAGGCTGGGCAGCACCGGGTCGTCCAATGGGCCACCGGGAACATCGGCACACGCTCCTTGCTCGGCGTCATCGAGCATCCCGCCATGACGCTGGCCGGGCTCTACGTGTACTCGCCGGAGAAGGTCGGCCGTGACGCCGGCGAGCTCTGCGGGCTCGGCCCGACCGGCGTCCTCGCCACACGGGATATCGAGGAGATCCTGGCCCTCGATTCCGATTGTGTCCTCTACATGCCGCAGGCCTGCGATTACGACGACGTGTGCCGGCTGCTGGAGTCCGGCACCAACATCGTGACCACGCGCGGTGAGTTCCATCATCCCGCCTCCATGGACCCCTCCGCACGTGAGCGTGTCGAGGCCGCCTGCCAGCGAGGCGGCACTTCCATCCACAGCACCGGGAGCAGCCCGGGGTTCATCTCCGAGGCCGTGCCGCTCGTGTTGGCCTCGATCCAGCGGCGGCTCGAGAGCCTGACCATTGAGGAATACGCCGACTTGTCCAAGCGCGACTCGCCCGTGCTGCTGTTCGACCTGATGGGATTCGGTTCGGACCCTGGCGACTTCGATCCCGGACGCTGGGCCCACGGCGCCCAGAGCTTCGGGCCGTCGCTCCGGCTCGTGGCCGAAGCGCTGGGCCTTCCTCTCGACTCGGTGGAGGCCAGCGGTGAAGTGGCGGTCGCTCGCCAGACGACGCAGATAGCTGCCGGGACGATCAACGCCGGCACGGTGGCGGCGCAGCGGATGAAGGTCCGGGGCATGCGCGGTGGCGATCCCCTTATCAGCTTCGTTGCCACCTGGTACTGCACGGCCGATCTCGAGCCATCCTTGGATATCCACCCGACGGGATGGCGGCTGTCGGTGGCCGGTGATGCTCCCTTGGATGTCGAGATGCGATTCGCGTTTCCATTGGAGGATATGGCCGAGCGGACGCCGGGCTACACCGCGAACAGGGCCGTCAATGCCGTGCCGATCGTCTGTGCGGCGGCGCCCGGTATCCGCACGACGGTCGACCTGCCGCAGATCTTCGGGACGCTGGGGGAGGGGGCACCGACGTTCCTCCCGGATGGGTCGGGGTGATGCGGCCGCTTCCCGAGATGACGTCCGCCACGGAGTGGTTCTGGGCCTCCGGCTCAGACGGCCGGCTGCGCATCCAAGGATGCACGGCGTGCGCCACCCTGGTCCATCCTCCGGTGCCGATCTGCCCGGCCTGCCGGAGCACCGCATGGGAGCCGACGGTCGTCTCCGGCCGGGGCTCGGTCGTCGGCTTCACGGTGAACCATCACCTCTGGCACCCCTCCTTCGAGCCTCCCTATGCCATCGCGGTCGTGGCCCTCGCCGAGGACCCCGGTGTCCGTCTCACCACCTCCGTCGTGGGCTGTGATCCGGCCGACGTCCATGTCGGGCAGGACGTCGTCGTCCGCTTCGAGCAGCACGAGGACGTCTGGCTGCCGTTGTTCGAGCCGACGGGTGCTCCGGACGTCGCCGATCCCGTTCCCGCGCCCGAACGACCGGTCCCGCGTCCGCCGCTGCAGGGCGAGCGATTCGAGCACCGTGCCGTTCTCTCGGGTGTGGGGCGCTCGGCCATCGGCCGGCGGCTCATGGTCGATCCGCTTTCCATGACCGTCGATGCCTGTCTCGAGGCAGTGGCCGATGCCGGGCTGGAGCTCAGTGACATCGACGGCCTGTCGACGTATCCGGGCCCGGCGGGCATGGGCATGAGCGAGGGGGGCGTCGCCGCAGTGGAGGAGGCGCTCCGTCTTCACCCCACGTGGATCAACGGAGGCGGGGACCTCCCGGGTCAAGGTGGTGCGGTCGTCGCCGCCATGCTCGCCGTTGCCGCCGGCCTCTGCCGCCATGTCCTGTGCTTCCGGACCGTCTGGGAGTCGTCGTTCGCCGCCCTTCGCCTCGGCGGCGCGGGAGGAGCGCGGGCGTCTGGTCAATCGGCGTGGCGAACGCCTTTCGGGGCGCTGTCGGCCGCGAACTGGATCGCCATGAATGCCAACCAGTACCTGCATCGGTACGGCGCGCCGCGCGAGATGCTCGGACTCATCGCACTGAACGGGCGCGCCAACGCGGCACGCAACCCGGCAGCCATTTACCGGGAGCCGATGACCATGGACGACTACCTGTCGGCGCGGCCGATCACGTCTCCGTTCGGGCTCTTCGACTGCGACGTTCCCTGTGACGGGTCGGTCGCCATCGTCGTGTCGGATGTGGCGGTTGCCGGCGACCTCCCGCGGCCGGCGGTCCGCGTCGAGGCCGTGGGGACCCAGATCACCGAGCGCGTCTCGTGGGACCAGGGCACGATCACCCACGAGCCCCAGGTGATAGGCCAGGCTGCACACCTGTGGTCACGGTCCGGCCTCGGGCCCGCGGACGTCGACGTCGCGCTCGTTTACGACGGGTTCACGTTCAACGCCATCTCGTGGCTCGAGGCTCTCGGGTTCTGCGAATTCGGAGAGGCCTATGAATGGCTCGACCAGGGACGGCGGATCCGCCTCGACGGTGAGCTGCCGCTGAACCCCCACGGGGGGCAACTCTCCGAGGGGCGCCTCCACGGGTTCGGCTTCCTCTACGAAGCCGTGCAGCAGCTGAGGCACGACGCCGGGGCGAGGCAGGTCCGAGATGCCGCCACCGCGGTCGTCTCGACGGGTGGCGGCGCGCCGTCTGGCGTGTTCCTCCTCCAGCGTGATGGAGCGTGACGTCGTGAGCCACGGAGCCGGGTGCACCGGCGCTTCGCCGGACACGGGAAGAGTCATCCTCTCAGATCTGGAAGGACCGGTCTCCAGATGGACCAACTACTGGTTCTCACACTATCCTCGGCACCCGGCCTGGCGGCGTGGGCAGGCCGTCGACGACTGAGGAATAGGGCGAACCATGTTGCTGGCGCTGAGCTCCGATCAGGAGCTTTTCCGGGAGACCACGGCGAAGCTGCTCGACGAGCTCGTGCCGGTCGGTGAGCTCCGTCGTCTGCGCGACGACCCGGATGGCTTCGACGGCACGTACTGGCGCCGCGGGGCGGAGCTGGGGTGGACGTCGCTCCTGGTCGGCGAGCAGCACGGCGGTGGCTCCATCAGCGGCCAGGGGCTCGTCGACTTGGCCCTGGTGGCCTATGAGTTCGGGCGTCACGCCGCGCCGGGCCCGCTCCTGGTGACCAACATCGTCGCCGCCACGCTCGACGAGAACGGTGGTGACGGGTTCGATGACGTGATCAAGGAGTTGCTCTCGGGAGAGTCGGTGGCCACGTGGTGCCTGGCCGAGCCACCACCGAACGATGGGCTCGGCCGGCCCATCCTCGACGTGCGCGTCGAGGGGGGCCACGTGGTGCTCAACGGGGTCAAGCGTCCGGTCGAATCGGGTTCTCGGGCCGACTACCTCCTGGTGACCGGTCGCACCGGGCCCGGGCTCACGCAGGTGCTCGTCCCGGCCGGCACTGCAGGCGTGTCCGTGTCCCCCATGCACTCGGCCGACGTGACCCGCCGGTTCTCCGTCGTCGTGTTCGACAACGTCCGGGTGCCATTGCACGGCCTCGTCGGAGAGGCCGGGACGGCTGACGAGCAGGTCGAACGGCAGCACGGTCGCGCCGTCGCGATCGGCAGCGCCGAGGCGGTAGGGGCGATGCAGACTGCATTCGACATGACGGTCGAGTGGGCGTTCGATCGATACTCGTTCGGTCGACCTCTGGCGTCGTACCAGGAGCTCAAGCACCGGTTCGCGGACATGAGGTCCTGGCTCGAGGCGAGCCATGCCGTGAGTGACGCAGCCATCGGTGCCGCCGCCGCCGGTCTCCCCGAGTCCCCGGAGCTGCTCAGTGCGGCCGCGTCGTTCATCGGCGACTACGGCGGCGAACTCATGCAGGATTGCGTACAGATCCATGGTGGCATCGGAGTGACCTTCGAACACGATCTCCACCTCTACCTGCGCCGCCATACCGTGAACCGGGCGTTGTACGGAACACCGGCAGAACATCGCCAGCGCCTGGCCGATATCGTCGAGCAGCAGGAGAACTTGGCATGAGCGATCCTGGTGTCGGGGACATCGAGACCTTCCGGCAACGGGCCCGCGACTTCGTGCACGCCAATCTGCGACCGGCCTCGGCGCGCACGCCGGCCGGCGCGCTGCGGAACGATCGCACCGACGACGAGGAGCTCGCCGAGGTGGCCCGTGAGCGCGTGGTGCAGCGGATGCTGTTCGACGCCGGCTTGGCCGGCATCTGCTTTCCCACGGAGTACGGCGGGCAGGGCCTGACGCCCGCACACCAGAAGGTGCTCAACGAGGAGCTGGCCGGCTATGAATTCCCGACCCGGCTCCAGGCCCCGACGCTCTCGCCGTGTGCCGCCGTCCTCCTCGACTTCGGGTCGGAGGAGCAGAAGCGTCGGCACATCCCCGCCATCTTGAAGGGTGAGGAGATCTGGATGCAGTTCCTCTCCGAGCCCAGTGGCGGTTCGGACGTGGCCGGCGCCCTGACCAGTGCGGTCCGGGACGGCGACGAATGGGTGCTCAACGGCTCGAAGATCTGGACGACGGGGGCGTGGTGGTCAGATTGGGGCCTCTGCCTGGCCCGGACCAACTGGGATGTCCCGAAGCACCGGGGGCTGACGGTGTTCATCCTTCCCATTCGCCAAGAGGGCCTCGACGTGCATCGAATCGAGATGCTCAACGGCTCGAAGGAGTTCTGCCAGGAGTTCCTGACCGATGTCCGGGTACCCGACTCCGATCGGATCGGCGCCATCGACGACGGCTGGACTGTCGGCACCCGCTGGATGTTCCACGAACGCATGCTCACCAACTCGCCCCTGGTCACCGTCCCGGTCGGATTCGGGCACGGCGGTACCGGTGCCTCCTCGCTCGTCGGTGTGGCGGCCCGCGATTCCGGCCGGCTGGCCGAGCCCCTCGTGCGAGACCTGATGGGCGAAGCCCGGATGCTCGACATCGTCGATCGCGAGCTGAGACAGCGTATCGGCGAGGGGATCGTAACCGGCTCAATGACCGACCAGACGGCCGCGATCACCCGATTGTTCTCGGGGGTGTCCGCGAGTCGCATACGGACGATCGGATTCGAGATCGCCGGCACCGCCGGTGCCGCGTGGACCGACGACGACGGACAATTGGCCTTCAGCGGGGACGACTACCTGATGCGGCAAGTGTCGTGCATCGGCGGCGGCACCACCGAGATGGCCCGCAACGTCATCAGCGAGCGGGTGCTCGGTATGCCGCGGGAGCGTTCACTCGATCGTGACGTGCCCTTCCGCGACGTGCCTCGCGGGCGGTCGTCCTCCCGCTCGGGATCGTGAGCGCGTCCGCCGACACGGAGTGATTGATCGGCGCCGGTCCACCGAATCGGTCCCAACCCGATGGAGATGTCATGCCATGCCGTGACGCGCACCATCACCCAAGCCGACAACACGCTGTTCTCGGTGCTCACCATTGAGCGGGTGAAGCGGATCCCGACCGGATCGCCCGCGGCCAGTGTGGTGAGCGAGGGATCCCTCGCGGATCCCAGTGCCCCTCGTCGAGCTCAGCCGGCCGGCCAGGCCAGTGACTTCGTCTCGAGGTACTGGTCGAACCCGACGATCCCGTTCTGCCGGCCGATGCCGCTGTTCTTGTAGCCCCCGAAGGGAAGGTCGGCACCGTACACCATGCCTCCGTTGACGCTCACGACGCCCGTGCGGATCCTGTCGGCGATCGCGAGCGCCCGCTCCAGCGACGCCGAGGTCACCGCCCCGCCCAGCCCGTAGTCGCTCTCGTTGGCGATACGGACGGCGTCGTCGTCATCGTCGAACGGGATGACGACCAGCACGGGCCCGAAGATCTCCTCCCGGGCGATCGTCATGGAGTTGTCGACCCCGGTGAATAGCGTCGGCTCCACGAACCAACCTCGCGGCTGGTCGCTCGGGCGACCCCCGCCGACCGCCAGCGTCGCACCCTCCTCGACCCCTCGTCCGATGTAGCCGAGAACCCGCTGGCGCTGCTTCTCGGAGATCAGCGGGCCCATGATCACGTCGGGACGCTGAGGGTCGCCGTAGGGGACACCCGCCATGTACGTCTTGAGGAGCTCGACGCCCTCGTCGTAGCGGGACCGCGGCAGCAGCATCCGGGTCGGGATGGCACAACCCTGTCCGGCGTGCGAGCACGCTGCGAGCCCGGACAGCATCGCGGTGGAGAAGTCGGCGTCGTCAAGGACGATGTTCGCGGACTTGCCCCCGAGCTCAAGGAACAACCGCTTGAGCGTGGCGCCCCCCTTCTCCATGATTCGCCGGCCCACCGCAGTCGAGCCGGTGAAGGAGATGAGGTCCACCTCCGGCGAGAGCGTGAGCTCCTCGCCGACCATGTGATCGGAGGACGTGACGACGTTCAGGACGCCGGGGGGGATGTCGGTCTGCTCGGCGACGATTCGACCGAGGAACGTCGCGTTCCACGGAGTGTCGGGCGCCGGCTTGAGCACGACCGTGTTCCCGGTGGCGAGCGCCTGCGCGAGCTTCGTGATCGAGACCTCGAACGGGTAGTTCCACGGGACGATGGCACCGACCACACCGATCGGCTCCTTCCTGATCCGCCGGAAGTTGTGGTTTCCCCGGAAGTCAGGGGCAATGGGAAGGTCGGTCTCCCAGGCGTACTCGTCGATGAGCTGCGCGGGGTAGGTGATGGCGCCGTCGAGCGGCGCATCGAGCTGTGGTCCGAACGTGAGCATCCGGGGGCAGCCCACCTCCAGGATGAGCTGCTCTCGCAGCTCCTCCCGCTCGGCGACCAGCGCTGCATGGAGCTGCTCCAGGCAGCGCCGGCGGAAGGACCGATTGGTCGACCAATCCGTGTCGTCGAAGGCCCGACGGGCGGCGGAGATGGCTCGGTGCATGTCCTCGCTGGACGCGTCGGCGACGCCACCGAGGACCTCCTCGGTGGCGGGGTTCACGTTCTGGAACGTCTTGCTGCCGCTGGCCTCGACGAGCTTGCCGTCGATCAGCATCATCGGCTCCGGATTCACCTGCGGTGTCTCGGCCATGGATCTCTCTTCCCTCTGACGCGGGCGGTCCCGTGCCCCGCGCTGGTCCGGTTGCGATAATAGCGTTGCATTTCAAGCGCGCTCCTGGCGGAGTTCATCGGATAGCCAGATTTCGGTCGGATGAGACCCAAGTTATCGCTCCGTGACCTGCTCTGATGCCGGCGGACGGGTTCGGGGATCTGTCGTCCGGTGCCGCTGAGGGTCAGCCCAGACCCATCTTCCGGAAGTCCCAGCTGACGATCTTGTCGGGTACCACCTGGAGCCATGCGTGGCGGCCATCGTGGGAGAAGGTCCCCCCGGCGTACTTCATGCCGAAGAGCCGTTCCGGCTCGACCAGCTGGTCGTTCGGTTCGCCGGCGCGGGGGGCCTCACCCACCGACCTGGCCCGGCCCCTGACCTCGACGCCACGCAGCTCGCCGAATCCCTCACCCCCGTCCACGAGCACGGCGACGCGGGGATCCCGTTGCACGTCGGTCCATCGCTGACTCTTCACGATGGAGGTCAGCCAGATCGCATCGGCGTGCCACACGAACCACAGGGCGGTCACGTGGGGCCCGTCGGCGCCGATGGTGGCCACCCGGCATGTGCGCTCCCCGCCGAGGAAGGCATCTCGCTCCTCTGGCGTCATGGCGATTCGACGCGATCGACGTTGCTCTCTCATGGGGCTCCTTTGTCGTTGACGGCGGGCTCCAGGTCGGTGAAGTCCGGCCCCAAGGGGAGACCGCAGGAAAGCTCGACCTCACCCAGCGCGGAGCCCGCTCATGCGCGCTCGCGGGACTCGTCCTCCGCCGGCGTGAACTCGAGGTACAGCCGGGTCAGTCCCCTGAGGATGAAGGTCGGGACGTAATGGTAGCGGCGGGCGTCCCGCGGGCCATGGTGGCTCTCGGCAATCCGGATGTCCGCCGTCCGGTCGAGGAGGCGCTCCAGGCTCACGCGCGCCTCGGTGCGGGCGAGTGGCGCGCCGGGGCAGGTGTGGACGCCGCGCCCGAACGCCATGTGATGGCGGGCGTTCTCACGGGTGATGTCGAACCTCGCCGGGTCGTCGAACCGGCGAGGGTCCCGGTTGGCGGCGGCGTTGACGAGCATCACCGTCGTGCCCGCCGGGACGTCCATGTCCCCGACCTTCGTCGGCACGCGCGAGAGCCGGAAGTCCCCCTTCACCGGGCTCTCCATGCGGAGCGTCTCTTCAACGAAGTTGGGGATGCGATCGCGCTCGGTGCGCAGTACCTGCTGGAGCTCCGGGTCCTCGGCGATCAGCTGCAGAGCGGAGCTGAGGAGGCGGACGGTGGTCTCCTGGCCGGCAGCGAAGAGATTGGCGGCGACCCGGACCACGTCGATGACGTCAGGGGTCGAGCCGTCGGGGAACGTCGCGAGGGCGAGTCCCGTCAGCACATCCTCGCCCGGGGAGAGCCGACGGTCTTCGACGTAGGCCGTGAACTGCTGGTACAGGTACTCCAGGGGTGACAGCGCCATGGAGTCGCCGCCGATGCTGCCGACGGCACCGTGATCCGCCGTGCCGTGGAGCAGCGCCTGCTCGAAGCGCTCGTGATCCTCCTCAGGCACCCCGAGAAGGTCCGCGATGACGAGCATGGCGAACGGGCTGGCGTACTCGCCGATGAACTCGCATTCGCCCCGCTCCAGGAACGTGTTCATTTGGCGGTCCGCCAGACGCCACATGAACTCCTCGTTGCTCTTGAGGCGCTTCGGCGTGATCAGCCGCAGGAGGAGAGAGCGATGATCCGTGTGCTTCGGGGGATCGAGCGTGGGCAGCTGGTCGCTCATCGGGAGCTCGTCGCGGTGCTCCTCAATGAGGGCACTCACGTCGTCGCCCTCCAGCGGGACGGGGAAACCGGGGAACGGGCCGGTGACCGCCGTGCACGATGACCAGGTCTCGGTGTCGCTGTAGATGGCCATCGCCTCGTCGTACCCGGTCACCATCACGACTCCGTGGTGAGGCTCGCGCCATGCCGGGCCCTCGGCACGGATGGCCTCGAAGTAGGGGTAGGGGTCGACGAGCAGGTCGTCGTCCCGGAAGAAGTCGATCGCCTTGAAATCCGTCATTCCACCGATCCCCAGATCCCCTCTCGGGAGAAGCGCCGGTCGGGCGCCGCTCAGGTTTGCGCCGCCCACGATAGCCGCGTGCGCGATTTGTGAAAACTACGTTCTAGTGCTCCAAAACCCGAGTTCCGGACCTGAGCAGGCGACCTCGGCGAGGAGACCGCCAGGGGCGGAGTGCCCGTAGCCACCGGAACTAGCCTTACACGAAAAGAAGAAGTATGTTCTCATATTCGGGATCGTCGCCGTCGGAAGGGACCTGGCCATGCGCATCGGATTGATGATCGGTCCGGAGCGGGGCCGCTACCGGACCAAGGTCGCACGGCTCCAGGCCGATGCCCGTTGGGCGGAAGAGGTCGGCCTCGCCACCGTCTGGATCCCGCAGATCCCCGACGAATTCGACGCGTTGACCGCCGCCACCATGGTCGGCGCGGCGACGACCCGTATCGAGGTCGGCACTGCCGTCGTTCCGGTGCAGCCCCGCCACCCGATCGCACTGGCCCAGCAGGTCCTGTCGGTCCAGGCCGTCTGCGAGGGTCGTCTGACCCTCGGTCTCGGCGTCTCGCACCACTGGGTCGTCGACGAGATGCTCGGGCTGCCCTACGAGCGCCCCGTCCCGACGATGCGCTCCTACCTCGACGTCCTCGACCGGGCGCTCGCCGGCCCCGGACCCGTCGACGTGGAGAACGAGTTTTTCCAGGTGCACAACCCGCTCGACATCACCGATATCACCCCGACCCCGGTCCTGCTCGCCGCACTCGGCCCGCGCATGCTGGCGCTGTGCGGCGAGCGGACCGTCGGGACCATCCTGTGGATGGCCGACGAGCGCGCCATCGGATCCCATGTCGTCCCGACCCTGACGCGGGCGGCCGAGGCGGCCGGCCGTCCCGCCCCCCGCGTCGTGGCCGGCATCCCCGTCTGCCTGTGCGGCGACGACGAGATCGACGCCGCCGTGGCCCGCACCAACCGCATCTTGGCCGAGGCCGAGGTCTCCCCGAATTACCAGAAGCTGCTCGACCACGGCGACGCCCGGAACGTGGGCGACATCCTCGCCGCAGGTAGCGAGTCGACGATCGTGAAGCGCCTGCGTGGCTTCGCCGATGCCGGCGTCACCGACATCTCGGTCCGGGTGGTGCCGATCGGTGACGGCCGCGAGCAGCTCATCGCCTCGTCCAAACGCACGCGCGAGCTCCTCGCCTCGCTCGCGTCGTCACTCTGACCCGGGTGGTGCCACGACCGGCCGACCCGCAGGGACCGAGGGGGCTGGACATGGAGACGATGCTCCAGGTCCTGAACCAGTCGAGCGGGAGAAGCGCCGCCTCCAGCGACAAGTTCCGGTTCTCCAGTTCGCTGATGGCCAAGGACGTGCGGCCCTCTACCTGCGCGCCGGCGAGGAGCTCAGTGGCCCCCGGTCGATGGGTGCGGTCACGGCGTCGCTGTGGGAGGACTTCGACCGCTCCGAGCCCGGCACCGACTTCATCCGCATCTTCCCGTTCGTCCAGAGTTCTTAGCCGCTCGGCTAGAGCGGCGCGAACAGCGGCAGCCGCCGCGCCGCGAGCAGCTCCGCCCCGAGCTCGCGGGTGAGCGAGCGCGACGAGCCGAACAGCTCGTCGAGCACCATGACACGCCGCGCGTAGAGGTGGAACTCGTGCTCCGTCGTGAAGCCGATCCCGGCCAGGACCTGTTGGCAGTGGCGGGCGGCCGTGCGGGCGCCGCGCCCGGCGAGCGCCTTGGCGACGGACGCCGTGGTCGGCGACCCGTCCTCCCAGGCCGCGCTGAGCACGGCATCCGCCGACTCGATCGCCACCAGCGTCTCGGCCAGTCGGTGCCGGACGGCCTGGAACCCGCTGATGGGCTGACCGAACTGGACGCGTTCGAGGGCGTGCCGGCGGGCCAACTCGAGCATCGTCCTCGCCGCACCGACCAACTCGTGCCCCATGGCGAGCTGGGCCAGGGCGACCGCTGCCGGCCAGGACGGCGACACGACCTCGGGCCGGAGCGCCCCCTTGGCGACAGTGCCGCTCACCTCGACGAGCCCGAGCTCCGGGTCCATGCCGCGCACCGACCGGAGGATCAAGTCGGGTGTGGGCACGAGGAAGGCGACCTCGGTGTTCACCGCCTGGGCCACCACGACGGCGGTCTCGCGGGCGAGCAGCGACGTGCTGCCGAGGCCGCGGACGACCAGGCTCCCGTTGTCGAACTCGCCGGGCGGGCACCAGCGCCCGAGCGGCGGCAGCACGAACCCGGCGGACAGCGGGGCCTCCAGTCCGAGCGAGCAGGCGAGCACCTGGTCCAGCGCCGAGGAGGAGGCGTGGGCGGAGCCCTCGAGCTCGAAGAGGATCGAGACGGCCTCATGCGTGTGCTCGGCCAGCGCGTCGGGCCAGCCGAGATCGACCAGGGCCGCGTCGAGCGGCTCGCCCGAGTGTGTCTCGACGGTGTGGCGCAGGCTCCGCGCGAAGACGTCCCGGTCCTCGCCGTCCATCAGCGATCGGTCCCGAGATCGAGCAACCGGCGGGCGATGATGTTCCGCTGGATCTCCGCGGTCCCGCCGTAGATCGTGGCGGCCCGTGAGTAGAGGAATTCCCGTCGCCACCGTTCGCTGGCCGGGTCGTCGCCGAGGTCGACGCTGGCGGCCAGGCCGTCGGCGACCAGGTCGAACAGCGCCTGCTCGGCGGTGGCCACCAGCACCTTGTCGATGGACGTCTCGGGACCGAGGCGCTCGCCCGCGGCCAGCCGGCGCTGCGTGGACCGCGAGCGGGTCCGCAGGGCGTAGAGGAGCTGCGCCACCTCGCCCACGTCGGCGGGATCGAGCTCCCCGGGCGGTGCAGCCCGGAGAAGGCCCTGCAGCCGCTCTTGGAGATAGGCGGCCCTGTGCCACAGCGCCGTGCTCCGCTCGTAGGGAAGGAGGTCCATCGCCACCGACCAGCCCTGCCCCTCCTCACCGAGGGTGCGGTCGAACGGCACGACGACGCCGTCGAAGAAGACCTCCGAGAACTCGGGGGCGCCGTGCATCGTCTCGATCGGCCGCACCACGATGCCGGGGCTGTCCATGTCGATGAACAGGGCGGTGATGCCCCGGTGCGCCGAGTCCGCCCCGCCGGTACGGGTGAGGAGCACGCAGCGATCGGCGTACTGGGCGAGGCTGGTCCACACCTTCTGGCCCGTGACGCTCCAGCCGTCGCCCGTCCGGGTCGCTCGGCACGACAGCGAGGCCAGGTTGCTGCCGGTCCCGGGCTCCGAGAAACCCTGGCACCAGGTCTCGTCGCCCCGCAGGAGCCGCGGCACCATGGTGGCGGCGAGCTCCGGCGACGCGTAGTCGATCATCGTCGGCGCCAGCACCTCAGTCAGGGAGTAGATGCCCGGCTCAACGAGGCCCCGCGACGTGAGGGCCTCGCCCAGGTAGGCGCGCAGCAGGGTCGATCCACCCAGTCCGCCGACGCGTTCGGGCCACCCCCAGCGCATGAAGCCGGCCTCGTAGGTCATGTGCTTCACCTTGGCCAGCTGGGCCATCTGGTCGTCGAGCGTGTCGGTACCCGCGTGGTCCGCCGCGAGGACGTGCTCGTGCTGGTCGAGCCAGGCCTCCAGCGACCGCCGGAACTCGTCGATCTCCATCAGCCGGACGAAGGTGTGGGGCGCGTCGGGTCGTGCGGCCGTCCGGAGTCCCGGGCGCCGCTCTTGCGCAGGAACGTCATGGAGCGCGTCTGCAACCGCCAGCCGTCCGCGGTGCGACGGTAGGTGTCGGTGTAGTAGCCGATGCGCATGTCGTGTGTGGTCTGCTCCACGAAGCACAGCGGTTGCTGGCCGGTCCCGACGTCCCCGTCCAGCTGGAGAGCGGGCGGGCCGACCAGAAAGAGCCCTTTGGGGGCCGCGGCCACGAGGGCCGGGAAGTCCTCGAGCGGGTAGGTGTCCCCGAAGGCGCTGTAGGTGCCGTCGGGTGTGAAGACGTCGACGACGGCATCGATGTCGTCCTTGGTCATGCCGACGGCGTAGCGGGCCAGCAGCTGCTGGAGCTCGATCACGTCGTCGATCAGCATTTCTCCCATCACCCCTCCTCGTAGACAACGTGCACCGACGGGCTGGTCGGTACGGACTGGCAGGTGAGCACCCAGCCCTCTGCGACCTCGTCGTCGTCGAGGGCATTGTTCACGAACATATCGACAGTCCCCTCCACCAGTCTGGCCATGCAGGTCGCGCAGCTGCCCGACTCGCAGGAGAAGGGTGGGGCCATCCCCATCTGCCGCGCCGTCTGCAGGATCGTCGTGCCCGGACGGTGTTCGGTGGTGTCTGTTCGACCGGACAGGTCGATCGTGACCCGGGAGCCCACAGCCGTCGAGAACGGCGGCACAGGCTCGGGGACCTGCTCGGTCGGGGTGAAGCGCTCGATGTGGATCTGCTCGATGGCGACCCCGCCCGAGAGGAGCGCCTCCTCCACGACGTCCATGAACGGCCCCGGCCCACAGACGTAGAACTCGGAGTCCCAGTTGGCACTCGCGAACGCACGCAGGGCATCGCGTTGCACGAGCCCACTCTCGACATCGATGTGGTGCGACACCGTGAACCGGTCGCCGTGCTGCGCGCTCGAGGGCGTCGATCTCGGACCTGAAGATCACCGAATCGTGGTCGCGGTTGGCGTAGAAGAGGCGCACCCTTCGGGTGGTGGTCGCCAATGCCGTCTTCAGCAGCGAGTGCACCGGGGTGATGCCGCTCCCGGCACAGAACGCGACGACGTCTTCGTCGCCCGCGGTGAGTCGGAAGACGCCGGCCGGGCGGGTGACCTCGACGATGTCACCGGCCGCCAAGTGGTCGTTCATCCAATTCGACACCACGCCGTCGGGTGTTCGCTTCACGGTGACCGCCAATTCGGGGTCGACCGCGGGGGAGGACGACATGGAGTAGCACCGCAGGTGCGGCTCGCCGTCGACCCGCACCCGGAAGGTGCAGAATTGCCCGGCTTCATAGGCGAACGCCGATCGGAGATCGTCGGGCAGTTCGAGCACGTACGAGCTGGCGTCGGCCGTCTCGCGGATCACCCGGGCGATGCGCAACGGGTGGAACGCATGGTCGTGCGCCGTACCCGTTCCACCTGCAATTGGCCGCGAAACCGCCATGCTGCTATACGATAACGGAGTTCTCATCCACTGGCAACGAGGCTGGCTCACGCCGTCGAGCCGTGCAAGAGTGCGATCCGGACAAAGGAGGACCCGTGGGGGAGCCGGCCGACACTGGCGCGGAGAGGTGGGCGTTGCGCACGGTGCCGGACAGTCTGGCGCGCCGTTACGTCGCCGAGGGCTGGTGGAACGACGCCACCCTCGGGGCCACGGTCGCCAGCGGCATGACGCGCCTGAGCGAAACGGTCTTCCAGGTGCATTCGAAGGTTCGGCCGTGGACCGGCACGTTCGCCGAGGTCGATCGCGCCGCGCGCTCGCTGGCGGGTGCGCTGCAGGTGAGGGGTGTCGGCCCGGGGCAGGTGGTCGTGATTCAGCTCCCCAACTGGGTGGAGGCCGGGATCTCTTTCTGGGCGGCGGCGTACCTGGGCGCCGTCGTCATCCCGATCGTCCACTTCTACGGCGCCAAGGAGGTCGAGTACATCCTCGAGGCGACGTCGCCCGATGTCGTGATCACCGCCGACCGTTTCGGCCACAACGACTATCTGGCGGTGTACACCGGGATCCTGGAGCGGCGGCCCGTCCCGCTGTGGCTGGTGGTCGGCCAGTCGAGCGACCGGGAGCTCCCGGCCGGCGCGACTCGCTTCGCGTCGATGCTGGACGCCGATCCGATCGTCGGCCCGGTCGCGGTCGGACCGGGCTCGCCGGCCATCGTCGGCTTTACGTCCGGGACGACGCGTGATCCCAAGGGCGTCGTGCACTCCCACCAGACGATCGGCTGCGAGACGCGCCAGCTGGACTACCTGTTCCCCAAGGGTGGGCCTCCGACGATCACCGGTGCGCCCGTGGGCCATTTCATCGGCATGCTCAACGCGTTCCTGTTGCCCCTGCTCCGGACGCGCCCGGTCCACCTGATCGACGTTTGGGATCCGGGTGAGGTGCTCCGCCTCATGCACGACGAGGGGCTCGGCGTGGGCGGCGGAGCCACGTACTTCCTGACCAGCCTGTTGGACCACCCGGACTTCACCCCGGCCCACCTGGCACAGATGCCGTTCGCGGGCCTCGGTGGGTCGCCCGTCCCGGTGGCGGTGACGGAGCGGGCCACGAGGCTGGGCATCGCGATGTTCCGATCGTACGGCAGCACCGAGCACCCCTCCATCACCGGGTGCCTGCTGGACGATCCCGAGGTCAAGCGCCTGACGACCGACGGGCCCCCGCTGCCGGGGGTGGAGCTGCAGCTCACCGACGACGGGGAGATCCTGAGCCGGGGTCCGGACTGCTTCCTCGGCTACACGGACGCGGAGCTCACCGCGCGCGTCTTCGATGCCGACGGGTGGTACCACACGGGCGACGTCGGGACGCTGGACGGCGACGGCTACCTCACCATCACCGACCGCATCTCCGACATCATCATCCGCGGCGGCGAGAACATCAGCGCCGCCGAGATCGAGGAGCTCATGGCGGGCATGCCCGCCGTCGCCGAGGTCTGCGTCGTCGCCGAGCCCGATGAACGCCTCGGCGAGCATGCGGCAGCCGTGCTCCGGGTCCGCGACGGCATGCCGGCTCCCACCCTCGAGGAGGTGCGCCGCCATCTGGCCGATGCCGGCCTCGCCCGTCAGAAGTGGCCCGAGTCGATCACCGAGGTGGTGGACTTCCCGCGGACGGCGTCGGGGAAGGTGCAGAAGTTCCGGCTCCGGCAGCAGCTCCACGAGGGCGGCCTGGAGATGTCCGGCGGTGAAAACGCTATTCTTGGAAAACAGTAGTCTTCCTCTATCCACCTTGACGCGAAGGAATCCCCATGACAGTGGTGACCACGGAGAGGCTCGGCGCCACTGTCGGGGCGCAGATCGTCGGTGTCGACCGCGGCCGGCTGCTCGGGGACGACGCGCTGCCGGCCTGGATCCTCGAGACCCTCGAGGCCCACGGCGTCCTTGTCTTCCGTGATCTGCACATCGACGATGCGACGCAGGTGGCGTTCAGCCAGCGGTTGGGCCGCGTCGAGGTCTTCGGCAAGGGCGAGCACCCCGAGATCTTCAGGATCACGCTCGATCCGGCCAAGAACCCCATGGCGGCATACCTGCGCGGGACGTTCGACTGGCACATCGACGGGTGCACCGACGACGTGCCGATCATGGCAACGATCCTCAGTGCCCACGCGGTGGCCGAGTCGGGCGGCGAGACCGAGTTCGCCAGCACCTATACGGCGTTCGACGACCTCAGCGACGAGGAGAAGGAACGCTGCCTGTCCCTGCGTGTCGTGCACTCCTTCGAGGCAGCGCAGCGGATGATCAACCACAGCCCGTCACCCGAGGAGCTCGCGCTCTGGAGGAAACGACCGTCGAAGGAGCATCCCCTCGCCTGGACCCACATCTCGGGGCGCCGGTCCCTGGTGCTCGGCGCGACGGCCTCGCACGTGGCCGGCCTGGACATGGGGGAGGGTCGCGCGCTGCTGGCGGACCTGTTGGAGCGGGCGACCGCGCCCGAGCGCGTCTACCGCCACGAGTGGGCGGTCGGGGACCTGGTCATCTGGGACAACCGTGGCGTGTTGCACCGAGCATGCCCCTACGACGCCGCGTCGCCGCGGGACATGCATCGCACGACCCTGCACGGAGAGGAGCCGATCCAGTGAGCACGGAGCGAACGGCAATCGTGACCGGAGGCGGGTCCGGAATCGGGCTCGCCATCGCCGAGCGACTCGCCAACGATGGCAATGCGGTCGCCATATTCGACCGCGACGTCGCGGCGGCCACGACGGCGGCGGCGCAAGATCGAGGCGGCGGGCGGCACGGCCATCGGCGTCGAGGTCGACGTGACGGATCGGGCCCAGATCGATGCCGGCGTGGCCACGGTCCGCGAGCGCCTCGGCCGACCCACCATCCTGGTCAACAGCGCGGGTCTCGACGGGTTCGACCCGTTCCTCAAGATCACCGCCGAGAAGTGGAGCCGCATCCTGGCCGTCAACCTGACCGGGACCTTCGACTGCTGCCAGGCGGTCGTGCCGGACATGATCGAGGAGGGCTGGGGCCGCATCGTCAACATCTCGTCGTCGAGCGCCCACGGCGGCCAGCCGCTCATGACGCACTACGTCGCCTCCAAGGCCGGCGTCATCGGCTTCACCAAGGCACTAGCGCTCGAGCTCGGGCCGAAAGGGATCACGGTCAACACGATCCCACCGGGCTTCATCGACACGCCCATGCTCCGGGCATCGGAGAGCAAGGGCCGTCTGGGCCAGGGCGTCGAACATCACGCGTCGCTGACGCCGGTGCGCAGGGTCGGACGTCCCGAGGACATCGCCGCGGCCTGTGCCTTCCTCGTCAAGGAAGAGGCGAGCTACATCACCGGCCAGGTGATCGGCGTCAACGGCGGCAGGAACACCTGACATGGCCCGCCTCACGCCTCTCCCGCCCAAGCAATGGCCCGAGGCGATGCGGGACGCCCTGGCGGCGCTCCGTCCGGGCGACGCCCGTCATCCCCGTCCCGAGACCAAGGGCCGGCCCAAGGCGCTGAACGCCCTGGGCACGCTGGCCCGGCACCCCGAGTTGACGAAGGCCTTCAACACCTTCAACGGGTACATCCTCTTCTCGTCGACGATGACGCCGAGGCAGCGTGAGCTCCTCGTCCTCCGGGTCGCCTCGGTCCGACAGTCGGCCTACGAGTGGGAGCAGCACCGCGTGCTCGCCGCGGACGCAGGGTTGGAGGCCGACGAGGTGGCGCGGATCGCGCAAGGGCCGGACGCCCCCGGATGGTCCACTCTGGACCGGGCGATGCTCTCGGCGGTGGACGAGCTGATCGGCGCCGGGGCGATATCGGACGGGACCTGGCAGCTCCTGGCCACCGAGTTGGACGACCAGCAGCTGATGGACCTCGTCTTCACCGTCGGTGCCTACGAGGTCCTCGCCATGGCGTTCCGGTCCTTCGGGGTGGAGCTCGACGAGGACCTGCTGCGGAAATAGGGTTCTCCGAATAGAAGATCTCTGATATCATGGAGTCGTCTCGGATCTGAACTGGAGGAAGGTCATGGCGCATTTCCCGAAGCCTGGCGCGGGCAGCTGGACGGAGCACTACCCCGAGCTCGGCACCGGTCCGGTGTCCTACGAGGACTCGATCTCACCGGAGCACTACGAGCTCGAGCGCAAGGCCATCTTCGCCCGGACCTGGCTCAACGTCGGACGCGTCGAGCAGATCCCCCGCAGCGGCAGCTACTTCACCAAGGAGATCCACGCCGCCGGGACCTCCATCGTGGTCGTCAGGGGAAAGGGCGGAGAGATCCATGCCTTCCACAACATCTGCCGTCACCGCGGGAACAAGTTGGTCTGGAACGACTATCCCGGCGAGGAGACGAAGGGGACCTGCCGACAGTTCACCTGCAAGTACCACGGCTGGCGCTATTCGACCGAGGGGGAGCTGACGTTCGTCCAGCAGGAGTCCGAGTTCTTCGATCTCGACAAGGAGGACTACGGGCTCGCCGCGATCGAGGTCGACACGTGGGAGGGGTTCATCTTCGTGAACCTTGACCCGGACAACACCACCTCGGTGCACGACTACCTCGGTGCGTTGGGTGCCGGTCTCGCCGGCTACCCGTTCGACGAGATGACCCAGGTTTACAAGTACCGCGCCAACGTCGGCAGCAACTGGAAGCTGTTCATCGACGCCTTCGCCGAGTTCTACCATGCACCGGTACTGCACGCGAAGCAGGCCACGGCGGAGGAGTCGAGGAAGCTGTCCAGCGTCGGGTTCGAGGCGTTGGCCTACGAGCTCGACGGGCCCCACGGCATGGTGTCGTCCTGGGGCGGCATGTCCCCTCCGAAGGACCTCGACATGGTCAAGCCGATCGAGCGGGTACTCCATAGCGGCCTCTTCGGACCCTGGGACCGTCCCGACGTCGAGGGCCTCGACACGCTGCCACCGGCGCTGAACCCGGCGCGGCACAGGGCCTGGGGCGTGGACTCGTTCGTGTTCTTCCCCAATTTCATGCTCCTCGTGTGGGCACCCGGTTGGTACCTCACGTACCACTACTGGCCGACCTCCTACAACACGCACATCTTCGAAGGCACCCTCTACTTCGTGCCTCCGAAGAACGCGACGGAGCGGCTCCGCCAGGAGCTCGCCGCGGTCACGTTCAAGGAGTATGCGCTCCAGGACGGCAACACCCTCGAGGCGACGCAGACCATGCTCGAGTCGCGGGCGGTCTCGGAATTCCCGCTCAACGATCAGGAGATCCTGCTGCGCCACCTGCACAAGACGGCCCGCGACTACGTGGGCGAGCACCAGACGACGACGACGCCCGTCCGGATCTCGGCCGTCTCCTGAGAGAGGAACCGACTTCGAATGCCAACCTTTCCTGCCGGCTTCACCGATCTCGAGCCGTTCGCCGACTGGTCGCTCGAGACGGAGGCCGAACGCTACGCCAAGCGGCTCTCGAGCACGATGGACGAGCTCCAGACGTTCTACGACGCTGCCTTCCCCCGTCTCGTGGACGCGATGGCCTATCTCGACCAGTTCGACCTGGGCGCGCTGCCCGAGAACGCCACGCGTCTGCTCTGGCTGTGCTACTCCCTCGTCAACGCCTCGTTCCCCGTCGAGGTGTGGCGCCAGTCGCGTGTACCCGACAGCGGAGCCGCCAGCATGCAGATGCTCGTCGAGCCGGCCGTCTGACCCAACGCGGATCGCGCCGCCGACCGACCGCCGCCGCGACCGGCGTTGGCACCGTCGCGCGGGACACTCCCGGAAACCAAGTTCTTGTAAGTGAATAGTTGCTTACTTCTGGTGAGAGATCCGAGATACCCCTCAACCTGAAGTACGCTCTACCTCGTGATGGAGAACGAACTGGCGACAGAGGATTCTTCGGAGAACGACGGGTTGAGCTGGCGCGATCTGGCCGTTGCTCGGTCGCTGGACTCCGCCCGCCTCCGGGCGGAGAGCCGCGTCCAGCGCTTCCTCGACGCTGCGATCGAGCTCCTCAACGCCGGCTCGGGCAAGGACTTCACGGTCCAAGAGGTCGTCGAGCGCTCCGGGCAGTCCCTACGCAGCTTCTACCAGTACTTCAGCGGGAAGCACGAGCTCCTCCTGGCCCTGTTCGAGGAGTCGGTTCGCTCCACCGCCGACCACCTCCGTCAGGAGATCACAGGCGAGGGCGAGCCGCTCGAGCGCCTGCACCGCTTCGTGGTGGAGTACTACCGGCTGTGCAGGCCGGCGGGGGACGTGACGACGACACTGACCGTGCGGCCGATCCTCATGGCGGAGTTCGCGCAGCAGCTGCTGACGACGCATCCGAAGGAGGCCGCCCGGGCGTTCGCTCCTCTCGTGGCGCTGTTCGACGAGTTGCTCGAAGAGGCGGCCACCGCCGGCGTCGTTCGTGACGACCTCCGGTCCGGACCGATCGTCGGCGTCGTGCTCGAGGTGATCATGTTCAACGCGTTCTCGGCCACGATCAGCGGGTCGTCGGTCCGGGCCGATGACGGCACCACGGCCGAGGCGCTGTGGCAGTTCGTGGTCCAGGGAATCGGGACCGGCCCTCGATCCTGATCGACACGGGCACTGCCGCCGCCCGTATGGCGAGTGGCTGCTCGTTCCCCGTACTGCTAAGCGGTCGCGCCCTCCAGGTGGAACACCCGGCCACCTTTCATCACGAATCGGACGTCCTCTGTCACAGCGATGTCGGCCAAGGGATCGCCCGGCACGGCGATGACGTCGGCGAGGAGCCCGGCGTCGAGCCGACCGCGGTCGTCGACGTCGATGAGCTCCGCCGCGACCGTGGTCGCGGCGCGGATGGCCCCCAGGGGGGTCATGCCCCGATCGACGAGCGCGGTCAGCTCTTTGGCGTTGCGGCCGTGGGGGATCGCGGGGGCGTCCGTCCCGCAGGCGATGCGCGCCCCCTTGGCGATGGCCTTTCGTATGGTCTCCTTGGCCCGGGGGAAGACCTCGGCCGCCTTCGCCTGCAGTTCGGGCGCCGCATGGGACACGTCCATGCCGTCCGCCAGATACGTGGTCGGCACGAGGAAGGTCCCACGCGCAATGAGGAGATCGAGTGTCTCGTCCGTCATGAGCGACCCGTGCTCGATGCAGTCGAAGCCGGCTTCGAGGGCGGCGCGGATGCCGTCGTCGCCGTGGGCATGGGCGGCGACCTTGAGCCCGGCCCGGTGCGCCTCGTCCGCAATCGTCCGCAACTCCTCGTCGGAGTACTGCTGCGCGCCGGCGGGCCCGGTGTGCGACATCACGCCACCCGACGCGCAGACCTTGATCACCTGCGCGCCGTGCTTGATCTGGTAGCGGACGGCCTTGCGTACCTGGCTGACGCCGTCCGCGATGCCCTCTTCGACCGTCAGCGGCATGATGTGCGGAGCGAACGCCTGGAACATCGTCGGATCGAGGTGCCCGCCCGTCGGGCATATGGCGTGTCCGGCGGGCACGACCCGCGGCCCGTCGATCCAGCCGAGGTCGATCGCCTTCTTCAACGCGACGTCGAGCAGAATGCCGCCCGTCTGGATGAAAAGGCCGAGGTTGCGCACGGTCGTGAACCCCGCCCGCAGGGTGCGGCGAGCGTTGGCCACGGCGCGTAGCGTGCGCACGGCAGGGTCGTCCTGCACGGCGGTGAGCGGGCTGCGGTGGTCGGGGCCACCGAGCAGGAGGTTCACCTCCATGTCCATCAGCCCGGGCAGGAGGGTCAGGTCGCCGAGGTCGATGACGGTTGCATCGTCCGGGACGCTCGTGGGCGCGACCTCCAGGATCCGCTCACCGTCGGTGAGGAGGCTGCCCGGAGCCACCAGCTCGCCCTTTTCGACGTCGACCATGCGGGCGCTGCGCAGGTGGATGCGCTGCGGCGTCTGAGAGCGGGCCATCGTGTGCTCCTTCGAGGTTGCGAAAGCAGTATTTCCTCTGACGATATACAGCGTTGCTGAATTGCGCGAGTGAAGATACCGTAGCAAGCGGGGGAAGTCTCTTGGGAGGTCGGGAGTGACAGCTGTTCTGGAGGGCGTCGTCGTCCTCGAAGTGGCCGAGCACACGTTCGTGCCGGCGGCCTCGGCGCTGCTGGCCGACTGGGGTGCCACGGTGATCAAGATCGAGCCGATCGAGCGCGGGGACGCCATGCGCGGCCTCGCCGCCACCGGCGTGGTGTCGATCGGTGGCGGCGTGCACGCACTCCTGGAGCACTCCAACCGCGGAAAGCGCAGCCTGGCCCTCGACCTCACCACCCCCGAGGGGCTCGACATCCTCTACAAGCTCGCTGCCACTGCGGACGTGTTCCTCACCAACAAGCTCCCGCGGGTGCGCAAGAAGCTCACGATCGAGCTCGACGACATCCGGGCGCACAACCCGAACATCATCTACGTCGCCGGCACCGGGCAGGGCGAGCGTGGACCGGACGCGGACAAGGGGTCCTACGACTCGCTGGCATTCTGGTTCCGGGCCGGCGTCTCCATGGGAGTGAAGCCCGCCGACTCCGACCGGCTGCCGGGGCCGCCCGGACCCGGGTTCGGGGACTCCATCGGCGCCATGACCATCGCGGGGGGGATCATGGGGGCCCTGTTCCACCGCGAGCGGACGGGCGAGGCCACCACGGTAGATGTGTCACTGCTCGGCACGGGGATGTGGGCCATGGGCCAGGCCTTCGCGCTGTCGCTCGTGAGCAACGTCCCCTGGCAGGGCCCACCGTCCAACGCGCCGCGGCTCAACCCCCTGGTGCGGAACTACCTGACCAAGGACGAGCGCTCGCTCTCCTTCTGCTGCCTGCAGGCCAGCCGCTACTGGGCCGAGCTCGCCGACGCCGTCGGGTGCCCGGAGCTCGGGACAGACCCACGATTCGTCGATCACGCTGCGCTGCTCGAGCACAGTACCGAGGCCCAGGAGGCTCTCGGGGCGGCCTTCGCCGAGCGCACCGTGGCCGAGTGGCGCGAGCGACTGGCCGACTTCACCGGCCAGTGGTGCGTCGTGCAGGACACGCTCGAGTGCGCGGTGGACCCGCAGAGCATCGCCAACGGGTACATGCAGGACTGCGAGACCGCGGCGGGCGTCCCCTTCAAGATGGTCGCCGCCCCGGTGCAGTTCGGGGGGAGCCTTCTCCCGCCGGACGCGCGCCCGAGTTCAACGAGCACGGTGACGCGATCCTCGAGGAGCTCGGGATCGACTGGGATACCATCGTTGACCTCAAGGTCCGCTCCGTCGTCGGCTAGGACACGACGTCGTTCGTCAGGAGGAGACGCACATGGCACTTTTCGATGCATTCCGCTACGACGGGAAACGGGTACTGGTTGTCGGTGGCGCAACCGGGATGGGTGCCGCGGCCGCCGAGCTGGTGCAGGATGCCGGTGCCGAGGTCGTGGTGATGGACTTCGCGGAGGTGAGGCTCCCCGGAGCGAAGGCCATCCACGTGAACCTGGCCGACAAGGACTCCATCGACGCCGCGGTGGACGAGTGCGGCGGCCCGGTGCACGCGCTGTTCTCCTGCGCCGGGGTGGCCGACGGCACGCCCGGGATCGAGAAGATCAATTTCGTCGGGCACCGCCATCTCATCGACCGCATGCTGGCGGGCGGCATGCTGCCGCGGGGCTCGGCCATCGGCTTCATCTCCTCTGCCGCCGGCCTGGGCTGGGAGTCCAACCTCGCCGAGATCAAGGACTACCTCGACACCCCCGATTTCGAGTCGGGCTCGGCCTGGGCGATCGAGCACGGCTACGCCGACTACTTCCACTCCAAGCAGGCGGTCTGCGCCTACGTGGCCCGGCAGGCCTTCCCGCTGCTCAAGCAGGGCATCCGCCTCAACGCGATCTGCCCAGGACCGACCGACACCCCGCTGGCGCAGGCGAACAAGGAGATGTGGCTTGGGTTCGGCGCCGACTTCCGCGAGGAGGCGGGCATCGAGGCCTCGACACCGCTCGAGCAGGCCTACCCGCTGGTGTTCCTCTGCAGCGACGCCGCGGCAGCGATCTCGGGCATCACCCTGGTCAGCGACGTCGGCTACATAAGCGCCGGGATCACCGAGTCGTTCCCGCCGGCCGCCGCCGCGGCGGGCTTCTTGCTCGGCCGCTTCTGAGGGAGCGCCGAAACGGCCGATCAGGCAGGCCTGCGGGGCGTCACCGCCACCGAGGGGATGCTGGCGCTGGCACCGCAGCGCAGCACGAGGTCCACGACCCGGATGAGCTCCTCCACCTCCATGAGCGAGCCGCTCAGAAGGTTGCGTTCCTGCCACACCGGGTGAAATTCGGCCATGAGCCCCATGTCCCAGTCGTTGATGAACTCGGTCATGGAGTGCCCCTCACCTCCGGCGCAGTCGCCGACGACGACGCGGGTGAAGCCGACCATCGGATGTTCGGCCCGCCAGGCCTCGACCATGGTCTCCAGCGCCGCCTTGCTGGCCGCATAGACCCCCAGCCCGGGCCAGGGTGGGGTGAGCGAGCCGTTCACCGACGACAGGTAGGCCGCCACACCGCGTGACGCAGTGAGGTGCGGGATCGCCGCAGCCGTAATGAGCGCTGCGCCGATCACGTTGGTGTCGAAGGTGCGGTGCCAGCTCTCCGCATCCATGTCGACCAGCCGGCCCAGCTGTGCGACCCCGGGAGCGTAGACAAGCGCGTCGATACCCCCCATCCCGCGCGCCGCCTCCTCGATGGCCGCGTGGCACGAGGCCGCGTCGGTGGCGTCACAGGCGATGGCGAGCGAGCCGGGGCCGGCCTCCTTGGCCGCGTCGACCAATCGGTCGTGACGCCGGGCCAGCAACGCGACGGTCGCTCCCCGTTGGCCCAGCCCGATCCCGATGGAGCGGCCGAGGCCGCTCGATGCGCCGACGATCACCGTTCTCATGGATGCTTTCTCCTTCTTCGGTACCACAGCATGCCCTGATCAGGAGGTGACGGCGGGCAGTCGCTCCCATCCGCGTACCGTCGACGTCCGGGCCTGCACCGCATGGTCCCAGTCGATCTCCCATGACGGGAACCGCTTCAGGACCTCCTCGAGGGCGATCCGGCCCTCGAGCCGGGCCAGCGCCGACCCGAGGCAGAAGTGGATGCCGTAGCCGAACGCCAGCTGGCGGTCGATGGAGCGGTGGATGTCGAATCGCTCGGCGTCGGCGAACTTGCGCTCGTCACGGTTCGCCGACGCCGTGAGGAGGAGGAGGGCACTCCCCGCGGGCACGACCTCTCCATGGTGCTCGACGTCGCGGGTCACGTAGCGGGCCTGGACGGGAGATGGGGACTCGTAGCGGAGCAGCTCCTCAATGGCGTTCGGGACCAGATCGAGCTGCTCGGCGAGCTCCTGACGCTGGTCCGGGTGCTCGGCCAGGACCTTCCCCGTCCAGCCGATCAGGCGTGCTGTCGTCTCGTTGCCCGCCGCCGCCAGGAGGTTCACGTAGCTCAGGACCTCCGGGCGGGTGAGGCGCCGGGTGGTGCCGTCCTCGTCCTCGTACTCGGCCTGGAGCAGCTCGGTCATCAGGTCGTCCGACGGGTGGCTGGCCCGCCACTCGATGTACTCCTCGAATGCGCTCCCCGGATTCAGGCTTTCGCCGTACATGGTGTCGAAGTCGGGCATGGAGCTGTCCGTGAGCCGCAGGCCGTCGTCGATGCGATCACGGATGGCCTCCTGGTCCTGCTCGGGAATGCCGAGCAGCATGCCGATGGTGCGCATGGGCATCTGGGCGCCGAGGTCTTCGATGAAGTCGAAGCGGCCCACCCCCACCAGGGGATCGAGGCTCCGCGCGCAGAACTCCCGCACCTTCGGCTCGAGAGCGTTGATATTCCGTGGCGTGAAGACGCGCGCCAGGAGTCGGCGGTGCACGTGGTGGGCGGGAGGATCCTCGAAGATGATGGAGCCCGGAGGCACCTCCATGCCGCTCTTGATGAGCTCGAGAATGGTCCCCTTGCTCGAGATGTACGTCGCCCAGTCGAGCGAGCACCGGTCGACGTCCTCGAATCGGCTCAGGGCGTAGAAGTCGTACCGGTCGTTGTAATAGAGCGGCTGCTCGTCGCGCAGCCGCTTCCAGACCGGATACGGATCCGAGTCGATCTCGAAGTCGTAGGGGTCGTAGTAGACGTCGGATTCCATCACGGTCATGGTTGCCCCAATCTGTGGCGGTGACGAGTGTCATGACGGCGTGGCCGGGGCTGCGATCGGGGCGACGGGACCCGTTGACGAACGTGTGTTCGCACTCGCTCCAGACCCTCCATGCGTCAACGCGGCGTCGCCGCTCGTCGGTGTGCAGAACTAGCTTTGCACAAGAAGAAGAAGTGTGTTCTCGGACCACCCCAGCCAGAGGATCAGAGGTCCCGCCACGTGGCCCGGACTGATCGCCGGGGCTGGCAGATTCGTCGCAGAAATAGTACTCTCACAGAAGAGTATCATGGTTCTCACTCCATAAGGATCGGGGAAGTCGTCATGTCCAACACCGCTCTGAACGTCCCCCTGTTCGATGCGGACAACCACCTCTACGAGACGCGCGACGCGTTCACCAGGTTCCTGCCCGAGCGGTACAAGGGTGCGATCGACTACGTCGACGTGCACGGCCGGACCAAGATCGTGGTCCGCGGTGTCATCAGCAACTACATCCCGAACCCCACTTTCGAGGTCGTGGCTCGCCCCGGTGCACAGGAGGAGTATTTCCGGGTCGGGAACCCCGAGGGCAAGAGCCGCCGGGAGATCTTCGGGAAGCCCATGAAGTCCATCCCCGCCTTCCGCGACCCCTCCTCCCGTCTCGCACTGATGGACGAGCAGGGCATCGACCGCGCCCTCATGTTCCCGACGCTGGCCAGCCTCATTGAGGAGCGGATGCGCGACGCGCCCGAGCTCACTCATGAGGTGATCCACAGTCTGAACCAGTGGCTGTACGAGACGTGGTCGTTCGACTACGAGGGCCGGATCTTCGCGACGCCGATCATCACGCTGCCCATCGTGGAGCGGGCCATCGAGGAGCTCGAATGGGTCCTGCAGCGGGGTGCCCGGGTGGTGCTCGTCCGGCCCGCTCCGGCGTACGGCTACCGCGGGCCCCGCTCGTTCGGCAAAGAGGAGTTCGACCCCTTCTGGGAGAAGGTGGTCGACAATGATGTGCTCGTGGCCATGCACTCCTCGGACAGCGGCTACGAGCGGTATGCGAACGACTGGGAGGGCAGCGACTCCGAGATGCTCCCCTTCCAGCCCCAGGCCTTCCGGATGCTCTCGGCCTGGCGGCCCGTCGAGGACGCCGTCTCGGCGCTGATCTGCCACGGCGCCCTGTCCCGGTTCCCCGCCCTCAAGGTCGCGGTGATCGAGAACGGCAGCAGCTGGGTCGCACCGCTCCTGGAGAGGCTGGCCGACGTGTACAAGAAGATGCCGCAGGATTTCCTGGAGAACCCGGTCGACGTCTTCAAGCGCAACATCTACATCAGCCCATTTTGGGAGGAGGACCTCGGCCAGCTGGCCGATCTCATCGGTGTGGAGCACGTGCTCTTCGGGTCCGACTACCCCCACCCGGAGGGCCTCGCCGACCCCGTGAGCTACGCGGACGAGCTCAAGGGCCTCGATGACGACTCGGTGCGCAAGATCATGGGCGGTAACCTGGCCAAGCTGATGAACGTGGCCGAGGTCGCCGTTCGATGACGGCGCGCGGGGATGGCCCGTCGCTGACCATCCCGGCGCTTCTCGATTCTGCCGCACGCCGGTTCGGACAGCGCCCTGCGGTTGAGGATGGCCCGACCCGGCTGACGTACGCCGAGCTCTTCGACGAGGCGCGTTCGTTCGGCGCCGCACTCGTCGACTCGGGCATCGAGCCGGGCGACCGTGTGGCCATCTGGGCCTTCAACAGCGCCAAGTGGATCGTCGCCGTGCTCGGTCTCTCCCAGGCGGGTGCCGTCCTCGTCCCGATCAACACCCGCTTCAAGGGCGGCGAGGCGGTGGACATCCTCTCCCGCAGCCAGGCCCGGGCGCTGGTGACGATCACGGACTTCTTGGGGACCGACTACGTCGAGATGCTGGGTGCGACCGGTGTCGACCTCCCCGATCTCGACACGATCGTCGTGGCGAGCGGGCCGCCGAGGGGGGGCACCGAGGCATGGGCCTCGTTCCTGGCCCGGGCCACCGACGCCGACCGGGCCGAGGTCGACCGGCGGCGCACCGATACCGGACCGGACGATCCCTCGGACATCCTCTTCACGTCGGGGACGACGGGCCTGCCCAAGGGGGTGGTGATGTCCCACCGCCGGACGCTGCGCGTCGCCACCGACTGGGTCGAGATGACCGGGCTGTGCGCCGACGACCGCTACCTGATGGTCAACCCCTACTTCCACATGTTCGGTCTGAAGGCGGGAATCCTGGCCTGCGTCGCGAGCGGCGCGGTGATGCTCCCCGAGGCTGTGTTCGATGTCGACCGGTTGCTGGGCCGCGTCGAGGGTGAGGGGGTCACCGTGCTTCCCGGCTCGCCCACCGTCTACCAGGCCATCCTCGACCACCCCGATCGGGAGCGCCACGAATTGTCGAGCCTGCGGGTGGCCGTGACCGGCGCCGCCGACATCCCCGTCGAGCTGATCCGGCGCATCGACGAGGAGCTCCCGTTCTCGTCGATCATCACGGGTTACGGGCTCACGGAGGCCGGGACGGCCGCGGCCACCTCGCCAGAGGATGACGTGGAGACGATTGCCACCACGGTCGGGCGGCTCCGCCCGGGCTTCGAGCTCCGCATCGTCGGTGACGACGATGCGGAGTTGCCGGCGGGGGAGCCCGGTGAGATCCTCCTCCGCGGCGGCAGTGTGATGGTCGGCTACCTAGACGATCCGGAGGCGACCGCGCACGCGTTGTCGCCGGACGGGTGGCTGCGGACGGGCGATATCGGGGTGGTCGACGAGGCGGGCTGCCTGCGGATCGTCGGCCGCGCCAAGGACATGTTCATCGTCGGCGGCTTCAACGCGTACCCCGCCGAGATCGAGAATGCGCTCCTGCGCCATCCCGACATCGCTCAGGCCGCGGTGATCGGGATCCCCGATGAGCGCCTCGGAGAGGTCGGGATGGCATTCGTCGTCGCCCGATCGGACGCGGTGTCGAGCGCAGCGGTCATCGAGTGGTGCCGCGACAAAATGGCGAACTACAAGGTCCCCAGAGTCGTGGAGCTGGTGGACGAGCTCCCGATCAACGCCACCGGGAAGGTGATGAAGGACACGCTGCGGGAGCAGGCGGTGCACAGTCGTTCGGAGGTCCCCGGTTGAGCGACGACCCGGCATCGGGACTCTCCACGTTCGCCAGCCTGCGGGTCGTCGAGTTGGGCGTGTGGGTCGCCGCGCCGTCGGCCGCCGCGCTGCTGGCCGACTGGGGCGCCGATGTCATCAAGGTCGAAGCCCCGGCGGGCGATCCCATGCGTCAAGTGTTCGGATCATTGGGCATCGAGAGCGACATGCCCAACCCGGCCTTCTCGCTCGACAACCGGGGGAAGCGAAGCATCGTGCTCGACCTGCGCCAACCCGACGGCCGGGCGCATCTCGAGGACCTGCTCGCCACGGCCGACGTGTTCATCAGCAACCTCCGGCCGGACGCGCTCGACGGGCTCGGCCTGGAGCCCGTGGCGACCGTCGAGCGCCACCCCCATCTCGTGTACTGCAGCGTCAGCGGCTACGGGCTGCGCGGTGCCGAGCGGAACCGCCCCACCTACGACATCGGTGCGTTCTGGGCCCGGTCCGGGCTCTCCATGCAGATGGCCGACCACGAGGGCACGCCGCTCAACGCGCGGGGCGGCATCGGTGACCACATCACCGGGCTCGCCGCCCTGGGCGGGCTTCTCGCCGCGGTGCTGGAGCAGCGCGCGACGGGACGGGGGCGGGTCGTGGAGGTGTCGCTGCTCCGCACGGGCGCCTACGTCCTGGGCTGGGACCTCGGATTGCAGATGACGCTCGGCAAGGTCGCCCGGGCCGAACCGAGGGACCGGAACCAGGCGCCGCTGATGAATCCCTACCGGGCCGCCGACGGTCGTTGGTTCTTCCTCACGGGATTGGAGGCCTCCCGGCACATCGATGCGGTCTGCCGCTCCCTCGGGCGCCCCGATCTGGCCGGTGACCCGCGCTTTGCCGATGCGTCCGCCATCCGACGGCATCGCACGGAGATCATCGCCATCCTCGACGAGATCATCGCGGAGCGCCCCCTGTCCGAATGGGCGGAGCGCTTCGAACGTGAGGGCGTCTGGTGGGCGCCGGCACAGACGCCGGCCGAGGTGGTCGAAGACCCCCAGTTCTTGGCGAACCACGGTCTGGTCGAGATCGGTGGGGGTGTCTCGGGCACCACCCAGCGCTCGGTGAACGGCCCGGTCAGTTTCTCCGACATTGAGCGCGGGCCGATCGCTCCGGTCCCGTCACTCGGGGAGCACACCGACGAGGTGATCCGGGAGCTCGCCGATCGCAGCAACGACCGGCAGCCGAGTCAGCCTGCGCGCTGAGCGCGGGCCAGCAGGCCCCGCGCGATCACCAGCCTCTGGATCTCGTTGGTCCCCTCGCCAATGACCATGAGCGGCGCGTCGCGGTAGTAGCGCTCCACGGGCAGGTCGGTCGTGTAGCCCATGCCGCCGTGGATCCGCATGGCCTCCATGGACAGGTCGAGCGCGGTCTCGCTGGCGAACAGCTTGGCCATCCCGGCTTCGACGTCACAGCGGAGACCGGCCGTCTTGCGCTCGGCGGCATTGCGGGTCAGGAGGCGGGCCGCCTCGAGGCGCGTCGCCATGTCGGCGATCTTGAGCTGTATCGCCTGGTGCTCGACGATCGGCTTGCCGAAGGTGACCCGCTGTTGTGCGTACGCGAAGGCGGCGTCGAAGGCGGCCCGGGCCACGCCTACCGCCCGCGCCGCAATGTTGATGCGGCCCAGTTCGAGCACGCTGAGGATCTGCGGCAGCCCGCGTCCCGCCTCGCCGAGCAGGTTGGCGGTGGGAATGCGGTGGTCCGTGTACGCCATCTCGACGGTCTCCACCCCGCGGTAGCCGAGCTTGCCCACGTGTTTGCTGACCGCGATCCCCTCGAACTGCGGCCCCGGCTCCTTCTCCACGATCAGGGCGGAGATCCCCTCCTCTGTTCGAGCCGCCAAGGCGACGATCCCGGAGCGCTCCCCGTTGGTGACCCATGCCTTTGTGCCGTTGAGCACGTACTCGTCCCCGTCGCGCTGGGCCCGGCAGGAAAGGTTGCGGGTGTCACTTCCCGCGTCCGGTTCGGAGAGTGACAGCGCCCCCCGCCGTTCCCCGGAGGCCATCGACGGCAGCCACCGCTGCTTCTGCTCGTCGGTGCCGTGCTGGAGGATCAGCGTGGCGGCCATGGTGTGGGTGTTGACGACGCCGGTAAGGCTCATCCAGCCGTACGCCAGCTCCTCAATGACTCCGACATAGGTGAGGAGGTCGAGACCCAGCCCTCCGTAGGCTTCGGGGATGGTCACGCCGAACAGGCCGAGCTCACGCATCTGCTCCACGATGTCGACAGGGAAGCGGTCGTCGCGTTCGAGCTCCGGGGCGACGGGAACGACCTCCCGGGCGACGAACCGCCGGACGGTCTCGATGATCTGCTGCCGTACGTCGTCGAGGTCATCCATGGTCATCGAAGGCCCTCCCTGATCGCGTCGGAGAAGTGTACATCCGCTGCATGTTGACGCTGGATCTCAAATAGGAGAAGAATGTTTCCGATGGTAGCGGCCACGATGCACAGGGATCTCGAGCTCGCCGCTGACCGGTTCGGGGGGCGCGACGCCGTTCTCGCGGGCGATGATCGCTGGACCTTCCGCCAGCTCGACGAGCGCAGCAACGCCTTCGCCAGGCACCTCGCCGCGCGGGGTGTGGGCGCAGGTGATCGCGTGGCGCTGATGACGACCAACCGCGTCGAGTTCATCGTCGCGGTGTACGCCGTCAGCAAGCTGGGGGCCGCCGCGGTGCTGCTGAGCCCGGCGTGGAAGTCCACCGAGGTCCGTCACGCCCTGGCGCTGACCGGTCCGGTGCGCGCCGTGGCCGATGGCGAGGCCGCTCCGTTGCTCGCCGAGATCCTCGGGGGCGACCACGTGACGGATCTCGACGACGCGTCGAACGACCCCTTCGCCCACAGCGGAGCGCGGCCGGCTTCGGACGCGGTGAGCAGAGGCACCGAGGCCATCCTGGTCTTCAGTTCGGGCACGACCGGACTGCCCAAGGCCGTGCGTCACACGCATCGCTCCATGGGTCACGCGACCGTGCACTGGCGCAACGTCCTCGGTCTCGGAGCCGAGGACCGCTTCCAGGTGGCCACGCCCCCCTCCCACATCCTCGGGCTCCTCAATCTGCTGACAGCGGTCTCGGCGGCAGCAACGGTGCGGCTGCACCGACGGTTCGACCTCGACGAGGTGCTCGAGCGGATCGTCTCCGAGAAGATGACGCTCGAGATGGCGGTTGCGCCCATCGCGTTGGCCATGGCCAACCATCCCCGCCTCGAGGAGTACGACCTCTCGTCCCTCCGCTACATCATGTGGGGGGCGACACCGGTCACCGAGAGCGTCGCCAGGATCGTGACCGAGCGGACCGGCGTGCACTGGTTGCCGGCTTACGGCGCCAGTGAGCTCCCCGTGATCTCGGCGAACCCCGTCGACCGACCGGAGCAGTGGCGATTGGACTCCGCGGGGCTGCCACCCTCGGGCGTCGAGCTGCGCATCGCCGACCTCGGGAGCGGGGAGGTCCTCGAGCCCGGAGGGATCGGCGAGATCCAGGTGCTCAGCCCCTCGGTCATGGCCGGGTACCTTCCTGATGAAGCCACGGCTGACGCGTTTGCCGATGGCTGGTACCGCACGGGTGATGTCGGGTGGCTCGAGCCGGAAGGCTGGGTCCACCTGACCGATCGCTCGAAGGAGATGATCAAGGTCAACGGCTTCCAGGTGGCACCCGCCGAGGTGGAGGCGGTCCTCCATCAGCATCCGGCCGTCCTCGACTGCGCGGTGTTCGGTGTCGAGGATGCCCGGGCCGGAGAGGTGCCCGTCGCTGCCGTGCGGCTCGACCCGAACCAGAAGGTGGGCGACGACGAGCTGCAGCAGCTCGTTGCCGGTTCGCTGGCAACCTACAAGCACCTTCGCTACGTCGTCATCGTCGACGAGATCCCACGCCTCCCGTCTGGGAAGGTGCTTCGTCGCACACTGCGCGACCAATGGGCGCAGTCGCTCGCGGCACCTGCGCGCGACGACTGATGGACGTCCGCCTGTCCCCGGAGCAGCAGGCCCTTCGCGACTCTGCTGCCCACATCGTCGACCGGCTCGCGCCCAAGGCCGTCGGTCAGATCGGTGACCTCGAACGGATGGCAAGGCTCGACGCAGCCGTCGCCGGGTCCGGCTGGCGGGAGCTGCGAACCGAGACGGAAGGCGGGGGCTGCCTGGCGACAGGGGTGGAACCAGCCATTGTTGCCGAGGAGCTGGGCCGGGGGCTGGCCGACGTCTCGTTCCTCGGGCCCACCTTGGCCACCGAGCTCCGAAGGTTGGCCGGTGCAGAACCGGGCGACACGGTCGAGACCGTCGCCCTCGACACCGCCCTCTCGTCGCTCGCTCGAGCCGTCAACGGGGAATCGCCCCCCGCCGTGGCCATTGATGCGCAGGGCTCAGCGCGGGCTCTGCTCCTCGTCCCCGACGGTGAGCGCCACCGCGTGGCCCAGGTCGAGCTCCACACCCCGCCGATCGGCCTCGATCTCACCCGTCCCTCCGTGATCCTCGACTCGTCCTCCGTCGTGACGCCCGTCGACGCAGCGCATCCGCCGATCACGGCGGACGATGTCACACGCTGGACAGCCCTCGGTCTTGCCTTGACGTGTGCCGACCTGGTGGGGACCATGCGTGGCGCGGTGGAGCTCGCCTCCGACTACGCGTCAGAGCGCCAGCAGTATGGCGTCGCCATCGCCTCGTTCCAGGCCGTCCAGCACATGCTGGCGGACGCGTTCGTGGCCATGGAAGGGTCTCGAAGTGTCACGTTGCACGCGGCGTGGGCCGTGGACGCGCTCCCCGCAGGCGAGGCACTGACAGCGGCTGCAATGGCGAAGGCATACTGCGCCCGGGCAGCCATCAATGTGTGCGAGACCGCGATCCAGGTGCACGGAGGCATCGGCAACACATGGGAGTGCCTGGCCCACATCTACCTGCGGCGGTCCCTCCTCTCGAGCGACCTCCTTGGAAACGCCAGCGCGAGCCTGTCGCACGTGCTCGTCCACCACGGGTTGGAGGTCGCTGATGGACTTCGGTGACTCGCCGGAAGAGTCGGAGTTCCGCCTGCGACTCCGTGCATGGCTGGTCGACAACAATCCCGGCCTGCCGACGTCCTCCACTGACGACGAGTACTGGGCGGGCATGGCCGCCTGGCATCGGCTGCTCTACGACGCCGGTTTCTTCGGCATGTCCTGGCCCACCGAGATCGGGGGGCAGGGATTGTCGTCGGTCTACGAGGTCATCGTCGACGAGGAGCTCGCAGCTGCGGGGGCACCACCGCGGCCAAGTCTCGGCTACCTGGTCCAGGGCATCCTGGAGCACGGGAGCGACGACATCAAGCGCCGGTTCCTGCCCGGCATCGTCAATGGGCGCGACCGCTGGTGCCAGGGATTCAGTGAGCCCGACGCCGGATCCGACCTGGCCTCGTTGCGCACGCGGGCCGATCGGGACGGAGAGGACTACGTCATCGCCGGCCAGAAGGTCTGGACGAGCTACTCGGACGAGGCCGAATGGTGCCTCGTCCTCGCACGCACCGACCACGACGTCGTCAAGCACCGTGGCATTTCTGCGTTCGCGGTCCCGATGCGCCAGCCCGGCATCGAGCAGAGGCCCCTGCGCATGATCAACGGGGTTACGAAGGAATTCGGCGAGGTGCGCTTCGATGGTGCGCGGGTCCCCGCCCGGAACATGATCGGCGCGCCAGGTGAAGGCTGGTCGTTGGCGATGACCGTCGTGAGCCATGAGCGGGAGCCGGGAGAGCTCGGCTACGTCGCCCGTTACAGCAAGCTCGTGAACGACCTCAGACGGCGCGTACAGAAGGATCCCGGAGACTTCGGGGCCGACCAGGTCCGTGAGCTCGGATGGGCGATTGTGGAAGTCGAGATGTTGCGGCGGCACGTGCAGCGGCGCCTGTCCGATCGGCTCAACGGGATCTCCCACGGCCCAGAGGGGTCGGTCGACAAGCTCTTGATGACATGGGTGGAGCAGGCCGTGGGCCACGCCGCACTCGCCATCGGCGGGATGGCTCACGGCGGCGGAGACGACACCTGGTTGAACGCCTACCTCTACAGTCGAGCCCAGAGCGTCATGGGTGGGACGTCGCAGATCCAACGGAACCTCGTGGCTCGCCGGATCCTCGGGCTGCCGACCACATGAGCTCGACGTCGAGCCGCGTCCCGATTCAGGTCGGCCCCGGGGCTCGGTGACCTGTGCAATGGCGAATGGCACCACGATCTGGAGGTCAGATGACTTCGTACGACATCCCCGATGAGCTCGAGGTTGTGAGCGACGGTCCGGTCCGGATCGTCCGCTTGAACCGGCCCGATCATCTCAACGCGACGAACCACGAGCTCCACAAGGGACTTGCCTCCCTGTTCCCGCAGATCGACGCCGATGACGAGGCGCGGGCGGTCGTCCTGACCGGGAATGGCCGAGCGTTCTCCGCCGGGGGTGACTTCAGTTACCTCGACGAGCTCGCCAATGACGCCGAGCGCCGGAAGGAAACCCTCGCGCACGGCCGCCAGATCGTGACCGGCATGGTGGCCTGCCGGGTCCCCATCGTGGCCGCCGTCAATGGCGCCGCGGTGGGTTTGGGCTGCAGTCTCGTCGCTCTGTCCGACATCGTCTTCATGGCGGAGAGCGCTCACCTGGCGGACCCGCACGTGGCCATCGGCCTCGTCGCCGCCGACGGTGGCCCGGTGACCTGGCCGCTCCTCATCAGCCTGCAGCTGGCCAAGGAGTACGCGCTGACGGGCGACCGCATTCCGGCGAAGCGTGCCGCTGACATCGGCCTCGTGAACCATGTCTGCCCGGATGATGAGGTGTTCGACCAGGCTCTCGCCTGTGCACGCCGGATTTCGAAACTGCCGCGCCGGGCCGTCGAAGACACCAAGCGGGTGCTCAACATGCACCTCGAGCGGGCCGTTCTGGCGACACTCGATTTTGCACTGAGCGCGGAAGACCGGTCGTTCGTCTCACCGGAGCTGCGAGCGAACATCGACCATTTCCTGGCCAAGGATGGCGGTGGGAACAAGGGGTCGGCGTAGGCATCATCCCCGCATGAGCGATTGTTCGGCACATGTGCAAATCCGGGGAGACGGCACCGAGAGGGGTGATTGGGTGACCCGACTAACGCGTTTGTGTCATTCCGTGCGTGGAATTGTCCCGGAGGCGAGCCACACCGTGGCCCTGGAGGGTCTAAAATTGCTGCACGGAATGAGAGTGTCGACTCTCGGTGTTGCCCCGTCCGCGGTAGCGCTCCCAGTGGATTTCGCGGAAGTGGGACTGTGCAGACCAACACCATCGACGCCTCGTCGGAGGACTTCGGTGTCCTCGCTCGCCAAATCCGAGAGGCCGGCCTGCTCAATCGCCGACTCGGCTACTACGGGGCCAAGATCCCCCTGACCGTTGCCGCGCTCGGTGCCGGGTTCGCCGGGTTGGTGTTGGTGGGGAACTCTTGGTTCGCGCTGCTCATCGCCGTCTTTCTCGGACTCGTGTTCACCCAGCTCGGCTTCGTCGGCCACGACGCCGGGCACCAGGAGGTCTTTCGCTCCCGGCGGGCCAATCGGTTGCTCGGGTTCGCGGTCGGAAATGTCTTGATCGGGATGAGCTTCGGCTGGTGGGTGCCCAAGCACAGCGCGCATCACGCGCATCCCAACGAGATAGGACGTGACCCTGACATCGGCGATGGCCCGGTCAGCGTCCACTCGGATGAACAGGACGCTGGAGGCAATCGGCTGACCCGTGCGATGGAGCGCTGGCGGGCCCCCCTGTTCTTCCCGCTCATGATCCTGCGCAGCACGGGCATCTACGTGTTGGGCATCCGGAGGCTGATCCGTCAGAGGAACGGAGTTGCCGGTGTGGAGGGTGCCCTGCTGGCACTGCACGTTGCCCTGTACCTGACGTGCGTCTTCTGGGTTCTCTCACCGCTGAAGGCGGTCGCGTTCATCGCGGTTCAGCAGGCCGTGTTCTCGGTCTACCTCGGCTGCAGCTTCGCCCCGAACCACAAGGGCATGCCGATCATCGAACCCGACTCGGGTCTGAGCTTCGTCCGACGCCAGGTGATCACCTCGCGTAACATCGCCGGAGGCCGGTTCACCAACCTGCTGCTGGGCGGACTGAACTATCAGATCGAGCACCACCTGTTTCCGAACATGCCCCGACCCAACCTGGCCCGGGCCCAGGGCATCGTGAGGGCTTTCTGCCTCGACAACAACCTCGGCTACCGCGAGGACAGCCTGATCGGCTCGTACCGCCAGACGCTCAACTCGCTGAGGGGGTCGGTCGTGCCGAGCGTCGCGCGGGTGCCGGTCGGCGTCTCTGCCTGACTCACCCGCCGCACCACCGGGATCCGGCGGTGGGCGGGCCCGGCCACAACGAGGCCCGGCCACGAACAGCTGGACCAGCTGATCGATCGGTCCCGTCAGCGCGGTGACCTGGCCGGTCCACGGGTTGAGCGCGCCGAGATAGTTGGCCGGATAGGCAAGGGGCGCTGGGCAGCGGGGACGGCTCGAACCGATCGTTGTCGTTAAATACGATTGACTTAGTCGGGTTTTACCGGTACCCTCTTCCGGTGCTCCGCAGCGACCCGTTCCACCCCGCCCCCTTCCCCCCCAGGGCCGGCGGTGGTCGGGTCGCCGCGAGGCTCGACGGCGAGGTCGTGCCGAGCGACATCGCGTCCCGCCTGGCCCCCGCTGTCCGGTGGCCGGGTGCGCTCGACGTGGAGGATCGCTCCTGGAGGCTGGTGGCCCGGACGCCCGACTTCGACGCCTGGCTCATCGCCTGGCCAACGGGGGGCAAGGTGGAGCTGCACGACCACGGCGCGTCCCGCGGGGCGGTGAGCGTCATCTCCGGCACCCTGGTGGAGGCGGTGCCCTGGCGGGACGACACGGGACGGCTGTCGCTGGTGTGCCACGAGCTCCGCGCTGGCACGACCCTCGGCTTCGGCGCCCGCCACGTGCATGACGTGACCAACGAGGGCGGCGAGCACGCCCTGAGCCTGCACGTGTACAGCCCGGCGCTCACCTCCATGACCTTCTTCGACCTGGTGGGTGGCCGCCTGGTGGCACAGGGTCTGCGCTGGGCCTACGACGGCAGCGAGGAGCAAGATCTCGCCCTCGACCGCACGTCGTGGGCCGGCGCAGCGGCGGCGACCACATGAGCACCCATTCGGCCGACGACCTCCTCGCGTCGGCGCGGAGCCAGATCGACCGGGTCGAGCCGCACGAGCTCGAAGGGCTCCGCTCGGGCGGTGCCCTCTTCGTCGACATCCGCCCCGAGCGCCAACGGGCCGCCGAGGGCGAGCTCGGGTTCGGGATCGTGGTGGAGCGCAACGTGCTCGAGTGGCGCTTCGACCTCCTCGGCAGCCACGCACTGCCCGAGCTGGAGGGCTACGACCAGCCGGTGGTCGTGGTCTGCTCCGAGGGGTACGCCTCGAGCCTCGCCGCGGCGTCGCTGCGCCAGCTCGGTTTCAACCGGGCGGCGGATCTGGCCGGCGGCTACCGGGCCTGGCGGGCGTGGCTTGGCGAGGACGTCCCGCCCGCACCACCGGTCACGTCAGGCCCGGCCGCCGCCCGCCGCTGAACGCAGCGCGGTTCACGGCGCGCCCCTCACGGCGCGCCGGGGAATCCCCTGCCGCGCTGCGCCCGTATCACCGTCGACGGGGCAGCCCCGCCGCGGGATGCTGTGTCACCAGAGCCGGAGCCGGAGCGACCCCGATGGAGGACGCGTGACGACGATCACTGCCGAGGTGACGAACGGGGGCATCGCCGCGACCGCGCGCCGCCGCCTCGCGGTCTCGCCGGGCACGCTGGGCATCGCCGCCGCCACCGGGCTGGTCCTCTTGCAGGCCGTCGAGACCCTGGCCGGCAGCCACGGCCTCGGCACCACCCTGGCCGCGGGCTGGGCCCAGCTCGTGGCCCCCGGCTTCGTCGCTCTGGTGCTGGCCGCGGTGATGTGCGAACGCGTCTGGCCGGCGGAGCGCCGGCCGCTGCTCTCCCGCGGCCATGTCCAGGATGCGTCCTACTTCCTGCTCTACGTCCTGGCCATCGCGCCGTTCATGACCCTGCTCAGCGTCGGCAGCGCGGTCGTCCTGGCCGGCCATGCCCGCTGGGCGGCGGCCCCGTGGACGGCGGGCTGGCCTCGCTGGACCGTCGTCGTCGCCACCCTCGTCGCCATGGACCTGTGCAACTGGTTCGCGCACTGGGGCGACCACCGCATCGGCGCGCTGTGGCGCATCCACGCGCTGCACCACTCCCAGGAGGAGCTGAGCGTCCTCACGTCGTTCCGGGCCCACCCGCTCATGCACACCAACGGCTTCCTGCTGGCGACTGTCCCTGTGCTGGCGCTGACGGGCGCCCGCCCCCTGGCCCCGATTCTCATCACCGTCTACGTCTGTCTGGGCACGCTCCCGCACACCAACGTCCGCTGGTCCTACGGGCCGCTGGGTCGCATCCTGGTGAGCCCCGCGTACCACCGGCTGCACCACTGTGTCGAGGGGCGCCAGGAGACGAACCTCGGCGTCGTGCTCACCGTGTGGGACGTCCTCGCTGGCAGGGCACGCTTCCCGCTGCGGGGGAGCGTGCCCTGCCCGACCGGTCTGGCCGGCCGGACCGTCCCCGTCGAGCAGGCGGACGGGCGGCCCCGGCCGGTGCGCCTGCTGGCGCGGCAGCTGGCGCAGCCGTTCAGCGGGCGGTGAAGCGAGCGGCCCCCTCGCCGTCGAGCCGGCCCGGTGGCAGGAGGCGGCCGCACACGACGAGGGCCAGCGCCTGCGCTCTCCCCGACACCGGCGCGCCGGAGCCGTAGCACCATTCCAGGTCGTCGGCCCGCAGCTCCACGCCCTTGAGGTCGACCCCGAAGAAGTTTGGCGCGCCCGGGGCGGCGATGGTCCCGAGCACCCGGACGATGCGCTCGTCGGGCACTCGCCGCTCGAGCGGCACGGCCTCCACGATGTCGAGGCCGTGGATCACGCAGTGGGTGAGCGCGCCCTCCATCCCGCCGCCCGGTGGCTGCCAGCCGTGCAGCACCTCGGAGCGGAGGTCTTCCAGGAGGGAGGCCGGCGGAAGTGCACCGTCGCGCGCGGCCACGGTGCCCGAGAGGCGCGTGAAGTCGCCGCCGGCGGCCTCCAGCTCCGCCATGAACGAAGGGCCCGAGTAGCGCGCCGGCATCGTCATGTGCGCCACCACCTCGCGGGTACGCCAGCCCTCGCACAGCGACGGCGCGTCCCACACGGCGGGACCCGATGCCTCGAGCAGGTCGGCCAGCGCGCGGTACTCCTCGGCGATCGCACCGCTGAGGTCGGCATCGGCACGGAGTGCGGCATCGAATGTCATGACAGTCCTCGTAGGTACGAGTCGAAGCGGTCGAGCGCCGTCAAGAAGCCGGCCTGCGCCTCGGGGGCCAGCAGCGCCTCGGGCACGAACCTCTGGTGGATCCGCACCTCGGTGCGGTCGGGTCCGAGCGCCACGAACTCTGTCGTCACCTGCATGCCCGAGCTCGACTCGGTCCAGGCCAGCAGCTCGGGGTCGCGTACCTCGTCGTAGACCGCCCGGGTCGGGTACTGGCTCCCGTCGGCGTCGTTGACCATCACCGTCTCGAACACACCGCCCGGCCGGGCGTCGACCGTGATGCGGTCACGCGGCGCGCTCGACACCCGTCGGCCCCCAGAAGTGTGTGAGATGGTCGGGGTCGATCATGCAGCGGAAGACGAGCTCCCGCGGTGCGTCGAAGACCCGGCTGAACCGGAGCTCGTCTGGCGCGTCCACCGCGTCGTGCTCACTCATGTGCCCGTTCCTTCCTGTTCGGTGGTCCGGTCGGCGAGGTCGGGCGCCGCATGTCGGCCAGCAGCGCATCGAGCTTGTCGAAGCGCTCGTCCCACAGGCGCCGGTTGGTGCCGATCCAGTCCAGCGCGCCGTCGAGCGCGTCGACCTCGAGGTGGCAGGGGCGGAACTGGGCGTCCCGCCGCCGCGAGATCAGGCCGCTGCGCTCGAGGACCTTGAGGTGCTTGGAGATCCCCGGCAGCGACATGTCGAACGGCTCGGCCAGCTCGCCGACCGTCGCGTCACCGCGGGCCAGCCGGCTCACGATGGCGCGCCGGGTGGGGTCAGCCAGCGCGGCGAACGCCGCATCGAGCCGCTCCTCGGTCATGGCCATGGATGTATTTAACCAAAAGGTTAGTTAGCTGTCAAGTTAAATACCGACGGGCTTCTGCTACCCTTCGGTCCGGCGGGGGCACCGCTCCACCGGACCGAAGGGCGCAGGTCGTGCTGCTGCAGGTGATCACGGGCACCACCCGGGAAGGTCGGTTCAGCGAGCGGGTGGCGGCCTGGGTGATGGACCGGCTGGGGCACCGCGGCGAGTTCGAGGTCGAGCTGGTGGACTTGCGCGACCACCCGCTCCCCTTCTTCGACGGCGACCCACCGGCCCGGACAGGCCGTGATTACGCCGACGAAGCCGTGTCCCGGTTCGGGCGTGTCATCGACCGAGCGGACGGCTATGTGATGCTCACCGCGGAGTACAACCACGGCTATCCCGCCGTGCTGAAGAACGCCCTCGACTCGACGTTCGTCGAGTGGCGGCGCAAGCCCGTCTCCTTCGTGGGCTGGGGCAACACCGGCGGGGCGCGGGCCGTGGAGCAGCTGCGGGAGGTGGCGGTCGAGTTCGAGATGGCGCCGCTGCGCCATGCCGTCCACGTGCTGCCCGACGTGCTCATCGCCGTGCGGCAGTCGGAGGATCCGACCGACCTCTCGCTCTTCGCGCCCCTCGAGCCGCGCCTGGCCATGATGGCCGACGACCTCGCATGGTGGATGCGGGCGCTCGCGAGGGCGCGGGCCACCGACGGGTAGACCGGGATCTGTTGCCCGGCGAGCGCCAGGGAGCGTCCGCGGACGACATACGTGGCGAGAAGGAGGAATGATCCATGGACAGCCCACTCACCCCGCTCCGGGGCTCGGTCGGGCGCCTGCACCAGCTCTGCCGGGGTCTCGACGACGCCCAGCTCGAGTCGGAGTCCTACTGCAGCGACTGGTCGATCGCCGACGTGCTGTCGCATCTCGGCTCGGCCGCGGTCATCATGCGCCGGCACCTGGAGGACGCGCTCGCCGGCACGCCGACCCCCGACGACTTCGCCCCGCCGGTGTGGGACGAGTGGAATGCGAAGTCGGCCCGGGCCAAGGCTGACGACGCGCTGGTCGCCGACGAGGCGCTGCTCGAGGCCCTCGAGGCGGTGAGCGCCGGGGACCGCGCCCGTGTGACGTTCCCGATGGGTCCGCTGGCCCTGGAGTACGACCGGTTCGCCGCCATGCGACTCAACGAGCATGCCTTCCACACCTGGGACATCGAGGTCGTCTTCGACGACGGCGCCCACCTGCCCCACGATGTGGCGGCGGTGGTGGTCGACAACCTCGAGCTCATCGCCCGCTTCTCCGCCCGGCCCACGGGCGAGGCGCGCACGATGCGCATCCGCACGTCGGAGCCGCCACGGGACTTCACGGTCCGCTTGACGGCGGACGGTGTGGAGCTCCTCAGCGGCGAGGATGGGCGGGAGCCGGATCTGGTCCTGCCCGCCGAGGCCTTCTGCCGACTCGTCTACGGCCGGCTCGACCCGGGGCACACGCCGGCGGTCAGCGGCGACGGGTCGGTGCTCGACATCCTGCGCGCGGTCTTCCCCGGCCCCTGACCTTGCGGGCGGGCGGCGCCGGAGTTGCTGCGCTGGGGGCGTTTGTGGAGGATGGGGCGTGCCCATCGCCCACCTCCCGAGCGACGTGAGCCCCGACGAGGTGGCGGCGGTCATCGGGCGGGACGGAGCCGCCGTGGTCGACGGCGCGGCGCCGGCGGCGCTGCTCGACTGCATCGAGTCCGAGCTGCGCCCGTATCTCGATGCGACCCCGACCGGCCCCGACGACTTCAGCGGCAGCCGCACCCGGCGGACGGGCTCGCTGATCGCCCGATCCCCCTCGTGCCGCGAGCTCGTCATGCACCCGCTCGCGCTGGGCACGGCGCGCACCTTCCTCGGGCACGCCACGAACATCCAGCTGCACCTCACGCAAGCCATCGCCATCGGCCCCGGGGCGACGGCGCAGCCCATCCACCGGGACCAGTGGGCTTTCGACTTCTTCCCCTTCCCGCAGGGCTACGAGGTCCAGTGCAACACGATCTGGGCGCTGACCGATTTCACCGAGGAGAACGGTGCCACCCGGGTGGTGCCGGGGAGCAACGCCCGGGAGGACAAGCTCGCATTCGGTCCCGACGACACCGAGCCGGCAGAGATGTCGCGCGGCTCGGTGCTGTTCTACTCGGGCAGCGTGTACCACGGCGGGGGCGCCAACCGCTCCTCCAGCACCCGCATCGGCCTGAACATCACCTACAACCTGGCCTGGCTGCGGCAGGAGGAGAACCAATACCTCTCCGTGCCGCGCGAGGTGGCCGAGACGCTGCCGACGGATCTGCTTCGACTGATCGGGTACGACCGCGGCGCGTACGCGCTGGGCTATATCGACGACCTGCGCGATCCGATAGAGGCGGTGCGCCCCGGCACAGGTTCGACCGGCTTCGCGGTCGGCGGGTGACGCATGCCCGCGGCTGCAGCCCCTGTGCGATCAGTCTGTCCCCACCCGCGCACCAGTACCGTGGATGGCGTGCCGGTCGACATCCGAATGGCCACCCTGGACGACCACGAGGAGCTGTTCGTGGCGTTCAGCCGCATCATCGGCGCGCGCGAGGGCTTCCCGCAGCGGCCCCCGCTGACGCGCCAGGACTTCGACGAGTATTGGCTCGAGCACTCCTCCGCCGTCTCCGTCGCCCGGTTCGGCGGCTACCTTGTCGGCGCCTACTACATCAAGCCCAATTTCGTTGGCCGGGCGGCGCACATCGCGAACGCCGGCTACTTCGTGCTCGCTCCGTACCGGAGCACGGGTGTGGGGCGAGCGATGGTGGAGCACTCGCTGCGCCAGGCGCGGCACCTCGGGTTCGACGCCATGCAGTTCAACCTCGTCTTCGAGTCCAACCCGGCCCGCGGTATGTACCAAGAGCTCGGCTTCGAGGAGGTGGGCCGGATTCCCGACGCCGTCGACGGCGAGGACGCCCTCATCTACTGGCGCAGCCTGGAGGACATTGAGCCGTGAGCGGAGCCGACGTCACCATGGAGCGGCACGGCGACCATGTCGGGGTCGTCTGCATGCACCGGCCGCCGAACAATTACTTCGACACCACCCTGCTCGAGGAGGTGGCCGCGGCCTACGAGGAGTTGGACCGCTCGGGCTGGTGCCGTGCCATCGTGCTCACGTCCGAGGGGCGGCACTTCTGCGCCGGCCTCGACTTCGCCGCCAACGCCGGGCAGGACATCGCCGAGCTCTACCGGGCCGCGCTCCGCCTCTTCTCCGCTCCGCTCCCTGTCGTGGCCGCGGTGCAGGGGGCGGCCATCGGCGGCGGCAGCGGGCTGGCGCTGTCGGCGGACTTCCGGGTGGCGACCGCCCAGAGCCGCTTCAGCGCGAACTTCGCGCGGCTCGGCTTCCACCACGGCTTCGCCCTGTCGGTGACGCTGCCCGCCACCGTTGGCCGGCAGGCGGCGGCCGACCTTCTGCTCACCGGACGGCGAGTCGGGGGTGCCGAGGCGCTGGCCCTGGGCCTGTGCGACCGCTTGGCCGGCGACGGCGACCTGATGGCGCAGGCACTCGGCTACGCGGGCGAGCTGGCGGCCTCCGGCCCGCTGGCGGTCCGCGCCATCCGGGCCACGCTGCGCCGCGGCCTGGTCGAGGACGCCCGGCTGGCCATGGAGCACGAGTGTGCCGAGCAGCTGCGGCTGCGCGACAGCGCCGACTTCGCCGAGGGGGTGCGCGCCGCCGCCGAGCGCCGGGAGCCCCGCTTCAGCGGGTCATGAGCCCAGCTGGGCCGCCGGTCCACGAGCTGAACACGTCCTTCTCGTGGGCCGAGCACACCGGCCCGTTCCGCGCCGTCACGCCGGCGCAGGCCCGTCGGTACGACGAAGAGGGGTTCTTCGTGCTCGAGGATGCCCTGGCGCCGGCCGAGCTGGAGGCGCTGGTGGAGGCCATCGACCCCTTCGAGGCGCGCCAGGAGGAGGCGTTGCGCGCCATGGAGGGCGGCCGATTTTTCATCGCCCGCGCCGACGAGATCACCTTCACCACCCACCTCGTGGTGCGCTCGGCGTTGCTGCGCCGCTTCACCTCGAGCGCCCTATTCGCCGACGTGTGCGCCGACCTCATCGGTCCCGACGTGCGGCTGTACTGGGACCAGGCTGTGTACAAGAAACCGGGCACCGAGTCGCCGTTTCCGTGGCACCAGGACAACGGATACGCGTTCGTCGAGCCCCAGCAGTACCTGACCTGCTGGGTGGCGCTTACCGACGCCACCGAGGAGAACGGGTGCCCCTGGGTGGTGCCGGGCCTGCACCGGCTCGGGACCCTCGCCCACGAGTACTCCGACATCGGCTTCGTCTGCCTGCACGACCCCGAGCACGCCGTGGCCGTGCCGGCGTCTGCGGGCAGCATCGTTGTCTTCTCCTCGCTGACCCCGCACTCGACGGGCCCCAACCGCACCGACGCCGTGCGCAAGGCCTACATCGTGCAGTTCGCGCCGACCGGCGCCGCGGTGATCCGCGGCGAACCGGGCGGGGTCACGACGCGCGTCACCGCCGACGACGAGTCCCGGCAGTACGAGGTGCTGCGCGCGGGTGCCCCGGTCACGCGCCCGGCGCACCCGCCGGAGGCCGGCCGCCCTTGACGCGCCCGGCCGGGCCGCCGGGCGGTGCACTGTTGCTGATCACGATGCTCGACGCGATCACAGTCCCGCCGCTCTCCCTGGTGCCCTGTACCCCGATGAAGTCGCCGACCTTGAGCGCCGCTGCGCTCGCCGTCGAGGAAGCCCCACCGGGCCGGGTCGCCGTCTTGTAGCTGGTGGTCGAGGACACGACGACGGTGGTCGTGGTGTCCTGGCGCGTCTCCACCGTGACGTCGTTGCCGCTGACGGCCGTGACCTTGCCGCCGACCGTGGGCCGGGCCGCCCCGGCCGGGGGTTGGCCGTGCGCGCCCGCCGGCGGACCAGAGCTCGAGGTGGCGGCTCCGGCGGCGGATGCGCCGAGGCCCAGCACGGTGGCCATGGCGCCGCCGGCGACGAGCGCCTTGCGCCGACCGGACCAGCGCCAGCAGGCGCCGCGACGCGGCGTGGGGAGCTCGCTGGTGCCGCCGCTTTCCGGCTCGGGCAGCTGCTCCGGTAATGGCTCTGGCAGTGGATCGGTCTTCATGTCGTGTGGGCTCCTGCTCTGTGTGGCCCGGCGATCTGCCGTCTGGCGCACTGTGCGGCACGCCCGTGTGGCCGCCCTGCGGGCCGGCTGGGACCTTGGTCACAACTTGGCGGCGGCGCAGATGTCCCCGCCCTGCGCCGAACTAGGCTGATTGTCGAGTCGCTGACTACAGGACCAAGGGGGTTCCCATGACAGAGATCGCACCGGTGAAGGACTGGGCCACCGACTTCGACGTGCTGGACCCCCGGTACGTCAAGGACCCGTTCAGCATCTGGGACGACCTGCGGGGGACCTGCCCGATCGCCCACACGAACCGGCGCAAGAGCAGCTGGCTGCCGACCCGCTACGAGGACGTCACGGCCATCGCTCACGACATCGAGCACTTCAGCTCCCTCAAGGTGGCGGTGATCCCCGGCGACGAGGACGAGGACCCCAACGCCGACTTCGACGGCCCCAACCTGGAGTACGGGCTGCCCCCCATCTCCTCGGACCCGCCGCTGCACACCTGGACCCGCCGTCTCCTGCTTCCCTGGTTCTCGCACAAGCGGGTCGACGGCTACGTGCCGCTGACGCGGGACCTGTGCACGAAGCTCCTGGACGGGTTCGCCGACTCCGGGCATGCGGATGCGGCGGCCGACTACGCGCAGCAGATCCCGGTCCGGGTCATCGCTCACATCCTGGGCGTCTCGCCCGACCTCTCGGACACCTTCACGGGGTGGGTGCGCGACGTGCTGGAGTTTGCCGACGACGCCGAGCGCCGCCAGCGCGGCGCTGAGGGCCTCCTCAACTACTTCCTGGGACAGCTCGAGGAGCGGCGCGCCAACCCGGGCGACGACCTCCTGAGTGAGCTGCTCACCACGGAGGTGGACGGGAAGCCCGTCGACGACGGCATCGTGCTGGGCATGGCGGCGCTCGCCCTGATTGCCGGGGTCGACACCACCTGGAGCGCCATTGGCTCCTCGCTCTGGCACTTGGCCACGCACCCCGATGACCGCAAGCGCCTGGTGGCCGAGCCCGAGCTGATGCCGACGGCGATCGAGGAGCTGCTGCGGGCGTACTCGCCGGTGACCATGGCCCGCGAGGTGACCGAGGACGTGGTGTACGCGGGTTGCCCCATGAAGGCGGGGGACAAGGTGCTCATGAACTTCCCGGCCGCCAACCGCGACCCCGAGGCGTTCGAGCATCCTGAGGTCGTCCAGCTCGACCGGGCCCACAACCGCCACGTGGCGTTCGGCTCGGGCATCCACCGCTGTGCCGGGTCGAACCTGGCCCGCATGGAGCTGCAGGTGGCGCTCGAGGAGTGGCTCGCCCGCATCCCGGACTTCTCGCTCGCCGAGGGCGCCGAGGTCACCTGGGCCGGCGGCCAGGTCCGCGGACCCCGCATCTGCCCGGTGGTGTTCTGATGAAGCTCCGCGTCGACCCCGACAAGTGCCAGGGCCACGCCCGCTGCTACGGGCTGGCCCCTGAGATCTTCGACGTCGACGACTACGGGCTGGCCTCGGTCATCGTCGACGTGGTGCCGCCCGAGCTCGAGGAGAAGGCCCGCCTGGCCGTGGCCAACTGCCCCGAGTACGCGATCGAGATCATCAGCGAGTAGCCGGCAGCACCGGCGGGAGACCGTGGCGGGAACACCTGCGCTGCGCCCGGACGCCCCGGCGTGGTTCGCGCGGGCGGTCGCCCACCCGTTCACCGACGGGTCAGTGACGGTCGACGGCTGCCCGGTCCACTACCTGGCGTGGGGTCAGCGCGGCCGGCGGGGCCTGGTCTTCGTGCACGGCGGCGGCGCCCACGCCCACTGGTGGACGCACGTGGCGGCGACGTTCGCCTCCGAGTTGCGGGTGGTGGCGATCGACCTCTCCGGCCACGGCGACAGCGGGCACCGAGAGTGCTACGTGCCCGAACAGTGGGCCGACGAGGTGATGGCGGTCGCCGGCGACGCCGGCATCGGCGGCCCGCCGGTGGTCATCGGCCACAGCATGGGCGGGTTCGTCACCATCGTCACCGCGGCGCGGCACGGCAATGACGTCGGGGGCGTGATCGTGTGCGACTCTCCGGTGGAGGAGCCCGACCCCGAGGTTCGCGCGTTCCACGTGCGCGATGCGTTCGGCCGACCCCGCACGTACCCGACCGTCGACGACGCCCTCGCCCGCTTCCGCACCGTGCCGGCGCAGGAGCACTACCTCGACTACGTGATCGACTTCGTGGCACGCCACTCGCTCACCGCGGTGGACGGTGGGTGGCAGTGGAAGTTCGACCGCCGGATCTTCGAGCAATTCGGCGACACGGTCCGATCCATCGCCGCGCCCTACCTCGAGGAGATCGACTGCCGGCTGGCGCTGTTGCGCTCCGAGTGCGGGCTGGTGACGCCGGACATCGGTGCCGCCATGTACGAGAAGCTGGGTCGGGTCACGCCGGTGATCGAGCTGCCCGAAGCGGGGCACCACGCCATGCTCGACCAGCCTCTCATCCTGCTGACCGCGCTGCGCACGCTCCTGGCCGACTGGGACCACTCCGAGCCGCTCCGCCGCTGAGGCGCGGCGCGGGCCCGGAGCGGTCCGCGGGGTCAGACGCCGGCCAGCGCCAGGACCTGCTCGCCCTCGACCACGGCTTCGTCGGTTGAGGGTCGCGCTCGCCGGATCAGGGTGAAGGCGGCGGCGGCGGCCACGGCCAACACGATGGCGCTGAAGGTGAAAGCGGTCGTGTAGCCGTGGATGGCCCCGGCGGTGAGTGCCTCCGGCGAGGTGCCGTGGGAGGCGACGTAGGACACGGCGGCACTGGTGGCGATCGTGTTGATGAGCGCGGCGCCCATGGAGCTCCCGGTCTGCTGCGTTGAGTTCACCAGCGCGCTGGCCACGCCGGCGTCCTCGGGGCTGACACCGAGGAGCGCCGTGCTGCTCATGGCCACGAACGACAGGCCCATGCCCAGGCTCACGATGAGCTCGGCCGGGAGCACGGTGCTCACGTAGGCCGAGTGCACGTCGAGGGTGCTGAAGAGGACGAGCCCCGCCGTGGCCAGGAGGAGCCCACCGGTCAGGAGCGCCCGCGGTCCGAATCGGGGCAGGAGGCGGCTGGCCGCGGTGGCGCCGGAGATGATCCCGAGCGAGAACGGCACGAAGGCGAAGCCGGTCTTGAGGGCCGAGTAGTGCAGCGTGCCCTGGAAGTAGTAGGTGAGCGAGAGGAAGGTGCCGAGCATCGCCGTCCCGACGAGCAGCGAGGCCAGGAAGGAACCGCCGCGGTTGCGGTCGAGGACCACCCGGAGGGGGAGGAGCGGGTGGGCGGCCCGCTGCTCGATGACGACGAAGGCCACCAGCAGCACGGCGGCGATGGCGAACAGCGCGACGGTGGTCGAAGAGCCCCAGCCGTCGGTGCCCGCCTTGGTGAACCCGTAGACGAGCGCCAGCAGTCCACCGGTGACGGTCGCCGCGCCGGGGAGGTCGTAGCCGTGGTTGGCCGAGGCCCGGCTCTCCGAGACGTAGCGGAAGGCGGCCACGGCGGCCACGATCGCGATGGGCACGTTGATGAGGAGCGTCCAGCGCCAGGAGGCGAACTCGGTCAGCACGCCGCCGAGGATGAGGCCGATGGCGGCGCCTGCGCCGGCGATGCCGCCGTAGACGGCGAAGGCCCGGGCGCGCTCCTTGGGCTCGGTGAAGGCCACGGTGAGCAGCGAGAGTGCGGCAGGCGCCATGACGGCGGCGAAGGCACCCTGCAGGGCACGGGCGCCGAAGAGCATGGCTGAGTCCTGGGCCAGGCCCCCGAGCGCGGAGGCGCCGGCGAAGCCGATCAGGCTGATGACGAACATCCGCTTGCGCCCGAAGTAGTCGGCGATGCGGCCGCCCAGGAGGAGCAGCCCGGCGAACGAGAGCGTGTAGGCGGTCAGCATCCACTGGCGGTTGGCGGCCGAGATGTGCAGGGCTCGCTGGGCCGACGGAAGGGCGATGATCACCACCGAGGCGTCGAGCACCACCATGAGCTGGGCCACCGCGATGATGGCCAGTGCCCTGAAGCGCTTGGGGTCGAGGTCAAACCCTGTTCCTGTGGTCTGGCCCGGGGTGTCGAGGGTCGAGGTCATGGCGTCTCCATTTCCTGGAAGGGACCGAACTCGATCGTCCTGGCCTGGCTACCGCCGCCCTCACCTGGGAAAGGTCTGGTTTCGGCGGCTCGGATGGCCTACAATCGGAATCGGAGTATTGGTTCCATTTAGACTATACGGAACGATGGTTCCGTTTGTCAACAGGGGAGGAGAGATTTCCGTGGGCCCGGATTCGAAGCTAGCGGGAGGGTGTGACGCGCCGAGCGCTGCTGCCACGCGCCCGCAGCGGGCCGACGCTCAGCGCAACAGGGCGCGCATCCTCGAGGCGGCCGAGGTGGTCTTCGCCGCCGAGGGGATAGAGGTCCCGGTCGACGTGATCGCCGAAAAGGCTGGGGTGGGCGTCGGGACGCTGTACCGGCACTTCCCGACCAAGGAGAAGCTCTGCGAGGCCATCCTGTTGGATCGGCTGTCGGCGCTGACGGTCGACGCGCAAGCGCTGGCCGATGCCGGCGGACCCGGCCGCCGCCTTCTTCGGCTTCCTGGAGCACATCGTGGAGGAGAGTGCGGCCAAACGGGACCTCTTGGTGGCGGTGATGGGCGCCGGCCTGGAGTTCGACGTGGCCGCCGCCGAGGTGAAGGACGGGCTACGCGATGCCGTCGGCGTGCTGCTGCAGCGGGCGCAGTCCGTGGGCGCCGTGCGGCCAGACGTGACCGCGGCCATGGTGGTGTCCCTGGTCGGCGCGACCTGCCAGGCGTCCACGCACAACGGCGGCGCCCCGGCCTGCGATCTGTTGGGCATCGTGTGTGACGGGCTGCGGCCACAGGGCGCCGCCTGAGCCGTGCGCTCAGTCCTTCTTGTCGCCCGGCCCGGCCCGCATGCGCTGCATCTCGCCGTAGGAGTCGATGGGGCTGCGCAGCGAGAGCCCGCCATCACACTCGACCACCTGCCCGGTGACCCACTCCATGGAGTGCAGGGCGATGATGGCCTGGGCGATGTCGTCGGCCTCGCCCAGCCGGCCCAGCGCGGTGCGGTCGGCCACGCCGGCGAGCCACGGTGAGCCCTCGACGGACGCCGAGGGTCCGAGCATCGGTGTGCGCGTCACGCCAGGTGCCACGGCGTTGACGCGGAGGCCCAGCGGCCCCCACTCGGCGGCGGCCACCTGGACCAGCATGGACAGCGCCGCCTTGGACGTGCAGTAGAGGCCCATGTTGCGGTCCACCAACCGAGCGCTCACGCTCGAGACGGCGACGAACGAGCCGGCGATCCCCTGGTCCCGCATGGCGCCGACCCAGGCCCGCATGCAGAGCCAGGGCCCACGGGCGTTCACCCGCATGATCCGGTCGAAGTCCTCCGGGGCGGCGTCGACCAACATCCCGGCGTGGCCGACGCCCGCCGTCACCGTGACCGAGGTCGGGACGCCCCAGCGCATGCGGGTCACGCCGACGGCCTCGTCGATCTCATCGGGCTCGGTCACGTTGCAGGTGACGTCGTGGGTGCCCGCGATGTCCCAGGTCACGGTCGTGGTGCCCTGCGTCCGGAGCGCGTCGGCCAGCGCGGCGCCGATGCCCGAGCCGCCCCCGACGACCAGCGCAAGCGGCTGTGCCTCGTCCTCCATGTGCCTCCCTTCGGACCCGCTCAGGGCCAGACCGTACCCGGCAGGCGGTGGCAGACTCTTGGCCCCATCACCTTCCTCGGAGGCCCCGTGGCGAAGCTGCACCACTCTGCGATCGCGACGCGTGACGTCGAGGCCAGCCTCGTGTTCTGGCGCGACGGCCTCGGGTTCGAGGTCGTCATGGACCAGACGTTCGAGGGCCCGTGGCCCGAGCTGTTCGGCGGGGAGTCGACGATGCTGCGCTCGGTGTTCCTCGGCGAGGCGGCGTCACCCGAGAGCGGCATCGTCGAGCTCGTCGCCCGGGACGGCACGGACCCGCCTGGTGCCGACGCGCCGGGGCCGGCGGAGGGCTTCATGCTGCTGTCGCTCTACGCCGACCTCGACACGGTCCTGCCGCGCCTGGCGGCGCTCGGCGTCGGAGGAGAGCCGACCGTCGCCGTGGTGGGCCCGGCGCGCCTGGCCGTGGTGCGCGACCCCAACGGCGTGCGGGTGGAGCTGATGGACGACGTCGCCCGGCGCAACCTGGCCACGCTCGCCGGGGCCGGCGCGTGACCGTGTCGGCAGGGGGCGGGGAGAGGGCCGGCGGTGCGGATCCGCACTGGCGTGTCGCCATCATGGGGGCCGGCGCGGGCGGGCTCGGGCTCGCCATCCGGCTGGCCAAGTCGGGACAGCGTGACTTCGTGCTCTTCGAGGCATCCGACGGCGTGGGCGGCACCTGGCGTGCCAACACGTACCCCGGGGCGGCGTGCGACGTGCCGTCGCACCTCTACTCGTACTCCTTCGCCCTCAAGCCGGACTGGAGCAAGACCTACGCCAACCAGCCCGAGATCCTCCAGTACTTCGAGGATTGCGCCGACCGCTTCGGCATCCGCCCCCACCTGCGGCCCCACACCCGCATCACCGCGGCGCGCTGGGACGAGCGGGCACGGCAGTGGCGTCTCACCGATGCCGAAGGCGGCGGCTACGTCGCCGACGTGCTCGTGAGCGCCATCGGGACCTTCACCACCCCGTTCGTCCCGGAGATCGACGGTCTCGGCTCCTTCGCCGGCCCCTGCTTCCACTCGGCGCGCTGGGAGCACGAGCACGACCTGGCGGGCACCCGGGTGGCGGTCATCGGGACGGGGGCCAGCGCGGCGCAGATCGTGCCCGAGCTCGCCAAGGAGGCACGGGAGGTCCACGTCTTCCAGCGCACGCCTCAGTGGATCCTCCCCCGGTCGGACAAGCCCTTCAGCGAGGAACAGAAGCGCCGCTTCGCGCATAACCCGATCGCGATCCGGCGCCACCGGCGCGAGATCTACTGGACCTTCGAGAACGCGATCGCCTTCCGGCACGGGGACGAGGTGGCCGAACAGCTCACGACGCTGGCCCTCAGCCACATCGACCACCGGATTCAGGACGACGAGCTGCGCGCCAAGCTCACGCCGGACTACCCGTTCGGGTGCAAGCGCACGCTGGTCTGCAGCGACTTCTACAAGGCCTTGGTGCGCGACAACGTCGAGCTGGTCACCGAGGCCATCGAGCGCGTGACCCCGGGCTCCATCGTCACACACGACGGGCGGGAGCGACCGGTGGACGCCATCGTGTTGGCCACGGGCTTCAAGGCGACGGAGTACCTCGAGGGGATCGACGTGGTGGGCATCGGTGGCCGCCGCCTGCATGACGACTGGGCCGAGGTGGCACACGCCTACATGGGCCTGACGGTGTCGGGGTACCCCAACTTCTTCATGCTCTACGGTCCGAACACGAACCAGGGCGGTAACTCCATCATCGTCATCCTCGAGGCTCAGGCCACGTACGTCCTGAGCGCGCTGCGGGCCATGCGCCTCCGCCGGGCCCGCGCCGTTGACGTCCGCCGGGACGTCATGGACGCCTACAACGAGGAGCTGGCCCAGGCCCTGGCGGGCACCGTGTGGAGCGACGGGTGCCAGAGCTACTTCAAGAACGCCAACGGGAGGATCGCCACCCAGCTGCCCCAGACGTCGAGGTGGTACGCCAAGAGGACACGCCGCTTCCGGATGCGGGAGTATGTCCGTTCATGAAGGCAGCGGTGTATTACGAGACAGGGGCCCCGGACGTCTTCCGCTACGAGGAGGTGCCCGACCCGGTGGCTGGGCCGGGCGACATCCTGGTCGACGTCGAGGCGGTCAGCATCGAGGGCGGGGACACGCTGAACCGGTTGGGCGGGGCGCTGGCCCGGGTGCCCCATGTGGTGGGCTATCAGTGCGCCGGCACGGTCGCCGAAGTCGGTGACGGCGTGCGCGGGTTCACCGTGGGAGACCGCGCCGTGACGGTCGGCCTCGACGGCTCGCACGCCGAGCGTCGGGCGGTGCCCGAGGCGTTCGCCTGGAAGATCCCCGACGGGGTCTCGACCGACGAGGCGGCGTGTGTGCCGGTGCCCTTCGGCACGGCCGACGACTGCCTCTTCGAGTTCGGCCGCCTGCAGGCGGGCGAGACCGCGCTCGTCCACGCCGGTGCGGGCGGAGTGGGCATCGCAGCGATCCAGATGGCGAAGCGGGCCGGCGCCCGCGTCTTCGCCACGGCCTCGAGCGACGACCGGCTGGAGCGCCTGCGGGAGCTGGGCCTCGACGAGGGCATCAACTACAGCACCCACGACTTCGTCGCCGAGGCGCGCCGGTTGACCGACGGTCGCGGCGTTGACGTCGTGGTGGACTCGGTGGGGGGTGTGACCCTGCAGGGGAGCATCAACGTGCTCGCCTACCGCGGCCGCTGCGTCACGGTCGGCGACGCCGGGCGGGCGGCGGCTGAGCATCTCGACATCTCGACCATGCGCCCGAACAACCAGACGCTGTCGGGCTACTTCCTGGGTGCCGAGCTGTTCCTCTCGCCGCGCCCGCACGCAATGATCGCCGGGCACCTCGACGCCATCGCGAGAGGTGAGCTCAAGGTGGTCATCGACCGCACCTTCCCGCTCTCGGACGCCGCGGGCGCCCACGCCTACATCGAGAGCCGCCAGGCCTTCGGACGGGTGCTGCTCGTCCCCTGAGGTTGCCCCCAATCAGCGCACAACGGGGATAGGCAAATAGGCCCATAGAACCTGTCCTGATGGCCTCACTACACTCTCTTCATGCTGTTTGCTCGGCTATCGCAGTAGGTTTGCGCTGGTCTCAGTCCAGGCGATGCGCGGGCGTTTCCGCCATGGTGTCCACTTGATTGCCATTTTGCATTGCCAAGAAGTTGAAGTGGCAACTACGTTCCTAGCACTTGTACCCAGGCACATCTCGGCACACCGTGGTTGGGAAGCACCGCCTCGTGCAGTCAACACCGGGAGGCAAGAGAAGTGACAAAGTCGTTTCGAGGCTCGAAGTGGTTGGGAGCGACATTGCTTGCGGCCGCCCTGACTTTGGTCAGCGGCGTGTCGGCGGCAGGAGCTCAGAGTACCCATGGCCTGCCTGTGGCTCCGCACGTCTCTTGGTCGAAATGGGGGCATTTCAACTCCATCTCGTCAGAACAGCCCCACACCGGACCCGCCCGTTGGGTGTCACCTCCGCGGCCTCATGTGACTGGTGGGGCTTATACGGCTGAGTCCACCAACTGGTCCGGGCAGATCGCCAGTGGAACGACGTTCACCGGCATCTCTGCGGACTGGGTCGTGCCAACCGTCCAGCCCACGGCAAGCCTCGAGGGTTCGGCCACCTGGATCGGGATCGACGGCGGGCCAAGCTCCCCGTCCTCGATCATCCAGACGGGGACGACCCAGGCGACCCAAGGAGGGGCCACGGGGTACTACGCCTGGTACGAGCTCTTCCCCAACTCCGCTGTGGTGATCGGAGCGGTCTCACCTGGCGACCAGATGCAGGCTGAGATCGTGCAGAATTCTGGGACCAGCTGGACCCTCTCCATCGCAGACGTCACCTCGGGGAACAGCGTCTCTGGCCCGCTCACCTACACCGGACCCGGTCTCTCCGCCGAGTGGATCGAGGAACTCCCGACGGCAACCAGTCCTCCCCAGCCCTATCTCGCGAACTTCGGATCGGCGCAGTTCACTCAGCTGGCCCTCAATGCTGTGGATCCCTCTACGACCGTCTTCTCCTCGGTGGACATGGTTGACGGCGTCGGGAACGTCATCGCCCACGCCGGGAGTATTTCCAACCAATCATTCCCGATTACCTACGTGCCTGAGCAGACGACGACCGCGGTCTCGGCCAATCCCACCTCATCGACCTTTGGGAGTTCGGTCACCTATTCGGCTGGTGTCAGTTCAGCGGGTCCCGCACCAACTGGGACTGTCGCCTTCACGGACGGTTCGACCTATCTCTGCACGGCAACTCTGTCCAACGGATCCGGGTCCTGCGCGGCGACCAGTACGCCCCAGGGGAACGACGTTGTTCACGGGCAGTACTCAGGTGATGCGAACTCCGTGGCCTCAAGCGGCACGACGAACATTGTTGTCGCCGCCCCATCCCCGCACGGCTATTGGCTCGTCGGATCAGACGGGGGGATCTTTACCTTCGGCTCGGCTGCCTTCTACGGATCGACCGGGAGCCTGAGGCTCCAGCGACCCGTCGTCGGCATTGTGCCGACCGCCAATCGTGGTGGCTACTGGCTTGACGCTTCTGACGGCGGGGTCTTCAGCTTCGGCGACACCCAGTTCTACGGATCGATTCCCGGCCTCGGGCTCCACCCTGCCGGCTCAGGTCTTCCCAACAGCCTCAACGCCCCCATCGTGGGCATGGTGCCCTCGATCGACGACGGCGGGTACTTCATGGTGGCCCGCGACGGTGGCGTCTTCGCATTCGGAGATGCCCACTTCGCCGGGTCGTGCCCGGGAATCGGGGGCTGTGCGGGTTCCGCGGTCGCGGTCATGCCCGACCACAGCGGCGATGGCTACTGGGTGGTGACCTCCACGGGCAACGTCTACACCTTCGGCGACGCCCCCTACTTCGGCGCACCCCAACATGGCCTCGTCACCTCGGCCGTGGCCACCCCCGACGGGAAGGGTTATTGGGTGCTCTTGAGCGACGGCGAGGTCTTCCCCTACGGCGATGCGGCAAACAACCTGGGCTCGCCGTCATCGGCCAATTTCAACGCCCTGGACGCCGCGACCGCTATCTTCGCGACCTCCGATGGTGCGGGCTACTGGGTCTCGTCGGCTCTCGGTGACGTCTTCAATTACGGTGACGCTCCCAACGACGGCGGCATGTCGGGAACTCACCTCAACGGGGCCATCATCGCGGCCACGGGATTCTGATGTGGGTCACAGAGGGTGTGTCGGGCCGCCGGTCCACCGGTGCGACAGGAGCACACAGTCGTGGCGGGATCATTCGGGCTCGTTCAGGTCAGCCTTGAGTTCTGTCTTCAAGATCTTGCCGGTCGACCCCTTGGGAAGGACGTCGCGAATTTCGATCCGGCGCGGGTACTTGTAGGCCGCCACGCGTTGTTTGACGTAGTCGATGATCTCTGAGGGAGTCGCTGTGGCGCCGATTCGCAACGAGACGAAGGCCATCACCTCCTCACCTACCCTGGGGTCAGCCATGCCGAGCACTGCCGCCTCGAAGACCGCTGGGTGGGTGTAGAGGACCTCTTCGATCTCGCGTGGATACACGTTGTAGCCACCCCGAATGATCAGCTCCTTCTTGCGGTCCACGATGAAGAAGAAACCCTCGTCGTCGACGTAGCCGAGGTCACCAGTGTGGAGCCACTCACCGGTGAAGGCCTCGGCGTCGGCGTCGGGCCGGCCGTGGTAGCCCTTCATGACGTTGTAGCCGCGGATGACGATCTCACCGACGTTGTCATTGCCAGAGGGCAGCGGTTGGTTGGTCTTGTCCCAGATCGCCGCCTCGGTGCCCCAGATCGGCTTCCCGACGCTGTAGGCCTTGCGTTCAGCGGCGCTCTGGTTGAACGTGGCCGTCGACGCGGTCTCCGAGAGTCCATAGCCCTCGAGGATCACCACGCCCACCCGGCGTTCGAACTCTTCCAGAACTTCAGCGGGGATCGCGGCTCCACCGGATATCGCCACGCGCAACGAGGACAGGTCGTAGTCATCGAAATCGGACTGCGACAGCAGATCGACGTACATCGTGGGAACGCCCTCAAAAATGGTGGCGCGGTACTTCATGATCGATTGGAGGACAGCCGTCGAGTCGAATCGGGGAAGGAGCACCATGGTTGCCCCGAAGCGCACGACGATATTCAAGATGCTCGAGAGTCCAAAGACGTGGAAGAGCGGGACGGCGACGATGACGATGTCGTCTTCCTCCACCCCGAAGATCCTCCCCGGGATGTCTGAGTTCATGTAGAGCTGAAAATGTGTCAACTCCGCGCCCTTCGGAGTCCCGGTAGTCCCAGAGGTGTAGATGATGACCGCGGTGTCCATCGGTGAGCGGGGCTCGAAGACAGGACCGGACGCTCTATTGACCAGCTCGGAGAAGGGCATCACATTCTCGGTGAAGTCGGTGCTTCCCACGACATAGATCTTGTGCACGGAGGCTTGTTCAGCACCCTTCAGGGCCTCGTCGGCGAACATCGCGAAGGTGATGAATACTTGGGCGCCTGAATTGGCCAAATAGAACTCAACCTCGGGGGCCTTCAAGAGGACGTTCATCGGAACGACCACGGCGCCTGCCTTTAGGATGCCGAAATAAGCAATGAGGAACTCGGGAAGATTTGGGAGCTGCAGGGCAACGCTGTTGCCGGCTACGACACCGGCATCTTGGAGACCCGCCGCAAATCGGTCAGAGAGCTCGTCGAGCTCACGGAACGTAAGGGTGCCGTTCGCATGCAGTACGACGGCCTTCTCCGGGTACTGCCGGCCAGCTTCTCGAACTATGCACGAAAGGTTAAAACTCATAGCCCTCCCCGTGGCCGTATCGTACTAACGGAGAATGACTCCGAGAAGAGTGTGAAGAATCGCAACTGGGTTGTGCTCCGCTGCCATTCATCCAGTATGTGGCGTGGCGCCCGAGCTGGACAGGGGGCAAATGCCCCCGTGCGCCGGGACACTTCGGCACGAATGGGCTAGGTGGCGCGACCCGCTCCGATGCGGGCGCACGAAGGGACAACAGGGTCATGAGCAAGCTTGCGATCGTCACCAGGGCATCGTCTGGTATCGGCGCCGCCTTCGCTCAGCGCCTGACCGCCGACAAGTACGACCTCCTCGAGGTCGTGGGACGACGCGCGGACCGGCTGGAAGACCTCGCCGCCTCGTTCACGGACGTCAGGTCCAGCCGGTGGTCGCGGACCTGTCCACCGATGACGGGGTACCCGAGGTCGCCGAACTGTGTACCTCCCTGCCGCTGACGATGCTCGCCAACAACGCCGGCGTGCCCTACCCTCAGCCCGATGACGTTTGTTGTCGGGAGTTTGTGCGGCCCACGGTCCGAATGGCTCTATGGAGGATCGGACAGTCTCGCCAGAATCGCTATAGGACGGGGCCCGGCACATTTGGCTGAAACTTCTGCCCCGCTGGTTCATCGATCATCATGCATAGAGAACTCACCGGACAGCAGTGGCTCATCAAGGCGACAGCCGTCCTGCAACGCGTGACGAGCGCCGAGAGCCGGTTCTCGGGGTCCATAAGAGTGAACGACATCACCATGCTGGCGGCGGCGGATGAGCTCGAGGTCGCCACCAGGGAAGCGACGGTGTGGGTGGAGACCAACCCCTGCCCGGACCTGGAGCTCGGGGGGCGCATTGCCCTGATGCTGCACACATGCGCCGAGGTCGCATTTACCGCACAGCGGACGATCACCGACCCCGCCGCCGACACCCGGGCGGTCATCGGCCGTCTCGGAGACCTCCTGGCGATCATCGATTTCCACTCGCAGACCCTGGACGCCTGGTAGCGCGAGCAGCCGCGACGGCCCTGCGAATCGGGCGTCGGCGTTCGGCTCGGACCGGAGCAGGGCTGGGATCGAACGAGGGAACCACGTGAGAGCGTGACGCGAGGAGCTGAACGGCGCGTGCGCAACGCCCGGTAGCGTCACAGTGAACCTCGAGCCGGAGGGCCACGCCGATGCGCCTTCGCTTCGAGCCAGCTAGGGAGGAAGCACCATGACCGGTACCCGCTCACGTGCGGTGCGTTTCGACCGGTATGGAGATCGGGACGTCCTCTATGTCACGGACATCCCGATGCCAGTCCCCGCTCCGGGTGAGGTCGTGGTGGCCGTCAAGGCGGCGGGCATCAATCCCGGTGAGGCGGCCATCCGAAGCGGTGCCTTGGACGCCCGCTTTCCTGCCGCCTTTCCGTCGGGCCAGGGCAGCGACCTTGCCGGAGTCGTGACCGCCGTCGGCGAGGGGGTCACCGAGTTTGCGGTCGGGGACGAGGTGCTGGGCTTCTCGTGGAGCCGTTCGAGCCATGCCACCCATGTCGCGGTCCCGACGTCCCAGCTGATCCACAAGCCTCCCGCTGTGAGCTGGGAGGCCGCCGGGTCTCTCTACGTGGTCGGGTGTACCGCTTATGCCGCCGTGCGGGCCGTCGACGCCAAGAAGGGTGACACGGTCGCCGTCTCGGCTGCGGCGGGCGGGGTGGGGACCGTTGTGGTGCAGCTCCTGGCCGTGCATCACGCGCAGGTCCTCGGGATCGCGTCCGCCGCCAACGCGGACTGGCTCCGGTCTCACGGAGCCGTCCCCGTCAGCTACGGCGAGGGCCTGGCCGAGCGCCTGCGGGAGGCGTCCGGCGATGGGATCGATGCCTTCATCGACCTCTTCGGGCCCGAGTACGTCCAACTCGCTGTCGACCTCGGCATTCCCCGTGACCGCATCGAGACGATCGCCTCGTTCGAGCTTGCAAACGAGCTCGGCGTCAAAGCCGACGGCAGCGTCACCGCCTCGACTCCCGAGGTCCTCACCGAAATGGCGGACCTGGTGGCCTCGGGCGCCATCGAGATCCCCATCGCGGCGACCTACCCCCTCGACCGGGTGGCCGATGCCTTCGAGGATCTCGAGCATCGCCACACCAGAGGGAAGATCGTGCTCATCCCCTGAGTCGGTGCCGTCGGGTGGCCCTGGACTGCCGGGCGGGACGCCGTCACTCCACGAATTCGCAGGTGGCGAAGAGACACTGCATCGCCTGGAGGACCCGTTCTCCAGCAGCATCCTCGGGGATCCCTTGGTCCAGCGCTCTCTTCGGAGCCGGCCAGCCACAGCATGTCGATCACCTGACTGCTTTGCCGGCCGAGTCCCTCGGTGGACCTGGTCGGGTGACGAAGCGGGAGTGGGGGACGCCGGCCCCGGTCAGGAGGTCGAGCCGCTGCGCCAGCGGCGCTCGAAGGGCAGCCGCCAGCTGCGGGGCGCGATGAGGTCGTTGATGGCCGGCGGGCCCCAACCGCCCTTGGGATACGCCTCTGCCGGGGGCGGGCTCTCGAGCAGCGGGGTCGAGATCTCCCACAGGCGTTCAATGCCCTCGGCCGTATTGAACAGGGTGTGGTCGCCCACCATGGCGTCGTGGATGAGGCGCTCGTAGGCCTCCAGCACGTCGGCGTCCTGCCCCGTCTCGTGCAAGGCGAACTGGAGGCTGAGCTTCTCGAGCTTCATGCCCGGACCGGGCTTCTTGCCGTAGAAGGAGAGCGACAGCTTCGAGGAGTCGGCTAGATCGAAGGTGAGGTGGTCGGGCCCCTGGGTGCCCATGCCCGAGTCGTCGGGGAACATCGACTTGGGTGGCTCACGGAAGGCAATGGAAATGATCCGCTCGCCGCCGCCGAGCTGCTTGCCGGTGCGCAGGAAGAAGGGCACGCCCGCCCAGCGCCAGTTGTCGATGTCGCACCGCAGCGCGACGAACGTCTCGGTGTCGGAATCGGCGGCCACGCCGGGGATTTCGCGGTAGCCATCGTACTGGCCGCGGACGACCTGGGAAGGATCGAGCGGGCGCATGGAGCGGAAGACCTTGTTCTTCTCCTCGTTGATCGGACCGGCGGAGAGTTCCGTCGGCGGCTCCATCGCCATGAAGCCCAGGATCTGGAAGAGGTGGGTGACCACCATGTCCTTGAAGGCCCCGGTCGCCTCGTAGAAGGCGACGCGGTCGTCGACCCCGAGCGTCTCGGGCACGTCGATCTGCACGTGGTCGATGTGGTCCCTGTTCCAGATCGGCTCGAACAGGCCGTTGGCGAAGCGAAAGGCCAGGATGTTCTGCGCCGCCTCCTTCCCGAGGAAGTGGTCGATGCGGAAGATCTGCTCCTCGTCGAAGATCTGGTGCACGGCGTCGTTGAGCGCCACCGCACTGGCCAGGTCGGTGCCGAACGGCTTCTCCATGATGATCCGCGACCGCTCGACCAGCTTGGCGTCGGCCAGCAGCTGGAGCACCGAGCGGGCCGCCGCCGGCGGGATGCTCAGGTAGTGCAGGCGGCGGACGTTGTCGCTGCCGATCTCGTCTTCCGCCTTGGCCACCGCGTCCGCCAGCGCCTGCGGTCCGGCCGTGGTCGACACGAAGGTCAGCCGCCTCTCGAAGTTCGCCCACTGCAGCAGCGAGATCTTGCCCACGGCGAACTGGTCGCAGGCGTGGCGGGCCAGGTGGCGGAAGTCCTCGTCGCTGAGGTCGCTCGTCGAGCTTCCCACGATGCGGTACTCCGGCATCATCCCTGAGATGGACAGGTGGAGCAGGCCGGGGAGGAGCTTGCGCGCCGCCAGGTCGCCGGTCGCCCCGAACAGGACGATGACGTGCGGATCGAGCTGGGTTGGGGGCGGTGCGGAGTCCACGGTCTCGCTGCGGTCGACGACCTCGGTCATGGCCGCGGCCGCCTCTCGTTGAGCTCGGACACGTTGCCGCCCATGATCTTGGCCACCGACTCGGGCGGGAGTTTCTGCAGCTCCGTCACCCAGTCGGCCGGCTCGGGCAACCCCTCGATGTGCGGCCAGTCCGATCCGAAGATCACCCGATCGTCGCCCATGAGGTCGACGATCTCATCGACGTCGTCCTCCCAGAACGGGTTGATCCACACATGGCGCCGGAAGGTGACCACGGGATCCTCGGCGAAATAGCCCGGCATGCGCCGCGCCGTCGTGCGGAGCTTGCGGAATAAGGGGGCGAGGAACTCCGAGCCGTTCTCGACCGACGCGACGCGCACGTTCGGGAAGCGATCGAAGAGCTTCTCGAGGATCAGGGTGGCCAGAAAGTCGTGGGCCGCCCGCTCAATGGCGAACATCTTGATGCTCGGCCGCGCCGGCCCGGCGCGGAACGACGCCGAGAAGCCGTCGACCGCATAGCCGTTGGTCGACAGCCCGGCGTCGCCGGCGTGCACGACCACGGTGATACCGGCCTCGTCCGCCCGGGCCCAGAAGGGGTCGAAGGCGTCGGCCGCCGGCGAGAGCGGTCCGTTCACGGTCGTGGGCGCCGCTGCCCGCATCACGACCGTGCGGGTCCCCGCGTCGAGCGCCCACTCGAGCTCACGCACGGCCTCGTCCACGTCGGCCAGCGAGATGTACGGAGCGGCGAAGATCCGGTCCCGGTACGCCATGCCCCAGTCCTCGGCGAGCCAGCGGTTGAAGGCCCGGAACAGGAGGACCACCGCCCCGGGGTCGTCCTTGAGAGCCTCCTCGTAGAGCATGCCGAGGGTCGGGAACAGCCAGACCTTGGCCAGGCCCTGGGCGTCCATGGTGGCCAGGCGGGCGTCGCGGTCGCGGTACTCGGGGCGGATGGGCTCGGGCGCCCCCATGAGCTCGTGCATCGGCCGGCCGTCCGGGTTGCCCCGGAAATAGTCGACCAGTGCGCCAGCCGGGGAGATCGGGTTGAACGTCGGGTTCGTGACGGCCCGGCTGATCCGGCCGCCCAGCGCGTGGTAGCGGCGACCGCCGACCTCGACCCACTGGATCACCCGAGGCCCGAGCGCGGGGTCGAGGTGGCGCGTGAACGCGTCGAGCGCCTCGTAGTAGTGGTTGTCGGCGTCGAAGACGGGGGAGTCGGCAGGCGGCATGGTCGGCTTTCCGCGGGGCGTGCGCTACACCCAGACTGTATTAGCTGGCGGTCGGTGGTCCCGCAGCGGTGTGCTCGGCCCCCGGCGGGTCGACCGCCCAGGCGGGGGCCTGCCCCCACTGCTCCCCGTACACCAGTTCCGGGAGGGGGCGCCGGCGCACCGGGCCGTGGTGCCCCTGCGGGCGGCCGATGGTGATGGTCGCCATGAGATCCACCTCGTCGGGGACGTGCAGCAGCGCCCGCAGCTCGGCGTCTGCCGCGAACTGCCAGCCCGTCATGACGCCGCCGTAGCCGAGGGCGCGGGCGGCCAGGAGCAGGTTCTGGCAGGCGGGGTAGACCGAGGCCCCGTCGGTGTAGTTGGTGTGGCGGTAGTGGACGAAGCAGGCGAGGATCAGTACCGGGACCGACTCGTAGGTGTCCACGTAGTGCTGCATGGTGCGGGCCATGCGCGCCTTGGGCGAGTCGGAATCGACGCCGGAGCCCTTGTCGTAGCCGTCGGCCTCCCTCTTGGCGGCCCAGAAGCCGCGTGCCCCCTCCCCGAGCAGCCTCTTGGCCTCCCGGGCCACCGGCCCGTCGGTGAGGACGATGAAGCGGAAGGGCTGGCGGTTCGACCCGCTCGGCGCCCGGGTGGCGGCAAAGAGGATGTCCCGCAGCACCTCGTCGGGGACCGGCTCGTCGGTGTAGCGCCGAATGGCGCGCGTCGAGAGCAGGCCCTCATAGAGCGAGACGTCCTCGTCGTGGCTGCCCGCGCTCACCGGCGGGACCCCCCGCCGGTCGACCTCGACCCGCTGCCCGGTGACGTAGCCGGCCAGGGCGATCCTCCCGGCGAGCCCGGTGCCCGCAGCCTCTGACATGGCGGCGACCCTACCAACGACCACTTGCAGCGAGCCCGGCCGTGCGCCGGTGCCCCGAGGGGCCGGCCCGCCAACCCGAGATGTCCCGTCCACTAGGTTGCCCCGCCGTGCCAGCCACGCACCGCACCCGTGCGAGGTGTTGCCTCTGTGCTCAGTGGCCCCGCAGCAATTGTGCGTGCGCAATGTCCGCCAGCCGTGACTGGGCGAGGAGCCATTCGCGCGATCGGCTCTCTCGACCTTCTTGCACGACATGGTGCATCCCCGTGGGGCTGTCCGTTCGTGCTCCACACCGCCGGCAGACCGCGATGCGCCCGTTCGTCTCGGGTGCGTGGTGCTCGTCGAGCTGAGCGGCAATGTGCGAAGACTCAGGTGAGGTTGTCATGGTGCTCCTCGTTCGCTCCACTCTACGCCCAGTTGAGGCGCGGCCGCGCCGGAGCTGACGCGACCCAAAGGGCCATCAGGCCCGCCGGGTCGACCATCAGATCCGAGTGTCGTCGGGCCGCTACCCGAGGTATTCGAAGATCGGGCCGACGGCGTCATCGATCTTCATGATGGGATTGATGGAGAACGTCATGTATTCCGAGTAGGCCAGGACGTCCGCGTACGCGGCGCTCAGGCTGTCGGACTCGCTGATCGTGTAGCCGCCTAATCCATCAGCCCGCACGTAGTTCGCGATCTCGCCCTCTACGGCTCCACGCTTGCCGAAGATGTCCATGAGGCGCTTGACGTCGGCCTTTGGCATATGTGGCTTCAACCGGTACTCGGTCATGAAGAGCATTATTGCTTCGCCTCCTTCGATTGTCGGTGGCCCACTCGGATATCGAGTCGACGCCAGTACGCTATGCCTATTGCAGCCGACGCGCTCGGGAAAGGGGTCAGGGCGGCACCCCTGGTCATCGTCATTGCCCGGCGGCTAGAACAGAGCGCCATGGCTGACCGGGCTCCACAGGTGATCTCACTGTCGCTCACGAGCCCTGAGGACATGTTCGTCCTGGCGCAGACGGATCTGTTCTCCGAGTACCGCAACTTCATGACCGGGCTTGAGTACTGCATCAGCGTGCTGCGAAGCCGCCGCTCCAGGGGGCCTGTGCGGATCGAGCTTTCCCTGCCGTCCGATCACATCGAAGAGGGCATGAACCAACGGATCGGCCGCACCCTCACTCGCTACTGCGACCATCGGATCGCCTACAACCAACGGGAGCGCCGAGCGGTCCGGCTCGACGGCGTGTCCTCGTTGTGGATCGGGATCCCGATCGTCGTCCTGGGCTTCCTCCTCGTCATCGTCAAGGGGAGCATCGTCGGCTCAACAGGGAACGCCAACCTCGTCCTCGACTCCGGAGGATGGGTCCTGGTGTGGGTGGGCCTGTGGTTCCCTCTCGACACGCTCCTGTTCACCCCGCTGTCGTACGGGCGTGAGAACCGCGTGCTGGAGCGTCTTCGCAGCGCCAGCGTCGTCGTTGAGCCGCACCCGACCATGAGGCTCTGAGTCGGGGGTGCCTGAACGCCGCCGCGGAGCTCAGAAACCCGGGCGGCTGTCCGAGCTCTCGCCAGGCTGGTAGCGACGCACGCGCCTTCTGCGGAGCCACGAGAACAGGAGCACCCGGGCCACGAGGAGGACCCCGCCGATCCCGAGCACCCAGAAGATGGCGGCGTGGGGGCCGACGAAGGAGTCGACCAGCAAGAAGCGCACTGCGAAGAGGATCAGCAGGATCCCTATCCACGCGCTGCCGCCGCGCATCCCGATGCCGAAGCGGCCACCGCCGCCGTAGCCGTAGCGCCGATTGGTGGAGCCGTCTGCAGTGGGCCCGCCGTTGCCGCGTCCACCGGGGACCGCGATGCCCTGGCGACGTTGTGCCTGGGCGAAGCGACGGATCTGGTCGCGGTGGTCGAGCGCGTACTGGCGGGGGTCGATTCCCTGCGCACGGAGCTCCTCAATCGAGGTGCCGAAGATCTGGGTGAAGTTGGCGCGGACCCACTGCTGGCGGGTCTGCGTTCCGCCACTGCGCTGCGGGTTGGGGACGCCGTCGGTCGGGACTGGGTCGATGCCAAAGTCTTCCATGTCCCTCACGCTGCCCGAACGCGGGCCGGGTGCAGCGGCTCGACGTGCCTCGACCGGGGGAGCGGCGGCGGGCAGGCGCTCCGCACGGCTACCCCTGATCGGCCTGACCGCGGCTTTCCCGGCCGGGCTGCGACGGGAGAGCCACCAGCACGAGCACGGCACCGCTGAGGGCGACGATCGCGCCCACGGCGAGCGACACCCCGTTCCCGCTCATGAAGGCCGTGCGCGCGGCGCGGGCCAGCAGCGCGCCGGTTGCCCCGCCGACGCTCGCCGCCACAGCGAGGGCACCTCCGAGGGAGCCGAGGATCGTGTGGGCGACAGGGGTCGGAACGTGCCGGCCGGACAGCACCGAGGTCATGTGATCCTGGTAGCGGGTCAGCATCACGCTTCCCACCACGGCCACGCCCAGCGCGCCTCCGACCTGGAGAGCCACGGTGTTGGTGGCCGAGCCGATCCCGGAGTCGCCCCGGGGGACCGAGCCGATGACCGAGTTCGTGGCCGTGGGCAGCATGAGCCCGGCGCCGAAGCCGATCAGCAGCAGTCCCAGAATGATCTCGCCGTACGTCGTCTCGAGCCTTGAGGCCGCCGACACCTGCCACAGGCCACCCGCGATCGAGGTCAGGCCGGCGGCCACGGTGAACTTGGTGCCGATGAGGCGGGCGAGGACCGGGGACAGCGCGGCGCTGACGATCACCATGGCGGCGATGGGCAGAATCCGGATCCCGGCCTGGAGCGGTGACAGCCCCAGGTCGAACTGGAGGAACTGCGTCGAGAGGAACAGCGCGCCCATCAACCCGAACACGCCGAGGCATTCGGCCGCGAGCGCCGTGGAGAACCTCCGGTCACGAAAGAACTCCAGCTTGAGCATGGGGTGCGTGCTGTGGGATTCCCAGGCGACGAAGCCCCCGAGGGCGACCAGGCTGGCGGCCCCGACCCCCACGACGACACCCGAGGTCCACCCCTGCGTCGGACCCTCGATGATCGCCCAGAGCAGCAGCCCGAGACCGGCGATCGACAACACGGCCCCGACGGGGTCGGGCGGGTGCACGTCCGGGTTCTTCGAGTCGGGAACCAGGGCCGCGCCTCCCACCAGGCCGATGAGGACGATCGGGATGTTCACGAGGAAGATCGACCCCCACCAGAACCTCGAGAGCAGGAGGCCGCCGGCTATCGGGCCGATGGCGATCCCGAGTCCGATGGTCCCGGCCCAGGCGCCGATGGCGCGTGCCCGCTCGCCCGGATCGCGGAAGACGTCGTTGATGATCGACAGCGACGCCGGAATGGTGAGGGCCGCACCGGTTCCCATCACGGCTCGACAGGCGATCAGGAGATGGACGGAGCCTGAGAAGGCCGCACCGACCGATCCCGCCGCGAAGACCGTGAGCCCGATGAGGAAGAACCGTTTGCGCCCGAAGCGATCGGCCAGGCTCCCTCCGACGAAGAGCAGGCCGGCGAACGCCATCGCGTAGGAGTCGACGATCCACTGCAGCTCACTCGTGGTGGCGTGCAGATCCCGGACGAGCGTCGGAAGGGCAACGTTGAGGATGGTGTTGTCCACGTTGATGATGAGCGCAGCGAGGCACACCACGACCAGGGCAGCCCAGCGGCGCCAATCCTGGAGGCCGAGCGGCGTGGCCGCCGATCGGGTCAGCTGGCTCACCGGACCAGTCCAACCGAGGGCGCGCCCGCGGACCAGGGCCGAAGGTCATCTGCGCCACGGGCCGTGACGCCCCGGCTCAGCCCTCCAGCAGTCGCAACGCCAGCCGGCGGCCCCGCCCCTGTCGCATCGCCAGCGCCACCCACAGTTGGAACAGGGCGTCGATGACCGCCTCCTGATCCTCCCCGACGTAAACCGGGCGCAGGCCCACGCCCTCGATGACGGTCTCGACCGTCTCCCGGTCGCCGACCGGAGCAGAGAAGAACATGTCGGCCCGCTCACCGTCGAACACGGGGTCCGCCATGTTCTCGCCACCCAGTGTGTTGAACGCCCGGGCGTAGCGAACCGTCGACGGAAGGGAGGCTCTCGCGTTGGCGACCTCGGCACCCATCTGGTTGGTGGCGTCGATCACCAGCTTTCCCGCCAGCGCGTCACCGTGTGCCGCGGTCAGATCGGCGACCGCCGCGCCCGGGAGGGCGAGGATCACGACGTCGGGGTCGGCCAGCGCCTCTCTGACCGCCGCGACGGTCGCGCCCGTCCCGGCGGGAACCTCTTCATCGGGATGCCGGGAGCCGTAGACGACCTGGTGCCCGGCGTCGGCGAGCGAGCGTCCGAGCGTGGAGCCGATGAAGCCGGTTCCGATGATCGTGACCTTCATGGAAGTCCCCCCCGCCTGCCGCGGCCGGCGCCTGTGGTCGGCCCGATTGTCAGCCAACCCCACAAACCCCGGACCGTCAAGGCCTCGGGTCCGGGTCGGCCCGCGGCCGGGAGCCGTCCGAGTCCGTGTTAACTGAGAAGATGACCGACTCCGACCGATCCCGTGGAGCACGGCCACTGACGCTCGAGGGTCTCGAGGCCGCCATCCGAGCCTCGTGGTCTCTCGATACCTGCGATCCGAGTGACGCCGCGCAATGGACGCCGGCCAACCCTTCCCGGGGTCAGTGCGCCGTGACCGCCCTCGTCGTCCACGACCTGCTCGGCGGCCTGCTGCTCGAGGCCGAGGTGCACCGCGCCGACGGCTCGCCCCAAGGCTTCCACTACTGGAACCGGCTGGCCGGCGTCGACGTCGACCTCACCGGGGACCAATTCGCGGATGGTGAGGTCGTGGAGGCGCCGCGCCTGATCGACAGGCTGCCGTCGGCCCCGTGGCTGGCCCACGACCAGTACCTCACCTTCCGGGATCGCGTCCGTGCGGCGCTGCACATGCCTGCCCGAGTGGAGTGAAGGGGCCGGTCGGGCGTCGCTACCCCGACTCGACCGGCACGCGGTCGAAATAGAGATCGGGATGGCGCTCGTCCTCCAGCAACCCGGAGATCCCCTCGCGCTCGTACGCGATGTGCAGGTCGATGCGATGGACCAGGAGCTCGGCCCGGCTCGGTGAGCCCGGCACAGCCCGGCTGGCCTCCGCCACCACGGTGCCGGTCGGCGCCACAATCCGGCTGGCGCCCAGCAGGGTGGACGTCGAGTGCGAGCCGGCCTGGTTGGCCTGCACCCACCATTGGCTGTTGGTGAGGGCCAGGGCGGGGTAGAGGAGGTCCCAGGCGTTGGCGCCCTCCACCTCGTAGGCGGCAGGGGCGAGGATCAGGCGCGCCCCGCGCAGGGCCAGGGTGCGGGCGACCTCGGGGAAGTCGCCGTCGAAGCAGACCACCAGGCCGACCCGGCCGAGGGCGGGGTCGTCGAACGTCGTCAACCGGTCGCCGGGCGTGAACACGGTGTGCTCGAGTGTCGGCGGGAACAGGTGTGCCTTGCGGTGCCAGGCCACCAGATCGCCGCGGGGGTTGAAGACGAGCGCCGTGTCGTAGAGGAGGCCGTTCTCGCCCAGTTCGGGCACGCTGCCCGCCGCCAGCCACAGCTCACGCTGGCGGGCGGCCTCGGCGAGCCGCTCCGAACGCGGGCCCTGGCGCGGCTCGGCGTCCGCTCTGGCGTCGCGACCGAGGGTCTCGGGGTCGTAGCCGCAAGACCAGAGCTCCGGGAGCACCAGGAGCTCGACGCCACGTGACGCCGCCTCGTCCATCATGCCGAGCGCCACGCTCATGTTCTGTCGTGGCTCGCCTGGTGTGGACAGCCACTGGGCCACACCAACCAGAAGGTCTCGCTTCACGTCGGTTCCCGAATATCCCCGCTTCGTACGGCAGTGCGACGCTCACCCTACGGGTGCAACATTCGCGGCCGGTTTCCCGTACGTGAATGCACTGTTACAAGCGCGCCGCCCCGGGTCAGGTGCCTCCACGCCGAGCCAGCAGCGTGACCAGGTCGTAGAGCACGTGCGCCGCGGCGACAGCGGTGATCTCGGCGTGGTCGTAGGCGGGGGACACCTCCACCACGTCGCCCCCCACGACGGCGGCTGGCTCGAGCCCCCGCACCAGGGCCAGGAGCTCCCGGCTGGTCAGGCCGCCCGCCTCGGGCGTACCGGTGCCGGGGGCGTGCGCCGGATCGAGGACGTCGATGTCCACCGACACGTAGACGGGCGCGTCCCCGACCCGTGCCAGCACCTGTTGCACCACGGCGCTGACACCCCGGGTGTCGACGTCGTCCGTCGTGATCTGGGCGAAGCCCATGCCGGTGTCGTCGGTCAGGTCGGCGTCTGAGTACAGCGGGCCCCGCAGCCCGACGTGGACACTGTGGTCGCGCAGCAGCAGGCCCTCCTCCCAGGCCCGCCGGAACGGCGTCCCGTGGGTGAAGCGCTGCCCGAAGTAGGAGTCCCACGTGTCGAGGTGCGCGTCGAAGTGCACCAGGGCGAGCGGCCCGTGCCGCCGGGTCGTGGCCCGTAGGAGGGGCAGCGCGATGGTGTGGTCGCCCCCGATCGCCACCAGCCGCCCGCCGCCGGACAGGAGCGCGTCGGCGCCGGCCTCAATCTGGGTGACCGCCTGCTCGGAGCTGAACGGCGTGCAGGCGATGTCGCCCGCGTCGACCACCTGGGCCAGCTCGAAGGGGAGCGCGTCGAGAGCCGGGTTGTAGGGACGCAGGAGGCGCGAGCCCTGGCGCACCGCGGCGGGGCCGAAGCGGGCCCCGGGCCGGTAGCTGGTGCCCCCGTCGAAGGGGACGCCCACCACCGCGATGTCCCACCGCGGCACCTGTGCCGCGGTGGGCAGCCGGGCGAACGTGGCCAGGCCGGCGAAGCGGGGGACCGCGGTGGCGTCGGCCGGTCCGACGGGCTCCTCGCCCCGGGGCATCAGTCGTCGATGGCCTGGTAGACGAGCGCGCGCAGCTGGGCCCGGAACGGGTAGGCGACGGACGGGAACAGCTGCGTCATGAACACGACGAAGAGGTCCTCGACCGGGTCGACCCAGAACGCCGTGCTGGCGGCGCCGCCCCAGTAGAACTCGCCGCCCGAACCGGCCATGCCCGTGGCCGCCGGGCCGAGACCGACCGCGAAGCCCAGGCCGAAGCCGACGCCCTCGAAGCCGGCCTCGCCGAAGCCCCCGATGGCCATGTCCTGCAGGGTCGCCCCGCCGGGCAGGTGGTTGACCGTCATCAGCTCCAGGGTCTTGCGTCCGAGGACCCGTCGGCCGCCGAGCTGGCCGCCGTTGGCCAGCATCTGGCTGAAGGCGACGTAGTCCCGCGTCGTCGAGACCAGGCCGCCGGCGCCCGAAAGATAGGAGCGGGGGCGCATGACCCCGTTGGCGAAGGGGCCGTCCATCAGGCGCGGGGTGGTGGCCGGGCGGTACTCGTAGCAGGCGGCCAGCCGGGGCAACGACGCCTCCGGGACGAAGAACCCGGTGTCGACCATGCCCAGGGGCTCGAAGAGCTCCTGGCGCAGGTAGTCGTCGAAGGGCATCCCCGAGAGGATCTCGACCAGCCGGCCGACGATGTCGGTGGAGAGGCCGTAGTTCCACTGTGTCCCCGGGTGGAATTTGAGCGGGTGCTCGGCCAGGAGCGCCGTGACGCTCTCGAGCGTCTGGTCGCCGCCCAGCGCCGCCCGTGCCTTGGCGAACGCGTCGTCGATGGGGTTGCCCGGGAAGATGGCGCCCGGGAGCCCGGTCGTGTGCATGAGGACGTCGCGCATGTTCATCGGGCGTTGGGGCTTCACCAGGCGGACGGTGCCGTCGTCCTGCACCTCGCCCACCTGGAGCGTCCGCCAGGCGGGGATGTAGCGGTGGACGGGGTCGAGCAGCTGGAACATGCCGCGCTCGTAGAGCTGCATCAGGGCGACCGAGGCGATGGGCTTGGTCATGGAGTAGATGCGGAAGATGGCGTCGTCCGCCATCGCCACACCGCGCTCGCGGTCCATCAGCCCGAGCGAGCGCTGGTATGCCGTGTGCCCGCCCCGCACGACGGTGATCTGGCAGCCGGCGATCTTCCCCGTGTCGACGTAGTTGGTGCCGAAGTGCTCGGTGATGCGCTCCAGGCGGTCCGCGCTCATCCCCGCCGCATCGGGTTCGATCTTCACGCCCACCTCCCTCTCAGGCCTTCTGCGCCTGCTTCTGCTTCTGGTCGCGCAGGTAGGCGGCCGTGCCCTCGAGGAACTTGCCGACGTCCTGAGCCTTGGAGGCGGCGATGCCGTGGAACCACTCGGGCACGTAGACCTGCGCGGCGCCCGTCTCGAGCCCCGCCAGGATGGCGTCGACGGCCACCGAGACCGGCTCCGCCGTCACGGGCAGGTCGGGCACGTCGTTGTCGGGCAGCGTGAACAGCTCGGTGTCGATCACGCCGGGGTACACGACCATGACCTTGATCCCGTTGTCCCAGAGGTCCACCGCCATGGCCTCGGAGAAGGCGGTCAGCGCCGCCTTCGAGGCGTCGTACGCCGCCTCGCCCGGAGCGCTCAGTGTGGCGGCCACCGACGAGATGTTCACGATGGTGCCCGAGCCCCGGGCCAGCATCTGGGGCAGCAGGTCCATGGTCAGGCGCATCGGCGACAGGTAGTTGACGTGCATCACGGCGGTGATGGTGTCGATGTCGAGCGCCGTGACGTGGCGGCGCTTGGGGATGCCGGCGTTGTTCACCAGCAGGTCGACGCCGCCGAAGGCGTCCATGACGTCGACGGCCAACTTGTCCACCGCGTCGGTGTCGGCCAGGTTGACCACCCACATCCGGCTGTCGGGGGAGTGCGCCATGCAGCGCTCCACCACCTCGGCCAGCCGGTCGCCCCGGCGGGCGCAGATGCCCACGACGGCACCCCGCTCGGCCAGAGCCTCGGCCAGCCCTGCGCCGATACCCGACGAGCCCCCCGTCACCAGCGTGCGGCACCCCTTCAAGTCCAGGGCCATTGTCCACCCCACTTTCACTCCGCGACCTCGCTCACCTTAGGCACAGCCGGCCCCCGGCGGGTATTGACATTCTGTTGACGCAGGCTCTCCTCGCGTTGACATCGGGTTCACGAACCCACCGGCACCATGGGCCCATGGCTGACTTTCTCGCAGTACTTGGCATCGTGGCCTTTGTCGCGGTGTTCATGGGCCTCATCTGGTGCCTGGAGCGGGTATGACCTGGGTCCAGGGACTCCTCCTCGGCATCTCCATTGTGGTGTTCATCTACCTGGGGATCGCCATGTTCAAGCCCGAGTGGTTCTGATCTGACATGGGCTTCTTCTGGACCATCGTCGTTCTGATCGTCGCACTGGGGATCACCTGGCGATACCTGGGCTCGTACATGGCTGCTGTCTTCGACGGCCGCGTCCACTACCTCGCCTGGGCGGAGCGACCCTTCTACCGGCTGTTGGGTACCAGCCCCGACAAAGAGCAGTCCTGGCAGCGTTACGCCGGCTCGACCGTCGTCTTCTCCGGCGTGTTCGTCGCCTTCGGCTATCTGCTGCTGAGGATCCAAGGGTCGCTGCCCCTGAACCCGCAGCACTTCGGGGCGGTGCCGCAGGCGCTCAGCTTCAACACGATCGTGTCGTTCATGACCAACACGAACTGGCAGAACTACGGCGGCGAGACGACCATGTCGTACTTCTCCCAGATCGGCGTGCTCACCGTGCAGCAATTCATCAGCGCCGCCGTCGGGATCGCCGTGGCGATCGCCGTGACCCGGGGTTTCGCCCGGCGAAACTCTCCGACCATCGGCAATTTCTGGGTGGACATCACCCGCTGCATGCTCTACATCCTGCTCCCGATCGTGTTCGTGACGGGGATCATCATGGTGGGAGAGGGTGCGGTGCAGACCCTCGCCGGCCCAGTGACGATCCACGACGCACTGAACGGCGTCACCCAGACCATTCCCCGCGGTCCGGCCGGCTTCATGGGTACGATCATGCAGATCGGGACCAACGGCGGTGGCTTCTTCAACGTCGACCTGGCGCATCCTCTCGAGAACCCGACGGGGATCACCAACTTCATCTACATCTGGCTCACCCTCTCCATCCCGTTCGCGCTCACCTACACGTTCGGAAAGATGGTGGGGAGCATCCGGCACGGGGTCGCGCTGCTGGTCGCCATGGTGCTGATCTTCGGGACCTGGGTGGGCTTCACCAGCTACGCCGAGCACCAGAACAACCCGGCCGTCGTTACCGCCGGCGTGCACTCCACGGTGGGCAACACCGAGGGCAAGGAAGTCCGCTTCGGTGTTCCGACGAGCGCGCTGTTCAACGTGTCGATGACGCAGACGTCCGACGGTGCCGTCGACAGTGCGACGGACTCGTACAACCCGATCGGCGGCTTCGGTCCGCTCAGCGGCATGATGCTGGGCGAGGTGACCCCGGGCGGCACGGGGAGCGGGTTGTACACGATCCTCATCTACGCCGTCATCGCGGTGTTCCTCGGCGGGCTCATGATCGGGCGAACGCCTGAGTACTTGGGCAAGAAGATCCAGTCCCGGGAGGTGAAACTCGCCGGGCTGGCGGCACTGGTGATGCCAATCATCGTGCTTGTCCTGACGGCCATTGCGGTGTCCATCCACGCCGGCCGGGCCGGACCGCTCAACGCCGGCCCACACGGCTTCACCGAGATCCTCTACGCCCTCACGTCACAGGCCAACAACAACGGGTCGGCCATGGCCGGCCTCACCGGGAACACGACGTTCTACAACGTCGTCGGTTCGATTGACATGCTCATCGGACGCTTCGGCGTGATGATCCCGGCCCTCGCGCTCGGAGGGGGCTTGGCGGCCAAGGGCATCGTGCCCTCGTCGCTTGGGACCTTCCGCACCGACAACGGCATGTTCGTTGGTCTGACCATCGGTGTCATCCTCATCATCGGTGGCCTCACCTTCTTCCCCGCCGTCTCACTCGGGCCCATCGTCGAGCAGCTCAGCCACGGAAAGTTCTTCTGATGACCACATTGACCACACAACCGCAGGCCCAGCCCGGCGACCTGCCGCACGGCGTCGGAGGGTCTCGGAGCCTCTTCGACCGCCAGATCATGGGCCGGGCGCTGATCGACGCCTTCAAGAAGCTCGACCCCCGGTGGCAGATCAAGAACCCCGTCATGTTCGTGGTGCTCGTCGGCACCGTCGTGACGCTGATCGAGTCGATCGCGCATCCTGGCAAGTTCGATTGGTCCATCACGATCTGGCTGTTCCTCACCGTGATGTTCGCCAACTTCGCCGAAGCGATGGCGGAAGGGCGAGGGAAGGCCCAGGCCGACACCCTGCGCCGGATGCGCGCCGAAACCGAGGCGCGCCGCCTCACTCCGGCCGGCTCGGAGGAGCGGGTGCACGCCGCGGAGCTGGCGAAGGGGGACCTCGTGGTGTGCGAGGCGGGTGACATCATCCCCTCGGACGGCGAGATCGTCGAGGGCATCGCCTCGGTGGACGAGTCGGCCATTACCGGGGAGTCGGCACCCGTCATCCGTGAGTCCGGAGGTGATCGCTCTGCCGTCACGGGGGGCACACGCGTGCTCTCCGACCGCATCGTGGTGCGGATCACTGCCGAGCGCGGTCAGACCTTCCTCGACCGCATGATCAGCCTGGTGGAGGGGGCCAACCGGCAGAGGACTCCGAACGAGATCGCCCTCACCATCCTCCTGGCCGTGCTGACCATCGTCTTCATCCCCGTCGTGGTGACCCTCCAGGCCTTCGGGAAGTACTCGGGCGCGACGGTGTCGGTCGTCATCCTGGTGTCCCTGCTCGTGTGCCTTATCCCGACCACCATCGGCGCGCTCCTCTCGGCCATCGGCATCGCCGGCATGGACCGGCTCGTGCAGCGGAACGTCCTCGCCATGAGCGGACGCGCCGTTGAGGCGGCAGGCGACGTGCAGACGCTGCTGCTCGACAAGACCGGGACGATCACGCTCGGCAACCGCATGGCGTCAGCCTTCTACCCGGCGCACGGGCACACCGAAGAGGAAGTGGCCGACGTCGCCCAGCTCGCTTCGCTGGCCGACGAGACCCCCGAGGGCAGGTCCATCGTGGTCCTGGCCAAGGAGCGTTTCGGCATCCGCGCGCGGGAGCTGGGTGCGCACGAGTTCGTCCCGTTCTCGGCTACCACCCGGATGTCGGGACTCGACGTCGAGGGCCGGCAGATCCGCAAGGGTGCGGCGGATTCGGTGCGGACCTGGGCGATCGAGCAGGGGGGCACGCCGCCCGACGGACTTCAGGAGATCGTCGATCGCATCGCCCGGGCCGGGTCCACTCCACTGGTCGTCGCCGACGGTCCGGTCATTCTCGGGGTGATCGAGCTCAAGGACGTGGTGAAGACCGGGATCCGGGAGAAGTTCGCCGAGATGCGTCAGATGGGGATCAAGACGGTCATGATCACCGGCGACAACCCCCTCACCGCGGCGGCTATCGCGCAGGAGGCAGGCGTCGACGACTTCTTGGCCGAGGCCACCCCCGAGGCCAAGCTCGAGCTGATCCGGCACGAGCAGGCGGGAGAGAAGCTCGTCGCCATGACCGGCGACGGCACGAACGACGCGCCAGCCCTGGCCCAGGCTGACGTGGGCGTGGCGATGAACACCGGGACGACCGCGGCCAAGGAGGCCGGCAACATGGTCGACCTCGATTCCAACCCAACCAAGCTGATCGACATCGTCGAAATCGGCAAGCAGCTCCTGATCACCCGTGGATCGCTCACGACGTTCTCCATCGCCAACGACGTGGCCAAGTACTTTGCCATCATCCCGGCGCTGTTCATCGCCACCTATCCGCAGCTGGCGCCCCTCAACATCATGAAGTTGCACAGCCCCGAGAGTGCGGTGCTGTCGGCCGTCATCTTCAACGCCCTCGTCATCGTGGCGCTCATCCCGCTCGCGCTGCGAGGAGTGAAGTTCAGGGCGGCGTCCGCAGAGTCGATCCTGCGCCGAAACGTCTTCATCTATGGCGTGGGCGGGATCATCGTGCCGTTCATCTTCATCAAGCTCATCGACATCGTCCTTGTCGCCCTCCACGCGTATTGATAGCGAGTCCCACATGATCACCCACCTCCGCCGCTCGATCATCGCGATCCTGGTCTTCACCGTCTTTTTCGGGTTCGTCTACGCCTTCGTGGGCACCGGGGTCGCCCAGGTCCTCTTCCGACAGCAAGCCGACGGCTCCATCACGGCCAACGGCTCGACGCTCATCGGGCAGAACTGGTCCCAGGCCAAATGCCCGGGCCATCCTCTCGGCAGCTGCGTGTTCCAGGGCCGCCCCGACGCCCTCGGCCCTTACGCCGGCTCGGCGAAGCCGGTCGCCGCCGGAGGGGACAACCCGCTCGCGGCCAACAACATCCCCGGCCAACCCGGCGTCCTGAACAGTGGCGAGTCCTCGGCGACCAACCTCGGCCCCCGCTCCAAGACACTTCTGGAGAACACACAGACGTTGGTGGCCTACTGGAAGGCACGGGGTGTCAACCCGACACCCGACCTCGTCACCACTTCGGGCAGCGGGATCGACCCGGACATCACGCCTCAGGACGCGCAGGCCGAGATCCCCATGGTGTCTAACGCGACCGGCCTGTCGGCCGCGACCCTCCAGCGCCTGATCAGCCAGCAGACTCAGGGCATGCAGCTGGGCTTCCTGGGCTCGCCGTACGTCAACGTGCTGCAGCTGAACGAGGCGCTGGCCAAGCTCAAGCAGTGAGCGGCAGCACCACCGTCATCGCGGCGTTGGTGCCGCGGCGGCGGGTGGTGGTGGCCGGAGAGGTCGAGTCGGTCGTCTCCTATCAACGCCCCTGGGTCCGCACCGACGCCGTGCTCGGCGACGGGACCGGGACGCTCGTCCTGCGCTTCATGGGCCGCGCCTCGCTACCCGGGATCGCCGCCGGGTGCCGTCTGGTCGCCGAGGGCACGCCGACCCTCGAGCGCGGCGTGCTCCTGATGCGCAACCCGCTCTACTCGTTCGGTACCGGGGTGCGTTCGCCGGGGACCAGCTGGTAACCGATGCTGGGCACGGTCTTGAGGAGCCGCCCTTCCTCGTCCCCCATCTTCTTGCGCAGCCGGTGGGTGTAGACCCGCACGTAGTTGGACTCGGCGCCGTAACCGGGCCCCCACACGTCTTTGAGGATCATGTGGTGGGTGCAGACCTTGCCGGCGTGGCGGGCGAGGTAGGCCAGGAGCTCGAACTCCTTCGCCGTGAGCTGCAGCTGCGAGCCCGACAGCGTCGCCATGTGGTGGACCAGGTCGATGTCGAGGTCGCCCACCTGCAGGTTCGTGGGATGCTCGGCTCCGTCACCCTGCCGGGCCACGGCGTGGCGGAGTGCGACCCTGAGCCGGGCCTCGAGCTCGGCCATGCCGAAGGGCTTGGTCACGAAGTCATCGGCCCCGCTGTCGAGCGCCTCCACCTTCCGACGCTCGTCGCCGTAGGCGGACAGCACCACGATGGGGACGTCGGAGAACGCCCGGATGCGGCGGCAGACCTCGAGGCCGTCGACGTCGGGCAGGCCGAGGTCGAGGATGACGAGGTCAGGCCGCGCCAGGGCGACCTGGTTGACGGCCTCGGTCCCCGAGTGTGCTGTGAGCACTTCGTCCCCGCGGGCGGTCAGGCCGATGCGGAGGGCCTTGAGCAACGACGGGTCGTCGTCGACGACGAGAACCTTGGGCATGTCGGCCGCTCAGACCGGCACCGTGACGAGCGTCTCGCACGGGACGGTGAAGACGACGCGGGCACCACGGGCGACGTCGGGGTCGATCCAGATGAGGCCGCCGTGGGCCTCGACGAAGGCCTTGGCGATGGCCAGGCCGAGGCCGGCCCTTCCCCCACCGCCGTTCTGGCTGAACATCTCGAAGACCCGTTCCCGCTCCTCACGCCCGATGCCGGGACCGTCGTCGGTCACCGAGATCTCGACCCGCGTGGCCGCGCTCCCCGGTGCAGTCCGCGCCGCGACACGGATGACGCTGTCGTCGGGGGACAGCCGCTCGGCGTTCTCGAGCACGTTCGCCAGGACCTGGCTCATGAGCACGTGATCGAGATGAAGGAGTGGCAGGTCCGGCGGTGCGTCGACCGCGATGCGGCCGGGCGCCATGATGCCGCCGAGCGACGCCATGGCTTCGGCGACCAGCTCGTCGAAGGCGACGACGGTCGGTCGCAGCTCGAGCGCGCCTGCCTCAATGCGGGTCATGTCGAGGAGGTTGGTCAGCAGGCGCGCCAGGCGGTCCGACTGCAGCTCAATGAGCTCCAGGAGCTCGGCACGGTCATCCGGACCGAGGCGGGCGTCGGCCTGGCGCAGGCTCGACACGGCCGTCTTTATGGAGGCGAGCGGTGTCCGCAGGTCGTGCGAGGCCGCTCCCATGAGGGCGCGGCGCCACCGGTCGATCTCCTCGAGCAGGCGCGCCCGCAGTGCCTGCTCCCGCAGCTGCGCCCGGTCGACGGCGAGCGCCGCCTGGTTGGCGAAGGTGCCGAGCAGGCTCCGCTCCCGCTCGGCCAGCTGCACGTCCTGGAGCACGAGCATGCCGACGGGCCGGTGGCTCACCACGAGCGCCACCGACACCCGGCGCGGCCCGGTGTCGTCGACCAGGCCGAGGGAGCGGGCCTTGCCGCCACCCGAGGTCACGGAAGCCACGTCATCGTCGGTCAGGGGCTGCCCTGCGGTGCCGGCCACCCGCAACGCCTCACCCGACCCCGGTGTCTCGTGGCCGCCGTCCGGCAGCACCAGCGCCGTCCAGCGCGGCGTGAAGACGCTCTGCACGGTGCCCACGATGTGCGTAAGAAGCTGCGAGAGCGTGAGATCGCCGATGAGGGCCTTCGACAGTTCGAACAACCGTTCCGACTCCTCGGTCCGCCGCAGCGCCTCCTCCCGTGCGCTCCGCAGCTTGGCGACCACCTGGGCCACGATCAGCACGACAATCGAGTAGACGGCGAGCGCGATCCAGTTCTGGGGCGAGCGCACGGTCAGGGTGTTGTACGGGGGGAGGAAGAACCAGTCGTAGACGAGGAAACCCGCCACCGCGCCCACGGCCCCGGCCGGGAAGCCGCTTATCACCGTGCCCACGACCGCGGGCACCACCAGTACCAGCGCCGGTATCGCGATGCTCAGGTGCGCGCGGAACGGCAGCAGCAGTCCGAGGAGCGCCGCCAGCCCGGCCAGGGTGACGACGATCCCGAGGAGGCTGTGCTGGTACGTTCCCCTTGTAACCAGCTTGCCTGGCGTCACGTCTGTCACAGCTTTCTGTCCTTCGGAGCGTCTTCCGAGTGTACCGACGCGGTGACGGTGCCCGACGAAAGGTGGAGATGAGCTCAAAGGGCGAAGACGAAGGGGTGCGACCGACCGGTCGCTTCCGCGTCTACCTCGGCGCGGCTGCCGGCGTCGGCAAGACCTGCGCGATGCTCGATGAGGGGTGGCGCCGCTTCCAGCGCGGCGCGGACGTCGTGGTCGGCTTCGTCGAGACCCACAAGCGGCCTTACACGATGGAACAGATCCGCGATCTACCGGTGGTCCCGCGCAAGCAGGTCCAGTACCGAAACTCGGGCTGGGAGGAGATGGATGTTGACGCCATCATCGCCCGCCGGCCCGAGGTGGCCCTGATCGACGAACTGGCTCACACGAACGTGCCGGGCTCGGGCCGGCACGGAAAACGCTGGGAGGACGTGCTCGAGATCCTCGACGCGGGCATCGCCGTCATCAGTACGGTGAACATTCAGCACATCGAGTCCCTCGCCGATGCCGTCGAGCGGATCACGGGTGTTGGCGTGCGGGAGCGGGTGCCCGATTGGGTCGTGCGTCGGGCCGATCAGCTCGAGTTGATCGACTCCTCGGCCGACCAACTCCGTCGCAGGATGCTGCACGGCAACATCTACCCCGACAACAAGGTCCCGTCCGCGCTGTCAGGCTTCTTCCGTACGGAGAACCTGGTGGCGCTGCGTGAGCTCTCGTTGCGATTCGTGGCGGACGAGACCGAGGAGGAGCTTCTCGAATACCTCCGCTCGCACGGCGCGGCCGGCGAGCTCTGGGAGACGACCGAGCGGATCATGGTGGCCGTGACCGGCGCACCGGGAAATGCATCGGTGATCAGGCGGGCGGCTCGCATCGCGTCCCGCGTCAAGGCCGACCTGATCGCCGTGCACGTGATCTCCGGGGATGCGGAGGCGACTCAGGCCAGCACGGCGGAACTGGAGGAGCTGGTGAAGGCGGTGGGAGGCAGGTGGCAGACCCTCGAGGGTGATGACGTGGCCAAGACGATCTTCGCCGCCGCCGTCGACCAGCAGATCACCCAGATCGTGGTGGGGACCTCTCGCCTCACACGTTGGCAGTCCATGACCAGAGGCTCGGTGATCCAGCAGATCCTCCGCATGGCGTCCGAGAACGACATCGACCTGCACGTGATCGCCCGTCGGGACGTGACCAACGAACGGCTCGCCGAGCCCGAGGACGGCTAGTTGCCGGACAGGTCGGCGAAGGCCGCATCGGCGGCCGCCTTGGCCGCCGTCTGCATGCAGCGGTTCAGGTGGGCCAGCGCCTTGGCGCGCCGCGGGTCTCGAGCGAGGTACTTGGCCAGCGCCAGCGGGTCTGCCGAGCCGTCCGGCTTGCTCAAGGAGAAGACGGCCTGATCGACGATGTGCTCATCCGGGCGGTCGCTGATGCCACGGTAGACGGACCACGCCACGCCGGCCTCCTCGCAGACCTCGGCCACCCCGGCCGCCTCCATGTCGACGGCGCCGAATCCCCGCTCGAGGATCGGTCGCCAGATGTCGTCGTCGTCGAACAACCCGTCTGTCGTCATGAGCCCGCCGGAGGCCTGCCGGGGCGCAATGGGGTGGGCCCGGTACTCCGGGCCGTCGGGATAGAGCTGCACCCGGCTCGGGACGAGAAGCGAGCCGACGGGGAGGGCGGGGTCGAGGCCCCCGGCAATCCCGACCACCATGACGTGGTCGAACGGTCCCGCGGCCAGTGCCTTGCGGGTGGCCTCCCGGGCCAGGGCCGGTCCCATGCCGATCACGAGCGACGCCACGGACCACCCGCCGGCGCTGCCCGTATGCGAGAACACCGGGTCCCCTTTGGCCGGCTTCAGGGCGAACGACGCGATGATCGCCTTGAGCTCGGGCTGCATGGGGGCGAGTACGGCCACCCGTTTGGTCGGAGGTGTCACCCCTTCATCATGACGGATGGTTCGCTAGCGTGTGCTGCCCGGTTGCCAGCAGAGGAGAGCCATGCCCAGTGCCGAACAGGTCGTCCGTGAATTCTGCGCCGCGGCGAGCACGCGGGATCCCGAGGTGCTGCGCGCCTTCTTCTCAGACGACGTCGTGTACCACAACATCCCGATGGAGCCGGCCGAGGGGATCGAGGCCACGATGGCGGTGATCGGCATGTTCGTCGGCATGTGTGACGCCCTGGAGTTCGAGGTTCACCACCTGGCCAGTGACGGATCGACCGTGCTGACCGAGCGGACGGACAAATTCACCATCAAGGGCAGGACCGCCCCCCTGCCCGTCATGGGTGCTTTCCACGTCACAGACGGGAAGATCACCGCATGGCGGGACTACTTCGACATGGCGCAGGTGACCGCCATCTTCGAAGCGGGGTAGCAGCGGGTGGGCGTCAGAGTCTGCTCATACGGCAGGCCACTCATGCTGCCGCCTCAGTAGCCGTGGCAGTGCCCCGGTGCGTCGGGTGGTCCTCCGACGTACCGCGCCTCCCAGGCCAGCTGCACCGACAGCGGCGCGCTGCCTGCGGTCGGGTAGCCGTCGAATTGGTGCCACTCGAGGATCCCGAAATACCCGGCGTACGGGTCGTTGCGACCCCCCTCCTCGCAGATGGCCGTCGCCAACCATGCGGCCGGGATGGTGTGTTCCTGGGCAGCGACCGCCTGGAAGAAGGCCAGGTCCTTGAAAAAGGTGGTGGTCTGCTGGGCCGCCTGGACTGCGTTGGAGTAGGTCACCATCTTGGCGACCTGGCGCGCCTGGGAGTAGGACATCAACGTGTCGTTGATGCGCACTGCATGGTGCATGCCGGAACTCTGATGCGAGCTGACCGCCTGGTGGCGGGTCGCCTGTGCCCAGGCGGGATCGCTGCTGAACAGCGGCATGAGTACAGTTGGAACGGCAACAACAATGACGGCCACCGCCGTCGCGAGTGCAATGCGGATCCGCACGGCACCTCCCTTCGTCGGGCGCGCTCGGCGCACGCCTGGCTCTGCTCGGTGTAGGCGGGCTCCGGCCAGTGCATTCGCGCCCCGAACGGCGAGCAGGAAGGCGTCGCGCGTTCTGGCTGGTCGCCGCAGGGTGTGCGGCCGGTTGTGTACAGCCCTTTGGATTCGTTGTTCGGTGTCGTCCTCAATTCGGGTCTCGGCACGCCGGGACTCGATTACGGCTCGGTCCTCACAGCCCGCAGACGTAGCGCGTGGTCCAGGGCTCCCAGCCACGTTCCGCGAACAGCTTGAGGGCTGCGGCATCCTGCACCGCCGGCGGGTAGTCCTCTGCGGGGGAGGGGAGCCCGGTCAGTGCCTGCCATGTCCCGAATTCGAACTGGTACGCGCCGCCGTTGCCGACGCCGTAGTTGCCGCCCGATTCGTGCCCTCGGATGCAGGCCCAGTCCGGCGTATTCGTGCTGGTGGCATCCGATGATCCGGCGGCCGGAACTGGTGCCGGAGCTGGCGCCGGTGCCGGCACCGGAGCTGGTGCCGGTGCTGGTGCCGGAGCTGGTGCCGGAGCTGGTGCCGGAGCTGGTGCTGGTGCCTGCTGTGCCGCGGCCAGCTGGGCTGCCTGCACCTTCTGCAATGCGACCGCCTTGATGAAGTTCACGTCCTTGAGGTACGTGAGGAAGGCGACGTCCTTGATGTACGTGGCTCGCTGTTGGGCGGCCACGGCGTTGGAATAGGCCACCAGTTTCGCAACCTTCTCGGCTTGGGCGTACGACATCAGCTTCATGTCGATCTTCACCCCTCTGCGCTGGCTGACGGCCTCATGGCGGGTCACCCGCGCCGAAGCGACTGGGATACTGCTGAACAACGTGAAAAGTGCTGCTGGTATGGCAATGACGGCAACCGCCGTCGCTAGTGCAATGCGAATCCGCACGGCACCTCCCTTCGTCGGGCGCGAGTGGTCGCGCCTGGCTCTGCTCGGTGTAGGCGGGCTCCGGCCATTGCATTCGCGCCCCGAACGGAGAGCGGGAAGGCGTCGTCCGTTCTGGCTTGTCGCCGCAGGGTGTGCGGCCGGTTGTGTACAGCCCTCGATTGGTTCTGGGTGTCGTCCTCGATTCGTGGCCTCCAGGGGCGCCTGCGGGCAGGCGCGTCGAGACCTTGATCCGTCAGATCCGATCGGCCATCTGCTTCTTGCATGCAGCCGGAAGTCTGCTCACGGCATGCATCCGAAAGGCCGAACTGATTTAGCGCTGAGAAATGTAGCAGGAAGGCAAACCAAACCCCCGTTCATCCCCAGAACGCCGCCTTGAACTGGAGTTATGTCGAGATATTGTGTGATACAAATCACAAAGTCCCAGGTCAAAAGGCCGCATTTGGGTAAATAAACGACATAAATTTGCTCTTAATTCCTCAAAAAGGCTCCTGACCAGTAGCAACGTCTCACGGCGAAAGAGCATTTTCTGGCCAGCGAGACCCATGCACCGCCTCTCCGGCGCTGCGTAGGGTCCCGTCCGAAACCGTCACAGCGAGGAGGTCACAAGTGCCAGGGAGCGTCACCGTCACCGAACAGGACCGCTACACGGTGGCCGGGCTGATCAGGCACCTGTCGCGGCTGCAACCCGACCACGAGATGCTCGTGCTCGGGGATGAGCGACGCACGTGGAGCGAGGAATTCGACGTCGCGTGCCGGGTCGCGCAGGCGGCCGCGCGCGACGGGCTCGGCGTGGGGGATCGCATCGCCTTTCTCGACCGCAACGGAATCGCCTACTTCGACTTCCTCTTCGGGGGGTCGCTGATCGGCGCCGTGAACGTGGCCGTCAACTGGCGGCTCGCTCCGCCGGAAATGGGAGCCATCATCGACGACTCCGGTGCCCCGGTGCTGGCCATCCACACCGATTACCTCCATGCGCTCGCCGACATGCCGAGCGGACTGCCCGCGGTGCGCCGGATCGTCATCATCGGGAATGCCGACACGGCGCAGTGCGCCGACCCGCGTGCGCTCGCGTTCGACACCTGGGTCGAGGGGTGCGCCGCGGAGGACCCCGGCCACGTCGGGCCGCCCGACGAGGTGAGCATGCAGCTCTACACCTCGGGCACCACCGGGCTGCCCAAGGGCGTGATGCTGACCAACGCCAACCTGTCGACGGCGATCTCGGAGGCCGGCGAGACCTTCAGCATCTCGGACGACACGGTCAGCCTGGTGGCGATGCCGCTGTTCCACATCGGCGGCTCCGGCTGGGCGCTCTGCGCCATGTCACGGGGGGGACGTTCCATAATCCTGCGCGACGTCGACCCGGTCGTCCTGCTGGAGCTGGTCGCGTTCGAGCGCATCACCGAGATGTTCGTGGTCCCCGCCGTCCTGATGTTGCTGCTGGGGACACCCGTGCTCACCACGACGGATCTCTCCAGCCTGCGCCTGATCTTCTATGGGGCGTCTCCCATCTCCGAGGACGTCCTCGTGAAGTGCATGGCAACCTTCGGCTGCGGCTTCTGCCAGGTCTACGGGATGACCGAGACGACCGGTGCCATCACCGCGCTGCCCTTCGAGGACCACGACCCCGACGGGCCGCGGCGCGGCCTGTTGCGCTCCGCCGGCAAGCCGCACGACTCGGTCGAGCTGCGGATCGTCGACCCAGATAGCGGGAAGGACGCCGACGTCGGCGAGGTCGGGGAGGTGTGGACCCGTTCCCCCTACAACATGGCCGGCTACTGGGGGAAGCCGGACGAGACGGCGGGGACGATCGATTCGGGCGGATGGTTGCGCACCGGAGACGCCGGGTACTTCGATGCCGAGGGGTACCTCTACCTCCATGACCGGATCAAAGACATGATCGTGAGCGGCGGCGAGAACATCTATCCGGCCGAGGTCGAGAACGTGCTGCTCTCCCACCCCGACGTTGTCGACGCCGCCGTCATCGGCGTGCCCGACCAGAAGTGGGGCGAGACGGTGAAGGCGATCGTCGTGCCGGCGCCCGGCGTCATGATCGACGAGGCAGCCGTCGTCGATCACTGCCGCCGGAACCTGGCGCACTACAAGTGCCCGACCTCGGTCGACCAGGTCGACGCGTTGCCGCGCAACCCGTCCGGCAAGATCCTCAAGCGCGAGCTCCGGGCGCCCTATTGGACCGGCCGGGAGCGGTCCATCAACTGACCTGGTGGATTCGATCGACGCACCCCGCGCCCTCGAGTTGTTGCGAGAGGCCACAGGTGACCCGTATGTCCTGGTCAGACGGCTGAGCGGCGGTGAGACCGGAGCGCACGAGGTGGTCTGCGCGCCCAGCGCGGAGCGGTTCGTCCTCAAGTGGGAGGTCCGGCCCGAGTCCCAGGTGCTGCGGCGTGAGGCGGTCGGCCTCGCCGATCTGCTGCGCACCCGCGCCGGCTGGCCGGTGCCGCGGCAGCGCACGGTGGATGCCGGTGGGTGTCTCGTCGTCCTCCAGGAGTTCATGGCAGGCGATCCCGTGTCGACCCTGACCTCGTCGATGGTGGACGAACTCGTCGCGCTCCACGGGGCCCGCCTCGGCCTGGCCGAGGGTCGCAGCTCCAGGCCGTGGGCCGAGCGGCTGACCGAGACGCTCGTGCACGGCGGCCTCGGGTACTGCCGTCACGACTCGCTCCGCCGCTACGACGAGCGGACGGCCGCGTTGGTGCGCGAGATCGAGGCGTTCGGAGCGACCCTCACACCGACCGAGCTCGAAGGGGGCGACGTCGTCCACTGGGACCTGCATCCGGGCAACGTCCTCGTCGACGGCGGAGCGGTGTCCTCCGTGATCGACACCGACTTCTGTGCCGTGGGCGATGCCGCGTTCGACCTTGTGACCCTCGCCCTGGCCAGCGGCGCCGCTCCGTGTGATGCAGGTCTACGCAGCCGTCTCTTCGGCCTCGCCCTCGACCCGCTGCACCCCGTGCGTCGCACGGCCTACCTCGGCCATCTCTTCGTGCGCTTCTTGGACTGGCCGATACGCCGGGGTGCGGCGGACGAGGTCGAGCTCTGGCTCTCCGAAGTGGAGCGTTGCCGCGCCGAGGGCTACTTCTGACTCTTGTGGTCGACGCTGTGCACGGCGTCCTTCACCTTCTCACCGGCCTGCTTCAGGTCTCCCACTACCTGCTGGCCCTTGCCCTCCGCCTCCAGGTCCTTGTCGTCGGTCACCCGGCCGATCACGTCCTTCGCCTTCCCGCGCGTCGCCGTTCTCTGCCGTGTCGCGACATGGTGGTTTCTCCTCTTCGTCGGTCCACGTTCCATACCCGAACGGGGCCGGATCAATCAGAGTGAACCGCGACGACAGCAGCTAGCCGAAGGTGAAGTCGTAGGCCTCGACGCCCGGGGACACGGTGAGCGTCAGCACGCCCGTTTGCAGCTCGCCGCCCGAGAACAGGGTGTAGAGCTTCGGTATGCCGGCGATCGAGAGCGTGGTCAGGTGACGGCCGTTGTAGGAGACGCCGACCGTGCCGCTCCCGCCCATGACCAAATAGACGTCGTCGGCGGTGAACTGGAGGCCGAGCGTGGCATCGGAGCCGGCCGTCGCCTCCTCGCTGTGGACCGTCCACGTACCGCCGAAAGCGAGACTGTTGGAAGCGATGGTCGAAGGCGAGTGGTACACGATCGTCTTGTCCGGTACCACCGCGGTGCCGACCTCGTTGCTCAGGCGGCTGTAGCCGACGTAGCTCTCGGGCGTGATGGCGTCGCTGGTGGGCGTCTTGTCCGGGACGTCGGTACGGGCGGGCAGATCGGTGACCCCGTTCGCGGTGAGCAGCATCCGTATGTTGCTCTCCATGGTGCCGTAGCCGCCCTCCCCGAAGTCGTAGGCGCGCACGACACCCGTCGGGTCGATGAGGTACTCCGCCGGCCAGTACTCGTTGTTGTACGCCGTCCAGGTGGCGAGGTTGTCGTCGACGGCGACCGGGTAGTCGATGCCCAGGCTCCCCGCCGCGCTCTCCACGTTGGACACCACGTGCTCGAACGCGAATTCAGGCGCCGACACGCCCACGACCACGAGGCCGTCCTTCTTGTAGTCGTTGTACCACCCCTCCACGTGGGGCAGCGAGCGCTGGCAGTTGATACAGGAGTAGGTCCAGAAGTCGATCAGCACCACCTTGCCGCGGAGGGCGCTCAGGTTGAGCGGCTGGTCGCCCGGCGTGTTGAACCAGGCCGTGATGCCCGTGAAGTTCGGGGCCCGCCCGAGGTTGGGCAGGTTGGTCTTGCTGGCCATGAACACGGCCGGCTTCTGCGGACCGGTACCCGCCGTGTGCGGTGTCGTGGTGGTGGTGGTCCCGGCGACCAGGTGCGCGCTCTGCGAGTTGCCGGTATCGGTGGCGGCACACGTCGCCTTCTTCCCTTCCAGGCGGGCGTTGGCGGCGGCGAACTGGTTCTGGTGCTCGCCGCTCAGTTGCCGCAGCTGCGTGCAAGCCGAGCCGGTGGACTCGACGTGGTCCTCGAGCGCCGTCGTGTACCCCGGGACGTCCCGCTGCAGCGCGCCGAGCCAGTTGAACGCGATGGCCAACGTCGTGATGCCGAGCACCACACCGGCGACCTTGCGCACCGTGGGCAGGTGGCTGCGCAACGAGGACCACGACGTCGTGGCGCGCTGGGCCACCACCGCCAGCACCAGCAGGGGGACGGTGACGCCCAACGCATAGAACAGCGTGACGAACAACGACGTCGCGCCCACTCGATGATGTGCGGCCGCCACCGAGATGGCGGTGAGCACCGGTCCCGCGCAGGGGACGAAGACCAGGCCGAGGCTCAGTCCGAGCACGAACCCGCCGCCCTCGGTCGCGTAACGCGAGGACCCGAGCCGGGCAAAGGGGCGCTCAATGACCTCACCGATCCTCGGGACCAGGAGCCCGATCGACAGCAGGCCCAGCATGGCGACGCCCAGCCAGAACAAGAGGTCATCGGGGAGGTGGAGGAAGCTGAGGATCGATGTGGCGAAGAGGACCGAGAGGCTGAAGCTCACCACCAGGCCGGCGATGATCACGTAGGGGCGCGCCCTGCTCGAATCCGTGGCGCCGCCCGCCATCACCACCGGGATCACCGGGACGATGCAGGGCGACAGCCCCGTGATCAGCCCGCCCACGAATGCGACGACGAGGAGCTCAGCCATGGAAGTCGCTTTGTTGCAGGCGGTCGCTCGGCACCGGCACTCCTTCGGGAGGATCCGTCCCTCGTGAAGCTAGCGGCCTGGGGGTCCCGGGAGACGTCGCCCGGGCGCATGACGGCCGGTCGGCGGCACAGCAGACTGTGCGGCGGTGATCAACGTCAACTGGATCTACCTCGGGACCGCAATCGGCGCACTGGGCACGGCCGTATACCTGCGGGACACTTTGCGGGGAACCACGAAGCCCAACCGGGTGACGTGGCTCCTCTGGGCCATCGCGCCCCTGCTCGCCGCCGCCGTCGAGCTCGACGAGGGCGTGGGGCTGCGCGCTCTGCCGACGTTCATGGTGGGCTTCATGCCGTTGCTTGTCTTCGTGGGGTCGTTCCACAATGCGGCGTCGGTGTGGAAGATCCGGAGGATCGACTACGCGTGCGGCGTCATGTCGGTGGTCGGCACCGTGACGTGGCTGGTGACGCGCAACGGCGTCCTGGCCATTTCCGCCGCCATCGCCGCCGACTTCCTCGCCGGGGTGCCCACGCTCATGAAGAGCTGGACCCACCCCGAGACCGAGACCGTGTACTCCTACATGGGCGCCGTGATCAGCATGGCCATCCTGCTGCTCACGATTCAGCACTGGACTTTCGAGGTGGCGGCCTTCCCCATCTTCATCGTGTGCGTTGCCTCGGTGGAGGTGGTCCTCGTCGGTCTCGAGCCGGGCCCTCGCCTGCGCCGCTCCCGCCACCGCGACGGCTCGTTGGCCGAGCCCACCTCCCCGGCGTAGGCCGGTGCCGTTGCGGAGGGCCTGTACCTGGTAGGAAGTCGACAGGGAAACGCCACGAAGGGAGACGTCCGTGCCCAGAGCCCACCTCAACGGGATCGACATCGAGTACACGACGGAGGGCGACCCGTCGGACCCGGCCCTCTTGCTGGTCATGGGCCTCGGTGGCCAGCTCGACGCCTGGCCGCAGGGCTTCGTCGACGGTCTGGCAGACCGCGGGTTCTTCATCATCCGCTTCGACAACCGCGACTGCGGCCTGTCGACCAAGTTCGAGGGCACGCCCGACTTTGTGGCGCTGTTCGCGGGCGACCCGTCCTCCGCGTCCTACCGAATAGAGGACATGGCAGACGACGCCGCGGCGCTGCTCACCGAGCTCGGCATCGCACAGGCGCACGTGGTGGGCGTCTCCATGGGCGGCATGATCACGCAGGCGCTGGTCATCAACTACCCGGATCGGTTCTTGTCCGCAAGCTCCATCATGTCGACCACGGGTGACCGCTCGGTCGGGATGCCCACCGGGGAGGCGGCGACCGCGCTGATGCGGCCGGTGGCCACCAGTCGTGAAGAGGCCATCGAGGCCAGCCTCGAAGGGAGCAGGGTGATCGGGTCACCCGCGTACCCGACGGACGAGAGCGTCTTGCGGGCGAGGGCCGCCGCTGCCTACGACCGCTCGTACTGTCCCGACGGCACGGCCCGCCAGCTGGCCGCCATCCTCGCCTCACCCGACCGCACGGAGGGGCTGCACGGCGTGCGCATTCCCTTCCTCGTCATCCACGGGGAGGCTGACCCGCTGGTCGTCCTCAGCGGCGGCCAGGCCACGGCGGCCGCGGTGCCCGGGGCAAAGCTGATCACGATCCCGGGTATGGCCCACGACCTACCCGAGGCGTTGTGGGGCACGGTCACCGACGCCATCGTCGACAACACCGAGCTGGCCTCGGTCTGAGCCTCGCTCAGGTGTCGAGGGCGTTGGCCGCCGCCACCGAGGCGAGCCAGGCCGCGCTGGGTTTCGGGGCCCGGGCGAACGTCGCCCGGTCCACACCGACGATCCCGAAGCGCGGTCGGTACCCGAGCGCCCACTCGAAGTTGTCGAGCAGCGACCAGTAGGTGTAGCCCCGCACGTCCACGCCCTCGGCGACGACCTCCAGCACGCCCGAAAGCGCCTGGCGTACGTAGTCGATGCGCTGCTCGTCGTCGGTGGTGCCGATGCCGTTCTCCGTAACCAGTAGCGGCATCGAGCCACCGGTGTACTCCCAGGCCCGCCGGAGGCAATTGCCGAGTGCGGTCGGGTAGAACTCGTAGCCCATGTCGAGGACGGGCACCCCGTCCTCGTAGCCGGCCCAGCCGTCGGGACCGATCAGCATGCGGGTGTAGACCTGCACGCCCAGGAAGTCGTCGCCCCTGGTGGCGTCGAGGAACACATCCTCGGCGTGGTGGCGGATGCTCTCGAGCTTCTCCTCTCCGCCCGGGGCCAACTGGTAATCGGTCATGGACAGGGTGAGGCCCACGGGCACGCCGGGCGCGCCGGCGCGGATGGCATCGACCGCCGCCCGGTGCCCGTCGGCGAGGTGCGTCGCCACGCGGCGCGAGAGCTCGACGTCCGTCTTGCCCGGCGGGAACATGCCGGCGTGCCAGCCCATGGTCGCCACGATGTTGGGCTCGTTGACGGTGCAGGCACGTGTCATCACGTCACCGAGCGCCTCCGCCACCACCGCGCAGAACCGCCCGAAGCGCTCCACCGCGGCACCGGTCTCCCAGCCCCCCAGTGCGGTCAACCAGAGCGGCGTCGTGAAGTGGTGGAAGGTCACGACGGGGTCCACGCCGCGCTCACGCAGCCCGATGCACTGGCGCCGGTAGTGCGCCAGGGCGGCCCGGGAGATCTCGCCCTCGGCGGGCTCAATCCGGCTCCACTCCACCGAGAACCTGTAATTGTCGAGACCGAGCCCGGCCACCAGGTCGGCATCCTCCTCCCAGCGCTCCCAGGAGTCGCAGGCGTCACCCGACGACTCGGCACAGCCCGAGCCCGGTGTGTGCTCGAAGGCCCACCAGTCGTTGTTGGTGTTCCCACCCTCAATCTGGTGGGCCGCGGTCGCCGTGCCCCAGGTGAAGCCCTGGGGGAACGCCCGTCCCCGTCCTGTGCCGGCCATTCGCGCGCCCTCCCCGCTTGCGTTGGGTACCTGGGCGGCACGGTATCGTTCCCTGACGATGGCGTCACATTCCTCGCCGGTGACACACGTCCCCGATTGGGAGCAGTCGCGACCCGACGCGGCATCCGCCGGATCGGCGGGCGCGGCGGACATCCCCATGGTCGAGGCGCACGGGCTGGTCAAGCGCTTCGGCGACTTCGTCGCCGTCGACGGCGTCGACTTCAGCATCGCCCGGGGCGAGTCCTTCGGGTTCCTCGGGCCGAACGGGGCGGGCAAGACGTCGACCATGCGGATGATCTCGTGCATCAGCCCGCTGAGCGGGGGCACGCTGCGCGTCCTCGGGATGGACCCGGTCAGCGAAGGGTCGCGCATCCGCGCCCGGATGGGGCTCGTCCCCCAGGAAGACTCGCTCGACCTGGAGCTGACGGTGCTCGACAACCTGATGATCTACGGGCGGTACTTCGACATGCCCAAGAAGGTGATCCGCGAGCGGGCCGACCAGCTGCTCGAGTTCGCCCAGCTCACGGAGCGTGCGCACGACCGGGTCGACCCGCTGTCGGGCGGCATGAAGCGGCGCTTGACCATTGCGCGGGCGCTCATCTCCGACCCGGATCTGCTCATCCTCGACGAGCCGACCACCGGGCTGGACCCCCAGGCCCGCCACCTGCTCTGGGACCGCTTGTACCGGCTGAAGCAGGACGGGGTCACCCTCGTCATCACGACGCACTACATGGACGAGGCCGAGCAGCTCTGCGACCGCCTCGTCGTCATGGACAAGGGACGCTTCGCCGCCGAGGGCACGCCGCGCCAGCTAATTGAGGCGTTCTCGACCAAGGAGGTGGTCGAGCTTCGATTCGCGCCCGGTCAGCACGAGGAGCTGGCGCCCTCGCTGGCCGAGCTGGCCGAGCGCCAGGAGGTGCTGCCGGACCGCATCCTCCTCTACACCGACGACGGCGACGCCGCGCTGGCCGAGGTCGCCCGCATGGGGCACGTGGCCCAGAGCACACTCGTGCGCCGCTCGACACTCGAGGACGTGTTCCTGCGCCTCACCGGCCGCACCCTGGTCGACTGATCCGATGAGGGCGGTGAGCGGCGCGGGCGCGCCGGGGGGTACGGCACTCTTCCGCCATGGCGAGGAGGTGACGGCCCGCCGCATGGCGACGCCCATGTGGCTGCGCGCCGCCCGCTACTGGGGCTACCAGTACAAGCGGACCTGGCGCAGCTCGGTGGTGACCAGCTTCCTCATCCCCGTTCTCTACCTGGCGGCGATGGGGGTCGCGCTGGGCTCGCTCATCGACAAGCACTCGCACGGCGTCAACGGCGTCACCTACGTGGCGTTCCTCGCGCCGGGACTGCTGGCGGGTACCTGCATGCAGATCGGGACCAACGACGCCACGTACCCGGTAATGGGGGCGATCAAGTGGATGCGCACGTACCTGGCGCAACTGGCCGCGCCCCTCGACGTCTACGACGTGCTGCTCGGGCACCTGGCCTGGATCGCCGCCCGCCTCGCCATCGTGGTCTCCATCTACCTGGCCGTCATGGCCGCCTTCGGGATCGTCTACTCGCCGTGGGCCCTTCTCGCGCTGCCGGCCGGTGTCCTGACCGGGATCGCGTTCGCGGCGCCGGTCGCCGCCTTCGCGGCGACGCAGGACAAGGATTCGGCCTTCTCGACGCTCTACCGGTTCGCCATCATCCCGATGTTCCTGTTCTCGGGCACCTTCTTCCCGATCTCGCAGCTGCCGGAGTGGCTGCGCGTGGTGGCCTACGTCACGCCGCTCTACCACGGAGTGTCCCTCTGCCGCGATCTCACGCTCGGGCAGGTCGGGTGGGCGGATCTGGGAAACGTGGCGTACCTGTGCGCGTGCGTCGCCGTGGGCTATGTCGCGGGCCGGCGCACGTTCGCGAGGCGGTTGGTGGTGTGAGGGGCGAGGTCAGCACCACGGTCACGGCGACCATCGACCACCGCCCGCCAGGGGTGGCGGCGCGTATCACGCCGCTCGCCTTCCTCGGCGGCCGCCACGCCTCGCGGGTCCTGGAGCGCAACATCCTGGTGTACCGGCGCTCGTGGATCTTCATCGTCTCGGGCTTCTTCGAGCCGCTCTTCTACCTTCTCTCCATCGGGCTCGGCCTGTCCCATCTCGTCGGGCCCATCCCGGTCGACGGCCAGCTGGTGCCCTACACGGCCTTCGTGGCCCCGGGGCTGCTCGCCTCCTCGGCCATGAACGGGGCCATGCTCGACTCGACCTTCCTGGTCTTCTTCAAGCTCAAGATCGCCAAGACCTACGACGCCATGCTGTCGACGCCGCTCGGCGTGGGTGACGTGGCCCTGGGCGAGCTCAGCTGGTGCGTGCTGCGGGGCGCCCTCTACTCGGCCGCCTTCCTCTCCATCATGGCGATGCTGGGCTACATCGTCTCGCCCTGGGCGGTGCTGTGCTGGCCGGCGGCGGTGCTGATCAGCCTGGCCTTCGCGGCCGCCGGCATGGCCGGCACCACCTACATGCGGACCTGGCAGGACTTCGACATGGTCTCGCTGGCCTTCATCCCCCTCTTCCTCTTCTCGGCCACCTTCTACCCGATCACCGTGTACCCGGGCTGGCTGCAGGCTGTGGTGCGCTGCACGCCGCTCTACCAGGGGGTGGTGCTCGTCCGCGCCGCCGACCTGGGCATCTTCAGCTGGACCCTGCTGGGCCACATCGCCTACCTGGTGATCATGGCCACGGCCGGGGTGATCATCACCCGGCGCCGGCTCGGGCTGCTGCTGCTGCCGTGATCGACCGCCCCGGGGGGCCGGTACCGTAGGGCCGCACTCGCGAGCGGTAGAGGATCGGAAGCAATGAACATCGTGGTGAGCAACGTCAAGGGTGGGGTCGGCAAGACGACCACCGCCGTGTACCTGGCCGCCGTGGCGGCTCACCGGGCCCGCGGCCCGATCCTGCTGGTCGACGCCGACCCGCAGGGGTCGACGGCGGAGTGGTACGAAACGGACCCCTTCGAGGGTGTCGAGCTGATTGAGGGCCCGTCCGTCCGCACGGTCACCAAGGCGATGAGCCAGGACGACGGCATCGTGGTCGTCGACACCCCGCCCGGCGAGGGAAACGTCGTGCAGGCGGCACTGGCCCGGGCCGACGCGGTGGTGATCCCGACCCGTGCCGGCGGGGTCGAGCCCGGCCGGGTCGTGACCACCCTGGAGATGACGCCCCGGAACATCCCGGCCGGCATCGTCATCTGCTCGGCCCGCCTCGGTACCAACGACCTGGAGGCCACCATCGAATGGTGGACCGAATTGAAGGTCCCGGTCTGGGGGATCGTGCCCGAGCGGGTCTCCATCGCCAGCGGCCCGGCTGCCGGGCTGTCGAGTGAGGGGCTGGAGCACTACGGCAAGGTGTTGAAGAGGGCGACCACCAAGGGTCGCTGACGCGCCCTGTTCAGCGGGCGGTCACCGTCTGCAACTCGGCGTGGTACCGGCTGTCGCTCCATGCGACGGGGGCGTTCCCGCGCAGCTGGCCGATGAGCTCGGAGAGGAACCAGCGGCGCACCGCGACGCTCGCCGGTGACGCCGGCAGCGTCAAGAGCCGCTGCGAGAGGCCGAACTCGTCCGCCTCGTCCAGCATGGCGTCGTAGAACTCGCAGGCCAGCACGGCGCCCTGCGGCAGTACGAGAGTCCAGTCGTAGAACTCGACCTTCTGGTCGACCGCCCCCTGCCACATCTCGTCCATGCCCGGCCCGAGGCCGTTGAAGCGTGTCCCGATCTCCGAGACGAGCACCGAGAGCCGCTCGGGCAGCGCCGGGGCGCTGGGTGAGCTGTCTGCCCGCTCCTTCATGAGGCGGAGCTCGCGGAACAGCGCCTCGTACTCCTCGCTCGACTTCTGCAGCAGCGCCACCGGAATGCCGATCAGCTGGACCGCGACGTCGGGCGACTCGTCGGGATCGCCGTGCAGGTCGGGACGGGTGATCCCGGTCAGGTCGAACCGGAAGCTCCCGTCGGACACGCTGCTCGGCGAGACCGGGAAGTCCACCGGTAGCTCGAACCACACGATCTTGCCGCCGTCGACCGCCTGCACCCCCCAGTTGGAGGCGAGCGTGTTGAAGAGGGTCAGCCCCCGCCCGGTGGCCGCGTCCCGGCCGTACTCCTTCAGCGCCGGCAAGGCGGGGTTGCCGTCGGCGACGTCGACGCGGATGCGGTCCGGGAGGATGTGGAGGGTGACGCACATGGGGGTGGCCGCGTGCAGCACGGCGTTGGTCACCAGCTCGGAGGTCAGAAGGGCGGCATAGCCGGTCACGTCGGACGGCAGGTCGCGCAGATGCGCGGCAATCCAGTGGCGCGCCACGGGCGTGCTCTCCACCACGGGCTCCAGGTTCAGCGTTGCCATCCCACCACGTGTCGTACCCACAGGCAGTGCGGTTATGCGCTCCTCTGTGACACCGGTGAAATTGAGGCACAGCACGACGACGTCGTCGGTGCGCTCCTCGGTGCTCAGCATGGACGCGAAGGTGACCGCGGGGTGGTCGGGCCAGCCCGATCGGGCAATGTCCGTTGCCGCGGCCGCCAGACGCTCCATGCCGTGGGTGATCACCTCGCCCCGGCGCTCAATCAGCCCGTCCGAGTACATGACGAGCGAGTCACCGCGGTCGAGCACGACCTCGTCGCGGGACGCGGGGCCCCGGTCAGGCCTGCCGCGATCAGCAGCGAGCGTTGCATGGGGCAGAAGGTCGCGCTGCCATCAGCCCGCACGACGAGCGGCGGCGGGTGCCCGGCGTTGCTCAGCACGACGCGGCCGGTCGAGAGGGTGATCGTCCCCACGACGGCGGTCGCCACCCTGTCCTCAATCAGGGCGTCGAAGAGCCGGTCGAGGGACGAGAGCACCTCGGTAGGCGACTGGCCGGACACTGCGTAGGCACGGATCGCGCTGCGCACCTGGCCCATCAGCGCCGCCGCCGCGGCACCCTTGCCCATGACGTCACCCACGCTGAAGAAGATGGAGTCGTCGCCCAACGCGAAGACGTCGTACCAGTCGCCACCGGCGTAGGTGCCGGCCACCCCCGCCTGGTACTCGGCGTCGAGCAGGAGGCCGTCCACCACGGGCAGGGAGTCCGGGAGCACCGCGCGCTGCAGCACCTCGGCGACGACGTGCTCGCGCTGGAACCGTGTCGCGTTGGAGAGGGCGACGCCGGCCCGGCTCGCCACCTCAGTGGCCAGCGACACGTCGTCAGCCTCGAAGAGCCGGCCCGGCCCGTCGATGAACGTCATGACGCCGATGACCTCGCCATCAGCCGTGAGCGGGACGGCGAGAGCCGTGAAGTCATCCGGCGCGTCCGACCGGTCCGCGCCGAGGTCGAGCGGGGCCAGTTGCGTCCGTCCGGTGCGGTAGGCGATGGCGGCCGGTACTCCGGAGCCGAAGGGGATGTGCTCCCTCGTTCCCATCCGGACCTTCGAGGCCACCGGCGCGGCCCCAGGTTCGCGAACGTCCAGGCGCACGAGCCCGTCGGCGGCGGGCACCTGGACGATGCACGAGTCGGCGAGCCTGCCCTCGACGAGGGTCATGGTCCGCTTGATGACCGTGGTGGGGTCGAGGCTCGAGCTCAACAGTCGCGTCACCTCGGAGAGGAGGGACAAGCGCTCCCGTCCCGCCTCGGCGGCGCGCAGCGCCTCGCGCTCGTGCTCGAAGACCTGGGCCCGCTCCAGCGCCTGGGCGGTCAGCCCGGCCAACGTGGACAGGAACCGGAGATCCGGCTCGCTCGGCTCCGCCTGGGCCACGAAAGCCAGCGACAGCACTCCGAGCGGCCCCACGCTCCCGACGAGCGGCTCGGTGACGACCGTCACCGGTTCGGCCAGGTCGCGCAGCACCCGCGGCATGACCTCCGTCGCCATGTCGTCGGCGGTGGCGTCGCCGGCGACGATGGTCGCCACGTCGGTGCGCCCGTGCGAGAAGCAGGAGCCCGCACGACTGCCATCGACGGGCACCATCCCGCGGGAGAGGAGCGCCGGGTGCCCGCTGCTCGCGAGACACGAGAGCGCGCGCTCGCCCGCGGCCGGGACGCGCACGACGGCGGACTGCGCGCCCAGAGCCCGCCGCCCGCCGGCAATGGCGGCGTGGGCCACGTCGCCGGGGGTGGTGGCGGCGGCCAGCGCAGAGCTGAGCTGGTGCAGATGCTGGCTGCGCTCCAGGCTGACGAACTCGGTCAGCGTGAGCCGAGCCCGCTCGACGGCCTGAGCGGCCGCGCCGGTGATGGTGAAGAGGAAGCTCTGGTCGGGGTCCGAGATCTCGCGGTCATGGTCCCAGTGCACGATCACGGCGCCGATGGTGCGGTCGGACACGACCAGCGGGACGATCGCCAGGGCGCGGAAACGGCTCGAGCCGAGCGAGGCGTAGACGTCGGGCCGTTGCCGCCGCAGATCCTCGAGCGACTCAGCGAAGAGTGCGACGTTGTCGCCCAGTACCGGGCCGTCGGGCTGGAGTGCCGTGAGCACCCCGTCGATCGGCTCGTCGGGGTGGTAGCCGAAGCGGCGCAGTGTCCGGAGGCGGCCCCGCTCGCCGCTGAGGGCAAACGTGGCGGCATTCACGCGCAGCTCGTCGCGCAGGGCGGCGAACACGGCGTCGGCCACCTGGGCCGGGTCCGCGGCAGTCGTCAGCGCCCGGGCCATCGCCTGCATGCGCTGTGCAGTCTCGGCCGCCACGCGCCGCCGCCGCTCGTTCCTCGTCTCCGAGCGGGCCGTCCACAGCTGCACGTTGCGCTGGCCCCGCAGGTAGGAGATCCACATCGCCACGCCAGTCGCGGCCAGCGGGGTCACGACACGAAGCGTGTGGTTGAGCTCGCCGTAGCTGCGGGGCGGGGTGCTGATGACGAGCGCGAAGAACGCTGCCAGCAGCCCGACGATCAGGACGCGCGAGGGCCGGGCGAAGGCAGCGGCGATGAAGGGGGCGATGGCCAGGGAGCCGACCAGTGAGATGTTCCCCCCGTAGACGGCGAAGACGATCGCCACGGTCGACACCCAGAGCAGCGCCATGAGCGTCGCCACGGCCTCGGCGCGATCGGCGCGGTGACCCCGATGCGTGGCCTGAAGCTCCTCTTCGCCTGGTTCGGGCACGGTTCTCTCTCCCCGTTCACGGCCGCGGGCTCGTTGGGAACGCTATTCCTCCTGCCGGTCGCCAGCGGCACATGCCCGCCCGTCACCGGGGTTGTGCGGCTGTTCCCTACCCGTGTGTGAAGGTGGGGAAACCCTGGAGGTTTAGGTTCTCTGCCGAGGGGCTATAGAACGCACTGGCCAATCGGCATTGCACAACGTCCGGGACGGGCCGGATCATCTTGCGAGACGCAGGAGGGTGGAGTGGATCAGGAGTTTCAGATAGAGGAGCGGGCGGGCACGGCGCCCCCGGTGATCGCGGTCAGTGGTGAGATCGACGTCGCCACCGCCCCGCAGCTTCGCGAGTGCCTGCACCGCGTCATCGCCCAGGGTGATTCGACCATCGTCCTCGACCTCCTCGGGGTGACCTTCCTCGACTCCACCGCGCTCGGAGTGCTCGTCGGCGCGCTCAAACGATGCCGGGAAGTGGGCGGCGACCTGCACGTCGTCGTGGCGGACCCTCGGATCGTCAAGATCTTCGAGATCACCGGACTCACCAGCGTGTTCACCCTCGCCGACTCACTGCAGGCCACCGGGGCGTCATGACCGACCGGGCCGACATGCTGGTGACGGGCGACCGCATTGAACTGAGGTTTCCGGCGCGGGGCGACCTGATCGTGCTGGCCAGGCTCGTGACGAGCGCGATCTCGGCCCGCGCCGGCTTCGACATCGAGGAGCTCGAGGATCTCCGGCTGGCCGTGGGCGAGCTCTGCCTGCTCACCCTGCACGGCAGCGACGAACGGTACGGGGACCTGTGCCTGGAGCTCAAGGTGCTGGGCGACGCCATCGGGGTGGTCTGCACCCTCGAGCGGGCCGCCGCCACCGACGTGCTCGCTCCCGAGGGCGACGAGGTCGCCCGCCTCAGCGAGCAGATCCTCGATGCCCTGGTGGACGAGCACGGGAGGGAGAGCCAGGACGGCTCTGTGCGCGCGTGGCTGCACAAGCGCCGGGGAGGGCATGCGGAGTGACGGTCGGCCGGGAACACGATCCCGGGCCGCAGTCCGACGCCACGGGATCGCAGCGCCCACCGCTCACTCCGGCAGAACGCGAAGAGCTGATCACCTCGAACCTCGGGCTGGCCCACCAGCTCGCCCGGCGGTTCCTCCATCGCGGCGAGCCGTTGGACGACCTGGTGCAGGTGGCATCGGTGGCCCTCGTCAAATCGGTCGACCGGTTCGACCCCACACGCGGTGTGGACTTCGCCGCCTTCGCGACCCGGACGATCATCGGCGAGCTGAAGCGGCACTTCCGCGACAAGGGATGGGCCGTGCGCGCCAGCCGACGGGTGCAGGAGCTCTACCTCGAGCTCGGGCACGCGACCGGCACCCTCGTCCAGCAGCTCGGCCGCAACCCGACCGTGGCCGAGCTGGCCGAGGCCATCGGCGCGAGCGAGGAGGCCGTGATCGAGGCGATCGAGGCCGGCCAGGGATACCGCGCCGCGTCGATCGACGCCGCCGAGAGCGTGGACGACCCCCTCTCGGCGCGCCTCGGCGAGCACGACGGCAACTACGCCTCGGTGGAGGACCGGGCCCTGCTCGGCCCGGCGCTCGCCACCCTGCCCCCACGCGAGCAGTCGATTCTGCGCATGCGCTTCGTCGACGGGCTCACCCAGTCCGAGATCGCCATGGCGGTGGGCGTGAGCCAGATGCATGTGTCGCGGCTGCTGTCCGCCAGCCTCCAGAAGCTCCGGGAGGGCATCGAGCAGCCCCCGGCCGAGCAGAGCTGAGCGACGAAATCGGGCACCGGGAGCCCCATTACCTCGTGAATCGGTGACGAAGCTTGGGGGACGCAGACGAGATCGGTGAAATTCTCGGGCAATTCCGGCGCTCGTTGAGTATGGTGCAGGACCATTCCAGAAACGAACTGGGGGGTGGCCGTGGTACATCTCGATGCTTCGCTGGCTGAGCAGGGGGAATCTGGGGAGAAGGGCCTCAAGGAAGGAGCCCTCGGTTTCGTCTCCTCGGTGGTGGTCGGCGTCGCCTCCACCGCGCCGGCCTACAGCCTGGCCGCCACCCTCGGCTTCGTCGTCATCGCCATCAACGGGCTGCAGGCGCCGATCATCACGATCATCGCCTTCGTGCCGATGCTGTGCGTCTCCTACGGGTACAAGGCGCTGAACAGCGCCGACCCCGACTGCGGCACGACGTTCACCTGGGGCGCCCGGGCCTTCGGGCCCAAGACCGGGTGGTGGGGCGGCTGGGGGATCGTCGCCGCCGACATCCTGGTCATGGCCAGCCTGGCCCAGATCGCCGGCCAGTACGTCTTCCTCCTCTTCGGCGCGAACGGCATCGGTCACAACGCCAACAGCGGGTGGGTGCTGCTGGTCGGGATCCTGTGGATCGTGGCGATGACCGCCATCTGCTACGTCGGCATAGAGATCTCGGCCAACTTCCAGAAGGCACTGCTCGGCATCGAGGTCACGATGCTGCTGGTGCTTTCGATCGTCGCGTTGGTGAAGGTGGGTAACGGTCACGCGCCGCCGGGCCACCTCACGCCCGCCTTGTCCTGGTTCAACCCGCTCGCGGTGCCGAGCCCGGAGAGCTTCTTGGTCGGCTTCACCCTCATGCTGTTCATCTACTGGGGGTGGGACACGGCGGTGTCGGTCAACGAGGAGACCAAGGAGCGCGACAAGATACCGGGCCGGGCGGCCGTGACGTCCACCTTCATCCTGCTGGTGACGTACGCCGTGGTGATCTTGGCGACGCAGTCCTACGCCGGCATCGGCACCCATGGGATCGGGCTGGAGAACCCCAACCATGCCGGCGACGTGCTGTCCGTGCTGGGCACTTCCATCTTCGGCACCTCGGGATTCGGCAGCTTCCTCACCAAGCTGCTCCTGCTCATGGTGCTGAGCTCGGCCGCCGCCTCGACCCAGACCACTATTCTGCCGACCGCCCGGACCACACTGTCGATGGCGGTGTTCAAGGCCATCCCGAGCTCGTTCTCCCGGATCCACAAGCGGTTCCTGACCCCGACGGTGTCGACGCTCACCATGGGTGGCGTCTCCATCGTCCTCTACGTGGTGATGAACTCCGTGTCCAACGGCAACGCCGTGATTGAGGACTCGGTGTCCGCACTGGGAGTGTGGATCGCCTTCTACTACGGGTTGACCGGCCTGTCGTGTGCCTGGTACTACCGCAGCACACTGCGCGAGAGCCCGCGCAACCTGTGGCTGCGCGGCATCCTGCCCCTGCTCGGGTGGTTCATGCTGTGGTTCGCGATGGTGTGGGCGTTCTGGTACTACTGGCACCCGAACAACTGCTACACCTTCTGGACCGTGCCGATCATCCACTGGCAGATCGGCGGCGTGTTCCTGCTCGACGCCGGCACGGTGCTCATCGGCCTGATCCTCATGCTCGTCTACGCCCGGATGCGGCCCGCCTACTTCAGAGGCGAGGTCCTCAACCGCGACACTCCGACCCGGGTGCCCGCCGACGTCGGCGTGCCAGTGGGGCTGTTCGGGATCGAGCCGTTCGACGGTGCGGAGAGCGACGGCGCCGGGGCGAGCAAGGAGCCGACGGAAGCCGAATAGCCTCGGAACCCTGCCGGGAGGGCTGCCCGAGGCGGATGCTCGAGCGCCCGCGTTCCATTAGACCGTGTGACGGCCGGGACGCGGCCCGACAGACCGAGGTGGAGGTTCCATGACGAAGAGGCTGGAAGGGACGGTCGCGCTGGTGACCGGCGCGAGCAGCGGCATCGGCGAGGCCACGTCCGTCGCCCTGGCCGAGGAGGGGGCGACCGTCGCCCTGGTGGCTCGCCGCCACGACCGGCTCGAGGCCCTGGCCGAGCGCATCGGGGGAGCGGGCACGGCGCTGGTGATCGAGGCGGACGTCACCGATCCCGACCAGGCCGCTGGGGCGGTCGCTTCGACGGTGGCCGCGCTGGGTCGGCTCGACACGCTCGTCAACAACGCCGGCGTCATGCTGCTCGGGCCGATCGTCGACGCTCCCATCGAGGAGTGGCAGCGCATGGTCAACCTCAACCTGCTCGGGCTGCTCTATTGCACCCACGCCGCGCTGCCGCACCTGCTGTCGGCAGCGGAGGCCGAGCCCCGCTCGGTGGCCGACATCGTGAACGTGAGCTCCGTCGCCGGCCGCGTGGCGCGCCTCAACAGTGGCGTCTACAACGCGACCAAGCACGGCGTCGGTGCCTTCAGCGAGTCCCTGCGCCAGGAGGTCACGGCCCGCCACGTGCGGGTGACGCTCATTGAGCCGGGGGCGACGGCCACCGAGCTGGCCTTCCACAACCGACCCGAGATCCTCGAGGGCATGGCCCAGCAGTTCGGGGGTATCGAGATCATGCACGCCGAGGACATCGCGGAGAGCATCCGCTACGCGGTCACGCAGCCGCGGCGGGTGGCGGTGAACGAGATCCTGGTCCGGCCGACCGAGCAGGAGCGCTGAGATACAACGGGTCGCCGTCATCGGGTGCTCGGGGTCGGGGAAGACCACGCTCGCCGTCGCGCTGGCGAAGGTGCTGGGCTCGCCCCACGTGGAGCTCGACTCCATCTACCACCAGCCGGACTGGACGCCGCTCGGTGAAGAGGAGTTCCGGGCCCGGGTGACGGAGGCGACGGAGTCACCACACTGGGTGGTCGACGGCAATTACTCCGTGGTGCAGGAGGTGGTCTGGCAGAAGGCGGACACGGTCGTGTGGTTCGACCTGCCCTATGCCGCCGTGCTGTGGCGGACCATCCGGCGCACGGTGCGACGGACGATCACCCGCGAGGAGCTGTGGAACGGCAACAAGGAGCCCTTCTCCAACCTCTGGTCACTGAACCCCGAGAAGTCGATCATCGCCTGGACAGCTAGCCGGCACAAGGTCTACCGCCGGCGGTACGCCGTCGCCGAGATCGACCCACGCTGGGATCACCTGGAGTTCGTCCGCCTGCGCTCGCAGGCGGACGCCGACGCATTCCTGGCGGGCGTCACGTCCGCCACGACGAAGGAGGAGTGACCGATGGATCTGGAACTCGCCGGCAAGGTCGTGCTCATCACGGGAGGCACCGACGGGCTCGGCCTCGCGCTGGCCGGACAGCTCGCCGTCGAGGGGGCGTCGGTGGCTGTCTGCGGCCGTGACGAGGAGCGGCTGCGCGCCGCCGAGGCCACCCTGCAGGGAGCGGGCGGCGACGTGCTGGCGCAGCGGGCCGACGTGTCCGCGGCCGGTGACGTCGAGGCCTTCGTCGACGCCGCCGTGGGCCGCTGGGGACGCATCGACGGGGTGGTGCACAACGCCGGGCGCGCCTCGGCCGGTCGGCTCGAGTCCATTGACGACGCCACCTGGGAGTCCGACGTCCAGCTCAAGCTGATGGCCGCCGTGCGGCTGACCCGCCTGGCGCTGCCCCAGCTCCGGGCCACCCGGGGCTCGGTCCTGTTCACCCTCGCCATGGCGGCGAAAGCCCCCGGCGCCGGCAGCGAGCCGAGCTCGGTGACCCGTGCCGCCGGCATGGCGCTCATGAAGGCGCTCTCCAAGGAGCTGGCGCCCGACGGCATCCGGGTCAACGCCGTGCTGATCGGGCTGATCGAGAGCGGGCAGTGGGTCCGCGGCGCGGCCGCCTCGGGGAACGAGCTGGGGGAGTTCTACGAGCGCTTCGCCAAGGACACCGGCATCCCGCTGGGCCGCTTCGGGCGCGCCGAGGAGTTCGCCGACCTGGGCTGCTTCCTCCTCTCCGCCCGGGCCTCGTACCTCACCGGTGCGGCCGTCAACCTGGACGGGGGGCTCTCGCCCGCGGTCTGAGTGGGCTACTCGTTGTAGCCGACGGTCTCGGTGGCGTCGCCCTCGCCGCTCCGGGTGAGCCCGATGGCGTAGCCGTCGATCATGTCGACGCGGGTGAGGGCGTCGACATGCGGCCGACCGTCCCCGCCCCACTTGGCCTTGGCGGCCCGGCGCGCCGAGATCTCGTCGTCGGCCACCACCAAGACGACCTCGTGGTCCTCGCCCATCCGCCCGGGGCCCAGCTCGCCCCCGAGGTAGGCCGCGTAGAGGTGCACGCGGGCAGCGTAGCGAGTACGAAGGGGGCGCTATGAGCCCCGACGCGCTGCAAGGCAGCACCATCGTCGTCACCGGTGTCACCGGCCAGGTGGCGCGCCCGCTGGCCACCGCCCTCGCCCGTGACAACCATGTGATCGGGGCGGCCCGCTTCTCCGACGCGGCCGCCCGCACCGAGCTGGAGGCTGCCGGTATCGAATGTGTCCCGGTCGACCTGGTGTCGGGGGAGGTGGGTGGGCTGCCCGCCGACGCCGACTACGTCCTCAACTTCGCGGTGGCCAAGACCAACAACTGGGAGCGGGACCTGGCGGCCAACAGCGGCGGCCTGGCGCATCTCATGGAGCACCACCGCGGCGCCCGTGCCTTCCTGCACTGCTCGTCCACGGCGGTCTACCGGCCCGACGGGCACCGGGTCTTCGACGAGGACGGGCCGCTCGGCGACAACCACGGTGTCTGGCCCTTCCTGCGCACCTACAGCATCTGCAAGATCGCGGCGGAGGGCACGGCGCGCTGGGGGGCGGAGCGGTTCGGCCTGCCGACCACGATCGCCCGCCTGTCGGTGCCCTACGGCGACAAGCGGCGGGTGGCCCGCTATCCACCTCCACATGATGCTGTCGGGGCACGCCGTGCCGGTCCACGTCAACGCCCCCAGCGTGTACCACCCGCTGCACGCCGACGACATCCTCGCCATGGTGCCGCGCCTCCTCGGCGTGGCCTCGGTCCCCGCCGTGACGGTCAACTGGGGCGGCAGCGAGCCGGTCAGCATCGAGGAGTGGTGCACCTACCTGGCCGAGCTGGCCGGCATCGAGGCGCGCTTCGAGCCCACGGAGCTGACCATCGACAGCGTGGAGATCGACACGACGCGCATGCACGACCTCGTCGGGCCGACGACGGTCCCCTGGCGCGAGGGGATGCGCCGCATGGCCAGGGCGCTGCACCCCGACAAGGTGGCGTGAGCACGGTCCGCTTCGAGCTGTGCGACCCGGAGGAGCCGCCGGCTTCCGAGCTCCTGGCCGCCATGCGGGCCGAGCTCAACGACGTGTACGAGACGTTCAGCCGGCTGGACAACCCGCCGCTGACCCCGGCCGAGCTGCGGGCCCCGACGGGCGCCTACCTCGTGGGCTACGAGGGCGCCGACGCCGTGGCCGGAGGAGGGCTTCGGCGATTGGACGAGGACGTGGCGGAGATCAAGCGGATGTACGTCCGCCCTGCGGCGCGATCGCACGGGGTGGCAGGGGCGCTCCTGGCAGCGCTCGAGGAGGCCGCGGTGTCGCTCGGCTACACCGCGGCCCGCCTCGACACCGGGCCCAAGCAGGTGCACGCGCAGCGCCTGTACCGACGGACGGGGTACGTGGAGGTGCTGCCGTACAACGACAACCCGTTCGCCTGCTTCTGGGGGGAGAAGCGGCTGGCGTGAGCCTGTAGCGTCGCTCAGGTGGCGCACGCGGCCGTGGTGCAGGTGGCGATCGACCCTGCTTCCGACGCGGCGCACCGCCGCGGGATCCTCAACGACCTCGTGGTCCCGGAGGTCGCGTCACTCCTCGGTTTCGTAAAGGGCATGTGGCTGAACGACGGGAACGGCACCGGGACGTGTGTCGTCGTGTTCGAGAGCGAGGAGGCGGCGCGTGCCGGGCTCGCGACGCTGACCCGCGAGGGCGGGCCACCGGTGATCGGCTTCGGGCTCCACGACGTCGAGGTCGAGGCGTGACGGACCTCGACTGACCGGGCCTAGAAGGTCCAGACCTGCACCACCTGATCCGTCTCGGGCACCGCGCCCGTCCCCTCGTAGGTGGCGCGGGCGACGTCGTCGTCGTGGTCGCTGACGACCCACGCCAGCTCGTAGAGGAACATCTCGGTGCCCTTGTCGGGATGGGTCATCTCCACCCCGCTGACGAACCCCACCGCCCGCCCGTCCTCGTAGGCGAGCAGCAGGTGGCGGCCGTCCTCGGCGAGGAAGCGGGCCGTCGCCGGCGGCTCGGCCGGGCCGTCGAACAGGTGGGAGGCCGCTTTGACGAGGTGGTCGCCGCCGGGGCGGAGCGCCCGGATCTCCATCGCGTTCAGGCCGGGTCGGGGCGTGGGTGCGCCTGGAGCGCCATCCATACCATCACCAGCTGCCGGGGGAGTCGGCCCCAGGCGACAGCGCGGCTGTCGGTGGGGCCCGGATTGCGGCCCGTCCCGGCGTCGAGGGCCATCTGCACGTTGGCGGGGAAGACGGCCGCCAGGGTGGCCACGCAGGCCGCGGCGGCCCACCGGGTGCGCAGGACCAAGCCTGTTGCGCACGCCAACTCGACCAGCCCGCTGGCGTAAATGAGCGTGGTGTGGTGCTCCTCGGGGATGGCGCGCGGCATGATGGACGCGAAGGCCTGCGGTCGGACCAGGTGCACCACACCGCTGGTCGTGAAGATCGCGGCGAGCGCCAGGGGCGCACGACGCCGGAGGCTGCGCACGACGGGGACTGTACTGTGGCGGCCGTGGGGACCCAAGTGACGATCGTCGGCGGTGGCAGCTACCAGTGGGGGCCGGAGTTGATGGCCGACCTCTTCGGGACATCGGCGCTCGCCGGCATGCACCTCGTGCTCCAGGACATCGACCCGGCGCCGCTGCCCAAGATGGAGGCGCTGGCCCACAAGCTCAACGACGCCATGGACGCAAAGGTCACCATCGCCGCCACCACCGACCTCCATGCCGCCCTCGACGGCGCCGACTTCGTCATCGTGTGCATCTCGACCGGGGGGTTCCGCTCCATGGCGGTCGACCTCGACGTGCCGGCAGCGCACGGCATCACCCAGACCGTGGGCGACACCGTCGGCCCGGGCGGCATCAACCGCGCCCTGCGCAACATCCCGGTCCTGGTCGGCATCGGCAAGGCCATGGAGGAGCGCTGCCCCGACGCCTGGCTCTTCAACATCACCAACCCGATGACCGCCCTGACGCGGTCGGTGTGCCGGGAGACCCGCATCAAGACGGTGGGGCTCTGCCACGAGGTGGGCAACTTCTGCATGGACCTGGCCATCGCGCTCGGCCGGCCGCTCGAGGCGGTCACCGCGTCGGTGACGGGCATCAATCACTTCCCGGTGGTGACGTCGCTCGAGGTCGACGGCGCCGACGGGTTCGACGTGCTGCGCACGCTCGTCGACGAGGCGGGCGGCCTGGAGTCGCTGGCACCGTACGAGGGGCGCCCGAAGGCCGAGACCTTCTCCAAGCTCGACTTCGCGCAGCGCCACCTGTTCAAGCTGACGCTGCTCGACCGCTGGGGCACCTTCCCGGCCGCCGGCGACCGGCACATCGCCGAGTTCGTCTCGTTCGCCCTGACCCCCGAGTCGGGGTGGGGGTCGGCGTACAACATCGAGCTGAGCCCGATCTCGAGGCGGGAGGCTCACCAGGCCGGGTACATCGCCGACGTCGACGCGTGGCTGGCAGGCACCAAGGACCTGCAGACCTGGCAGTCGGGCGAGCTGCCCTCGCCGATGATCCAGGCCATGATCACCGGCGAGCCTTTCGAGGCCCCGGTCAACATCCCCAACGCCGGCCAAGCCGTCGGCTTCCCGCCCGACGTGGTGCTGGAGTCGATCTGCGTCATCGACGGGGACGGCATCCGCGGTCGCGACCGATCCGTGCTGCCGGCGCCCTACGACGAGATCGTGCGGCGCCACGTGGCCACGCAGGAACTCACCGTCGAGGCCGCCCTCCGCGGGGATCGCACACTGGCCGCCGAGGCCTTCGCCCTCGACCCGCTGGCCGGCCGGGGTGACCTGCGCGCCCTGGAGTCCATGGTGGACGGGCTCCTCGCCGGCACGGCGGAGTGGCTGCCCCAGTTCGCCTAGCACCGGCCGAGACGTCTGGAGGGATACGCATGCGCATCGGATTCATCGGGCTGGGCGCCATGGGGCTGCCCATGGCGGGGCACCTGGTCGCCGCCGGCCACGACGTCACCGTGGCCTCGCGCGGCCGGGGGCCGATCGACGCCGCCGTCGCCGCCGGCGCCGCCGACGGGGGGTCGCCGCGGGGCGTGGCCGACGCATCCGACGTGATCTTCCTGTGCGTCCCCAACTCGCCCGAGGTGGTCGAGGCGGTGGACGCCATGCTGCCCGTGTTGGGGGCCGGCACGACGGTCGTCGACTGCTCCACCATCGACCCCGAGGTGGAGCGGACCCAGCACGCCCGCGTCTCCGAGACCGGGGCGCGCTACCTCGACGCTCCGCTGTCGGGCGGCACCGCGGGCGCGCAGAAGGGCACCCTCACGCTGATGGTCGGCGGCGACGCTGACGTCCTCGCCGAGACCGAGCCGGCCATGGAGCCCTTCGCCGGGCTCGTCGTGCACGTGGGCGGCCCGGGCATGGGCCAGGTGGTCAAGCTGTGCAACCAGGTGATCTACGCCGCGCAGATGACGGCGACGGCGGAGGCCACCGCCATGGCGGCGACGTCCGGCGTCGACATGGAGAAGCTGCTGCTGGTCCTCACCCACGCCACCGGCGACTGCGTGGCGGTGCGGACCCGCCTGCCGGTGCCCGGCGTCATCCCCGAGAGCCCGGCGTCGAACGGCTGGCAGCCGGGCTTCATGACCGACCTGATGGCCAAGGACATCGACCTGGCCATGGCCTACGCGGCGCGGCGCGGCGTGGCCGTGCCCACCACGGCGGCGGCGCGCCAGCTGCTGACGGCGGCGAGCGCCGCCGGCTACGGCCGGGAGGACTTCTCCTCCCTGGCCAAGGTGGTCCTGGCGCTGGCCGGCGCCGGATGACCGCCCCGGGGCCGCTGCCCACCCCCTCGCTCATCCTGGCGGCGGACCACCGCGCCCGGGCGGTGCTGACCACGGAGAACTGGGCGGAGTTCTTCGGTGCGCTGGCCCAGGCGCTGCCCTTCTGCGACGGGATCTTGGCCACCGCGGAGCCCCTGACCGGCCTGAGGGCGGCGGGCCATATCACCGCGCTGCACCGCACCTACCTCTCCATCAACCGGACCGGCCTGGCGGGTTCCGCCTTCGAGCTCGACGACCGCCTGGTGGCCAGCGTGCCCCGGGCCGCCGCCGACGGCTGGACCGGCGTGAAGCACATGACGCGCATCGACATGGAGGACCCGGTCACGGCGTCTGCCCTGGAGCTGCTGGGTCAGGTGCTCGAGCAGTCGCGTGATGCGGGGCTCGAGGCCCTCGTCGAGCCGCTGGTGTGGCACGAGGGGCGGGTGAGGCGCGAGACCGACGCCGTCGTGCTGGCGGCGGTGATCGCCCATGACATAGGTGCGCCCGTGATCAAGGTCCCGGTGCCGGCGGCGAACCCGGGCGCCGACCGCCAGCGCGCCGTGGCCCGTGTGGTGGCCAGCGTGAGCGTGCCGGTTCTCTTCCTCGGGGGCCCGCGCACCGAGGCGGGGCGCGACCGCGTGCTGGACGAGGTGCGCGACGTCATGGAGGGCGGGGGCGCCGGCATGGCCATGGGCCGGACGCTGTACCAGGACCCGGACCCGGCGGAAATGGCCGGTCTCGTCGATGCGCTGGTGCACGGCCGGTGATCCTGACCATCGACTTCGGGACGACCGTCACCAAAGTGGGCCTGTGGGGCGAGGGCGGCCTGGCCGCACTGGCCCGTTCGGAGCTGACCACCACGCACCCCGACGTGGGGTGGGCCGAACAGGACCCGCTGCGCTGGTGGACCACGCTCGTCATCGCGTGCGCCGAGGCCCGGGCCCAGGCGCCGCGGGCGTTCGCGGAGGTCGACGTCGTCGCGTGCTCGGGCGCCCGGCAGACCTTCGTCCCAGTGACCGCCAAGGGCGACCCGATCGGCAAGGGCATCCTGTGGTCAGACCACCGCGCCGCCGCCGAGGCGCGGGCGCTGGCGGAGCGCATGGGCGGCGACGACATCAACCGGGCCCGCACCGGGATCCCGCTCGACGCCGGCGCGGTGGCGGCGAAGCTGGCTTGGTTGGCCGAGCACGAGCCGGGGCGCCTCGAGGCGGCCGACATCATCCTGTCGCCGCGCGACCTGGTTGTGTTCCGCATGACGGACCAGGCGGTGACCGACGCCACGTTCGCGTCGCGCAGCGGGCTGTACGACTTCGACGGCAACGCCGTGCGCGAGCTGGCGGGCCCCGCATTGGGCAAGCTCCCGAGCGTCGTGGCGTGCGACACCGTGGTCGGCCACCTGAAGCCGGTGCCGGGCGCCGAGCTCGGGCTGCGGCCGGGCATCCCGGTGGTCATCGGTGCCGGCGACCGCCAGTGCGAGGTGCTGGGGTCGGGCGCCTCGGAGGACCACCCGATGGTGAGCTGGGGCACCACCGGCAACGTGTCGGTGCCGGTGCACGAGCGTCCCGTCCCCTCGCCGGCCGGCGCGGTGGTGACGCGGGCGGCGGCTGGGGGCTGGCTGCTCGAGGGCGGCCTTTCGGCCGCCGGCTCCTTCCTGGCCTGGCTGGGGCGGCTGCTCGGCAGCACGCCCGATGAGCTGGCTCGTCTGGCCGGCGAGAGCCCGCCCGGCGCGCGCGGGGTGGTGGCGGTGCCATGGCTCGACGGGGCTCGGGCCCCGTGGTGGCGCGACGACGCCCGGGCGGGGTTCGTGGGCCTCGGCGCCGCCCACGGCGCCAACGACCTGGCGCGGGCGGTGATGGAGGCGGTGGCCTGGGACGTGTTGCGGGTCATGGAGGTGGTCACGGTGGGCCGTCTCGGGGGCTCGACCGCCGCGGGCGTGACCCTCGGCGGTGCGGGGTCGGGGTTACCCGTCTGGGTCGAGGTCCTGACCTCCGTCCTCGGCGTGCCCGCGACGCGCCACCGCTCGGGCGAGGCGGCCTCGGCCGGCGCCGCGCTGCTGGCGGGCCGCGCCCTCGGCATGGGGTTCTCGCTCGACGTGCTCGATCCAGTCGAGGCCCTGATCGAGCCGGACCCCGCGGGCGTCGATGTCTACCGCGGCTTGCGACCCCGGGCTGACCACGTCGCGGAGGCGGTGCTGGCCGCGACCGAGTCGCTCCCCGATCCCGGCCACAGCCCCGCCTACTGAGCCGGTGCGCGTCGAGCTCGCCTACGGCCGCCAGGGGACGTCCGTCGAGGTGCCCGACACCGCCGAGGTCGTGGCGCCGGTCGACCAGCCGGGCCTCGACGACGAGGCGGCGGCCATCACCGGGGCGCTCCGGCGCCCGCTGGCCGGGCCGCCGCTGGCGGAGCTCCTCGGACGCGCCGGGAGGGTGGCCGTCGTCTTCCCCGACCTGACGCGTCCCATGCCCAACCGCACCGTGCTGCCGCCGCTGCTGGAGGAGCTGGCGCGGGCCGGGGTGCCCGATGAGCACGTCACGCTCCTGTGCGCCACCGGGACCCACCGGCAGGCCACGGCCGAAGAGATGGAGGAGCTCGTGGGCCCTGGCATCGTGGCGCGCTACGCCATCGTCGACCACGACGCGACGGGCGACGCACACGTGCGCGTCGGCGAGGTGGACGGGGCGGCGGTGCTCCTCCAGCGCGAATACGTCGAAGCCGACGTGCGCATCATCACCGGGTTCGTCGAGCCCCACTTCTTCGCCGGTTTCAGCGGCGGCCCCAAGGCGGTGTGCCCGGGGCTGGCCGCCACCGACACCGTCCTGGAGGCACACCACCCCCGGCGCATCGCCGACGCACGGGCCACCTTCGTCACCCGGTGGGGGAACCCGGTGCACGACTTCGTCCGGGCCGCCACGGCGCTGGCGCCACCGCACCTGTCGCTCGACGTCGCCATCAACCGGGAGCGCCGGGTGGCAGCCGTCTTCGCCGGCCCGCTGCCCGAGGCCCACGACGCCGCCTGCGCGCACGTGCGCGCTTCCGCCGTGCGCGAGGTGGCGGCGCCCTTCGACCTCGTCGTGACGACCAACGGCGGGTACCCCCTGGACCGCAACCTCTACCAGGCCGTCAAGGGCATGGCCGCCGCCGAGCGCATCGTGCGCGACGCCGGGATCGTCGTCATGGCCGCCGCCTGCGAGGACGGGGTGCCGGCGGGCGGCGCGTTCGCCCGCCTGCTGGAGGGCGCGGGCTCGCCGGCCGACCTCGCCGGCGCCACCGGCCAGCCCGAGCTCGACCGCTGGCAGGCCCAGGTTCTCGGCCGCGTGCTCGCCCGGGCCGAGGTGCACCTGCACGCCGGGGGACTCGACGAGCGTGCCATCGCGAGCGCGCTGCTCGTCCCCGCCCCCGATCTCGACCGCGCTGTCGCGGTGGCGCTGGAGCGGCTGGGGCCGGGCGCGCGCGTGGCCGTCATCCCCGAGGGGCCGCTCACGGTGGCGACCGTCCGTCCGGAGTTCTGAGGGTGCCCACCCCTATCTGACGCCGGTGTCAGGGATAGAGTCCCCAACCGGTGCCCGACGATCCGCTGTTCGACTTCGCCGTTCCCGAGGACCTGCTGCGCGAGGCCGTGGCCCAGGTCAGGGATCCCGACGTGGTCGCGGACATCGACGTCATGCCGGGCACGGGGGAGGGCAAGCCACCACCGCTGCTCGGCATCCTCCACGGCTACGGCTACGCACCGCTCGTCCTCCTGACCGCGGCGGCGCTGGTGCCGGGCACGTTCGGCAACGGGATCGCCCTCGTCGGGAACAACCTCAAGATCTCGTTCCACATGTCCAACGCCTCGCTGGGTGCGGTGGCCTTCATCGCCCAGGTCTCCCAGCTTCTCTGGGCGGTCCCGCTGGCCCTGTGGGCCGACCGGGGCAGCCGCAAACTGGTGGCGGGCGTCGCCCTGCTCGTCTTCGCCGCCTTCGGCAGCCTGATGGCGCTCTCGCCCAACGTCTGGTGGTTCGCCTTCCTCTACCTGGCCGCCTCGGTGGGCACCGGGGTGAACAACACGGTGCACAACTCGTACCTTTCGGACGCCTACCCGACCGAGGGGCGGGGACGGATCTTCAGCTGGCACAACCTCTCCGACCCCCTGTCGCAGACCATCGGGATCCTGATCTTCGGCTACGTCGTGACGATCGCCCACAACTGGCGCTACGGGCTGCTGGTGGCGTTGGCGGGCATCCCGCTCGGCTTCGCCCTCTTCACGCTGAAGGAGCCGGAGAAGGGTGCCAACGAGAGCAGCCACATCCTCAAGGCCTCGGGCATGGACCTCCACAGCCAGCAGGAGAAGGCGCCCCGGGTCCTCCTCGGCTCGGCGGTGACCAGGCTGCTGCGGGTCCGCTCCTTGTACTACGAGCTGGTGGCCGTGGCCATCCTCGGCTTCGCCGGGACGGGCGCCGGGCTGTTCGGCAACCTGTTCTTCATCGACAAATTCCACCTCGACACGGCTTCGCGCAGCGAGGTGTACGCCATCATCGGCCTGGCCGCCTTCCTCGGGCTCCCCATCGCCTACGTGTTCGGCGACCGCTACTTCCGCCGCGCCCCCCAGCGCCCGCTCGTCATCTCCGGCATCTGCATCACGGCCTACGGCGGGTTCTTCGTCCTCTCCCTCTACGTCCCCCAGCTCTGGATGGTGGTCACCCTGCAGTTCCTGGCCAACGCCTCGGTGTCGCCGCTGGCCATCTGCATCTTCCTCACGCTGGCCGCCACCGCCCCGCCCGAGATGCGCACCATCTGCTTCGCCATGTTCGGCGTCTACTCGCTCGTCTTCGGCGGCTTCGCCGGGTCGGTGCTGGTGGGAGCGGTGTCCGACGCCATCGGCGGCCTGCACGGCATCATCGTGTCGCTCACGCTGATCTTCCCCGTCTGTGCGGTGGGCGGGCTCCTGCTCGTCATCGGCTCGCGCTGCGTGCGCCGGGACATCACCTTGGTCATCGAAGATGTCCTCGAGCGCTACGCCGAGGGGAAGCGGCGGCAGGCGGGTGGGGGGATCCCCGCCCTCCAGGTCCACAACCTCGACTTCTTCTACGGCACCAACCAGGTCCTCTTCGACGTCAACCTCGAGGTCGCCGACGGGGAGATGGTGGCGCTGCTGGGGACGAACGGGGCGGGCAAGTCGACGCTGCTGCGTGCGGTCTCGGGTTTGTCGCATCCCCATCGCGGCGTGATCCGCGTCTTCGGCATGAACTCCACCTACCTGGAACCCGAGCAGATCATTGACGAGGGGGTGGCGCTGCTCGTCGGGGGCAAGATGACATTCCCGGGCCTCACGGTGCGTGACAACCTGCGCATCGGCGGGCACATCCTGCGGCGCGACCGGGCCCGAGCCACCGGCGCCCTCGACGAGGCCCTCGAGGTCTTCCCCGAGCTGGCGGCGCGCATCGACCAGCCGGCCGGCACGCTCTCGGGCGGCGAACAGCAGATGCTGGCCCTGGCGCGGGTGATGATGACCAAGCCTCGTCTGCTCATGATCGACGAGCTGGCACTCGGGCTGGCCCCCATGACCGTCGACCGCCTGATGGGCATGGTGCGCCGGATCAACGCGGCCGGCACGACGGTGATCATCGTCGAGCAGAGCGTGAACCGGGCGCTCAGCCTGGCCTCGCGCTGCTTCTTCATGGAGCGCGGCACCATCCGCTTCGACGGTCCCACCGCCGAGCTACTCGGGCGCGACGACCTCCTGCGCCCCGTCTTCCTCGGCGCCGCCGGGGCCGGGCTCGCCTGACCGTGCTCTCCCTCCTGGCGCTGTCCGCCCCGAGCGGCATCGTCCTGCAGGGGGCCATCATCGGCCTCGGGTACGGCCTCCTCGCCGTCGGCCTCGTCCTCATCTACCGGACCAACCGGATCATCAACTTCGCCCAGGGCCAGGTGGGGGTCATCGCGGCCGTCTTCCTGGTCAAGCTCACCGCCGACTTCCACTTCGAGTACTGGTTCTCGCTCGTCCTCTCCATCGGGCTCGCCGCCGGCGTCGGCGCGCTCTCCGAACTGGTGCTCCGCCGGCTCTTCGCGCGTGCCCGCGTCCTCCTCATGGTGGCCACCATCGGGCTGAGCCAGGTGCTGCTGGCCCTCACCGCACTGCCCTTCATCCGGCCCAAGAACCTCTACGAGCCGGTCCCGGTGCCCTTCGACATCTCGTTCTCCATCGGCTCGGTCATCTTCACGCCGGCGCAGGTCCTGACCATGATCGTGGCGCCCATCGTCGCCATCGCACTGGCCGTGGCCGTGCGCTCGACCAACTGGGGCCTCTCCATGCGCGCCATGTCGGAGAACGCGGACTCGGCCCGCCTCTCGGGGGTGTGGATCCGGCGCACCTCGACGTTGACGTGGACGGTGGCGGGCGCGCTCTCTGCCTTCAACGCCATCCTCAACGCGCCGGGCCAGACGAGCGCCCTGACCCAGGCGCTCAGCCCGGACCTGCTGCTGTTCGCCCTCACGGCTGCGCTCATCGGCGCCATGGTCAACCTCACGGTGGCCTTCGTGGCCGGCATCGGGGTGGGGATCTTCTACGAGCTCCTGCAGTGGAACACGCTGTCGTCGAACAACGCCACGGCCATTGACGTGGCGATCTTCTACGCCCTGATCCTGGTCGTCCTGCTGATACGCGTGCGCGCCATGCGCAAGGGGACGCGGACGGCTGCGGGGTCGACCTGGTCCGAGGGCGGGAAGGCGACGGTGGCGCGCCAGGCCGACCGGCTGCGCCAGTCGGTCTCGGTGTCGGGGGTGTGGCTGGCCCTCGGCCTGGCCGTCCTGCTGCCCTTCGTCCTCGACATCGGCCGCACCTACCTGTTCAGCCAGATCTGCATCTACGCGGTGATCGCCCTCTCGCTGACCATCCTCACCGGCTGGGCCGGGCAGCTGTCCCTGGGCCAGTTCGGCCTCGTCGCCGTCGGCTCGCTCATGGCGGCCCACCTCGGGAACTCGGTACCCCTCCCGCTCCTGCTGCTCTTCGGCGGCGCCGTGACGGCGGTGGTGGCCATCCTCATCGGTCTGCCCGCGCTGCGCATGCCGGGCCTCTTCCTGGCGGTCAGCACGCTGGGCTTCGCGTACTTCATGCAGCAGTCGGTGCTGCCCACCACGTGCTGGACACTGCCCGTGCTGCACAAGACGCTGTGCACCGGGCTGCCCGCGGGTTCGCAGGTGATCGCCCGGCCGGAGCTGTTCGGGCTGAACCTGCAGTCCGAGCGCGCCTTCGCGCTCTTCTCGCTCGGCATCCTGGTGCTCTCCGTGCTGGCGGTGCGCACGTGGCGCGACCACGGCGTCGCCCGGCGGCTGGTGGCCGTGCGGGACAACGAGATCACCGCCGCGGCCATGGGCATCCCGGTGCTGCGGACGAAGCTCCTGGCCTTCGGCCTGTCCGGCTTCATGGCCGGCTACGCCGGGGTGTGCTTCGCATTTGCCACGCAACGGCTGAGCACCGACACCTTCGACCCGACCATCTCGTTCCTCATCATCTCCATGGTGGTGATCGGCGGCCTCGGCTCCATCCCCGGGGCGATCCTGGGCGCCCTCTACCTCGAAGGCCTGCCGGCGATCTTCGGCGCCAATCCGACGATCCAGTTCCTGACGAGTGGCATCGGGCTGATCGCCTTCCTGCTCTACCTGCCCGGCGGCCTGGCCGAGGTGCTCCGCCGGGCCGGCGACGTGACCGCGCTCGGGCTGCGCACGCTGTTGCAGCGCCGCTCGGGGGATCCGCCGTCACATGGTGTCGGCGCGTCGGGGGACGAACCGGGTGCCGGTGGGCGTGAGCTCGTGGCGGGGGGCGTCGACTGATGGCACAGGAGGGCTTCCCGACCGGGCCGGCCCGCCTCGAGGTGCGCGACCTGCGCGTCACCTTCGGCGGTGTCCGCGCCGTCGACGACGTGAGCTTCAGCGCGGAACCGGGTGCCATCGTCGGCCTGATCGGAGCCAACGGGTCGGGCAAGACGACCACGCTCGACATGATCTCGGGTCTGGTCCCGCCGGACCGGGGCGCGGTGGAGCTCGACGGGGTCGACCTGGCGGAGTACATGCCCGAGGAGCGGGCGGGGATCGGCATGATCCGTTCGTTCCAGGACTGCCGGCTCTACCCCGAGCTGACGGTCTACGACGTGCTGATGCTCTGCGAGGACGCGAAGCGCGAAGTGTCCGTGCTGTCGACGACTCTGCAGCTGCCCTGGGCGCGCCGGGCCGAGCGCGCCAAGCGCGCCGCCGTGGACCAGGTCATTGACGCCTTCGGGCTGGGCCGCTTCCACGATCACCGGACGGCGGAGCTCTCCACCGGCACCCGACGCGTGGTGGACCTCGCTTCCATCGTGCTGGCCAACCCGAGGCTGCTGCTGCTCGACGAGCCCACGGCGGGCATCGCCCAACGGGAGGCCGAGGCCTTCATCCCGTTGCTCCAGCGCATCCACCAGGTGGCCGACACCACGATCGTGCTGGTCGAGCACGACGTCCCGCTCGTCTTCTCGCTGTGTTCGTCGGTCGTGGTGATGGAGTTGGGTCGGGTCGCCGTCGCCGGACCCCCCGAGGAGGTGCGCGCTGATCCGAAGGCGCTCATGGCCTACCTTGGGGCGAGCGACGAGGCGCTTCTGGCGTCGGGGCCTGTCCATCAGGACGGCACCGCACCGAGGGAAGGTTGAGGGCAAAGGGGAACATGGACACGTCGACGCTGCACCTCAACCCGCTGGCTCCGCTGGGCCGCTCGTGGCGCCGTTTGCGCCGCCGACCCGCCGCCATGCAGGTGCGCACGATCGTGCTGGTCCTTGCCGTGATCGTCGGCCTCGTGCTGTGGATCGACCTGGCGCCGTCGAGCGACGGGGGAGCGGGCGCGGCGGGGGCGGCGGAGGTGGCGTCCCCGACGACGCCGGTGTCGCAGGCCAGCACCAGTTCGCGCGGCGTGACGACGAACTCCATCAACGTGGTGTTCCCGATCGTCAACCTGAACTCCGAGGCCGGGAAGCTCGGCTTCGCGGAGGACGTCGAGTACGGCGAGCAGACCAAGGCGATCAATTTCTTCGTGGACCAGATCAACAACGCCGGCGGGATCCACGGGCGCAAGATCAACCCGATGATCGTGCAGTTCGACCCGCAGGACGAGGCGGGCATGCAGGCGCTCTGCAAGGACTGGACCGAGGGGAGCCCGCCGGTGTTCGCAGTGGTCGACGGCCTCGGGGACTGGACCGGGGACGACGAGCTCTGCATCACCCAGCAGGGGCAGACCCCGATGATCGCGGCGTGGACCACCACGTCGCAGTGGACGCAGCTGGGCTCGCCCTACCTGTGGTGGACGGGTGCGGACGACGGCGCCGTGCTGGCGGCATTGGTCCAGTGGGGACACAGCGCCAAGCTCCTGGGCGGCTCGGCCAAGGTGGGCGTCATCGTCGGCGACCGGACGAGCGATCAGGACGCCCTCAACCAGAACCTGCTGCCCGACCTCAAGAAGATCGGCGTGACGCCGACGGTCGTCACCGTGGCGTCCGGCAACAACGAAACGGCCACGACGAACTCGGACGTCCAGCTCGCCGTGGAGCGCTTCAAGGCGGCGGGTATCACATCGGTCATCCCGCTCCTGGAGGAGCCGGCGTTCTTCCCCTACATCGGCGCCGAGACCTCCCAGCAGTACTTCCCCAAGCTCCTGCTGAGCGACTACGAGAGCTCCGTCGAGCTGGCGCTCGGCCTCATCCCCACCCCGTACGAGCAGGCGCTCAACGGGCAGGAGGGCGTCACCACCGAGACGCTCGGCGGCTTCGACGACGCGCGGCCCGAGAGCCAGGGGGGCTACGACCCCGGCGTACGGGCCTGCTACGAGGCGTGGCACAAGGCCTACCCGAAGCCGGTGCCCCCGGCCACGAGCTACTACATCGAGGAGCAGGGTCCCATCGCGTCCTGGTGCAGCGCCATCAAGCTCTTCGCCACGGCGGCCACCAACGCCGGCCCGGATCTCAACCGGCGCACCTTCGTGACCGCCATGTCCAAGATCACGAACTTCCCCGGGAGCCTGTCGCCCGTCTGGAGCTTCGGGCCCGACAAGTTCTACGGGCCGACCGAGTACCAGGTCGTGAAGATCCACAACAACGTGCCGCCGTCCTCGCAGTGCAAGCTGAAGACGAACCACAAGCCCCAGGGCACGTGCTGGGTGACGGTGCAGCTCTTCAAGCCGCTGCCGTCGACCTCGGGTTCCTGACCGGCCCACCGGCGGCTGCCGGTCGGGACTCGTGCTAGCACGAGGCCGGCGCACCTGCTGACCTCATTGGCGCCGAAGCGGCCATCGGGCAGGCTGGAGCCATGGAGCGCGCGGCGGCCTCGTCCGGTGGGGTGACCGCGCCACGCCCCACGGACGCCGGCCGGGTCGGCTCGGCGGCCTTCCAGACCGCCTGGTACAGAACGGTCGCCGGCTGGCGCCGGCAGCGAGCGAGCTATGTGGTGCTCGTCCTCCTCATCGGCCTCGTGGGTGGCGTCGCACTGGGGTCGCTGGCGGCGGCCCGTCGGACCGACTCGTCGTTCTCCATCTTCCTGGCCCATTCGAACCCGTCGGATCTCATGATCGAGCCGGCCGGCGGTGGACCGGGCGTCGGTCAGCCCAACCAGGCGAAGCGGCTCGTCGACGCCGTGCGCCGGTACCCGCAGGTCAAGCATGTCGAAAGCTACGAGGCGCTGAGCGCGTCGCTCGTGCACTCCGGGAGAGTCCAGGCGCGGAGCCTCGATAGCAACGTCGTCCTCGTCGGGAGCGTCGACGGCCTGCTCTTCAACCAGGATCGCTTCGCCGTCACGAGCGGCCGGATGGCGGATCCGGCCCGGGCTGACGAGGTCATGGTCACGCAGAGCGCTGCGGCATCGCTGGGGCTGCATCTCGGTGAGGTGGTCCCCGTCGTGATCTCGCCGTCCTCCGGTTCGGGTGCCGTCCGCCACGTCGGGCTCAAGGTCGTCGGCATCGGCCTGCTGAACCGGGAGGTGGTGCAGGACCAGATCGCCAAGTACCCCACCTACATGGTGGCCACGCCGGCCTTGACCCGGTCGGTGGCCGGCGACGGCAGCATCGTGTACCTCGGGGTGCAGCTGCGAGGCGGCGCGGCTGATGTTGCGGCGGTGGAGCGGCGATGGAACTCGACCGAGCGCTACTTCACCGACTTCCAGGTGGTGTCGCAGGTCCAGTCCGAAGCCGATCAGTCGATACGGCCCATGGCACTGGCACTCGGGGTGTTCGGTGCCATCGCCGGGTTGGCGGCCCTGTTGCTCGGGATCCAACTCGTCGCCCGCCGGTTGAGCGCCCGCGAGCATGATCTGGCCGTCATGCGGGCCGTCGGGGCCGATCCGGCGACGACCACCCTCGACGGCCTCGTGGGCACATTGGGGTCGGTCCTGGCGGGAGCCGTCCTCGCCGTGGGGGTGGCGCTGGCCCTCTCGCCCCTCTTCCCCATCGGTCCCGTGCGGCCCGTCTACCCGGACGCCGGCGTGAACGCGGACTGGACCGTGCTCGGTGCCGGATTGGCCGTCCTGGTCGGCGTCATCGGGGGCGGCGCCGTGGTCATCGCGTTCCTCGGCGCGCCCCATCGCACAGAGCGGCGCTCCCGCTCCTTCGCACGCCGTTCGTCCACCGGGCAGCTCATGGCCCGGACCGGGTTGCCGCCATCAGCCGTCGCGGGCGCTTCCTTCGCGGTCGACGCGCGGTACGGCAGGACGGCCGGTCCCTACCGATGGGCTCTCGTCGCGGCCGTGATCGCCATGATCGTCGTGACCACGACGTTGACCTTCGGCGCCAGCCTGCAAACGCTGGTGTCCCACCCGGCCCTGTACGGGTGGAATTGGGACTACGCAGTCCAGAGCTCCGACGGGTACGGGCCCGTTCCGAACAAAGCGGTGGCGACACTCCGGCACGACACCGAGGTCACGTCGTACTCGGGGGTCTCGTTCGCCACCATGCAGCTGGACGGGGTCGAGGTGCCCACCCTGCTGTCCGACCCCGGCTCCACCGTCGCGCCACCCATCCTGGCGGGACACGGGCTGGCCACGTCGCGCCAGATCGTCCTTGGCGCGGCGACGCTGGCGCAGCTCCACAAGCGGATCGGCGACAGTGTGGACCTGCAATACGTGCCTGGCTATCCGCGCCGCCCCATCCCCTTGACCATCGTGGGCGTGGCCACGATGCCGGCGATCGGGATCGCCGAGGGGCTCCATACCTCCATGGGCATCGGCGCGGCCGTGCCCGCCGACGCCGGGCCTGTCACCGAGGCGCTGGGCCCGCAGGGCTACGGTCCCTCCTGTAACGGGCCCAACATGGTCTTCGTGCGTGTCCGGGGAGGTCTGAGCCCTGCGCAGGGCCAGGCCGCCGCGCAGCGGCTCTCCGCCGCCGCCAACCGGATCCTGGCCGTGCAACCACCGAACTCGGTGTGCGGCGGCAACGTGGCCACGGCCATCGGTGTCCAGCGCCCCGCCCAGATTGTCAACTACCGCTCCATGGGCACCACGCCGGTCCTGCTCGCCGGCGGGCTGGCGCTCGCGGCGGTCGTTGCCCTCGGGTTGGCCCTGGCGGCGTCCGTGCGGCGGTGCCGTCGAGACCTCGCACAGCTCAAGGTGCTGGGCTTCGTCCAGCGGCAGTTGTCGGCGGCGGTGGCGTGGCACGCGTCCATCGCGGTCGCGATCGGCATCGTGGTCGGCGTCCCGCTCGGCATCGTGCTCGGCCGGTGGTTGTGGACCCTCTTCGCGGACCAGATCGGAGCGGTGCCGGCCCCCACGGTGCCGGCGTTGTCCGTTCTCCTCGCGGTGGCCATCGCCCTGGTGCTGGCGAACGCCGCCGCCGTGATCCCGGGCCGGCGGGCCGCCCGGACCGCGACGGCGTTCGTCCTTCACGAGGAATAGCCGGCTCCCGCGATACCGCCGCGCTCCGGAGACGAACGCGGCCGACGCGACTCAGGCGATGTTGGTCGGCGACGGCGGCCGGCCCAGCAAGATGTCCTGGGTCCGCGTCTCAATCGCCTCGTTCAGCTCGGGGTGCGTGAGGATGTAGAAGGTGTCGGTGCGGACGGCGTCGATGACGCGGTCGGCCACCGCCGCCGGTGGGATCCCGGCGTCCACCATGTTCTGGATCACGCCCCGGAGCTCCTCCGCGCCCTCGACATCGCGCTCGGGGGCCCACGCCGGCCGGTTCCGGTCGGACTCGGCGATGCGCGTCTGGACGAAGCCCGGGCACAGGACCGAGACGCCCACCGGTGCACCGGCGACCTGCAGGTCCTTGTAGAGCGCCTCGGACATGGCAACGACGGCAAACTTCGTCGCGTGGTAGGGGCCCAGGAAGGCCGTGGTCGTGAGGCCGGCGATGGACGCCGTGTTGACCACGTGCCCCTCGCCCTGCTCAATCATGAGCGGCACGAACGTCGAGATGCCGTGGATCACGCCCCACTGGTTGGCGCCGAGGATCCAGCGCCAGTCCTCTTCGGAGAAGTCCCAGATCGGGCCGCCCAGCCCCACTCCGGCGTTGTTGTGGACCAGGTGCACCGCCCCGAAGCGGTCGAGCGCCCGGTCCCGCAGGGCGCGGACCGACGCGGCGTCGGACACGTCGGTCACCACGCCGATGGCCTCGGTACCCAAGCCGGTGAGCTCACCCTCCGCCTGCTTTGAGGGGACCCTTCCTCGATGTCGGCGAGGACGATTTTCATGCCCTCGGCGGCGGCACGCTCGGCCACCGCGCGGCCGATGCCACTGGCGCCACCGGTGATGACGGCGACCTTGCCCTCCAGGTCCTTCATGGGGCCCCTCCCTTGTGTCCGGCCTTGTGGTCGCAGTCAAGCACGGCGCGGCCGGCGAGGCCACCCCCGGGGCGGGCCGACGCCGGCGCTGCGTCAGGGCGCGGTCAGGGCGCGCTGCCCGCGCAGGTGCGCCCAACCGGCGGCCGACACCGAGACCGTCGCGCCGCATCCGGGCTCACGATGGCGCTCGATGAAACCCCGGCTGTTGGCCTCCTCCCACACCGGCAGACGCGGGCACGACGTCCGCCACGCTTCCATCACCTCGGCGTAGGGGCGGGGGTGGGGGCCCACCCACTCGAGGAGGTCCAGGATCAGCGAGTCGACGGCGTCGGGCATAGGGACTCCTCATCATCTCACCGCGGCGCGGGCCCCGGCGCGTGTCAGAGAACCTGGTGCTCCTCGGCCAAAAAGATCGGCGACCGGGAATGGTCGATGAACTTCGCCTCATCGGCTCGCAAGGTGGCGGCTGCCGCCACACCCTCAGGGGTGCCGGCAGCCGCCAGGAGATCGTCCACGCTGTCGTACCACAACTCCGCGACGCCGTCGAAGTGCTCAGGTGCGCCCCGATCGGTGGCGATGGCGTCGCTCAGGGGACCCGATGCCGCATGGACCTGCACGTACTTGCGGAAGCCGAGCACAGGTGCGAACGAGGCGGCCAACGGTCCGTGCACCTCCCGCCAGTATCGGTGGAACTCGGACTCGTCGACGTCGGATCGCCTGTGGAGACAGAACACGAGCTTGACCACGTGGCGAGGATACTCAGTGGCCTCGGCTATTGAAGAGAAGCCGGGTCCACCCCGGCACCACCCGACGCGCTGCTGGCATATGCGGCGATGGCGAGCCGCAGCACCTCCATGGCCTCGTCGCCGCTCCACAGCATCGGACCCTCTCCCGTCCGCAGCCAGCGCAGCCAGTGCCGGCCCGAGTCCCGGAAGCTGCTGGCCCAGTCGTCGTCGAGGGCATGGTACGAGCGCATCACCCCATCGACATAGACCTCAAGGCTCGGCTGCTGAATGCCCCTGCCCGTGCACCGGTTGACCCGTGCATAGCCGGCTCGACCAGTGACCTCCCATCGCTCATCGTTGGTGTAGTAGTCGGACCGCAGGTACATGTCCGGTGCCAACGTGATGTCCCACACGCCGCGGACGCCGTTGTGGTGCTCCCACACGAAAGTGGTGGGCGCGTCGAGCTCGATGCCGGGCACCACCTCGGTGCCGCCCACCCACGCCCGCACCTCCCTGATCGGGCCGAAGAGCCAGAGGGCGGTCGCCATCTTGTGCCAACCGTCGTCGAAGACGAGGATCCCCCGGCCGTTCTGCATCTGGCGGAACTGCCACTCGTAGCTGTTCGCCGGCACGTCCCAGCCACCCCGGCCGCTGGCCACCATCTTCATGTGGTACCCGCTGATGTCGCCGAGCCGGCCCGACACCACGACCTCCTTCAGCCGGATCAGCGGCTCGTAGAAGACGTAGTTCTCCATCACGCGGAGCAGCCGGTCGTTCGCGGCCGCCGCATCCACCATGCGCCGGGCGCCGGCCAGGTCGTTGCACATGGGCTTCTGCAGGTTGACGTGCCACCCGTAGCCGAGGAGCTCGACCACCGCGTCGTCGTGCAGCGGGGTCGGGAGCAACACCTCCACGGCGTCGACCTCCAGGCCACTGGCCGCCAGCTCAGCGGCGGAGGCAAAGGTCTTCGCGGCCGGCCAGTCTGCACCGCGTTGGGCCCGGCGCTCATCGATCTGGTCGACGAGCGCCACGATCTCGACGTCAGGGTTGTCGAGATAGGCGCGCACATTGAGGTCGTAGACGCGCCCGAGGCCCACGAAGGCGGCGCGGACAGGCCGGTCGTAGGGTGTGAAAGTCATGTGGTCCCCCCGAATGGAGTCAAGGGCCGTCTGGTCCTGACGGCGTGTGGGCAAGCATGGCCCGGAACGCCACATATTGCCGTGGATCCGTCCGTTGCGCCCGGATCATCCGTGCCAGTGCCCGACGGGGAGTGCCCGACAGCAGCGTATGGAGCACGGGCCGGAGGATCGGACCGTTCGTTAGGATCCGAAGGGTGACGTCGGCCATTGAGCCTGGAGACGGCGCGCCGATCACCGGACTCTCGCACGTGCAGCTCCTGGTATCGGACGTGCTCGCCAGCGCACAGTGGTACAGCACCGCCCTCGGTCTCGTCCCCTTCGCCGAGAATCCCGACATCGGTTACGTCGCGCTGCAACACCGCGCGGCAAAGGTCGTGGTGGTGCTGACCCAGGGTGCGCCCACAGCCGATCGGTCGGCCGACGAAGGCCTGGACCATCTCGCGTTCGCCGTGCCTGACGGTGGCTCCCTCGGCGCCTGGGCCGAGCACCTCACCGACGCCGGCATCGACCATGCGGGCGTCGTCCTGGAGAACGGCCACCCCTCGCTGCAGCTTCGTGATCCCGATGGCATCGCCATCGAGCTGGTGGCACCCTGATCGGGATGCTCACAGCAGCGAGAACGTGCCTGCCTCCACCATCACGAGCACGCCGATGCAGCACAGCAGGACGGGCACGGCGACCGTGCCGAGCCGCGTCATGGTGGTCCGCGCCTTCGGGTGACGCCCCCCGGCCAGCACGATGGCCGTCACCGCCACCTCGCCGATCACGAACACGGCCATGATCGCGGCCAGGTTGGTCGGCCCGCCCACCCGGAAGAGGGGGATGTAGGCGGCCAGGTTGTCGCCGCCGGCACCGATGGTCACCAGCGCCGCCGCGGTGAGCGACCGGCCGACCGCACGCCCGGCCGCTTTCGTGGGCCCGCCACCATCCGACCCCGGCGCTCCGCGCCGCAACCCCACCAGGCCCCGCACCCCGATGGCCAGTGGCACGAGTCCGAGGAGGCCCACCACCGCCGGCGAGAACTCGAACAGCACCGCCGCGGCGGCAGCGGCGGCCGCGACCAGGATGGCGAAGCCGATGACCTGGCCGACCGCGATGCGGTGGGACCGCTCCAGCGGCGCGCCCGCCACCATGGCCATGGTCACGAGGGAGTTGTCGACGTTGGTCCCGACGAACGCCGCCGCGGCAATGCCGAGGTCGGCCGCCAGGCCGCCCGCCGCCAACGCGACCGTCAGCCCGCGGGCAGGGGCATGGCCGGACCGTAGGGCTTGTCACCCCGCAGCGTGACCCGGTGCGCGTAGCGGGCGGCGTCCCCGTAGTCGTCGAGTGCGTAGTGCAGCGTGGCCCGGTTGTCCCAGAACGCCACGGATCCGGTGCGCCAGCGGAAGCGGCAGGTGTACTCCGGCTTGATGCAGTGGTTGTAGAGCATCTCGAGGATCGCGCTGCTCTCGTTGTCCGACAGCCCGAAGACGGTCCGGGTGAACTGTCGGTTGACGAAGAGGCCGTTGCGACCGGTCTCGGGGTGGGTGCGCACGACGGGGTGTAGCGCGGGGAGCAGCTTCTCGCGCCAGGCGCCGTCCCACTCGTAGCCGCCCCGCTCGGCCACGTCCGCCGCGAACCACGGATCGTGGTGGATGGCGATCAGCTGGTCGCACATGGCACGCACCGGAGCGGCGAGCCCGTCGTAGGCGTCCTGCAGGCTGGCCCACATGGTGTCGCCGCCCACTTCTGGTGCCTCGAGCATGTAGAGGATGGAGCCCATCGCCGGCGTCTCCAGGAAGGTGACGTCGGTGTGCCACCAGCTGGCCCGGTCCACCTTGCCGTCGATGGCCAGCACCTCGGGGCTCTCGTCGATAGAGGGCAGCACCGGGTGCGCCTCGGTGACGGTGCCGAACTGGCGGGCGAAGCCGGTCTGCTGCTCGGCGGTGAGGGACTGGTCCCGGAAGAAGATGACGTGATGCGTGTTCAGCGCGTGCCGGACGGCCGCCACGACCTGGGGAGCGAGCGGGGCCGAGATGTCCACGCCCGAGATCTCGGCGCCGACCGTCGGGGAGATCGGGTGGACGCTGACGGAGGTGGCGAGGGTCACCGCGCCAGTCTGCCCGACGGCGCGCAGCCTCTCAATCCCTGCCCCGCTCACCTACATTGGCCCACCACCGACTGCTGCGCCGCTGAAAGGGGCCGTCAATGAGCACCGACACGGGGGGCCTCGTCCTGACCCCGCCGGCCCGGAACTACTCGCCCTGGTACCAGTGGATGGTCCGGCTGGCCGCCACCGTCCACGAAGACCCCCTCCCGGAGGGCGACCCGGCCTTACTGCTCGCGTGGGTCGAGCGCTGTCGCCCCCGCCTCGCCGAGCTCCTTGGACCCGAGCCCGAGCCCGTCCCGCTCGACCTCGAGACCCTCGAGTCCGTGCGCTGCGATGGTTACCGCCGGGACAAGATCGTGTTCGACACCGAGGACACCATGTCGGTGCCGGCATATCTGCTCGTGCCCGACGGGCGCGACGGCGGGGCTCCCGGCGCGGCCGTCCTCGCCTGCCACGGCCACGGCCCGGGCAAGTCGCAGGCGGTCGGGCTCGAGCACACCGACATGCCCAACGCTGACTATGCGCTCCAGCTGGCCCGCCGCGGCTACGTCGTGCTGGCGCCGGACCTGCGCTGCTTCGGCGAGCGGCTCGACTGGAACCCCGACGACCACTACGCGTGCGACACCAATCTGGTCCACGCCGCCATGGCGGGCTGGAACCCACTGGCCCAGAACATCTGGGACCTGCGGCGCTGCCTCGATGTGCTGGAGCAGCACCCGCTCGTCGACCCGGGCCGTATGGGCATGGTCGGCATCTCCTATGGGGGCACCGTCACGCTGTTCACGGCCGCCGTCGACTCCCGCGTGGCGGCGTCGGTGGTGAGCGGCTACTTCTCCTCGTGGGCCGAGAGCCACAAGATGCCCTGGAACATGTGCGGCTCGCAGATCATGTTCGGAATGCTCGGCCGGCTCGAGCACGAGGACCTCGGCGCGCTGGTCGCCCCCCGGCCGATGCTGGTCGAGTCCGGCACCGAGGACTTCTTGTTCCCCGTGGCGGCCGCCACCGAGTCCGTGCGCCGTACCCGCCTCGTCTACGAGCAGCAGGGTGCCGCAGGGCGCCTGGTCCACGACATCTTCGAAGGCGGCCACCAGTGGCACGGCACCGAGGCCCTGGCCTTTCTCGACCGCTGGCTCGGCCACAACGGGACCGACGCCGATTCCTGAGCGCCATACGCCTTTCTCCGGACTGTAAACGGAGTCGTGGATAGTTCTCGGAGACACCGCCCCGAGGGACCTCGACTCCAGTGGGCGCCCTGGTGCCCGCCCGCCGGCGCCCTGCGATGGCCCTCAGCCCTCCTGGTCGCGCCGCTCGGGCCGCTCCGGGAACGGTTCGGACGGGCTGTCGTCCAGCGTCCGCCGCAGCCGGAGCCTCCAGGGCCGGATCCCGCTGCGCCCCCGCCCGGGCCCCATCTACAGGAAGCCCCGCAATATGGTCGAGAACGCCGACGCCAGGACGACCGTGCCGTGCACGTCGGTGTCGGTCGGGACGGAGACGGGGTGCGCCGTCGGCACGTTCATGAGGGAGAGGACCGCGGACACCGGCGTGCCCGGCCCCAGGTAGATGTGCGAGGCCACCTGCTCGAGCAGCGAGGTGGCGCCCGTCGGGTCCGAGATCATCGATGAGACCGAGAGCTTCCCCGTGGCCAGCTGGCCCAGGCTCGATGAGGGGCTGACCATGTGCAGGTCGACGCCGACGTAGTGGGTCACCGGGATGCCGAGATGGTCGAGCCCGGCGATGATGGTGCTCGGGGCGTGCAGGCTCAGCGTGTCGATCGGGACGGTGTGCCCGCTCGGCAGGGGCAGACCCAGCCCCTTGGGGATCTGCAGGACGTTGGTGTGCCCGCCGACGGCGTGGAAGACGAAGATCTGCTCGCTGTGGTCCGGGCCCTTCACGATGGCCAGCAGGTCGTTCTTGCCCTCGGCCAGTAGGGAGGCCGGGATCCCGACGTGGTGGACGGCGTGGTCGATGCGGTAGAGGCTGAAGCCGATCCAGCCGGCCGCCAGGACGATCAGGGCGAGCAGCGTGGCGCCGGCGGCGATCAGGACACGCTTGAGTCGGCGGTGCCCTCGACGCGGTCCGTTCTCCGAAGCGGCCGGGTCCATTCGCTCCGTAGCGATCGCGATCGTCAAGTCCCCCTCCGTCGGGTGGCCCGGCCCTCGGCCCGGCACCCGGATCTCCGTGCCCGCAAGCTACGGATCCGCCATTGCCCGGTCGTTGCCCCTCGGGTTCCATGTGGTTGCCGTGGCTTCGGAGCGGCCCTCCCGCTGTCCGCGAAACTGGTGGCATGGGCGAGGACCGCAATCATCCGCCGGGCCCCGCCTCGGCGGGCGCACCCCTGTTCCGCTACACCTCGCCCGACGAGGACAGCGCCCGCTGGTGGGACTTCGCCTTTCGCCCGGGCGACATCGTGGTCAGCACACGGTCCAAGTCGGGCACCACCTGGGTGCAGATGATCTGCCTGCTCCTCGTGTTCGGGACCCCCGACCTGCCCGGCCGACTGAGCGCGCTCTCGCCCTGGCTGGACTGGCTGGTGCAGCCCAAGGAGGAGGTCGCGGCGCTGTTGGAGGCCCAGACCCACCGGCGCGTGATCAAGACCCACACCCCGCTCGACGGCGTGCCCATCGATGACCGGGTGACGTACATCGTCGTGGGCCGCCACCCGCTCGATGTGGCCGTCTCGCTCTACCACCACAGCGACAACATCGACCGGCGCCGCATGGCGGAGCTGACCGGGCAGCCCGAGGCGCCGCGCCGCCCCCGCCTGCCGCTGCACGAGTGGCTCCTCGGCTTCATCGACTGGGAAGGCGACACCCGGGCCTGGCTCGACACGCTGCCCGGGGCGATGTTGCACCTGTCCGACGCCTGGGCACGCCGGCACGACCCCAACGTCGTGCTCGTGCACTACGACGACCTCGTCGCGGACCTCGACGGTGCCATGCGCCGGCTGTCGGGCGTGCTCGAGATCCCCGTCGACGAGGCACGCTGGCCGGCGCTGGTCCCCGCCGCCACGTTCGACGCCATGCGGGAGAGCGCCGGCGCGTCCGCCCCCGCGGACCTCGGCGTGTTGAAGGACCCCGCGGCGTTCTTCCGCCACGGCGTCTCTGGTGATGGCCGGGCGCTCCTGAGCGCCGACGAGTTGGCCCACTACCGCGACCGCGTCGCGGGCATGGCCGCGGTGGACATGCTGGCCTGGCTCCACCGCGACGGGATGGACTGAGCATGCCGATCGTGCCCGACGACAAGGACTGGACGTGGGTGCTCGAGCGCGCCTGTCCCGAATGTGGGTTCGACGCGTCGGCGCTGCCGCCCGAGTCCATCGCACCGCTGCTGCGCGCCAACGCGGCGGCCTGGGAGGACGTGCTGCGCGGGCCGGTGCCGGAACTGCGCCTCCGTCCGGCCGACGACCGCTGGGCGCCGGTTGAGTACGCCTGTCACGTCCGCGACGTGTGCACCCTGTACCACCACCGCCTCGACCTGATGCTGCGCGAGGACGACCCGTGCTACCCGAACTGGGACCAGGACGCCACGGCCGCCGAGGAGCGCTATCTCGAGCAGGACCCCGCGTCCGTGTCGACCCAGCTGCGCGACGCCGCCGTGGGTTTGGCGGCGGCCTTCGAGGGTGTGCGGGGCGAGCAGTGGCAGCGGCGCGGCCGGCGCAGCGACGGCGCCCGCTTCGCTATCGTGGGCTTCGGCCGCTACTTGCTTCACGACCCAGTCCACCACCTTTTCGACGTCACCGGGTGTCGGGGGGCCTGAGACCCCCACGAAGAGGCCCCCTCAGTCGGGCAGCAGCCGCGCCGACTCGGGCTCGAGGTGGATGGTGGCGTGGGAGATGGTCCGCAGTGCCGAGGCGGGGCACGACGTGGCGACCGGTCCCGTCAGCGCATCGCGGACTGGCCCCGCCTTGCGGGCCTCGGGCACGATGGCCAGCACACGGCCGGCCCGCAGGAGTGCCGGGATGGTCACCGTGATGGCGTGCGACGGGACGGCGGCGAGGCGGGCGAAGTGGCCCTCGTTCACCTGTTGCCTCCGACAGGAGGCGTCGAGCTCGACCACCTTGACGTCGAGCGGGTCCGCGAAGTCGGCCAGCGGCGGGTCGTTGAAGGCGAGATGCCCGTTCTCCCCGATCCCCAGGCAGCACAGATCGAGCGGATGGGACCGCAGGAGCCCGGCGTAGCGGGAGCACTCGGCCGCGGCATCGCCCAGCCCCTCCAGGTAGTAGGCGGCCTTTGGGTGCGCCGGCTCCACGATCCGTTGGCGGATCCAGCGTTGGAACCCCGCCGGGTGGTCCGGAGCGACCCCGACGTACTCGTCCATGTGGAAGACCACGGTGTCGGCCCAGGGAACCCCGGCCGTCGCCTCGACCAGCGCGCGCACGAAGGCCAGCTGGGAGTTCCCGGTGGCGAACATCACGTGGGCGACGCCCCGGGCCGCCGCCGCCGCCTGCATGACGCCGAGGGCCTCGTCGGCCGCCGCCCGGGCCATGGCGTCGATGTCTGCATGGACCCGGACGGTGGCGCCGTCAATGGTCCGGGTCCCGGTCTGCACGGCGCTCAGCATGCCAGGCGCGCCTCGGCCAGACTGGACCGGTGCGCGACGTGGTGGTCCCGGGGCCGGCCCATATGGAGGCTGCGTGGAAGGCGGTACGCCGCTTCCTGGCGGTGACGCCCACCGTCGGGGCCCCGCAGCTCGGGCGCTCGGTCTCGGTCAAGGTGGAGACCGTCCAGCCCACGGGCTCGTTCAAGGTGCGTGGCGGCCTGGCCGCCGTGTCGGCCACGCTGGAGGAGGATCCCGGCCGCGCCGTCGTCGCCTCTTCGGCCGGCAACCACGGGCTCGGCCTGGCCTACGCGGCGTCCAAGCTCGGCGCCCGCGTCACCGTCATCGTGCCCACGGGAGCCTCCGCGGCCAAGGTCTCGGCCCTCCAGCAGTTCGACGTTCGCCTCGTCCTCCACGGCGAGGGTTACCGCGAGGCGGAGACGCACGCGCTCGAGCTGGCGGCGACGGAGGGGAGCCGCTACGTCTCGCCTTACAACGACACCGACGTCATCGCCGGCCAATCGACCCTGGCCCGAGAGCTCGTCGAGCAGGTGCCGAACCTCGGCACCGTCATCGTCCCCTGCGGCGGCGGCGGGTTGCTCTCGGGCATCATCCTCGGCCTGGAGGGAACGGGCGTGCGCGTTGTCGGCATCGAGTCCGAGGCGTCTCCCTCCGTGAGCACGGCGCTGGCGGCGGGCGGCATCGTCCCGATCAACGTCGAGCCGACGGTGGCCGATGGGTTGGCCGGCAACCTCGAGCCCGGGGCCGTGACGGTCGACATCGCGCTCGAGCACGATGTCGCGGTCCTCACGGTGAGCGAGGCCGACATCCGCTCCGCCATGGCGTTCTCTGCCACCAAGATGGGCCTCGTCCTGGAGGGCGCGGGCGCGGTCGGCGTCGCCGCGCTGCGGGCCGGCGTGGTGACGCCCGACGCGAACGGCAAGGAGACCGTGGTGATCCTGACCGGGCGCAACGTGGCACCGAAGCTGCTGTCGGAGGTGCTCCATTCCTGAGGTCAGCGCCAACGGGGCCACCCTCGACTACGAGGTGACCGGCGATGGGGAGCCGCTGTTGCTCGTGGCGGGCTGTGGACAGCCCGCCACGGCCTGGCACCTCTCGCTCGTGCCGGCGCTGGCGGCCGCCGGGTACGCGGTCGCCACCTTCGACAACCGGGGGGTGGAGCCGTCCTCCTCGCCGCCCGCCCCCTACAGCGTGGACGTCATGGCCGACGACACCCTCACGCTCCTCGACCACATCGGGTGGCACGAGCCGGTGCGGGTGGCCGGTCACTCCATGGGCGGGTGGATCGCGGAGACGCTCGTGCTTGACCATCCAGAGCGCATCCGCGCCGCGGCGCTCATGGGCAGCGCCAACAAGCCGACAGCGTGGGAGATCGCCATCACCACGGTCGAGCGGGACCTCGCTCGCCTGGACTATGACCTGCCACCGCTGTTCTACGCCACTGAGACCATGCGCTACCTGCCGACGTCCGACATCCAGGACTCCGAGCTGGTAAGCACCTGGCTGTCGCTGCTGGGCGAGGTTCCGGTGTGGCCCAACCCGGGGCGCCTCGGCCAGTACGAGGCGGCACTGGCCTGGTCGACCGATCCCGCTCGCACCACACGCTGGCCAGAGGTGCGCGTCCCCTGCCTGGTGCTCGCGTTCGAGCACGACGTCGACTCACCTCCCCGCTACGCGCGTCAGGCGGCGGAGGCGATCCCTGGGTGTGAGTACCGCGAGGTCGCCGGGGCTGGCCACATCGGCATCCTCACCCACGCCGACGAGACCGCCCGGATTCTCGTCGAGTTCTTCAACCGGTCCTGAAGAGCTGCGCGTGCATGCGCGCCGCGCCGTGGCCGATTGTGAGGCGCTGATTCGCGCCCCGCGGGGCGGGAGGACCCGCGTCCCGGCGAGCGATCGGTCAGCGCGACGGAGGCGGTGTCTCCCAGTCGATGAGGAGCCCGGCCGTCTCGTCAGGGTGGTCACGGATCCAACGGCTCGCGAAAGGGCACCACGGCACCACCGTGAGGTGCTCGGAGCGGGCCCGCCGGAGTGCGGCCCGGACGAGGCGACCCCCGATGCCCCGTCCCCCCCATTCCTCGGGAACGCCCGTGTGGATCAGCTCCAGCCGGTCGCTTTCGATTCGGTAGACCAGCTCGGCCTCCGCGCCGTCACCCCGTACGACGAAGCGGTTCTCGTCGGTCGCGTCGACGACCTCTGCGTCGTTGGAAGGGGTCGTCATGGCGAAGGGCTACCACTCACCCCAGCCGGGCGGACTGACCGTCCCGGTCACCGTACGGGGGTCGACGGCGGTGCCGAGCTGGGCAGCCTGGTAGACGCCGAAGCAGAGGCGCAGCACGTCGGTGGCCTCGGCCCCCGTCATGGCCGCTGCCGTCCCGTGCAGCAGCGCATCGACGAAGTGCTGCGACGAGCGCACGAACCCGGCCCCCCAGTCTGCGTCGAGATCGGTGAACTCGGTCGTCTTGCGCTCGTGCGGGGTGCCCGTGAACAGCATGACCGGGGCCAGGTCGAGCAGCTCGCCTGTGGCGCGGGTCACCCAGATCTGCCCCTCGTCACCGGTGATCTCGAAGAACTCGTCAGCGCCGTAGTACTGGGAACGCATGTAGAAGTTCGGCGAGTACTGGACCTCCATCATGCCCAGCACCTCGGGGTCCTCGTACTCGAAGATCACCGCGCAGGGCTCGAAGAAGAGGTCGCGACGCCGCACCACCGCCTGCACCGAGGTGATGTCGAGATCGAGCAGCCACAGTGCCATGGCGTATTTGTGCACCATGTCGTCGAAGAGATGGCCACCCGGGCTCCGCTTGTCGAGCCGCCAGCCGTACCCCTCGGGGCGCAGCGCAGCCTGGAATGCGGAGTCGGTCTGGCCGACCAGCGTCCGGATGCGCAGCGAGGTGGGCTTGCCGATGGCACCGTCGGCAACCAGGCGCTTCGCCAGTTCGAGAGGCGGGTAGTGGACGAAGCACTCGCTGATGCGCAGGGTCAGACCCGTCCGCTCCGCCACCGCCTGCATCTCCAGCGCGTCCTCGACGGAGTTGGCCACGGGCTTTTGGACCGAGACGTGCTTGCCCGCTTCGAGCGCGGCAATGACGTGGTCGTGGTGCAGGTGCGTCGGCGTGAGCACCTCCACGGCGTCGATGGAGTCGTCGGCGAGCATGTCCGACGGGTCGGGGTAGAAGGTCTCCGCCCCCCACTCCTTGACGGCCTGGCGGCCCACCTCCTCGTCCGTGTCGCACACGGCGACGACATCGCAGCGGGGATCCTCGAGGTAGCCCCGTACGTTCATGGCGGCGATGTTGCCGGCGCCCAGCACTCCCAGCCGGACCCTGTCCATCAGACCCTCCCTTTTGCCGGCGACACCGCCTACGCGTCGGCTCCGAATGCCCCCCCGTCGCGGGCGGTAGAGATTCGATTGTCGTCATATCCGAGCACGGAGCGCAAGACGTCCTCAGTGTGCTGACCGACTGTCGGCGCCTTGGCCGGGTGGGGCAAGGCTTCGCCCACGAAGTGCAGCGGGGTGAAGAGTTGGTCCGCTCCCATCTCCGCCGCAGGGAGGAGGGGGAAGCGATCGGCGAACTGGGGGTCGTCGAGCAGCGTCTTGGGCGTGTTGACCGGCGCGATCGGCGTGTTGATGCGTCCGCCGAATTCCAGCCATTCCTGCGCCGTCTTCGTGCGGAAGATTTCCCGCAGCTCCCGCTGGAGCTCGCGGTTCCCGCGTGCATGGTCGGCGTACTTGGAGCCCGGCCACCGCTCGAAGAGGTCCACCCGGTCGACGCCCTCACAGAAGTTCTTCCAGAAGGCCTGCTCTGACGCCATGAACAGCACATGGCGCTCGTCGGCCGTCTCGTAGACCTGGTAGCGGACGCCCTCCACCATGCCGGCGGTGCCCGGCGCGCGGCGCTCGTAGCCGTCGGCCTTGTTGCCCGTGACCTCCGACTCCGGCCGCTCGTAGGCGCGCCAGGTCTCGCTGCGCAGCCAGTCCATGGCGGCCGCAGCGTCGGATTGAGCGATGTCGATGTACGAGCCCTCGCCCGTGGCGCGGGCGCGGATCACCGCGGCGAGGATGCCGAGAGCGCCGTAGAGCGGGCCGGCGTGGATCCCGATGGACGCGTGCTCGGGGATGTAGGTGAACCCCTCGTCGTCCGCGGCGACGTTGACGATGCCGGCCCAGGTGTCGTAGGCCACGCCATGGCTCGGGTAGTCGCGATACGGGCCGGTCATGCCGTAGCCCGAGATGGTGCAGAAGACGATCTTGGGGTTGATCTCGCGCAGGTCATCGAAGCCGACGCCACGCCGCGCCAGCGATCCGGGGCGCATCGCCTCGACGACGGCATCGGCCGTCGCTGCGAGCTCCTTGAGGATGGCGACTCCCGCCTCCGTCCGTAGGTCGAGGACCAGCGAGCGCTTGCCTCTGTTGAGATGGAGGTGCATGAGGGATGTGCCCTCGACGATCGGCCAGGTCATCTCGCGGATGTAGTCGCCGGCCGGAGGTTCGACCTTGATGACCTCAGCCCCGAGGTCCACCAGCGGCGTCGTGATCTGCGCCGGCCCCAGCGCCGAGCACTCGATGATCCTGATGCCGTGCAGCGGTGGCGTCGTCGCCATCGGACCTCCTGTCGTCGAAGGCCGGATCGTAGTGGCCGGCGGCCCGGGCGCAGTGGCCTGGGCCCCGACATACTGTGGCGGTGACCTCAGAGGCCCTCGACGATGCACTCACCGTCTTTGCCGCCACGGCGCCCCGGTACGGGTCGGTCGGCTTGGCCAATCACGGCCCGATGGTGGCCGAGGCGCTGGCACACCTGGGGCGGGACGACGCCATCGCCGGCTGGGTGGAGCGGTACCGACGGCGCCTCGACGAGGCGCCGTCACCGGCCATCCGTCCCTTGACCGAGGTGGACTGGCCCGCCGCGCTCGGCCAGCCGGATCGCTTCCCCGAATGGCTGGCCCTTTTCGAACGTGAGCTGGCCGACCGCCCCCCTGCCGTCGTCGTGGGCGAGTGGGCGCCGCGGCTGTTGCCAGGCGCGGTCGGGGCGGCCACGCACGGCCTGATCCGGACCGGTCACGCCGTCAGGGCGTTGTCCGCGGTGGACACGCCGCCGCGCCGCCTGGAGGTCGCGAGCGGGCTCGCCTTCTGGGCGTCGAGCTATGTCGAGCTCCCGGGGCCGCCACTCTTGATCGGCCACGAAGCCGTGCCCGAGGCCCTCGCCGACTTGCCGTACCTTCCCGAGGACGCGCCACGCCAGGTGCTCATCAGCGACATGGTGGCCGGCATCGCCGACATCGCGGACGAGTTCGAGCAGGCGGTCGCCTCGCTCGGTTGGACCGGTGGGGCGGTGGAGCTGGTCGACCGACTGGCCGCAGGTGGCGCCCAGGCCTACCTGCGCAACGCTGACACCGGCGGCGCGATCGGCCTCCTGCACGCCGTCACGTCCCCCCTGGCCTGTGAGCTGCTGCTCCCGTGGTTGGCCGAGGAGGATCGCGACGCCGCGCTGGGTTATGTGTGGCAGGCGGCGGCGGCGCTGCACGTCGCCTACGACATCGACCGCCACAGTCCGGTGGCGGAGCGGGACGTCCCCAACGTGGACGCCCTCGTCGAAGGGGCGCTGGCCTCGGGCGACGAGCACGCGATCAAGCTCACCGAGGCGGCGCTGCGCAGCTTCGAGCGGAGCCGCGATCCGATCCTCCTGTGGGCGGCGGCCGACTCGAGCGTGCGGCTCGCAGGCTGAGGACCGGCCGCGGCGCCTTCGTCCAGTTCCGTGGCTAGTGTCGCCATGATGGAGTACCGCACACTCGGCCGCACCGGCATAAAGGTCAGCCCGCTCTGCCTGGGGGCAATGATGTTCGGGGCCTGGGGCACCCAGGACCACGACGAGTCCATCCGCATCATCCACGCCGCCCTCGATGCCGGCATCAACTTCGTCGACACCGCCGACGTCTACTCGTTCGGCGAGTCCGAGGAGATCGTCGGCAAGGCGCTCGCCAAGACCAAGCGCCACAAGGTCGTCCTCGCGACCAAGGTGCACGGACAGATGGGACAGGATCCCAACGCACAGGGCAACTCGCGGCGCTGGATCATGGCCGAGTGCGACAACAGCCTGCGCCGTCTCGGGACCGACTACATCGACCTGTACCAGATCCACCGCCCGTCGCCCGAGACCGACATCGACGACACGCTGGGTGCGCTGACCGACCTGGTGCGGGCAGGCAAGATCCGCTACTTCGGCAGCTCCACGTTCCCCGCCCACGAGATCGTGGAGGCCCAGTGGGTGGCCGAGCGCCGCGCCCGGGAGCGCTTCGTCACCGAGCAACCGCCGTATTCCGTCCTCGTGCGCGGGATCGAGAAGGACGTGCTGCCGATGTGCCAGAAGTACGGCATGGGCGTGCTGTCGTGGAGCCCGCTCGCCGGCGGCTGGCTCTCCGGCGCCTTCGGTCCCGGCAAGGTGAACACGAGCCGCCGCTCGGCGATGCTGCCGCACCACTATGACATGGAGGTGCCCGGGAACCAGCAGAAGGTCCAGGCGGTCGGCGAGCTCACGAAGGTGGCCGACGATGCCGGGCTCAGCCTGATCCAGCTCGCCCTGGGCTTCGTGTTGGAGCACCCCGCCGTGACGTCACCCATCATCGGGCCCCGCACCATGGAGCACCTTGAGTCGCAGCTGCCCGCGCTCGAGCTCCGTCTGGGGTCGGACGTGCTCGACCGTATCGACGAGATCGTCCCGCCCGGCATCGACCTCAACGACACCGACGTCGGCTGGGTACCGGCCGCGATCGCCGACAAGGGTCTGCGCCGGCGACCGCGCTGACCGTGCCGGCCCCCGTGTGACGACCTTCGTCGGGTCATAGGGTCATCGGCACCGTGCTTCGGGGGATTGTCCGCGCTCATCGCCATCGTGTCGGTCACCCTGGGCCGGCCGGCGGACGGAGCGTCGTCGGCGTCGAACTCGAGGACGGCCAACGACGCCATCTACCGGGCGGCGGCGACGCTGACCGGCCCCATCACGGCGGGCCAGGTCATCGAGCCGCTGACGGCCCGACCGCTCGATCTCACGTCGTACGGCTACGTCCAACAGGAGTTCTTTGCGTCCGGCACGGCGACAGCCTTCAGGGCCGTCACCATGCCCAGCGACGGAAGATGGGCGATCACGCCGACGACCTCTGCCCCTTATGAGACGAGGATCCTGGTGCGCCGGCCCGCAGACCCCGCGCGGTTCAACGGAACAGTGGTGGTGGAGTGGATGAACGAGACCGCGGGGGAGTCGGCCCCCGATTGGGACTACCTCAACCCGATGCTGATGAGCGACGGCTATGCCTATGTCGCAGTGGCGGCACAGTCGGTGGGCGTCGACGGCGGGAAGCCGCTCTTCGGCACACTCGGCGGCAGTACGGGCGGCCTCGTCCATATGGAGCCGTCACGGTACGGATCGCTCCACGTCCCGGGCGACCAGTACTCGCTGGACATCTACGCGCAGATCGGGAAGGCCCTGCGGGACCCGGACCGGGCGCTCGGGAGCCTCCATCCGAAGCACATCGTGGCGGTCGGGGAGTCGCAGTCGGCCTTCTACCTGACAACGTTCGCCGATGCCCTGGAGCCGCTGACGGACACCTTCGGCGGCATCTTCATTCACAGCCGCGCTGGGTTCGGGGGAGGCCTGGACGGTTCGCTGGGGGGAGGACCCAACGACCTGCGGATCCGCACCGACCTCGAGGTGCCCGTCTTCATGTTCGAGACCCAGACCGATCTGATCGCGCTCGGGTACGCCACCGCCCAACAACCGAACACCGACAGGATCCGGACCTGGGAGGTCGCCGGCACCGCCCACGCCGACGCGTACGAGGTCGGAGGTGAGGCCGGCGTTCTCGGCTGCACGGCACCGGTCAACGACGGGCCCCAGCACGAGGTGGTCCAGGCAGCCTTCACCGCGTTCGAGCGGTGGGTCGTCCATGGCACGGAACCGCCCAGCCCTCCTCCCTTTCGCTTGTCCGCCACCCACCCCGCTTCGCTGGCCCTCGACAGCCACGGCAACGTGATCGGCGGGGTGCGGACGCCGGCGGTCGACGTGCCGGTCTCGACGCTCAGCGGGGCCGCCCCGGCCGGGGCGAGCGAGATCTGCTCGCTCTTCGGGGAGACGACCCCCTTCTCTCCCGCGACCCTCATCGATCTGTATCGGACCAAGAGCCACTACCTGGCGCTGTACAACGCCAGTCTGAACAAGGCGATCGCCGGGGGATTCATCCTGAGCGCTGACCGTGACGGCCTGCTCGCGCGTGCAGAGCAGGTACTGCTGCCCTCCTAGTGGCGCGTTGCGCCTCAGCACCGCACGCAGGACCCCCGTTACCATCAGGCAGGGAGGGCACATGAGCACGACGAACAACGGCCAGGTCGAGATCTACTACGAGACGTTCGGCGATCCGAGGTCACCGACCCTTCTCCTGGTCAACGGGCTCGGGTCGCAGTGCATCAACTACGCAGAGGAGTGGTGCCGCCTCTTCTGCGAAAGGGGTTTCCAAGTCGTCAGGTTCGACAACCGCGATGTCGGGCTCTCGACGAAGCTCGACGGAGTGGACTACTCGCTGGTCGACATGGCCGATGACGCCATCGCGGTGCTCAATGCGGTGGGTGTGGACAAGGCGCACGTGATGGGCTGCTCAATGGGAGGAATGATCGTCCAGCGGCTCGCCATCGATCACGCCGACCGCCTCCACTCCGTGACGTCAGTGATGTCGCGCCCCGGTGAACCGGGTTACGGCGACAGCTCCGAGGCGGCCCTCGCCTTTCTGATGGCCCCTCCGGCAGAATCGCGGTCGGCCTACATCGACAACCAGGTTGCTGCGTTGCGGGTGTACGGATCGAAGCCGGAGTGGCTCGACGAGGACGCCATCCAGGCCCGGGCGGCGGCCGCCTACGACCGCTGCTTCTGTCCGGCAGGAATCGGCCGGCAGATGAGGGCGGTCATGCGCGATGGCTCCCGTTCCGAACAGCTGACCCGGGTCGACCTGCCGGTGCTGGTGATCCACGGCAGCCGGGACACCCTCATCGACCCGAGCGGTGGGCGGCGCACGGCCGAGCTGATCCCCGGCGCCCGCTATGTCGAGATCGACGGTATGGGTCATGACTACCCGCCGCCCGTGTGGCCGGAGTGGGTCGCCGTGTGGTCCGAGTTCGCCCACGCCCGGGTCGCCGGCTGAAGCCCCGAGCGCCTCATCGGCCGTCGGGCGCGGCGGCCTGAGCTTGCTCCGGAGCCGTGCCCGGCCGTGCCTCGGTCCCACACAGGGCCCTATTCATCGGAATAAAGGATGCAAAGTATCTGTTCTAGCTTGTTGACAGATAGGTACCGAGAGGCCCACTGTGTCCATCAGACATGGGAAAGAAGATTGCAATGCGTTTGACCAAAGACGATCTGCGGGAACTGGATCTCTTCTCAGACACCAGCCGCTCCGAGTTGGCTGACGTCGCCCGGCAGCTCACGATGCTGACCGTTCCGGCGGGCAAGGTCCTGGTGCGCGAGGGCGAGCGTGGCGACGAGTTCATGATCATTTCCGAGGGTGAGGCGGAAGTGCGCCAAGGTGGCCGCACGATCGCCAAGATCGGTCGTGGCGGCCTGGTCGGCGAAATGGCTCTGCTGGAGGCCGATGGCCGGGGCCGACGCAACGCCACCGTGACGACGGTGACCGACGCGGTGATCTACGTCGGCTCGCCAAGGGAGTTTCGCCACATCATCGAAATCGCCCCTTCGGTCGCCGCGAAGGTGCAGCGGACTGCCGCTGAGCGGACTGCCGCTGAGCCGACGCTGACTGCCGCCTGAGGCTGTTTGGAGCTGCCGTTGCGGCTCGTCACCCCTGACGTCTGGCAGGCCGGCAGCCGTTCGTCGCCATTGTGGCATCCGGCGGCGAGGGCACGGCTTTAGGATCCGGTCGTGATATCAGAACGACTGAAGGAACTCGGGATCGTGCTCCCGCGAGCGTTTCCACCCGCCGGGAACTATCTCGCCTCCGTCGTCGACGATCAACTTGTCTACGTGGGTGGGCACGGGCCGATCGATGGGGACCACATCATTCGCGGAAAGGTCGGTGGAGATCTCTCCCTCGAGGCTGGACGTGCGGCGGCCCGCCTTGCTGCGATGTCGATCTTGGCGACCCTCCAGGAGGAGTTGGGCGATCTCGACCGCGTCGAGCGGATCGTCAAGGTGTTCGGCATGGTGAATGTTGCGCCGGGGTTCAATCAGACGCCGGCCGTCATCGACGGATGCTCGGACCTGCTCATCGAGGTGTTCGGCGAAGCCGGCCGCCATACTCGCAGCGCCGTCGGCCTGGCCGAGCTGCCCTTCGATATCGCCGTCGAGATCGAGCTCATTGCTCGGCTGAAAGCTGACTGAGGGATCTATCGTGCCGGGTGGCCGACCCGGTGCGGCGGAGCGGGAGACAACCTGGGGGACACTGACAGGTGACTTCGGAAGGACCACACGATCCAAGTGGCACGCCGACCGATGGGTCGGAGCCGTCACACCCGAGTTCCGGCGACGCCGGCGAGCATCCGGTCATGTGGCCGAGCCAAGGATCGGGACTCGAGGCCGGTCCCTTCAGCGCGGCAGGCACCGCGCGGCGCGAAGTGATGCCGACGCAAACGGCGGAAGGGACCCATTGGCGCAAACGGGCTATCTGGTTCATCCTGTCCGTCTTCGTTGGAGCGATGCTTGCGGTAATCCTCTCCTCGGTCCACTAACGCCTGACCGGGTGCTCAGGTTCTCGCATCGACGCGGAGCGCAGAACCAGGATCAGACGCTCGTCGTCAGTCGGACTTGAACATGCGCAGAGTGCCTCCGCACTGCCCGCAGTAGACGACATCGATCGTCACCGGTTCCCTCTCTGCATCGTCGACGTCAGCTGGCACCGAGATGGTGCGGAATCGAGCCTCGTCGGTGACGCTGGAACGACAGTGTGGACAGCAGGGTCCCGAGGAAGCAGACGATCGGCCCGTGATGGCAACGTCACCCTTACGAGCGTTGGGCGCCTCCCCTGAGGCACCTGCCATCAGCTCGATCACTTCATGGCGTACTCGCGTCGGGTTGGCCCCCAAGGTGTTCAGGACGGTCGTGGCGACACCCTCTCCTTCGCGCACGATGCCAAGGAGTATGTGCTCCGTGCCGATGTAGCCGTCTCCCAGCTGCAGCGCTTCTCGCAGGGCGAACTCGAGGACCTTCTTGGCTCGCGGCGTGAACGGAGGAGAACCGCTGGACATCGCACCGGACAGCCCGATGACCTCCTCGACCTTGTCTCGCGCTGCGCCGTACGACACCCCGAGGTTCTTGAGGGCCGTTCCGCTCACCCCTCATCCTCGCGAATGAGGCCGAGCAGTATGTGCTCGGTGCCGATGAAGCCGTGGTTCATGAGGCGCGCCTCTTCCTGCGCCAAAGTGAGTACAGACCGGGCCCGATCAGTGAAGCGTTCGAACACTTCACTCACGATACTGAGAGAAGTGGGCTGCCCAAGACATGGGGGGCGTCCAGCCAACGTATCGGATGGAGCACGGTTGACAGGGCCGAAGCTATGAGATCCTCAGCTCCCCGTGGCGGGATGGATGTGGGCCAGCCATCGCAGGACTTCTTCTCGTCGAGTCAGAGCGATGAAGTGCCCCTCGCCGGGGTAGAGAGTGAGGGACGCATCAGATATCCGATCGGCGAGCACCCGACCCCAAGCTTCAGGCACCAGCGTGTCAGCGGTACCTTGATAGATGTTGACCGGCGTCGACAGATCTTCGGGATCGAATCCCCATGGAGCTACGACGGCCAGATACTCGTCCACGACCCCGCGGCCATTTGCCGCCCCCTCACCCAGGATGGTGGGGAGCCAGCCACCCAGTTCACTGACCGCCTCGGCTTCGGCCTGGACCTGGCCGTGTAATGAGGCCCGCAGGAGCGCTCGTGGACCGTACCTTGAGAGCAGTCGAATGCTGCCGGCCATGAAGCGCAGCGCGATCGGAGCCCTTTGAGCAAGAATGGCCAGGACGTAATCGAGGCGGTTGGACTGCTTGAAGGTGGTTGGGTCATCCAGCGGTGGACAGCCTGCGATCACGGCGCAACGAGTGACCCGCTCAGCAAGTTCGAATGCTGTGGCGAGCGCGTACTGCCCACCCTCGGACCAGCCCATCACCCCGACCGGCCCCACCTCCAGGTGGTCGAGGAGCGGCAGGAGATCCGCTCGAACCCAGGGCAGCAAGCCATGACCGGGTAATCGGTCCGTGCGGTGTATGCCGGGTCGGTCAGGCGAGATGACACACAGACCCAGGGCTCGGGCCATCTGGTCGGCAGGGCTCACATCGTGGGCGCTCACCAGTCCGCCGTGGCAATTGACCACCGGCAGGCCGACGGGGTCGCCATAAATGGCATAGCCGAGCGTGCGGCCATCGGGGAGGGTCAGGCTGTGGTCACCAAGCACGCAGCGCACTGACGCAGGCTCCGCGAGTGGTCAAGACGCCGGTGGGCACACGGATGCACTCCCGGCCGCAGACCCTTGCACACAGGCGATTGTACGAGCTTCACGAGAACTCCAGCGTGCTCATCACCGGCCGACGACAGGACCACCGTTCCTCAAAGGGCGGCCTTGGTCCGCGGTTGACGAACGCCGTAGAATAGTTATAATACATTCACTATTATGTTTCTACAACAACTACAGCAGATCGAACTGAGTCGGCGTCGTCGCATCGGGGTGCTGCTCATCTGCTCAATGAGCCTGCTCATCGTGGGTCTCGACGTGACGATCGTGAACGTGGCGCTGCCCTCCATCGGGCGCGACTTCGGCTCCTCGGTGTCCGGCCTCCAGTGGACGGTGGACGCCTACACGCTGGTGCTCGCCAGTCTGCTCATGCTCTCGGGGTCGACAGCGGACCGTTTTGGGCGCAAGCGGACCTTCGTGGCGGGACTGGTGGTCTTCTCCGCCGGCTCTCTCTTGTGCAGTCTGGCACCCGACCAGACAATGCTGGTGGTCTTCCGCATGGTCCAGGCCATCGGGGGATCGATGCTCAACCCCGTGGCGATGTCGATCATCACCAACACCTTCACGAACCCGAGGGAACGAGCTCAGGCGGTGGGCGTGTGGGCGGCAGTGGTCGGGGTGAGCATGGCGCTCGGCCCGGTGGTCGGCGGCGTGCTGGTCAGCTCGGTGGGGTGGCGCTCCATCTTCTGGATCAACCTCCCGGTCGGGTTGGCCGCTGTCGTGCTCACCCTCCGCTTCATTCCCGAGTCACGGGCACCGACGGCTCGCCGGGTCGACGGCGTCGGGCAGGCGCTGGTCATCGTGCTCTTGGCGTCGCTGACCTACGGCATCATCGAGGCACCGGACCGGGGGTGGGGCTCCCCGATGATCGTGACTGCGTTTGCCGTCTCCCTGGTGTCCCTCATCGGGCTGATCTCGTGGGAGGGGCGGTGTGACGAGCCGCTCATCGACCTCCGATTCTTCAGATCGGTGCCGTTCTCCGGCGCTGCGATCATCGCCGTGGCGGCCTTTGCCACGCTCGGTGGCTTTCTCTTCCTCAACACGCTGTACCTCCAGGATGTGCGGGGGCTCTCACCACTGAAAGCCGGCCTGTGCACCCTGCCCATGGCGGTCATGACCATGGTGCTTCCACCGATCTCGGGGCGGATCGTCGGTACCCGAGGGTCCCGAATCCCCTTGCTGACCGCTGGCGCCGCTCTTACGGTGAGCTGCATCATGCTCAGCCAGATCGGAGCCACCACGTCATTCGCGTGGCTGTTCGCCGCCTACGTCGTGTTCGGGATCGGTTTCGGGTTCGTCAACGCGCCCATCACCAACGCAGCCGTCTCCGGCATGCCCCGGGCTCAGGCCGGTGTCGCCTCCGCCATCGCCTCCACCTCCCGCCAGGTCGGGTCGACCCTCGGCGTGGCGGTGGTGGGCTCGCTGCTCGCTTCCGCCCTCGCTCATTCGGCCGGTATTCACGTCGCCGTGTCGACCCATGCCGGCTGGTTGGTCCTGGCCGGATGCGGTGTCGTCGTCCTCGTGCTCGGACAGGTGGTCACGACAGGCTGGGCCCACCGGACGGCCGACCGCACCGCACGGGAGCTCAACCCCGAATTCCTCGAGGGGCAGGGTCAGTGACGGCGGCCGGCCGGCGGAGGGTGACGCCGGAGGGTGACGCCGCGTCACGGGCCTGGTCGATCATGTCCGACCTGGTGCTCGACAACGAGCGCCGCCGCGAGGTGAGCGATGCCCTTGGTCTGAGCTTCGGACGGGTCCGGGCCCTGCGCCGAATCGCCGCGTCACCCATGACCATGGGGGAGGTCGCCGCCGCCCTCGGGATCGACGCCCCCTACGCGACGCTCGTGGTCGACGAGCTGGAGCGCCAGGGGCTCGTGGAGCGGCGCCCTCATCCGACCGATCGTCGGGTCAAGCTCGTGGCCACGACCGCCCGGGGCACCGCCGCCGCCCGGCGGGCCAACGAAATCCTCGGCCGGCTCCCGGCCGGGCTGGCCACGCTCGCCGGACCCGAACTCGAGGAGCTGGCCCGGATCCTCGAGGTGGTCGCAGCGTCCAGCGCCAACTGAGATCCCACATCTGACGCCGTGCCTGGCGACGCGGCGTCCATGGGCGCCTCGGTGGGGCAGGCCTTACAGGGAAATGGGCCGGGTCACACGAGATCAGCTCTCGACGAGCACGACCAGAGTCTCTGGGCGGACGGCGTCAGCTTTCATTGCGTCAGCCGCCACCTCGGACGCCATCACCTCTCTGGAGGCATCCATATCGGGAATCCCGGGCATTTCCCTTGGTAGGAACTTCGCCGGCACATGTGCGATCCTTCAGGCGATGACACCAGAGCAGTTCCTCAGTCGTTGCAAGGTGGTCTGTCACGTCGGTCCCGTCGGCGTCTGGGATCAAATCGTTCGGCACGGGTTCCGCACGGCCGAGCAGTTGATCTTGGAGGCCGATCTGATCGAGGAGGAGCGCCAAGGGCTGCTGTCGACACCTCGTCGAGAGTCCGTGCGCCTGCGTGTCCAGGGCGAAGACGTGATCCTGAGGGACCAGGGCCCATTATTCGCCCGCAAGGACCTGAGATCCATCCTGGACAACGGACTCGACGTCGGCGATTGGATCCGCCTATTGAATCAGCGCGTGTACTTCTTCACCGACCAGACGTCGATGCAGAAGTTCATGGACAAATACGTACAGATCGACGGGGCCCAGGACGTGATCTGGCTCTCACCGCTGAAGGTCCTCGAGGCGGCCGGGCTAGGTCTTGAGCTCACGAGCCAGAACACAGGCGCCATCATCCGTCGAAGTGGTCCCCAGAAGACGGCGGACACATTCGCGCCGCTCTGGCGATTCCCGGATCGAAAGCCGGCTGAAGCGACGATCCTTGGTGGACTCGACGACCTCTCACCAGTGTTTCGTGCTGAGCGATGCTTTCGAGATGGTCGTCGCCAACTTCTGATCTAGTGGCACATCGGCGCCGCAAACCGGCGTTCTCTGGGACATGCCCGCTGTTTCATCGCCACATCGGCAAGAATGCCCACAATGGCGTTCGGTCAACAGTCAGGCCCACCGGCATCGGCAAAGCAGGTGCGAGAGCTGCTGGCCCTCCTCAAGGACGCCGGACATAGCGACTTCCGCGATGCGCGCGGCCCAATGGGCTTTACCCAACGTCAGGCTGCAGGCAAGTTCGCTCGCGATGAAGCGGCGGCGTTCATCGGCCAGCTACAGGACACAGAGCCCGACCGGAGCACTGCAGTCCCTGTGCCAGCATGGCGGCAATCCGCCCAAGAGCAAATGATGAGCTCTATGGCTTCCGAGCAGCTCGCTGGTGAGCTTCGTCGTCGCGGATGGACAGCCATCGAGCCCGAGAGCGGTCGTACGGGGGCAGCTCAGTTGTCGCCGCCTGGCACTCGATAGCGGGAACAACGGTCGGTGTGAGACGCGACGACGGGGCGAGGTAGCCCCCGTCGCCGGCGGGTCTCACACCGTCTCCTGGCGCGGCATCGACTGGTGTGCCGGGATTGGATACTGGGGGAAGTCGTCGTTGGCCTCGACGATGTCGCCCTCGGTGCACCCTTCCGCCATGACGTTGGCCGACTGGTCGTTGGCTGTGCTTGGCAGCACCGGGGTCGACACCTCGGCCCGTCCCATGTGCAGCGTCGCCGTCAGGTCACCGGCGTGCTGGCGACGCCAGGCCGACAGGTTGGGGGCGCGCACGCCGAAGCGCTCCTCTAAGAAGCGCAGCTGCGAGGTGTGGTCGAAGACCCCGGACGCGACGTGGCCACCCCGGCTGAAGGGCGAGAGCACGAGCATCGGCACCCGGAAGCCCATGCCGATCGGTCCGCGGATCCCCGAGGCGTCGGCGGGCAGGTTCTGCTGCGTCAGGAACTCACCGGGCGTGCCGACGGGCGCCGTGGGCGGCGGCACGTGGTCGAAGAACCCGTCGTTCTCGTCGTACATGTGGAACACGACCGTCTTGGACCACACCTCGCGGTTCGACATGAGCGTCGCGAGCAGTTGGCTGGTGAACCACTCGCCCAGCGCCGGCGGTGACGGGGGATGCTCGTCGTAGCCGAGGGGCGGCAGGATCCAGCTCACGGCCGGCAGCTGGCTGTGAGCGACGTCGGACACGAAGTCGGCTGGATACTGCGGCAGGAACGCCTTCTGGTACAGCGCGGAGGCGGGGCTCTTGTACTGCGAGAAGTAGGGGAGGATGGCGTCGCCGATCAGCAGGCCGTGCTGCTCGAAGAAGGCGGGCGTATAGGCCGCGCCCTGCGGGTTGTACACCTTCCAGCTGACGCCGGCGTCCTCGAGCACCTCGGGCATGGTGTCCCAGCTCACGCTGTAGATGGCGTCGGTGTCCTCGTTGGTGATGAGCACCGGGCCGCCGGCGTGCCCCGTCGGGTCGATCGTGCCCGAGAGGGCCATGAGGCGGTTGGGGTGCGTCGGCCCGAGGACCGAGCAGTGGTAGTTGTCGCAGATCGTGAACGCGTCGGCCAGCGCGTAGTAGAAGGGCAGGTCCTTGCGGTCGTAGTAGCCCATGGTGAGCACGCCCTGCTCGGGCCCCTCGAAGTCGGAGCTGGTGTGGGTCGAGACGAACGCGCCGTTGTCGCCACTGCCCCGGCTCAGGTGTTCGGCCTGCCAGGTGTGGTTGAGGTCGTGGGTGCATTCGCCGATGCCCGAGGCCGTGTTGAGGTGGAACGGGAGCAGCGTGGGGTCCGGCCCTCCGGGCCACGCCTGGGCGAACGCACCCAGGGAGTTCGACGGATGGTCGTCGAAGCCGCGCACGCCGCGGCGGGTGCCGTAGTAGTGGTCGAAGGAGCGGTTCTCCTGCATGAGGAAGACGACGTGCTCGATCGCCCCCAGATCCGATCCTGCCGGCGCGGTCGAGGCCGCCGCCCGGGCCATGGCCGCCCCGGCGCGGCGGTCCCCGGCTCCTGCCGCCAGGACGCCGACCCCGCCGGCCGCCAGCGCGGCGGCGAGGAAGGTGCGGCGGTCGAAGCGGGGCGTGCGTGTCGTCACGAGCCTCGGCTCACGACCAGCTCACCGTCCTCCAAGCCCTCCCAGGCAGAACCCACGGTCAACCCCCCGGTTCACCTCTCCATGGTTCAGATGCGCGGCCACCATAGGTGATGCCGGTCGCCGGTCACCTGCACCCGACGGCCCGGCGCGCCCGGTGGGCCGTCGGGTGCTGTAGGTTCGGGCATCCGAGAGCGCCGTGAGGCCGGGGCGCGGGGACCGGAGGCGCCGGAGTGGCCACAGCCGACGAGAACCGCAGGGTGATCGAGGGGTTCTGGGAGGACCTCTATCGTCAGGACCTCGAGGCGGCGGCGGCCCGCTTCACGGCCGACGGCGAGTACACCGACATCACCACGCCCGGGGACGACGTCGCCCGCGGGCCCGAGGAGATCGTGCGGCGCCTCACGCTCGGCTGGGGACCACTGACAGGTATGCGCGACGAACGGCGGCACCTCGTGGCCGGCGCCGACGCCGTGATGACCGAGCACGTCGAGATCTGGGAATGGCCGACGGGTGAAACGATGGCGCTGCCCGTGGCTTCGGTCCACGAACTGCGCGACGGGAAGATCACCCGCTGGACCGACTACTGGGACATGGCACTCCTTGTGAGCTCGGCGCCCCAGTGGTGGTTCGAGCACGTCATGGGCGGCTGGAAGTAGGCGCACCGCCTGTCGTCACGGCGTCACGCGGGCTCTATCAGCGCGGGGTCGTTGTTGCGGACGTTGCCGACCTGGCGTCCGACCGGATGGTGCATCATGGTGCCGGCCGGTGGCGGGAGGAGCAGAGCACGCAGTTCCTCGGTGTCCTCGTTGGCCGGGTCGAGCCACGGGTCGAACGTGGCGGGGTCGAGGATGACCGGCTGGCGGTCGTGGATGTCGTCCATGTCGGGGCCGGCGTCCGTGGTGATGACGGTGCAGCTGAGGATGTAGGGCGTGCCCGGCGGCGAGTCCTTGGGCCGCCAGCGTTCCGCCAGCCCGGCGAAGGCCAGCGGCTCGCCGTCGGCCCGGCTGAAGTAGTACGGCTGTCTCGTTCCGGTGGCCGGCTTGCGCCACTCGTAGAAGCCGTCGGCGGGGACGATGATGCGCCGCTCGCGGAACGCCTCGCGGAAGGAGGCCTTGGTGGCCACCGTCTCGGCTCGCGCGTTGAAGAGGCGGTTGCCCGACGTGGTGTCCTTGGACCACCAGGGGATGAGGCCCCAGCGGAACGACATGAGCAGCCGTTCGGGCTCGCCCTCGCCCTCGCTGGTGCCCCCGTCCTGCCGCCGCGCCGGGCGGTCCCGGACGCCGAGCACCTCGTCGGTCGGCGCCACGTTCCAGCTGGGACGGTGCTCGGGGTCGACGCCCTCGGCCAGGGAAGCCCCGAAGTAGCGGGCCATCCGGGCCGGGGGAGTGAAGAGGGCGAAGCGGCCGCACATGCGGGCAGCATTGTGACCCACCGGACCTGCGGGGGGCGCTACAGTCCCTGAGCTGGGATTCTGCCTCCCCGAGCGGCCGGCACACGGCCTGGCTAAGGTGCGAACATATGTTCGCCTTCCATGCAGGAGACCCGCCGTCTTCCCGTCCCCGGGAGCTCCCCGCCGGGCTCGCCGACCGCGTCCGACCCGCCACGCCCGTGGCCGGGCGGACCCTGCCGGTACCCCCGCCGCTGGCCCCGCTCTTCCCCGGGGGTTCGCTGCGTCGGGGGACGACCATCACCGTGGCGGGGCAGCCCGGCCACGGTGCGACGACGCTGGCGCTGGCGCTCCTCGCCGCGGCGTCGACGGCCGGGAGCTGGTGCGCCGCCGTCGGCCTGCCCGACCCGGGGGTGGTGGCGGCCGCCGGGCTCGGGCTCGATCTGCGCCGGGTCGTCTTCGTGCCCCACCCCGGCAATGGCTGGTCCGAGGCGGCCGGTGATCTCCTCTCTGGGGTCGACGCCGTCCTCGTGCGCCCGCCCGGCAGGGCACGCCTGACCGCGGCGCGCCACCTGACCGCCCGGGCCCGCGAGCGCCAGGCGGCACTGGTGGTGCTGCTCGAGGGCCCTGGCGGCTGGCCCGAGGGCGGGGACCTCGCGCTCTCGGTCGGCGCGGTCGAGTGGGAGGGCATCGGCCGGGGCCATGGGCACCTGCAGGGCCGCCGCGCCGAGGTGCGCGTCAGCGGGCGCCGTGCCGCCGGCCGGGTCGCCGAGTGCTCACTGTGGCTCCCCGCCGGCTCGGGCGCAGTGGCCGCGGCGGAGGGGCGCGCCGGGCCGTCTGTGGCCGGCCCCGGCGACGGGCCGGAGGCGGCTTGAGCGAAACGGTGGAGAAGAAGACGTGGAACGGTTGGTCGTCATCTGGTGCTCGGAGCTCCTCGAGGAAGGGGCGAGGGGGGAGGAGGCTCGGCGCTTTGCCCGCGTGCTGGCGCGGGCCGGCGAGCTCTGCCCGTGGGTCCATCCCGTCCGCCTCGGGGTCGGCGCGCTGCCCGCGCGCGGTCCGGCCCGCTTCTTCGGCGGCGAGGAGGCGGTCGTGTCCCGCCTGGCCGAGACCGTGGGTGAGGAGGCACAGGTCGGCGTGGCCGACGGGCTCTTCGCCGCGCTGCTGGCCGCCCGCTGCGGGCTGATCGTCCCGGCGGGGGGGACGGCGGACTTCCTCGGGCCCTGGTCGGTGGCCACGCTGGCCCGGCCCGACCTGGCCGTCACCCTGCAGCGGTTGGGGGTCACCACCCTGGGGCAGCTCGCCGCGCTGCCCGCGGCGAGCATCTCGGACCGCTTCGGGGCCGACGCGGCCGCCTGCCATGCGGTGGCCCGGGGGGAGAGCGGGGAGCTGGTGGGTCTGCGCGACCGCGCCATCGAACGGCGGCTGCGCGTGGCCCGGGGCGAGGATCCCGACCGCGAGGCCGACGCGCCCCCCGGCCCTCCCAGCCCGGCTTCTTCGGCGGCGCGTCGGAGGCCGACGCCCGGGCCGCGCGCTCCTTCGTTCGGGTGCAGGAGCGCCTGGGCGTCGACGCCGTGCTGATGGGCCGGGTGCAGGGCGGCCGGGATCCGGCCGGCCAGTCGGTGCTGGTGCCCTGGGGCAGCCCCGACCCCGGCGCGGGTGCAGCGGGCGGCGCGCCGTGGCCGGGGCGGGTGCCGCCCCCCGCGCCGAGCGACGTGCTGCGGATCCCGCGCCGCGCCGAGGTGGCCGACGCGGCCGGCCGCGCCGTCGAGGTCAGCGGGCGGGGGCTGCTCACCGCGGGGATCGAGCGGCTGTCGGTCGACGGTGGTCCCTGGCAGCCGGTCGTCGGGTGGGCCGGGCCCTGGCCGGTGACCGAGCGCTGGTGGTCGGTGCGCCGGCGCCGCGCCCGGCTGCAGGTGGTCACCGCGGACGGCGCGGCGCGCCTGCTGTGCACCGAGCGCGGGCAGTGGTGGGTCGAGGCGCTCTATGACTGAGGCCACCGCCGAATGACTGAGGCCTACGCCGAGCTCCACGCCCATTCGGGGTTCAGCTTCCTCGACGGCAGCAGCGATCCCGAGGAGCTGGTGGCCGAGGCGGACCGGCTCGGGCTCGCGGCGCTGGCGCTGACCGACCATCACGGCTTCTACGGCGTGGTGCGCTTCGCCGAGGCGGCACGGTCGTGCGGGCTGCCCACGGTCTTCGGGACCGAGGTGACGCTCGCGCCGGCGAGCCCGCGCACCGGCGAGCCCGACCCGACCGGGGCGCACCTCGTCGTGCTCGCCCGCGACCCCGACGGCTACGCCCGTCTCTCGACGGTGCTGGCCGACGCGCACCTCGAGGGTGGGGAGAAGGGGCGGCCGGTCTTCACGCTCGACGCGCTGGCCGGCGCCGCGGGCGGCCACTGGCTGGTGCTGAGCGGCTGCCGGAAGGGGGCGGTTCCCGCCGCGCTGATGGAGGCCGGGCCCCGGGCGGCCTCCCGGGAAGTGGGGCGCCTCGTTGATGCGTTCGGACGCGCCAATGTCGCGCTGGAGCTGTGGGACCACGGGGACCCGCTCGACACGGCGCGCAACGACGCGCTGGCGTATCTCGCCGTCGAGCACGGCATCGACGCGGTGGCGACCAACAACGTGCACTACGCGACGCCGGCCGGGTTCCGGCTCGCCACCACGCTCGCCGCGGTCCGGGCGCGCCGCCCCCTGGCCGAGCTCGAGGGCTGGCTGCCGTCGGCCCCGGCGGCTTGCCTGCGCTCCGCCGCCGAGCAGTCCCGGCGCTTCGCCCGCTGGCCCGGTGTGGTCGCACGCGCCGCCGAGCTCGGGCAGGCCTGCGCCTTCGACCTGCGACTCGTCGCGCCGCGGCTGCCGGACTTCCCCGTGCCCGAGGGCATGGACGAGCAGGGCTACCTGCGCCAGCTGGTGACCGGGGGCGCCACGGCGCGCTACGGGCCGCCCGACGCCGAGCGGGTGCCCGGCGCATGGAAGCAGATCGACCACGAGCTCGAGGTGATCGGCGCGCTGGGCTTCGCCGGCTACTTCCTCGTGGTGTGGGACATCGCACAGGTGTGCCGGCGGCTGGACATCTACTGCCAGGGGCGCGGCTCGGCGGCCAACTCGGCCGTCTGCTACGCGCTCGGCGTCACCAACGTCGACGCCGTCGACCTCGGTCTGCTCTTCGAGCGTTTCCTCTCCCCGGCGCGTGACGGGCCGCCGGACATCGACGTGGACATCGAGTCGGGGCGGCGCGAGGAGGTCATTCAGTACGTGTACGAGCGTTACGGCCGGCGCCACGCCGCGCAGGTGGCCAACGTCATCACCTATCGGCCGCGCTCGGCCGTGCGCGACGTCGGCAAGGCGTTCGGCTTCACCCCCGAGCAGGTGGACGCCTGGGCGGCGGGCATCGACGCCGGGTACGGGCGCGGACCGTCGTCGGTGGCCGCCGTGGCGGAGGTGGCGGAGTCGGCGGGTTCGGCGGGTGGCGGCGTGCCGCCGCTGGTGGCCGAGCTGGCGGCCGAGGTGCTCGACCGGCCGCGCCATCTCGGCATCCACTCGGCCGGCATGGTGCTCTGCGACCGGCCGGTGGTCGAGGTCTGCCCGGTGGAATGGGGCCGCATGCCCGGGCGCAGCGTGTTGCAGTGGGACAAGGACGACTGCGCCGCCATCGGGCTGGTGAAGTTCGACCTGCTCGGCCTCGGCATGCTCGAGGCGCTGCACCGCATGGTCGACCTGGTGCGCGACTTCCACGGGGCCGAGGTCGACCTGGGGCAGCTGCCCCAGGAGCGCGCGGTCTATGACCTGTTGTGCCGGGCCGACACGGTCGGGGTCTTCCAGGTCGAGAGTCGGGCCCAGATGGGGACCCTGCCCCGGGTGCGGCCCCGCACCTTCTACGACATCGCCATTGAGGTCGCGCTCATCCGGCCCGGCCCCATTCAGGGCCACGCGGTGAACCCCTACATCCGGCGGCGCCGCGGCGAGGAGGCCGTCACCTACCTGCACCCGCTGCTCGAGCCGATCCTCAAGCGCACGCTCGGGGTCCCGCTCTTCCAGGAGCAGCTGATGGAGATGGCCGTCGCCATCGCCGGCTTCAGCGCGGCCGACGCCGACGAGCTGCGCCAGGCCATGGCGGCCAAGCGCTCGGCGGCGCGCATGGAGAAGATGCGGGCGCGTCTCTACGACGGGATGGCGGCGCGCGGGGTGACGGGCGCGGTGGCCGACCAGGTCTTCGAGGCGCTCGCCGCCTTCGCCAACTTCGGCTTCCCCGAGTCGCACTCAGTGTCGTTCGCGCACCTGGTGTACTCCTCGGCGTGGTTGAAGCTGCACTACCCGGCGGCGTTCACCGCAGGGTTGCTCAACTCGCAGCCCATGGGCTTCTGGTCGCCCCAGTCGCTGGTGGCCGACGCCCGCCGGCACGGGGTGCGCGTGCGCCGGCCCCACGTGAACCGCTCCGAGGTGGGGGCGTCGCTCGAGGCCAGTGCGGCGGCCGAGGCCGTGCTGCGTCTCGGGCTCGGGTCGGTGCGCGGGGTGGGCGAGGCGACGGCGGAGCGGATCGTGGCCGGCCGGCCCTGGCGCGGCGGCGAGGACCTGGTGCGCCGCGCCGGTGTCACCCAGGCCCAGCTCGAGACGCTGGCGGCCGCCGGCGCGCTCGACCCCGAGGGCCCCACGGACGGGGACGGCGAGGTCAAAGGGACGACGGCCACCCGCCGCCGGCTGCTGTGGGCCGCCGGGGCGGCGGCGCAGGGGACGCCGGACCGCCTGCCCGGGATCGTGGTGGGGGCCGAGGCCCCGCCGCTGCCCGAGCCGAGCCTCTACGACTCGGTGGGCGACGACCTGTGGGCGCTCGGGCTGGCGCCGGAGCGCACCGCCATGCATCTCGCCCGCGAGCGACTCGAAGCGATGGGCGTGACGGTGGCCGCGGCGCTGGAGGGGTGCGCCGACGGGGACAGGGTCACCGTGGCCGGCGTGGTCACCCACCGCCAGCACCCCGAGACGGCGCGTGGCGCCGTCTTCGTCAACCTCGAGGACGAGACGGGGCACGTCAACGTCGTCTTCTCCCGCGGCGCCTGGGCCCGCTGGAAGCACGTGGCCCGTCACGCGCCCGTGCTGTTCATCCGCGGGCGCGTGCGCAAGGGGCAGGGGGCGGTCAGCCTGGACGCCGAGCGGGTGGAGTCGCTGGTGGTGGGGACGGCGGTGCCGGCGAGCCGGGATTTCCGCTGAGCGAGCCGCTCTCGGGGTGCGCAAGCGCCGCCGCTCGCTGCGTGAGGTAGTCCCGCTCGCGCAGATTGTCGGTGCCGGCGGCGGCAGCGGCGTACTCCGCCCGGGCACCCTCGACGTCCCGCTTCCGCTCCAGGAGGTGGGCGCGCACCGCGTGGACACGATGCCAGCGTGCCAGGGGCCGCGAGGCGGACAGCTCGTCGAGGAGCGCCACTCCGGCGTCGGGTCCCTCGACCATCGCCACGGCGACGGCCCGGTTCAGCCGCACCACGGGGCTGTCGGTCATCCGCTCGAGTACCGAGTAGAGCGAGAGGATCCGCTCCCAGTCGGTATCCTCGTGGCGGGGCGCCTCGTCGTGCAGCGCGGCGACCGCCGCCTGGAGGGCGTACTCGCCCACCGGCTCGCGCTCGAGCGCAGTGGTGGCCAACGCGGTGCCCTCCGTGACGAGGGCGCGGTCCCAGAGGGAGCGGTCCTGGTCGGACAGTGGGACCAGTGAGCCGTCGGGCGCGGTGCGCGCCGGGCGGCGCGCCTCGGTCAGCAGCATGAGAGCGAGGAGTCCCGTCGCCTCCCGTTCGTCGGGCAGCAGCTCGCCGAGCAGGCGGCCGAGACGGATGGCCTCCGAGGCGAGGTCGGTGCGGTCCAGGTTCGGACCGCCGCTCGACGTGTACCCCTCGCTGAAGACGAGGTAGAGCACGCGGAGTACGAGCGCGAGACGCTCGGTACGTGCTCGTGCGTCGGGGAGCGCCAAGCGGTCTCCGGACTCGGCCACGGTGCGCTTGGCCCGGCTGATGCGCTGGGCCATGGTGGCCTCGGGGACGAGGAACGCGGCGGCGATCTCCCGAGTGGTCAGCCCGCCCAGGGCCCGGAGAGTGAGGGCCACGGCGGACGACGGGGTCAAGGCGGGATGGCAGCACATGAAGAAGAGGGCCAGGGTGTCGTCGCGCCCCGGCGCCGCCTCGGGCGTCTCGCGTGACCACGATGCCGCCAGGTCCTCGCGCCGCCGTCGTGACTCGGCGCTGCGGGAGAGGTCGGCCATGCGACGCGACGCCAGGCGGATCAGCCAGCCGAGCGGGCTGTCCGGGACGCCGCCCGTGGGCCAGGTCGTGGCTGCAGCCAGCAGTGCCTCCTGCACCGCGTCCTCGGCGTCGGCGAAGTGGCCGTAGCGGCGGACGACGGCACCGAGGGCCTGCGGGGCGATCCCGCGTAGCAGGCCCTCGACACCGGGCTGGTCGCTCACACCTCGGGGTCAGGGGCGCTCATGATCTGGCGCACCTCGATTCGCTGGCGGATTGGCGCGCCACCTTGGCCCGGCGCGGCCGAGATCTGGGCCGCGATCTGCACGGCCCGCTCGGCCGTGTCGACCTCGACGATCCGGTAGCCGGCCAGGAGCTCCTTGGACTCGGGGAACGGGCCGTCGGTCACCAGTGGCGCCGAGGCGCCGTCGGACACCACGAAGCGGGCGTCGTCGGGACCGGCCAGGCCCTGGGCGTCGACGAGCTCGCCGAGCTCCTCCAGCCGGCGGTTCAGGCTCTGCTGGAATTCGACATGGGCCTTGACCTCCTCGGGGGTCCACTCGTACATGGGTGCGCAGTCCGACTCCACACCCCCGTAGTTCTGCAACAGCATGAATCGCATGGCTCCATCCTTCCTTCTCCGGCGCTCGTGTGGCGCCGCTCAGGGGGAAGTCGGAGCCGGGCCTGCATTCTCGACAGGTCGGGGAGACATTTCTGCGGCGTAACTGGCAGACTGCCGGGACCGAGCCGACCAGAGGAGCCACCGACATGATCCGCCTCAGCGTCCTGTACCCCGCGACCGAGGGTGCGACCTTCGACCACGATTACTACCGGGAGAAGCACGTCCCGCTCGCCGTGCGCGCATGGGGGCTCGACGGCGCGGAGATCGACAAGGGCATCGACGGCCCCTACGTCGCCGCCGTGCACTTCAAGTTCGCGTCCGCCGAGGCCCTGCAGGCCGCGATGGCCGCCGAGGGGACGGGCGACGTGCTGGCCGACGTCGCCAACTACACGTCGATCGCCCCGGTGCTGCAGACCAGCGAGATCGTCGAGTGATCTGATCGTGGGCGCCGGGTGTCCTGGGCTCGTCGGGCAAGAGCGCTGGCCAGAAGCGCTCTACCCGAGGTGCTTGAGCTCTACCGTGATGTTGCGCAGCTCGCCGTCCCCGACGTTCTCGAGCGAGTGCGGCGTGAGGGCCTCGCCCCAGACGCTCGAGCCCCGCGGTGTGTGGGCCGTGCCCCGCGTGTCGAGCAGGACGTTGCCGTCGGGGTCGCGGCGGACGAAGTCGCTCACGCTCAGGATGTAGAGCACCCCGGGCCAGCAGTGTGTGTGGACCGGCACGGTCTGACCGGGGCCGACGTGGGCCTCGAGCACCCGCACGTGCTCGTTCTCGAAGAGCAGGTCGTGGTACCCCGGTGCCGCGGCCAGCGCATCGAGCTCGGGCGGCCACGGCCATCCCGGCGCGCTGGATGCGCTCATGTGACGACGAGGCCCTTGCCGGCAACGAGCGGCAGGTCCAATGCGGTGACGAGGCCCGGGGCGGCCGCCACCACGGCGGGGACGGCATTGACGAGGCGCATGGCAGTTGCCTTCAGGCCCGCCGTGTTGTGGTCGCCGTCGGTACCCACCAGCTGGAGGTCGAGCGTGTAGTTCGGTTCGCCGGTGATCTGCACCCGGTAACAGCCGTGCCCAGCCGGCTGGGGCCAGGCCGCGCCGAGGTCGTCGCGCAGCCTCGTCACGTGCTCGAGCACGATCACGGGCCGGTCGCCCACCATGCCGCGGACCTCGAAATGCAGCGCGGCTGCGGTGCCTGCCCTGACGGTGCCGGCTGTGATCTCGAAGTCCTCGGGAGCCGGCTCGCGCTCGTACCACTCGGTCACGTCGGTCAGGGTGACGCCGAGGCCGGCGGCGATCTGGCGCACGACGCTGCCCCAGGCCATCGTCAGTACGCCGGGCATCAGCAGCATGGGCACGTCGTGCAGGTCACGGCCGAAGCCCATGATGTCGAACAGGACCATGGGCTGGTTGTAGGTGTTGTAGTTGAGCACCTCGGAGCACCGGACCTCTTCGATGCGCTCGCTGATGCCCGTGAGCATGAGGGGGAGGGCGTCGTTGGCGAAGCCCGGGTCGACACCGTTGACGAAGAGGGACACCCCCGCCTGCGTTGCCGCCGCGATCAACGGGGTGGCCAACGGGTCACCGGGCTCGGGGTACTGCAGGAAGACCGGACCAGAGGACACCACGTTGATGCCGGCGGCCAGGAAGCGCCCCAGGTCGGCCAGGGCTTCGCCCAGCCGGTCGTCGGCCATGGCGGTGTGCACGATGCAGTCGGGCTTCGACGCCAGCAGCGCGTCGACGTCGCTCGTGCCGGCCACGCCGAGCGTGCGCCCGAGCCCGGCCAGCTCGCCGGCGTCGCGTCCTACCTTGTCGGGGTTGGAGACGAACAGTCCCACCAGCTCGAGGTCGGGATGGGCGTCGATCCCGGCCAGCGTGTGGCGCCCGACGTTGCCGGTGGCCCACTGCACGACGCGATACGGCATGACGGCTGGCTCCTTAGAGATCGGGAATGGGCATCTCGAGGTTGGGCGACTGCAGTCCGCCGTCGACCTCGATGATCTTGCCGGTGACGTAGGCGCCGGCGGGTGAGGCGAGGTACAGGATCGCCGACGCGATGTCGTCGACGTGGCCGAGGCGCTTGAGCGGTGTGGCGTCCTCCATGGCGGTGCGCAGCTCGTCGCTCGACATGACGATGTCGAGGGCAGAGGTGGCGGTCGATCCGACCCCGATGGCATTGACGCGGATGCGCGGAGCCAGGTCGCGCGACGCCAGGCGGGTGTACTGCTCCAGCGCACCCTTGACCGTCCCGTAGGCCAGGTAGCCGCGGCCGGCCACGTGGCCCATGACCGAGGAGATGGAGACGATGGCTCCGCCGGGGTGGTCACCCTCGAGCATGCGCGGCACGGCGGCGCGCACGAGCGCGTGCCCGGCCGACACGTTGAAGCGGAAGGCCTCCTCCAAGAAGCGGGGCGACGTGTCGAGCAAGGGGCGCGGCATGGTGCCGCCCATGTTGTTCACGACGATGTCGAGCCGGCCGAACTCGTCGTGCGCCCTCTCGGCCAGGGAGGCCATGAGGTCGAAGTCGGTGAGGTCGCCCGGCACCACGACGGCGCGCCGGCCGGCGGCCTCCACCTGCGCTGCGACCTCGCGCAGCTGCTCCTCGGTCCGGGCGGCGAGCACGACGTCGGCGCCCGCCTGGGCCAGCGCGATCGCCGAGGCGGCACCGATGCCGCGCCCACTGGCGGTGACGATGGCGACCTGGCCGGTGACGAGGAATCGGTCGAGGATCATTTGAGGAATGTAGTTGGCCCCACCGGCCGGGGCCTGGTGCCCGGTACGGCCGGTCAGGCGGACTGGGGCTCGGCTCCCTCACCCGGTGCGGTGGGGGCAGCCGGCTCATCCCTCTGCCCGACATGGTCGAGCACCCCGGGCTCTTCCTCCAGGATCGGGAACGGCTTGGGCATGACCTTGGCCTTGACGTCGTCGGGCAGGCTGAGGTCGCCGCCGGTGTGCCCGACGCTGAAGACACGTTCGGGCCGGGCGCTCCCCACCATCGAGATGCTCCACCGCCACAGTGCAGTCAGCCGGTGGCCGATGCCGTTGAGGAAGGCCACGTGGACGAAGAGCCACACCACCCAGCCGGGGAAGCCGCTGAGGCGAACTCCCCGCACGCTGACGATGGCCTTGAAGCGGCCGATGGCGGCCGCGCTGCCGAGGTCGCGGTAGTTGAAGGGAACGCTCTCGCGGCCCTTCAACCGCCGCTTGATGGTGTTGGCGGCGTGGAGGCCGCCCTGCATGGCCACCTCGCAGACGCCGGGCAGGTCGTTGACGGTCGCCATGTCGCCGACGGCGAACACCTCGGGATGGCCGGGCAGGGCCAGGTCGGGGAGCACGGCGATGCGGCCGGCGCGGTCGGTCTCGGCCCCGGTGGCCTCGGCCAGCATGCCGGCGAGCGGTGACGCCTGGACACCCGCCGCCCAGATCGTGGTGCCGCACTCGAAGCGTCCCTTCTCCCCGTCCGCGCTCTGGGTGTCCACCCCAAGCGCATCGACTCCCACGACGCGCAGGCCCATGCGCAGCTCCACGCCCATCTTCCCCAGCTCCTTGGTGGCCCGCTCGGAGAGGCGATCCCCGAAGTTGGCCAGCGGCTCCTTGCCGCCGTCGATCAGGATGACCCGGACGGCAGCCGGATCGATGGTTCGGAAGTCCTTGGTCAGGCTCCGGTAGGCGAGCTCGCGGATCTGGCCCGCCAGCTCCACGCCGGTCGGCCCTGCCCCGACGATGGCAAAGGTCATAAAGAAGCGCTGTTGGGCCGGGTCGGTCCGCGTCTCGGCGATCTCGAGGGCGCCGAGCACCCGGCGCCGCAGCTCCATGGCGTCGTCGATCGTCTTCATTCCCGGGGCGATCAGTGCGTACTCGTCGTGACCGAAGTAGGACTGGCCGGCACCGGCGGCGACGATCAGGCTGTCGTAGGGGTAGTCGTAGCCCTCGCCCGGGATGGACGCCGTGTGCACCACCCGCGCCTCCAGGTCGAACCCCGTCACCTTGGCCAGGACGACCTTCACGTTCTTGCGACGGCGCAGCAGATGTCGAAGCACGTACGAGACCTCACCCGCCGACATGATGCCGGTCGCCACCTGGTAGAGCAGCGGTTGGAACAGGTGGTGGTTTCGTTGGTCGATGAGCGTGACGTCGACGTCGGAGCGAGAGAGGAGGCGGGCGGCCGGGAGGCCGCCGAAGCCGCCACCGACGATGACGACGCGGTGGCGCGGGGTTGCGCTCACGATGGCTCCTTTCGTAGCAGTGGTCGGGAGGCCGCTGTCATGCACCCAGGGTACGAGGTCGGCATCAGCCGGCACCGAGCGCCGGCCGCGGGTGGAGATGGGCAACCCGGTGATGGCGCCGAGCGAGCACGAAGGACAGGGCGCCCATGGCGAGCGCGCAGACCGCCGTCACGCCGAAGATGGCCGAGAGGCTGACGCCGGCGCTCTGCAGCGGCCCGGCGCCGAAGGCGGCGATCCCGTAGCCCAATTGGTAGAAGGCAATGGTGGCCCCCGCCACCATGGACGACATGGTGACGAGCTGCTCCTGGCTGAAGCTGATGGTGAGCGGGAGCAGCGCCGAGCAGCCCAGCCCCGCGATGCCGAACGCCAGCAGGCCCAGGGTCGTCGAGCCCTTGGGGAGCACGGCGACGAGCACGAGGGCGCCGGCGAGGACGAAGGGGAGCAGGTGGTAGGTCCGCGGCGTCGGGAACACCCGCTGCACGAGCGCGAAGAGCACGCGGCCCACCGTCACCATGACCCAGAACGTCGTCAGGGCGAGCGATGCCGTCGTCGCCGTGGCACCGAGATGCGTCATCAGCGGCTCCGACCAGTTCCCGTTCATCGTCTCGCAGATGCCGTAGAGGACGGCGAACCCGGCGAAGAGCCAGAAACGCCGCGGGATGTGCAGCGGCGGGCGCGCCGCCACGGAGCCGACGCGCGGCGACGCCTCTGTCCCGGCCGGGTGGAGGGGGAGGCGGGCGCACACGACGAAGAGGCCGACGAGGAAGGCGCCTGTCATGACCGGCAGCCCCCACCACCACCCCACGCCGACGAAGAGGGCCACGAACACCGGCGCCAACGCGGTCCCGAGGCCGAGCAGGGCGTTGAGGGCCAGGACCGCCTTGTCGACGCCGCCCGGATGGAAGGCGGCGGTGAACGTGTTGAGCGCGGGCACCACCAGGCCGAAGCCGACTCCCAGGGCCGCGGTGGCCACCAGCAGCAGGCCGTAGGCCAGCGCCTGCGTGCTGGTGAAGAACTGGCTGGTGACGAGAAGGCCCATCGACACCAGGTCGGCCAGGAGGCCGGCGAGGAAGACGCGCTTGAGGCCGTAGCGCCCGGCCAGACGGGCGCCCAGCAGCGAGGCCGTGATGGCCGTCACCACCTGGGGCAGGAACATGCTGCCGTACTGGGTGTTGGACAGCCCGTAATGGGACGGGCTGGTGAAGATGGTGCTGGCGGCAGGGAAGGTGACGAGGGCGACGCCCTGGACCAGCCCGGCGGCGTAGACGACGGACGTCTCCGCCCGGGACCCCATCGCAGATCCGCGAGCGGTGGGGCTCAGGCCAGCCGCTCGGTGAGATGCTCGCCGACCCGGATGGCATTGGCCATGGCGGTCAGTGCGGGGTTGACCGCGCCGATACTGGGGAAGAAGCTCGTGTCGACCACGTAGAGGTTGTCGACCTCGTGGGCCTTGCAGTTCGCATCGAGCACGGACGTCTCGGGGTCGTTGCCGAAGCGGCACGTACCGGCCTGGTGTGCCACACCGGCCACCGGAATGTCCATCGACATGTAGAAGTTCTTGTTGAGCACGTGGTGGGACGCCATACCGACATGGTTCAGGATCTTCTTGAGCTCACCGTAGAGACGTTCCGCCTCCTGGTCGTTGGTCGACGTGTAGGCCAGGTGCACGTTGCCGTCGGCCTCGAGCGTGACACGGTTCTCGGGCCGGGGGAGGTCCTCCGTGGTCAGCCAGAAGTCCACGGCGTGGGCGGCGACGTCGGCCAGGCTCCAGTGGGGCGCGAGGAGCGTGAGATGGGGTTCCTCCCCCTTCATGGCCTCGGCGTTGGACTTGCCGACCATCTGGATGTTGCCCAACGGGTAGTCGTAGTCGGGACCGTCGAAGTAGAAGTCGTTCAGCCCGAGCGTCTTCTGGAAGGCCGTCTCGTTGGGCTCCTTCCCCAGCGCCACGACGGCCTTGGAGTTGTGGAACATGTAGTTGCGCCCCACCTGGTCCGAGCCGTTGGCCAATCCGTTGGGATGAGCGTCGCTCGTCGAGGACAGCAGCAAGCGGGCGCTGTTGGTGGCCCCGGCCGAGACCACCACGATGTCGGCGGTGAAGACCTCTTCGGCGCTCCCGTGCTGGGTGATCACACCGGTGACGGTGCGGCCGCCGGCGTCGGTCTGCAGGCGTGTCACCTCGGTGTCCACCACGAGGGTGACATTCGGGTGCTGCAGTGCCGGGAGGACGGCGATGGTCTCGGCATCGGCCTTGGCGTGCACCAGGCACGGGTAGCCGTCACACCAGGTGCAGCGGATGCAGGCACTGGTCGGGGGGTTGGCCTCGTCGAGGAGGATGCCGCACGGCGCGTTGAAGGGGTGGTAGCCGGCCTTCTCCAGGTCGTCGTGGATCTGCTGGATCCGGGGCTCGTGGCTGACGGCGGGAAATGGGTACTGGCGGCTCCAGGTGCCCTCGGTAGGGTCCTCTCCGTGGTTGCCGTGCACCTGGTACAGCCACTCGGCCTTCGTGTACCACGGCTCGAAGTCCTCATAGGAGACGGGCCAGGCCGGCGAAACCCCGTCGACGTGCGTGAGCTCGCCGAAATCACCCGGCCGCAGCCGGTACAGCGCGGCGCCATAGAGCTTTGTGGCGCCCCCGACGTAGTAGTGGACCCCGGGTTGGAACGCGTTGCCGCCCTTGTCCTGCCACGAATCGGGCGAGACGTAGCGACCCTTGATGAAGACGGACTCGGGATCCCAGTTCTCCTTCTCCCGCGGCAGGAAGCCGCCGCGCTCGAGGAGCAGGATCCGCTTGCCCGAAGGCGCCAAGGTGTGAGCCAGGGTGCCGCCTCCCGCCCCCGTCCCGATGATGATGACGTCGTAGTGCTCGGCCATCGAAGGACCTCCTCGCCTCTCTCGCCCGTGGGCGACGGCGCTCGTTGTCGGGTGTGGGCGCGGACCGGTCCCGTTCGTCTCTAGAGCGAGCTGCCGGCGCGCTCAGCCTCGATGAGTCGGCCGACCGCGTCAATGAGCGCCAGGTGCGTGAACGCTTGGGGGAAGTTGCCCAGGTGCTCGCCGGTGGCGGCATCGATCTCCTCGGCGTAGAGCTGCAGCGGACCCGCAAAGGCCAGCAGCTTCTGGCACAGGGCCCGGGCGCGCTCTTGCTCGCCGATCATGGCCAGCGCCGTGACGAGCCAGAACGAGCAGATGGTGAACGTCCCCTCCTTGCCCGCGAACCCGGTGTCGGTCGTGTCCACCTTGTAGCGCAGCACCAGCCCGTCCTCGGTGAGCTCGTCGGCGATGGCCAGCACGGTGGCCCGCACGCGCTCGTCGTCGGGCGGCAGGAACTCCAGGATCGGGATCAGCAGCAGCGACGCGTCCAGCTCCTCGTTGCCGTAGTGCTGACGGAAGCGGCCGTGCGCGTCGACGCCCTTGTCGAGGATCTCCGCCTTCAGCTCGTCGGCCGCCTTGCGCCACGCATCGGCCCGGTCGTTGTCCTGGCGGATCCGGGCCATGGTGGCGCCCCGGTCCATGGCCACCCAGCACAGGACCTTGGAGGCCGTGAAGTGCTCGGGATCGCCCCGGATCTCCCAGATCCCCTGGTCCGGGTCACCGGCGTGCGTAATGGCGGCCTCGACCATGCTGGCGACGCCCTCCCACACGGGGTGGACGATCTGGGCCGCCCCCTGCCGGAGGTGGATCTCCACGGCGTCGAGAAGCATCCCCCACACGTCGTTCTGGTGCTGGTCCCAGGCGCCGTTGCCCACCCGAACGGGCCGCGAGTTCCGCCAGCCCGACAGGTGGTCGAGGGTGTGCTCGGTCAGGTCCTTGCGGCCGTCGATGCCGTACATGATCTGCAGTTCCCAGTCCTGACCTCCCCCGGCCACCGCCTCGAGCACGAAGGCGAAGTACTCGAGCGCCTCCCAGTCGAACCCGAGCCGGTAGAGCGAGCGCAGCATGAAGGAGGAGTCGCGGATCCACGTGTAGCGGTAGTCCCAGTTGCGCGCCCCGCCGGGTGTCTCGGGGAGCGAGGTCGTCGCCGCCGCCATGATGGCACCGGTGGGTGCGTAGCTCAGGCCCTTGAGCGTCAGGGCGCTGCGCTCCATGTAGCTACGCCACGGATGGTCGGGAAACGTTCCGTTGGCCAACCAGTCCCGCCAGTAGGCCACGGTTGCGTCGAGCTGGCTCTGGGCCTCTTCGATGTTCGTGGGCGGGCGGTCTCCCCACGACAGGGCGGCAAAGGCGGACTCGCCCCGATCGAGGGTGGTACGGCCGTAGCACCGGGCGGCCGCCGACCCCAGGCGGATGGTGGAGGACAAGGTGAAGGTCGGATCGCCCGCCGGAGGGCTCACGGTCATGGTGTTGTAGTCGTCGCCCCGGTAGGACCACGTCCCGGTCTGCGACCCGTACTCGAAGACCGGGACGGCGTTCGCCACGACCTCGACCCTGCCCTCGATGCAGGTGGCCAGGCGCAGCAGCGTGCCCGTGGCGGCGGCGTCGCTGGGCGCCCGGCGGTAGTCGGGGCGACGAGCCTGGTCCCCGATCGGCTGGATCACGAGGAGGTCGTGCACGACGAGCCAGCCGTTTGGGGTGTGCCAGGTCGTCTCGAGCACCATGGTGCCCGGCACGTAGCGCCGATGGTGAGGCACCTGGGTGCCGGTGGGACCGAACCGGAAGTTGCCGGCTGCACGGTCGAGCAGGGCGCCGAAGACGCTGGGAGAATCGGGCCGGGGCAGGCACAGCCACTCGACCGAGCCGTTCGGTGCCACGAGACAGCTGTTCTCGCAATCGGAGATGAAGCCGTAGTCGGCGATGGGGGGAAAGGTCTCTGCCTGAACGTCTGTGTCTGCGTCTTCGGTCACGCGCCCGATGCTAGGGAACAGGGGTGCCCGCCTCAAGGGCCAATGATCCCGGCCCCGGTGACCAGTGGGTGATTCGTCCTCAGAATGGGTGACGAAAGGGTGAACGCCGGCGCCAAGAGCGCCCACACGCGACCTTCGACTTCTCTGCAGCCGGCCGGCTCGGTAGCGTACGACCACCGATCGGGAGAGACCGCGCCGTCGTCGGCGCAAGGACGGAGGTTCGACATGGCTGATGAGCTGGCCGGCAAGGTCGCCATCGTGACCGGAGGCAACACGGGCATCGGCAAGGCGGTGGTGCTCGCGCTGGCCGGGCAGGGGGCCAAGGTCGTCATCGACTACGTCGCCAACGAGCAGGCGGAGGAGGAGCTCGAGCGCCAGATCGCCGGCCTGGGCGAGAAGGCGGTCGGCATCGAGGCCGATGTCTCCAAGGTCGAGGACCTCCAGCGCATGGTCGACACCGCGGTCTCCACGTACGGCCGGCTCGACGTCATGGTCAACAACGCGGGCATCGAAACCAGGACCTCCGTGCTCGACACCTCCGAGGCGCAGTTCGAGAAGGTCATGGCCGTGAACCTGAAGAGCGCCTTCTTCGGCACCCAGCTGGCTGCCAAGCAGATGATCGCCCAGGGTGGCGGGGGCCGCATCATCAACATGACATCAGTCCACGAGGACTGGCCGATGCCGGGCAACACCGCCTACTGCCTGTCCAAGGGCGGGATGCGCATGCTCACGAGGACCGCGGGCGTCGAGCTGGCCCCCCACAACGTCCTCGTGGTCGGCGTCGGCCCCGGGGCCGTCAACACGCCGATCAACGCGCAGACGATCAACGACCCCACCGCGCTGGCCAAGCTGGACAGCGCCATCCCGATCGGCCGGATGGCCGAGCCCGAGGAGATCGCGTCGGTGGTGGCCTTCCTGGCCGGCGACGGCGCGAGCTACCTCACCGCCACGACGATCTTCGCCGACGGCGGGATCATGCAGAGCAGCCCCGGCCTCTGATCCAGCACTGAGGGGCGCGCGGACCCGGACTCGGCGTCCGTCCGCCTATGAGGTCTCGGCGGTCGTGGTGGTTCCGGTGGGAGGCGCCGCGTCCTCGCTCTCGTCACCGCCCACCCGCGGCACGGAGAGCCGCTTGCGGAACACGTGGTAGCCCCACGCCTGGTACACGAGCACGATAGGGAAGAAGATGACCGCCACCACCGTCATCACCTTCAACGTGTACGAGGGGCTGGCCGAGTTGGCGATGGTCAGGTTGTAGGCGGCGTTCGTGCTCGAGATCATGACCCGGGGGTAGAGCTCGCTGAAGAGCGCCCCGACGGTCCCCGCCATGCCGATGGCGGCCGCCGTGAAGGCCCACCCCTCCGCCTTGGCGCTGGCGGCCCAGGCGGCACCGATGACGGCCATGAGGCCGAGGGCCTCTATCGGCTTGGGGACGAAGCCCGTGCTCAGCCCGACGTGGATCCAGGTCATGAAGCCGAACGTGACCAGAATGGCCACCGCTCCGATGACGGCCGAGGCCTTCTGCGCCCTCTCGTGCAGCTCGCCAGTTGTCTTCAACGTGAGGTAGGTGGCGCCCATGAGGAGCGAGAGCACCAGCAGGGTGAGCCCCGACCATAGGCCGAAGGGGGTGAGCAGGTCGAGGAAGTTGCCGGTGAAGTTGTGGGAGCTGTTGATGGGCAGGCCGTGGAGCAGGTCGCCCAGGCCCACTCCGAGCAGGAGCGGGATCAGGGCACTGCCCACCGTCATGGCCCACCGCCACGAGCTGCGCCAGCGGGGGTCGTCGAACTTGCGCTGGTACTCGAAGGAGACTCCGCGTGCCATCAACGCGGCCAGTACCAGCACCAGGGCCAGGTACAGGCTCGAGAACATGGTGGCGTACCAGCCCGGGAAGGCGGCGAAGATCACCGCCCCGGCTACGATCAGCCACACCTCGTTGCCATCCCAGACGGGCCCGACCGTGTTGAGGACCACGCGTCGCTCCAGGTCGTTGCGCCCGATGAACGAGTGCAGCATGCCGACCCCGAAGTCGAATCCCTCGAGCACGAAGAAGCCGGCCCAGAAGATGGCGGCGATGACGAACCAGAGATCTCCGAGATTGAATCCTCCCATGTCGACCTCCTAGTAGACGAGAGCGAACTCGTCCTCGTCCTCGTGGGACGAGCCGAGCTCGGCATCGGTGGATGAAGTGGTGCCGGTCCCGCCGGGGCGGCCGGTGCTGCCGGGGCCGCCCTCGCCCTCGGAGGTCAGCTTGGCCAGCGGGTCGTCGCCGATGGATCGGCGGCCGTAGCGGATCATGAGCCACGCGGCGGACACGCCGAGCACGGCGTAGATCAGATAGAAGACGACGAGCGAAATCCAGAGGTCCGTTGCCGACACCGAGGAGGACACGCCGTTCTTGGTCAGCATGAGGCCCTGGACGATCCAGGGTTGACGCCCGTTCTCGGTGAGCATCCAGCCGGCCGTGTTGATGAGGAAGGGCAGGATCACCACCCAGGGCGCAATTCGCAGGAACCATCTGGCGCGGTCGAGCTTGTGGCGGTAGAGGAGCCAGGCCCCCCAGAGCGCGAAGAGGAACACCAGCGTGCCTAGGTAGGCCATGACCCGCATCGACCAGTACTGAATGAAGACGTTGGGGATGTAGTTTCCCGGCCCGTACTCCTTCTGGTACTGCGCGTTCAGGTTGTTGAGCCCCTGGACCTCACCGTCGACGTGGTTGGTGGCCAGGATGGACAGCAGGTCGGGGACCTCGAGGATCTGGGTCGGGGTCTCGTCGTTCTTCCCACCGCCGATCTGGAAGAGCGAGAACGAACAGTGGCTCGGGCAGGTGGTCCACAGGGCCTCGGCGGCGGCGATCTTCATCGGCTGGTACTTGCCCTCCACCACGCCGAGCTCGCTGCCCACGAAGAGGTTGAAGGCAACGGTCGGCAACAGGACCACCATCGAGATGACGGCCGTGCGGCGGAAGGCGTCGACCTGGTTCTTCCGGTAGAGGTGCCAGGCGGAGACCCCCAGCATGATCGCGGCGCCAGTGACGAGGGAGGCCACGACGACGTGGGTGTAGCCCCACAAGAAGACGGGGTTGGTGAAGAGCGCCCAGATGTTGTTGAGCTGGGGCTGGTGGGTGCTGTTGTTCGTCGTGTAGCCGACGGGGTGCTGCATCCAGGAGTTGGCCGCCATGATGAAGGCGGCCGAGAGCATGGTGCCCGCCGCCACCAGCCAGATGCAGGCCAGGTGCGCCTTCTTCGACAGGCGGTTCCAGCCGAAGATCCAGATGCCGAGGAACGTCGACTCCAAGAAGAAGGCCACCAGGCCCTCCATGGCCAGCGGCCCCCCGAACACGTTGCCGACGAGGCGCGAGTACGCGGACCAGTTCATGCCGAACTCGAACTCCTGAATGAGTCCCGTGACCACACCCACGGCCACGTTGATCAGCAGCAGCGACCCGAAGAAGCGGGCCAGGCGGCGGTAGGTGTCGTCGCCGTTGCGGTACCAGGCGGTCTGCAGCAGGGCTACCAGGAACGCCAGCCCGATAGTCACCGGGACGAAGAGGAAGTGGTAGATGCTCGTGCTGGCGAACTGCCAGCGGGCGAGGTCCAGGGGGTTCACGGGGTGTCGCTCCCTTCGTTGAGGACTGCTTCGTTCAGATCGACTTCTTCATTGAGATCGGCTTCTTTTGGGTCGTCCAGGACGGCCGCGCGCCCTTCGGGGGTCACGGGAGTGGTGGAACGAGGGTCGAGTGCGGTCTCGTCGTTCATCAACTCGTCCCACCACAGGCCGGCGTAGCGGCCACCGGCGGTCACGAGATCGGCATGGGTGCCGTGCTCGACGACGCGACCCCCGTCGAGGACCATGATCTCGTCCACCTGGTCCAGCCCCATCAGGCGGTGCGTGATGAACAGCGTCGAGTGGCCCTCGGTGAGGGCCAAGAGGTCGGCGGTGATGGCATCGGCGCCCTGGGGGTCGAGGTGCTCCGCCGGCTCGTCGAGGATGAGGATGGAGAACCCGGCCAGCAGGGCGCGGGCCACCGCCACGCGCTGACGCTGCCCGCCCGAGAGGCGAGCGCCGGCCCGGCCGACGTGGGTGGCCAGGCCGGCGGGCAGGCCGGCGAGCCAGTCGCCCAGGCCGACCCGTTCCAGCGCTTCCGTCAGCTCCTCGTCGCTCGCCGAGCGGCGACCCACCCGCAGGTTCTCGGCCAGGCTCGTGGCGAAGAGATGCGGGCTCTGCTCGACCAGCCCGACCACCCGGCGCACGTCGTCGGAGGCCAGCCGGTCCAGCGGCACCCCGTCGAGTGTCGCCTCGCCGGCGTCGACGGGCAGGAAGCGCACCAGGACGTCGGCCAGCGTCGACTTGCCGGCCCCGCTCTGCCCGACCAGTGCCACCCGGCGTCCCGGGGTGAGGTCGAGATCCACGCCGCGCAGGACGGGCCGGTCGGTCCCGGGGTAGCCGGCCCACACCGAGCGCAGGGAGAGCGTGTGTGGCCCGGGCACCTCGCCGGGCAGCGGCAGTGGGGCGTCGTCGGCTCCTCGACCGGCGCCGGGGCGTCGCTGGCGGCGAACACCCGGCCGGCCGCCGTGCGCGAACGCTGCAGCGCCTGGGTCGCCGCCGGCAGCGGGGCCACCAGCTCGAAGGCGGCCAGCGGGACGAGCGCGAGCACGGCCAGCAGCGCACCGTCGAGGTGCCCGCCGTGGGTGGCGCGCACCCCGAGGGTCAGCGCGCCCCAGCTGGCGAGACCGGCCAGCGCCGTGGTGAGACCGAGTCCGATGCCGGTGGTGCCCGCCCCCTTGCGCGCCGTGGCGCGCAGGCGACGATCCGCCGTGGCGATCCGCTCCACCTGCTCGCCGGTCCCGCCCATGACCGTCAGCTCGGGCGCTCCCTCAATCAGGTCGACCACCGCCGCGCTGAGCTCGCCCCGGGCTGACGCCTGCTTGGACTCCTCCCGCTTGGCCAGGCGGCCCGTGAGCCAGGGCACCAGGGTGGCCGAGACGACGAGGGCCACCAGCAGCACCGCGCCCGCGCCCGGGAGCAGGACCCACATGACGGCGACCGTGGCCGCGCCCACGACGCAGGCGACGGCGAAGGGCTGGATCACGCGCAACACGACGTCCTGCAGCGAGTCCACGTCGTCAACCACCCGGGCCACCAGGTCGCCCCGCCGGAAGAGGGGGAGGCCCGTCGGCGCGATTGCCTCGAGCCGGTCGTAGACGCGGACGCGGAGGTCGGTAAGCACCCGCAGCGCGGCGTCGTGCCCGACCAGGCGCTCGCCGTAGCGCAGGAAGCCACGGGACAGGCCGAAGAACTGCACGCCCACGATGGCCAGCGTCAGGGACGCCTCGGAGGGGTGGAGGGCGGCCCGCGAGATCAGCCAGGCCGAGGTGCCCATGAGGGCGATGGACGCCCCGATGGCCCCGGCCCCGAGGAGCGAGGCCTGCGCCAGCCGACCGGCGGCGACGCGGGCGACGCCGAGCGTGCGCGCCACGTCGGCCGGGCGGTCCTGTGCCGCCTCGAAGATGCCGCCGCTCACGCGGCCACCACTGGGGCCGGGAGGTGGACCACGCGGTCGGCCAGGGCGGCCAGCGCGGGGCGGTGGGCCACGATGAGGGCGGTGCGCCCCTCGGTCAGTCGGCGCACCGCGTCGAGCACGTCGGCCTCGGTCCCGGTGTCGAGGCTGGCCGTCGGCTCGTCGAGCACGAGGAGCGGCGCGTCTCGGACGAAGGCCCGGGCCAGCGCCAGGCGCTGGCGCTCTCCCGCCGAGAGGCCGGCGCCGCCGTCGCCCAGCCGGGTGTCGACCCCGTGGGGCAGGCGCAGCACCACCGGCGCCAGGCCGGCCGCCTCGAGCGCGGCCGCCACCTCCGCGTCGGTGGCGTCGGGCCGGCCGACGCGGATGTTGTCGGCCACGGAACGGGCGAAGAGGTGCGGTCGCTGGGGCACCCAGCCGATGCCGGCCCGCCACGTGTCGAGGTCGAGGTCGCGCAGGTCGACCCCGCCGAGGTGGACCTCTCCCGCGCTGGGGCTGCGCAGCCCGAGGACGACGCTGAGAAGGGTGGTCTTGCCGCAGCCGCTCGGGCCGGTGAGCGCCACCGTCTCCCCGGGCTCCACGACGAGGTCGGCGCTCTGCAGGGCCGGGATGCGGCGGCCCGGGTAGATGACGTCGAGCCGGGCGATGCGGATGCCGGCGTCCCGGGGCCGGGCCGGGCCGCCCGGACGCTTGCCGACCGGCGCCTCCAGGAGCTCGAAAACCTGCTCGGCCGCTTTCATCCCGTCCGCGCTGGCGTGGAAGTTGGCCCCGAGGGCCCGCAGCGGCAGGTAAGCCTCGGGCGCCAGGACGAGCACGAAGAGGGCGGCGTGGAAGTTCATGTCCCCATCGAGCAACCGCAGCCCGACGGCCACGGCGACCAGGGCCACCGAGATCGTGGCCAGCAACTCGAGGATGAGCGACGAGAGGAAGGTCAGCTTGAGGGTGGCCAGTGTCGTGGTCCGGTAGCGGTTGGTGACCTCGGCGATCGCACGGGCCTGGGCCTTGGCCCGGCCGAAGACCTTCAGGGTGGGCAGGCCGGCCACCACGTCGAGGAAGTGCCCGGCCAGCCGCTGCATCGACCGCATGCGGGCTGCCGTCCGGTCCCGGGTGCTCAGGCCCACCAGGCCCATGAAGACGGGGATCAGGGGCACGGTCACCGCGATGAGGACGGCGGAGATCCAGTCGGCGCCGGCCACGACGGCGATGATGGTCAGCGGGACGATGACCGCCAGGAAGAGCTGGGGCAGGTAGCGCGAGAAGTAACCGTCGAGCGCGTCGATCCCGGTCGTCACGAGCACGGTGAGCCGTCCGTTGTCCTTCTGCTCCAAGCCGGTCGGGCCCAGGGCGGCGATGTGCTCGGCCGCCGAGAGGCGGAGTTCCGATTTGGCGGAAGCCGAGGCCCGGTGGGCGGCCCGCTCGGTCGCCCAGGCCAGGATGGCGCGTCCGACGATGACCCCGAACAGGAGGACGAGAGGGTCGCGCAGCGAGGGTAGTGACCCGTGGTAGAGGAAGGCGTCGTTGACCACCGTGGCGATGAGCCAGGCCTGGGCGACGACGAGGAGTGCCGTCGTGCCGCCGACGCCGACGGCCAGGACGATGAAGCGCCGAGTGGTGTGGGCGTAGCGCAGCAACCGGGGGTCAAGGGGCCCGGTCCGGCGGCGGGAAACCGGCCCCGACGGCTCCTCGGGCGCTGTCGCCTTCGGCGTGGCTTCCACCGCTCTCCTGTCTAGTCCGTTGCCAGCCAGAGCGCAGGGACACGCGTGCCACAGCACCTTGCCGCGGTCATTGTGTTCGGGAAGCGCCGGGCCGCACCAGGGACCAAGGACTCTAGATCTGTGCTTCGGGCTTCGAGGAATCGAAGGTGGGTCGTCGGTGAACGGGGACTTCGAGATGGACGACGTGTTCACGCACCCCTCGCATGGCGGCGTGACAGATCGTCTGCCGGCGCGTGATGACGCGCTGCCCTCGGCACCCGATCTGGTCGTTTCCCCCCTTGGCGGAGCGTGCGCTGGTCGTCAAGGGTCCCGGCAGCTTCAGCGAGGCACGTAAGCTCGGAAGCGAGTCATGTCGACGACCGCCGATGGTACTTACACGACCACGGTCGGGAGCCAGAACGTGGAGCTCCCGCTCGTCCCACTTTCCGACGACCTGACGATCGCGCTCCTGATCTGCGTGGACATGGGCGTCTCCTTCGCCGAGACCGCGGGGCGAGAGCTCGCCGAGCTCATGCGACCGGCCCGGCCCGAGATCGTCGTGTCGGTGGCGACCATGGGGATCCCCCTGGCCATCGAGGCCAGCCGGGCCCTCGGCTTCGACGACTACGTGATCCTGCACAAGACACCCAAGATCCACCTGGGTGAATCGTGGGCCGAGCCGGTCTACTCCATCACGACCGACAAACCCCAGCGGTTGCGCATGGATCCCGCCCGGGTCGGCGCGGTGCGTGGCCGACGGGTGGCCGTGGTCGACGACGTCATCTCCACCGGGGCCTCGCTGTCGTCCGCGCTGCGCCTGGTGCGCCGCATGGACGCCGAGCCTGTGGTGATCGGGACCCTCATGACCGAGGGCGGCGGTTGGAAGGAGGCGTTGGGCCCCGACGCCGCGCTGGTCCGCACGCTGGGTGCCATGCCGCTGTTCCACCCTGACGGCGAGGGAGGCCTCACCGAAGACTGGGGCTGAGGGGCGGCGGCGCTCCTACCCGGCGGTCGTGTGCAGGGCTTCGTTGATGTCGTTGATCGCGGACTGCTCGGCCTCGCTCACCTCTTGGCCATGCTCCCGGTGCGCAGCTGCGACCTTGTGCGACAGGTTGACGATGAACTGGCGATATTCGTCGACCTCCTCGGGCGCGGCCTTGCTCTCGAGCAGAGTGACCGAGTCGCGCAGGTGTTGCAATCCGTGCTGCCGGAGCTCCTCGGGAGAGTGGTAGTGCGTGTGATCCCGCTCAGGCTTCGCGGCGACGATCTCATCGAGAAGCTGGCTCTGGCCGTGCTGTTGGCGCGCCTCGACATAGGCCTTGGCCATGGCGACGGTCTCGCGGAAGGAGCCGCCCCGTTGGGCGGTGACCACGATCATCCCGGCACTCGGAGGTGCTTCCAGGATCAGCTGCCATTCCTCCGCCGTGAAGTCGGACTTCGAGGTCATCGCCGGTCTCCCGTCTCTCGCACCTGCCATCTGCGTTGGTTTCCCGCACCGTAGCGTCTGCTCGCGCCGGCGAGAGCCACTACTCCTCGCCGGAGAAGCGCTCCCACGCCGACTGTCGGGTCATCCCCAAGGCGGCTCCGATCGCCGCCCATGTCGCACCAAGCTCCCGCGCCCTCTTCACGAAGCGGGCGAGATTGCGTTCGACCTGCGCACCGGCGGCCGCCATCCGGGGGAGGCTCGCGAGGACCCCGTCGAGGTCGAGGTCCTCCTCCCAGGACTTCAGCGGTGGCGGCAAGGGGGGCGGGCTGCTGACGATCTGGCGACAGAGATCGACGCACTCGTCGCAGATGTAGACGCCCGGACCGGCGACCAACTTCTTCACTGCGCTGTCCGGTTTCAGGCAGAACGAGCACGATGCAGTGACGCGCTCTTTGGTGACGGCCATGGGCTTCTCCCCGCGTGGTCGTTCTGTCGTCAGGGGGTACCTTACAACGTCAGGTGCACCCTGACAAGGTCAGCGACTGCCCCGCCTCCAACCGGAGTTACCGAAGCGTTACCTCACGCTGCCATCATCAGATCCGTCGGCCGTCGTCGCAGAGCTTCAGGAGGCAGCCTTGCCGGATCCCCGGGTCTCGGGAGCCCATCACGTGACTGATGCGGGAGTGGAGGACGAGGCATGGCCGAGTCGGGAGTCGACGTTTCGCCCTGGGGATGCAAGGGCTCCTTCGGCACCGTCATCGGGTCGTTGGCATCCGCACACCGATGGCTTCGCCATCGCGTCGCTCGTCTGCTCCATCGTTGGCTTCGTCACGGGTCTCGGCGCGGTCCTCGGCATCGTGTTCGGCTTCGTGGCCAGGTGTCGGATCAGGAGATCGGAGAACCTGACGGGCCAGGGCTTGGCGTTGTCCGGGATCATCATCGGTCTTCTCGCCCTGATCGCATTTCTCGTGGCGACGGCCGTCTTGCCGGCGAGCGAGTCCACCCCGGTCCCTTCGGCGGCCCGGTCGTTCATCGTCACCACAGGCCCAGCGGCCGACGCCTCCCTCGCCAGACACGAGCTCATCCTGCGGACGGCGTACCCCGCGGGTTGGACGGGAGGCGGACGAGGCAGCCAGAACACTCAGGCGAGTTTCTTCGGGGGCTTGGATGCGGCCACGGCCTCCCAGCTGGCGACGTGTCTCGGGGTCGGTCCCGCCGATATCGACCGCTCGCCGGCCGAAGCGGCGGACCAGAATTACACAAGCGCGGACGCCACGTTACAGATCAGTGACACGGTCGATGTCTTCCCGACGACGGCGGGTGCCCGTGCCGATCTCGAAGCCGCCGCCAGCCCCAACGTCGGACCGTGTGTGCTTCGCTTCGTCGATTCGCCACAGGGTCCTGGGCTACCACAGGGTCCTGAGCTGCAGAAGGCGGTCGCGCAGGCCTTCGGTGCCCGCGCCAAGGCAGGCACCACCACCATTACGCAGCGTCGGCTCATTGCCGATGACGGGAGCCACGATATCGACGTCGAATCCTCCTTCCCCATCGTCGGGGGCGGTACGAACACGGTGTTCCATTCTGATCAGGTGCTCGTCGAGCGGGGCCGGTCGGAATCGAACATGTTGATCATGGAAGTCGCCAGTCACCCGCCTGCCATCGCTCTCGTCAACCGACTGGCGCAGGCCGCAGCGAAGCAGATGGCATCCCGCTGAACCCCAAGATGCGCGTCCTACTGCGTCGAGGACCCTTCCGTTCGGGCTCGGGCGGCCGCGTGGCGGCCGGCACGCCGGCCGAAGAACGAGCCGTCGCCGAGGCTAATGCCGCTGGCGTAGTGGCTGGCCGCGAGGCTCGCAGCGGTACGGCCGGCGGCGTAGAGACCCGCGATCGGATCACCTCCGCCGTCGAGCGCGGCGCCGTCGCGGTCGGTGACGAGACCACCCAGGGTGAACGTCGCGTAGATCGCGCCATGGTCGACGCGCAGGTCGATGGCGCCGATGCCGCTGGCCGGCGGCACGCCGATGGGCTGCAGGTAGGGCGCGCGCTTGTGGAAGGCCGGGTCGTCACCGCGGGCCGCGGCCTCGTTGTACTCGCGCACCGTGCGCGCCAGAGCTTCGGGCGGGACGCCGAGATCGGCGGCCAGCTCCTCGGGGGTGGCTGCGGCGTAGCCGACGCGGAGTCCGAGGAGGTTCGGCTCGTGGATCACGTCGTCGGTGATCATGTAGACGAAGCCGTCGTGGTCGCGCAGGGCGTGGAGCCCGATGCGACCGGTGTAGGTGTCCTCGTTGATGAACCGCTCGCCGTGGCGGTTGACGAGGATCCCCCGTGCGAGGCGGTGAGGTGGCCCGAGCGGCAGCGCGCACTCGAAGGCGTCGAGCCTGGTCGTCACCGCGCCGGCGCCGATGCCCATGCGGATACCGCGGCCGTCGTCGTTCGGGGTGCCGATCCGCCAGGCAGCGTCGGGGACATGGGCCAGTGGGCAATGCTCGGCGACCATGGCCTCGTTGTGGATGAACCCCCCGGCGGCCAGGATCACCCCGCCGCGGGCGCGGATGGCGCGGGCCCCGTCGTCGGTCCGCACGCGCACGCCGACGACGTCCCTGCCGTCGACGACCAGCGCCTCCGCTCCGGCGTCGGCCACGACTCGAGCACCGCTGGCCGACAGTGCGGCACCAAGGCGTTCCATGAGGAAGCCGCCGGCGGAGTCGATCCACCGCGGCTTGTGACCCCGCGGGACGGGGACGGCGATCTCGTCGAACGGGTAGGAATCCTCACCGCCGCTGAAGAGCAGTCCCGAGTCGTCGGCCGACTCACGGTTCGGCTCGTCGCAGAAGGCCGCCCGGAACGGCACGCCGATCGAGACCAACCAGTCGAAGTGGTCCGGCGAGCCCTCGCAGTAGGCGTCGACCCGGTCGTCGTCGACGCCGGGCCCCAGGGCGGAGCGAAGGAACGCGGTCATGTTCTCCGGCGAGTCCTCGAATCCGCACTCGTTCTGGAGGGCCGTGCCGCCTCCCAGGTAGATGAGGCCGCCGGAGTTGGCCGACGTCCCACCGGGTCCTGCGCTCCGTTCGACGGCCAGCGCGTCCGCTCCCGCCTGGCGCGCCGCCACGACCGCAGACGCGCCCGACACGCCCAGACCCACGACGACCACGTCGACCGTCTCGTCGAAGGCGACCTCGTTGACCTCGAGCGCCGGTATCGGCTCCATCCCCCTCCTCGCGTCAGAACCAAATGGTGGAGCGCGCCGTGGTGTCGATTGATCCCCGCTCGCACGTTCCCGTGAGGCTGAGCAACTCCTCGCCCATGACGCAGTGTGACCTTAGTCAAGGCCGTCGGGGCGGTCGGTCGTGCCCCGATCTGACGATAGGGCACCGCCCCAGGTCCAAGAGCGTCTCTCGATTCGCACTTTGGGAAGAGCGGCACCGATCTGTGAAGAGCGCATTCCGCGTGCCATAACATCGAGCATGGCCAATGTGAGTTCTCCGTCCCCCATTCTCGAGGTCTTCGTCAACGCCGCCCACGAAACCTTCCCAGAAGACCAGAAGGCCAAGCTCGTTTCATACGAGGATGCGATAGCCAAGACAACGTCTGAAGGGGATCCGCATCGTGCCCGCCTTTGTGTGAAATGGGCCATCAAGATGGCTGACGACAGGAGTCAGAAACACCCCCGATGGGAGCAGTTGAAGCAACGTCATCAGATCTGGAAGGACGACTGGTTCGCCTTCGACTTCGGCGTGGCCGATGCGATGCCGGGTAGTGGCACCCACCACAGGGTGGGAAAGGCCGAACCCATCGAAGACGTGAGGATCCAGTGGGTGGAAGACGCCGTCGCCGTTGCAAAGAAGCTCGGCGAGGACGATGGCTGGGAGAAGTCCCCCTGGGAGGCCTTGCTGAGGGAGCTGATCGACTACAAGAAGTAGCTGCGGAGCACCTACGAAGCCCGGCGAGATCCAACCCGATCGACATCGCTGAAAGCTCGAGGTGATTGCGGAACGCCAACGCTCGCCGGAGGGGTCAGCCGGCGAGCAACCCCTCCTCCGTGAGGAGCGCCTCCTGGGCGTGGGCCTCCTTGCGCACCTTGCGGACGGCGAGGACGAGGTAGACGAGTGCGGCCACCCCCATGCCGAGGAAGACGCTGAAGTCCCCGCCGTAGTGGTAGGCGTCCTGCGTGTGGTCGGTCACTTCGTTCATCCAGCGTGGCACGCGGAAGTAGTAGGTCGGGTTCACGTAGAGCGCCGAGATGGCGGCGTACATCCCGACCACCTGGGCGATGATTGCGGGCCAGAAGACGCCGCCCTTGCGCCAGTACAGGGAGGTGCGCCCGGTCTTCTGCAGCTCACTCGGCACGTAGCGGTAGCGCCGCAGGGCCCAGTCGACCAGGAAGATGGCGCTCCAGGGCGCGATCCACACGATCACGAGGTCGACGAAGTCGGACAGGTACTCGGTGAAGGAACCGCTGAAGATCGCCCACATGGTGATGCCGAGCGCGATCGCGCAATCGATGAGCACCGCCTGGTACCGCTTGACCGGGATCCCGATGGCCTGCATCGTCACGCCCGAGGAGTACATGTCGAGGCTGTTGATGCCGAAGAGCTGCACGACGGCGAAGAGCAGGAACACCACGACGAACCAGGACGGGATGGCGTGCTGGTGGAGGAAGGGCTGGAACCCGCCGGCGCCCGTCCCGATGTTGAGGACGAAGGTGCCGACGACGGCCCCCAACGTCATGATGAGGATCTCCGGCAGGGCGGTGCCGAGGAAGACCCACCCGACGATGCCCTTCTTCGACGTGTTGGTCGGGCAGTAACGGGTGTAGTCGTTGCCGTTCTCGACCCACCCGAGGCCGCTCAGCGCGATGGTGAAGGCGAGCGCCTCGGTGAAGGCCTGCCAGTCCCCGCTGGACTTCACCACGTGCAGGTTGGCGTGCGGAATGGCGAAGCCGAGCATGACGGCGAAGAGGACGATGAAGGGGACGATGAGCCAGCGCAGCGTCTTGACGATGGCGGCGTGGCCGAGGAAGGGCAGGATGCCCTGGATCAGCACGGCCACGATGACGAGCACGACCTTGGCCGGGCTGCCCGGCAGGTAGCCCGCCTTGGACATGAGGACGATGCCCGCGCCCACGATGAGGATCAGGCCCTCGACCTCGAAGCCGATCTGGGTGAACCAGTTGAAGACCGAGATCGGCCGCGAGCCGTTCGGCCCGAAGGGGGCCCGGTTGATGGCGAAGACCGCCGTGCCGGTGTTCGGCCCCTGTAGCGAGCACAGCCCGAGCAGGAAGTAGGACAGGTTGCCGAGGACGATGACGAAGAGCACCTGGGCGAACGTCAGCCCGAACGTCATCACGATGGCGCCGTAGATGAAGTACTCGATCTGCACGCTCGCGCCCGCCCACATCCCGAAGATGTCCTTCGGGGTGGCCCAGCGCTCGCTCTCGGGGATGAAGTCGATCCCGTGCTGCTCGACGTGGAACACCTCGTCGGAGCCGGGGTCGTGTATGACCGCGAGATCCTCCGTGAAGTCCTCGGTGATCGCCACCGCGCGTTACCTCCCTCGTTGTTCGCCTCAGCGGGAACACGCGCACGTCCCCGGAGGGACGACCGGGGAAGGCGTGGTGCCCGGCAACCCCCCGGCGGCCGGCCCTCGGTCATTCGTCCGCGCACCCCACCCTGTCGGGTTCCGGTGCGCCTCCCTGGCGAGCGACCGATGGTGTGCCGCCCGCAGCATGACATGCCGCGGGCCACCCGGGTCAAGTGACTTCCGTGAAATCCGTGTGAACCGATTACGACTAGAACTCCGGTGATGCACGGGTCGCTCATGGTCTGCGGGACCTCGTCCGATGCCGGCAAGTCCACCGTCACGACCGGGCTCTGCCGGCTGCTGGCCCGTCGGGGCGTCGCGGCGGCTCCGTTCAAGGGCCAGAACATGTCGCTCAACGCCATGGTCTCCGCGGAGGGCGGCGAGATGGGCCGGGCCCAGTGGGTCCAGGCGATCGCCGCCGGCGCCGAGCCCGAGGTCGCCATGAACCCCGTATTGCTCAAGCCCACCGGTGAGCGCGCGTCCCATGTCGTTGTCATGGGGCGCCCGGCCGGTGTGCGGGAGGCGGGCGATTACCAGGCGTCCAAGCGGACGCTCGTTGACGTGGTCGATGCCGCGCTGGCCTCGCTGCGTGCCCGCTTCGACGTCGTCGTCTGCGAAGGCGCCGGCAGCCCCGCCGAGATCAACCTGCTGCGCGACGACATCGTGAACCTGGGCCTGGCTCGGCGCGCCGGGATCCCCGCCATCCTGGTGGGGGACATCGAGCGGGGCGGCGTGTTCGCGCACCTCCTGGGAACGGTGGCGATCCTGCCCGACGAGCTGTCCTCGCTGATCGGGGGCTTTGTCATCAACCGCTTCCGCGGCGACCCGGCCCTCCTGGGTGGCGCGGCGGCCGAGTTGGAAGACCGCTGCGGCATCCCCATCCTCGGGGTGCTCCCCCATCTCGGGGACCTGGGGCTCGACGCCGAGGACTCGCTGGCCCTGGCGCAGCCCTCCGGGCTGCCGGCCGCGGTCTCCGGCGCCGGACTCGACGTGGCGGCCATCCGCCTGCCCCGCCTGTCCAACTTCAGCGACCTCGACCCGCTCGCCGCCGAGCCGGGCGTGCGGGTCCGCTGGGTCGGCCAGCCGGGTGCGCTGGGCGACCCCGACCTGGTCGTGATCGGCGGGACCCGGGCCACGGTGGCCGACCTGCGCTGGCTGGGCGAGAGCGGCCTGGCCGGCGCGCTCGACACGCTGCGCCGCGGCACCTCACCACCGGTGATCCTCGGTATCTGCGGGGGGTTCCAGATGATGGGGCAGGAGCTGCGTGACCCCGGCGGGGTCGAGTCCGCCGAGCCGGTGAGTGCGGGGCTCGGCTGGCTGCCCGTGGACACGGTCTTCGAGGAGGAGAAGCTCACCCGCCTCACCACGAGCGGTGGGCCCGACGGCGCGCCGGTGCGCGGCTACGAGATCCGCCACGGCCGCCTCTCGCCGCGGCCGGGCTTCGTGCCGTGGCTGGCGCCCGACGGGGCGGACGGCCCGCTCAGTGCGGTCGCCGGCGCCGGTGTCCTCCTGGGCACCACGCTGCACGGGCTGTTCGAGGAGGACGCGTTCCGCGCCTGGTTCCTGGGCCACGTGGCGACTCGGCGCGGCGCGGGCTGGCGATCGTCGGGGGTCTCCTACGCTGCGCGGCGCGAGCGCCAGATCGACCGGATCGCCGACGCCTGCGAGGAGCACCTCGACCTCGACCGCCTCTGGGGGCTGGTGGAGACCGGGTCGCCCACGTAGGCGAGGGGCGAGGAGGTCATCCCTCGAGCTCGCCCCGCATGTACGCGACCGCCTTCTCCTGCATGTCGCGGGCCTGATGCTCAATGAAGCGCTCCACGATCGGCCCGGCTCCGAAGATCTTGACCCGGGCGTCGAGCGAGAACGCTTCCACCGTGCTCCCGCTCTCGTTGGTGAGGGCGATCGCGCCCTCAATGTGCGTCTTGTCGGCCATGGTGCCCGGCGTCATGGTGAATGACGTCGTCGACGTCGCCGGGTCGAACGTGCTGACCTCGGTGGTGGTGACCTCCTCGCCGAAGATCTTGCGGACCGCGCCCGGCATGTTGGGCCGCTGGCCGTAGCGGAGGGTGCGCACCAGGCCGCTCGAGAGGTCGCCCTCCTGCGACACCACCTCGGCCGAGGTCGAGCCCAGGGCCTCGCGGTGGAGGCGGACCACGAACTCGGGGTCGAAGTAGAGGGCCCAGAACGCCTCGGGCGTGCAGTCCCAGCCGTAGACGAGCGAGAGCTTCATGGCGCGAGGTCGAAGAGCATGTGGTGCCCGAGGTCGCCGACGAGGTCGATCGTGATGTGCATGGTCGCCACGCGCCACCCTGAGTCCACGAGTTCATAGGTGTGTCGGTAGCGGCCGGCGATGACCGGCTGGAGGGCGAGCGCGCCGGGCACGGCTTGCAGCACCGTGAAGTACGACCGGCTCCGTGCGGTCACGTCGTCGTCGTCGACGTCGACCATCACGTTCGTCATGACGTGCTTGGTGCGCGGAGTCCCGTCCTCATAGCGCCGGGTGCTCCGCGTGTAGAGGGCCTGAATGGCGTCGCGACCGCTGACGGCGTCGCCGAACCCCTCGAACGTCAGGGTGGCGTGGGCGAACAGCTCGCCCACGCCGGCGAAGTCACCGTCGTCGATCCGCTCGGCGTAGGTGTAGATCAGCTTCGTGATGGCTTCGGCCGCCGTTTCGGGCACGGGCGAGATTGTGGCACCGATCACTGCCCGAGGAGGCGTCCCATCGCGCCGGCCACCCGGCTCGGGCGCCCGCGGCGGGTCTCGCTGCGGTCCGCCAGCCTCATGGCCCACAGGCCGGCGTTGACCCCGAGCCAGCGCAGGGGCTCGGGCTCCCACTGCGGCGACCGGTGACCCACCCAGGGCAGGGCGGTGAGGGCGGTGTCGGCGCCCGTGATGAGGTCGGCCAGCGTGCGCCCGGCCAGATTGGTGGTGGACACCCCGTCGCCCACGTACCCCCCCGCCCAGGCCATGCCGGAGCCCCGGTCGAGGCCGACCGAGGAGTGCCAGTCGCGCGGGATGCCGAGCGGGCCGCCCCAGGCGTGCGTGAAGCGCGCCCCGTCGAGCTCCGGGAAGAGCTCGGTCAACGTCCGGCGCAGCAGCTCGTGCACTGCCGGCTCGGCGTCGTAGCCTTCGCGCACCGACGACCCGAAGTGGTAGGGCGCCCCGCGGCCGCCGAAAGCGATGCGGCCGTCGGCGGTCCGCTGCCCGTAAATGATCATGTGGCGGTGGTCCGCGAAAGTGGCGCGCTCCTCGAGGCCCGCCGAGGACCAGAAGCGGTCCCCCAGGGGCTCGGTTGCCACCATGAGCGAGTAGACCGGGACGATGTCGCGGTGGAGCCCCGGCAGGGTCGGCGTCCAGGCCTCCGTCGCTCGCACCACGACCTCGGCCTCGACGGTGCCGCCGCGGGTGACGACCGACGGGGGAGAACCGGCCGAGCGGGGCCGGATGTCGAGGACCTCGGTGTGCTCGAAGACCCGCACCCCTCGCCGCTCGACCGCGTCCGCCAGCCCCCGCGCCAGGAGTGCCGGTTGCAGCGCGGCGCAGTGCGGGGTGAAGGTCGCACCGAGGACCCCGTCGGCACCGATCAGCGCGCGCGTCTCGTCAGGCCCGAGCCAGCGGACGTCGTCCTCTCCGAAGCCGAGCGCACGCGCCTCGTCCACCTCGGCCAGCGCCCGCACCCGCTGGGCCTCGCTGCGCACGAGGTCCACCGACCCGCCCTTGGCGAAGTAACAGTCGATGCCCTCGCTCGCCGCTGCCGCCCCGACGACGTCGACCGTCTCCTGCATCGCCCGGCGCATGGCGTGCATGGCCACACGGCCGTGCTGGCGGGCCAGCGCGGCGTCGGAGGTGGCGAACAGCGCCGAGCACCAGCCGCCATTGCGGCCCGACGCCCCGAAGCCCGCCACCTCGCGCTCCACGACGGCGATGCGCAGCGACGGGTCGGCCAGCGCCAGCGCATGAGCTGTCCAGAGCCCGGTGAACCCGGCGCCGACGATGCACACGTCGACCTGGAGGTCCTGGGTGAGGGCGGGGCGCGGCGGCAACGGGACCGGGACGGCCTCCCACCACAGCGAGAGCCGCTGGTACCCCGAGGCGGCCCCCGGCGCTACATCCTGCGCCACGCCTCGGTGAGGACGTCGCGCAGCGTGGATGCAATGAAGTCGATCTCCTCCTGGCCGCAGATGAGCGGCGGGGAGAGCTGTATGACCGGATCCCCCCGGTCGTCGGCCCGGCAGATCAGCCCCGCCTCGAAGAGCGCACCCGAGAGGAAGCCGCGCAGGAGGCGCTCGGACTCCTCGTCGTCGAAGGAGGCGCGCGTCTCCTTGTCCTTGACGAGCTCAATGCCGTAGAAGAACCCCGCGCCGCGCACGTTGCCGACGATGGGGAGGTCGTAGAGGCCCTCGAGTGCGGTACGGAACGTCTGCTCGGTCGCCTGCACGTGCTGAAGGATCTGCTCGCCCTCGAAGACGTCGAGGTTGGCCAGGGCCACCGCGCAGCTCACGGGGTGGCCGGCGAAGGTGAACCCGTGCAGGAAAGAGGCCCCTGCCTCGAGGAAGGGCTCCATGAGGCGGTCCGAGGCGATCATGGCGCCCAGCGGGGCGTAGCCCGAGGTGAGACCCTTGGCCACCGTGATGATGTCCGGTTGGTACCCGTAGCGCAGGGCCCCGAACCAGTGGCCAAGGCGCCCGAAGGCGCAGATCACCTCGTCGGAGACCAGCAGCACTCCGTGGCGGTCGCAGATCTCGCGGACGCGCTCGAAGTATCCCGGGGGCGGCGGGAAGCACCCGCCCGCGTTCTGCACGGGCTCGAGGAACACCGCGCAGACCGACTCGGGGCCCTCCTGCACGATGGCCCGCTCTATCTCGTCCGCCGCCCAGCGGCCGAACGCGACCTCGTCGTCGGCGAACACGTCGGCGCGGTAGAAGTTCGTGTTCGGCACCTTGATGGCCCCCGGCACGAGCGGCTCGAACGGGATGCGCAGGTCCGGGATGCCCGTGATGGAGAGCGCGCCCATGGACGTGCCGTGGTACGCGATGTAGCGGCTGATGACCTTGGTCTTCTGCGGCTGTCCCATCACGCGGAAGTACTGGCGCGCCAGCTTCCAGGCCGACTCCACCGCCTCGGATCCCCCGGTCGTGAAGAAGACGCGGTTGAGGTCGCCGGGCGCGTAGCCCGCCACCCGCTCGGCCAGCTCAATGGCGCGCGGGTGCGCGTACGTCCACAGCGGAAAGTAGGCCAGGGTCCCGGCCTGCTTGGCGCCCGCCTCGGCGAGCTCGGTGCGACCGTGGCCGATCTGCGACGTGAAGAGCCCCGCCAGGCCGTCGAGGTAGCGCTTCCCGTGCTGGTCCCAGACGTAGGCTCCCTCTCCACGGACGATCACGGGCACCTCGCTGTTCTCGTAGGCGCCCATCCGGCTGAAGTGCATCCACAGGTGTCGACGCGCCTGCTCGCTCAGGTGGGAGTTCTCGGGACTGGTGGTGCTCATCGTTCCTCCACTATTGGTGCGGGGCCATTCATCGCGTGCCCCACGTATAGGTCTGCTTGGCCAGCTTCAGGTACAAGAAGGTCTCGGTGGAGCGCACGCCCGGGATGGAGCGCACCGAGTCGTTGAGGACGTGCAGCAACCGCTCGTCGTCCTCGCACACGATTTCCGCCAGGATGTCGAATGAGCCGGCGCACATCACCACGTAGTCGACCTCGACCAAGGCCGAGAGCTTCTCAGCCACCCGCCGCACGTCGCCCTCGACCGAGATCCCGATCATCGCCTGGCGGGTGAAGCCCAGTTGCAGCGGGTCGGTGACCGCCACGATCTGCATGATCCCCGACTCGCGCAGACGCTGGACGCGGCGGCGCACGGCTGCCTCGGACAGCCCGACCGCCTCCGCGATGGCGCCGTACGGCTGCCGGCCGTCGCGCTGGAGCGCCTCGATGATGGCCCGGTTGGGTGCGTCGAGGAGCGTCCCGGGGGCCTGCGTCGCGTCGCTCTGAGCGCCCGCCTCCGCCAGCCCGTCGGTGTCGGGCATCTCACACCTCGCTTCTCTCGACCACCAGGGGAAAGCCCCCGATGTGCAGAATTGTGTCATCTTACCCACCTCAGTCAAGCAGAATTAGTCATATTGAGGTCCCGATATGGCGAAAACGCTTGTTGGGAGCGTGCTGATCTGTGATCCTGTAGCGACGGGTCACCTGAAGGGAGCGGTATGCGGAAGTTGCAGAATTTCATCGGGGGCGCCTACTGCGACGCCGAGGACGGGCCCACCGCGCCCCTCATCGACCCCAGCACGGGCGAGCCGTTCGCCGAGGCACCCGTCTCGGGCCCGGCCGACGTCGACCGGGCGCTTCGCGTCGCGGCCGAGGCCTTCACCTCCTGGCGGCGCACCACGCCGTCGGAGCGCAGCCTGGCCCTGATCCGTATCGCCGACGCACTCGAAGCCAGGGCCGAGGACCTGGTCCGGGCCGAGTCCGAGAACACGGGAAAGCCCTTCCAGCTGACCATGGACGAGGAGATCCCCCCGATGGTCGACCAGATCCGCTTCTTCGCCGGCGCGGCGCGGCACCTCGAGGGCCTGGCCGCCGCGGAGTACATGGCGGGGCACACGTCCTTCATCCGCCGCGAGCCGCTCGGGGTGTGCGGCGCCGTGACGCCGTGGAACTACCCGATGATGATGGCCGTGTGGAAGTTCGCCCCGGCGCTGGCGGCGGGGAACACCATGGTGCTCAAGCCGTCGGACACGACGCCGGTGACGGCGCTGCTCATGGCCGAGATCATGGCCGAGCACCTGCCGCCGGGCGTCTTCAACGTGGTGTGTGGTGACCGCGACACCGGCCGCGCCCTCGTGGTACACGACACGCCCGCCATGGTGTCGGTGACGGGGTCAGTGCGGGCCGGGATGGAGGTCGCCGCGGCGGCGGCACCCACCCTCAAGCGCGTCCACTTGGAGCTGGGCGGCAAGGCGCCCGTCATCGTGTTCGACGATGCCGACGCGGCGGCGGCCGCGGAGGGCATCGCAGGCGCGGGCTACTTCAACGCGGGGCAGGACTGCACGGCGGCCACGCGGGTCCTGGCCGGGCCCCGCGTGCACGGGGACCTGCTGGCCGCACTGGTCGAGCAGGCGCAGGGGACGACGGTCGGCGGCACCGACAACGAGGAGGCCGACTACGGGCCGCTGAACAACGCGAACCAGCTGGAGCGGGTGCGCGGCTTCCTCGAGCGGACGCCCGCGCACGCCTCGGTGGTGACGGGCGGCGAGCAGGTGGGCGACCGCGGCTACTGCTTCGCGCCGACGGTCGTGGCGGGCCTGCGGCAGGACGACGAGCTGGTGCAGTCAGAGGTGTTCGGGCCGGTGATCACCGTCCAGGAGTTCACCGACGAGGGCGAGGCGCTCCAGTGGGCCAACGGCGTGCAGTACGGGCTCGCGTCCTCGGTGTGGACCAGGGACCACGGTCGGGCCATGCGCATGGCGCGTGACCTCGACTTCGGCTGCGTGTGGATCAACACGCACATCCCGCTGGTGGCCGAGATGCCCCACGGCGGGTTCAAGCGTTCCGGATATGGCAAGGACCTCTCCGCCTACGGCTTTGAGGACTACACACGCATCAAGCACGTGATGAGCAACATCGAGGAGTAACTCATGATCGTCGGGATCCCAAGCGAGGTGAAGGACGACGAGTACCGGGTCGCCATCACGCCGGCCGGTGTGCGCGAGCTGACTTCGGCCGGCCACACCGTCCTGGTCGAGAAGGGTGCCGGCAACGGCTCGTCCATGCCCGACGACGAGTTCGTGCGGACCGGGGCGAAGATCCTGGACGATCCCGACGACCTGTGGGCGGCGGCCGACCTCGTGTGCAAGGTGAAGGAGCCGGTCGCCGAGGAGTATCACCGGCTCGGCGCCCGGTCGGACCAGATCCTCTTCACCTACCTGCACCTGGCCGCGTCGCGCGCCTGCACAGATGCTCTGGTTGCGGCCGGGAATGTCGCCATCGCGTACGAGACGGTGCGCCAGGAGGACAATTCGCTGCCGCTCCTGGCGCCGATGAGCGAGGTGGCCGGGCGAATGGCGCCCCTGATGGGTACGCACCACCTCATGCGGCCGGGTGGGGGGCGCGGCGTGCTCGTGTGCGGCGTGCCCGGGGTGCGCTGCGCTCGTGTCGTGATCCTCGGGGCCGGCGTGGCCGGCTTCGCGTCGGCCACCATGGCTGTGGGCATGCACTCGGAGGTGTTCGTCCTCGACCGCAACCTCGACAAGCTACGCGAGGTCGACCACCACTTCCGGGGTGCACTCGAGACGATCGCCTCCTCGGAGCATGCCATTGAGGAGGTCTGCCTCGAGGCCGACATCGTCATCGGAGCGGTGCTGGTGGTCGGCGCCCGGGCGCCCCGTCTCGTTTCCGATGCGCTCGTCGAGAAGATGCGACCCGGCTCGGTCCTCGTCGACATCTCGGTTGATCAGGGGGGCTGCTTCGAGTCGACTCACCCGACGACGCACTCGAAGCCGACCTTCGAGGTGCACGGGTCGATCTTCTACTGCGTGGCCAACATGCCCGGTGCGGTCCCGCACACCTCGACGCACGCGCTGGCCAACGCCACGCTGCCCTACACCCTGCGCATCGCCGGCAGCGGGTGGCGCGATGCGGTGCGGGCCGACCGCGCTCTGGGCGAAGGGGTCAACGTGGCCGAGGGTCGTGTCGTCTACAAGCCGGTGGCCGACGCCCACGACATGCCGTACACGCCGCTGGGTGAGCTGCTCGACTGACTCAGCCGAGCTGCGAGCCCACCACCGAGACGAACGAGACCATCTCGCCCGGGTAGCCACCCAGGTTGTGGGTCATGGCCAGGCCCCGGTCGGTGGTGGCGATCTGCCGCTCCGGCGGCGCTTCGTGGCGCATCTGAAGCCAGCACTCGAAGAACATGCGCAGGCCCGAGGCTCCGACGGGGTGGCCGAAGCTCTTGAGGCCGCCGTCGGGGTTGATCGGGAGGTCGCCGTCGAGGTCGAAGGTGCCGGCCAGCACCTCCTTCCAGGCGGTGCCCCGCGGCGCGAAGCCGAGGTCTTCCATGAGCACGAGCTCGGTGGGGGTGAAGCAGTCGTGCACCTCGGCCATGGCGAGCTGCCGGCGCGGATCGGTGATGCCCGCCTGGGCGTAGGCGTCGGCCGCCGCCGCCTCGCACTCGGGGAAGTGCGTGTAGTCGTAGCCGGGGTCGATGAGCCCTGACCCGCTCCCGGCGGCGAAGGACAGGGCCTTTATATAGAGGGGCTTGTCTGTGTAATGGAGGGCGTCCTCCGCCCGCACCACGATGGCGGCCGCCGCCCCGTCGGCCACCCCGGCACAGTCGAAGACGCCGAGGCCGCCAGCGAGGCGGGGGGAGGCCAGCGCGGCCTCCTTTGTGATCTCCCGCCGGAACTGGGCCCGTGGGTTGCGGGCGCCGTTGTGGTGGTTCTTCACCGCGATGGAGGCCAGCACGTCGCCCATGGTCGCCTCGTCCACCCCGTACTTCTGCCCGTAGGCCGGGGCCACCATGGAGAACATCGCCGCCGCGGTCAGCGTCCGTGCGGTGCCGTCGTTGGGCGGGTTCATCGCGTTGAGGCCCTGGAACCCGCTGTCCTTCACCTTCTCGGCGCCGACGGCCATGGCCACGTCGTAGGCACCCGAGGCCACGGCGTAGGCAGCGGCGCGCAGGGCTTCCGAGCCGGTGGTGCAGTAGTTCTCGACCCGGGTCACCGGCTTGTTGCGGAGTTGCAGCGGTCGGGCCAACGTGATCCCGCTCATCCCGCTCTGCGCCGTGCCGAACCAGTAGGCGTCGACGTCGTCCTTGGTGACGCCGGCGGAGGCGAAGGCCTCGGTGCTGGCGTCGACAATCAGGTCGTCGAGCCCCTTCTCCCACAGCTCGGCGAACTTGGTACAGCCCATGCCGACGATTGCCACCTTGTCGCGGACGCCGTGCGATCCCATCAGGCCTGACCTCCCTGGGGCACCGGGCGCGCCTTCCAGAAGTAGTCGTGGATGCCGTCGGCACTGAAGAGCCGGCGGAATGTCATCTCCACCCGGCTGCCCGACCGGATCTCGCCCGGGTCGGTGTCGGTCAGCTCGACCGGGTACCGCCCGCCCCCGTCGAAGTCGACGATGGCGAACACGATGGGCGGGCTGGGGGAGTAGGCGAGGCGGTCGATGGTCGAGGTCACGACCGTGCCCGTGGCGTCGGCCATGGCCACGGGCTCCATGTCGTCGACGGCCCCGCCCTCCATGGAGACCCGCGCGGGCGGCAGGTGGACGGCTCCCGAGCTGCGGTCCTTCGACCCGACGAACCCGAACTTCCACCCCTCGTTGCGGTGTGCGGCCGTGCTCGACACCCGGGCCGGCTCCGGGCGCCGGGGCGGCTCGGGCTGCAGCTGCCCTCGCCAGGACAGGAACTTGGCGTAGGGGATCGGGGCGCCGTTGGCCACCTGGGCGGCCACGGGCCGGACCGGGTTCCAGCCCGCGAGGGCCTCGGTCGTGCGCAGGACCACGGCGTCTGCGCCGTCGGCCAGGTGCAGCACGACCACCGGCGTGCCCGCCGACGGCGCACCACCCGCCATCGACTCGAGGGCGGAGGTGAGGACGAGCAGTGGGTGGGCCGTGCCGCTCTGGCCCACGCTGGAGGTCAGGTCGTCCACGGCGACGCCATCGGCGAGCGCCAGCTTCTTGGTCAGGCCTGACACGCCGCGCCCGTGCATTCCGGTCACGACCAGCCGCCCGACGTCGCCCGCCTCGAGGCCAGCCGTGGCCAGGGCGCGGTCGAGCGCCTCCCGGCCGAGGGCCAGGTAATTGTTCTCGCCGAAGCGCTCCTCCCAGAGCTTGGAGACGCGGTCGCCCGGCGACCGCCAGCGGTCGGTGAACTCGTCGGTGGCCGAGGCGGTGGACACGAGTTCGGCCAGCACCCCCGGACCGTCCCCGACGAGCACGGCCGCGCCGGCGTCGCCCCCGGCGGACTCGTCACCGCTCGTGGGCAGCCCGTCCCGCACGTCGGAAGCGACCACCAGGGTTGTCCCCCCACCTCGGAGGGCGGTCATCAGGCAGCCGATGCCCGAGCGCAGTGCCCCGCCGAAGTCATAGGCGCCGACGTCGCGGGGGAGGCGGAGGGCGGCCGCCACCGCGGTGGCGTTCGTCTTGTCCAGGTAGGCGGGCTGGGTCGTGGCGAACCACAGCGCGTCCGGCGTCGCCCCTGGGGCAGCCCGCAGGGTCAGCCGGGCGGCCTCGACCCCCAACGTGGTCGTGTCCTCGTCATGGGATGCGACCGCCCGGGAACCCTTGCCGCCTCCGCTCCCCATGAAGGCAGCGATGTCCGCTCGGGCGAGCCGCCGGTAGGGCACGTAGCCCGCCGCACTCAGGATGCCTCGCACGGCGCACGAGCCTAATGGGTGGCCGCGAGGCCGTCTGATGGGTCGTCAGGTGATCCGACGGCCGGGCGGACCGGGCAGACTTGTCGCATGGCGGACCCCCCGGTGCCCGAGGACCAGCGACCGCCCGCTGGCGGGGGAGGCGGCCTGACCGAGCGTGTGGCGGACGCGGACCGCGATCGCACCGTGACCCTGCTGCGCGAGCACGTGGTCGACGGCCGGCTGACGCTCGACGAATTCTCCGAGCGGGTGGGCCTGGCTTTGCAGGCGAAGACCCGTGGTGATCTGGACACCGTCATGGCCGACCTCCCTGCGCCCTCACGGGTCGAACCCGGCGCTCCGGCCCGCAGGGCGCGGCGGTGGCATGTCGCGATCCTGAGCGGGCACAAGACCAAGGGCCGTTGGCGCATCAGTGGCAAGACCACCGCCATCGCGGTCATGGGCGGTTGTGACATGGACCTGCGGCGGGCTGAGATCGAGGGCCCCGAGGTGGAGATCACCGCCTTCGCCTTCTGGGGCGGCATCGACATCATCGTCCCCGAGGGCTTCGACGTCGAGCTCCGGGGCCTCTCCATCATGGGCGGCCGCAGCCTCAAGGTGCGCGACGTGCCGATCGTGCCGGGGTCACCGCGCATCGTGGTCCGCGGCTTCGCGGTCATGGGTGGCATCGACGTGAAGAGCCGGCCGAACCGCTCGAGACGCCAGATCGCCGAGTCCGTAGCGGGCGGTGTCCTCGGCGTCCTCGATGCCATAGACGCCCGCGGCAGATCGGCCGACACGGCCGCCCTCGGCAAGGACGTCCGGCGGGAGCTCCAGGCGCAGCGACGCGCCGAGCGTCGGGATCAGCGGGACCGCGTCGGCGCACCGGCACAGCCTGCCGACGGCACGGTCACGATCCTCTTCTGCGACATGGTCGACTACGCCGGCATGACCGAGCGGCTCGGAGACCAGGCCTCGCGGAGCGTTCTGCGCCAGCACCACCGCATCGTGCGTGAGGCACTGGCGCGCCACGGCGGACGCGAAATCAACGTCCAGGGGGATGGATTCATGGTGGCCTTCGGGGGAGTGGCTCGCGCCCTGCGCTGCGCCACCGATATCCAGCGGGGTGTCGGTGCCCATGTCTCGGCCGACGGCGGGGAACCGATCGCGGTCCACATCGGCATCCACACCGGTGACGCGGTGGATGAGGGCGACGACTATCTCGGCCACACCGTGATCGTCGCCAGCCGGCTGGCCGACGCCGCTGGCCCGGGGGAGATCCTCGTGTCGTCGTTGTCGGAGCAACTGGTCCAGGGATCGGGGGAGTTCGCCTTCGACGGACAGCGTGAGACGCGTCTCAAGGGAATGGAGCGGTCGCAGCAGGCCGCGCTGCTCCTGTGGCGGGTGTGATGGACGCGGAGCTCTGGGAGCGGGTTGGCCTCTACGACCCGCTCGACCCGGCGTCCGCTGAGCGGCTCGCCCTCCTGGAGTACCTGACCGAGCGCGGCGCCACCATCGAGCAGATGGTGGAGGCGCACCGCATGGGGACACTGCCCGGCGTGGCGGGCGATCTGGTGACGCGGGGCAGGACGCCGATGGCGACCGTGGGCGCCATCGCCGAGCAGAGCGGCGTCTCCATGCCGCGCGTCCTGCGCGCCCTGCTCGCCGCTGGCATCCCCGCCGGGCCCGACACGGAGGTACCGGCCGAGTTGGTCGGCCTGATGGAGGCGTTCGAGCAGGGCGCCGCGCTCCTCGGCGACGAGGCTGTCCTGGCGTTCACCCGCGTCATGGGGGCGGCCGCCATCAACATCGCTGAGGCCGCGGTGGCACTCTTCTTCTCAGAGCTGGGCCCCGGTACGGTCCGCGAGGGTCCTGACGAGCTCGCCCGCGCCCGTCTCGCTGAGACCGCCACGACGGCGTTCACCGCGGTGCCCGAGGTGATGGCACGCATGGTGATGGACGCCTTCGAGCGGGCACAGCGCCGGGCCGAGCAAGCCCGCAGCTGGCTCGCCCCCTTCTCTGATGCCTATGCCGAGATGCAGGGCCCGACGGAGGTGACAGCGCTGGGCTTCGTCGACCTCGTCGGTTCCACCGCATGGGCCCAGACGATGGACCTGCGGGAACAGAACCTCGCGCTGACCCGCTTCGAGTCGGCCGCCTGGTCGAACGCCGTCCTCGCCGGAGGCCGGGTGGTCAAGACGATCGGGGACGAGGTGTTCTTCTCCGCCCCGACGGCGGACGCCGCTTGCCGCATCGGGACGGCGGTCTGCGAGGCGGCGGCCGAGGACCCGCTGCTCCCGCCCGCCCGCGGGGCGGTGGGCATCGGTCCCGCCACCCCGCGTGAAGGCGACTACTTCGGGCCCCTGGTGAACCTGCTGGGGCATCTCGTCAAGGTCGGCACCCCGGGAGAGCTGGTGGTGACCGAGGAGGCGGCGGCGGAGCTGTCGCCCGACGAGTGGTCGCTGCGCCCGCTCGAGTCTGCCGACCTGCGCGGCATCGAGGGCCCGGTGCCGGTGTTCGTCGTGCAGCCCCGCCCGAACTCCGCCTGAGCGCGGCGATGAACGGCCCCGGGGCCTGTCTCCCATTTCGGGACATTCCAACGCGATCTTCGTCGGTTACGTGATCACGGGGCCGGCGCCATGCAGGCGAAGGAGGCATTGGCGCGGTCTCCGTACGACTTGCGTGCGATCACGAAGTCGTGTGCCGGGTAGCTCGTGGGGGAGAGGGTGTTAACACCCCGACCAAAGAATCGTTAACACCGGTCACCGAGGATCGAGGCTTGTCCGAGAGATCCGGGCAGCCGTCTGCTTGGGTTCCAGGTCGGCGAGCTCTGGACCATCGAGCGGAGCCTCCGCCTGGGGAGTCACGGAGGGTCGCGACGGGTGGTCGAGGGACCTGCCGCTGCGACCGTGGGGCAAACCGCCGGGTTGTGCCGCCATCTCTTGCGGGAGCTCGGCTGTGCCGATGCAACCGATTGCCCATGCAGCCGATTGACGGGGTGGTGGGTCGATCACCTGGGCACCCGACACCGTGTCGATCCCCGTTGCAGGCGCCATCACGCCCGCACTCGTTGAGGTCCCGGGCCAGATCGAACGACGCCGTCTGCCGCTCCTCCGCGAGGGTGTCGCCCGGCGCCACGCCATGCTGCGCCTGACCGATACGACGCCGTAGGGCGCGCTGGCAACGTGGCCATCGTCAAGGTCCCGACTGCCGGCACTGCCTGGGCGGCACGGTCCCGGGCCGGTCCCGGAACTTGGCGTGTCCCCGGTGCCCCTGGCCGTGCGGTCGTGCTTCGTATCTGTGGTGTGGAGGTTGTCCGTCCCGCATCAGCGGTGTTAACACAGTCACCATCAGGCACGCGTCGGCCCGAGGTTGCTTGTCGGGCGGCATCGTGCCCGGCCCGTCGAAGGAGCTCTATTTCATGACGACCTTCGCCCACGCCGGTTGGTGGCTTGTCCGAGGCGACACGTCCGGGCGATGCCAACGCTCACACGTGAGCTACGGCGGCCGCCTCTGTCACTTCGCCGACGTCACGGCGACCAGCGGTGACGCGGCTGCTGAGGCTGGCGGCGAGTCGCAGCACCGAGGGCCGGATTGGTGAGTCAACCCTCGAGAATTCCCAGCCGGCTCCAGGGCCATTCCGTCCGCTGGGCCACGGAGCTCACAACCTGGCTGCCACCATTCTGCGCCGATTCTGTAAACACCGGGGATTACTGTTAACAGGTCATGGCGACGACCAAGTCCACCGTTGTTGGCATCCGACTCGACCACGACCGTCGTGCCTGGGTCGAGGCCGAGGCCGCGCGCCGCGGTGTCTCCGTGCGCGCGCTCTTCGAGGGGATGATCGACGGTGCCCGAACCGGAGAGACGGCTGACGACGCCGCGCGCGTTATCGCCGGCTCGGGGTCAACGCTCGCGCCGGTCGTGACCGACAGCAACGGCGATCGGGTTGCAGACGCGTCGGGCGTGGACGAGGCACCGGCCACCTCTTCCTCGACTGCGTTCCCGAGCGGCATGATCCGCGGCGCGTTCTCCATCACCACTGGACTGATCAGGAGCAGCGGCCGATGCGCGCGTAGCAGGATCGAGAGCTGCCCACTGACGAAGCTCCTGGGCGGTCGTTCGGCGTAGTTGCGCCGCATGTACGGACGTCCTTCAACCGGCACACAGTTGAAGTGGAAGATGTTTCACGGGAAACACCGATGACGGCTGAGTCGGCCTTCGTCGGGTCTCTTCTCAGGGGGCGGACCGGTGTTAACACCGGGCGGACCTGCTGAGTTAGCGCCCCTTGCGAATCCGGTCATGGCCCGTTGCCCCGGGGGCGGCGCCCAAGTTGCCGAACGGTGGGTTTGGTGGAGCGGTGACCCGATGGCGACGTTGCCCACCTCCCCGGCGAGCGACAGCGGTCCGAGGTCGGCACACGAACCCGATCGCTGACGCGGATGTCGCCTCCTCTGTTACCGAGGCGGTCCGAGGTCGTGACACGAACCCGATCGCGACGCGGATTGGGTGTTAACACCTTCACGTTCCCCGGTACTGCCCCCGGTCTCTGCTCAAGCCGGGCCCGGCCGACGCCCTCGACGATCGCATCGAGGTTGTCGATTCTTAGAATGGACAGGAGCCGACGACATGATTCATTCATCCTCAGTTGGTACGGAAGATGACCTCCCCGCGACGGCTCCAACGGGCTGAGTTCGCTCGACGTCGCCGATGTCAGTGCGACCTTGCAACGCCGCGGGCTTTGTTCCTTCCCCTGAGATGACCTCCGATGGAGGGGCTCGGATCGGCACGAGCAGTGCTCGGACTGCGTTTGGCGCTTTCTGGTCCTCCGCTATCTCGACCAGGTAGACCCCTTGGGGAACGTCTCCGTTGTACGGGAGTGGCGCGAACTCCCCGGGGACGGCCTGGGAGGAAGCGCGGGGCGTGCCCTATGATTCGCGTCTGATCTGACGCACCGTCAGATCAGACGCGCCCGGGCAAGTGGAGGCTGCGATGGACTTCGATTTCTCGCCGGAGCAACTGGCCTTTGTGAAGGAGGTCGAGACCTTCCTCGACGCCCACGACGACCCCGAGGTGTTCGACCTCACCCGGGAGAACATGGCCCAGATCGTCGACACACCCAAGCGCCGGGCCTTCATGGCCTCCCTCGGCCGGCAGGGCTGGCTCGGCATGACCTGGCCGAAGGAGTACGGGGGCTCGGAGGGCGAGGGCGTCTACGAGTACCTCCTCAACGAGCAGCTGGCGGGCCGGGGCGGGCCCCAGATCGGCAAGGGCGTCGGGATCGTCGGCAAGACCATCATCCGCCACGGCAACGAGCGGTTGAAGGCCGAGTTCCTGCCCAAGATCCTGCGCAACGAGGTCGAGTTCGCCGTCGGCTACTCCGAGCCCAACGCCGGCTCCGACGCCGCCTCCATGCAGCTGAAGGCCACACGCGACGACGGCGGCTGGATCCTCAACGGCCAGAAGACCTGGACCACATCGGCCCACTTCGCTGAGTGGTACTGGGTCGGCGGTCGCACTGACCCTGAGGCCAAGCACGCCGGCATCACGCTCTTCCTCGTCCCCATCGACCAGCCTGGCATCACGGTCAACGCGATCTGGACCATGGGCGACGAGCGCACCAATGAGGTGTTCCTCAACGACGTCTTCGTCCCCGACGACTACGTGGTGGGCGAGGTGGGCCGTGGATTCCAGTACATCTCGGAGGCGCTCGACCTCGAGCGCTTCACCATGTTCACCCTCTCGCCCATTCAGCAGCGCTTCGAGTTGCTCGTCGAGTACGTGCGGACGACCGTGCGTGACGGCGTGCCTTTGAAGGACGACCCGGTCATCCGCCAACGCCTGGCCCAGCTGGGCACCCAGCTCGAGGTGGCCCGCGTCATGGGGCTCAAGTTCGTCTACGAGTCCTCCAAGGGCGGCGCTGCACCCACCGCCGAGGCCTCCGAGTACAAGCTGTTCGCCACCGAGCTCTCCAAGCGCCTCGCCAACGCATCCATGGACATCGCCGGGCCCGGTTCTCAGCTGCGGGTCAAGACCGAGGAGGCGCCGATGGCGGGGCGCTCCGAGTCGACCTACCGCTACACGGTGATCGACACCATCGGCGGCGGCGCGTCGGAGATCCAGAAGAACATCATCGCCCGGCGCAAGCTCGGGCTGCCGAAGAACTTCTGAGGTGGCCGTTTCCCTGTCCTCCGGGCCCCTTGCCGGGGTCACCGTCCTCGACCTCTCGACGGTCGGGCCGGCGGCGCGCTGCACGCGCCTGCTGTCCGACTACGGGGCGCAGGTGGTGAAGGTCGGGCCGGTGCCGTCGGCCGACGCCTCGCCGATCGAGCCGCAGTTCTTCGCTTACAGCGGGCACCGGGGCATGCGGCGAGTCCTGGTGGACCTGAAGGACGACGACGGGCGGGAGGCCTTCCTCTCGTTGGCGTCGGCGGCCGACGTGGTGGTCGAGAGCTTCCGGCCGGGCGTGGTGGACCGGCTGGGCATCGGCTACGACGCGGTGTCCGCTCGCAACCCCGGCATCGTGTACTGCTCGACCAGCGGCTACGGCCAGGACGGCCCCCACGCCCAGTGGGCCGGTCACGACGTCGACTACCTCGCCGTGGGCGGGTACCTGTCTATGAGCACGCCCGGCGTGGACGGCGCGCCGCCCCTGCCCGGCGCCACGGTGGCGGACGCCGCCGCCGGGGGGATGCAGGCCGCGCTGGCCATCACTGCCGCCCTGGCCGGGCGGGCCACCACGGGCGAGGGCACCTACCTCGACGTGTCGGTGGCCGAGGGCGTGCTGTGGCTGATGTCGCTCCCGATCGACGAGCAGTTGGCGCTGGGCACGGGTCCGCGCCCCGGCCACGACGTCCTCTCGGGCCGCTACGCCTGCTACGCCACCTACGGCACGGCCGACGGGAAGTGGGTGGCCGTCGGGGCGATCGAGGCCAAGTTCTTCGCCAACCTCTGCGCCGCGCTCGGCCGTCCCGAGCTGGCCGGCGCCCAGCTCGACGACGACGCTCAGCCTGCCGTCCGCGCCGCGTTCGCTGCCGCGTTCGCCACCCGCACCCGCGACGAGTGGGTCGAGGTGCTGGCCGGCGCCGACACCTGCGTCGCCCCCGTCCTCGAGATCTCCGAGGTGGCGACCCACCCGCAGTTCGCCGCCCGGGGCGTGGTCACGGACGCGACCCACCCCACGGAGGGCACTTTCTCCCAGCTCGCTCCGTTGCTGGCCGGGATGCCGCGGGCCGACGCGCCGGCGCCCCTGCCCGACATGACACTGACCGACACCGAGCATCTGTTGAAGGAGGCCGGCGTGGACGGCGAGACGGTGGCCCGCTGGGTCGGTCGGCGGGTGGTGGCATGACGGCCGCCGACGCCGACGCCGACGCCGCCCTGGCCGGCGCGCGGGACCTCATCGGCAAGGAGCAGTACCACGAGGTGGGGGAGTTCCCCGTCGAGCGCGGCTATGTCTGGACGTCGTGCTCCTCGGTGGAGAACGGCAACCCGCTCTTCTGGGAGGACGAGGTTGCCGAGGCGCTCACCGGCGGGCCCATTGCCCCCCCGTCCATGGTGTCGGTCTGGTTCAGGCCGCATCACTGGGCGCCGGGCCGCACCGAGGAGGCGCTGCCGCTGCAGGTGCACTTCGACCTGAAGGAGCGCTTCGGTCTCCCAGAGGCCGTGATGACCGACAACACCATCGAGTTCCACACGCCCGTGCGCATGGGCGACATTCTGCGGACCCACCAGGTGCTGCGCTCCGTCAGCGACCAGAAGACCACGAAGCTCGGCACGGGGCGGTTCTGGGTGATCGACGTGGTCTACGCGAACCAGGACGGGGAGCTCGTGGCCGTGGAGTCCTACACCGGGTTCGGGTACCGGCGCGCCAGGGGAGGCGGGTCATGACCGTCGCCGTCATCCCCCGCCTGCTGCTGGGTGACGTCGCCGCCGGTGACGCGCTGCCGCCGCTGGACTACGAGGTGAGCGCGACCACGGTGGTCCTGGGCGCGCTGGCCACCCGGGACTGGCGTCCCATGCACCACGACAAGGACTTCGCCGTTCACCGCAACGGCACCCAGGACATCTTCTTGAACACGCCGAACCAGGCGGCCTGGTTCGAGCGCTACCTCACCGACTGGACCGGGCCGCACGGCCGCCTGGCCCGGGTGACCTTCCGCATGAAGGGCTCGGTCTTCCCCGGCGACACCATGTCGCTGCGGGGCCAGGTGGAGTCGACCGAGGTCGACGAGGTGGGCTGCGGGTTCGCCACCGTGGCGGTGACCCTGTCGGTCGACGGCGACGTGAAGACGACGTGCGCAGCCCGCATCGCGCTGCCGACGAGCACCGACGACAATCCCTGGGCGCGGCGCGGCGCCCAGTGGCGGCCTTCGCCGGTGAGGCCGTGACGTCTTCCCCTATCCACATGCGATCACGAAGGTGGTTCTGAGTGCTGGACCTTGATTTCGACCAGGAACAGGAGCTGCTGCGGCAGACGGTGCGCGACGTGCTCGGGCGCCACTGCCCGCTCGAGGTCGTCCGCCAGATGGAGGACGACTCGGTCGGCTACCCACCCTCGCTGTGGACGCAGCTGGCCGAGCTCGACCTCATCGGGCTGCTGCTCCCCGAGGAGTACGGCGGCTCGTCCATGTCGCTGATCGAGGGCGTGGCGCTCTACGAGGAGCTGGGCCGCGCGCTGGCGCCGACCCCGCACTTCGTGAGCGCGGTCATGAGCGGGGGCGTGCTGGCGGCCGCCGGAAGCGAAGCCCAGAAGGACCAGTGGCTGCGACCGGTTGCCGCAGGTGAGGCGATCCTGACGCCGGCCTGGCTCGAGCCCGAGAACGGGTTCTCGGCCCGTGGTGTCGAGGTGCGGGCGGTGGGCGACGGTTCGGGGTTCGTGCTGTCCGGCGTGAAGCGCCACGTGGCCTTCGCTTCGTCCGCCGACCGGCTCGTCGTGCTGGCCCGCACCGGCGAGGCGGCCGAGGACGTCGACCTCTTCCTGGTCGACCCGGGTGCGGCCGGGGTGACGCTGCGCCAGCAGCTCAGCATCTCGTCGGACACTCAGTATGAGGTGGCGCTCTCCGACGTCCGCGTGGGGGAGAGCGACCGGGTCGGCGCGGCGGGAAGCGGTTGGGCGACCTGGCAGGAGGTGCTGGAGCCGGGGCTGGTGCTGCTGGCCGCCCAGGCCGTCGGCGGGGCGCGGTACGCGCTGGAGATCACCACCCAGTACGCGAAGGACCGGAAGCAGTTCGACAAGCCGCTGGGGGCGTTCCAGGCGCTGGCCCACTACCTGGCGGACGCCGTCACGAACCTCGACGGGGCCGAGCAGCTGGTGCACGAGGCCGCTTGGGCCGGGGCGAGCGGGCGGTCGCTCACGTCGCTGGCCCCGATGGCAAAGCTGTTCGCCTGCTCCACCTTCCGGGACATCACGGCCATGGCCCAGCAGATCTTCGGGGGCATCGGGTTCACGCTCGACTTCGACATCCAGCTCTACTTCCGCCGGGCGAAGCAGCAGCAGCTGATGTGGGCCAACGACCGCGGTCTCGAGGTCGCGGTGGCGGACGCTCTGCTGGACTGAGGGTGGGTCGCGCCTAGGCGCGAGCTCCGAGCAGGGGTCGCAACGACGAGCCCACCTGGTCGGCGATGGCCACGGCGACCACCCGTCGCTCGCGGGACACCGGATACCCCGGCGTGGGCGTCAGGACGAATCGTCCCAGCGTGCGGCCCTGGTTCTGCACCAACAGCTCGATCTCGGGGCCGGGCAGGCCCACACGGTGGACGCCCCAGGGACGGCCTCCGAGGAAGACCTGCCCGTCGTGCTCCAGGCGCATCACGGGGCGATCGCCCGAGCCGGCCTCGTAGCGGCAGGCCCGGAGGTGCAACAGGTCGACGAGCTCGTCCTGCACGCGTTCGTACGACCTCGCGTGACGATGCCCCTGAGGTGGCGAGCTCCGTGACGTCGTGGATGAGGCCGACGAAGTCCGCCTCCTCCGCGGCTGTCGCAAGGTGATGACGGTTGCGAGCTGCGAGCTCGGTCACGATGATCCCGACAACGAAGAGACATACGGCGGTCTCGATATCCGGCCGGTGCGTGATGGCCAACTTCTCGTAGGGACGGGTGAGGAAGTAGTCGAACCACAAGGTGGCGGACACGGTGGCGACGAACCCGGAAAATCGGCTCCCCAGTGCCGCGACCGCCACGATGACCGCGACGAGGATCAGTGCCGATGCGGTATTGGCGAAGATCGAGCGAAAGGGGACGAGGATGGCCGCCACCCCGAGTGGCAGAACGACCGCCGCGACGAGGGCTATCTGGTCTCGGTGAAGCCGGATCCTCTCCATGGCTACCTCGCTTCAATCAGGTCTTCCCAGTTTCCCACGGCAAGAGCGCCGTCTCTAGTGCCATTCCCCGTACACGGGGCTCTCAAAATTTGCAAAGGAGGACATGTCTTGCATGCGTCACGGACCAGACCTGAACTCCGGGGAAGTGGCAGGCGCTCAATCGCAAATATCCCTGCCGGCATCTGCCGGTCGGGAGCGGCGAGATCGGTGTTGAAAAGGAACTTTCCGGCTCCTTTTGGGGAGATGTATGAAGCGTGATCAGTCCCGCACCAACAAAGCGACGCCGTGATTGCCTTGCGCAAGGGCGTCGCTCAGGTCATTTCGCGGGTGGACGCCACCCCACAAGTGCGGCACGCAGACGCCTCAGGGGAGCCTTGGGGGTCCTGTCCATCCGCACCAAGCCGTTGGTCTCCTGAAACGTGTCGGTCAGTTGCGTCCAGCAGTAGCCGCAGAGCACTGGGCTGTACAACACCGCTCGACAGAGGTCGCAGATTTGGTCGAGCCAAGCTTCGGCCGTCGGGGCATTGCCGTAGCCAAACGCATCAGGCGCGTCCTCGGCGAGCGTAATGCCACCGAATTCCGACAGCACAATTGCCCGAGACTCCGGATCGAAATCATCAAGGGTCAATTTTCGCACTGCGGGTCCAATGCGTGTCGAACAACCGGCTGATGCTTTGTGCAGACGCGTATCGCGAGGAGAGGGTCGCTGCATCCTGTGCGTAATCGTGAATGCCGATCACGCTTCCGGCCGATGTCTCCCATCCATCATTCGCGCTGATGAGGCGATCTGGATCGAGCGCCATCGTCAGATTCGTCAGCGCGTGTAAGGCCGCCCGGTGTTGGTCGTTGTGCAGTAGGTCGGGTAGCCCCCACGATTCGTTCACCGGGACCCACCCGATGATCGACGGATGACTGCGGTCTCGGGAGATGATGCGCATCCACTCCGTCGACCAAGAGATAACCGAGCTGTGCGAGAATTCGTGGGCGCTCGGGAGTTCTTCCCACACGAGAACCCCCAGTTCATCGCAGAAAGCAAGCCAGCGCGGGTCCTCGATCTTCTGATGCTTGCGAACACCGTTGAGGCCCAACTCCTTGACCAGTTCGACGTCCCGGCGCAGTGCCGCCACATCGGGAGCGGTGAGCCCGCTGTCGGGCCAATATCCCTGGTCGAGAGCCATCCGCAGGGTGAGCAGCTCACCATTCAGCCATATGTGTCCACGCTCGACCGCGACGGAGCGGATCCCGACGTAGCTCTCGACCGCGTCGGTCTCGTCTCCGCTGACGTAGTCAATGGTGGCATCAATCAGGGTGGGCCGATCGGGACTCCAGAGAAGTTCAGCCGCATCCTCCTCCACGGCGAACTGCAGATTGAACGTTCGGAGTACCTGGGCTCTGCGGTCGCGGACGTCTGTCACCGCGATCTGGTCGTCGATCAGTTGTCGCGTTCCCACAAAGAGCTGGACTCGCATGAGGTCGCCAGGCCGTGGATTTCCGTGAACTTCGGCGCACAGTGATACAGACGGAACATTGACATCCGATGTCCAGTCGATCTGGGCGATGTATGTCTTGGGGGTGTACTCGAGCCAGACCGACTGCCAGATGCCGGTCGTGCGGGTGTACCAGATCTCGTGGGGCGTCGACGTCCAATCCTGCTTGCCGCGTGGAAGATCTCTCCGTCTCGGGAAGTCATCTGCCCGGACCACAATTTCGAGCTCGCCGTCTTCGGACACGGAGTGACTGATGTCGACGGCAAACGGAGTGTGTCCTCCCTCGTGAGAGCCGACCATGTCCCCGCTGACCCACACCCATGCCGCCCAATCGACTGCTCCGAAGTGGAGGATGACCCTCTTGTCGAATGAGCGATCAGCCGCCACGCGCCACGTCCGGCGGTACCAACACCGGTTGAGGTCTCCGGTGAAGTGCACGCCACTGAGCGCCGATTCGGGGCAGAAGGGCACCAGGATGTGCGCGTTGAAATCGACATCGGAGGGGTGCTCCCACACGCTGTCGGGATCGGCAGCGAATTCCCACGAGCCATCGAGGCTCTCCCACGCGGAGCGCCGAAGAAGGGGCCGAGGAAATTGCTCATCTCGCATCGGAGGTCCTGTCGCTTGGTGGATGTTCTTCAAAAGGTGCCCATGTCTAGCAGGAGGTCGAGCAGGTCTATCCGGTCGGGGACACCCTGTTCAGATCAACTCCCCGCTCTTCGAAGAGCCCCTATCCGAAGCGGCCATAGGTGGAATAGCGCAGGGTTGCTCATAGCCATTTGAGCCACTGCGTGCTTCTCGGCAGTGTGGGCGACGCCGTTGTCATGACCACTTGCTAGCTTGCTCCGCTCATGGTGCGCGAGACGCTGAGCATCGAGGAGGCGCGCCGGATGGCGCTAAGCGCCCAGGGTCTCCGCGGGGCCCGCACCACGGCCGGCGGCGTGGCTGGCATGGTGCGGCGTCTCGGCGCGGTGCAGCTCGACACGATCTCCGTGCTGGCGCGATCGCACGAGCTGGTGGCGTATGCCCGCCTGGGGGCCATCGGACGTACTCGCGTGGAGCGGGCCTACTGGGGACCGAAGAGCTCCACGTTCGAGTACTGGTCGCACGCGGCATGCGTGGTGCCGCTCGAGGACTGGCCGGCATACGCGTTCAAGCGGCGGGCCCGCCTGGCCAAGGGGAAGCGTTGGCACGTGCTCGAGGACCATGAGAAGAGCTGTGGCGAGGTACTGGCCCGGTTGCGCGCCGACGGGCCGCTCACCGCCAACGAACTGGGTGGTGCCAAGAAGGGCGGCCCGTGGTGGGACTGGTCGGAGACCAAGATCGCCGCCGAATGGCTGCTCGACATCGGTGAGCTCGTCTGCCGGGAGCGCCGGGGTTTCCAACGCGTCTACGACCTGGCCGAGCGCGCCATCCCGGCCGACCTTCTCGCCCAGGAGTGGACGGATGAGGAATGCGCGGTGCAGCTCGTCGGCTCGGCCGGGCGGTCGCTTGGCGTGGCGACCGAGGCCGACCTGGCCACCTATCACGGGCTGCCGCGCCCCCTCGTCCGGCGCGTCCTGCCCAGCTCGGACCTGGTCGCCGTCGAGGTGGAGGGGTGGCCACAGCCCGCTCACGCCGATCCGGCTGCGCTCTCGGGGCTCGGCGCCCGCGCCCGTGGGCAGGAGCGTCCTCCTGTCGCCGTTCGACTCGTTCATCTGGTACCGCGAACGGGTGGAGCGACTGTTCGGCTTGCGCCACCGGCTCGAGGCCTACACGCCGAAAGCCAAGCGGATCTACGGCTACTTCGCCATGCCCGTACTGGCGGGCACGAGCATCGTCGGGTTGGTCGACCCGGGACGCCAGGGCGAGGTATTCGTGGCCAAGCAGGTGACACTCCTCCGTCCCGCCGCGAGCGGAGCGGTGGCGCGTGCCCTGGTGGAGGCGGCCTCGTGGGTCGGTTGTACGACCATCGCCGTCGAGCACGTCGAACCCGCGTCGGCCCGCTCGGCATTGGACGGCCACGTGGCGGACCTCTCCGGTGTTGACTGAGACGCTCTACCGGGGACGTCTCGGCGACACCGAGGTCAGCGCCATCACCGCGAAGAAGTCCCGGGTCCAACCCGCCAGGTACTGATCGTCCGGGCGGTTCTGCCCCGGGACCTGGGTGGCGAGGGGCGCGCCCGCAGTGGCAGCCGCGTCGAGCTGCACCCACTCGGGGTTGATGTCGAGCTGCATGGCGTTGACCGCGCCGGCGGCCAGCAGCGCGGCGGACAGGTCTGCCGGCAAGAGGGCCATCCCGCCGGCGTAGATGATGTTCCCCTGCGCGTCCTCGCCGGCGGCGCTGCGGGCCACGACCATGGAGCTGTTCACGGTGGCGCCCCAGTCGGCCGGGGTCCCGACGCGTGGGGTTTGGTGCCCCATCCGCGATCAGCGGCGGGAGGTTCTGCCGGACGCTCTCGACCTGCTCTCCCCGAGTCGGTAGCGCGCTGCCCCACACGCCGATGTGCGCGGTGCCGTTGGCGTCAATGACGAAGCTCGCCTTGCCGTCCATGAGCGGGGACACCACCTGCCCGTCCACCTCGACGCCGCCCTGGCCCGCGTTCATCTTGAAGCCGCCGTTGAAGGCGGCCAGAAGGAACGGCACCTCGTCGGCCGCGATGGCAGGACCGCGGTCCTGGGGGATCGTGGCCAGGTTGACCGGCGGGTCGCTGCTCCCGATGTGGAGGTCGAACACGACGCGGCCGGCGTCGAAGCGGATCAGTGTCACTGCGCGCCCCGACGGGACGGTGATCGTCCGCTCCTCGACCGCACGTCCGCCTACGTCCGTGCTCAGCACCGCCCATGTCGGGGATCCTGCGGTGGGCGCTGCTGGCGTAGTCGTCGATGTCGTGCGTGCCGTCGTGGACGGGCTGCTCGTCGTCGGCGCCTCTGCACGGGGTGAGGGGGAGGGTGAGCCGCAGGCGGCCAGCAGCAGGGCCCCGCTCGTGACTCCGGCGCCGGCGAACCACCGTCCGGGCCGCCGGCGACGGCGGGCGGATGGTCGTGTCACGCGGCCAGCGTAGGAGCGACCTCTGAGACATTTCGGTCGCCGCCGGCGGTGTGAGCCGCTCCGCTCAGCCCGCGGCGTGCCTGGCTGCGATCTCCTCGAAGGCTCCGACGTCGCCGCCGTAGGGTCCCGTCTGTGCCGGATGGTGCAGGACGAACTGGTCGAAGCCGAGCTCCGCGTATGGGGCGCTGAGCTCCTCGAATTGATCCGGCGAGTCGATCACCGGCTCCGTCGGTGTCCACAGCAGCACCTTGCCGATGCTCGATGCCTTGCGACCGGCAGCTGCGCACGCGGCATCGAGCTCGGCGCGCTGTCGCCGCACCGTCTCGAGGATGACGTCGGGTGTGCGGGGACCCCGGCCCGTGGGCCCGATCGTGACCCAGTGACGGCCGTGGGCCGCCGCGAGCCGCAACCCCTTCGGGCCGCCGGCGGCGATGGTCAGCGGGAGCGGCCGGGAAACCGTGCCCGGCGTGCTCGGCGCCTCTTCGGCCGCGTAGTGCGCCGTCCGCACCGAGGAGCGGGCCGACGGCTCCCCGTCGAGGATCGGCCTCAGCACCTCGAGGAACTCCTCGAAGCGGGCCAGCCGTTCCGCCGGTGGCCAGGGCTCCTGGCCGAGGACACTCGCGTCGAAGCCCTCGCTCCCCGGCCCCAACCCGAGCTCCAGGCGCCCGTCGCTCAGGTCGTCGAGCGTGATCGCCTCGCGGGCGAGGGTGACGGGGTGGCGGAAGTTGGGCGTCGCGACGAGCGTGCCCAGCTTGATGCGCTCCGTCACCCCGGCCGCCGCCGCGAGCACCGGCACCGCCGCGTGCCACGGCCCGTCGGGCATGCCGCCCCAGCGGATGTGGTCGTACGTCCACGCCGTGGTGAACCCGGCGGCGTCGGCCCACTTCCACTGGCGGCGCGCCTCGCCCCAGCGGTCGGAGGGCAGGATGACGAGGCCGATGTGCACGGGGTCGAAGCTACCCGGGCCGGGTACCTTGTCGCCGTGGCCAACGAGGCAGAGACGCGGAGGTGGAACGACGAGCGGTGGGCCGCGGCCTGGCCGCGGCGCGAAGGGCTGACCGAGGCCGTGTCGCCGTACCTCCTCAAGGCGGTCGGCGCCCGCCCGGGCCAGCGGGTGTGCGACATCGGGTGCGGCGGCGGCGGCCTGACACTCGCTCTCGCCCGCGCCGTCGACCCGGGCGGTCGGGCCGTCGGGCTCGACATCTCAGCCCCGCTGCTCGAGCTGGCACGGGGCCGGGCGAACGTGGCCGGCGTCGCCAACGTGGACTTTCTGCAGATGGACGTACAGACAGGGTCCCTTGAGGAAGAGCCCTTCGACCTCGCCGTCAGCCAATTCGGGGTGATGTTCTTCGACGAGCCGCTGGCCGCATTCGGCGCCATCCGCGGCTCCCTCACAACCGGCGGCCACCTCGCGTTCACATGCTGGCAGGGGGTCGAGCACAACCCCTGGCATGTGGGCACCATCCTGCGCTCCCTGCTCCCACCCCGGCCGACTCCTTCGCCGGGCAAGAGCCCCGTCGGTCCGTTCGTCCTCGGGGACGACGAGTACGTACGCGACCTCCTCGGGGGTGCCGGGTTCGCCGCCGTCGAGAGCACCCCGTACGAGGCGACCGTGCGCGCCCCGGCCGATGCCGTGGTCGACCGCTCGCTGCTCCCGTTCATGGGGATCACGCCCGAGCGCGAGCAGGAGGCGATGGCCCTGGTCGAGCGTCATCTCGGCCGGTTCGAGGTGGGGCCGGACGAGTACGAGTACCCGCTGGCGTTCACCGTGTTCCAGGCCGTCAACCCGTAACGCGCCGTACTGAGGGAAATCCATGGCCGGCTACAGCGGCACGCCGCTCCCCAAGAAGCTCGGGATCACCGAGGGCTCGACGCTGGCCCTCATCGCGGCGCCCCGCGGCGTCATCGACGGCCTGCCCCGCGGCGTGACGGTGAAGCGCCAGGCGCGCGGGTCGGCCGATGTCGTGGTGGCCTTCTTCACGCAGCGTCGTGACTTCGAGCGCCGCATCGGTGCGCTGTCCCGGTTGATCTTCCCCTCCGGCGGCCTGTGGGTGGCATGGCCCAAGCGGGCCTCGGGACTCGAGACCACCATGGACGAGGGCGTCGTGCGCGAGGTGGCCCTGCCCCTCGGCTTGGTGGACAACAAGGTGTGCGCCATCGACGAGACCTGGTCGGCTCTGCGCGTCGTGTGGCGACGCGAATGCCGGACCTGACGGCCCCGATCAGAAGAAGCCGAGCCGCGACAGGGGCCAGATGCGCATGTCGACCTTGCCGACGATTGTCGATTCGGCCACCGGGCCCCAGTAGCGGCTGTCGCAGGACTGCGTCCTGTTGTCGCCCATGACGTAGACGTCGTTCTGCGGGATCTTGTAGGCGCGGTGGAGGGAGTAGGCCGCCGCCGAGGGCCCCGGGTAGTTCTCGGTCCGGGTGGCCGGAGGCAGCCAGGGCTCGGGCAGGACGCGCCCGTTGATGTAGACGCGGCCCCCCGAGAGCGAGATCGTCTCGCCCGGCAGGCCGATGACGCGCTTCACGAGGTCCGCTACGGCTGGTCCCGCGCAGTCTTCGGTGGGCGGTGTCGAGAACACGATGATGTTGCTCCGGTCGACGCCGTGCAAGTGGTAGCTCAACTTGTCCACCACGATCCGGTCCCCGATCTGCAGCGTCGGCTCCATGGAACCCGACGGGATGGAGTAGGTGGCCACCACGAACGTGCGGAGGACGAAGGCAATGACCACCGCCACCACGACCACCGCGAGGAGCTCGACGATCCAGCGGCTGCCCGGCTCCCTCTCGGCGGCGTGCCGTCCCCGACCCTTTCTTGGGGCCGGCGCGTCGGCCGGGTGTTGGTCGGCGTCCATGGCGCCAGAAGTATTACCCGGCCCGTGCAGCGATGGCGCGCCGCCACTGGTGTGTCACGGCCACGGGACAGTATGGGGACCGTGGTCAGCGCCGTCATCTTCGACTTCTACGGGACCCTCGCCCACTGGGCCGACGGCCACGGCGCCAACTACGCGGTCGTCCTCGCCGCCCACGGCTACACGCTCGACCCCGCCGTCCTCGAGGGGTACTTCTCCCGCTACGACGGCGTCGAGCACGCCGAGCACTCGGTCAGCGAGGAGGCGTACGAGGCCTGGGTGAGGTCGCGCCTGTGTGACCTCACGGGGGCCTGCGGCGTCGAGGCCGCACATGAGGAGAAGGTCATCGACGCGTTACGAGCATCGGACCAGGGCCGGATGGTCGCCTACCCGGAGGCGGAGGCGACCCTGTCCTCGCTGCGGGACGCCGGTCTCGCCATCGGCGTCTGCTCCAACTGGGGCTGGGAGCTGAATGCCTTCCTCCTCGAGGTCGGCCTGCTCCATCTGGTCGATTCCGGGGTCACCTCGGCGCGGGCCGGCGCGCGCAAGCCGCACCCCGACATCTACGCCCGGTCCACCGAGTCGCTGAGTGTCGACCCCCGCGACGTCCTTTTCGTCGGCGACTCGTGGGAGCCCGACGTCCGGGGCCCCCGGCGGCTCGGCATGGCCGCCGTGCACGTGTGGCGGGAGGACGAGCGTGCCGGGCAGAGCGCGCCGCCCCTCGAGCCCGGCGACCACCGGATCGGGGAGCTGACGGGCGTCCTCGGGATCCTCGACGTCTAGCGCGCGGCGCCCACGGGCGGCCGGCCGTTCTCAGCCAGCCCGGCGTCCAGCGTGGCCCGGTCGCCGCCGCTGAGCGGCTGGAACCGGAGGTCCACACCGGGGCGCCACCAGATCGGCTCGTCGCAGGCCCACGCCTCTTCGCGCAGGCCCACCTTGGTCACCTTCCCGGTGGCGGTCTGGGGGAGCGAGGACGAGACCCGCACGTAACGGGGTACCCACTTGGGCCCCAGGTCGGGCTGCGCCGCCAGCCACTCCGCGAAGGCGTCGGGGTCGAACGCTCGTCCGGGCAACGTCTCGAGGGCCACCATCACCTGGTCGCCGGCGCCCGACGCGGTGTCGGGCACCGGGTATACAGCGACGACCGACAGGTCGGGGTGGCGCGAGAGCACCGCCTCGACCGGACCGGCGGCGAAGTTCTCGGAGTCGACGCGGAGCCAGTCCCCGGTGCGCCCCGCGAAGTAGAAGAACCCGTCCGTGTCGACGTACCCCAGGTCGCCGGTCCAGTACCAGCCGTTGCGCAACCGGTCCCGCTCCGCGTCCTCGCGCTGGTAGTAGCCCTCGAATTTGCCCGGGCCGCTGCGGTTGACGAGCTCGCCGATGGCTTCGCCGGCATTGAGGAGCCGTCCCTCGGCGTCGAACTCGGCCGGTGGACACTCCTCGCCTGTCTCGGGGCTGATGACGGCCAGGTCGATCCCGTCGACCGGCTTGCCCAATGCTCCCTTGGGCATGCCGAGCACCGGGTTGATGGAGGCCCCGCCCTCGCTCTGGCCGTAGCCCTCAATGAGATAGCACCCGAAGCGCGTGCGGAAGCGGTCGCGGTCGCGCACCGACGCCTCGGTCCCGAACGCGCTCTTCAGTGTGTTGTCCGCGTCGTCGGGCCGCTCCGGCGTGGCCAGGATGTAGGCGATCGCCTTGCCCACGTAGCTGAACTTGGTGGCCCCGAACCGCCGGACGTCGTCCAGGAAGGCCGACGCGCTGAAGCGGGGTCGCACCGCGATCGCCGCCCCGACCATGACCGTCGGCCCCCACAGCGCCATGAGGGCGTTGCCGTGGAACAGCGGCATCGGGCAGTAGCAGACGTCCTCGGACGTGTAGCCGTAGCCCGGGGCCGCCACCTCGGCGATGCCGGCCAGCCGGCCCTGGGTGCAGCGGACCGCCTTGGGCACCCCGGTCGTCCCCGAGGTGAAGATGAGCAGGAAGAGCGACTCCTCGTCGACGGAACCCGCGTCTTCGATCAGCGCCTGGGCGTCAGCCGTACCGGCGAATCGCGCCAGCAGCGACTTGTAGCGCTCGGTCCCGATGACCAGGACCTTGTCCTCGCTCACGCCGAGGGCCAGCCCCTCCAGCAAGGCCGCGCCCTCGGCGTCCGTGACGACGAGGGCGCAGTCGGTGGCCCGGATGTCGGCGGCCAGGGCGTCGCCGCGCCGAGTCGGGTTGATCCCGACGATCGCCGCGCCGGCCAGCGCGGCGCCGTTGAGCCAGAACAGGTACTCGGGCCCGTTGGGGAGGAGGACGCCGATGTGGGGCTTGGCGTCGCCGAACAGCGAGCGGGCCAGCGCCCCCCGCGTCGCACCCTCGGCGATCGCTTGGCGCCAGGTCCAGCTCCCGCGGGCGTCGATCACGCCGGTGCGGTCGTCCCCCGCACGCGCCGCCAGCATGGCCGCCACCGTCGTCATGGCAGCGCCCATCCCGGCGCCCGGCGCACCAGGCTGCGATCGATCGCGTCGACCGTCGCTGCGCCGCACAGCGCCATCGTCCGCCGCAACTCGGACTCGTACCAGCGCAGCAGCGCCGCCACGCCGCCTGCGCCACCGGTCGCCAGGGCCCACAGGGACGGGCGCCCCACCAGCGCCGCCCGCGCCCCCAACGCCAGCGCCTTGACCACGTCGGGCGAGCGGCGGACGCCGCCGTCGACGTAGACCTCGGCCCGTCCCGCCACCGCGTCGACGATCTCGGCGAGGATGTCGGCCGTCGCCGGCGCGTCAGCGAGCTGGCGCGCCCCGTGGTTCGAGACGACGACGGCGGCAGCCCCCGCCTCGATACACCGCACCGCGTCGTCCGCCCGCTGCACGCCCTTGGCCACGACGGGGAGCGGGCTCAGGTCCGCCAGCCACCCGATGTCGTCGGGCGTGAGCGCGGGCTCGAATTCGTGGGTCACCACGGCCATGAAGCCTCCCTGGCGAGCGCTGTCGGTGCTGTCGCCGGCCAGGTTGGGCAGCGCCAGGTCGTCGGGCAGGTGCACGCCCATGCGCCACTCGCGCAGGCGGAGCCCCGACACCGGCGCGTCCACGGTCAGGACCAGCGCGCCGTAGCCGTGCGCCACCGCCCGGCTGACGAGCTCGGCGGTGCGCGCCCGCTCCCGCAGTATGTAGACCTGCATCCAGCGCGGCGCGCCCGGCGCGGCAGCGGCCACCTCCTCGAGCGGGCAGGTGGCGAGCGACGAGAGGATCATCAGCGCACCCACCTCGGCGGCGCCCCGGGCGGTCGCGGCCTCCCCCTCGGGATGGGCCAGCCCCTGGATCGCCGTCGGCGCGATGGCGACCGGCGAGCTGACGCGGGTCCCCAGCAGGGTCGTGGCTGGGGCGACCTCGGCGACCCCGGCCAGCACGCGCGGGTGGAGCTGCCAGTGGCCCCACGCGGCCACGTTGCCCTCCAGCAGGCGCTCGTCGTCGGCCCCGCCCGAGTAGTAGGCGTAGGCCATCTCCCCGATGGCGTGGCGGGCGTCCCGCTCGAGGTCCTCGAGCGACAGGTCGGTGACCAGGGGCGCGTCGCTGCTCAGTCGCACGGGGTTGTGTCCCGAAGTGCTGGTCCTGGCAGGATGAGCGGTCACGGGCCGCATGGTAGGCGGCGATGACAGGGGAGGTGTCGTGCGGTTCTCGTATGCCGAGTCGATGACGGATCCGTCGTTCTACCTGCCCCTGGCGCGGGCCGCCGAGGAGGCGGGCTACGACTCCATGGTCGTGCCCGACAGCATCGCCTACCCCGAGGTGTCCGACACCACGTACCCCTTCAACCCCGACGGGACCCGCGAGTTCCTCGAGGACAAGCCCTTCCTCGAGCCGTTCTCGCTGATCCCCGCCATGGGGGCGGTGACCGAGCGCATCCGCTTCGTGACCTTCGTGATCAAGCTGCCGATCCGCCAGCCGGTCCTCATCGCCAAGCAGGTCAGCTCCACCGCGGTCCTCACCGGCAACCGCCTCCTCCTCGGGGTGGGCACCAGCCCCTGGCCCGAGGACTACGAGATCTGCGGCGTGCCCTGGGAGCGGCGGGGCACGCGGATGGACGAGGAGATCGCCATCATGCGGGGCCTCATGGCCGGCGGGTTCTTCGAGTTCCACGGCGAGGTCTTCGACGTGCCCTCCATCAAGATGTGCCCGACGCCGAGCCGTCCCGTGCCGATCCTGATCGGCGGGCACCACGAGGCCGCCCTCAAGCGGGCCGCCGTCGACGGGGACGGGTGGCTGCACGGCGGCGGCGACCCGGCCGACCTGCCCGGGCTCCTGGCCCGCCTGGCCGAGCTGCGCCGGGAGCACGGCACCGAGGACAAGCCCTTCGAGACGCACGTGATCTCCCTGGAGGCCTACACGCCGGACGGCGTGCAGCGCTTGGAGGAGCTCGGCGTCACCGATGTGATCGTCGGCTTCCGGTGGCCCTACGGTACCGAGCAGGACAGCGAGACCCTGCAGACGAAGATCGACAACCTGCACCGCTACGCCGACGACCTCATCGCCAAGGTCCGATGAGGGGGAGGGGAGACCTCATATGACCGACGAACCGCTCAACGCCCGCGAGCTCGGCATCCGCTCCCGGGCTGCCGTGGCCGCGGGCGACCGCGAGGCCTGGCTCTTGCTCTTCGCCGACGACGCCGTCGTGCAGGACCCGATCGGGCCCTCGCCACTCGACCCCGCGGGGGAGGGCCACCACGGGCGTGCCGCCATTGCCGCCTTCTACGACACCGTGATCGCCACCGCCGAGGCCATCGAGTTCGAGTTCTTCGAGTCCTACCTGTGCGGGGACGAGGTGGCCGAGGTCGGCATCATCCGCACCACCCTGGCTGGCGGCACCCACCAGGCCGTCGTCCACGGCGTCTACACCTACCGCACCGACGGCGCCGGCAAGATCGCCGCCCTGCGCACCTTCTGGGAGTACGACAAGCTCGAGTTGATTGAGCTGGGGGACTGAGCGTCGGTGCACGTCCTCGTCCGGGAGGGGTTGTTCGCCGATGGCGACCCGCCGGCCCTGCTCGGGAGCCGCTGCGCCAACTGCGGCAACTTCCTGTTCCCCCGCGCCGACGCCTGCCCCTACTGCGCCACCGAGGACCCCGACCCGGTCGAGCTCTCCGGCCCGGGGACGCTGTGGGCCTGGACGGCCGTCACCGCGCCACCGCCGGGGTATCAGGGCGCCGTGCCCTACGGCGTCGGCGTGGTCGAGCTGCCCGAGGGGGTGCGCGTCATCGCCCGGCTCACCGAGAGCGACCCCGCCGCGCTCGAGGCGGGACAGCCGATGGAGCTGCGCATCGAGACCCTCCACCGCGACGGCGACGGCAACGACGTCGTCACCTACGCCTTCGCACCGTCCCAGACGCCGTCGTGAGCGCCGTCGCCGTCACCGGCGTGGGGATCCACCCCTTCGGGAGGTTCGACGGGGTCTCGACCACCGACATGGGCGTCGTCGCCGTACGCGCCGCCCTGCGCGAGGCGGGCATCGGCAAGGGAGGGTTCCAGGCCGCGTTCTGCGGCACGGCCTACGGCGGCGTGGCGACGGGCCACAAGGTGCTCAGCCGGCTCGGCATGACCGGCATGCCGATCGTCGACGTCGAGGCCGGCTGCGCCAGCGGCAGCGCCGCGCTCATGCTGGCGGCGGCGGCCATCCGGGCGGGCCAGTACGACACCGTCGTCGTGTTCGGGACCGAGAAGATGCCCAAGGGGATCATCCGCTCCTCCTTCTTCGAGCCCTGGCAGGAGGAGGCGGGCCTGGCCTCGACCCCCGCCTTCTTCGGGCTGCGCGCCCAGCGGCTGTGCCTGACCTCGGGCATCACCAAGGACCACCTGGCCCGCGTGGTGGTGAAGAACCGCCGCCACGGCGCGGCCAACCCCGACGCCATGTACCAGAAGGAGACGACGGTCGAGGAGGTCCTGGGGTCGCGCGTCGTGTGCGAGCCGCTGCACCTCTTCATGCTGTGCTCGCCCAACGAGGGGGCCGCCGCGCTGGTGCTCCGGCGAGCCGACCTGCCGTCGCCGGCGGCGGCCATCGCGTCCGCCCCGGTCACCCTCGCCGCCGCCGTCCTGCGCTCCCACATTCCCGGCCCGGTGCTCAGCGAGTCGACGCCGCTGGCCGGGCTCTGCCGCGACGACATCCCCGCGCCGACCACGCTGTCCGCCACCGCCGCCTACGAGGAGGCGGGCCTCGGCCCGGCCGACCTCCATGTGGTCGAGTGCCAGGACACCGACGCCGCCCGCGAGCTCGGGTCGTGCGAGGAGCTGGGGCTGTGCGAGCCCGGCGGCTCGGCCGCGTTGCTGAGTTCGGGCGCCACCGCCCTCGGCGGCCGCCTCCCGGTCAACCCCAGCGGGGGGCTGCTCTCCAAGGGCGAGCCACTGGGCGCCTCCGCGCTGGGCCAGGTCGTGGAGTTGGTGCGCCAGTTGCGCGGTGAGTGCGGGCCGCGTCAGGTCGAGGGGGCCCGGGTCGCCCTCTCGCACACGGTGGGCCGGGGCGCCAACGCCGGCGTGGTCATCCTCACCCGCTGAGCCCGTCGAGCGCGGCCGGCAGGTCGGCCAACGAGGTCACGACCACGTCGGGATGCTCGTCACACCCGGGGTGGGGGACGAACTCGCCCCCGGTGTCACGGTCGATCCACACCGCGCGCCAGCCGGCGCGCTTCGCGCCCACCACGTCGTTGAGGGGGTGGTCGCCCACGAGCACGCACGCCGCGGGCCCCAGGTCGAGCTCGCGCTCCATCACCTCGAAGATGCCCTTGTCCGGCTTGGCGAGGCTGTGGTCCGGGCCGAACACCACGGATTCGAAATAGCCCCCGAGCCCCATCTTCTCGGGGAGCCGGCTGCCGTTGGAGAGCAGGCCCAGCCGGTAGTGCGCCGACAGCGCGTCAAGGCAGGGGACCGTGTCGTCGAAGAGGGCCGGGTCGCGGTCGCGGTGGACGAAGTAGGAGGCGCTGAGCGCAAGGGCCAGCGCGGCGTCGGCGCCCTCGTCACCCCCCTCGACGGCGCGCCGCCGCTCCAGCGTGCGGGCGAACCCGAGGTCGCGCAGCCGGGCCAGGCTCCAGACGTCGGGGTGCGCCTCGACGGCGGCGGCCCGGTCGTCCTGGAGGTCCTGCCAGCGCAATGCGTCGCTGAACGGGCCCGGCCGTGCCGCCCGCAGCTCGGCCACCACCGCCACCAGGGCGTCGCGCATGACGCGCTCGGAAGTCCCACAGCGTCTGGTCCGCGTCGAAGAGGACGGCCTCGATCATCGGCTCACTCGTGCACCAGGACGAGCTTGCCGAGCTTGGCGCCCGCGACGAAGCGGTCGTAGGCCGCCTGCGCCTCGGAGAGGGGGAAGGTGTCGCACACCGGGACGCGGACGCGCCCCGCCGCCAGCAGCGGCATGACGTGCGCCGCCACCGCGGCCGCCACGTTGCCCTTCTCGCGTCGGCTGCGGGCGCGCAGCGTGGAGCCGCCGATGCGGGCACGCCGGATCATGAGCGTGAACAGGCTGAGATCCATCTGGGCCCCGCCCCCGACGCCGATCACCACGACGCGGGCTCCTGTGGCCACGTGCGGCAGCACCCCGGCGAGGCTCGGCGCGCCCACCAGCTCGAGCACGACGTCATAAGGACCACCTTCGCCCTCGCGCCCGGGCTCCACCACGACCGACGCCCCCAGCGCCGCCACCTCCTCGCGCCGCGACGCGTCCCGCACCGTGGCGGTCACCGTCGCCCCCGCCGCCGCCGCCAGCTGGACGCCGGCCGTCCCCACGCCGCCGGCGGCGCCGCTGACGAGCACCCGTTCACCCGTCTGCAGACCGGCCTGGGTGAAGAGGGCGTCGTACGCGGTCGAGAACACCTCGGGGAAGCCCCCGGCCTCCGGCCACGACAGTGCGTCGGGCACGGGCAGGGCGTGGGACTCGTCGACGTAGGCCAGGGTCGCCTGGGCCCCGCCCCCCACGACCGCCATGACGCGGTCGCCCGGGGCGAAGAGCGTCACCTGGCGGCCCACGCCCACGACCTCGCCCGCCATCTCCATGCCGGGGATGTCCTGCGGCCAGCCCGCGGGCGCCGGGTACCCGCCCGCCCGCTGGCTGATGTCGGCCCCGTTGATCCCCGCCGCCTTCACCGCCACGAGGAGCTCGGTGTCCCCGGGCACCGGGTCCGCGCGCTCCTCCCACCACAGCCGGCCGTCCCGGATCACCACCGCATGCACGCCGACCAACCCTACGCCGGCCCGAGCGGCCGGCCGCCGACGGCCGGTAGGGTCCCCCCCATGGCTCTCTACGACATCCCCATCCACACCCTCCAGGGCGACGACACCAAGCTCGGCGACTACGCCGGCAAGACCCTGTTGCTGGTCAACGTCGCCTCCAAGTGCGGCCTCACCCCGCAGTACGAGGGGCTCGAGCGCCTGCAGAAGACCTACGGCGACAAGGGCTTCAGCGTCATCGGCTTCCCGTGCAACCAGTTCATGGGCCAAGAGCCCGGCACGTCCGAGGAGATCGCGCAGTTCTGCTCGGCCACCTACGGCGTCACCTTCCCGCTGACGGAGAAGATCGAGGTGAACGGCGAGGGCCGGCACCCGATCTACCAGGAGCTGACCGAGAAGGCCGACGCCGAGGGCAACGCCGGCGACATCACCTGGAACTTCGAGAAGTTCCTCGTCTCACCGGCTGGCCAGGTCGTGGCGCGCTACCGGCCCCAGGTCGAGCCCGAGGACCCCGCCATCGTGGGTGACATCGAGGCGCAGCTGGCCACCGCTTGACCACCGCCGGACCCGTACCGGCGGGATCCACCCTGACCGCGTCCATCTTCGACATGGACGGGCTCCTCATCGACTCCGAGATCCTCTGGCACGAGGCCGAGATCGAGATACTCGGCGGGCTCGGCGTCCCTCTCGCCGTCGAGGGCTGTCGCAGCACCAAGGGCATGTTCGTGGACGAGGTGACGGCGCACTGGTACCGGCTGTACCCCTGGCGCGGCCCGACGCCGGCGGAGGTGGCGGTCACGATCGTCGACCGTGTGATCGACCTCATAGTGACGAAGGGCGAGCTGAAGCCCGGGGCGCTGCACGCCATCGATCTCTGCGCGCGAGCGGGGCCTGGCGCTCGCGGTGGCCTCGTCGTCGCAGTACCGCCTGATCGACACCGCTCTGGCCCATTTCGACCTGCGGGACCGGTTCGCGCTGATCCACTCGGCCGAGGACGAGGACTACGGCAAGCCGCACCCAGCCGTGTTCCTGACCGCGGCCGCGAAGCTGGGTGCCGCCCCGCGGCGGTGCCTCGTGTGGGAGGACGCGCCGGCCGGCGTGCTGGCGGCCAAGGCAGCGTCCATGGCCTGCATCGCGGTGCCCGAGCGCGGCGAGGGCGGACATCCCGCCTTCGGCCTGGCCGACCTCGTGGTCGAGTCGCTGCTCGAGGTGGACGGGACGTCGATCGATGCCGTGGCACGCCGCCACGCCGGCGACACCACCACCGACGGCGGGCCCGCTGATCGCCTCTAGTCCCGCAGCACGCGCTCGAGGCGGGCCGCCACCTCGCGGTAGCGGGCGACGGGGATCAGGTGCACCCCGTCGAAGGCCCCCGAGGCGCGGATGGCGGCCACCAGCTCGCAGGCTTCGTCGACGCCGGCGTTGCGGTCGCCCTCCAGCCGCTCGACGAGCGCCTCGGGTACGACGAGGCCCGGGATCTCCTTGGCCAGGTTGCGCGCCATGGTGGGGCTGGCCACGACGATGACCCCGGCGTAGACGGGGACGTCGACCTCCACCTGAGCCCGCCAGGCCACGAGGTCGTCGAGGGAGAAGCCGATCTGCACGAAGAGGAAGTCGGCCGCCCGCTTCCACGCCGGCAGCGGCCGCAGCCCGGTGGCTGCCCCGAAGCGCATACCGGCGGCGTACTCGCGCCCCTCGGCGATCATCGTCCGCACCGTGAGCTCGCTGGTGCGCGTGCCGGCGACGGGCTCGTCGCCGTAGACGAAGAGGAACTGGTCGACGCCGTAGGCGGCCGCCGTGAGCAGGTCGCGCCGGAAGCCGAGGAGGTTGCGGTCACGGGCGTTGAGGCAGGCGATGGAACGCCCGCCCATCGCCTCGACCTCGTGGGCGACGGCCACGCTGCTGACGGTCGCTCGACCGATGTGGTTGTCGGGGATGAGGAAGGCACTGGCGACCGGGCTCAGCACGCCGATCTGGTGGCGCACCCGCTTGAGGTCCGGGGTGGTCGCCGGCTCGATCTCGCAGACGATCTCGAATGGATCAGCCCCCATCGGTCGCGCTCCCGACGAACTTGGCGAAGCGGATGTGCCAGGCGGGCAGCGGGCGGCCGTCGGCGTCCACGTGGAGGCGCTCCCACCCGGTGGCCCCGTACAGGGCCACCGCCTCGGGTTGGCGGTCGCCGGTGGCGAGGAGCAGGTCCGGCAGGCCAAGGGCCCGTGCCACGTCCTCCAGGGCCCCCATGAGGGCCTGGCCGATGCCGCGGCCCCGCCAGGCCGGGTCGACCCAGAGGCGCCTCACCTCACCTGTCTTGGGGTCCAGGGCGCGCAGGCCGACCCCGCCGACGGGTGGTCCGGCGTCGCCGGCGCGGGCCACCAGGAAGGCCCCGGTCGGAGGATCGAACATGGCCGCGGTCAGCCCGCGCTCGCCGGCGTCGAGCCCGCCGTAGCGCGTCACGAGCTCCGACTCGGCCTGCGCCACCACCCAGCGCGGCCCCTCGTCGCCATACGGCTCGGGCCGCACGGTGACCTCGGACGGCAGGGCGGAAGCGGGCCGTTGCATACCCTCTATCCTTTCCGAGACGCAGGGGGCGCCTGTTCCCCCGTTCGCTGATCGCCTCTTTCCCGTGTTCTCACCCGTCCCCCCCGACATCGACTTCGTCGCTCTCGAGCAGGCCGAACTGGCCCGCTGGGCGGTTCACCGCGTCTTCGAGCGGTCGATTGAGCAGCGCGAGGGTGCCCCTCCGTGGGTCTTCTACGAAGGCCCGCCCACCGCCAACGGGATGCCCGGCCTGCACCACGTCTGGGCCCGGGTCTACAAGGACCTCTTCTGCCGCTTCCGCACCATGGACGGCGCCTTCGTCGCGCGCCGGGCCGGCTGGGACACCCACGGGCTCCCCGTAGAGGTGGAGGTCGAGAAGAAGCTCGGCATCACCGGCAAGCAGCAGATCGAGCAGCAGGTCGGCATCGCAGAGTTCACCCGGCTGTGCCGCCAGTCGGTGTACTCCTACGTCGACGAGTTCGAGCGGCTCACGACCCGCATCGGCTACTGGGTCGACATGGGCGCGGCGTACTGGACGCTGAGCCCCGACTACATCGAGTCGGTCTGGTGGCACCTGCAGCAGCTCTATGACCAGGGGCTCCTGTACGAAGACCTCAAGGTCGTGCCCTACTGCCCGCGTTGCGGCACGGCGCTGTCGAGCCACGAACTCGGGCAGGCCGACGTCTACCGCGACGAGGAGGACGAGTCGGCCTACGTGCGGTTCCGGTTGGTCGACGTCTCTCCGGCCGACCGGTCGGCAGTGGGCGACGCCGAGTGGCTGGCGGTGTGGACGACCACCCCGTGGACGCTGCTCTCGAACACCGGTGTGGCCGTCAACCCGGAGCTGACCTACGCCGTCGTCGACGGGCTGGTCATGGCCGACGATCTCGTCGATGACGTGCTGGGGGAAGGGGCGACGGCCCGGGTCTCGGTCCGCGTCCCTGGTTCCGCGCTCGTCGGCCTGCACTACGAGCGCCCGTTCGCCGACCTCGACCCGCCGCACGGTGCCGACGGGTGGCGGGTCGTCCCCGCCTCATACGTCACGACCGAGGAGGGCACCGGCCTCGTGCACCTCGCGCCCGCCTTCGGCGAGATCGACCGCCAGATCGGGCGCGAGAACGGCCTGCCCTCGCTGAACCCGGTCGGCCCCGACGGCCGCTTCACCGCTGACATCGTCTGGCTGGCGGGGCGCGACGTGCGGGAGGCCAACCACGACATCAACGACCGCCTGGAGGCGGCGGGACTGCTGGTGCGGCGCATGCCCTACGTGCACTCGTACCCCCACTGCTGGCGCTGCCGCACCCCACTCATCTACTGGGGCAAGCCGAGCTGGTACATCGCCACGTCGACGCGCAAGGACGACCTATTGGCGGCCAACGAGACGGTGGACTGGCACCCGGGCCATATCAAGGACGGGAGGTTCGGCGAGTGGCTGGCCAACAACGTCGACTGGGCCCTGTCGCGCGACCGCTACTGGGGCACGCCCTTGCCGATCTGGCGCTGCGGGCGGGGTCACCTGCGCTGCGTCGGGTCGCTGGCCGAGCTCTCCGACCTGTGCGGGCGCGACGTGACCGGGATCGACCCCCACCGCCCGACGATCGACGAGGTGACGTTCACCTGCTCGACATGCGCGGCCGAGGGCGACGACGTCGACGACCTGTCGGTGTCGCGGCGGGTTGAGCCGGTGATCGACGCCTGGTTCGACTCGGGGGCGATGCCGGCGGCGCAGGTCGGTTACCCCCATGCCCCGGGTTCGGCGGAGGCGTTCACGTTCCCGGCCGACTTCATTTCCGAGGCGATCGACCAAACCCGCGGCTGGTTCTACTCGCTCCTGGCCATCAACACCCTCGTGTTCGGTGAGAGCCCGTACCGCCACGTCGTCTGCCTCGGCCACATCGTCGATGCCGACGGCCGCAAGATGTCCAAGTCGCTGGGCAACATCATCGACCCCTGGAAGATCCTCGACACGCGGGGCGCCGACGCCATGCGGTGGTGGATGTTCAGCCAGGGGTCACCGTGGACGCCGACGCGGGCGACGCTCGGCGCCATCGACACCGCCATGCGCGACATGTTGCTGACGCTGTGGAACACGTTCAGCTTCTTCTCCACCTACGCCTCGCTGAACGGCTTCGACCCCGCCGAACCGGCCGTGCCCGCCGCGGCCGACCGGGGCCCGCTCGACCGCTGGATCCTGTCCCGCCTGGCCAGCACGACGGTCCTGGTGACGGAGTCGTTGCGGGGCTACGAGCCCCTTGCTGCGGCGACGGCGGTCGGCGACCTCGTCGATGACCTCTCCAACTGGTACGTCCGCCGCAGCCGTCGGCGGTTCTGGCGTACCGACCCGGACGCGCCCCCCGGCGACACCCTGGCCGCACAGGCGACGTTGCACGATGTCCTGACGACGTTGTCGCTCCTGCTGGCGCCCATGTGCCCGTTCGTGTCGGACGCCATGTGGCGCCAGCTGACGGGTGCGGACGACCACGACGGCGCCGGTGACTCGGTGCACCTGGCTGACTGGCCGGCGGCCGACACGGCCCTCGTCGACCCGGAGCTCGAGGCGCAGATGGCGCTCGCCCGCCGGCTCACCTCGTTGGGGCGGGCCGCCCGCAGCGAGGCCTCGGTCAAGGTGCGTCAGCCACTGGCGCGCGCACTCGTCTTCCTCCCCGCCGACGCGCCGGGGATATTGCGCGACATCGTCGCCGACGAGCTCAACGTCGACGAGATCGACACGGCGGACGAGCTGAGCGAGGTCATCCAGTTCGAGCTCGTGCCGAACTTCAGTACTCTGGGGCCGCGCCTCAAGGACCGAGTCAAGGACCTCAGGCCCGCCCTGGCGACCATCGACGGTGCCGCCGCGGCAGCCGCGCTCGAGGCGGGCGAGTCCATCACGGTGGTCGTGGGAGGCGAGCCGGTCGAGCTGTCGCCCGACGATGTGCAGCTCCGCGTCCGCGGCCAGCAGGGCTTCGCGGTTTCTCGTGAGGGCGGCGAGGTGGTCGCGCTCGACCTCACCCTCGACGAAGCGCTGCGCAAGCGGGGGCTGGCCCGCGAGGTGGTCCGCCTCGTGCAGGACCTGCGCAAGACGAGCGGCTTGGAGGTGTCCGACCGGATCAGGTTGCGCGTCGAGGGACTCGACGCCGTGGCCGACCACTTCGACTACATCGCACGGGAGGTCCTGGCCGTCGAGATCATGACCGGCCCGGGTGACGGGGGGGGCACAGTGCTCGAGCTCGACGACGAGCTGCTCGCGCAGCCCGTCCGCATATGGCTCGAGAAGGTGGAGGGCGAGACCTAACCGGCTAGCAGCCGGCGTCGAGCACCTTCGTCAGCGCCACCTCGAGCGCGGCGCGGTCGCCCGCGTCCAGATGAGCGATCAGGTGGCGGTCGATCCCGTCGACGTGGGCGGCGATCGCCCGCTCCAACATTGTCCGGCCTTCGGGCGTCAAGACGACATGGATGCTGCGGCGGTCGTTCGGACAGTTCTGCCGCGCCACCAGACCGGCCTCGACCATGCGGTCCACGAGGCGGGTGACGCCGCCGGTCGTGAGGGAGACGTCCGCGCTGAGCGTGCTCATGGTGAGGCGTCCTTCGGGCGCCGCGCCGACGTGGATCAGGACGTCGAAGAAGACCAGTGGGATCCCGACGGACTGCTCGAGCTCGCGCCCGAGGGAGTCGGTGAGGCGGCGGTGGGTGCGCACGATGAGCCCCATCAACCGGATCCGCTCGTCGTTCATCTCCATCTGGCCGAGGACTCCGCAGGTGCCGGCGTCGGGACCGGCCTCCACCCGCTCGTCGTCACCGCCCTTGGCTGGCCTCGTCATCGTTCCCATATCCGCAGTCTCTCCCGAAATCCACCTGCAGCCCTAGTGTCGCTGATTGACAAGTATCTGTATAATCAGATATCATACTCTCAATAGTCATCCGATCAACCAAGGAGAGCAGCGAAATGACCACAACCACCGAGACCGTAACCCTGCCCAAGGCAGGCACCTACACCATTGACCCCCTCCACACCGAGGTCGGGTTCATCGCCCGCCACCTCATCGGAACCAAGGTCCGGGGGCGTTTCACCGACGTATCGGGCACGTTCACCGTCGCCGAGAACCCCGAGGACTCCACCGTCGAGGCGGTCGTCCAGGCAGCCAGCATCCACACCAACCAGTCGCAGCGTGACGACCACCTGCGCACCAACGACTTCCTCGACGTGCCCAACCACCCGACGCTCACCCTGAAGAGCTCCGGGCTGAAGAGGGTCGACGACTCCAACTGGGTCCTCACCGGCGACCTCACCATCCGGGGCGTCACCAAGTCCGTGGACTTCGACCTCGAGTTCCTCGGCGAGGGTGCGTCCATGCAGGAGGGCAAGACCGTCGTGGCCTTCTCGGCGACGGGCGAGATCGACCGGCGTGACTTCGGCGTCAGCTTCAACCACGCCCTGCTCGATGGCAGCGTCGTGGTCGGCAACAAGGTCGTGATCGAGATTGAGGTCGAGGCCGGCCTGGCCGACTGACCTCTCTGGGTCCGGTGGCCGGCCACGATTCGGGGCCGGCCACCGGGCGCTGGGTACGCTTCCCGGCCATGCCCACACGACCGGACGGCCTGCGCGCAGTGCCGGCCACCGAGATCCGCCACCCGGAGCCGGCGAGCCCCGAGGACACCTACGTCCTCGCCGTCGACCTCGGTACCGGCGGGCCCAAGGTGGCGGTCTTGTCGGCGACCGGCCGCATTGCCGCCCACGCCTTCCAGGCGGTGGGCATCGACGTGACCTCCGATGGGGGAGCCGAGCAGTCCCCGAGCGCCTGGTGGGAAGCCATCGTGGACTCGGCACGACGTGCCCTGGCGGACAGCGGCGTGCCGCCCGAACGGGTCGTCGGCGTCGGGTGCACCTCGCAGTGGTCGGGCACCGTCCCCGTCGACGAGGTGGGGGAGGCCATCGGCCCGGCCATCACCTGGATGGACTCCCGCGGCGCCCACGCGGTCCGCGAGACGGTGCGCGGCACGCTCAACGTGCAGGGCTACTCGGCCCCCAAGCTGGCGCGCTGGGTGCGCCGCACCGGGGGGATCCCGAGCCTCTCGGGCAAGGACCCCGTGGGTCACATCCACTTCCTGCGCGAGCAGCGTCCCGACGTCTACGCCGCCGCGGCGGTCTTCCTCGAGCCGGTCGACTACCTCAACCTGCGCCTCACGGGACTGGCCCGGGCGTCGCACGACTCCATCACCCTGCACTGGGTCACCGACAACCGGGACATCGGCGCGATCGCATATGACGACAGTCTGGTGGAGCTGGCCGGCCTGGAGCGCTCCAAGCTGCCCGACCTCGTGCCGACGGGCAGCGTGCTCGGGGGGCTGGCCACCAGGCCTGCCGCCGAGCTGGGCCTGCTCCCGGGCACGCCCGTCGTCACCGGCACGGGCGACCTCCACTCGGCCGCCGTGGGCTCGGGCGCCGTGGCGGACTTCGACGCCCACCTCTACATCGGCACCTCCAGTTGGATCAGCTGCCACGTGCCCTTCAAGAAGACCGACGCCCTGACCAACATCGCGTCCATCCCCTCGGGCATCCCGGGCCGCTACCTGCTGGCCGACGAGCACGAGACCGGCGGCGCCTGCCTCACCTGGTTGCGCGACAACCTGCTCTTCCCCGACGACGCGCTGTCCGGCCCCGGCCCCGGCCCCGGGGCCGACGGCTTCTTCGCCACCCTCAACGACATGGCGTCGTCGGTGCCCACCGGGTCCAACGGCGTGCTCTTCACCCCGTGGCTCAACGGCGAGCGGTCGCCGGTCGACGACCACACGATCCGGGCCGGCTTCCACAACATCTCGCTGTCGTCGACCCGCTCCGACATGGTCCGGGCCGTCTTCGAGGGGGTGGGCCTCAACTCGGCCTGGCTGCTCGGCGCCGTGGAGAAGTTCTGCAAGCGGCGCTTCGAGTCGCTGGCCTTCGTGGGCGGCGGCGCCAACTCGGACCTGTGGTCCCAGATCCACGCCGACGCCACCGGGCGCACCATCCGCCAGATCGCCGACCCGGTGCTGGCCAATGTGCGCGGCGCGGGGCTCCTGACCCTCCTGGCCCTCGGCCACATCACGGTGGACGACATCCCCGGCACCGTGCAGGTGAAGGCCACCTTTGAGCCGGACCCTGCGGCGGCCGCGGTGTATGGCGATCTCATAAAGGAGTTCGTCAACCTCTACGAGAAGACGAAGGCGATCCACAAGCGACTGAACGGTGGCCGGCTGCACCGAGCTTCACCCATGGCCTGACCAATGGGCGGGTTCGCCGGCCCCGGTCTCAGCCCGAGCCGGCCCCGGTCTCAGCCCGAGTGGTGCCCGAACAGCGAGCGCAGCCGCCCGCCCCCGTCGGACCCCTTCGTGATCACCAGCGCCAGCGAGGTCGTCACGTACCCGCCCAGCTGCGTGCGCAGGTGCACGTCGGTGTACGGCGGCACGTCCACGTGGAGGTCCTCGGGGGTGTCGCCCAGGCGGTAGTCCATGTCGATGTCGTGCCCCGCCCGCCGCAGTCCGGTGACCAGCGCCTCAATGTCGTGCCGCCGGTAGAACACGGTGCCCCCCGCTTCGACCGTGGCCTCGTCCGAGGAGACCAGGTACTCGGTGGTGTGCACGGCCACCCCGCCGGGTCGAAGGCATTCCATCTGCGCCACGACGAAGTCCGCCCCGGCGGCCAGCGTGCCCAGGTGCTCGAGGGCGCACGACGACCACGTGAAGTCGAAGTCGCGCAGGTCGGCCGGGATCGCGTTCATGTCCACGTCGCGGTAGCGGACCCGGCGCACGAACAGCTCGTCGGGGCACAGCCCGTGCGTGTTGAGGTCCTCGAGCCCGCCCGCCCACTCGACCTCGGAGTCCGTCCAGCCCGAGGCGATGGCAGAGCCGCGGGGCTGGTCGGTGGCGACGACGTCACACCCCGAGTCGGCGAACAGGGCCACCAGCGGCTCCTTGCCGACACCGAACCCGAGGCCGGAACGCCCGGGCTCCAGCATCCCCCGCTCGCGGAGCGCCTCGGCGATGAACAGCCACTCCCACATCTTGCGGTGAAGCATGACGTCGCGGCCGTCCTGGTGCCCGGCGTCCCACATGGGCCGCAGGCGTTCCGCCCAGCCCCGCAGGGCGGGGGAGCGCAGCGACTCGGCCGAGCACAGTTGCGAGCGCAGCATGACCGGGCGACCTTAGCGGGGAGGCAATCGGGCGTGGTCCGCCGGTCCGACGGTCCGGTCCGCCGGGGCGGCGGCCAGCCTCAAATGCGCTCGAAGTTCCGGGCCAGCTCCCAGTCCGTCACGTGGCGGTTGCTCGCCAGCCACTCCTGCTCGGCCGTGTTCAGAAGGTGATGGTGCACGTCGGGCCCGAACGCCTCGGCCGCGACCGTGGACCGGCGCAGCTCGTCGATGGCCTCCACCAGTGTCGAGGGGATGCGGGGCACGTCGCTCGCCTCGTAGGCGTTGCGGGCGTAGGGCTCGCCGGGCTCGAGCTCGTGGTCGATGCCGTAGAGGCCAGCCGCAATCGCCGCCGCCAGCACGAGATACGGGTTCACGTCCGCCCCCGGGATCCGCGACTCCACACGGCGGCCCGCGCCGTGACCGACGAGACGGAAGCCGCACGTCCGGTTGTCTTCGCCATACACCGCCGCTGTCGGCGCCCAGCTCCCGGGCACGTAGCGCCGGTAGGAGTTCACGGTCGGCGCCGCGCACCAGGCCAGCTCTCGCGCCGCGTGCAGCTGCCCGGCCAGGAAGCGGCGCCCGACGGTCGACAGCCCGCTCGGGTGCGACGCGTCCGCCATCAGGGGATCGCCGCTCTCGGCGTCCCACAGGCTGGTGTGCACATGGCAGGAGGAGCCCACGTCGTCCATGGTCCACTTGGCCATGAACGTGGCGGCCCGTCCCTCCTGCGCCGCGATCTCCTTGATCCCGTTCTTGAACACGAGGTGGTGGTCGGCGGTCACGAGCGCCTCGTCGTAGGTGACGTTCACCTCGTGCTGCCCCCGCCCCGCCTCGCCCTTGGAGAACTCGACGGGGATGTTGGCGCCGCGCATCTCGTTGCGGATGCGACGCAGGATGTACTCCTCGCGCGTCGTCTGCAGCAACTGGTAGTCCTCAATGGTGGACGTGTGCGGGGTGAGCCCCTTCCACCCCTTGGCGTCGGCCTCCTCGTAGGAGTCCTTGAAGAGGAAGAACTCGAGCTCGGTCGCGTTGCAGATCCGTAGCCCGCGTTCCGCCGCCCGCTCCAGCTGGCGACGCAGGATCTGCCGGGGCGACACCTCGACGGGCACCCCGTCGGTGTCGGTGAGGTCGCAGATGACCATGGCCGTCCCCCCCAGCCACGGGATGCGCCGTGCCGTGGCGTAGTCCGGCCGGCACACGAAGTCGCCGTAGCCGGTGTCCCAGTTGGTGAAGTGGTAGCCCGGCAGCGGGTTCATGTCGACGTCGACCGCCAACAGGTAGTCGCAGGCCTCGATCCCGTGCTCGGCCACGTGCGACGAGAAGAAGTCCGCCGTCACCCGCTTCCCGACGGGCCGCCCGTGCATGTCGGGGAAGGCGACCACGACCGTGTCGACGGACCCGTCGGCGATACCCGCGTCAATCAGCTCACGACCTGGCATGCGCCATGTTGACCGCGCCGCCGTCGAGCGTCCAGCCCGTCTGCCCGCTTGCGCTCGGTACGCTGGGCTGGTGATCCCGCTCATCGGCCTCTCCACCTACGTGGCTGATGCCCGCTGGGGCAGCTGGGAGCGCCGTGCCGCCGTGCTGCCCGAGTCCTACTTCGAGCTGGTGGCCTCGGCGGGCGGTCGCCCCGTGCTCCTGCCCCCGCCGAGCACCGGCCCCGGGGGCTCCGGAGCCGGTGCGGACGAGGTCATAGACGTGATCGACGGCCTCGTGCTGACCGGCGGGGGGGACGTCGACCCGATCGCCTACGGCGAGCAGCCCGGGCCCGAGGTGGGCGGTGTCGACGTCAACCGCGACGTCAGCGAGCGCGCCCTGCTCGCTGCCGCGCTCCGGGCCGACATGCCGGTGCTCGCCATCTGCCGCGGCTGCCAGATCCTCAACGTGGAGCTGGGCGGCACGCTGCACCAGCACGTGCCGGACGTGGTGGGCACCCTGGCGCACCGCAGCGCCCCCTTCGAGTTCGGCGACGTCGAGGTCGAGACCGTGCCGGGCTCCGTCGCCGCCGAGGTCTTCGGGGAGACGACCACGGTGCTCTGCTCGCACCACCAGTCCATCCGTGGCATCGGCCGGGGGCTGGTCCCCACGGCGGCCAGCGCCGACGGTGTGATCGAGGCGGTCGAGATGCCGTCCGCCCGCTTCGTCCTCGGCGTGCAGTGGCACCCCGAGGAGGGGATGGATCAGCGCCCCTTCGACGCCCTGGTGGCCGCGGCGGCGCACTACCGCAGCGAGCGCTCGGTACGCACGAGCGCATGACCCCGCCGGTCGCCGGCCGGGTCGCCGTGGTCACCGGCGCCAGCCGGGGCCTGGGCGCCGGCCTGGCCATGCACTTCGCCGGTGAGGGCATGCACCTCGGCCTATGCGCCCGCCACCGCCCCGTCCTGGCCGCTCGCACGCGGCCGACGGCACACGACGGGCATGTCGTGTCCCCGGAGGCACCGGTCCTCGCCGCCGTCGACGTCACCGATCGCGACGCACTCGCCCGCTTCGCCGGCACCGTCGTCGCTCGATTCGGCCGCATCGACCTCTGGGTGAACAACGCCGGCCTGCTCGGTCCCATCGGCCCCCTCGTCGACGCCGACCCGGCGGAGATCGCCCGCACGGTCGACGTCAACGTCACCGGTGTGCTCAACGGGACGGCCGTGTTCGCCGAGCACGTGCGCGCCCGGGAGGGGACCGGCGCCCTGGTCAACATCTCGTCGGGCGCCGCCACGAACCCCTACGAGGGCTGGGCGCCCTACTGCGCCTCCAAGGCGGCCGTCGACCAGGTCACCCGCGTCGTGGCGCTCGAGGAGGCGCGCCACGGCCTGGCCGCCTACTCGGTGTCACCCGGGCTGGTGGACACGGACATGCAGGTTGCCATCCGCGCCGCCGACCGGGCCGCGTTCCCGCAGGTGGACCGATTCCGCCGGGCCGCGAAGGAGCACCGGTTCAACTCGCCGGGGTGGGTGGCCGAACACATCCTGGCCCTCGCGTTCGGCCTGGAGCGCCCCGGGACGGTCACGGTGCGCATCCCGGACCAGGCCGTCCCGTCCGGCCTCGCCGGGTAAGGTCTGCGCCCATGGCCAAGAGCGGTGCCCGAAAGGTCGTGAAGCCGGTGGCGGCCGCCGCCGTGACGCTGGGGACCATCGCCAGCATCTGGTGGTTCGCGCTGAAGCCCCGCCGCAAGGCCAAGGCCGCGAAGAACGCCGAGTTCACGACGGAGACGGAGATGGAGACCGAGTAGCCCGGCCCGGCCGCCTCGGCCCGGCCGACCCGTGCTGTCATCAGACCGCCGGCAGGTTCTCCACCAGCGCCGGCAGGCACCCACTGATCGCTTCGTTCACGACGACGTCGGCCAGCGTGTCCATCTCCGTCGGGTCGCCGTTCACGATGATCACGACCGCGCCGTTGCGCACGGCGACCGGCACCAGGCCCGCGGCGGGGAAGACGGCCAGGGTCGAGCCCACGGCGAGCAGCAGGTCGCAGGTCGCCGCCGCCGCCTCCGCCCGGAAGAGGTCCTCGGGGACCAGGTTCTGGCCGAAGCTGATGGTGGCCGACTTCAGGATGCCGCCGCACGCCGTGTCGTCCGCCAGCGTGACCGTGCAGGCCGGGTCGTCCTCGCCGGCACGCACCCGCTCGTGCACCGGCTCGGTGGGTTGGCGGTCGCCGCAGGTCAGGCACACCACCTCGAGCGCCGTGCCGTGGATCTCGACGACCCGCTCCGGGTCGGTGCCGGCCTTCTGGTGCAGCCCGTCGATGTTCTGCGTCACGAGCGTGTCGAGCCGGCCGCTGTGCTCCAGGCCCACCAGCGCGCGGTGCCCCGCGTTGGGCTGCGACGACCACATGGGCGAGGTGAGCCGGCTCTGCCACGCCCGCCGGCGTAGCTCGGGGTCCGCCACGTAGGCCTGGAGCGTGGCCGCCTTCTCGGCCCCCGGGTTCTTGGTCCAGACGCCCTGGGGCCCGCGGAAGTCGGGGATGCCCGAGTCCGTCGAGATACCGGCCCCCGTCAGCACGACGACCCGACGCGCCCGCTCGACCAGGGCCCGGGCGTGTGCGACCTCGTCCATGGCGGCCATGGTGCCATACGCTGCCCCGGTGCCCACCAGGGATGCCGCCACGGTCGAGCTGCTCCACGCCGACGACGCCGAGGACCGTCAGCGCCGTGCCGCCGGGGCATTGCTGGCCCGCGGCCTGACGAGGGGCGACCGGGTCGCCTTCGCGCTCGGCTCGTCCGCCGACCTCATATGTGCGGTGCTCGGGGCGGCGCGGATCGGCCTCATCCCGGTCCTGCTCAACGCGACCCTGACCCCCGCCGAGCGCGACGTCCTGGCTGACGACGCGCAGCCCACGCTCCGCATCTTCGACCCGGCGGACCTGGCCCGGCTCACCGACGGCCCGCCCTCCGACCTCGCCCCGTACCCGCTCACCCGCCCCATGCACTACACGTCGGGCACGACGGGGCGGCCCAAGGGCGTGACCACCGGTATCTGGGACGAGGCCACGGCTCGCACCGTCTTCGAGGACGAGGCGTCGGTATGGCACTTCGACCGGGACGACCTCCACATGGTGTGCTCGCCGATGTACCACACGGTCTCCATCCGATTCTCGACGGGCACGCTGCTCTCGGGCGGGTCCCTCGCCATCCTGAGCCGCTTCGACGCCCCGACCGCGCTTGACGTCATACGACGTCACCGCCCGACCACCACCTTCCTCGTGCCGACCCACCTCCAGCGCATACTCCAGTGCCCCGGCCTCGGGGTCGATGAGACCTTCGACTCGCTCCGCCTCCTCGTCCACGCCGGCGCGCCCTGCCCCGAGTCGGTCAAGCGGGCGACCATGGACCGCGTGAGCCGCGGCGGCGTCTGGGAGTTCTACGGCTCGACGGAGGCCCAGTTCACGGTGTGCCCGCCCGAGGACTGGCTGGCGCGCCCCGGCACGGTCGGCCGGGCCCGGACCGGGCGCCGGCTGTTCATCGAGCCGGTCGACGACGCCGACGACCTGGTCGACGACTCGACTGGCAGCGGGACCATCTGGTGCGACATGCCCGACTTCGCCCGCTTCAGCTACTGGGGCAACGAAGAGGCCACGCAGAAGGCCTGGCGCGGTCCGGCGTGCACGATCGGCGACCTGGGCCGCCTCGATCCGGACGGCTACCTCTACCTGACGGGCCGGCGCCACGACCTCATCATCAGCGGCGGCGTCAACGTGTACCCCGCCGAGGTCGAGAACGTGCTGGCCGCCGTGGACGGCGTGACCGAGGTGGCCGTCTTCGGACTGCCCGACGAGCAGTGGGGACAGCGTGTCTGCGTGGCCTATGTCGCCGACAGAGCCGCTGCCCCCGGCGCCGAGGACGCGTTGCGGGCCACCGCCACGGATCATCTCGCCCCGTACAAGCGGCCCAAGACCTACATCGCCGCCCGAGACCTGCCCCACACCGCCACCGGCAAGCTGATGCGGCACGCCGTGCCCGATCACCTGGGGCTGGGCAGCGGGTAAGACTGAGCACATGGCCTTCGCGACGATCAACCCAGCCACCGGCAAGACGGAGAAGGAGTTCCCGTCCCACACCCCCGAGGAGGTGGAGGCGCTTCTCCAGCGCGCCGTTGCCGCGTTCGCAGAGTACAAGACGACGACCTACGCCGAGCGGGCCCGCCACCTGCTCACGGCCGCCGAGCTGCTCGAGGGCGAGGTGCCCGACATCGCGCGCATCCTGACGACCGAGATGGGGAAAACGTTCGCCGCGGCGAAGGCCGAGGTGTCCAAGAGCGCGGTCGGGCTGCGCTGGTTCGCCGACAACGCCGAGCGACTGCTTGCTGACGAGCCCATCAAGACGTCGGCCACGCGGTCCTACGTGCACTACCAGCCGCTGGGCCCCGTGCTGGCGGTGATGCCGTGGAACTTCCCCATGTGGCAGGTGATCCGCTTCGCCGCCCCCGCGTTGATGGTGGGCAACGTCGGCCTGCTCAAGCACGCGTCGAACGTGCCCCAGACGGCGCTGGCCATAGAGGACCTGTTCCGCCGGGCCGGTCTTCCCGAGGGCGTGTTCACCAACCTCTTCGTCGAGTCCAAGGACATCGCGGGTCTCATCGCCGACCCCCGGATCGCGGCGGTCACACTCACGGGGAGCGAGCGGGCCGGCATGTCGGTCGGGTCGGCCGCCGGAGGGGCCCTCAAGAAGAGCGTGCTCGAGCTCGGCGGTTCGGACCCCTTCATCGTCTGCCCCTCGGCCGACCTCGATGCGTGCGTGCGCACCGCCGTCACCGCTCGCGTGCAGAACAACGGACAGTCGTGCATAGCAGCCAAGCGGTTCATCGTGGTCGGTGATGTAGCCGACGAGTTCCTGGCCCGCTTCACTGCGGCCATGGACGCTCTGGTCGTCGGCGACCCCTTCGACCCGGCGACCAACGTGGGGCCGATCGTCAGCGAGGCCCAGCGCGACGAGCTGGTGGGCCAGGTCGAGGAGGCGCGCCGCCAGGGTGCCACCGTCCACGCCGGAGCGAGGGTGCCCGATTCCGACGGCTGGTACCTCGCCCCGACCGTGCTCTCGGGGGTGACCACGGGCATGGAGGTGGCCCGGGAGGAGATCTTCGGCCCCGTGGCCATGGTGCTGGCGGTGCCCGACCTCGATGCCGCGATCGACGCAGCCAACGCCACTCCCTTCGGCCTCGGCTCGAGCGTGTGGACCGACGATGACGACGAGATCGCCCGTTGCGTCGAGGGGATCGAGGCGGGGGCCGTGTTCGTCAACGCCATGGTGGCCTCCGCTCCCGAGCTGCCCTTCGGCGGCGTCAAGAAGTCGGGCTACGGGCGCGAGCTCTCCGAGCTCGGCCTCAAGGAGTTCGCCAACGCCAAGACGGTATGGATTGCCTGATCCGCGCCGGGCCGGGGTGACCACCACCACGTACCTCGACCACGCCGCCACCACGCCGCTGCGGGCCGAGGTGGCCGCCGCCATGGCCGAGGTCCACGCCGGCCCGCTCGGCAATCCCACCGGGAGCCACCCGCCGGCCCAACGGGCCCGGCGCCTGCTGGAGGAGGCGCGCGACGAGGTGGCCTCCTTCCTCGGCCGCGACCCCGGCGACATCGTCTTCACGTCGGGGGGCACCGAGTCCGCCAACCTGGCCGTCCTCGGGGTCGCCGAGGCGGCGCTGCGGGAGCGGGGTGAGGCCGTGCTGCTGTACTCGGCGGTCGAGCACCCGGCGGTGCGCGAGTCAGCGCGGGCCGCGGCGGCGGTCGGCATGGACGTGCGCGAGCTGCCCGTCGACGGCCACGGCGTCGTGGACCTCGATGCCCTGGCACGGGCGCTCTCGTCGCGTGCCGCGCTGGTGGCGGTCATGACGGCCAACAACGAGACCGGCGTCGTCGAGCCGGTGGCCGACGTCGTCGAGGCGGTGCGGCGGCGCGCCCAGCGGGCGCATGTCTTCACCGACGCGGTCCAGGCCGCGCCCTGGCTCGACCTCGCCGAGGTCACCGCCGGTGCCGACCTGGTCTCGCTCAGCGCCCACAAGGTCGGGGGACCGGTCGGCACCGGGGCGCTGGCGGTGAGCCCGCAGGTGGCGCTCACGGCGCGCCAGAACGGCGGCGGGCAGGAGCGGGAGCGCCGCAGCGGGACCCAGGACGTCGTGGGCGCGGTGGGGCTGGCGGCCGCGCTGCGCCTGGTGGCCGCCGAGCGCGGTGCGGAGGCGCCACGGGTGGCGGCCCTGCGGGACCGTCTCGCTGAGGGGCTGCTGGCGGCGATCGAGGGGGCGCACCGCACCGTGCCGGCGGGGGTCGCCGTGCTGCCGGGGCATCTGCACCTGTGCCTGCCGGGGGTGGAGCGCGAGGAGCTGCTGGTGGCGCTCGGCGCCGAGGGGGTGTGCGTCTCGGGCGGCTCGTCGTGTGCCAGCGGGGCCCTCGAGCCCAGCCCCGTGCTCACGGCCATGGGCGTCGCCCCCGGGCTGGCCGCCGGCGCCGTCCGGCTGACACTGGGGTACGGCACGACCGATGCGGACGTGGACGGCGCGCTCGCCGTGGTGCCCGCCGCGGTGGCTGCGCTGCGTCATTGACGCCCGAGCGCCGGTGGCACACTGGTCTCATGCGGGTGCTCGTTGCCATGTCGGGAGGCGTCGACTCCTCGGTCGCAGCGGCGCTGCTGGTGGAGCGGGGCCATGAAGTGGTCGGGGCGACGCTCAAGCTGTGGGGCGGCCCCTCGGACTCGGGCTGCTGCTCCGTGGCGGACGTCGACGACGCCCGTCGGGTGGCCCAGCAGCTGGGCATCGACCACCACGTGTTCAACCTCACCGAGGAGTTCGACCGCCACGTCGTCGCGCCCTACGTCGGGGAGCACGCGCGGGGGCGGACGCCGAACCCGTGCATCGAGTGCAACCGCTCCATGAAGTTCGACCGGCTGCTCGGGCGGTCCGAGCGACTCGGCTTCGACCGCCTGGCCACGGGGCACCACGCCCGGGTGTCTGAAGACGGGGGCGGAGGCGATGGCGGGGCCGACAGCGTCTGGCGCTTGCGCCGGGGCGCTGACGGGGCCAAGGACCAGTCCTACGTGCTCTCCATGCTGGGACAGGACGCGCTGGCCCGGGTGCTGTTCCCGGTCGGGGACATGACCAAGGACGAGGTGCGGGCCCACGCCCGGCGGCTCGGGCTGCGCACCGCCGCCAAACCGGACAGCCAGGACGTGTGCTTCATACGAGACGCGGAGGGCCGTCAGGGATTTCTGTCCCGCCGGATGGAGCTGCACCCGGCCGACGTCGTGGACAGCGCCGGTCGGCCCGCAGGCTCGGTCGAGGCCGTCGAGCTGGTCACCGTCGGCCAGCGGCGCGGCATGGGGCACGCGAGCGACGGCACGCGGCGCTATGTCACCCACGTCGACGTGGCGGCGCGCCGGGTCACCGTCGGCAACGCAGCGGACGCGCTGCTTTCCTCGGTCGTCCTTGCTGGTCCGTCCCTGACCTGGGTCGACCACCCGCTGGACGCCGGCGCACGCGCCGTGGCGCAGGTGAGCGCCCACGGGCGGCCCGCCTGCTGCACCGTCGATCGGTTGGACCGGGCGGACAGCGCAGACCTGGTGGTGCGCTTCGACGCCCCGCAGCGGCCGATCGCGCCGGGACAGACGGTGGCCCTCTACGACGCGCAGGACCCCGACGCCGTGCTCGGCGCGGGCATCGCGGCCTGACCGTGCCGGCCCAGCCTGAGGGCGCCGTCCCGGCGGAGGTGGCGGCGCGCGTCGAGGAGCTGCGCGCGCTCATCGCACACAACAACGTGCTGTACCACACGCTCGACTCGCCGGAGATCCCCGACGCCGAGTACGACCTCCTGGTCCGTGAGCTGCGCGAGCTCGAGGCGGAGCACCCGTCGCTCGCCTCCCCCGACTCGCCGACCAACGCCGTCGGCGCCGCTCCGTCGGGACTCTTCCAAGAGGTCCGCCACCGGGTCCCCATGATGAGCCTCGACAACGCGTTCGACGAGACCGAGCTGCGCGCCTGGGCCGAGCGCCTGCGGCGCCAGGACCCCTCGCTCGACCTCGAGGTGCTGGCGTTCTCCTGCGAGCCCAAGGTCGACGGCGTCGCCATGTCGCTCACCTACGAGCGCGGGCGTTTCGTCCAGGCGGCGACGCGGGGCGACGGCGTCACCGGCGAGGATGTCACGGCCAACGTGGCGACGGTGAAGGACGTGCCCGAGGAGCTCGCCAAGGCGGGAGGCCCCTACCCCGAACTGCTCGAGGTCCGCGGCGAGATCTACATGCCGGTGGCCGAATTCGAGGCGATGAACAAGCGCCAGGCCGACGCGGGCGAGCGCCTTTTCGTGAACCCGCGGAACTCCGCCGCCGGCGCGTTGCGTCAGAAGGACCCGAAGGTGACGGCTACCCGCCCCCTGTCCTTCTGGGCCTACCAGGTCGGTGTCGTGGAGGGCGTGCCGGCGAGGGGCAGCTGGCCGGCGGCGACGCAGACCGCCACGCTGGCCCAGCTGGCCAAGGCCGGCTTCCCGGTCAGCCCGCTGGCCGGTCGGGTGAAGGGGATGGGCGCGGTGGTGGCCCGGTGCCACGAGCTCGCGGAAGAGCGGCACTCGTTGCCCTACGAGATCGACGGCGTGGTGACGAAGGTGGACGACCTGGCGCTGCACGACGTGCTGGGCGCCACGTCGCGGGCCCCAAGGTGGGCCATTGCGTTCAAGTTCCCCCCCGAGGAGCGCACGACCAGGCTGATCGCCATTCACGTCTCCATCGGGCGCACGGGGCGGGCCACGCCCTTCGCGCAGCTCGAACCGGTGTTCGTGGGCGGCTCGACCGTCGGGGTGGCGACCCTGCACAACGAGGACCAGGTGGCGGCGAAGGACGTCCGGCCCCGCGACTTGGTGATCGTGCGCAAGGCGGGCGACGTGATCCCCGAGGTGGTCGGCCCGGTCCGTGAGGGCCCCGGCGTGCCCAAGCGCCGGAAGCCGAAGTGGAAGTTCCCGGCCACGTGCCCCTCGTGCGGACAGCCGCTCGTCCGCCTGCCGGGCGAGAGCGACACGTTCTGCACCAACATCGACTGCCCCGCCCAGCGCGTGCAGCGGATCGCCCACTACGCGTCGCGCTCGGCGATGGATATTGAGGGGCTGGGCGAGGAACGAGTGGTCCAGCTCGTCGCGGCGGGGCTGGTCAACGACCCGGCCGACCTGTACCAGCTCGGCGTAGAGCAGCTGAGCGAGTTGGAGCGGTTCGGTGAGATCTCGGCGCGCAACCTCGTCGGTGCCATCGGGGCGTCGAGAGGACAGCCGTTGAGCCGGTTGCTCGTGGCGTTGGGTATGAGGCATTTGGGGCCGACCGGGGCACGGGCGATCGCCCGTGCGTTCGGCTCCCTGGACGCAATCCTCGCCTCCTCGGAGGCCGAGCTGGCGGCCGTCGACGGCGTGGGCGGCGTCATCGCTGCCAGCGTGGCCGAGTTCCTGGCCCAACCCACCAACGAGGAGGTCGTCGGGCGGCTGCGAGAGGCGGGGGTCAACACGGAGGAGCCGGGTGCCGCCGGTCCGGCGTCCGGGGGGGACGGGGCGGCGGCCATGCCCGCCCAGACGCTGGCCGGGAAGGCGGTGGTGGTCACAGGAGCCGTGCCCGGCTACACGCGTGAGGGGGCCGAGGAGGCGATCGTGGCGCGGGGTGGCACGTCGCCGGGGAGCGTGTCGAAGAAGACCTTCGCGCTGGTGGTGGGGGATGCTCCGGGGGCCAGCAAGCTCAAGAATGCCGAGGAGCTCGGCACCCCGGTTCTCGACGCAACGTCCTTCGAGACGCTGTTGGAGACGGGAGAGCTGGAGGGGTGACCTGGTGGGGAGGTGTCCACCGAACCTGTGGCGGACATCGGTAGCCTGGGTGTGCCCCGATGCCCCTGATTTCTGATTCCATCGGCCGGGTCCTTGGGAAGCGGTACCGGCTGCTCTCCGCACTGGGCACCGGCGCTTCCGCCCACGTCTTCCTGGCCGAGGACGTGTCGCTGCAGCGTCACGTCGCGGTCAAGGTCCTCCAGCCCGCCCTGGCTTCCGACGAGGCGTTCCTGAAGCGCTTCCGCGCCGAGGCGCGCTCGGTGGCGTCCCTGAACCATCCGCATGTGTTGCGGGTCTTCGACTGGGGTGAGGACGCGGACGGGCCGTATCTGGTGCTGGAGTATCTCGGCGGGGGCTCGCTGCGTGATCTGCTCGACCGCGGGTCCTTGCTGTCGTACTCGCAGGCGGCCCAGCTGGGGATGGAGGTGGCGCAGGGGTTGGCCTATGCGCACGTCCGGGGTTTGGTGCACCGTGATATCAAGCCGGCCAACCTCCTGTTCGACGAGGAAGGCCGGGTGCGCGTGGCCGACTTCGGCGTGGCCCGTGCCCTGGCCGAGGCGGCATGGACCGAGCCGGCCGGGGCGATGGTGGGGACTGCCCGGTATATCTCGCCCGAGGCGGCCGAGGGCAAGCCGGTCGACGGGCGTGCCGACGTCTACTCGCTGGCGTTGGTCCTGTACGAGGCCGTGACAGGAACGGTGCCGTTCGTGACGGACACGACGATGGGGACGCTGGCGGCCCGTATCGGGCAGCCTTTGCCGCACGACGCGGCCCTCGGGCCACTCGACGACGTCCTCGCCCGTGCCGCTGCTCCCGATGTGGCGGCGCGCCTGGACGCGGCCGGCCTGGCGGCCCGTCTGGCTGCGTTGGCCGCTGCGTTGCCGACGCCGGCCCCGTTGCCGCTGGTGATCCCTCACTTGGAGGCCGCCTCTCCTATCACCGGGTTCCGGGCCCCTGGGGTGCCCGAGTTGACCGACCCGGGTGGGGTGGCGGCCGTCGCCGGTGCTGCGACGGGGTCCGCCACTGCGATCGCACCCAGCCTGAAGGACGCCCCCGTCGGGACGAGGGCGGGGCCCGGGGAGATCTTCGATGCCGAGCCGTACGGGGGCAAGACCGGCTCCGCTTCCGGCGGCAAGGGCTCGACGCCGGCCGGGGTTCGCAGCCGGCGGCGCACGTGGTGGATCGTGGCGGCGATCGTCGCTGCGGTCCTCGTGGTGGGAGGACTGCTGGCCGCCTTCGAGGCCAAGGTATTCACCCCCTCGCACCCGACGCCTGCCCTGGTCAACCTGCCGTTGACCCAGGCCCGGGTGGACGTGGCCAAGGTCCATATGAACCTGAAGATGGCGGCTCCCGTGAAGTCGATCACCGTGGGGGCTGGTTCTGTCGTCTCCCAGACACCGGTGGCGGGGACGAGCCTCAAGGAGGGGTCGACGGTCACCGTCGTGGTCTCCGACGGGAAGCCCGACGTGAGCGTTCCCGCCCTGAACGGTATGACCTGTGCCCAGGCGACGACGGCGCTGCAAGCGGCGCACTTCGGGGCGGTCTGCGCACCGGGGACCTACAGCAACACCGTGCCTACCGGTGTCCTGGTGCTGTGGTCGCTCGGGTCCACGGCCAACCCGGCCAAGGCGCCCTATGGGAGCCCCATCACCCTCGTCCCGTCGCTCGGCCATCAGCCGGCGACGGTCCCGAGCATCCCCACCACGTACACCTTCGCCCAGGCCCAGGCGGCGCTGCAGGCGGTGGGCTTGACCGCCACCCAGGCCAACCAGTCCTCGGCCACGGTGGCGTCCGGCGATGTCATCTCTACGACCCCGGCGAGCGGGGCCCAGGCGCCCTATGGGTCGGCCGTGACTGTCAACGTGTCGACCGGTCCGCCGACGACGCAGGTGCCGAACGTGATCGGCGACTCGGTCTCGCAGGCCACCAGCGCGTTGCAGCAGGACGGGCTCAGCGTGTCGGGCGTCTCGGGCAGCCCGAACAACAACGTGACGGGCACCCAGCCCTCGGTCGGGTCGACGGTCCAGACCGGTTCGTCCATTCAGCTGTTCACCCACTAGACGGCGCGGTGGTACTCCCGTTCGACCCGACCTGTGACCTCTGTGAGGCGGCGCGCCTCTCGGAGTGGCACCACGAGGACGACGTGTGCTGGGTGGCCGACTGCGAGGTGTGCGGGGTGCCCATGGTGGTGTGGAAGCACCACGGACCGACGCCACCCGACGGCGACGTCGACCACATGATGGCCGAACTGACCCGGGTTGCCGACGCCCGCTTCGGCGCCGGCGAGTGGTCGATCGACCGCGTCATGCGGCAGATCCCCAACCATTTCCATGCCCACGGGCGCGACCCGAATTGGTGGTTCCGCCGCTTCCGGTAGCCCCTCGCCGCAGGATCGGGAAAATTCGGCAACGGTAGGGTGTCACGGGTGGAAACGCCCCCGGTCGAGCACTCTGACGTGCTCCTCGACCCCAAATTCGACCCCGGCGGAGGGGCGATGGGGACCCTCGGGGCCGACGGTTCGGTCGAGACGAACTGGTTCACCCTGCTGCACCGCAAGGTGTCGGCCCGGGCGGTGCGGAGCCCCCGCTACCAGTGGTGGGCCCTCGTCGCGCTGCTGGCCGGCCTGCTCTCGCTCAACATCACCTTCACCGTCTTCGTGGTCGCCCTGCCCACGGTCAAGGCGGATTTCAATACGAACTTCTCGGTGCTGGCGTGGGCCTCGACCGGCCCGCTGCTGGCCTTCGGCGTCGCCGCCCCGTTCTTCGGCAAGGCCGGGGACCTCTTTGGCCATCGCCGGCTGTACCAGTTCGGCCTGCTCGGGGCCATGGTCAGCGCGATCCTCACTGCCACGGCACCCGACGTCGGGATGCTGCTGTTCGCCCGCGCTCTGGACGGGGTGCAGGGGGCCGCCACCGGCACGGCGTCGATGGCGATCATCCTCGAGCTGTTCGCGCCCGTGGACCGGGTCAAGGCGCTGGGGTGGTGGTCGCTGGTAGGTGCGGGCGGGCCGGTCCTCGGCGTCACCCTCGGCTCACCGGTGATCCAGTTCTTCGGGTGGCGGACCCTGTTCTGGGGCCAGCTGGTGCTCCTGATCATCGCCTCGGTGGTGGTCGCACTCCTGCTGCCGTCGGGGCGACGGGCGCGACGGGGTGTTGCCGCGGCAGAAGAGGACGGGGATGGCGGCGGCGGGCGGCACCCGGAGCGATCGCGTGTGTGGGAGGGCATGGACTGGGTGGGCAGCTGGAGCCTGGCCGGCTCCGTGACGGCCGCCATGCTCGTGCTCAGCATCGGTCCCATTGTCGGCTGGACCTCGATCGGTGTCGTCGCGGCGGGGGTGACGGCGGTCGTGCTGGTCGTGGTGTTCGTCTGGCGAGAGGCCACCTTCGCCACCCCGCTGGTGCCGACAACGTATTGGCGCCGGCGCAACTTCATGTTCCCCATGGGCACCAAGGGCTTCACGAGCTTCGCCTACTTCGGCGGCTTCTTCCTCTTCCCGTTGCTCATGGAACAGGTCTACGGCTACAGCGTCTCGCAGGTCGGGTTCATCTCGGTGGCCCGACCACTGCTCTTCGCCATCAGTGCGCCGATCGCCGGCTATATGGCGGTGCGCACGGGGGAGCGGACGGCGACGCTCGTCGGCACCAGCTCCCTGTTCCTCTCCATGGTCCTGTTCGCCACGCTCGGGCCATCATCGGGGTTGCTCATCATCCTCATCGCACTCGGGCTCTCGGGCCTCGGCATGGGCGTCTCGATGCCCGCCACTTCGGCCACCATGTCGAACGAGCTGGCCGAGTCGGAGTACGGCGTCATGAGCGCCGCTCAGCTCATGGCCACCCAGGTGGGGGAGGTGGCGGGGATCCAGGTCGTCTTGACGATTCAGGAGTCGATCGCTCGGCGCTCGGGCCTGGGCAACGTGCACCACAGCACGGCGCTACTGCACAGCTTCAGCGTCCCGTTCTGGGTTGGCGCGGGCATGGCCGCGCTGGCGGTGGTGTGTGCGCTGTTCATCCGGCCGCTGCCCCGGCACGCGTGGACACGGACCTTGGCGGCTGACACCACCTGAGGGCGACTGGCGGGCGCTATGCGGTGATGTCGCGCAAGCGTGTGGCCAGTTCGGCGGCGTTGGTGTCGCTGGCCGCCGGTCCGGCCTGCAGCGCCATCAGCTTGGCCATGTCGCCCTCGACCCGCACCTTGCCGGCCATGAAGGCCTGCATGCCGGCCTGCGGATTTCCCTCGACGAGGATCGCCTTGGCGGTGTCGTAGTCGACGGTCACCTTGAGGTCCTGCACCTCGAGGTGGCCCACCTCGAGCACGAGCTCGCCGCTCGAGGTGTCCATGTGGGCGTGGATGTCGTCGTCGGAGAAGGGCACGGCTGTCACCACAAGATTCATACGTACGACGTGGGCGATGGGGGGCGTCTTGCCCTCGTACTCCGCACGGATCTTGCGGGCCTCGTCCAGCCATTCGTCGCTGAGGAACGGGTACGACGGCATTGCGTTGCTCCTTCGTCTTCTTCGGTCTCGGTCATGGTGCAGGACCTCGGTGTCGCCCCGCCCCGGAGCCATCTGGCCGCCGGAACCCTACTCGCCTCACCGGTAGGCTGCCGCAGCGTGACTACCCCCATCATTCCAGGCGCCGAGCCCTATTCCGCCACCGGCGACGGCCGTGGCGCGCTGGTCCTGCACGGCTTCACCGGCAACCCGCAGTCGATGCGCGGCCTGGCCCTGGCGCTGGCCGATGCGGGTCTCACCGTCGAGATGCCGCTACTGCCCGGGCACGGGACTGAGATCTCCGACATGCTCCCGACCCGCTGGAAGGACTGGTCGGATGCGGCTGACGCGGCGTACACGGAGCTGGCCGCGCGCAGCGACTCCGTCGTGGTGGTCGGCCTGTCGATGGGCGGGATGCTCAGCGTATGGCTCGCCGAGCGCCATCCCGAGATCGCGGCCATCGCAGTCGTCAACCCGCTCCTTGCGCCCCCCGATGCAGACACCATCGCCCTCGTCGAGTCGATGATCGAGAACGACGAGGAGGTTGCGCCCGGCATCGGGTCCGACATCGCGATGGATGGTGCGGTGGAGTCCGCGTACCCGGGCCTCCCCTTGCGGGCCGCACTCTCGCTGTTCGCCGCCGCGGCCGAGGTGGAGGCCGAGCTGGAGTCGGTTACCTGCCCCGTCCTCGTCTTCACCAGCTTGCAGGACCACGTCGTCGATCCTGTGTCGAGTGAGCTCCTCGTGGCCCGCGCCAAGGGCCCCGTCGAGCAGGTGAAGCTCGAGCGCAGCTTCCATGTGGCCACGCTGGACTACGACAGGGACGAGATCGAGTCGCGCACGGTGGAATTCGTCACCGGCGTGTTGTCGTCGCCGCGCCGGTGAGCGACCACGAGGAGCGGGCACCGGGCCGCGTGACGCTGAGCCGGGAAGACGTCATTCATGTGGCGCGCTTGGCCCGCCTCGATCTGCGCGACGACGAGGTCGAGCTGTTCACGGCGCAGCTGCGCACCGTGCTCGACCACGCGGCCGACGTGGCGGCGCTGGACCTGGCCCATCTGGAGCCGTCGTCCCACCCGATCGCGCTGCAGAACGTGCTGCGGCCCGACGAGCCCCGAGAGAGCCTCGACCGCGGCGAGGTGCTCGCCGTCGCGCCCGAGGTGGAGGACCACCAGTTCCGTGTCCCCCGCATCGGGGGTGAGGCGCCGTGAGCACGGCGCTGGCCCTGGCGGCCGAGGTTCGGTCCGGGCGGCGCTCGGCCCGAGAGGTGGTCGAGGAGTCGTTGGCCGCGGTGGCAGCGAGCAACGGCGAGCTGAACGCGTTCCTCACGGTCGTGGGCGACGAAGCGCGGGCGCAGGCCGACGCGGTCGACGCCGCGGTGGCTGACGGGCGCGACCCGGGCCCGCTGGCCGGCGTGCCGGTGGCGCTGAAGGACAACTTGTGCACCCGTGGCTCTCTTACGACCTGCGGCTCGAGAATCCTGGAAGGCTGGCGTCCCCCCTATGACGCGACCGTGGTCGAGTCGTTGCGGGTGGCCGGGGCGATAACCATCGGCAAGACGAACATGGACGAGTTCGCCATGGGGAGCTCGACGGAGAACTCTGCGTTCGGCCCGACACGCAACCCGCGCCACCCGGGCAAGGTCCCCGGTGGCAGCAGTGGTGGCTCGGCCGCTGCGGTGGCAGCCGGCTTCACCCCTCTCGGGCTCGGCTCCGACACCGGCGGATCGATCCGCCAGCCCGCCGCGCTGTGCGGCGTGGTCGGCATGAAGCCCACCTACGGCCGAGTCTCGCGCTACGGGCTGGTGGCCTTCGCCAGCTCACTCGACCAGATCGGCCCGTTCGCCACGACGGTGGAGGACGCCGCATTGCTCTACGACGTGCTCGCCGGGCACGACCCGCTCGACAGCACCTCGCTCCCCTCGGTACCCGAGCCGACACTGGCATCGGTGCACGACGGGTCGGAGGGCATCCGTGTCGGCCTGTGCCGCGACCTCGTGGACGGCTGCTCGCCGGACGTGGCCGCCCGGGTGCACGAGGCGGCCGACGCGCTGGCAGGGGCGGGGGCCAAGGTCGAGGAGATCTCGGTGCCCGAGTTCGCTTACGGCCTGTCGGCGTATTACCTCATTGCGCCAGCCGAGGCTTCTTCCAACCTCGCCCGTTATGACGGAGTCCGCTATGGCCTCAGGGTCGACGGCGAGGACGCGGCCGCCATGAACACCGCCACCCGCACGGCCGGGTTCGGCGCCGAGGTCAAGCGCCGGGTGATGCTCGGGACCTACGCGCTGTCCGCCGGCTACTACGACGCCTATTACGCGCAGGCACAGCGGGTGCGTACGCTCGTGATGCAGGCGTTCGATCGGGCGTATGAGTCGGTGGACGTTCTCCTCGGCGCGACGGCGCCTACGACGGCGTTCGACCTGGGTGCGAAGGTGGACGACCCGATGGCGATGTACATGAACGACGTCTGTACCATCCCGTCCAACCTGTCGGGACACCCTGCCATCTCCGTGCCCTTTGGCACCGGCGACGACGGTCTTCCCGTAGGGGTACAGGTCATGGCGCCCGCGCTGGGCGAGGCGATCTTGTTCCGCCTGGCCCGGGTGGTGGAGGCGCACGCACCGCAGGCGGCGGGGTCGTGAGCGCCGACTGGGAGATGGTGATCGGGCTCGAGGTGCACTGCGAGCTGGCGACGGCGACAAAGCTGTTCTGCGGGTGCCGCAACTCGTTCGGTGACGAGCCGAACGTGAACATCTGCCCCGTGTGTCTCGGGCTGCCCGGCTCGCTGCCCGTCCTCAACGAGCAGGCCGTGGAGCTGGCCATGCGTATCGGGGACGCCCTGCACTGCGAGATCCGGCCCTCCGAATTCGCGCGCAAGAACTACTTCTACCCTGATCAGGCCAAGGACTACCAGATCAGCCAGTACGACCGGCCGCTGAACACCGGCGGCTGGCTCGAGCTCCCCGACGGGTTCCGCGTCGGCGTCACACGGGCGCACATGGAGGAGGACACCGGGAAGCTGACGCACGTCGGGGCGAGCGGGCGCATCAACGCCGCCCTGCACGCGCTGGTCGACTACAACCGCTCAGGGGTGCCACTGGTCGAGATCGTCAGCGAGCCCGACATCCGCACGGTGGCCCACGCCCGCGCCTACGCCTCGGAGCTGCGCGGCATCCTCGTGGCGACGGGCGCATCCGACGGCCGGATGGAGGAGGGGTCCATGCGGGTGGACGCCAACGTGTCGGTCCGCCCCGCCGGGACGAGCGCGTTCGGCACGCGCTGCGAAATCAAGAATCTCAATTCGCTGCGCTCGCTGGGCCGGGCGATGGAGTACGAGGCGGCACGTCAGATCGCCGTCCTCGAGTCCGGCGGCTCCGTGGACCAGCAGACGCGGCACTGGGACGAGTCGGCCGGGCGTACCGAGTCGATGCGCTCGAAGGAGGAGGCTAACGACTACCGCTACTTCCCTGAGCCCGATCTGGTGCCGCTCGCTCCGGACGCGGCATGGCGGGAGCGGGTGCGGGCGGGCATCGGACCGATGCCCTCGGATCGCCGGGCGCAGCTGGCGGCCGCGCTGGACGGAGCGCCGACCGACGCCGAGGCGGACCAGATCAGGGCCGTCGTCGACCTGGGCCTAGACGGGCTGGTGACAGCGGCAGCTGAGGCGGGCGCGCCCACGTCGCTCGCGCTGGCCCGAGCCGCGAACGAGGTCGCCGCGCAGAGCGAGGCAGGGCTGAGTCTCAGTGCCACCACGTTCGCCGCGTTGCTGGCCATGGAGTCGGGCGGGCAGTTGTCGGCGACGCAGTCCAAGGCCGTGCTGGGGGCGCTGCTCGAGCGCGGCGGGGGAGACCCGGCTGCCATGGCCAAGGAGATGGGGTTCGAGGCCCTCGGCGCCGACACGCTCTCGGCCGTGGTCGACGAGGTGATCTCGGCGCACCCTGGTGAGTGGGAGCGCTTCCTCAGCGGGGAGGACAAGCTGATGGGGATGTTCACCGGCGAAGTCATGAAGGCCACCTCGGGCAAGGCCAACGGCAAGGAGGTGGCGGCCGAGCTGCGCCGCCGGCGCGGTTAGGTCGACGAATGGGATCTCTGGCGGGCGGTGACAGCTGTCCAGATCGGGGAGGGACGCGACGTCATGACCCGGCCCGAAGGGCCGGTGAAGGTGAGTTCCTGATTCACGTTGCCGGACATGCTCCAGCCCCGACTATGGACCAGGCGATGGTGGTGGAGGCACAGGAGCGCGAGGTTGTCGATGTCCGTGCGTCCGTCCGGTTTCCACGCCACGACATGGTGCGTGTTGGTGAACGTCACGTTCGTGCACCCGGGGAACCGGCAGTGTCGGTCGCGGCGCATGACCTCCCGGCGCTGTGCGTCGGTGGGTTCTCGCCGGGCCCGACCCTCGTACATGGTGTGGCCGACGTCGTCATCGACGCCGATCACGATCGTGGCGTCGCAGGCGATCCGCCGGACGGTCTCGCAGCTGATCAGGCCGTCTCGCTCCAGTTCTCCGGCCAGTTCGGTCGCCTCGCCCGACTTGTCGATCAGAGCCGCCAGGGGTACATGGGCAACGACCACGTACGGGCTCGAGGTCGATCGCCCTCCGGTCGTGTCCCGCACCGATGAGCGGATCACCTCCAAGAAGGCGTCACACAGTCGTTGGTCCCACGGCGTCTCGCCATCGGAGGGGACCTGGCGGGCACGGGCTTCGAGACAGGCCCGGGTCTCGGCGTAGGACTCGGACGGCAGCTGGACGGTCGCGGTGCGGAAGCGGTCGTTGAAGCGCAGGAACCGTCGCTCGTGGTCGGACTCGGCCGTGGCTTCGGTCGGAACCTGCCTCGAGCGGGCCATCTCGGTGAGCTGCCGGACGGAGCGCTCCTGAGCCTGATCCCGCAGTTCCCGATCAGTCTCCGGCGTGGCCAGTTCGGCGACCGCCCGAACCTTGTCAAACGAGAGGTCGCCCGCGCACAGCCCCGCGACCAGGTGCGGGATATCCCACGCCTTCTCGGCGAGGTGCGTGTAGGCGCGCGCCGTGGGCGTCGAGATGCCGAAGCGCTCCATGACCCACGGCTCCGAGGACGTCGCCCCCTCATCCCGATACGCCTGGCGTCGGTCGACCTCGCCGAGCAGCACGACGATGGCCCCCTCTAACGCTGCCTTCTGGTGGAAGAGCTCGTCGAGGCGCTCCCGGATCTGCTCGTTCGACATGGCCGCCGCGACGCTGGTGAGGTCGTCACCAGTACCAGAGCTACCCGTCGCGGTCATCGGGGCAGAACGGTCCCGCCACCCGACGAAGTTCGTCGGAACTTCCGACGGGGCGGCCTAGCCGATCGGTCCCGAGATGTAGCGGTCGAGCGTGGGCCCGGCCCAACGGCTGATCTCCTCGGGCGTCGCCGTGGAGATCGGCGCTTGGTGCTGGTGCCCTCGCTGATGGAGATCCTGGGGCCGGTCAACTGGTGGCTGCCGCGCTTGATCGATCGCACCATCCCGACCTCGGCGTGGAGGTCACCCCGGCGCCGGTGCCGACCTCCGCCTGAAGACGGGCGGGCCGCCGATGGCCCGTCTGGCCCCCACAGGGCCGGCGATAGCGTGGTCGCCCACCCTCGGGGTCAGGGCGATCCTGCCCGCTAGTTTGGATCCGTGCGCAACGAATCGGAGCCGCTGTCCACGTTCGTGTCCCTCAACCCCGGACGCGACGTGCAGAGGGTCGGCACGGCCGCGTTCCTCGGTGAGGACGTCGGGAAGATCCACGACCCGGTGTGGGCGGTCATAGGCAACCTCGGAGACAGCCAGTGCTATCTCGGTGTCCCGCAGAAGGTGCAGGCCGTGCAGGCCGCCCTGTCCCGCCGCATCGCCGAGGACGACCTGGCCGTGCGGCTGATACCGCCCGCGTTCACTCTGGGTGTGTCGGACGGCCAGCTCAATGGCACGCCGCAGATGCGCTTCTCCCTGGTCGGCCGCGAGCTCGTCCACGACGTGGCGGACGTCCACCTGGCGGCGAACAGCGTCGCCGGGCTGGTCGCCGTCGTGGCGTGCGACAAGCCCCCGGTCGGGACCGTCGCCGCCGTGCTCGAGAACAACACGCCCGCGGTCGTCCTCTCCGACGGCCCGATCCGGCCGGGGATCGATCCGAAGACGGGTGCCCGGATCGACCTCGTCTCGGCCTTCCAGGTGGCCGACCAGGACGCCGAGGTCCGCGCTCGCTACGCGCTGCACGCCTGCCCCGGGCAGGGCAGCTGCGGGGGCATGTTCACCTACAACACGATGCAGACCTTCATCGCAGTCCTCGGGCTCGAACCGCTGCACATGGTCTCCCCGCCGTCGGACGACCCGCGCCGGCTGACCGAGTTCCCCGATCAGGCGGTCGACTGCCTGCTCGCCATGACGAAGAAGGGCATCCGGCCGCGCGACATCGTGACGCCCGCATCGCTGCGCAACGCCCTGACCGTCGCCATCGCCATGGGCGGGTCCACCAACGTGCTGCTGCACAGCGTCGAGATCGCCCGCGCCGCCGGCATCGACCTCTGGCGCGACGTGCTCAGCCAGGACGACTTCAATCAGCTGGCCCGTCGACTGCCCGTGCTGGTCAACATGCGGCCGTTCGGTGACTACTCCATGGTGGACGTGGACGCCAAAGGCGGGCTGCAGGTCATCGCCAACGAGCTCCTCGAGGCCGGCTTCCTCGACGGCGACGCGATCACCTGCACGGGGGAGACCCTGGCCGAGCAGCTCCGGCGGCTCGACCCGCCGGCTCCGGACCAGGACGTCATCTACGCGGTCGAGAAGCCGTTCAAGGACACCGGCGGGCTGCGCCTGCTCCGCGGCAACCTGGCTCCCGAGGGTGGTGCGGTCCTCAAGGTCGCCGGCGTCGAAGGCGGCATCACACACGGCGTCTTCACCGGCCGCGCCCGTGTGTTCGACGGTGAGCGCTCCCTCATCGAGGCCCTCGACACGCACCCCGACAGCTTCGAGGACAAGGACATGGTGGTGATCCGCTACGAGGGGCCGCGCGGCGCACCCGGCATGCCCGAACTGCTGGACCCCACCTCGCGGATCACGGCCCTGTGCCGCCAGCGGCACATCACCATCGCGCTGATGACCGACGCACGATTCTCGGGGGGATCGGTCGGCCTGGTCATCGGGCACGTGGCCCCCGAAGCACTCCTCGGGGGACCGATCGCGCTCGTCGAGGACGGCGACACCATCGTGGTCGACCTGACGACCGATACCCTCGACTGCATCCAGCTCCTCCCCCCCGACATGGTCGAGCGCCGAGCCGCCGCATGGCGAGCGGCGGCCGAGGGCAATGGCGGCGTCCACCCGGACGCCGTGCCGGTGACGGACCGGGTGCTGGCCCGGATGCGGGCGACGGCGCTCCCCGCCCTCCTGGGCGGGGGCATGGCGACCCCTTCGCCCACGTGATCGTCCGACCGGGTCCCGCGGTGTCTCCGGGCCGTCTGACCTGGCCCCTCGGCCGGGCCGGGAGCCCGCCCGGAGGGCACGGGGTTGTACCAGACCCGGCGGCATGCCACAATGGTGGCCTCATGCAGGCACGCGACACCCGACCCGAGATTCTGGTACTCGTTACGTAGGCGCGCGCCCACATCGCAACGCGCGCCTCACGACCTCCCAAACCCGGGGGGTCTTTTCAATTTCCGGACCGATAACCGATAGCGCATAGGGGAAGCACATGAAGCTGACAGGGGCCCAGGCCCTCATTAAGAGCCTCGAGATGCAGGGGGTCGACGTGATGTTCGGCCTGCCCGGTGGCGCCATCCTCCCCGTCTACGACCCCATCATCGATTCCTCGATCCGCCACATCCTGGTCCGCCACGAGCAGGGCGCCGGGCACATGGCCGAGGGCTACGCCATGGTCACCGGGAAGCCGGGCGTGGCGATGGTGACCAGCGGCCCCGGCGCCACCAACATCGTGACGCCGCTCGCGAACGCCTACATGGACTCGACCCCGCTGATCGTCGTGTCGGGACAGGTGGCGACGGGCTCCATCGGCACCGACGCCTTCCAGGAGTGCGACATCACCGGCGTCACCATGGGCATCACCAAGCACAACTGGCTGATCAAGGACGTCCAGGACATCCCCAGGGTGGTGGCCGCCGCCTTCCACGTTGCGACCACCGGGCGGCCGGGGCCGGTCCTGATCGACCTCCCCAAGGACATCTCGAACGCCCCCATGGAGTGGTACTGGCCGTCGTCCGTCGGCGAGCTCGACCTGCCGGGGTACCACCCGGTGACCTTCGGTGACCCCGTGCTCGTGGGCCAGGCCGCCGAGCTGATCTCCGCCGCCACGCGCCCCGTGCTCTACGTGGGGGGTGGCGTGCTCAAGGCGCGGGCGGCGGACGCGCTGCGCGTGTTGGCCGAGCGCACCGGGATCCCGGTGGTGACCACGCTGATGGCCCGGGGCGCCTTCCCCGACTCGCACCCCCAGGCACTCGGGATGCCGGGGATGCACGGCCATTACACCGCGGTGACGGCCATGCAGCAGAGCGACCTCCTCGTCAGCCTCGGGGCGCGCTTCGACGACCGGGTGACGGGCAAGATCAGCGCCTTCGCCCCTGGGGCCAAGATCATCCACGTCGACATCGACCCGGCCGAGCTGGGCAAGGTGCGGGTCCCCGACGTGGGGATCGCCGGTGACTGCCGGCTGGTGATCGAGGAGCTGCTGCTCGCTCTCGGCGACCAGCCGGTGCTCCAGGATCTCGCGCCCTGGTGGCGGCAGATCCGCGAGTGGCAGGAGCGCTTCCCGCTCCACTACGCGGACGCCGACGGCGGTGCGATCAAGCCGCAGAACGTCGTGGAGCAGCTGCGCGACGCCGCATCCGAGGACACCATCGTCGTCGCCGGCGTGGGCCAGCACCAGATGTGGGCCTCGCAGTACTGGAACTTCGAGCACCCCTACACATGGGTGAACTCGGGCGGCGCCGGCACCATGGGCTTCGCCGTCCCCGCCGCCATCGGGGCCAAGGTGGGACGGCCGGAGCGCACCGTGTGGGCCATCGACGGCGACGGCTGCTTCCAAATGACGGCGCAGGAGCTCGTCACCGCCAGCGCCGAGCAGATCCCGGTCAAGATCGCCATCCTCAACAACGCCTACCTGGGCATGGTGCGCCAGTGGCAGGAGATGTTCTACGAGGAGCGCTACTCCGAGGTGTACCTCTCGCCCGACCTGCCCGACTACGTGAAGTGGGCCGAGGCGATGGGTTGCGTCGGCATCCGGGCCGAGACCCCCGAGGACGTCGGGCCGGCCATTGAGAAGGCCAACTCCATCGACGATCGTCCGGTTGTCGTCGACTTCCGCACCGACGCGTTCGAGAAGGTGTTCCCGATGGTGGCCGCCGGCTCCTCCAACGACGACATCGTGGTGCACCCCGACCTGCAGGCGCCGCCGATGACGCCAGCCGAGCTGACCTCGTTGGCCGGCGGGAAGGGTGCGTCGCCCCGCCACCACATCCTCTCGGTGCTGGTCGAGAACAAGGCGGGGGTGCTGGCCCGGGTGGCAGGGCTGTTCAGCCGCCGGGGCTTCAACATCTACTCGCTGGCCGTGGCCCCGACCGACGAGGACGAGCACTTCAGCCGCATCACGATCGTCGTCGACGTCGAGTCGGCGCCGCTCGAGCAGGTCATCATGCAGCTGGACAAGCTCGTCAACGTCGTGTCCATCGGCGAGCTCTCCCCGGCCGAGGCCGTCGAGCGCGAGCTGATGCTGGTGACGGTGGCGGTGGGACCGACGGAGCGCTCGCAGGTCATTCAGCTGGTGGGCGTCTTCGGCGGCGAGGTGGTCAGCGTCGGCGCCGACCGCATGACCGTCATGCTGGCCGGCCGGCCGGAGAAGATCGACGACTTCGAGGGGCTGCTGGAGCACTACACGGTTGTCGAGCTCCAACGGACGGGGCGGGTCGCCCTGCCTAAGCTTGACCGCCACTGAGTAGAGAAAGAGCAGACGACATGGCCACGCTGTACTACGAATCCGACGCCGACCCCAGCCTGATCGCCGGCCGCAAGGTCGCCATCCTCGGCTACGGGTCGCAGGGGCACGCGCACGCGCAGAACCTGCGGGAGTCGGGCGTCGACGTCCGCGTCGCCCTGCGCGAGGGCAGCGCCTCGCCGGCGCAAGGCGGAGGAGGCCGGGCTGCGCGTCACCTCGCTGGCCGACGCCGCCGCCGAGGCCGACGTGATCATGATCCTGCTGCCCGACACCGAGCAGAAGGCGGCCTACGACGAGTTCGTGGCGCCGCACCTCAACGACGGCGACTGCCTGATGTTCGCCCACGGGTTCAACATCCGCTTCGGGCAGATCGTGCCGCCGCCGGGCGTCGACGTCACCATGGTGGCGCCCAAGGGCCCCGGTCACCTGGTGCGCCGGACCTACACCGAGGGCGGCGGCGTGCCGTCGCTGATCGCGGTGCACCAGGACGCCACCGGGCAAGGCGCGCGAGCTCGCCCTGTCCTACGCCCACGCCATCGGCGCCACGCGGGCCGGCGTGCTCGACACCACCTTCGACGAGGAGACCGAGACCGACCTCTTCGGCGAGCAGGTCGTGCTCTGCGGCGGCCTGACGGCGCTCGTGACGGCCGGCTTCGAGACGCTGGTCAACGCCGGCTACCAGCCCGAGTCGGCCTACTTCGAGTGCCTGCACGAGCTCAAGCTCATCGTCGACCTGATGTACGAGCAGGGGATCGCCGGCATGCGCTACTCCATCTCGGACACGGCCGAGTACGGCGACCTGACCCGGGGCCCGCGGGTCATCAACGACGCCGTCCGGGCCGAGATGCAGACGATCCTCGACGAGATCCGCGACGGCTCCTTCGCCGAGGAGTGGATCGCCGAGAACAAGGCGGGGCGGCCCCGCTTCGAGGCGCTGCGCGAGGCAGGGCAAGGCCCACCAGATCGAGTCGGTGGGGCAGGAGCTGCGGGCGATGATGCCCTTCATCTCGGCCGGCAAGACCCGGGTGCAGGACGCCTCAGGCGGCTGACCTGGGAATCCTTGACATGACATCATATGATGTCATAGTGACATCATGAAGATGTCACTGGTGGTCGACGGGCTGCGCTCCGACGTGGTGGCGGTCGGGGAGCTGGGCGACGACACGGTGGCCGAGGCCGCCGAGCGCATCGCCGCCGTCCTGAGCCGCTCCGTGCCCGGCCGGATGCTCGACCTGCTGTCGGACGCCGCCGCCGAGCTGTCGGCCGAGCTCCCCGACGGGCGCGTGGAGATCCGGGTCGCCGGCGACGACGTCGATCTGGCCTATGTCGAGGACGAGCACGTCGGCCGGCGGCGAGTCCGACGGGGACCTCTCGGCGCGCATCACGCTGCGCCTCGGCGAGGGCCTCAAGTCCAGGGTCGAGGAGCGGGCGTCGGCCGAGGGCGTCTCGGTGAACACGTTCATCGTGCGCGCGCTCGAGCGCGGGACGTCGGCACAACGGAGCCGGGGAGCCGGCGTGGGCAACCGCCTGCGCGGCTACGGCACGACCTGAGGGAGCAACGGACATGGAGAAGACATTCGAGACACGCGGCCGCGTTCGCCTCTACGTGGAGAACGAGGTCGGCCTGGTCACCATCACCGCCCGCGAGACGGGCACGACCGTGGTCTCGCTCGAGGCCGGACACGCCGGGGGCCGAGGAGCTCGTCGAGCGGGCCACCGTCGAGTGCCGTCCCGCCGGGGGTGGTCACGTCGTGGCGGTGAAGGTCCCCCGGCTGCACGGCATGCGCTTCGTCCGGCGCAACGCGGTCGACCGTGCGGGTCGAGGTGCCCGAGGGGAGCGACGTCACGGTGGTCGCCGGCTCGGCCGACGTCGAGATCACCGGGTCCGATCGGCACGGCGGACCTCAAGTCGGCCAGCGGCGACATCTCCACCGACGACGTGGCCGCCAGTGTCACGGCCAAGACGGCCAGCGGGAACATCACCCTCGGCGCGGTCGGGGGCGACCTCCGGGCCCAGACCGCGTCGGGGGACCTGCGCTGCTCCAGCGTCGCCGGGCCCGCCGTCTTCTCGACCGCCTCGGGTGATCTGGAGGTCGGCGCGGCCAGCAGCCGGGTGGAGGTCAAGGCGACGTCGGGGAACGTCCGCCTGGGCGAGCTGACGCACGGGGCGCGGATCGTGAACGTCTCCGGGGACGTGCGGGTCCTCGCCCTCGGTGAGGGGACCTGCACGTGCGCTCCGTCTCGGGCGACGTGAGCGTGGGCGTGGCCCAGGGCGTGGACCTCCACGTCGACGTCGAGACGATGTCGGGCTCGGTGCACTCGGACATCCCGCTCGACGACGCCCCCGCACCCGGGCGCACCCGAGCGACGTCCGGGTCGACCTCAGCGTGCGCAGCGTCTCGGGCAACGTCGAGATCGGGAGGGCGCTCGAGCAGGTCGCCTGATCAGTCGCGGTCGTGGTGGCACACGGCCTCGAGCATGATCCCGAACGGGTCGAGCCAGAAGGTCGCGAAGTACGGCGGCGGGTACTGGGGCCACTCCTGCGGACCGTGGAGGACGGTGCTGCCGGCGCGGGCCGACGTGCAGCGTGGACCTGGTGCACGGCGCCCGGGTGGGGACGATGAAGGCGAGATGCTGCAGCCCGGTGCGCCGCCGGCGCGTAGGTGCCGGCCTCGGTCGCCTCGTAGAGGAAGAGATAGGCGCCCCGCCTGCCGCCGGCCGGCATGTAGGCGACGGCGTCCTCGGCCGTCATGAACGGCTCGTAGCCGAGGAGCGGCATGAGCGGGCCGTAGTAGGCCGTGACCCGTGATCGAGGTCGGGGACGTTGACGCCGAGATGGCCGAGCACGGCGCCAGTCATGCGAGGCCGAGCCAGCCCGTGCATGCGGGCCGTCACGCCGCTTCATTCGGCGTCGAGCGAAGGAGGTCGCCGGTGAAGCAGACCCGCCTCGACGAGCCATCCGAGTACGGCCGCGGCGCGAGGAGCTCCGGCAGGCCGAGGTGGAGCTCATGCGCCACCGGGAGAGGGTGGCGTCGCTCCGGCGCCAGCTGCCCTCCGGGGCGGCGGTGCAGGACTACGAGTTCCTCGAGGGGCCGCGCGACCTGGCCGACGGTGACGACCCCGTGACCACGGTGCGGCTGAGCGAGCTCTTCACGTCGCCGCACCGGGCGCTCGTCGTCCAGCACCTCATGTACGGCAAGCGCCAGACGGCGCCCTGTCCCATGTGCACCATGTGGGTCGACGGTCTGAACGGCGTGGTGCGCCACATCGCCCAGAACGCGGACTTCGTCGTGGCCGCCGCCGCCGGCCCCGCGGCGCGCGCGTGCACGCCCGCGACCGCGGTGGGACATTGCGCCTCCTCAGCTGCGGGGAGAACACGTTCCAGTACGACCTGGCAGCCGAGGACGAGGCGGGCAACCAGGACTCGACCGTCTCGGTCTTCACGCTGGACGGGGACGGCTTGCCCCGCCACGCCTACACCTCCCACCCCCGCATGGCCGAGGACATCCGCGAGCGGGGCATCGACCTGCTCTCCCCGGTCTGGCACCTGCTGGACCTCACGCCGCACGGGCGCGGCGACTGGTACGCCGGCTTGGACTACTGACCTTTTCGAGCGCTGACCCCCGGATAGGGACCGGGGCGCGGTCCCGTCGCTGGTCATGCGGTCAGACTGTCGGCCGTGCATCGTCGAGTCCGCTGGTCGATCGCACCCCTGCTGATATCGGTCGTCGCCGCCGTGGCCGTGACGGCGGCGCCCGGGATCGGTTCGGCCTCGGCCAGCACGGTCCTCCCGACGCTGCGGTCGCCGATCGTCACCCCCAGCGCCGGCGGCCGTCTCGGGCCCCATCAGGGCCCCGGGCGGCCCGTACCTCTACGACCGCACGGGCGCGTCGTCTTCTTCCACGGCGTCAATGCCGTCTACAAGTACCCGCCCTTCGAGCTCTACCCCGCCCCGGGGAAGCCGTGGAACTTCTCCGCCGCCGACGCCTCGCTCATGGCGCGGCTCGGCTTCAACGTGGTGCGCCTGGGGATGACGTGGAGCGGCCTGGAGCCGGGCACCGCCCCGGCCAACGACCCGGCCATCTGCGGCCGCGGCACCCCGACGGATCCGCACCAGTTCAACCAGGCCGTCTTCAACCGGTACGTGCAGCGCCTGCGCACCACCGTGAACCTGCTGGGTCGCTTCCACATCTACACGATCCTCGACATGCACCAGGACGTCTACAACGAGATGTTCGACGGCGAGGGCGCGCCGACCTGGGCCGTGTGCACGAACGGGGTGCCGAGCGTCGACCCGCCGGGGCGCTGGTCCCTCGCGTACGCCACGAAGGCCGCGGGCATCGCCTTCCACCACTTCTGGGCCAACGACGTCCGGGGCGATCTGCAGGGCGAGTACGACCGCGTATGGGGCGACGTGGCCCACGCCTTCCGCGGGAACCCGTGGATCCTGGGCTACGACCCCTTCAACGAGCCCTTCTCCACGTCGCTGGTCCGCTTCGGGGACGAGCACTTCGACGCCCAGCTCGAGTGCTTCTACACCGGCACGTCCCACGTCGGGACCGCCGTCACACGACGCACCGCCCCTCCGGTGCCCGGCGCACGACCCCGTCGACGGCGTGGTGCCCGACGATCCTGGCCAACGACCCCTCCCACCTGATCTTCGACGAGCCGGACAACTACGCCAGCCGTGGCTTCCCGACCTACATCGGACCGATGAACCTGCCCAACCTCGTCTTCAACGTCCACATCTACTGCGGCGCCCGCAGCCCGGTGACCGGCAACCCGACGAACCTGGCGGCCTGCGCCTTCCAGGACGCGCGCTCGCTGGGGAGGCGCTCCGAGGACCGCCCCGAGATGGCATCGCCCGCCCAACCCGGGGGTCCGGCGTGGTTCGTCACCGAGTTCGGCGCCACCAGCAGCCCGGCTCTCCTCACGAGCATCACGGCAGACCTCGATGCGGCAGAGGTCGGATGGTCCTACTGGGCGTGGAAGTACTACGACGATCCGACGGGGAGCGCCGCCGAGTCGCTCGTGATGGCCGACGGACACCTCCGCTCCACCGCCCTCGTGCTCAGCCGCACCTACCCACAGGCCGTCGCCGGCGTGCCGGTCTCGTTCGACTTCTCGCCGTCCACCGGCGTGTTCCATCTCGTCTACGTGCCCGACCACCGCGTCCACGCGCCCACCTTGGTCTTCGTGCCCACCGAGACTTCACTACCCGGACGGCTACTGCGCCCGCACGTCCGGAGCGAAGGTGACGTCGGCACCGGGCAGTGACCTGCTCCAGGTGCAGAACGCCCGTTCCGGCCACCGGGTCACGGTGGTCGTCACGCCGGGCGATTGCCGGGCCGGATAGGCGGCGGCGGCCGGACGTAGTGTGGTTCTCATGTGCCGGAACATCACCACGCTGCGCGGGCTGGAGCCCGCGGCCACACCGGAGGAGGTCGAGGCGGCGGCCCGCCAGTACGTCCGCAAGGTCAGCGGCGTTCAGTCGACGTCGCCGCAGACCGAGGAGGCGTTCGAGCGGGCCGTGACGCTGGTCACCGAGGCGACGGCGGAGCTGCTGGCGGCCCTCCCGCCCCGCCGTCAGCCGCCGCCGACCGTGCCCCCGCTGCGCCGGATCGCCACCAGGACTCATATCGCTTGACAGTTATATAGCTGGAAACTCATACTAGCTGTGTGACGCCCACATTCGAAGTGTTGGCGGAGGAGAGCCGTCGCCGTATCCTCGACCTCCTCGTGGAGCAGGAGCGGCCGGTGGGGGACCTGGTGGAGATCCTCTCGCTCAGCCAACCCGCGGTCTCCAAGCACCTCAAGGTGCTGCGTGACGCCGGGCTGGTCGAATCCCGCACCGACGCGCAGCGCCGGATCTACCGGGTCAGCCCCGAGCCGCTGCGGGAAGTCGACGAGTGGCTGGTGCCGTACCGGAAGCGGTGGGTCTCCCACCTCAACGCCCTGGAGCGCCACCTCGAGATCATGGACGGCAGCAGCGAGGAGCCGTGGGCATGAGCCGGGTGGACGACCCGGGCGCCGACGACTTCGCCACCCTGGAGCGAGCGGGCGATCACACGGTCCTGCGCTACCGCCGCCGCCTCGCCCATCCCCGGCACAAGGTGTGGCGTGCCCTGACCGAGGACGATCACCTGGCGGCGTGGTTCCCGACCGCCATCGAGGGGACCCGTAGCGCCGGTTCGCGTCTGCACTTTTCGTTCCGGGAGTCCGAGGGCGAGCCCTTCGACGGCCAGATGCTGGCCTACGACCCTCCCGGCGCTCAGTGGAGTCGGTGGGCCGACGTCGTCCTGCGCTTGGGCTCGAGCCCGGAGGAGCACGATGGTCAGGTGGCGGGGACCAACGTGTAGATGAGCTCACCGGCGTCGCCTCCGGTGAACGTCAGCGTGAGGCCGGCGCCCACACAGCTGTACGAGCCCGATGTGGTTTCGGGCTTGATGGGGCGGGAGGGCTGCCGTCGATGGAGATGGTCGCCCCGGCGACGACGGGGGGACGGAGCTGCCCGATCGGGCCGTCGTCTTGGTCGGGAACCCGATCAGGCTGCCGCTGAACTTCACCATCCCGCCGGCACACGAGGGGGCTCCCGGAGTGAGATCCCCCGTCGGGTTCCCGTCCGGAGCGATGTCGACTGCGGTGCCGGCACCGCCCCGTTCACCCGGCTCACAACCCCATTGTCACAAGGCTGGGCCCGATTGCACCCGGTGGCCGTGGGGTGTGATCTCCCGGTAGAGCGAGCCGAAGAACCCCGCCCGCACCCGTCTGCAGACTGGATGTCCCCATGAACATGCAAGGCAAGGTCGTCGTCGTCACCGGGTCCAACGTCGGCATCGGGTTCGAGACAGCCGTCGGCGTGGCGGCGCTCGGGGCCACCACGGTGCTGGCGTGCCGGAGCCAGGCCAAGGCGGAGGCAGCGGCCAAGGAGGTCACCCAGCGGACCTGGAACGACGACGTCCACGTGGTGCCGCTCGACCTGGCCGACCTGGCGTCGGTCCGCAAGGCCGCCGAGGACATCGGTGCCCGCTGGGACCGCCTCGACGTCCTCGTCAACAACGCCGGCGGGACGTGGTCCCAGCGCGCGCTGACCGCCCAGGGGGTCGAGTACACCTTCGGGGTGAACCACCTCGGCCACTTCTACCTGACGAACCTCTTGCTCGACCGCCTGCGCGCCGCCGCCCCGTCGCGGATCGTCACCGTCACCTCGGTCGGGCACCACGCCGCCTTCCACGGCATGCGCTTCGACGACCTTCAGAGCGAGAGGGGCTACGAGGCCATGGAGGCCTACTGCCGCTCGAAGCTGGCCAACGTCCTCTTCACGCGCCAGCTGGCGCAGCGGCTCGAGGGCGCCGGTGTCACCGCCAACGCCGTGCACCCCGGCCCTGTACGCAGCGGGTTCGGCATGGACGGCGACCTGACGGGGTTCATGGGCCTCGGGATGCGCCTGGTGCGGCCGTTCGAGATCAGCCCCCGGCGCGGCGCCAAGACGTCCATTTACCTGGCGTCGTCACCCGACGTCGAGACGAAAACCGGCATGTACTGGGTCCGCTCCAAGCCGGGTCATATGAGCCGGAAGGCCCGCGACGACGAGGCGGCGGCGCGGTTGTGGGACGAGAGCGCACGGCTGCTCGCGTCGACGGGGTTCGCGATCGGCTGAGGCTGGGTCAGGCGTCCCGGGTCATCATCCGCCAGGCGCCGATGGCGGTCCAGAACACGATCCAGCCCACGATCACCAGGGACGCCACCAAGGTGGTCTCCGGTCTCAACAGCATCCGGCCCAGCCCCCCGCCACCCCCGCCACCCGGGCCTCCGCCGCTGAACGGCGTCGGCAGGTTGCCCGGCTCGATGTGGAGCATGGCGACGCCCACGATGCCCCGCTGGACGTTGAGCATGTAGCGCAATGACAGCTCGGCTGAAGATCGGCGTCAGGATCAGCTCCAGCACGACGAGGAGGATCACCGGGACCGTCCGCTGCCCCATCAGCGAGGCCAGCCCGAGGCCGACGATGAACCCGATGGTTGCCTCGAGCGCGATCCACAGGCCGACGTCGACCATGAGCGAGGTCGGGGGGACCAAGAAGTTGGCGCTGTAATCGGCGTAGTTCTGGTTGGCCATGGTGACGGCGAACGCCCGGATCTGCGCCTGCGTGGCGGTGGGCACGGTGATGGTGCCCTTCGGCGTCTTGATCACGGCACCGGACGGGGGTCCGCTGGTCTGACCGTTGCCGCAGGGCACGTTCGGCGGGGGGTTCGGCCCGTTGTAGTTGAAGTTGCAGATGACCTCGTCGGCGTGGCGGGCGGCCCAGGTGTCCAGGGCGGGGCGCGAGAGTCCCTGCGGCACGTTGATCCCGTCGTAGTTGAGCTGCGTCGGGGCGGCGAACACGCACACCGCGCAGACGATCGTGTAGCCGACCGCCACCATGGCGATCACGATGGCCAGCCCGGCGGGGATCCGGGCCAGGTACAGGGCCAGACGGGAACGGCCGGTGATCACCAGGTGGCGGAACATCCCCTCGGTGAGGTCGACCGACCCCGCCGTGCAGCCCACGACGGCCGCCACGATGAACCCGAAGACGTACATGAAGCCGAGCACCAGCGTGGTGAAGATGCTGTAGCCGCCGGCCGGGCCGTAGGACTTGGGGTCCACGGCGTGCGAGATGAGGCGCACGGCGAGGAAGACGACCGGGATGCCGATGTTGACGGCGATCAGGGCGATGATCAGCCCCCGCCGCTTGCGCAGCTCCATGAAGCGCGTGGTGATCATGCCCCACGTCGGCATCCACGAGCCGCGGTGATCGCCCCGCGCCGCCGCCGGGGCCTCGTCGGGGGCCGGACCCGGTGCCGGTGCGCTGACGTCGGAGATCGTCGTCATTCGGGTGCCCCCAGACGGCTCGTGACCTCGAGGAACCACGATTCGAGGGAGGCCTGGATGTGCTGGAGCCGGTACACCGAGATCCCGCCCTCCACCAGCAGGCGGTTGATCTCGGCGATGGCATCGCGTTCGGTGCCCTCCGGCAGCGTGACGGCGAGACCGTCCGGACCCACCTGGACGTGTGCGCCGAACGTCGTTGTCTCGAGCAGGCTGTGGGCCCGGTCGGGCGTCGGAGCACTCGACCTGGACCTCGAAGGACGAGCCGGCCAGCAGCTGCGAGATCGGACCCTGCCGGATGACCTTGCCATGGTCCACGATGGCCACGGCGTCGCAGGTGCGCTCGACCTCGTCGAGGAGGTGCGAGGAGAGCACGACGGTGCGCCCCTCGGCGACGAGGGACAGGATCATGTCGCGCATGTCGAGCATCCCTGCCGGGTCGAGGCCGTTCATGGGCTCGTCGAGAATGAGCAGTTGAGGGTCCCCGAGCAGGCAGGCGGCGACGCCCAGGCGCTGGCGCATGCCCATGGAGTAATTCGACACCTTGTCGTCGGCCCGATGGAGGATGCCGACGCGCTCGAGCGCCGGGTCGATGCGGCCCTTGGCCGCCGGCTCACGCGCCGCGGCGAGGATCTGCAGGTTCTGGCGACCGGTCAGGTGGCGGTGGAAGCGGGGCTCGTCCACGATGGCCCCGACCCGGGCCAGCGCTCGGTCACGGTGGCGCGGGACGGCGTGGCCGAGCAGGGACATCGTGCCGGCGTCGGCGTGCGTCAGGCCCAGCAGCACCCGGATCAGGGTGGTCTTGCCGGCGCCGTTCGGCCCGAGGTAGCCGAAGGCACAGCCGCGGGGAACCAGGAGCTCGACGTCGTTGACGGCGATGTTCTCGCCGAACCGCTTGGTCAGCCCATGGGTCTCGACGGCCCACTCACTGTCGCCGGCGGATGCCGGCGGAGTGTCGGCCAGTGGCGCCGTGCTCATGCTCGGACCCCACTTTCTCGCCCCGGACGATCGGACGGGCCAACCTGGCCCTCGGTTATACCGGGTATATTACAGAGCAGGCGGCCGGTGTGACCAGGGTGCTCTCACCAGTCTTTGCGGGGGGATAGCACCAGTCCCCGGGCGTCCGTCGGGCCAGGCGAAGGACGCGTCAGTCGGCCAGCGCGCCCACCACGTGCGTGATGCAGCCGCACAGCGAGGCGACGTCGTCCGGCTCGATCGCCGGGAACATCGCGATCCGGAGCTGGTTGCGCCCGAGCTTGCGGTACGGCTCGGTGTCGACGATCCCGTTGGCCCGCAGCACGGCGGCGATGGCCGAAGCGTCGACCGCGTCCACGAAATCGATGGTGCCGACGACGTGGCTGCGGTCGGCCGGGTTCTCGACGAAGGGCCGGGCGAAGCCGGACTGCTCCGCCCAGGTGTAGAGGATCTCGGCCGAGCGGTCGCAGCGCGACGCCGTCCACTCCAGCCCGCCGTTGCCGTTCATCCAGTCGAGCTGTTCGGCGAGCAGGAAGATCGTCGCCAGTGCGGGTGTGTTGTAGGTCTGGTCGAGCACCGAATTGTCGACCGCGGTCTTCAGGTCGAGGAAGGTGGGGATCCACCGGCCCGAGGCCACGATCCGCTCCACCCGCTCGAGCGCCGCCGGCGACATCAGGGCGATCCAGAGCCCGCCGTCGCTCGCGAAGCACTTCTGAGGGGCCAGATAATAGGCGTCGAACTCGGCCGGGTCGACCCGAAGTCCGCCGGCACCCGAGGTGCCGTCCACCGCCACCAGCCCGCCCCCGTCGGCCGGGGCGGCCGCACCCTGAGGCCGCCGGATGGTCATCGACACGCCGGTGGACGTCTCGTTGTGGGTCAGGGCGTACAGGTCCACGGACGGGTCGGCCGAGGGCAGCGGGTGCGTGCCCACCTCCGACTGAATGATCTGGGGCTCCTTGAGGTGCGGGGCGGCCTTGGTACAGGACGCGAACTTGGAGGAGAACTCACCGAAGCTGAGGTGCTGGCTCTGCTCCTGAATCAGTCCGAACGTCGCCGCGTCCCAGAAGCAGGTCGTCCCCCCGTTGCCGAGCACCACCTCGTAGCCGTCGGGGAGCGAGAAGAGCTGGCGCATGCCGGCGCGCACCCGGCCGACCTGAGACTTGACCGTCCTCTGGCGGTGGCTGGTGCCGAGGTACGTGCCGGCAACCTCGGACAGGGCCTGCATCTGGGCGGGGCGCACCTTGGAGGGACCGGACCCGAAACGGCCGTCGGAGGGGAGCAATTCGGCGGGGATCTTGATGTCGGGGATGTCTGGCACGTATGAGATCATGGCATCCGTGACGACCACTCCTTCCACGACTGAGCTCCGCCGGATCTCTCGCCGCGCCGCCGCCGTCGCGCCCTCGGCGACCCTCGCCGTGGATGCCAAGGCCAAGGCTCTCCAAGCGGCCGGGGAGCACGTCATCGGCTTCGGCGCGGGCGAGCCCGACTTCCCGACCCCGGCGCACATCGTGGAGGCCGCCGTAGCTGCCTGCCGCGACCCGGCCAACCACCACTACACGCCGACCGGCGGCCTCCCCGCACTGCGCCAGGCGATCGCGGACAAGACCGAGAGGGACTCGGGCCTCGTGGTGACCCCCGCGCAGGTGCTGGTCACCAACGGCGGGAAGCAGGCGGTGGCCAACGCGTTCTCGGTGCTGTGCGACCCCGGAGACGAGGTCATCGTGCTCGCCCCCTTCTGGACCACCTACCCCGAGGCGATCGCCCTCGCGGGGGGCACCGCGGTGTTCGTCACCTCCGACGAGACCACCGGCTTCCGCTCCTCGGTCGACGACCTCGAGGCGGCCTGGACGCCCAACACCAAGGCGCTGCTCTTCGTGTCCCCGTCGAACCCGACCGGGGCGGTGTACCCGCGCCACGAGATCGAGGCCATCGGCCGCTGGGCCCTGGCCAAGGGGATCTGGGTGCTCACCGACGAGATCTACGAGCACTTGGTCTACGGCGGGGCCGAGCACCACTCCCTGCCGGTGCTGGTGCCCGAGCTGGCGGACCGTTGCCTGGTCGCCAATGGCGTGGCCAAGACCTACGCCATGACCGGTTGGCGGGTCGGGTGGCTCATCGGGCCGACCGACGCCATCGGCGCGGCGACCAACATCCAGAGCCACGAGACGTCCAACGTGTCCAACGTGGCGCAGCGGGCGGCGCTGGCCGCCGTGGCGGGTGGGCTCGAGGATGTCGCCATGATGCGGGCGGCCTTCGACCGTCGGCGCCAGATGATCGTCAAGATGCTCAACGACATCGACGGGGTCGTCTGCGTCGAGCCGGAGGGGGCGTTCTACGCCTACCCGTCGGTCAAGGGGCTGCTCGGGCGGTCACTCCGGGGACAACGTCCGGCGACGAGCGCGGAGCTGGCCGAGATCTGCATCAACGAGGCCAAGGTGGCGGTGGTCCCAGGGGAGGCGTTCGGCTCGCCGGGCTACTTCCGCATGTCGTACGCGCTGGGCGACGACGACCTCGTCGAAGGCGTGTCCCGGCTGGCCACCCTCTTCGCCGAGGCGCAAGACTGACCGACAATCGGTCGGGGGGAGCAAGGAGACCACCGCGGTGGCACGGGTACTGGTAACGGAGAAGATCGCGCAGAGCGGGCTCGACCTGCTTGCCGACGCCGGGCACGAGGTCGACGTGCGCGAGGGGCTGAGCCCCGCCGAATTGCTCGAGGCGATCGTCGGCGCCCACGCGCTGATCATCCGCTCGGCCACCCAGGTCACGGGCGATGTGCTGACGGCCGGGACCTCGCTTCAGGTGGTCGGGAGGGCCGGGGTCGGTCTCGACAACGTCGACGTCACCGCGGCCACCGATCGCGGCGTCATGGTGGTCAACGCACCGACGTCGAACATCCTGTCGGTCGCCGAGCAGGCCATGGCGCTCCTGCTGGCCCAGGCCCGCAACATCCCCCAGGCGCACTCGGCCCTCGTGGCCGGCCGCTGGGAGCGCTCGAAGTGGGAAGGCGTCGAGCTGCACGGCAAGGTGCTCGGCGTCGTGGGGCTCGGCCGGGCCGGCTCGCTGGTCGCCCAGCGCGCCCACGCGTTCGGGATGGAGCTCATCGGCTACGACCCCTTTGTCTCCCAGGAGCGGGCTCGGGCCATGGGGGTGCGGCTGGTGGGGATCGAGGAGCTGGTGGCCGAGGCGGACTTCGTCTCCATCCACACGCCGAAGACGCCGGAGACCGTCGGGCTGTTCGGGCGCGACCTGTTGGCCAAGGCCAAGCCCGGCATCCGCATCGTGAACACGGCCCGAGGTGGCATCGTCGACGAGGAGGCGCTCGCCGAGGCCATCCGCGACGGCATCGTGGCGGGGGCCGGTCTCGACGTGTTCGCCCAGGAGCCGTGCACCGAGTCGCCGCTCTTCGAGCTGCCCGGGGTCGTCGTCTCGCCGCATCTCGGCGCGTCGACCGAGGAGGCGCAGGACAAGGCCGGCGTGACCATCGCCGAGCAGGTGCTGCTCGCCCTCGCCGGCGACTTCGTCCCCTACGCGGTCAACGTGGCGGCGAGTGGCGTCTCCGACGTGGTCAAGGGCTTCATGGGCCTGGCCGAGCAGCTGGGTCGTTTCTTCGTCGGCCTGCACGACGGGCTGCCCGACAGCATCGAGATTGAGTACCAGGGCGAGCTGGCGGGGGAGAGCACCGGCATCCTCACGCTCTCGGTCCTCAAGGGGATCTTCGGCGGGTCGACCGACGAGCCGGTCTCCTATGTCAACGCGCCGCAGCTGGCGGAGCGCCGCGGCCTGGCCGTGCGCGAGTCCACCACCGCGACGTCGCACGACTACAAGTCGCTCGTCACCCTGCGCTCAGGCTCCCACTCCGTCGCCGGCACGCTGATCACGGTCGGCCTGCGCACCGAGCCGCGCATCGTCATCGTCGACGAGCACGTCGTCGAGGTGCCGCCGTCCACCCACATGCTCGTGGTCCGCAACGACGACCGCCCCGGCGTGATCGGGATCGTGGGCACCGCCCTCGGCACGGCGGGCGTCTCCATCTCGTCCATGGCCGTGGGCCCTTCCCCCGAGTCATCGACGGCGATGATGGTGATCTCCACGTCCACGCCGGCGCCCGACCTCGTCGTGGAGCAGCTGCGGGGTGACGAGGGGATCCTCGACATCCACCGCGTCACGCTCTGATCAGGACGCGGGTTTGCGCGGCACCGCGGGCCACGTATCGAGGCTGCCGATGACGGGCTGACTCCCGTGGAGTGCGCGCTGGGGCGCACGGTCGAGCAGGACGGCACGGACCACCACCAGCACGGCGACGACCACGGCGGCCCGGACCAGTGTCGAAAAGAGACGACGCATCCGACCACGGTAGCGTGAGCCGGCATGGCCACCTTCCAGAGCATCGCCCCCATCTTCCCCACGGCGGACATGGACGCGATGCGGGTGCACTACGAGGTGCTGGGCTTCGACGTGCACGTGCACGGGGGCGGATACGGCACCGCCTCACGTGACGGCGTCCGGTTGCACTTCCGGCTGGACCCGGACCTGGACCCGGCGAGCGAGCGCGGCGCCGCCTACATCGCGGTGGACGACGCGGACGCGCTGCACGCGGAGTGGACGGCGGCGGGCGTCGGAGAGACGTCCGACCTGTTCGATCCGGGCTTCGGCGTGTGGGAGGCCGCGCACACCGACGGCGACGGCAACCTGCTGCGGTTCGGCTCGCCCGTCGCGCCTTGACGCTGGCCCCCTCGGATGGGAGAATTGCCGACATCATGGTGAAGACCACGACGACCGACCTGCTGCTTACCTGACGGCGGACGCCACATCGCGTTCGCTCGCAACCTCCTGCGCCGAATGGCCAGGGGGTTTTTTGTTGGGCCGGTACCGGTTGGGGCCGATGATGAGAAGGGAAGGAACACATGGCTGAGGGACAGAAAGGGAGTGGTGACGACATGGAGCGGGGTCACCTGGGCCTGCCCTGTGACCCCTCACCCATGCCCTTCGGGAAGTACCGGTCGCACGTGCCGCTTGTCCTGGGCGACCGCACGTGGCCCGACCACCAGTTCACGCGGGCCCCGCGCTGGGCCAGTGTCGACCTGCGGGACGGGAACCAGGCGCTCATCGACCCCATGGACTCCGAGCGCAAGCTGGCGCTGTTCCAGACGCTGGCCGACGTCGGCTTCAAGGAGATCGAGGTGGGCTTCCCGTCCGCATCGCAGACGGACTTCGACTTCCAGCGGCTGATCATCGACGAAGGTCTGATCCCCGACGACGTCGAGATCCAGGTGCTGGTGCAATGCCGCCAGGAGCTGATCGAGCGCACCTTTGAGTCGCTGGCGGGTGCGTCGAAGGCTGTCGTGCACTTCTACAACTCCGTGTCGGAGTTGCAACGTCGTGTCGTGTTCGGGCTCGACAAGGCCGGCATCGTCGACATCGCGGTCAAGGCGGCGGAGATGTGCAAGAAGTACGAGGCGCAGGTCCCCGGCACCGACGTCCGCTACGAGTACTCCCCCGAGAGCTTCACCGGTACCGAGCCTGAGTTCGCCGTCGAGATCTGCGAGGCGGTCATGGACGTCATTCAGCCGACTCCCGAGCAGCCGATGATCCTCAACCTGCCCGCCACGGTCGAGATGTACAGCCCCAACGTGTACGCCGACGTGATCGAGTGGTTCGGCCGCACCATCAAGAACCGCGCGTCGATCGTGCTCAGCCTGCACCCGCACAACGACCGCGGCACCGCCGTGGCGGCGGCCGAGCTGGCGGTGCTCGCCGGCGCGGACCGCGTGGAAGGCACGCTGTTCGGGAACGGCGAGCGCACCGGGAACGTCGACATCGTGACCCTGGCCATGAACCTGTTCTCTCAGGGGATCGACCCGGCGCTCGACTTCGGCGATATTGAGAAGGTCCGCCGCGTGGCCGAGTACGCCACCCGGCTGCCGGTCCACCCCCGGCACCCCTACGCCGGGGACCTGGTGTACACGGCCTTTTCGGGCTCGCACCAGGACGCCATCAAGAAGGGCATGGCCGCCATCGGTGACGACTACGACGAGTGGGAGGTGCCGTACCTGCCCATCGACCCCAAGCACACGGGGCGCACGTACGAGGCGATCATCCAGGTCAACAGCCAGTCCGGCAAGGGCGGCGTGGCCTACCTGATGGACACGGACCACGGGCTGGACCTGCCGCGGCGGTTGCAGATCGAGTTCTCCAAGCGCGTCCAGGCCATCACCGAGGCCAGCGGCACGGTCATCGGCTCGGGCCAGATGCGGGACGTCTTCGAGGAGGTCTACCTGCCCGAGGACGCCGGGCTGCGGCTGATCACCAGCGAGGTGTCCACCGGCAAAGGACACACGAGCGTCACGGCCCAGCTGCTCGTCGACGGCCAGCACCGGACGGTGGCGGGGGAGGGCAACGGGCCGATCGACGCGCTCGTCGCTGCCCTCAAAGCCGACCTCGGTATTGTGCTGGAGGTGAAGGACTACTCCGAGCACGCGCTCACCGAGGGCTCGGGCGCCTCGGCGGTGGCGTACGTGGAGTGCGCCTCCCCCGACGGTACGACCTGGTGGGGTGTGGGGCGCGACTCGTCCATCCTCGACGCCTCGCTGAGCGCGGTGGTCTCCGCGGCGAACCGGGCCCGCTCGGGGTGATCCGCCCGGCGGTCGAGGCGGACGTCCCCGTGCTCGTGGCGATGATCCGCGAACTGGCCGAGTTCGAGAATCTCTCCGACCAGGTGAAGATCACCGAGGACGACCTCTTCTCCGCGCTGTTCGGGCCCGAGGCGATGGCGCATGACATCATCATCGACGATGGCAACGGAGGCCTGATCGGGCATGCTCTCTGGTACTGGACGTTCTCCACCTTCCTGGGCCGGACCGGCATCTGGCTCGAGGACCTGTACGTCCGGCCCGAGCACCGCCGCAAGGGCTACGGGAGGCAGCTCCTGTCGCACCTGCGCGGCCTGACCGACGGGCGCCTGGAGTGGGACGTGCTCGAGTGGAACGAACCCGCCATGGACCTCTACCAGCGCCTGGGCGCCCGGCCCATGGCGGGCTGGACGCGTTACCGCTGGTACGACGGGTAGGACGGGCGCAGCGGGCCGGGCGTGTGCCCGCCGGCCACCGTGCGGCGGCCGTCGCGAAAGGAGCCGCAAGATGGCGAGAGGGACCAAGGAGGAACCGTGGGTGCTGAAGACCCCACCGGGGAGCTCGGAGTACACGATGCACAAGGACGAGGAGGCGAAGCCGGCAGCCCTGGTCTGCCAGGTCGGCGCCACCAGGCTCACCTATGACCTGCGCGCGATAGAGGACCTGCACGCCTGGCTGTCCGAGCAGGGCGTCTGGGTGCCGCTCGGCGCGGCCGACGAGAAGAAGCCCGCCGCCGAGGGCACGGTCGAAGCGTGGGCTCGTTCCCCGGAGAATCCGCTCGGGGGCTGGTACGGCCTACGCAAGGGCTACCGGGGAAGGTTCGGGATGTACCTCCCGCCCCTCTTGGAGGAGCTCGGCCTGGCCGAGCTGACCCATGACGCACGGAACAACCGGATGCGGGCCCTGTGAGTCCCCAGCCGCTGGACCCGAGCCGCTACCCGTACCCACCACTCGGGATGTAGGGGCTCGGCGGTCCGTCCATGCCGCGCACCATGACCGGCCCGTAGGGCTGGAGCTCTATTCCGGCCTCGACCACCACCCGGATGGCCCACTGCTGCACGGAGGTGAGCCAGTTGATCTCGATCGTCTCACCCACCGGCGCCTCGGCCAGCATGGTCCGCAGGACCAGCGAGGCCGACTCCTCGTCGCGGGCACCGAGGGTCACGATCCGCTCGTCCCTGGCCACGGCGTAGCCCCGGTCCGCGTGGAGGAGGAGCCTGTTCCCGGGCTGGGCGAGCATGGAGACGACATCGACCGTGCGCGCCGAGCCGCGCACCTCGCGGTCGATGGCGGTCACCACGTCGAGCTCCTGCGTCGTCACCTCGTCCGGTTCGTGGCGCCGGACCTCGGCGGGTCGCTCCATCGTGCCCGGGCGCATGGCACCCCAGGCCGCCACCACCGGGTGGAGGACGAAGCCGAAGCTGGCGTACAGCGCCATCGCCTTGGGGTCGCGCGAGCACTGGATCGTCCCAGGGCTCTGCGGGTCGCCGTGCGAGAGAGCCAGGCGGAGCAGCTCGCGCCCGACGCCGTGGCCCTGGCGGCCTGGCACGGTGCCGAGCTGCGAGAGCATCCAGTAGCCCTCCCGCACGAAGGACTGCGACATGCCGATGACCGTGCCGTCGTCCTCGGCCACCCAGGACCCGGCCGGGTCCGTCCCCAGGAAGTGACGCGTGCGGTCCTGGCGCCGCCGCTCGTCCTGAATGGAGCTGCCAGTTACCGGGAGCTGGTGGCGGACCATCATGGCGAGCAGGCCGCTGTCGAAGGCCGCCACCGCGCCCGGCACGTCGGCCGCCGACATCGGGCGGAACGTCACCATGGACCGGTCAGGCCGAGGGCAGGAAGGCGGGGCGCCGGCGCTCGTAGGCCGTGATGTCGTCGGCGTAGCGCAACGAGAGGCCGATGTCGTCCCACCCGTTCAGCAGCCGCTGGCGGGTGAACTCGTCGAGCGGGAAGGTGCCGGCCAGCCCGGCCGCCGGCGCCTCGATCGTCCCCCGCGTCACGTCGATCGTGATCTCGAGCGAGGGGTCCTTCTCCACGGCGTCGAGCAGGGCGCGGTCGAGTTCCTCGGTGACCTGCACCGGGAGCAGTCCCTGCTTGGTGCAGTTGTTGCGGAAGATGTCGGCGAAGCGCGAGGACACCACGGCTTGGAAGCCGAAGTCCATGAGCGCCCACACGGCGTGCTCGCGGGAGGAGCCGGTGCCGAAATTGTGCCCGGCCACCAGGATCGTGGCTCCCACGAACTCGGGGTTGTTGAGCACGAAGTCACGGTCGTCCCGCCATTCGGAGAAGAGCCCGGCCCCGAACCCGGTCCGCTCGACTCGCTTCAACCAGTCCGAGGGGATGATCTGGTCCGTGTCCACGTCCGTGCGGTCGAGGGGCACGGCACGTCCGGTCACGACGACGACGGCTTCCATCAGTACAGGTCCTCCGGTAGGGCGAATTTCCCGGCCACGGCGGTGGCCGCGGCGACGGCGGGGGACACGAGGTGGGTGCGGCCGCCGCGCCCCTGGCGTCCTTCGAAATTGCGGTTCGAGGTCGACGCGCAGCGCTCACCTACGGCGAGCTTGTCGGGGTTCATGGCCAGGCACATGGAGCAGCCCGGCTCGCGCCACTCGAAGCCCGCCGCCGTGAAGACCTTGTCCAAGCCTTCGGCTTCCGCCTGCGCCTTGACCCGGTGCGACCCGGGCACGGCGAGGGCGCGCAGGCCCTGGCGCACCGTCCGGCCCTCGAGCACGGCGGCGGCCGCCCGGAAGTCCTCAATCCGTGAGTTCGTGCAGCTGCCCAGGAACACGGTGTCGACCTTGATCTCCCGCATCGGCGTCCCGGCCTGGAGCCCCATGTAGGCGAGCGCCCGCTCGGCCGCCTCCCGGTCGCCCGCGTCGGCCATGGAGGCCGGGTCGGGCACCGACCCCGCGACGGGGGTCACCTGGGCCGGGTTCGTGCCCCAGGTGACGTGCGGCGAGATGGCCGCCGCGTCGAGCACGACCTCCTTGTCGAACGTCGCCCCCTCGTCGGTGGGCAGGGTGCGCCAGTAGGCCTCTGCGGCCTCCCAGGCTTCACCCACCGGCGCGCGGTCGCGGCCTTTGACGTACTCGAACGTCGTTTCGTCCGGCGCCACCAGGCCGGCCCGCGCCCCGCCTTCGATCGACATGTTGCACAGCGTCATCCGGCCCTCCATGGAGAGGCCCCGGATAGCCGAGCCGCGGTACTCGATCACGTGACCCATGCCGCCACCCGTGCCGATGGTCCCGATCACCGCCAACGCGACGTCCTTGGCCGTCACGCCGCGAGCGAGCTCGCCCTCGACCGTCACCGCCATCGTCTCCGGCCGCACCTGGGGCAGCGTCTGGGTGGCGAGCACGTGCTCCACCTCGCTGGTGCCGATGCCGAAGGCGAGCGCGCCGAAGGCTCCGTGCGTGGAGGTGTGGCTGTCGCCGCAGACGATCGTCATGCCGGGCTGCGTCCAGCCCTGCTCGGGCCCGATGATGTGGACGATGCCCTGGTTGGCGTCGCCCATCGGGTAGCAGGTGATGCCGAACTCGGCCGTGTTGTCGTTGAGGACCTTGAGCTGCTGGGCGGAGACCGGATCGGCGACTGGCTTGTCGATGTCGGTGGTGGGGACGTTGTGGTCCGCCGTCGCCACGGTCAGGTCGGGCCGCCGCACGGTGCGCCCGGCCAGCCGTAACCCGTCGAAGGCCTGCGGCGAGGTGACCTCGTGCACGAGGTGCAGGTCGATGAACAGCAGGTCGGGCTCGCCCTCGGTCGCGTGGACGACGTGCGCGTCCCAGATCTTCTCGCTGAGCGTGCGGGGTGCCATCAGCGAGTGACGGCGACGATATGGACCTTCAGCATTCCGCCGGGCGCCTTGTACTCGACCGTGTCCCCGGCGCCGCGGCCCACCAGCACCTGGCCCAGCGGTGAGCTGGGCGAGACCACGGGCAGGTCTCCCTGGCGCTCCTCGATGGAACCCACGAAGAACTTCTGGGTGTCGTCCTCGTCGTCACCCTCGTAGCGCAGCTCCACCGTGCTGCCCAGGGAGACGGACCCGTCGTCGGCACCGGCCTCGTCGACGATCTCGACCTCCTTGAGCATTGCCTGGAGCTGACGGATGCGCGACTCCATCTTCCCCTGGGCGTCCTTGGCCGCGTGGTAGTCGCCGTTCTCGCTCAGGTCGCCGAGTGCCCGCGCCGCTTCGATGTGCTGGGCGATCTCCACCCGGCCGCGGGTGGTCAGGTCCTCGAGCTCGGCCACCAGCCGGTCGTAGGTGGCCTGCGTCAGTTTGGTCGTCTCGGTCTGGTTGGCGGATGCGTTCGTCACGGCGTGTCCTCCGGGAGGCGTGTGTGCGGGCGGCGGAGCGGTGCCCCGCGCCGGCAGCGACAAGGCTAATCGGCCCCGCATGGGCCGCCGGTCGCCGCTGCACCCGATGTTGACGGGGCGACCCGCCTGCGGGAGACTGGGAAGACTATGCACCGTTCCGAGCACTTCGTAGGCATTATTCACTAGGCGCGCCCACCCCCCGCGCGCCTTCGAACCGTCCACCGAGTGGACGGTTTTTCAATTTCCGGCCCGATTCAAGGTCCGGGCGCACCGGGACGAACACAAGACAAGGGAGAATGAGGACTGTGAGCAGCGGCAGCACCAGGCATCGGGTGGCCGTCATCGGCGGAGACGGCATCGGGCCGGAGGTCTGCGCCGAGGCCCTCAAGGTCGTGGCAGCGGCGGGCGTCGACCTCGACACCACCCACTTCGACCTCGGGGCGGCGCGCTACCTGCGTGACGGCGTCGTCCTGCCCGACGAGACCCTCACCGAGTTGCGGGGCTTCGACGCCATCCTCCTGGGCGCCATAGGCCCGCCGGTCGGTGACACTGCCGTCCCGCCCGGGACCCTGGAGCGCGGCATGCTGCTCCGACTCCGCTTCGACCTCGACCTCTTCGTCAACCTGCGCCCCTTCGCCGGCATTCCCGGATCGGTCGCCGCGGGGGCCGACTTCGTGGTTATCCGGGAGAACACCGAGGGCACCTACGCGGGCGAGGGCGGGTTCCTGCGCAAGGGGACCCCGCACGAGGTGGCCACCCAGGGCTCCGTCAACACCCGTCACGGCGCCGAGCGCTGCGTGCGCTTCGCGTTCGACCTGGCGGCGCGCCGGCCGGGCCGCCATCTCACCCTCGTGCACAAGACCAACGTCCTCACCTTCGCCGGCGACCTGTGGCACCGCACCGTCAGTGAGGTCTCCGCCGAGTACCCCGACATCGACTGGGACTACAACCACGTCGATGCCGCCTGTATCTACCTGGTGGAGAACCCGAAGCGCTACGACGTCATCGTCACCGACAACCTGTTCGGCGACATCCTGACCGACCTGGCCGGCGCGGTCAGCGGCGGGATCGGCTTCGCGGCCTCGGCCAACCTGAACCCCGCCCGGACCGGGCCGTCGCTCTTCGAGCCCGTGCACGGCGCCGCGCACGACATCGCGGGCCGGGGCATCGCCAACCCGCTGGCCGCCATCCACTCGGCCGCGCTCATGCTCGAGCACCTCGGCGAGAGCGACGCCGCCAACCGCATCGTGAAGGCGGTCGCCGAGCAGACCGACGCCATGTCTAACCCCGACATCCCGACTTCCACCGAGCAGCTGTCCACGACCGCCGTGGGCGACGCCATCGCAGAAAGGCTGTAGCCGCAATGCCCATCACCCCGACCGAGAAGATCTGGATGGACGGCGAGCTGGTCGACTGGGCCGACGCCAGAGTGCATGTGCTCACCCACACCATGCACTACGGCTCCGGCGTCTTCGAGGGCATCCGCGCCTACCCGACCAGCCGGGGCGTTGCGGTGTTCCGGCTGGGCGACCACATCCGCCGGCTGTTCGACTCGGCCAAGATCTTCATGATCGACGTCCCCTTCACGGTGGACGAGATCATTGAGGCCACACGGCTCGTGGTGCGCGCCAACGGGATGCACGACGGCTGCTACATCCGGCCGCTCGTCTACCTCGGCTACGGAGAAATGGGCCTCAACCCCCTACCCTGCCCGGTGAACGTCTCGGTGGCCGCCTGGCCCTGGGGCACCTACCTGGGCGACGAGGGCATCGCCAACGGCGTGTCATGCAAGATCAGCTCGTGGCAGCGCCACGACCCCAACGCGGTGCCGACGGCGGCCAAGGGCACCGGGATGTACGTGAACTCGTCACTGGCCAAGGTCGAGGCGATAAAGGCCGGCTATGACGAGGCCATCCTGCTCGCACCCAACGGCCGGGTCAGCGAGTGCACCGGCGAGAACATCTTCATCGTGCGTGACGGCGTCATCATCACGCCCCCCACGTCCGACGCCGGGGCGCTCGAGGGCATCACGCAGGGCTCCGTCGAGACGATCGCGCGCGACCTGGGGTTCGAGGTGCGCCACGAGCACATCATCCGTACGGACCTCTACCTGGCCGACGAGGCCTTCCTCACCGGGACGGCGGCCGAGGTCGTGCCCATCCGCGCCGTCGACGATCGTCCGGTGGGCCCGGGGCACCCGGGGCGGATCACCAAGGAGATCCAGCAGACCTACTTCGCCACCGTGCGCGGCGAGGTAGACCAGTACAAGGAATGGCTGGACCATGTCGACTGACGGCGGTGGCACCGACGCGCACACTCACGGTGCCGTACATCACACCCACGCACACGGCCACAGCGCCCACGCGCACGATTACTGCGTACCGGAACTGCCCGCGTCGGTCGACATCTTCGACACGATCCTGCGGGACGGCAGCCAGCAGGAGGGCCTGTCGCTCACGGTCGACGACAAGCTCCGAGTGGCCGAGCAGCTCGACCACCTCGGGGTCACCTACATCGAGGGCGGCTGGCCCGGGGCGAACCCAAAGGACATCGAGTTCTTCGAGCGGGCCAAGAAGGAGCTCACGCTCGGCACGGCGACGCTGGTGGCGTTCGGCTCCACCCGGCGGGCCGGGGTCAAGCCCGAGCACGACGCCGTCCTGGCCAACCTGAGGGACGCCGGCGCGCCGGTCGCCTGCATCGTGGCCAAGTCGTGGGACCGCCATGTCGCCGAGGCGCTGCGCACGTCCCTCGACGAGGCGGTCGCCATGGTGGCCGACTCGGTGCGCTACCTGAGGGAGCACGACTTCCGCGTGTTCCTCGACGCGGAGCACTTCTTCGACGGCTACCGCGGCAATCCGCAGTTCGCGCTGTCGGTGCTGGTGGCCGCGGAAGAGGCCGGTGCCGAGGCGCTGGTGCTGTGTGACACGAACGGTGGCTCGCTGCCCGACGACGTGGGCCAGGCCGTGGCCGACGTACGCGCCCGCACCAGCGCGCAGCTAGGCATCCACTGCCACAACGACACCGGGTGCGCCGTCGCCAACTCCCTGGTGGCCGTGCAGGCGGGCGCGACCCAGGTGCAGGGCTGCATCAACGGCTACGGCGAGAGGGCGGGCAACACGGACCTGTCGGCCGCCATCCCCAACCTGTCACTCAAGCTGAACATCCGCACCATCCCCACCGACCGCCTGGAGCGGCTGACGCCCGTCGCGCACCACATCGCCGAGCTGGTCAACATCGCGCCGAACCCGCAGCAGCCCTATGTCGGGAACTCGGTGTTCGCCCACAAGGGCGGCCTGCACGCCAGCGCGGTGGCGCGCAGCGCCGACCTCTACGAGCACGTCGAGCCGAACCTCGTCGGCAATGGGACACGCGTGGTGGTCTCGGAGATGGCGGGCCGCTCGACGCTGGCCATGAAGGCGGCCGAGCTCGGCCTCGAGCTCGACGGCGAGGTCATCGGAAGGGTCCTGGACGAGCTCAAGCATCTGGAGCACGAGGGCTACCACTTCGAGGTGGCCGACGGCTCCCTCGAGCTCCTGCTCCGCCGGGCGACCGGGTGGGTGTCGGACTACTTCACGGTGGAGTCGTTCCGCGTCATCACCGACCACGGCGAGAGGGCCGATGACGACGAGGCGACGCCCTCCGTCACCGACTCCATGTCCGGGGTGATGACCGAGGCGACGGTCAAGGTCCACGTGGGGACCGAGCGCATTGTCGCGGTCGCCGAGGGCAACGGCCCGGTCAACGCCCTCGACGGAGCGCTGCGGGGCGCCATCGGGCCCAAGTTCCCGGCACTCGACCACATCCACCTGACCGACTACCGGGTGCGCGTCCTCGACACGGGCCGGGGCACCGGCGCCGTCACCCGTGTCCTGGTGGACACGACGGACGGGAAGCGCACCTGGACCACGATCGGGGTGTCGGAGAACATTATTGAGGCCAGCTGGCAGGCCCTCTACGATTCGATCGTCTTCGGGCTGCTTCACGCGACCTAGCGGGAAACGAGGCAGCCCAGCGTCACCAGGGGGGAGCCCAGGGGGTCGGTCATGACCGTGTGGAGCCGGATGGCAGCGTCGTTGGTCGGCCTCCCGCCGGCGCGGACGAAGAACATCTCGGTCGAACGCGACCTGGCGGCCAAGATGCCCGACGGCGCCGCCCTCTTGGCCGACCGCTGGTTCCCGACGACGACGTCGGGTGACCTGCCCACGGTGCTGATCCGGACCCCGTACGGACGGCGCATCATCGGTCCGCTCGGCCGGCTGTACGCCGAGCGCGGTTACCAGACGGTCATCCAGAGCTGCCGCGGGACGTTCGGCTCGGAGGGGCAGTGGGATCCCGTCCGCAACGAGCAGGCCGACGGCATCGCGACCCTCGAGTGGGTGGCGGCCCAGCCGTGGTTCGACGGCCGTCTCGCCATGTGGGGCGGGAGCTACCTCGGCATCACACAGTGGGCCATCGCGCAGGACGCGCCCGACTTCGTCAAGGCGCTGGGCTTGCAGATCACCGCGTCGAACATCCGCGACGCCATCGTGTACCCGGGCGGATCCTTCGCCCTCGAGATGGCGCTGACCTGGATCTACCAGCTCGAGCACCAGGAGCTCGGTTGGCGCACCGTCCTGCGCACCCAGCTGGGGGGCACCAAGGTCCTGGCGGCCGCCACCGACGTCCTCCCCCTCGGGAGGTGTGACGTGGCGGCCATCGGGCAGACCGCGCCCCCCTACCAGGACTGGCTCGAGCACAGCACCCTGGGGGACCCGTGGTGGGACGGCATCGACTTCGGGCGGCGGCTCGAGAAGGTGCCCCCCGCCAGCCTGGTCGGCGGGTGGTACGACCTGTTCCTGGCGGCCCAGGTGGCCGACTACGAGGCGCTGCGCCGAGCGGGCCGATCGGCCCGCCTCACCGTCGGCCCGTGGACGCACTCGAGCCCGGGCCTCTTCGGCGAGACGGTGCGTGACGGGCTCGAGTGGTACGAGGAGCAGCTCGGTGAGCGGGCGGGCCGGGAGCCACGGGCGCCGGTGCGTCTGTTCGTCATGGGTTCGCGCACCTGGCAGGAGTTCTCGCTGTGGCCGCCGGCGGGGGAGGCGCAGCGGTGGTACCTCGGACGCTGGGGCACGCTGAGCACCGAGCCACCGGCGCAGAGCGCGCCCGACCGCTTCCACTACAACCCGCACGACCCGACACCGGCCGTGGGCGGAGCCTCGCTCAACGTCCGTACCGCGGGACGGAAGGACCAGCGCAGGCGTGAGCACCGCCACGATGTGCTGACGTACACCAGTCCCGTACTGCCCGAGGACCTCACCGTCATCGGGCCGCTGACGGCGGAGCTGTACCTGCGCTCGTCGCTCGAGCACACGGACTTCTTTGTGCGGCTCTGCGACGTGTCGGAGAAGGGCAGGTCGTTCAACATCAGTGACGGAATCGTGCGCCTGACGCCTGGGTCGGTGCCTACGGGGGAGGACGGTGTCTTCAAGCTGGACGTCGCCATGTGGCCGACGGCCAACACCTTCCGCGCCGGCCACCGCATCCGGCTCCAGGTCTCGAGCGGGGCCCACCCGCTGTTCTGCCGCAACACGGGCACCGGCGAGCCCCTCGCCACGGCGACCACGATGCGCTCGGCAGACCAGGAGGTCTTCCACGACGCCTCCCGGCCGTCATCGATCTCTCTGCCGATCGTGCGGCTGTTGGTGGCCGAGCCGCTCGGGGACGGCGCCGGAATGGGTTCCGGGGGGACGCTCGGCTAACCTCCCGCGCATGACGCAGCCCACGTTCGTGCCGATCGCCGAGGCCGACCAGGTTCGGCCGGCCCGGCACCTGCACGTGCCGGGATCGTGGACCACGTCGCGTCCCGCGGAGCTCGTCACACCCTCCGTGGCCAGGGGGCGCAGCGTCGGCACGCCGGGGCCGGACTCGGGGTTCGCTCTCCGGTTGGCCAAGCGCTTCGAGCACGAGCTCACGCTGGGTGAGGGCGAGTCGGAGCACGACGTCCTCCTCGGCGTGGCGCTCGTCGGGGCCAAGCGGGCGGCCCTGTTCGGGCGTGCCCCCTCCATCTACGACGTCCGGTTCGCACTCGACCTGTGGGGGTTCCTCGAGGACGCGCCGCCCGAGCTGAGGGAGACCCGGCGCGCCCTGTTCTCCTCCATCTCCCACGACTACGTCGCGCAGCGGCGACTCGTCGACTCCATTCCCGAGGAGATCCTCCGGCTCAGCCCCGAGGAGGCCCACGGCCGGGGCGGTGCCACCGCGGCATAAGCGCGGCGGGCCTCACTGTGGCGGACGCAACGGGGGCGATCGACCGGCTCGAGATAGAGGCCGGCGGCCTGACCTTCACCGGCAGGGCGGCCGGCCCGCAGGAGGGCCGGCGCGTCATTCTGCTGCACGGGTTCCCCCAGACGTCCTGGGCCTGGCGGGACGAGCTGTGGGCGCTGGGACGGGAGGGACACCGAGCCGTCGCTCCCGACCTGCGCGGCTACTGCTGCGGTGCCCGCCCGGTGGAGGTGGGTGACTATGCGACCGAGCACCTCGTGGGTGACGTCCTCGCCCTCGCCGACTCCATGGAGATGGAGACCTTCGACCTCGTGGGACACGACTGGGGCGGCATGCTGGCCTGGCTCGTGGCGTCGCACCATCCCGCGAGGGTCCGTTCGCTGAGCGTCGTGTCGACGCCCCACCCGCTCGCCCTGCAGCACGCCCTTCTCGGCGGCGACCCGGATCAGGCCGCTTACGGGGAGGCCACGGATGCGTTCCGCACGCCCGAGGTCCCCGAGCGGCTGCTGCTCGGTGCCGACGGCTCAGGCAGCGGGCTGGCCACCCTCCTGGCCGAGACGGGTCTCGACGACGAGGACGCCCACGTCTACGTGGCGGCGTTGACCGAGCCCGGCGCCATGACCGCTGCGCTGAATTGGTACCGGGCCATGGACCACGCCACGCTGGTCGACCTGCAGCCGGTGACGGTCCCGACGCTCTACGTCTGGTCCACGGGCGACGGGGCGTTCGCGCGGAGGGCGGCGGAGGAGACTGCGGAGCGGGTGAGCGGCCCCTACACGTTCGAGGTCCTGGAGAACGTGTCGCACTGGATCCCCGAGATGGCGCCGGTCGAGCTCTCCGAGCTTCTGATCCGCCACCTGTCCCGGTACTGACCAGGGTGAACAGGCGTTGGGTCCGCTCTGCGAGAATGGGCGCGTGAGCGCATCATCGACCTTCGCCCTGACCGACGTCCAACGGGACTTCCGCGAGAGCCTCCGCACGTTCTGCGAGGAGAAGGTGGCGCCCCATGCCGCCGAGGTCGACCGCAATGCCGAGTTTCCCTGGAAGTCGTTCGAGGCCTGCAAGGAGATGGAGCTGCCGGCCCTCGGCATCCCCGAGGCCTACGGGGGCGCGGGGGCCGACATGGTCACCCAGGCCATCGCCATCGAGGAGCTGTCCCGTGTCTGCGCGTCGACGTCGCTGACCATCCTGATCTCCAAGCTCGGGATGCTCCCGGTCATGAATTGGGGCAGCGAGGAGCTCAAGAGGGAGTACGTGCCGCGGGTGGCCTCGGGCGAGATCCAGGCCAGCTACTGCTTGTCCGAGGCCGACGCCGGGAGTGACGTGGCCTCAATGCGCACACGGGCGGTGCGCGACGGTGACGACTACGTCCTGACCGGCTCGAAGTACTGGATCACCAATGCCGGGATCTCCGACGTCTACATCGTCTTCGCCAAGACGGACCCGGACGCCGGTGGGCGCGGCATCTCGTGCTTCCTGGTGGAGAAGGAATGGGGGATCCGCATCGCCAAGCACGAGGACAAGCTCGGGATGCGGGGCAGCCCGACGGGTGAAGTGGTCCTCGACGAGGTGCGCGTCCCGGCATCGCACCGCATCGGCGAGGAGGGGCTGGGTTTCACCGTCGCCATGCACACACTGGATCGCAGCCGCCCGACCATCGGCGCGCAGGCGGTCGGCATCGCGCAGGGGGCCATCGACTACTCGGCCGCCTACATGAAACAGCGGCACGCCTTCGGCGGTCCCATCTCCGACCTGCAGGGTCTGCGCTTCATGCTGGCCGACATGGCGATGCGCAACGAGGCCGCCCGCGCGCTCGTCTACCGCGCCTGCGCGATGGTCGACGACGACCCGGGCGGCGAGCTCACGAGCTTCGGCGCCATGGCCAAGGCCTTCGCCTCCGACGCCTCCATGGCGATCACGATCGACGCGGTGCAGCTCCTCGGTGGTTACGGCTACACCAAGGACTTCCCGGTCGAGCGGTTCCTGCGCGACGCCAAGGTGACGCAGATTTACGAGGGCACCAACCAGGTGCAGAGGGTCGTCATCGCCCGCGAGCTGCTGAAGAACGTGTAGCGCCTGCCGCCCGGTGCGGGACGACGGCTGGCTCCCTGCCGCGGGGGTCCGGGCACTGCGGGGCGGCCGTCAGACGAGACCGATGGGAATTTAGAACAGGTTCTATGTTTCGCGGGCCGCGGACGGTGGAGGCGATCAAGCGGAGCGTGCGCGAGACCGAGAAGCGGCCGCCCAACGACGCCCGTTGTGAACGATGCCGTTGGCAGGATCGGCCCCCGGGAAGGGTTCTCGGGCATCGACGGGCCGCCGACCTCGACCGGCGACGAGCCGCGCAACCGGCTGGCGGCTGCCATGCGGTCAGGGCGCCATGACCGGGACCGCGAAGATCCGCTACCCGCGGCCGACCCCGCCCGCTGCTGGCGCCCCTCGAGTGGTTGCCCATCCACTACCAGGGGGCCTCGCCACCGGGCGGCGGTTCGTTCTGTGTGCCGAAGGGGCTTGTTGTGGGACTGTTGGCACATTTCGGGCCGAACGGCTCTATGGGCTTCAAGAGGGTCGGGAATATAGTCTGCGAGGTCATGGAAGGGCACACCAGTCGCGACGCCACCCCGCCGGAGTGGCAGGGGGGTGAGCTCGGTGACATCGACCGGCTCGACCTGCACGCGCTCGGCGAGCAGTACCGCGAGGCCTACCGCACGGCGTCGCCGTGGCCGCACGTCGTCATCGACGGCCTGTTCGATCCCGACGTGGTGGCTCAGGCGAGGACGGAAGAGCTCGGTCCGGCGTTGCAGCTGGTGCCGCGCCGGTCCAACCGGATCGTGAAGGCGGAGTCGCCGACCCCGGCCGGGCCGACGGCCGGGGCCATCCTGCAACGGATGCTGGCCGACGACGTGTGCGACATGCTGACCGCCCTCACCGGCATCACCGACCTCGTCACCGACCCGACCCACTGGTGGGGAGGGGTGCACGTGCTGGCGCCCGGGTCCTTCCAGGCGGTGCACCGGGACTTCGCCCACGACTCCACCGGCGAGCTCTGGCACCGGGTCAACATCCTCGTGTACCTCAACCCGGGCTGGCGGTCCGAGTGGGGTGGCGAGCTCGAGCTGTGGGACACGGCGATGACGACGTGCCACGAGCGCGTCGAGCCGGTCGGCGGCCGGGTGATCATCTTCGAGCCGGGCCCCGACGCCCTCCACGGCATCCCAGCCGTGCGCTGCCCTGTCGGCGACGCCCGCCTCACCCTGGCGTCCTACTACTACACGGCCGACCCCGGTCCCCACGCCGGGCGACGCCACTCGCAGGTGGTCGGCCTGCCGCGCCGCCCCGGCGAGCGCGTCCTGTCGTCGCTCGCCATCCCCTTCGACCCGCTGCGGCGGTTCAGGGAGCGCAAGGACCGAGCGTATTAGCCGCACCTGTGGGCGGCTCACCGAGGGGGCGGGCTCCCGTTGTGGGCCCGCTTCGAGCCTCTGTGTCGTGCGGGTGCGCTCGCGCCAGTTCGGTGTGCAGTGCGCCAACGGTCCGCGGGAGGGCCAGGGCGCGTAAGGGCAAGCGGCGGCCAGTCGGTCAGATCTTGCGGGCTGACGCGTCCGCCGCGGCAGCCAAGTTCACGTGCAACCTGATCCTTCCCGACGTATTCCCCAAAACGTCGTTACGAACTCCTCGAGCCCGGCCCAGTCGGCCCCAAAGACCGCTCCTGGAACGGATGCGGCGCTCTTGGTCACTGCATGGGGGGCCGGGCGTGGATGCGAGGCGATCGAGCGGCCGGCGACCAGGGCCGGGCAGACTGGGCGGGGCCGATGATAAAGTTAGAACAGGTTCTATATTTGGCCCAAAGAGGGCAGCCGGCCGAGAGCCGGGAGTGGCAGCAGGAGGAGTGTCCGTCATGGCGCAGCCGGTAATCATCGAGGCGGTCCGCACCCCCATCGGGAGGCGCAACGGGTGGCTCTCGGGCCTCCGCTCCCCGGACGTCCTCGGCGCGGTACAGGTGGAAGTCGTCAAGCGGGCGGGCATCGACCCGGCGTCCGTCGAGCAGGTGATCGGGGGGTGCGTGACCCAGGCCGGCGAGCAGGGGTTCAACGTGACCCGTACCGCCTGGCTGCTGAGCGGCATGCCCTACGAGGTCGCGGCCACGACGGTCGACTGCCAGTGCGGGTCGTCGCAGCAGGCGAACCACTTCGTGAACAACCTGATCGCCGCCGGCGCCGTCGACACCGCCATCGGCTGCGGCGTCGAGGTGATGAGCCGGGTGCCTCTGGGCGCCAACGCTGCCGCCGGTGTCGGGCGCGCCATCCCCTCGGACCTGCCCTACGACATGCCCGACCAGTTCACCGCGGCGGAGCGGATCGCCAAGAAGTACGGCATCACCCGCGAGGACGTCGACTGGCTCGGCCTCGAGTCGCAGAAGAAGGCAGCGGTGGCGGTGGCCGAGGACCGGTTCGCTCGCGAGATCGTCTCCATCGAGGCGCCGATCGTCGGCGAGGAAGGCCCGCGCGGCGAGCACACCGGCGAGAAGATCGTGGTTTCGAAGGACCAGGGGCCCCGCGACACGACCGCCGAGGGGCTGGCCAAGCTGAAGCCGGTGCTGCCCGACGGCATGCACACGGCAGGCAACTCCTCGCAGATCTCCGACGGCGCGGCCGCAGTGCTGTGGATGTCGGAGGACCGCGCCAAGGCCGAGGGCTTCAAGCCCCGGGCCCGCGTGGTGGCCCAGGTGCTCGTGGGCTCCGACCCCTACTACCACCTCGACGGCCCCATCGCGGCGACGACCAAGGTGCTGGCCAAGGCCGGCATGACCATGCAGGACATCGACCTGTTCGAGGTCAACGAGGCCTTCGCGTCGGTCGTCATGAGCTGGGCCAAGGAGCACGACGCCGACATGGACAAGGTGAACGTCAACGGCGGGGCCATCGCCATCGGCCATCCGGTCGGGGCGACGGGGAGCCGGCTGATCACCACGATTCTGCACGAGCTCGAGCGGCGCGACGCCACCTACGGCCTCGTGTCGATGTGCTGCGGCGGCGCGCTGGCGACCGGCACCATCATCGAGCGGCTGTAGACACCTCCGCTCCACCATCCAATCCGATTTCGGCGCCTACCTCTGGAGGGGACCGTGGTTTCGACTGAGCACCTGACCTTCGAGCGCGACGGCGCGACGGCCATCGTGACGATGAACCGGCCCGAGGCGAAGAACGCGCTGAGCCTCCCCATGCTGGTCGGCATGAAGGACGCTTGGGAGGAGATCGACAACGATGACGACATCCGCTGCGCCATCCTCACCGGCGCCGGGGGGACGTTCTGCGCCGGCATGGACCTCAAAGCGATGGGCGGCAGCGACGCCGAGAAGTACCAGCATCGCATGCAGGAGGACCCCGACCTGCACTGGAAGGCGCTTCTGCGTCACTACGACCTGCGTAAGCCCCTGATCGCCGCCGTCGAGGGGTGGGCAGTCGCCGGGGGGACCGAGATCCTGCAGGCCACCGACATCCGGGTCGCGGGGGAGACCGCCGTCTTCGGGGTCTTCGAGGCCAAGCGCGGCCTGTTCCCCCTCGGCGGCTCGACGGTTCGGCTGCGCCGCCAGATCCCCTACACCCTCGCCATGGAGCTCCTCCTGACAGCGCGTGAGGTGCCGGCGGACGAGGCCCTGCGCATCGGGTTGATCGGCCACGTCGTGCCCGCGGGGACGGCGCTGGAGAAGGCGCTCGAGATCGCCGCCGTGATCGGGGCGAACGGACCGTTGGCGGTGGAGGCGATCAAGCGGAGCGTGCGCGAGACCGAGGGCATGTCCGAGGGCGACGGACTGGCCCGCGAGCTCGAGATCGGCTGGCCAGTGTTCTCATCGAACGACGCCGCCGAAGGGCAGAGGGCCTTCGCCGAGAAACGCCCGCCCAACTACACCCGTACGTGAGCGACGCCGCTGGCAGGATCGGGCCCGGGGAAGGGTTCCCGGGCGTCGACGGCGCGGCAGAATCGACGGGCGACGAGCCGCTGAACCGCGCGGCGGCGGCGATGCGCCGCATCAGCGCGGTGATCACCGGCCAGCCGATCAACGAAGGGAACCTCTCCGACGCTGCCGAGGAATTGGCCGCCCTGGCGGATCGCCTGGAGTCGGCGGCGCCGGGGGAGAGGCGGTCCCGTCCCCAACCGTTCCCGAGCGGGAATCCCCAGGACCATTTCCCCACCAGCCCGATGGTCGGTTTCGCCAACCCCATCGCGCCGCCGGTCGACGTGTGGGCCGTGGTGGGCGAGGGCGGCTTGCGCGAGGTGAGGGGCAGAGTCACCTTCGGCTTCCAGTACGAGGGGCCGCCGACGTGCGTGCACGGCGGCGCGATCGCGGAGCTCTTCGACGAGCTGCTCGGGCTGGCCAACATCGTCGTGGGACAGGCCGGCATGACGGGCACGCTGAAGGTGCGCTACAACCGGCCGACGCCGCTGCTGGCGCCCCTGGACCTGCTGGCGCGTTACACCGGCCGCGAGGGCCGCAAGATCTACACCTGGGGCGGCATCTACCACGAGGGCGAGCTCACGGCCGAGGCCGACGGGATCTTCATCGAGGTGCTGCCGGGCCAGATGCTGGGCATCGTGTCGGGCAACGCCGATGGTGGCGCCGAGGCGCCGTTGGTTGACCCGGCGTGGCGGCGCATGATGGCCGAGGGCGCAGAGAGCCCGGCCGCTCCCGGCCCGAGGACCCCGCCGGCCTGAGCGTCCATGCTCTAATGGGCCATGTTCTACGTTCTGATCTTCAGCCTTCTCGCCGTCGTCCTCATCTTCGCGTTCGCCTCGACCGTGACGCGGCGCCGAAGGAACCTCGAATACGAGGAAGAGCCGGTCACCCACGGCGGCTCATCGAGCCACGCGTCGAATCACTCGTCCAGCAGCTCGTCGCGTCGCAATCGCAAGATGCAGAGGGCGCAGTCACGGCACGACAGGCGCAAGCGTCACTGACTCCGGTCGCGGGTCAGCGGATCACCGATTTGCCGAAGCGCTCGAGCGCCTCGACGGCATGCTCGAGTGAATCTCCCGGCACGCCGACTCCCGACCAGGTGACCCCGAGCTGGGCCAACTCCTCCAGCGCCGCCAACTGGGCGTCAGGGTTGAAGCGGTCGCTCCCGGGGTCCCCGCCCTCGTTGGAGCCGAACGACACGTCGATGTCGGCTCGGTCCCGCCCGGCCTCGTCGACGTACTGCCACAGCTCGTCGAGCATGAGGCGAAGGTCGTCCACCGTCTCGAGAGGCGGCGTCTTGGTCGTCTGCGACAGGACCCTCGGTGCGGGGAAGGGGTTCCATCCGTTGCCGTAGCGGGCCACCCGGCGGCGGGACTGCCGGCTGTTCCCCCCGATCCAGATCGGTGGACGTGGATCGGGCTTGGGGTTGGCGGTCTGACCCTTGGCGGTGAACGTCGAACCCTCGTGGATGAAGTCGTTCTCGCTCCAGATGCCCTGGATGACCTCGATGGCCTCGTCGAAGAGTGCATTGCGCTGATCGAAGTCAACTCCCAGTGCCTGGTACTCACCGCGCAAATAGCCGGTGGCCACCGACAGCGTGAACCGACCCCCGGAAAGTGCGTCGATGGTCGCCACCGCCTTGGCCACCAGGAACGGATTGCGGTACGGCAGGACCACGATGTTGGGGATCAGGCGCATGGTGTCGGTCACCGCGGCACAGAACGAGAGCGCGGCGAAGGGGTCGAGGGCATCGTGCCCTCCGGCCTTCAGCCATCGCTCCGTAGGGGCCGGGTGGTCCGTGAACCCGATGCCGGCAAACCCGGCGGCTTCTGCGGCCGCGCAGAATCGAGTGAGCCCCGCCTTAGTGACGAATTCGGGATTGTACGGATGCGTCGTCAGCGGGTATGTGACCCAGAAGTTCATGGCCTCGACCCTAACGTTCCGGCAGAACGTGCCTCAATCCTCCCCGGATGTCCCTAGAGAATGTCGTCACCGGGTCCGGGTGCCGGCTTTGCCCCGCCCATCCTGTCGGCCTCCGGTGACATGTACCGGGCGGCTGTTCCCACGGCCGTCCGATCAACGATCCGTAGCGTTCATCAGCGAGTCGAAGCCCGCCGATTCCATCGGGGGATCACCAATCCAGGTCGTCGTGCTCGCCGACGGACGCGATGTGAGGTCTTCCACCCCATTCTCGGAGCACCCATATCGGGCAATCGACATTCGATCCCTGCAGATGAGCAAATGCGGGTCCAGCCGGTTCAGGGATGCAGACCCCCAGTTCCTCGCGCAACTCCCTGACCAGCGCGGCCGAAGGGGTCTCGCCATCTTCGAGTGGCCGCCCGGGAAGTCCCAGACGTCCGGGATCCCACGGAAATGCCTTGATTCCGTGGATTAGCTTTAGCCTTTGGACTTGTTCAGGGTCACGGCGGCGCGAACGAGGATCTTCAACGCCGCCTCGTCTATCTTCTCGCCTTCGTGGAAGTCGATGGCACGCCTTGTGTTCCCTTCAAGACTGGAGTTGAAGAGGCCCGAAGGGTCCTTCAGAGCCGCCCCTTTGGCAAAGGTCATCTTCACGACGTTCTTGTAAGTCTCGCCTGTGCAGATCATTCCGTCGTGATACCACACCGGAACCCCTCTCCACTTCCACTCCTCGACGACTTCGGGGTCAGCTTCCTTGACCAAGGTACGGAGCCGGCTGAGCATCTTGCCCCGCCAGTCGCCTAGCTCCTTGATTCTCGCGTCTATCAGCTGCGAAGGAGACTTGCTTTCCGGCGACCCGCTCTTGTTCATACCCGCTTCTCTTCCTTAGTCCCGAGGCTTTGAAATGGGGGTCATCCCCACCGTGGCGATCCTACCTGGAGCTGCGGTCAACCGGCTCTAGGTCGTCCCCAAGTGCCGCTGGGTTTCTCCCCCCCTCCCGCGTTGACAGGTTGAACCATGACACTCACACCGTTTCCCAAACGGAAACGTGGCTTCTGCTCTCGCTTGTAAACGGCGATCGATCCCAGTCGCTCCACCGTTCACGGAGTCGCATCCCGGCAATCGCGCCATCAAGTCCAGCTCCGATGGCCACACGTAACGAAACGTGGCACTGAAGGTCTCAAGCCGTCCGTCGACCACCCAATAGTGGTGGGAGTGCGCCACTTGGGTCGCCACGTCGTACTCCTCGAAGCCCAGGTGCGTCGGGCCACGGTGAAGGCATGGATCGTCTCACCCGGTGGGAGCCGTCGCAGCTCGGGAACGTACACCTCGATGACAAAACGGCTGCCATGGTCCAGGTGAGCCGCCGCGTTGCAAAAGCAGGCAACCTGCTCCTCTTGGCTGGTGAGATTGGTGATCGTGTTGCGAATCAGATAGGCCAGCTTGAACGTCCCATCCACCTCGGTGTTCGAAAAATCACCGATGGTCACGCCGATCTTGTCTGAGCCCGCTTTGACCCGCCGTTGCTCCACCATGGCGGGTGAAAGCTCGATCCCTTGGACGTGCACACCTCGTTGCTCAAGGGACGGCGATCCGACCGGTGCCGATCCCCAGTTCGAGAGCTGGTCCTGCCTCCGCCAGATCGACGAGGAGGTCCACGACAGGGTCGATCATCTCCGGAGTATGCAGATGTGGCCACTTGGCTTCGTAGCTCTTCGCGATTCGTTCGTCGAAGTAGTTCTCAGGCAAGGCGCCATTGTGCCAGGGACCTCAACATCGGTCACCCAGTGCCGCGACGGGCGGACTGCCATCCAAGCCACGGACACCCATGGCAGGTAGAGGGGGACCACGTAACGTCAATGCGATGGTCTGGGTGGTCAGAGGTCGGATTGCGAACGATGGTGCCGGTTCGCGCCACGTCCGTCTTGTCGCCATGGGCGCACTGGTTGTTGTTTGTTTGGTGCTCAGTGCGACGAGGTCGTCAGGTCAGGCCCGGCTGACTCTCGCCTCCCACGTCACCGCGGTCGCCGCGGCTGGACCGATCGTCGTCCCGGAGCACCCTTACGGTATGGCCAGGGGGTAATCGCTCAAGGAGCCTTGCCGGCTCGCGAGGTCTCGTTGAGCAAGCAGTTCACCGTGACCGGCCTGGCGATCGGTCCGGGCGGCGATCTCTACGTTGCCGCTGGCCCCGTCTATCGCTTGGGGCGCAACGGGCAGCTCCAATGGGTGGTCGGGAAAGATATACGACCCCCGAAGGATTGGGCCGGCGTCTATGCCAATCCGGCCGTGCAGCTCGACTTCGGAAATTCCAGCCGTATCGCATTCGACGGGAGAGGGGATCTCCTCGATGCCGGAGGAGGCGGGTGGGGCCTCTACGAGAGAACAGCATCGGGAAAGCTCCGCTTCATCGAGAACTTCCGTGGTGATGGATCTTGGGGATCACTGGCTCCCGTCCCTGGCGGTTCAGTAGCCCTTGTCTCCGGACGCGGGCTCTCCCTATTCCGCCCGACAGGGGCGCTCACAAACGTCCCTACCCCCGGACTCAATGCCGCTCTGGGCTCAAGCGCCGGCCACGAAGACGTCTTTATCGGGGGCGACGGCATCGCGGTTGCACCCAGTGGTGCGATTTACGTCGACACGAACGTAGGCAACACCTTCACCACCGTGTCGGCCATTCTCATGGTCAACCCGAATGGCCAGGTTGGGGTGGTGTGGAAATCGTAGACGGAGGAGCCGGTGACTCCAGCCCGGCGTACTGGGCTAGCCACCTGCCAGTCCGCAACTACTTTCTGGGTCACCCCAAGTGGACAAATCGTGTCTAATGACGGGATGGGATTGATCACCATGATTCAGCGGGTTGCACTCGGTGTGTGCGCATTTGTCGTACTGGCCGCCCCTTGCACCTTCTTGTCCAATGGCGCGTCCGCTGGTTCTATGGCTCCGTTGCCGTTTCGGGGCCACGGATCGATCGAGGAGGCATACGTCCTCGGCGCCACTCCGGGCTCCCGCCTGACGGTCGTGAATGGAGCGGGGACCAAGGTGGGAGCCGGGGTGGTCGACCGGCTCGGCAGCCTCATAGTGCGCAATCTCACCCCGGGTTCTGGGTATCGCTTCGAAGAAAGTACCGGAGCGAGCGTGCGCACCTCAGCGGCCTTCTCGGTTCTCTCCACGTCTTCGACGCCCAGCACGTCGTTCTATTCCTCCCAGCATCTTCACGCAGGTCTCAACTATGTGCGGATGCGCGACGGGATCTTGCTGGCGGCCACCGTACGCCTGCCGCCGGGGAAGACCCTGGCCGATGGCCCGTTTCCCACGGTGATCGAGTACTCCGGTTACGCGGTGGCCGCTCCTCACAGCTTGATCAACGCGCTGGAGGGGAGCGACCCATCGAATGATCCGCTGCTCCCCGACACCTCGACCGTGGTCGGCTCCGTGATCGCCCCGCTACTCGGCTTCGCCACTGTGAGCGTCCAGATGCGAGGCACCGGATGCTCGGGCGGGGCCTTCGACCTATTCGGCCTGCCGTCGGACTACGACGGCTACGACATCGTTCAGACCGTGGGGACGCAGCCTTGGGTGCTGCACCACAAGGTCGGCATGGTCGGGATCTCCTACTCGGGGTTCTCACAGCTCGTGGTGGCGGGCACGGACCCTCCGGACCTGGCTGCCATCACGCCCCTCAGCCCGACCGACGACCTGTACTCGACCGGCTACCCCGGAGGGATCTACAACGACGGGTTCGCCGCCAGCTGGATTGCCCAACGCGTCTCGGACGCCGAGCCCGCGCCGCAGGGCGGCCAGCCGTGGGCTGCGGCCGAGATTGCCACCGGGGACAAGACCTGCCTGGCCAACCAGCGCCTTCATCTGCAGGCCCAGAGCCTCGCATCGCTCGTGAGCCCGAACCTGGCCAGGGTGCCGTCGCTGTTCGACCAGCGCTCGCCCGAGGTGTGGGCCTCGCACATCACGGTGCCCGTCTTCCTGGTCGGCGCACTCGAGGACGAAGAGGTGGGCCCCCAGTGGCCCGCTCTCATCACCGCCTTGAAGCACGACAACAACGTTTACGTCACGATGATGAACGGGACCCACACCGACTCTCTCGGGCCTGACACGATCTCGCGGTGGCTGGAGTTCCTCGACATCTACGTGGCCGGGCGTGTTCCCAGCCCGTCCCCGGCGCTCGATGTGCTCGCACCCCTGCTGTACGCGAATCTCACGAACGGAGCGAAGTCCGTCGCACCTCCCGCCGTCCGTTTCACGACGGAGCCCTCGCTCGCTGCGGCCAAGGCGGCGATCTCCGAGGACGATCCGCGCGTCCGGGTGCTCTTCGACAACGGTGGCGGCAGCCTCGGGCCCGGAGCCCTTCAGCCCACGTACGAGGCCGGATTCTCGACGTGGCCGCCCTCGGGGACCATCGTCCGCTACAACCTCGGTCCCGGCGGCACGCTCGAAACGGGGACCCCGAACACGTCGTCCACGGCGGCCTTCCGGCCCAACCCGGCCGTCCGACCGGCAGATGACCTGCCCTCCTCCGCGAACGCGTGGGCCGCCCAGCCGCCCTATGACTGGACGACCGTTCCGGCAGCCAACGGTGTCGCGTTCGAGACCCCCGCCTTCGCCAAGGCAACGACGATCATCGGTCCCGCAAGCCTCAATCTGATGCTGAAGTCGACGGCGCGCGTCACCGATCTCCAGGTGACCGTCACCGAGGTCCGTCCCGGCGAGACAGAGGAGGACTACGTCACATCGGGCTTCCTGCGCAGCAGCGACCGCACGTTGTCGTCCGTCTCGACCCTCCTCGACCCCGTACCAACCTACCTGGCATCGGATCGTCGCAACCTGCCAAGAGGGCGTTTCACGGTCCTACGCATACCCGTGGACCCCATCGCCCATACGTTCCGGCCCGGCACCCGTCTCCGTATCGTCATCTCCGCACCCGGAGGGGATCGTCCGTCATGGACCTTCGACACACCGGCGACTCACAACTCGGTGGTCGACACCGTGGCACTCGGGGGTGTCGGGGGTTCGTCACTCGTCGTCAACGAGGTGCGGGGCGTCGTACCGAGCTCCACAGTGTCGGCATGCGGCGCTTTGCGGGGCGAACCGTGTCGGGCCTACTCCCGTTTGAACAATCAGAGCTGACCGACCTCTGCAGAACAGCGGTGGTTGGCATTGGGGCGGTCCTGTCGGCGTATCCCCGAAGTGCTGCGTCCTCAAGGGGTCAATGCGACAACCTCAGCGAACTCCTAGGCATACAAGCGAAGCCTGCTGCAACTCATACCAGAGGCACTCCGAAGAGCTCAGGACTGTGACCGCCGGCAAGCGATCAGCTGGGGCATGTGACAGGTCTCTCCGACGTGTCGAACCGTCCCACTGACGCGGCGTTATGAAGCGTGGGCGTGACCACGACGGGGAACGCAAGACCCGTGTTTCAATTCGTGTAGTCGACCGGTCCCGCTCCTTCGATCCCGACGGCGAACGCCAGCCCGCGCAGCCCCGAGTTGGCCGTCAGCGGCCGGATACTGTGCACCACATCCGGGGGGATCCTGATCAGATCACCCTGACCGACCTCCTGTTCCTCATCCGCGATCTTCATGATGCCGCGTCCAGAAATGATGTAGTAGAACTCGTGAGTGGGATGCGAATGTGGGTCGACGATCCCTCCGCCGGCAACCTCCCACTCACTGACAAGCTCCAGGAACCCACCCCTTGTCGCGTCCCTGAGCTCGCCTGGCTGAAAGAGCCACCAGACCGGCACCGTTCCGGCGTGTTCGATGACAGGGGCTACATCCCTGGCTGAGCGGACATCCATTTTTGCCGTCCCTCCATCGAAGCCGCGGAGGTGGAAATACTACGGCAGACTCGGAGCGTCGACATCGTCCCCCATGACGTCCTCTCACGATTAGGGTCGCCTCGCACGAACTCGAGGGGCCATCGGTGAAGTTCGTCGTAGGAGAGATACCTCCGCTCGCATCGGTGGTGGCCGTCTCGCCGATCAACGTCATCCCGGTCATCCTCCTGCTGTTCGCCGGAGGCGGGTCGGCCTATAGGCCGCACGAGGTTCTGGACGGATGGAAAGCCTGGCTCGATCAGAACAATGCAGCGGTCATGTCGGTCCTCTTCTCGATCTTTGGGGTGATCCGATCGGCCAGGCCATTGGAGCGACGTGGCCCTGGCCCGAAGGTGCGCATGGGGATGGCGCCTCACTCCCCATGGAATGAGGGTGCCGACTTGTCCCCATCGCCACTGGTCAAGAATGCGACATGGCCACCGATGACGACACGGGGCAGAGCAGGGAAGACGGTCCCGCGTCGCCAGAGGTGACCGGCTCATCCGGGAGCGCCGTGGCCACCACTCGGATGGAGCGTCTCCGTAGTACGGCGCAGCACACCAGGGCGGTCATCGAGGCCCGACGGGCCGATTCGGCATCCATCGACACCGCTTTCGGGGCGGTCGAGCGCGACGCACAGAGCGGGGGAGGCGTGCTCGCGGCGGCGGTGGCCTTTCGACTCTTTATGTTCCTCGTCCCCTATGCCTTCGTCATGGTCACCGGTTTCGGGCTGGCGTCGACGGCCGCCAGCCAGAGCCCCAAGGATGCCGCGCAGTCGGCCGGCATCAGCGGCCTCCTCGCCAGTGCGGTCACCAGCACGAGCACCATGTCCCTGACCAATCGCATTGTGGCGCTGGTCCTCGGAGGTATCGCGTTGGCCTTCACCGCCCGCTCACTCATCAGGGTGCTCTGGATCGTCCACCGGTTGATCTGGGGTGTCCGGCCTTCCCGGAGCCCGTCACTGTGGGCCGCGCTGATCCTCGTCGGAATCGTCACCGTTCTCTTCGGCCTCGCTGACCTTGTGGCCTGGCTGGGCTCGCAATCGATCGGGCTACGGTTGGTCGGTCTCCTCCTGACCGTCGTCGCGTCGGCCGGCGCCTGGTACCTGGCCTCGTGGTGGATGCCGCGCGAGGACTGCGAATGGTGGGCGCTCCTCCCGGGAGCCGTCATGGTCGGCCTGGGTGTGGGAGTGTTGCACCTGCTCACGCTCACCTACGTCGCGCACGAGGTGTCGCGGAAATCCTCCCTTTATGGTGCGATCGGGATCGCGCTCGCGCTGCTGCTCTGGACCTATTTCGCCGGTCGACTGCTCACCGCTTCAATTGCCGCCAATGCATCGCTGTGGAAGCGCCGGGAGGCCGAGACGACCGTGGAACCCGAGGACTCGCTCGGCTACCCGACCGCGTGACCGGCGACGGGGTCCCAGGCGACGAAGCAACCGGCCTCCGTCGTCACGGTAAGGGCCCCGTTGCCTCGGCGGAAGCACTCCTCGATGGCGCCCTTCAGGGACAGGCGCTGCTCGGGCGATGCCTCTCGTCCCGCCGTTGTTGACGCAATGAAGGCGAACACGTCGTCGGGATCGGTACAGACCATCGTGGAAGAGTGGTGCTGCCACTCGACGGAGCCGAAGCCGGTGCCGAGGATGGCCGCGCCGTTCGATGTCCCGAACCGCCGGTCCCCGAAGTCCAGGGAGGACCAGCCCAACCCCCGACGCAATAGGTCCGCGATGGTATCGAGGTGCCGGGGCCCGTTGGTCGCCGCCATCAGCGCGCCGTCGGGGCGCAGTACCCGGGCGAACTCGGCGGCGGCCCGTGCCGGGTCTGGCACGTGGTACAGCATGTGGTTCGCCACGACGACGTCGAACGCGCCATCCGCGAACGGCAGCTCCTGCACGTCGCACGCGCGGGCCTCCACGATCTCAATGCCGTGCAGAACGGCCACGGCGCGAGTGGCCGCCTCCACCATGCAATCGGACAGATCGGTCAGTGTGAGCCGGAGGTCGGGGAGCAGTGACGCAATGTTGACCCAGAGCGCACCGGACCCGCAGGCGACCTCGAGCACCTCACTGCCCGCGGGCCACTCGATGCGTCCCGCCAGCCACAGGTACCAGGGCTCGTCCGCCCTGGAGTACTTGGCGTGCAGGGCGATCTCGCGTCTTTGTACTGATGCTCCCGCAGGTACTCCTGGTCGATGCCCAGGCCCTCCCGGCGAGTCACGGGTCAATGGTAGGCGGAACGTGCGTGCGCGAACCTCGACGTGAGCTCGGCCGTGGACCTCGGGGTAGGTGGGCTCAGAGGGCCCGCTGCACCCCTTCCCAGTAGGGGTCGCGCAGCTTGCGCTTGTACAGCTTCCCGTTGGGGTCCCGCGGCATCTCGTTGGTGAAGTCGATCGACTTCGGCGTCTTGAACTTGGCCAGCTTGTCGGCACAGTGGGCCAGGATCTCCTGGGCCAGCTCGTCGTTCGCCTCGACGCCCTCGGCCGGCTCTATGACGGCCTTGACTTCCTCGCCCCAGTCATCGTTGGGAATGCCGAAGACGGCGGCGTCACCCACCTTGGGATACGAGAGCAAGACGCTCTCGATCTCGGCCGGATAGATGTTCGCCCCGCCCGAAATGATCATGTCGATCTTGCGGTCACGCAAGAAGAGGTAGCCGTCCTCGTCGATCAATCCCACGTCGCCTACGGTGAAGAATGGGCCGATGCGGTTCTTCTGCGTCTTTTCCTTATCGCCGTGGTACTCGAAGTCGGCTGACTGCATGGCCATGTACACGGTGCCGATGACATTGGGTTCGGTGATCCGGTTGCCCTCGTCGTCGAAAACGGCGATCTCACTGATCGGCCACGGCTTCCCGACCGTGCCCGGCTTGCGCAGCCATTCCTCCGCGCTGACGACCGTACCGCCGCCCTCGCTCGCCGCGTAGTACTCGTCGACCGCGTTGCCCCACCAGGCGATCATCTTGTGCTTCACGTCGATCGGGCAGGGCGCGGCGGCGTGGATCATATGGCGCAGGGAAGAGACGTCGTACTTGTCCCGCACGTCCTCTGGCAGAGCCAGCAGCCGGTGGAACTGGGTGGGCACCATGTGCGACGTGGTCACCCGGCGCTCCTCAATGAGCTGGAGCATGTCCCGGGGCAGCCACTTGTCCATGAGCACGATCGTGTGGCCCAGATGCAGGGAGGCGCTCCCGAAACGGAGCACCGCGGTGTGGTACAGCGGCGAGCCGATGATGTGCACGTTGTCGTCCTGGGGCTGGATGCCGAACAGGAAAAGCAGACCCGAGAGGCCGAGAGCCGCCTGCTCCGGGGTGACGCCGAGGAGCTCGCGGTAGATCCCCTTGGGGTTCCCCGTCGTCCCGGACGTGTAGTTCATGACGTCTCCGATGGTGCGGTCCCGGGGGGTCGTCGTCGGCTGGGCATCGCGCGCCGCGGCGTAGGAGCCGAACCCGGGCACGTCGCCCACACTGAGCCGACCGGCCTCGTCGAGGCCCACCTCGTCCGCTGCGGCGCGGGCGACGTCGGCGAAGCGCTCGTGGGCGACGAACGCCTTGGCGCCCGAGTCCCTCAGTATGTACGCCACCTCGGGTGCCACCAGGTGGTGGTTGATGGGCACCAGGTACCAGCCGGCCTGCAGGGCGGCCAGGTAGACCTCGAGCATCTCGGCGCAGTTCGGGAGCAGCGTCGCCACGACGTCGCCCGTTCCGAATCCCTGCGCTCGCAGGGCGTGGACCAGCTGGTTGGCGTGGCCCAGCAGCTCCGCGGCCGTGACCTCGTCGCCCTCGGGCGTGACGAGCGCCAGGTAGTCGGGGTCTTCCTGGGCCAGCGCCCAGAAGCCGAGGTCACCCATCAGCAGTTCTCCTTGAAGGCTCGCGCGTGCGGGCGCAAATGGCAGTCCCCGCGGCCCGCAGGCTAGAACGTGTTCTAACTCAGGGCAATTTTGCGAGCCTTGGCCACGGCCGGGCACCGAAAGATCAGGAGAGTCGACGATGGCAGGGTTCCTCGCAGGCAAGGTCATCGCGGTCACTGGCGGCGGCGGCGGCATCGGGCGGGCCGTGGCACTGGCCGCCGCGGCAGAGGGGGCCAAGGTGCTGGTGGCCGACTATGGGGTGGGCATGGCGGGCGAGGACCCGAGTAGCGAAGTGGCCGACGCCGTGGTTGCCGAGATCACCCAGGCCGGCGGCGAGGCGATCGCAGTGGCCGACGACATCTCCAAGATGGACTCGGGGGAGCGGCTCATCGCGACGGCAGTCGAGAAGTGGGGACGCATCGACGGTGTTGTGGCGGTGGCGGGCATCCTCCGTGAGCGCATGCTGTTCAACATGTCCGAGGACGAGTGGGACGCCGTGATCGCCACCCACCTGAAGGGCCATTTCACGGTGTTCCGCGCCGCGGCGGCGGTCATGCGCAAGCAGGAGGGGGGCGGCGCGCTCATCGGCTTCACGTCGGGGGCGTTCGCCGGCAGCGTGGCGCAGGCCAACTACGCGTCGGCCAAGGGGGGCATCGTGTCGCTGGTGCGATCCGCCGCCGTCGGCCTGTACCGCTACGGCGTCACCGCCAACGCCATCGCGCCGGTGGCCCGCACCCGGATGTCGGCCAACGTGCCATCCGAGCTGGCGGAGATGGGAGACCCCGAAGACGTCGCGCCGATGGTCGTATACCTGTTGAGCGACCAGGCAAAGCACGTGACCGGTCAGGTGTACACCGTCGTGGGTTCGAAGATCGCCGTGTGGAACCAGCCGACCGAGGTGCGGGCGATGTGGGCCGACGGCCGCTGGACACCCGGGCAGATCGCAGAGCGGCTCGACAGCACCGTCGGGCAGGAGCGGATGGGGATGATCGACCGCCTGGAGCAGATGCGCCAGGCGGCGGCGTCAGGAGAGAAGCCGAACGCCTGACCGCAGCGCGCTCAGGTGACGCGCCGAAGGCGGGTCCGAGACGTCGCCGTCGTGTAGACCTCGAGCGAATTCCCCTCGTGGTGCGCGGCAACGACCGCCGCCGCGCCGAGCTGCTCGCCGTCGAAGACCTGGCTCATGTTCTTGCCCCACGCCACCGCGGAACGGGCAATCAGGCGTTCGGGATGCTCCCACGGTGGAATGCACACCTCAATCTGGTACATCGGTTCGAAGGTCACGACGTGGGTGGATGCGCCTCCGTGGGCGGCCAGCCACTCCTCCTTCTCCTCCTCCGTCCAGAGCCTCTCGGCCATCACCGGTGAACGCCGCTGGACTATCGCCATCGCTCGCCCCCTCTCCCCCGCCATATCGGCGAATTCTGGGAAGCCTTGAGAGCGTGCCGTGCAAGGTGCGGCCACGTGGCGCGGTTCCCCTCACGAAGGGCGGTTCGGAAAGTCGAGTGAAGAAGGGAGCGAACCGATGAGCACACTGTTCGACGAGGTCGGAGCACATGGCACGGAGCACGCTGACGCGGATTCCGGAGATCCGCCCGGGCGCGAGGTGGGCTTGATCTTCAAGGACGGCGACGCACTCGTGATCGAGCGTCAGGAGGACCGCCCGCGGGAGCGATCGGCCCGCGTGCCGACCCACGCGAGGAATATCGTTCAGGCGGGCTGCTCCGCCTCCTCCATTTCCTCGGTGGTGCCCGGCGAGTCGTGGGTCCTCAGCCATTCCTTCCAGCGCGACCTGGTGCGCACGAGGATCACGATGCCGCCGGCGACCAGGAGGACGCCCGCCAGCTGCACGAGGTCCGAGCCGAGGCGCCCGTCCTCGCCGAGCCACAGGTGCTCGTCGAGAGAGCGTTCGATGCCCCACAGCACCATTCCGGTGCCGAGAACGATCCCCGAGGGGTAGCCGACGCGGCGCGTGCCGTCGGGCCAGCGGTCGAGCCGGCGTTCTATGGCGATGAGGATCAGGTAGACGGTGAAGTCCTCCACAGCCTGGAAGATGGGCACGGGCAGTCGGCGGCCGACCTGGCCCGCGTAGTACATCCCGAACCACTGATGGGTCGGGTGTCCGCCACCCGCCACCATGAGCTGGGGGCCCAGCAGCCGGCCCACGGCCCAGGACGCCATGAGAACGGGGACGGCCAGATCGAGCGCGCGGCCGAGCGGGAGCTCGGGACAGCGGCGCCTGGTGAGGACGATGCCGACGGGCACGGCGAGGAGCAGACCGCCGAAGGATGAGAGGCCGCCGTGCCAGACGGCAAGGACGTCGCCGGGGTTGTGGGTGTAGTAGCTCAGGTTCGACAGCACGTGCATCGCCCGGGCGCCGACCACTGCGGCCAGGACGATCCAGAGGAACACGGGGACGAACCAGTCCGTGCGATAGCCGTTGTGCCGCAGGCGCCGCTCGAAGTAGGTGAACCCGAACCAGAATGTGAGCGCGAGGCCGATGCCGTAGGTGTGGACCTGCAGGGGCCCGATGTGGAAGACGACGGGGATCGGTCTCATGGCGCGGCTGGCGCCAGGTTACGACCGCAGAGCGGTGTGGTGGACCCGGGGTCCTTGGTGGGTGGGGGGCCGGGCCTGCGGCTAGGGCCGGCCAGCGCCTACGAAGTCGCTACCCAGGCGCAGGGAGGTCAGCCAGACCGAGGCCCCGGTATAGGGCGCTTCGATCATCTCGCCGGGCCCGACGTACATGGCGACGTGCTGGGAGCCCCCCGGTCCGTAGAAGAGGAGGTCGCCCGGTTGCAGGTCGCTGATGGGGACCGGGGTCGAGTCGGCCATCTGGGCGCCCGAGTAGTGCGGCAGGCCGACGCCCACCTGGCCCCACGACCAGGACGTCAGCCCGGAGCAGTCGAACCCGGGGCTGGCCGAGCCCTTGGGGGACTCGCCGCCCCACACGTACGGGACGCCGATCTGGCTCTCGGCCGCCTGGACGGCACCCTCGCCGCCGGGGGCGGTCGGAGGCGGCGCGGCCTGGCTGAGCCCCGCCACGGCCGCGGTGTTCCCGGAGGAGGATGGTGCGGGAGAGGATGTCGATGCGGTCGACGCGGCGGCGGCTTGGGCGGCGGCGGCGGCTTGGGCGGCGGCCGCCTGACGTGCGGCGGCTGCCTTGGCGGCGGCGGCGGCCTCGGCCTGCTGCTGCTGTTGGACCAGCTGGGCGATCTGGCCCTGCTCCTGCGCCAGCGCGTTCTTCTGATCCTGCACGGCCTGGGCATTCTGTGCCACGGCGTTCTGTTTGGTCGTGACATCGGCTTGTGCCTGCGACTGCTCGCCTTGGAGCTGGGAGACCTGCGCGTTCAGCGAGTTCTCGGCGGTGTGCAGGTTGTCGACGGCGAGAGAAATGTCGCCTTCGGCGATCTTGTTGTACTCGGTGGTCGCACCGAGGGTCTGCTCGTTGCCGCTGAAGATCGGGTTCTGGGCGGCCGCCGTGCCGTCGGTGATGTAGTTGGCCACAGCCGCCTTGGAGAGGGTGGCCTTGTCGTTCGTCACCTGCTGCTGATCCGTGGCGATGTTCGCCTTGGTCGTCGCGATGTTCGAGTTGATCTGGGACAAGTGGTACTGGGCCTCGTCGTACTGCTGGCTCAGGGCCGACATCTCGTCCTGCGCCTGGGACAGCTGAGACTCGATGGCGGCGGCCTTGGCCTTGGCATCGGAGATGGCGTCGCCGGCGGCCGGGCGCGCCAAACCGAACACAGTGCTCGACAACACTGTGACGACGGTCAACGCGGGGATACCGACCCGCTGGAGCACTCGTGTGCTCCTCGGAGACCGCGGCGTGGAGTGGTTGTGATGCCGCTCTACGTCAGTCACGATGGGCTTCATTCTTATAGGAATCCCCCCTCCGATACAAACACCATCGGTACGAAACGCCTATGTGTGGTCGTACCAGTAGTGCGAATATGCAGGTGGGTCTAGGAAATAAGAAAATGCGAAGTTTTGGCGAACTGATCGGAAGAACGAAATGGGGTTTTTCGAACTACGGTCAGGATCCATGGGTGAGATGATCGAATTTGCGAGCAATGGATCGAGGGCGGGCGGTTATTTGGCCGCTCCGGAGGGCGGGAGCGGGCCCGGCGTGATCGTGATCCAGGAGTGGTGGGGGCTCGTCGACCACATCAAGGACGTGTGCGACCGTTTCGCCGCGGCGGGTTTCGTGGCTCTGGCCCCCGACCTCTACCACGGGCAGAAGGTGCAGCCCGGTGAGCCCGACGAAGCGGGCAAGGCGATGATGGCCATGAAGATGGATCAGGCTGCCCGTGACATGAGCGGCGCCGTCGACGAAGTGCTGCGACGGAGCTCGGGCGACAAGGTCGGGGTCATCGGTTTCTGCATGGGTGGTGGGCTCGCGCTGGTCCTGGCGACGCAGCGTCCGGACGCGGTGGCGGCCGTGGTCCCGTGCTACGGCATCATCCCGTGGCCCGACGCGCAGCCGGACTACTCGTCCATGTCCGCGGCGGTGCTGGGTCACTACGCGGAGAAGGACAGCTTCTTCACGCCGGAAGCGGCGAACGCGTTGGCCGCTCAGTTGCACGCCCTGGGCAAGTCGGTCGAGATGGTGATCTACCCCGGCACCGACCACGCGTTCTTCAACGACACGCGGCCCGAGGTCTACGACGCCAACGCGGCGCGCGCGTTGTGGGACCGCACCGTGGAGTTCTTCTCGTCACACCTGTCGTGAACCCCTCCACGGGCGGCGCGTTCGGCTGAGCCGTTCCCGCGACCGGGCCCATCAACGAGCGCCCCGGAAAGTCACCGCGACCCGTTTTGTTACGATCGGCCTATGTCTGCACGCTCACGTGACCTGCCACGCCGATCCTGTCTCTCCACGCCGGGTTCCAACGAGAAGTTCCTAGCCAAGGCGCCAACCGTCCCGGCCGACATGACGTTCCTGGACCTCGAGGACGCCGTGGCGCCGCTCGAGAAGGAGAGCGCCCGGCCCAAGGTGGTCGATGCCATCAAGAACCTCTCGTGGGACGACAGGGTCCTCTGCGTGCGGGTGAACGCCTGGGACACCGAGTGGACCTACGGCGACGTGATCGAGGTCGTCGGCAACGCGGGCGAGCGCCTCGACGAGATCATGCTGCCCAAGGTCCAGTCCGCCGCGGAAGTCGTGGCCCTCGACCTGCTGCTGACCCAGGTCGAGAAGAAGTCGGGGCTGCCGGTCGGGCACATCGGGATCGAGGCGCAGATCGAGACGGCGCGCGGGCTCATCAACGTGGATGAGATCTGCGCCGCCTCGCCCCGCCTCGAGGCGATCATCTTCGGTCCGGCGGACTTCGCAGCCAGCATCGAGATGCCGGTGCTCACCGGAGGAGTCGACATTCCCGAGTACCCGGGTGATCACTTTCACTATGTCTTCAGTCGCATCCTGATGGCCGGCCGGGCCAACGGGCTGCAGGTGATCGACGGGCCGTTCCTCAAGGTGCGCGAGCTCGACGCGCTGCGCGAGTACTCCATGCGCTCGCGCATGCTCGGCTACGACGGCAAGTGGGCCCTGACGCCCGACCAGGCCGGTGTTCTCAACGAGGTGTACTCGCCGACGCAAGAGCAGTTCGACCACGCCTTCGACCTCCTCGACGCCTACCAGAAGGCCACCGAGGAGGACCGTAAGGGCGCCGTCATGTTCGGCGACGAGATGATCGACGAGGCGAGCCGCAAAATGGCCATCAAGTTCGTGAGCCGAGGCGAGCGTGCCGGGCTCACCCGCAGTCCCGGCTGAGCCGATCAGCCGATCAGACGTCGGGCGATGACCTTGAGGGCAAGGGTCTCGTCGGCGCCCTCGAAGATGGAGAGCACCCGCGCGTCGACGAAGTACCGGCTCACCGGGAACTCCTCCGCGTAGCCCATGCCGCCGTGGATCTGCATAGCCTCACGCGTCACCCACTCGGCGGCGCGGCACACGTAGGCCTTGATCATGGACGCCTCGAGGGCACCCTCGCCGCGCGCCATCAGACGGGCGACGTGGTACGAGCTCTGGCGTGTTGCCTGGATGATGACCGCCATCCGTCCGAGCTTGGCCTGCGTCAACTGGTAATCGCCGATGGGCAATCCGAACACCTTGCGCTCGGCGGCATACGACGACGCCGCCTCGTAGGCGGCCTGCATCACGCCGAGCGCGCGCGCCGCCGTCTGCAGCCGGCCGTTCTCGAAGCCTTGCATCTGTAGGTAGAAGCCCTTGCCAAGTCCCCCGGCGCCGCCGACCAGGTTCGCCTCGGGCACGAACCAGTTCTCGAACGCAAGCTCGTAGGAGTGCATGCCGCGGTAGCCGAGCGTGTCGATGGGGCGGCCCTCGAGTCGTCCCGGCGCCAGGTCATCAGGGTGATCGGGCGCGTCCGCCTGCGTGAATACGAAGCCGTGGCCGTCGCCGCGCGGCTTCTCGACGATGAACATAGAAATGCCACGGTGGGCGAGGGAGCGGTCGGGGTTCGTGCGCGCCAACAGCATCAGCACGTCGGCCCGGGCGGCGAAGGTGCACCACGTCTTGACGCCGTTGACGACCCAGCCGCCGGCGACCGGCGTCGCGGACGTGACGATGCCGGCGACGTCGGACCCGAAATCAGGCTCGGTCACGGCGACGGCGGCCAGGATCTCCGCCGACGCCAGCTTGGGCAGCCAGTGCTTCTTCTGCTCCTCGGTGCCGCCGTAGACCAGGGCGCGGGTCAGGATCTCGGGCCGGGTGATGAGGGAGCCGCCGACGCCCAGTGAGCCCCAGCTCAGCTCCTCGGTGGCGACGACCATGCCCATGTAGTCGCTCTCCCCGCCCGACGCGAAGCCGCCGTACTCCTCGGGCACCGAGAGGCCGAAGCCGCCCAGCTCGGCCAGGCCCTCTATGACCTCCTCGGGGATATCGTCGTTCGCCCGGTGCACATGCTCGGCGTGGGGGCGGACCTTGTCCTCGGCGAAGCGGTGGAAGGTCTCGCGGACCAGCTCGAAGTCCTCACCCAGGTGTCGCGGACCTTCCGTCGCGGCCAGGCCGGCGAGGACAGCGGGGTCGCGCTGCTTGTCGAGGAACGGGGCCGCCGGCTCGGCCCACCCGGCCTCCACCCCCCAGAGCGGCTCCCGCCCCGCCACCCTGCCGACGAGCTCGGCGACGACGTCCGCGACGAACGCGGCGGCGATGCGGGCCTCCACCTCACCGTGCTCGCCGTACTCGAGGGCGGCCCGGGCCGTGGCCACCGCAGCTGCGGCGTGCGCCACGTCATACGCGACCACCTGGTTGGCGTCGATCCCCCCGCCGTCACGGACGCAGGCACACGCCTGGTCGACGAGGTGCTGGGCCAGGTCGGCCGCGGCGACGCCGGCGGCGAGCACGGAAGCGGTGGGCTTCGTCACGGGGCCCGACCCTAATGGCTCGCGTCGGGCCCCCCTCTGGGGGGCGCTGCTCAGGGCTTGCGGCCGATGACGGTCACGAGCGGCGGCAGGACGATCGGGTCCTCGCCGGGGTCAACTCCCGTGAGCGACTCGAGGTAACGCGCCACGGGACCGGGGCCGACGCCGGCGGGCGCCTCCGCCCAGGCGTCGACGACCTCGAGCCCGGCGTCGCGCACGAGCGCGGGGAGCAGCGCGCCGACGTCGGGGTGGGGGGCGTCGGGCATGGAGAGGGGCGATCCCGCGATGCGCCCGGCCGTGGTGATGGGCTCTTGCGCGACCACCCAGCCGCCGGCGCGGACGGCGCCGGCCATCATGCGCACCACGGCGAGCGGCTCGAGCACGTGGAGCAGCAGGAAACGGCAGAACGCGAGGTCGACCTCCTCGGGCAAGGAGAGGTCCTCGCCGGCCTGCGTGAGCGCGATCACCTGCGCGTGCGCGGCCGCGGCCCGCGCGACCTCGTCGCGGGCCAGCGGGTCGCTGTCGACGGCGTACACGCGGCCGTCGCGACCCACCATCTCGGCCAGCGCCACCGAGACGTCGCCACCGCCTGCGCCGACGTCGACGCAGCGCCATCCGGCCCCGAGCCCCAGGCGCTGCAGCGCCGTCGCCAGCGGGCGGCGGTAGACGTCGTCACGCAGCCCCTTGAGCTCACTCACGGTGTAACCCTGCAGCCAGCGGCACCATGACATCGCACTCTACGGGGCCGGCGGGACCCGTCCCCTCCCGGCGGCTGCTCACCCGCGCGAACCATCGGCGGGGCGACGGCCCGACGGAAAGCAACATGACGACCAGCGTGGCCATCAGGGCCGGCCACCACGGCACGATCTGGTGGACCCTACGGTCCCCGAGCACCATGCTGACGACGAGGGCAGCGACGCAGAGCGCGAACCTCGTCGTGCTCCGGCGCGCCGAGAGCACCAGGCACAAGGCCGGCACCGGCCACAGGTAGTACCAGTTCAGCTCCGTCTCGAGGAGGACACGTAGGAAGAAGGCGAGGGCGGTTACAGCGAGCACGGTCGGGAGGTCATGGCGCCGGTGGCAGACGAGCACTCCGAGGGCGGCGGCCAGCACGATGGTGACCAGCCTGGTGGGCCCACCGCCGGCGAGATCGGGGCCGATCGCCGGCGCGACGTGGGTCAGCGGCGTGAACGAGATCGACCGCGGCTGGAAGGGCTGGCGTACCAGAACGAACAGCGTACGGTGGGTCTCGGCGACGAGTGGGAGAACGAGGACCACGAGGCTCGGGAGCACGAGCCGCCAGAGCAGGCGCGTTGCGGCGCGCCAGGTGAGCCGGCCCAGCACCGGTGCGATGCCGAGCAGAGCGAGGGGTTGGAACGCGATGCCGAGCCCGAGCAGGAGGGCGGCGCGCGGCGCGCCCTCCGGACCGTTGCGCTCCATCGTCAACGCGGCCCAGACGACGAGGGCGACGGCGACGCAGTCCTCGGGGTGCCCCCAGCCGCCGACGACGTTGGCGACGGCGAGCCCGCCCGCCAGCGCGAGCGCGAGTCGGCGGCGTTCCGAGAATTGCCAGTGGCGCGCCACGGCGTCGAGGGCGAACAGCGCGCTCGACGCCACGATGACGGCGCTCGGCCCGAGCACGAGCCACATGCTGAGCGGCACGCCGGCGGCGTGCAGGTGGGGCGCCAGACCCACCTGCTGCCCGAGGGCCATGATGGGGATCAGCAGCACCTCGAAGGCCGGGGGCGAGGTCAGCGCTCCGTTGCGCACGTAAATGTGGGAGAACTGGCCGTGCAGCATGGCCCATGTGCTGTTGGCCATGCTCAGCAGGTCGCCCGGCGCGACGAGGCCCGGCCCACCGGTGTGCACCACCAGGTGGCCCAGCAGGCTGTAGGCCATGACGCCGACGAGCATGGCCATCGTGGCGGCGACGGGCGGGGTCCTCTCCTCGGCCCATGCCGAAATGCGTTTCAATGACCCCTCCTGCGTGGACCGGGACTACCCCCTCGCCTCCATATATCGGCCCACCGTGGCGGACCGATAACCTCCCTCACCGTGAAAGTGACGATGTTGCTCTGCGACGCGGCCCAGGTGGCCGACGGCAAGCTCTACATTCTCGGCGGCGGCTGGAGCATGACGGGCCCCGATCCCGTCCCCTCCGCCGTGGCGCTGAAGATCGACGTGGACTGGCACGAGGCCGAGACGTCGCACCACTGGGAGCTCTTCTTGGAGGACGCGGACGGCCAGCCGGTGCTCATGGAGACCTCGGAGGGGTCCCAGCCGGTCGAGGTGCGCGGCGAATTCACGGTGAGCCAGCCCCAGGGCATCCCGGAGGGGTCGCCCATCGACGTCGCGCTGGCCGTCAACCTCGGGCCCATTCCGCTGGCGCCGGGCACCCGGTTCGCCTGGCGGCTGACCATCGACGGCGAGGCCCTCCCCGGCGCGTCCCTCGGCTTCACGACGCGTCCCCGCCCTGTGCCCGCGGGCGAATGACGGTCTACGACCGTCCCTTCGGCCGCTACCTCGAGGATTTCGTCCCCGGCGACATCTATCGGCACTGGCCGGGCAAGACGATCACCGAGTACGACGACCACCTGTTCTGTATGATCACGATGAACCATCACCCGCTGCACACGAACGCCTGGTTTGCGGAGAACGAGACGGTGCAGGGCAAGAACGTCGTGGTGGGGAACCTCGTGTACTCGCTCACGCTCGGCATGAGCGTGCCCGACGTCAGTGGCTCGTGCATCGCCAACCTCGAGGTCGAGTCGCTCCTGCACCGATCGCCCACGTTCCACGGTGACACCATCTACGCCGAGACGCGGGTGCTCGATGCGACACCGTCCAAATCGAAGGACGACCGGGGCATCGTGACGGTCGAGACCAAGGCGTTCAACCAGCGCGGCGAGGAAGTCTGCTACTTCCGTCGCAAGCTGATGGTGTGGAAGGCCGCCAGCGCGCCAGCGCGGCGGCGGCCCTACGGCGACGACGTCTGGGACTGAGGCGGCGCCGCTCCCGGCCGATCGGGTCCGGCGCTTCCGGCGCCGCCTGCTGGAGTGGGGAGCCGATCGCCGCCGGGACCTGCCCTGGCGCCGCACTCGCGACCCGTGGCGGATCCTCGTCTCCGAGGTGATGCTGCAGCAGACCCAGGTGGACCGCGTGGTCCCGCACTACGAGCGGTTCGTCGCCACGTTCGGCACCCCGGCGGACTGCGCCCGGGTGCGCCCCGCCGAAGTCGTCAAGCTGTGGTCGGGCCTCGGGTACAACCGGCGGGCGCTCAACCTGCACCGGGCCGCCGGCACCGTCGTCGCCGAGCACGCTGGTGCCGTGCCGCGCGAGGACGGCGCGCTGCGCGCGCTCGCCGGGGTCGGGCCTTACACGGCGCGCGCGGTCCGGTCGCTGGCCTTCGGGGAGGACGTGGCAGCGGTGGACACGAACGCCGTGAGGGTCCTGGCGCGCTGCCTGTCCGGCTCGCCCCTCACGGCCACTGCGGCGACCCGTCTGGGCGACCGGCTCGTCCCCGCCGGCCTCTCGTGGGAGTTCAACCAGACCATGTTCGACCTCGGAGCCAGCGTGTGCACGGGGTCGCGCCCCGACTGCGCACACTGCCCTTTGCGCCACCAGTGCGCGTGGCACCGCGGCGGGAAGACCACTCCCGACCCGTGGCGATCCGGCCCGACGGCGCGGCGCCAGAGTGCATTCGCCGGTTCGGACCGCCAGGGGAGAGGCCGGCTGCTGCATGCGCTCCGGGCCGGCGACGTGGAGCACGCGACGCTGGCCACCGCCTGCGGGTGGCCCGACGACCCGGCCCGGGCCGAACTGGTCGCGGCGGCGTTGGTGGCCGAGGGGTTCGCACGGTGGACCCGCGGGGCCGAACCCGTCCTCGGGCTCCTCTGACGGCGGCCGCGGTCGAACGCCCCGGTCTCGACCTCCGCCCCGGCGCCTTCTCCACCTGGCGTCGGTGGGCGCCCTCGACGACGCCGTTCTGACGTCAATGAGGAGGAGGTGCCGTGTGCAGCCGGTTCTCGAGTGGAGTCATGGTCTCCCCCCACCCACACGCGACGTCTAGGGCGTCGTCAGGAACCCCACGATCCGCCGGTTGACGATGTCGGGCCGCTCCAGGTGGGCGAAGTGGCCGACGCCGTCGACGATCTCCAACTCGGAGCCCTCGGCCATGAAGTCGAGCGGGGACCCGATGGACGACAGCAGCATGCAATCGTCGTCGCGGCCGTGGAGGTAGAGCGTCGGCCTCGGCGTCGGCTGCAGTGCGGCGGCCTGCTCGTCGGCGAGCTCGGGCACTTGCAGCGAGGGGTCGTAGAGGGCGCGGTAGTAGCCGATGGCGGCGACGATGCGCTCGGGGTCCCCGATGGACTCCTTGACACGTGCGACGTCCCACGTCCCGTCGTACCCGGGCGACCAGTCGCGCCAGAGTTGGTCGATGAAGGAGTAGTCGTCCAAGGGGAGCGCCACCTCCGCCAGCGACGAGAGGAAGAAGAACATGTACCAGCTCTTGCGGAGCTGGGCGTAGGTGAACAGGGACATGCCGATGGACGCCGTCGGGGGCACAGCCGCCGTGACCGCACGGTGCCATCGGTCGGGTTGGTGGGCCACCGCGCCGTAGGTCGCCAACGCGCCCCAGTCATGGCCGACGATCACGGCGTCCCCGTTGCCGCCGAGCGCCTCGTGGAGCGCGTTCACGTCCCGCACGAGCGCCCCGATCTGGTACCGACCGTCGGCCGGCACCTGCGTCGGGGCGTAGCCGCGCAGGAAGGGCGCCACCGCCCGGAAGCCCGCCGCGGCGAGCTCCGGGAGCAGGTGGCGCCAGGTCTGGGCCGTGTCTGGGAACCCGTGGAGGCACAATGCAAGAGGCCCGTTCTCGGGTCCTTCTATGAGGTAGGCGAAGTCCAGGCTGTTCGCAGTAATGTTCCTCTCTTCCATGGAGACAGAAAGTACCGCCGTCCGCGGAGTATCGTCACGTGGGTGAACGTCACGTTCTACGGGGTGCGGGGATCGTGTCCGTGCTCGGGGGATCGCTACCGCCGCTACGGGGGTAACACCTCGTGCCTGGTCATCGACATCGAGGGGGACGAGCCACTCATCGTCGACCTCGGCACCGGGCTGCGCGCGCTGGGCGACGTCCTCCAAAAGGAGGTGCGTGCCCTCGGCACTCCGCTGCGCGCTACGGCGCTGCTCACCCACCTCCACTTCGACCACATCCTGGGGATCCCGTTCTTCGGCCCTCTGCACGACCCGGGCGCCTGTCTCATGGTGTACGGGCCGGGCCAGCCCAAAGGCACCCTCAAGGACGCGCTACACGCCGCCGTGCAGCCGCCGGTGTTCCCGATCCACATGGAGCAGTTCCGTGGCGAGCTGATCACGGTCGACGTCGGGGCCGAGGACTTCTCCATCGGCTCCGCCAAGGTCATGGCGCGACCCATTCCGCACAGCGGCACGACGCTGGGCTTCCGGATCGAGGCTGAGGGCCGTTCGGTCGCCTACATGTCCGACCACCAGGCGCCACTCGACCGCCGGGCCATCCCCGAGGCCGTGCTCGAGCTGTGCAACGGGGTTGACCTGCTCATCCATGACGGCCAGTACACCGACGACGAGTTCTCGGCCAAGGCCGATTGGGGGCACTCGACCGCCGCCTACGCGGTGCACGTAGCGGCCGAAGCCGGCGTCAAGCGGCTGCTGCTCTCGCACCACGACCCCTCGCACACCGACCGCGAGCTCGACCGTATTCTCAACCAGGCGCGCCGGCTCCCGGAGGCCAAGCACATCAACGACATCTCGTCGGCGCACGAATCCCAGTCGATCGATCTCGGCAAGGCGTAACGCGCACGTGTCGGGCCTCGACCAGGCCCGGTTTCGCGAGGTGCTCGGTCACTTCGCGACCGGCATCACGATCGTCACCGCGCTCGAGGAGGGCGTGCCCGTCGGCTTCACGTGCCAGTCGTTCGCTGCCCTCTCCCTCGACCCCCCGATGGTGATCCTCGCCCCCGCCCGGAGCTCGACGAGCTGGCCCCGCATCGCCAAGGCCGGGGCATTCTGCGTGAACATCCTCGAGGAGCACCAGGAGGCGCTCTGCCGCTCCTTCGCGGTCTCGGGGGGCGACAAGTTCGAGGGCGTCGACTGGTCGCCCGGCCTCACGGGGTCTCCCGTGATTGAGGGCTCGCTGGCCGTGGTCGAGTGCCGGCTGGGCGACATCTTCGACGGCGGCGACCACGAGCTGGTGACGGGCCACGTGGTGGCCACGGGGATCGGGGAGGGCAGCCCGCTGCTCTTCTACCGGTCCGGGTTCGGCCGTTTCGCCCCCTGACCCGCCCACCCGCTACCGTTCCGCCCCGATGCCAGACCTGGTCCCCTCCTCAGTGATCGACGACGTCGTGCTGGTCCGCCCGGACGCGCACGGCGACGAGCGCGGGCGCTTCGTCGAGACCTACCGTCGCAGCTGGTTCCCCGACGGGCGCGAAATGGTGCAGGGCAACCGCTCGGAGAAGCAGGCCGGCGCGCTGGTCGGACTGCACTTTCACCTCCACCAGGCCGACTACTGGTACGCCCTGCGCGGCCGGGCCCGCGTCGTCCTGCACGACCTGCGGGTCGGGTCGAGGACGGACGGGGCGACCGAGCTGATCGACCTCGACGGGGACGTCGATCAGGGCATCTACATCCCTCCCGGGGTCGCCCACGGGTTCGCCGCGCTGAGTGACATCCTGCTCACCTACCTCGTGGACAACTACTACGACGCCTCGGACGAGCACGGGCTGGCCTGGGACGACCCCACGGTGGGCGCCGACTGGGGGATCAGCGACCCCATCCTCTCGAAGCGGGACCAGGGCAACCCCCGGCGCGGCGACATCCCCGACGACATCCGGCCTCGCCTGGCGCACTGACGGCGTGCCGGAGGCCCGGCGCCCTCCCGCCGGGGCCGGGCCTCCGGCCTCAGGGCCTGCCGTCCCGGGCCGCGGTCCAGCGCGCCCGGCAGATCCTGTTGAATATGTGACGGTGCTGGTCGGTGGGATAGTCGGTGTCGTCGTCATCGTGGGCGTCATCGCGGCTGTCATCGTGAGCCGGCGCTCCCACGACGACGTGCACTCGGTGGAGCACTACCACCGCCAGCTGCACACGCTCGAGGAGATGCGGACGCACGTGTCGTCCGCCGGCCCGGAGAACGGGAACGGCGAGGCGGCCTACCCGGCCAGCGCGTTCCGCGTCTCGGGGTCGGCCACGGTGCGCCTGACCGAGCCCGACCGACCCGCGGTGCCGCCTGCCCCACCGCCCCCGGTGGCAAACCCCGCCGAGCCGGTGACCTTCGACGACTCCGGCCCCGAGCCGGTGCCGGCGAGCTTCATGACCGGTGGCGAGGCACGGGTCATGCACGCCATCAACCACAGGCCGCGCCGCCTCGGCGGGCCCGCGGCGGCGGTCGGCGCGGTGGCGGTGCTGATCATCGTCCTGATCATCACCGGGTTGCACTCGAACTCCCTGGCACACCACCCGAAGTCGTCCGGCACCGTCACCACGACTGCCCGCACGCATCACCACGCGGCCGGCCGTCACCCCACCACCACGACCTCGACGACCGCACCCCCGACGGTCTCGGCTCCCGCGAGCCCCACCGCGCACACGGCCACGTATCACGTCGCCGACGCCAGCTTCTCGCTCTCGCTCGCCGCCACGACGGGGGAGTGCTGGGTCGAAGCGACCGACACCGCGACGGGCACGGTGCTCTTCACCGGAACGCTCTTCGCCGGCCAGTCGCACTCCATCTCCGCCACCGGCCCGGTGACCGTGATCGCTGGGGCGCCGGCCGCCTTCTCGGCCACCGTCGACGGGTCGGCGGTGATGCTGCCCCTGGGCTACCAGGCGCCCTTCACCCTGAGCTTCGAGGCGGCGCAGGCGACCTGAGGGCCCGGCTCCCGCTCTTAGGCGGGGGCCGGGCCCAGCGCGTCGAGGAGGAAGGTGTACACGAGCGCCTCCTCCTTCCAGGCGTCGTAGCGACCCGATGGCCCACCGTGGCCGGTGCCCAGCTCCGTGCGCAGCAGCACCCTGGTGGTGGGCGAGACGGCCCGCAGCTTGGCCACCCACTTGGCCGGCTCCCAGTACGCGACCCGGGGGTCGTTCAGCCCGGCGGTGACGAAGAGGTCGGGATACGTGCGCGGCGTCCCGTCGGGGTTCTCGCCCGTGACGTTGTCGTAGGGCGAGTAGGTGAGCATGCGTCGGTAGGCCGACTCGTCGGCCAGGGGGTTCCCCCATTCCTCCCACTCGCCGACCGTCAGCGGGAGCTCGTCGTCAAGCATGGTGGTCACGCAGTCCACGAACGGCACCTCGGCCACCAGCGCGCGGAAGAGCTCCGGAGCCTGGTTCGCCACGGCGCCGATCAGCAGCCCGCCCGCCGACCCGCCCCGCCCCGCCAGTGCCCCCGGCCGGGCGATCCCCGCGTCCAGGAGATGGCGTGCGCAGGCGATGAAGTCGGAGAACGTGTTGGGCTTGTGCTCCATCCGCCCCCCCTCGTACCAGGCGCGCCCCATCTCCCCGCCGCCACGGACGTGCGCGATGACGAAGACGACGCCTCGGTCGAGGAGCGAGAGCCGGTGGTGCGAGAAGGACGGGTCGATGGAGATCTCGTAGGCGCCGTACCCGTAGAGCAGGCAGGGCGCCGGCAGCTCCAACCCGTGGCGGTGGATCACCGAGAGCGGGACGCGGGTCCCGTCGGGTGCGACGGCCCACTCCCGGTAGGTCGTGTAGCGCGCCGGGTCGAAATCGCCCAGGACGGGCTCCTGCTTGAGCAGCGTCTCCCCGCGTCCGGCCAGGTCCACCTGCAAGACGCTCGAGGGTGTCACGAGGGACGTCCGCCCGATGCGCAGCGCCGGCGCGTCGGGCTCGGGGTTGGGGCCCAGCCATGTCGCCGAGGGGCTGTCGATGGAGGGGACGATCCAGCCCGAGTCGAGCAGATCGGCCGCGAAGGGGTCCCCGCCCCCGGGGAGCGGGAGGACGTGCACCCGGGTCTGGGCCTCCGCGCGCTCGCTCAGCACCAGCGCTGAGGAGAAAGCGTCGACGTCCTCGACGCGCACACCGGGCCGGTGCGCCACGATCTCCCGCCAGGGGGCTGCCGTCCTGAGTCCGGTCTCGGGGGCGGCGAGGACGCGGAAGTCGAGGGCACCGTCGTTGGTGAGGGCCACGAACCAGCCCGTCCCTCCCGATGCCGGGGTGAGGTGGTCCACCGCGTACTCGACCCCCTCACGGCGCTCCATCACCACCGTCGGCTCTGCGAGAGGGTCGTCCGATGGGATCGCCAGCCACTCGCTCGTGTTGGTGCTGTGCAGGCCGATCAGGATGAAGGCGGCGTCACGCGTCGACCCGGTGCCGAGGGAGAACCGGCGGTCGCCCTCCTCGAAGACGAGGACGTCCGCGCGCGGGTCGGCGCCCAACCGGTGGCGCCAGAGCTGAAAGGGCCGGTGCGCCTCGTCGAGGCGGACGTAGAACACGTAGTCGGCCCCGGCGGACCAGGCCAGGCCGTAGCCCGTGTCGGGCACCGACTCGGCGGCGGCGGCGGGCGAGGTCTCGGCGTCGAGGGGGAGGAAGCGCAGCTCGTACTTCTCGTTGCCGGCGCGATCGGTCCCGTAGGCCAGCCAGCGGTGGTCGTGGCTCACCACCGCGCTCCCGACGGCGAAGTACTCCGACCCCTCGGCCAGCGCGTTCTCGTCGAGGAGGATCTGCTCCTCGCCCCCGGGCTCGCCCGCCGGGGGGAGCTCCGTCCGGCCGCGGGCGGGGCGACGGCAGTGGATGGCGTAGCTCTTCCCCTCCTCGGTGCGCGAGTAGTACCACCACGGCCCCCGTCGGGCCGGCACCGACATGTCGGTCTCCTTGATCCTGGCCTTCATCTCCTCGAAGAGGGCGTCTCGCAGCTCGCGGAACGGTGCCGTCTCCTGGTCCGTGTAGGCGTTCTCCGCCCGGAGGTAGGTCAGGACCTCGGGATCGTCACGGTCGCGCAGCCAGAACCAGGGGTCCTCACGGTCGTCGCCGTGGGCCGAGACGACGTGGTGGCGCCGGGGGGCACTGGGCGGGCTGGCCATCAACGCAGAGCCTGCCACGGCTGGCGACACGGCGGTGGACCCGCACGGGCGTTTCGGCTGGCCCGGGCAGTTGTTACTATCTACGTAGGGGAAATCCCCCCCGACCTCAGGAGCCACATGGCCACAACGGATCTCGACCTCGGTCGCTACCAGCTCGGATGGAGCGACGCCGAGGACTACGTCTTCAAGCCCAAGAAGGGGCTGAACGAGTCCATCGTGCGCGAGATGTCGGAGATGAAGGGCGAGCCGGACTGGATGCGGGACTTTCGCCTGCGCTCGCTGAAACACTTCGAGCGCAAGCCCATGGCGCCCTGGTTCGCCGAGCGCATGCCGAAGCTCGACTTCGACGACATCTACTACTACATCAAGCCGACCGGCGGGCAGGTGGACAAGTGGGAGGACCTGCCCGACGCCATCAAGAACACGTACGAGAAGCTGGGTATCCCCGAGGCGGAGCGCAAGTACCTCTCGGGCGTCACGGCGCAGTACGAGTCCGAGGTCGTCTTCCACCGCAACCGCGAGGACCTCGAGGCCCAGGGTGTCTTCTTCTGTGACATGGACACCGCCGTGCGCGACTACCCCGAGCTCGTGCGCAAGTGGTTCGGCAAGATCATCCCGCCGAACGACAACAAGTTCGCCGCCCTGAACTCGGCCGTTTGGTCGGGCGGGTCGTTCATCTACGTGCCGCCCGGCGTGAAGGTGGACATGCCGCTGCAGGCCTACTTCCGGATCAACGCGGAGAACATGGGCCAGTTCGAGCGGACGCTCATCATCGCCGACGAGGGGTCGCAGGTGCACTACATCGAGGGCTGCTCGGCCCCGGTGTACTCCACCGACTCGCTGCACTCGGCCGTGGTCGAGCTGGTCGCCCTGCCCGGGTCGCGCATCACCTACACAACCATCCAGAACTGGTCGACCAACGTCTACAACTTGGTGACCAAGCGGGCCCGCGCCGAGGCCGAGGCCCACGTTGAGTGGATCGACGGCAACATCGGCTCGCGCCTGACCATGAAGTACCCCTCCGTATACCTCATGGGGCCCAAGGCAAGCGGCGAGGTCCTCTCGGTGGCCTACGCCGGCGCAGGCCAGCACCAGGACGCCGGCGCCAAGATGTTCCATATCGCCCCGGAGACCACGTCGACCATCGTCTCGAAGTCGATCTCCAAGGACGGCGGCGTCACCACCTACCGAGGCAAGGTGCACGTGGACCCCGAGGCGTACGGCGCCAAGTCGTTCGTGCGCTGCGACGCCCTGCTCCTCGACGACGAGTCGACCTCCGAGACCAAGCCCTACATGGAGGTGGGCGAGCGCAGCGCACGCATCGGCCACGAGGCCACCGTCTCGAAGGTGGGCGACGACCAGCTCTTCTACCTGATGAGCCGGGGGCTGTCCGAGCAGCAGGCCATGAGCATGATCGTGAACGGCTTCATTGAGCCCGTCACCCGCACGCTCCCGATGGAGTACGCGGTGGAGTGGAGCCGCCTTATCGAGTTGCAGATGGAAGGCTCGGTCGGCTGACGACCCGCAACCCTGTCTGCAGCGTGGCACCATAGAACCGTGCCGATGCGCGAGGAGTGCACCCACTTCCAGAGCCGGACCTACGCGTCGGGCGAGGCGGCGCGTTTCTGCGTGCTCGACCTCGCACCCGAGGCCCCGTGGCGCTGCCCGGAGAACTGCCCGTCGTACCACCGGCGCCTGGCCGACGTGGGCTGGGTGCACGGCAGCTTGGTCGAGCCCGCGATCGAGGAGGAGCCGGGGGGCGGTGGGCCCGAGGTGGCCGAGCTCCTCGGATCGGCCGAGGACATTGTCAACGAGGTCGCCCCTGACCTGCTCGAGGAGGTACGGGCCGAGGACGCCAGGCGGGAGCGCTCCGCCAACCGCTGGTGGCGCCGGAAACGCTGACCGGCTCCCGGCGCTCTCCTCAGCGCCCGGTGAACTTGGGCGTGCGCTTCTCCATGAAGGCCGCGACAGCCTCGGTGAGGTCGTCGGAGGCCAGCATCCCCGCGTTCCACGTGGCGACGTAGTCCAGCCCCTCGGCCACCGTTCGCCCCTCGTTGGCCGCCAGGACCGCCTTGGTGCCCTGCACCGCGATGGGGGAGTTGGAGGCGATCTCCGCCGCCAGCGAGCCGGCCGCCTTGAGCACGCCCTCCGCGTCGGCCGCCACGTCGTTGACCAGGCCGATCTCCTTGGCCCGCTCCGCGCTGATGTCCTTCCCGGTGAAGGCCAGCTCGGCCACGTGGCCGGCGCTGATGATCGCCGGCAGCCGCTGCAGGCTGCCGAGGTCGGCGACGATCGCCATCTTGGCCTCGCGGACCGAGAAGACGGCGTCGGCAGAGGCGAGGCGGATGTCGCAGGCGGCGATGAGGTCCACGCCGCCACCGATGCAGTAGCCGTGGACGGCGGCAATCACGGGCTTGGGGCAGCGCGCCACTGCAGTGATGGAGTCCTGCAGCCGGAGCACCTCGGTGCGGGCGCCACGCGCTCGGGCGGCCATGGAGGCGGCCGACGTGCTCCCGTCCGCGGCAGCGGAAGTGTCGCCGCCGCCCGCCAGCAGGCCCCCCATCGTCTTGAGGTCGAGCCCGACGGAGAAGTGCGGGCCCTTGGCGGCAATGACGACGACGCGCACCGTGGTGTCGCCGGTCAGCGCGGCCATGGCCCGGGGCAGGTCCCGCCACAGGTCGATGCCCATGGCGTTGCGTGCCTCGGGGCGGTCAAGCCAGAGGGTCGCCACCTGCTCGTCCTGCTCAATCGTGAGCACCGGCGACTCGAATCGTGCGGTCTCTTCCATGCCACCCACGCTAATCGCCCTGATGAGGACCCAGGTGGGGACCACTAGAGTGCATGGGCCGCATTCGCCTTCCGAAAGAGGTTCTACCCTGCACACGTTCAACGCCGAGGCATCCGCGAGGTTGGCGGGACCAGGCTGGCTCCATGACCGGCGGGCCGCCGGCTACGAGGCCTTCGCGTCGACCCCGCTGCCCTCGGACAGCGAAGAGGTCTGGCGCTACTCGCCGATCGATCGCCTCGCCCTCGACGAGTTCGCGCCGGAGCTCCCCGACGGGCTGGCGCCGGCAGGCGAGGAGCTTCAAGCGGCCGTCGAAGCGGCGTTGGGCTCCGTGGCGGGCAGCGTCCTCGCGCACAACGGGCGCGCCGGCACCTTCGTGGCCGCCGGCCCCACTGGCGCCGGTCTCTGCTTCGGGCGGGCCGAGGACGTGGCGGGGTCGCCCGACATGCTGGGGTCGGTGCAGCGCGGCGGTGACGCACTGGTGCGCCTGAACGACGCGTTCGCTCCGGACCCCGTGTTCGTTGACGTGCCGGCTGGCGTGACGGTGGACGGGCCCGTGCTCCTGGTCCACTGGTGCGACGCGGGCGCCGCCACCTTCCCCCGCCTCAGCGTGCGCGCCGGCGAGGGCGCCACGGTGGCGGTCGTCGAGGTCTTCGCCGGAGCGCCAGGGCCGAGCCGCTCGCTGGTCGTGCCGGTCACCGAGCTATCGGCGGCCGGGGGCGCATCGCTCTCGTACGTGTCGCTGCAGATCCTCGGCGACGCGGCGTGGTCAATCGCCCGCCTGGCCGCGCGCGGTGAGGCCGGGTCGTCGGTGCGCACCTTCACGGTCGGCCTCGGGGGTTCCTACGACCGGGTGCGGGCCGACGTCTCGGTCGAGGGCAAGGACGCCCGCAGCGAAATCCTGTCGGCCTACCTCGGCGACGGGTCCCAGGTGCACGACATCCGGACGCTCCAGGACCACGCGGCCCCGCGGACCACCAGCGAGCTGCTGTGCCAGGGTGCCGTCGCCGACCGGTCGCGCTCGGTCTACAGCGGGCTGATACGGGTGCACCGCGGCGCGGTCCGCAGCGACGCCCGCCAGACCAACCACAACCTCGTCCTCGACGAGGGCGCGCACGCCGACTCGGTGCCCAACCTCGACATCCTCGAGAACGACGTCAAGTGCTCCCACGCATCGACGGTCGGCCCGATCGACGAGGACCAGCGCTACTACATCGAGTCGCGGGGCGTGGCGCCCGAGGTGGCTGAGGGCCTCATCGTGCGGGGCTTCTTCGACGCCATCATCGACCGGGGGCCCATCCCCGAGGTGACTCCGCTCCTCGAGCGAGAGGTGCACGACCGTCTCGACGTCGCGCTCGGGGGCCGGCGGGTGGCCGCCGGTGTCTGAGACGGTGGCGCTCTGCACGACGGACGAGCTGGCGTCGGGTGAGGCCAGGCGGTTCGACGTGGACGGGCACCGGATCGCGCTGGTGCGGATCGGAGACGCGTTCTTCGCCGTCGACGACGAGTGCAGCCACGAGGACTACTCGCTGTCCGAGGGCGAGGTGTGGGCCGACGAGTGCCAAATCGAGTGCCCCCGGCACGGCAGCACCTTCGACCTGGTGACCGGTGAGCCCTGCTCGCTGCCGGCGACCCAGCCCGTTGACGTCTACGGCGTCGAGGTCGACGGCTGCACCGTGTCGGTGGTGCTGCCGTGACGTCGTCCGCGACCGGACGGACGAGAGCAACGCCGGCACGGGCGCTGTCCCCGCAGCCTCTCAACGTATCGGTTTATAGTTTCCGGAGACATCCCCCCGCCCTGCCCGCGCCAGTACGACCCGGGATGCGCCTGCGGTCCCCCAATCGAGGATCATGACCGCGGAGCACGTCTTCGAGGTCCGGGACCTGCACGCCTCCGCCGGCGGGCGGGAGGTGCTGCACGGCATCGACCTCACGGTGCGCAGCGGCGAGGTGCACGTGATCATGGGCCCGAACGGCTCGGGCAAGAGCACGCTCGCCCACGCGCTCATGGGCCGGCCGGGCACCGAGGTGACCCAGGGATCCATCACCATGGACGGGCAGGAGCTCACCGGGCTGCCGGCGTGGCAGCGGGCGCGCGCCGGGCTCTTCCTCGCACTGCAGCATCCGGTGGAGGTTCCCGGCGTGAGCCTCAACTCACTGCTGGCCGCGGCGACGATGGGGGACGCCGTACCCGTGACGGGCGCGCTGGCGGACCGCATGATCGACGAGGCGAAGGAGGTCGGCCTCGACCAGAAGCTCCTTCGCCGTCCGCTCAACGTCGACTTGTCGGGCGGCGAAATGAAGCGGACGGAGATGGTCCAGCTCGGCGTTCTCCGCCCCGCCATCTGCGTCCTCGACGAAGTCGATTCGGGCCTCGACGTCGACGCGCTCGGCGAGGTGGCGCGCATGCTCCAGCGCGCCACGACCGAGTGGGGCGTGGGCATCCTCGCCATCACGCACTTCAACCGGTTCCTGGTGCAGCTGGAGGCCGACCTGGTGCACGTCATGGTGGAGGGGCGCATCGTTGCCACGGGCGATGCAGACCTGGCGTTGCAGCTGGAGCGGACCGGATACATCGGTTACCAGGACCCTCCCTGACCGCAGGCGACCACGCGTTGGCCGGCTGCGCCCCACCTGCCGCCAATCTCATGACCCCGCTTGGTACCGTAGCTCGCCATGGCGAACGGTCGTCCAACGGGCGACGGGTCGGATCGCTCATCCCGACGACAGCGCGGCAAGCCCGCGAACCAGGAGGGACTGGCCGCGCTCGGACGCCAGATGCACAGCGGGTCCAACGCTGGGAGCGTGGCAAACGAGTCCGGGTTGCGGGCCCTCGGCGCCCGCGTCGATGCGTCGAGCGCCAAGCGCAGCGGGGTGCGGCGCAGCGGGAAGCCGAAGTGGAGCGTCGCGAAGAAGACGGTGGTGGCGCTGCTGGCGGTGGTCGTGATCCTGGTGGCCGCCGTCGGCGGCGGGTACGCCTACCTGTGGTACCGCTACAACCAGATCAGCAAGATCCACATCAGCGCCGAAGTGGCCGCGCAGAGCGGGGGGCCGTTCACCCTCCTGGTCATCGGCTCGGACAGCCGCGTCGGCGAGTCGAGCCAGGCGGCACAGGCGTTCGGATCGGCGTCGGTGGTCACGGGGCAGCGCAGCGACGTGGTGCAGCTGTGGCGGGTGACGCCGTCGACCAAGCAGATCCAGATCGTGTCGATCCCGCGCGACACGGTCGTCTCCATGCTCCCGCCCGACTCCTCCCAGTACGGCACCTATAACCGGATCAACTCCTCCTACAACTCGGGCGCCAACCAGCTGGTGAAGACGATCACGGCCAACTTCGGCATCCCGATCAACCACGTCGTTCAGGTCGACTTCTCGGGCTTCCAGGACGCCGTCAACGCGCTCGGCGGCATCTACCTCGACTTCCCGTACCCGGCCAAGGACGCGTACTCGGGCCTCGACATCACGACCCCCGGTTGCCAGTTGCTCAACGGCGCCCAGGCGCTGGCCGTGGCACGGGCGCGTCACTACGAGTACTACGCCAACGGCTACTGGCAGTACGACGGGACGAGCGACTTCGGTCGGATCCAGCGCCAAGACGTCTTCATCAAGGCCCTGATGAGCGCGGCCAAGTCGAAGGTGAACCCGCTCACCGTCAACTCGTTCATCGGCTCCATCCACGAGGGTATCCAGATCGACGACGGCTTCGGCTTCAACCAGCTGATCGGGCTCGCCCTCACCTACCACTCGTTCGACCCGGCCAACCTGGGGGGGCTGACCCTGCCCACGGTCGCGGCCAACGGGTTCGGCAACCTGGGCGACGTGTTGACGGTGGACCAGCCGCCGGCCCAGCAGATGCTGGTCAGCATTTTCGGCTCCAGCCTGGTGACGCCGACGAACCCGCCCCCCGACGCGGCCGGCAACCCCAACCCACCGCCCACCATCACCCCCACGACGGCTGCCGCGGCCAGCCCGGCCACCCCTGCGGCGGGCGCCGGCACCACCTTGACCACCGCACCGCCGCCGTCGTTCAACCCGACCACCTGCAGCCCCGCCTAGCCCGAGCGCTTCCTCGCCGATCCACGGGGCGGCGGGCCGCCACCGTTCAGGAGGCCTCGGCGGCCACCTCGTCGAGGCCCTGGGCGAGGGCGTTCCAGCTGAGGGTCGCGCACTTGATGCGCACCGGGAACTTCACGACGCCCTGCAACGCCGCCAGCTCGCCGAGCTTGTCGAGGTTGATCTCCTCGGGCTCGTCGGCCCCGTCCCCGTCGTGCTCCAGGGAGGCCTCGTGGATCGTCATCATGCCCTTGAAGGTGCTGATGAGCTGGCGCACCTCGCCGACCGGCTTGCCCTTGACAGCGGCCGACATGAGCGAAGCCGAGGACTGGCTGATGGAGCAGCCGGAGCCGGCGATCTTGAGGTCGGCGAGCGTGCCGTTCTCCACGACCATGGAGACCACGACCTCGTCCCCGCACAGCGGGTTGAAGCCCTCCACACGGTGCGCAGGGGGCGAGTCCAGCTCGCCACGGTTCCTCGGCGAGCGGTAGTGATCGAGGATGATCTCGCGGTACAACTCTTCGAGGTCGGCCATCAGCCGAACAACCTACCGGCTTCCAGCAATCCTTCGATCAGCACCTCGATGTCGTGCTCGTCGCTGAACAGGGACAACGACGCCCGTGCCGTGGCCTGGACACCCAGCTTGCGCATGAGGGGCTTGGCGCAGTGGTGGCCCGGCCGCACGCAGACGCCGAACTGGTCGAGCACCTGGGCGAGGTCGTGCGCGTGCACGTCCCGGTAGGCGAGTGACAGCACACCGCCACGGTCGTCGCCCGCCGGCGGCCCGAAGACCCGGCAGTCGGTTCCCAGCTTCTCGTCGAGGCGTGCCAGCGTGTGGTTCGTCAGCGCTAGCTCGTGGGCCCGGATGCGGTCCATTCCGATGTCGCTCAGGTACTCGATCGCCGCGGTCAGCCCAACCGCCTCGGCGATCGGCGGGGTCCCGGCCTCGAAGCGGGCCGGCGGCGGCGCCGGCCGGAAGGAGTCAAGCTTGACGTCGAGGATCATCCCGCCGCCACCAAGGAAGGGCGCCATGGCGTCGAGCAACTCGGCGCGGCCCCACAGCACGCCGATTCCCGTGGGACCCATCATCTTGTGCGCCGAGAAGGCGATGAAGTCGATGCCGAGCGCCGTGACGTCGACTGGCGCGTGCGGGACGAGCTGCGCGCCGTCGGCGACCACGAGCGCGCCGGCGCGGTGCGCGACCTCGGCAATGTGGGACACCGGGTTGATGGTGCCGAGCACGTTGGACATGGTCGAGATGCCGACGACCTTGACGCCGTCGATGAGCGTGTCGAGGTCGTCGAGCACGAGGCGCCCGTCTGCGTCGATCGGGATGTAGCGGATGTCGAGGCCGCCGACCTCCTCGGAGAGGATCATCCAGGGGACGATGTTGGCGTGGTGCTCCATCTCGGTGAGGAGGATGGCATCGCCAGCCCGCAGGTTGGCGCGGCCCCAGGAGTGGGCCACGAGGTTGAGGGACTCGGTCGTGTTCTTGGTGAACACCACTTCGTGGGCGGGATCCGGCGCGCCGATGAAGCGTCCCGTCACCACCCGGGCCCGCTCGTACAGCGCGGTGGACTCCTCGGCGGTGGCGTAGACGCCGCGGTGGACGTTGGCGTGCGTCGTTTCGTAGTAGCGCGTCATGGCGCCGATCACAGACTGGGGCTGGAGCGCGGAGGAGGCGGAGTCGAGATACACGATCGGGTGGTCGTTGACGATGCGCGTCAGGAGGGGGAAGTCCTTGCGCAAGGCCTCGACGTTCAGCGGCGCGGTGCCGGCGGGGGGCGTCATCGCCACGCCTCGTAGCCCTCTGCCTCGACCTGGCGGGCCAGCTCGGGGCCGCCGCTGGCGACGATGCGCCCGTCGACGAGGAGGTGGACGACGTCGGGGACGAGCTCTTCGAGCAGGCGCTGGTAGTGGGTGATGGCGAGCACGCCGAGCTCGGGGCGCGCCTCGCGTACGGCCCGCACGCCGCGCCCGACGACGCGCAGCGCATCGATGTCGAGGCCCGAGTCGGTCTCGTCGAGGACGGCCACGAGCGGCTGGAGCAGCGCCATCTGCAAAATCTCGTTGCGCTTCTTCTCGCCGCCGGAGAAGCCCTGGTTGAGGTGGCGGCTGGCGAACGACGAGTCCATGCCGAGGCGCTCCATCCACTCGGTCATGAGCACTCGGACCTCGAGGACCGACACGTCCTCGCCGGTGCGCGACGACATGGCCTGGCGCAGAAACTGGGTCACCGACACGCCCTCGATCGACTCGGGGTACTGGAAGGCCAGGAAGATCCCGGCCTTGGCCCGCACGTCGGTCGGCCAGCCGGTGACATCCTCGCCGTTGAGCAGGATGGCGCCGGAGGTCACCGTGTAGGCCGGGTGCCCGAGCAGCGCGCCGGCCAGCGTCGACTTCCCGGCGCCGTTGGGGCCCATGAGGGCGTGGATCTCGCCGGCGCCCACGGTGAGGTCGACGCCGCGCAGGATGGCGCCGTCCTCGGCGGACACGTTGAGATCCCGGACCTCGAGCAGCGGGGGGTTGGTCGGCATCTCTAAAAGCTTACCGTTTTAGTCAGATTTCCGGAACAGACCGCAGCACCCGCCCCACCGGACCTTCCTGCGGCGGCCCTCACCAGCCCCGGTCCACCCATTCTTCGAGGTGGGGGGACTCGTTCCCTACGGTGGTAGAGGTGCCGTGGCCGGGCAGGACGAGGGTGTTGGGATCGAAGCGGGCGAAGATCCGGCGGTCTATGGACTCAATGATGGTGGGGAAGTCGCCGCCCTCGAACGAGGTATTGCCCGGGCCGCCCGGAAAGAGCGTGTCGCCGGTGAACAGCAGGTTCGTGCCCTCAACGGTGAAGCAGATGGAGCCCGGCGTGTGGCCCGGCGTGGCGAGGGTCTTGATGCGCAGGTCGCCGACGCTGAGCGTCTCGTCGTCGTCCAGGATGAGGTCGTAACTGGGTAGCATGCCCGCGTCGGCGCTGGTCACGGCCACCGAGATGCCAGCATCGCGCACGGCGGGCACGGCCTGGATGTGGTCCCAGTGCCCGTGGGTCTCGACCACCTGGGTCACACCCAGCTGCTGGCAGATCTCGAGGAGGGCCTCGTGCTCGTTGGCCGCGTCCACCAGCATGGCGTCCCCCGTGCGGCGGCAACGGAGGATGTACACGTTGTTGTCCATCGGGCCCACCACGATCTGGTGGACCTCGGCCACCGCGTCACTCCAGATTTTCTCCAGCTGTCCCATGACCCCAGCGTGGCACAGCCGGCAGAGCTTGTGGTCGCCGAGGCCTCTGGTCTGGTAGACACCGCATGTCAGCAAGTAACACCGCCGGCTGGGCTGCCGGGGGGAAAGGCAGAGGAGCCTTGGCATGAATTTCGCCTTCAGTGACGAGCAGGAGGAGTTGCGCACGGCCGTGCGCCGGTTCCTGGCCGAGAAGTCGCCCGAGACCGAGGTGCGCCGCCTGATGGACACCACCGAGGGTTACGACCCCGCGGTGTGGACCCAGATGGCCGACCAGCTGGGCCTGCAGTCGCTCACCATCCCCGAGGAGTTCGGTGGCTCGGGCTTCACGTACGTGGAGCTGCTCGTCGTGCTCGAGGAGATGGGCGCCGCGCTGCTGTGCGCGCCGTTCTTCTCCTCCGTCGCGCTCGGGGCCAACGCGCTGCTCACCTCGGGCGACGACGAGGCCAAGAAGAGCTACCTGCCGGGGATCGCGTCGGGCGAGACGATCGCCACGCTCGCCATCACCGAGGACAACGGGAAGTGGGACTTCAGCGGAATCGAGTGCGCGGCCACCAAGAAGGGTGACGGCTGGGAGCTCAACGGCCACAAGATGTTCGTCATTGACGGGCACGTCGCCAACCTGATCATCGTCGCCGCCCGCACGGCGGCGGGCGTGTCCCTCTTCGCCGTCGACGGTGACGCCGCCGGGCTGACCCGCACGCCGCTGCCGACGATGGACCAGACCCGCAAGCAGGCCCGCCTGGAGTTCGCCTCGACACCAGCCGTGCTCATCGGGGTCGACGGAGGCGCCGAGCCGGGCCTTTCCAAGACGCTCGACCTCGCAGCGGTGGCGCTGGCCGCCGAGCAGGTGGGCGGCGCGCAGCGCGTGCTCGACGCATCGGTCGAGTACGCCAAGACGCGCATTCAGTTCGGTCGTCCCATCGGCAGCTTCCAGGCGATCAAGCACAAGTGCGCCGACATGCTGCTCGAGGTGGAGTCGGCCAAATCGGCCGCCTACTACGCCGCCTGGGCCGCCGCCGAGGACTCCGACGAGCTGCCGGTGGTGGCCAGCCTGGCCAAGTCGTACTGCTCGGAGGCCTACTTCCACGCCGCGGCGGAGAACATCCAGATCCACGGTGGCATCGGCTTCACCTGGGAGCACCCCGCCCACCTCTACTTCAAGCGGGCCAAGTCCTCCGAGTTGCTCCTCGGCGATCCCTCCTACCACCGCGAGCTGCTGGCACAGCGCATCGGGATCTGAGATGCCGGGGCCATTCAGGCTCCGGCCCGGACCGGCGGGCGACCTCTCGTCCTACGTGAGCTCCACCGGCCCGGGCGCACCGGTCCGAGGCCACGTCGTGCTCTGCCACGACCTGCCGCGGCCCAAGGGCTCGGCGGCCGATGTAGCGCTCACGTACCCCGCCCTGGCGGACCGCCTCACGCGTGAGTCGGGCTGGCGTGTGGTCACGGCCGCCCTGCGCGGAGCCGGCGAGTCGGCCGGCGATTTCTCGGCGCTGGGCTGGCTGGACGACCTGAGGTTCCTGGCCGAGAACGAGATCCCCGAGGACTCGCCCCGCCTCGTCGTCGGCTTCGGCTTCGGCGGCGTGCTCGCGCTCCACCTGGCCGCTGGGGACGAGCGGGTGGCCGGCGTCGCCTGCCTCGGCGCGCCGTCCGACCTCGGGTCCCTGGCCCGTGACCCCGGGGACCTCCTCGCCCGCTGCCGGCAGAACGGCCTGATCACGACGCCCGGGTTCCCGGCCTCCCCGGAGGCCTGGGCCAAGGAGCTCTCCGTTCTCCACCCGGCCGAGGACGCCGCCCTCCTCAAGGGCAGGCCGCTCCTGATGGTCCACGGGTCCGACGACCCCGACGTCCCCCTGGCCGATGCCCGTGCCCTTGCCGACGCGGCCACGGGGCCCTCGGAGCTGCACGTCGTCCTCGGTGCGGGCCACTGGCTGCGGGCCGATCCCAGGGTGATCGCCATCCTGGCGGGCTGGCTCGAGCGTCGTCACTAGGGGGCCCAAGCCTCCCGCCCGTGGCGTCTGAGAGCGCGCTCAAGGGCGGCGCCCCTCGTTCCGAGAAGAAATCATGGCCGACGGGGCAGCGACGCCCTTCACCGTGGTGGTCGAGATCTCCGGGGCGGGGATGACCACGCTGGACCAGGGATTCTTGGCGACGTCGCTCCCGTCGGGGCCCCAGGCCGCGACGAGCGAGCAGGCTCCGGCCCGCCGCTCGTCCGGCGCGCCGGAGCCCGTCGAGGTCACCCCGCCGATGGGTCGCTACTCAACGCTGAATCGATCGCATCGCGCAGCGCTCGAGCCGCGCGATGCGCGTCGGCGGCTCGGGTCAGAAAGCGCACCACCACGAAATGGCGGACACCGGCGGACGTCAGCGCAGGGATTCTCTCCGGCGTCACACCGCCCGTCACGAAGACGGGAACGCTGGATCGTGCGCTGGCCAGACTGACGTAGCCCACGCCCGTGCCCGCCCGGCCCGGCTTGGTCGGCGTCGCCTCGACCGGTCCGGCCGAGATGTAGCTCACGTCCTCGGCCGCTGCGGCGGCCAGGTCCGATTCGGTGTGGGTGGAGAGCCCGACGATCGCCCCGGGGCCCAGGATGCGTCGCGCCAGCGAGACCGGTGCGTCGTCCTGCCCTACGTGGACGCCGTCGGCGCCTACCTCGAGCGCGAGGTCAGGCCGGTCGTTGAGCACGAAGGGCACGCCGTGCGCACGGCACACCTCGGCCGCCACGCCTGCCCGGGCGATCAGCAGCCGGGCGTCGAGGTCCTTGTCGCGCAGCTGGACCACGTCGACGCCGCCCTCGATGCACGCGGCGAGGAAGTCGGCCAGGTCGGGACGGTCCGGCGTGCAGAGGTAGAGGCGACGACCCGAGAGGTCCCCTCCGGTGGTCACGCCCCGCTGCGCGCCCGCGCCTTCATAGCCTTCTTGGTGGCCCTCACCTTCTCCAGGCTGCTGGCATCGGTGATGTCGGCCACCGAAAGGAAGGTCCCCTCTCCGCCGTAGGGGGCGGTGGCCTCCCGCCATCCCTCGGGGCGCACGCCGAGCTGCTTGCCGAGCAGCGCGGCGAAGATCTTCGACTTCTGCTCCCCGAAGCCGGGCAGGGACTTCAGCCGGCCCACCAGCTCCTCGCCGCTCCGGGCGCCCTTCCAGATCGCATCGGCCTTGCCGCCGTAGTCCTCGACGACGGCGCGGCTCACCTGTTGCACCCGCCCGGCCATCGACCCGGGGAAGCGGTGCAGGGCGGGGCGCTCCTTGAAGACGGTGGCGAGCTCCTCGGGCTCCATGGCCGCAATGGACGCCGCGTCGAGGGAGCCACCCAGCCGCCGTGCCAGCTCTGCCGGCGACGAGAAGGCCTTCTCCATGGTCACCTGCTGGTCCAGCACCATCCCGATGAGCAGGGCCAACGCGTCGCGGCTGAGCACCGCGTCGGCCTCGGCGTCGCCGGTGAGGTGCAGTGCGTTCCGTGCCATGGGGAGATCTTTTCACGGCGCCGGCGTGCCCCGGCGCCGTGACGCGGGCAGACTCTCGCCATGCACATCCCGGCCAAGGTCGACTACGGAATCCGCGCCCTGCTCGCGCTGGCCGCCGCCGGGACGCCCCAGACGGCCGAGTACCTGGCCGGGGAGCAGGGCCTCCCACCCCGCTTCCTCGGCGCCATCCTGGCCGACCTGCGGCGGGCCGGCGTCGTGGCCAGCCAGCGCGGCGCCGAGGGCGGCTACCGGCTGGCCCGGGAGCCCAGTGCCATCACCATCGCCGACGTCATCCGCGCCCTCGACGGCCCGCTGGCCGAGGTCCGCGGGTTCCGGCCCGAGGCTACCAGCTACGACGGCGCGGCCGAGAACCTCCAACAGGTCTGGGTGGCGGTCCGCGCCAGCCTGCGCATGGTGCTCGAGAAGATCACCCTGACCGATGTCATTTCGGGCAAGCTGCCCCCGCACGTACAGAAGCTGGTGACCGACCCCGATGCCTGGGTCGCGCACTGACGACGGGGCCGTGGCCGTGTCGGCCACGGACTACATGTGGTTCGTCGACCTCGCGCTGGGGCAGATGGCCGGTATCGTCGAGGAGCTCGGCGACGACCTCGCCAACCGGCGGCCACCGTTTCGCGGCGGCAACTCCGCTTTCGTAATCCTGACCCACTGCCTGGGCGTCATGGAGTACTGGGGCGGTGCGACCGTGGCGGAACGCCCGGTGCGGCGCGAGCGCGCGGCCGAGTTCAGTGCGAGCGGGAATGTGGCCGAGCTGCTGCGGCGCACCGAGCACGCCCGCCGGCGGCTGCGCGAGGACATCGTCGGGCTGCACGCGATGGCCGTTCCCGTCGGCGTGCGGTCCGATCCCGACGATCCCGTGCCCTACACCCGGGTCAAGGGCGCGGCACTGATCCACATCCTCGAGGAGCTGTTCCAGCATCTGGGCCACATGCAGATCACCCGGGACGCGCTGGTGGCGGGGGCGAGGCGATGACGCCCGAGCGCGAGCCGATCCCCATCACCTGCGGTCTGGGCGCGGATCGCTGGCGGAGCGGATCGACGACTGGCGGGCGCTCGTCACGTCGTCGCTCGGTCAGCGCGTGAAGCGGTGCTGCGCCTTCTTCGACGTCGCCATCGGCCCCGCGGCGGACAGCCGCACGCTCTCGTTGACCGTGCCCGACAGAGGAGTCGTTGGCCGCCTTCGTCGTCCTGCTCACCTCGTGAGGAGGGCTCACATCGTGAACGGGGCCACGCGCGACGGGTCGATGCCGAGGTCGGCGATCGCCCCGGCCACGACCGTGGGGGCGACGCGTCCACCCAAGGCCAGCTGCTGCAGCACGGCGACGACGAGGTGGGCGGCGTCGACCTCGAAGTACGACCGCAGGGCGGTCCGGGCGTCGGAGCGGCCGAACCCGTCGGTCCCGAGCGACGTGTAGGGGCGGTCCACGAAGCGCGCCACCTGGTCGGGCACAGCGCGCATGTAGTCCGTGATGGCGACGACGGGATCGGGGCCCGAGCCGAGGGCTTCCGTGACCAGCGCCCTGCGAGGCTCCGCATCGGGGTGGAGCCGGTTCCAGCGCTCCGCCTCGAGCGCGTCCGTGCGCAAGCTGGTCCACGAGGTCACGGCCCAGGCGTCGGCCCCCACGCCGTAGCGCTCGGCGAGGATGCGCCGGGTCTCCATGGCGATGCTCCACATCGGGCCGGAGAAGCACAGCGACGCCCGTAGGTCGCCGGGCACCTCGGGTGCCGCAGCGAATCGGTAGGCGCCGTCGATGATGCCCTTGCGGATGGCCGCCCCCTGGTCCCCCTCGGGCAGCGCCGGCATCGCGTAGTTCTCGTTGTACAGCGTGAGGTACCAGAAGCGGTCCTTGGGGTCCGGCCCCAGCATCTCGGTGACGGCGGCCTCCACGATGGTGGCCACCTCGTAGGCGAACGAGGCGTCGTAGACCGTGGCCGCCGGGTTGGTGGAGGCGAGCAGCGGCGACTGGCCGTCGTCGTGCTGGAGCCCCTCGCCCTGGAGCGTGGTGCGCCCAGCCGTGCAGCCCGCCAGGATGCCCCGGCCGCGCATGTCGCCCAGGGCCCAGGCCAGGTCGCCGACACGCTGGAACCCGAACATGGAATAGAAGAGGAAGACCGGCACCATGGGCTGGCCCCAGGTGGCGTACGCCGTGGCCAGCGCGGTGAACGACGCCAGCGCGCCGGCCTCGGTGATCCCCTCCTGGAGGACCTGCCCCGAGGAGCTCTCGGCGTAGTGCAGCGGCAGGTCGGCGTCTACCGGCACGTAGTGCTGGCCGTCGGGCGCGTAGATCTTTGCCTCGGCGATGAGCGGTTCCAGCCCGAAGGTCCTGGCCTCGTCGGAGACGATCGGGGCGACGAGCGATCCTACGGTCGGGTCGCGCACGAGGTTCCGCAGGAGGCGGGTGAAGACCATGGTGGTGGAGACCGACTGTGACCCCGAGCCCGCCGCGAACTCCTCGAAGACCTTGGCGTCGGGCCGCTGGGGTGGGGCGGGGCGCACGACGCGGATCGGCACCGGCCCGTCGAGCACGCGGCCCCGGGCCCTTAGGTACTCCATCGCGTCGGAGCCCTCGGCCGGGCGGATGTAGGGCGGATCACCCTCGAGCACCTCGTCGGGGATGTCGTCGGTCAGGTACAGCCGGTCGCGCAGGGCGCGCAGCTGCGCCTTGGTCATCTTCTTGATCTGGTGGGTGGCGTTGCGCGCCTCGATCTCGGGGCCGAGCGTCCACCCCTTGATCGTCTTGGCCAGGATGGCGGTCGGCGCGCCGTTCTGCTCGGTGGCCAGCTTGTAGGCGGCATAGAGCTTGCGGTAGTCGTGCCCGCCGCGGGGGAGCGAGACGAGCTCGTCGTCGCTGAGGTCCTCGACCATCTTGCGCAGGCGGGGGTCGGGGCCGAAGAAGTGCTCCCGGATGTAGGCGCCGGACTCCGTGGCCAGCTTCTGGTACTCGCCGTCCACGGTGGTGTTCATGCGGTCGAGCAGTACGCCGTCGACGTCGCGGGCCAGGAGCGCGTCCCAGCGCGAGCCCCAGATCACCTTGATCACGTTCCAGCCGGCGCCGCGGAACACCGCCTCGAGCTCCTGGATGATCTTGCCGTTCCCCCTCACCGGGCCGTCGAGGCGCTGCAGGTTGCAGTTCACAACGAAGATGAGGTTGTCGAGGTGCTCGCGGCCGGCCACGCCGAGAGCGCCGATGGACTCGGGCTCGTCCATCTCCCCGTCTCCGACGAAGCACCACACCCTGCTGGCGGAGGTGTCGACGAGGCGGCGCAGGTTCAGGTACCGGTTCACGTGCGCCTGGTAGATGGCCGAGATGGGCCCCAGACCCATGGACACCGTCGGGAACTCCCAGAAGCAGGGCAGCGACCGGGGGTGGGGGTAGCTCGGGAGGCCGTCGCCGCCGACCTCGTGGCGGTAGTTGTCGAGCTCCGCCTCGCTCAGGCGCCCCTCCACGTAGGCTCGCGCGTAAATTCCGGGCGCCGCGTGCCCCTGGAAGAAGACCTGGTCCCCGAAGCCGCCGTCGGCCTTGCCCCGGAAGAAGTGGTTGAAGCCGACCTCGTAGAGCGCCGCCGAGCTGGCGTAGGTGGACAGGTGCCCGCCGACGCCCTCGGTGCGCGTGTTGGCCCGTATCACCATGGCGGCGGCGTTCCACCTGATGTAGGCGCGGATGCGGCGCTCCTGGTACTCGTCGCCGGGGAACCAGGGTTCCGCGTCGGCCGGGATCGTGTTGACGTAGGGCGTCGAGACCGTGGCCGGGAAGTCGACCTGTTTGGTGCGCGCCCGCTCCAACAACTTCATGAGCAGGTAGCGCGCCCTGGACCGTCCCCGGGCGTCGACGATGGCGTCGAAGGACTCGAGCCACTCCTCGGTCTCCCCGGGGTCCGTGTCGGGAACCTGGTGACTGATCCCGTCGAACAGCATTTCCCCACGGTACCGGCAGGAAGGGGAGCACCACGACCACCGGTCGCGCCTGTTACACATTTGGCATGCGTCGCGACGGTGCCCCGGTCATCGTGTACACCGACGGCGCGTGCCGGGGGAACCCGGGCCCGGGCGGGTGGGCGTGGGCCGTACCAGAGGGGCGTTACGCCAGCGGCGCCGAGGCCCACACCACCAATCAGCGTATGGAGATCACCGCGGCACTCGAGGCCCTGCGGGCCCTGACCCCCGAGGCGCCCGCCGCGATAGAGGTGGTCAGCGACTCCACCTACGTCGTCAAGTGCTTCACGGACGGCTGGTGGAAGGGATGGCAGCGCCGCAATTGGAAGAACTCGCAGAACAAGCCGGTCGCGAACCGCGACCTGTGGGAGCCGCTGATTGAGCTCGCGCTCGCGACTGACGTCGACGTCAGATTCCGCTGGGTCAAGGGTCACTCCGGTGACCGCTGGAACGATCGGGTGGACGAGCTGGCCACCCTGGCGGCCGATGCAGGCACCGGCACGAGCGGGTAGCCGACGCCGTCACCGGCCTTGGTACCGCGGTGCGAACGGTAGGCTGCCTGGGTAGCACGCGTGGAGCGCCGAGAGGACTCCGGCCGGTGCGATCGGGAAGTTTCGGGGAGGCCGAGCGCGCCGGACGAACCTCGTGAAGACACAGGAAGAGGACGGGCGATGGGCACCGAGGAAGAGTTCGACGTCGTCGTGGTCGGTGGCGGGCCGGGCGGGTACGCCACCGCGCTCTACGCCGCCGCGGCCGGCCTGTCGGTGGCCATCGTCGAGCGGGACAAGGTCGGCGGGACCTGCCTGCACCGCGGCTGCATCCCGGCCAAGGAGTTCCTCGAGACCGCCGCTGTCCGCCGGACGATCGGGGACTCCAAGGAGTTCGGCATCGACGTGGCGGACGTGTCCGTGGACTTCTCGAGAAGCCAGGATCGCAAGAACAGCGTGGTCGACAAGCTGTTCAAGGGTCTGTCGGGCCTGCTCAAGGGGCGCAAGGTCACGATCCTCACCGGGACGGGGACCCTCAAGAGTGGCCGTCACGTCGAGGTGACCGACGGGGAGGATGCCGGCCGCGTCGTGGTCGGCCGCAACGTCGTCCTGGCCGCCGGTTCGGTGCCGCGGACGCTGCCCGGGTTCGAGGTCGACGGTCGCTGGGTCATGACATCGGACGAATTCCTCGACCTTAAGGAGCTGCCGGCCTCGGTGGCCGTCATCGGCGGCGGTGTCATCGGGTGCGAGTTCGCGTCGCTCCTGGCGGACCTCGGCACCAAGGTGACGATCATCGAGGCGCTCGACACCATCCTCACCGGCTGCGACGACGACATCATCCGCCTGGTGGCGCGGTCGTTCAAGAAGCGCGGCATCGACATCTTCACGGGCACGGCCGTCGAGGGCCACACGCCGGCCAAGGACGGGAACGTCACCACCGTGCGGGCGGGGGACCAGAGCTGGGATGTCGAGGCCATCGTGCGTCTCGGTCGGCCGGCGTCCCCGCACCGAGGGGCTGGTGGCGGACGGGGTCGCCGTCACCATCGAAGAGCGTGGCTTTGTGGTCGCGGACGAGTACCAACGCACCGGCGAGGCGGGCGTGTGGGCCGTGGGTGACATCGTGGCGAACACGCCGCAGCTGGCCCACGTCGGGTTCGCCGAGGCCATCGTCGCGGTCAAGGGCATGCTGGGCGAGCCGGTGGTGCCGGTGGACAACGCCAAGGTGCCCTGGGCCATCTACTGCCACCCCGAGGTCGCCTTCTGCGGCCTGACCGAGGCTCAGGCCGAGGCCGCCGGGATCGACGTGGTGACCAAGAAGGACCCGTTCGGCGGCAACAGCCGCGCCCAGATCATCGGGGACACCGAGGGGGTCGTGAAGATCATCGCCGAACGGCGGCCCGACGGGTCGGCGGGGAGAGTCCTGGGCGTGCACATGGCCGGCCCGTGGGTGACCGAGCAGCTCGGCGCCGGCTACCTGGCGGTCAACTGGGAGGCCTTCCCTGAAGAGGTGGCCCAGTTCATTCAGCCGCACCCTTCGCTCTCCGAGACGTTCGGCGAGACAATGCTCGCGCTCACGGGAAGGGGACTGCACCTTGGCTGACGTCATGATGCCGCAACTCGGCGAGACCGTGACCGAGGGCACGATCACCCGCTGGATGAAGTCCATAGGGGACCCAGTCGAGCGCGACGAGCCGCTCTTCGAGGTCTCGACCGACAAGGTCGACTCCGAGGTGCCCTCTCCCGCGGCCGGCGTCCTGACCGAGATCCTCGTCCCCGAGGGCGAGACGGTCGAGGTGGGCGTCAGGCTCGCCGTGATCGGCGACGGCGCGGGATCGTCGGCCCCCGGCGGCACGCCCGCCGCCGGCACGGCCGAGCCACCGGCGCCTCAGCCCGAGCCCGCCACGGCAGCGCCCCCACCACCACCTCCGACGTCGGCACCGGCACCGGCGGAGACGCCCGCGCCCGCACCGGCCGCGGGGGCCGCCGATGGCAATGGCTCCGAGCCCCTCCTGCTGTCACCGATCGTGCGCAAGCTCCTGGCCGAGAACGGCATCAGCGAGTCGGAGGTGACGGGGACCGGAGCCGGCGGGCGCATCACGCGGGAGGACGCGCTGCGGGTGGTCGAGTCTCGCCGTTCGGCGGCCCAGACGGCCACACCGGCGCCACCGGCGCCCGCCGCACCATCAGCGCCCGCGGCACCGGTCACGCCCGCCCCGCCAGCGATGCCGGTGGCCAGCGCGCCGCCGGCACCAGGAGTCTCCATGGCGTCGTTCCGCCGCGCCGGGGATCAGCTCGTCCCCTTCTCCAACATGCGGCGCCGGACCGCCGAGCACATGGTGCGGTCGAAGGCGACCTCGCCCCATGCGTTCATCGCCAACGAGGTCGACTTCGAGGCCGTCGAGCGCGTGCGCGCCGCCTGGGGCGAGCGCTTCAAGGCCGAGGAAGGGTTCACGCTGACCTACCTGCCGTTCGTCGCCCGGGCGGCGGTGGAGGCGCTGCGCGACTTCCCGCTGCTCAACGCGTCGGTGGTCGACGACTCGCTGCTCGTGCACTCCGAGGTCAACCTCGGCATCGCGGTGGACCTGTCCCATGAGGGCCTGATCGTGCCGGTCATCCACGGTGCCGAGGAGGTCACGCTGCGCGGTGTGGCGCGGCGCATCCGTGACCTGGCGGAACGGGCGCGGGGCCGCCAGCTCAACGCCGACGACATCGCTGGGGGCACGTTCTCCATCACCAACGACGGCCCCTTCGGCACCTACTTCACCGTCCCGATCATCAACCAGCCGCAGGTCGCGATCCTGGCCACCGACGGCATCGCCCGCCGGCCGGTGGTGGTGACCCAGCCCGACGGATCGGAGTCGATCGCCATCCACTCCACCGGCATCCTCGGCGTGAGCTGGGACCACCGGGCGGTCGACGGGGCGTACGTGTCCTTGTTCCTGGCGCGGATCTCGGAGCTCCTGAGCAGCCGCGACTGGGCTGCAGAGCTCTGAGGAGGCGCCGGTGCTGCGCATCCGGTCGCTCGGGAAGGTCCCGTACCACGAGGCATACGCATTGCAGCACGCTTTGGCCACGGGAGCGGGAGACGACTACCTCCTGCTCCTCGAGCACCCGCACACCTACACGCTCGGAGCCCACGCGGACGAGCGCCACGTGCTGGTCGACCCCGCGCTGGTCGGCGCGACGCTCGAGCGCACTGACAGGGGCGGTGACGTCACCTACCACGGGCCCGGCCAGCTGGTCGCCTACCCGATCGTCGGCGTGCCCGACCACCCCGCATCGGGCCCCCAGCACGTGCACCGTCTGGAGCAGATCGTGATCGACACGCTGGCCGATCTGGGACTGCCCGGCGGGACCAGTGAGGACGAGTACCCCGGCGTCTGGATCGACGGCGACGGGTCGAGCCCGAGGAAGATCGCGGCCATCGGGGTGCGGACGCTGCGGGTCGGTCCGGGGCGCCGCCGCACGCTCCACGGTGTCGCCCTCAACGTCACCCCTGACCTCGACATGTTCGGGCACATCGTGCCCTGTGGCATCGCGGACCGCGGGGTGACCTCGCTGCGCGCCGAGGGGATCGACGTGGCGATGGACGAGGTCGTCGAGGCCTTCGTGGCCCGGGCGGCTGCCCTCTTCGCCGACGGCGGCGTCGAGCGCCACGACGTCGTGACCGGCCCTGCCGGGGTCTCAGCGTCGCCCACCTCGGGCGAGCGGCCTCTGCTGCGCCGCCTGCGCCAGGCGGGGGTGGTTCCGGAGGAAGGCCTCGACATCGCGGCGCGCAAGCCGCCCTCGGTGCGGGTCCCTGTGCGCATAGGCAAGGGCTATCGCCAGCTCGGGGCGACCATCCACGACCTCGGCCTCGTCACGGTCTGCGAGGAAGCGGGGTGCCCGAACATCTACGAGTGCTGGGCGGACGGCACGGCGACCTTCATGATCAACGGCGAACGCTGCACGCGGGCGTGCGGCTTCTGCCAGGTGGACACGCGCCACCCGCTGCCGCTGTCGCCCGACGAGCCCGAACGGGTGGCCAGTGCGGTGGAGAGGATGGCGCTCGGCCACGCCGTGGTGACGTGCGTGGCCCGTGACGATCTGGCCGACGGGGGAGCCGGCGCCATGGCGCAGACGATCGGGGCGATCAGGGACCGCAACCCGGAAACGACGGTCGAGGTCCTCATCTCCGACTGCCGGGGTGACGCGAGCCTCCCTCGAGACCATCTTCGAGGCCCGGCCCGACGTGCTGAACCACAACATCGAGACGGTGGCCCGGCTCCAGCGGGCGGTGCGGCCCTCGGCGGGCTACGCGCGGAGCCTGGGGGTGCTCGCCCGGGCAGCAGCGGCCGGGCTGGTCACCAAGTCGGGGCTCATGGTGGGTTTGGGGGAGCGCGAGGACGAGGTCATGGCGACCATGGCCGACCTGCACGGCGTCGGCGTCTCCATCATCACCATCGGGCAGTACCTGCGTCCGAGCCGGGAGCATCTCCCCGTGTCCCGCTACTGGGCTGCCGCGGAGTTCGACCGGCTGCGGCAGGCCGGGTCCGAGCTCGGTGTGGCCCACGTGGAGGCGTCGCCGCTCACCCGCTCGAGCTATCACGCCCGCGAGGCGGCGATGGCCGCTCGACCGACGGCCGCGACCAGGTCGACGGCCTCACGACGCCCCATGAGTAGGGTGACCCTCGCGCACTAACCCGATCGTTCGCCGGGCAGTGCATCGAACTACTGCGGTCCCTCGACTGCGATGATCTCTGCATGCATCCCCGGTTCCTGACGAGATAAGGCCCGCGCAATGCTCTCCTGGTGTCAGTGCTAGTGGTCGTCGACACGACGTCGCTCGACGACGGCCCCACAGATCCCACGGGCCTCGGGGAAACCTCCGCCGTCGCCCCTCTAGCGAGAACGGACACCGCGGAGGAGGGGACGACCAGCCGATCTGGCATGCGACGCCGGCGAGCTCGGCGGAGATGGGCCACGCGGATCGTTCCCCCGATTGCGGCTGTTGTCTTCGCCGAGATGCTGCTGTACCTGGCGGCGATCCTGGACGGACGCGCTCGGTCCTTCTTCTCACCGGCGCACTGGTCCAGGTTCGACTCGGGCATCTATCTCGAGATCGCCGCGCACGGCTATTCCGCCACCCAGTGCACCAATCCCGCGCTGTTCCCGCCGCACACCATGTGTGGCACGGTCGGCTGGTCGCCGCTCTACCCGGGCCTGATCGCGATGCTCGGCCACCTCGGGCTCCCGCTTCCCGTCGCCGCGATGGCGCTCTCCATCCTGTTCGCCTACCTGACCCTGCAGATGATCTGGGTGCTCATCGGCCCCTCGTGGTCCTCCTCGCACCTGTGCTGCCTGGCACTCGCCGCGTGCTTCCCCGGGATGGTGTACTCCTACGCACTCTTTCCGGTCTCACTCCTGACCTTCCTTGCGGTCCTGTGCCTGATTTTGTTCATCCGGCGCCGTTTCCTGCTCGCCGGACTCGTCGGTGCGCTGTGCACATGGGCCTTCGCCCTCGGGCCACTGATCGTGGTGGTGCTCGTCGTGGCCGCCGTCCTTGTCGAGCGCGGACCGGCGCTGTGGCATTGCGCCGCCCGAACGGCCGGTGTCGCTCTGGCAGGGTTCGTCGCCGTGCTGCTCCTCACCCAGTGGTGGGTCGGGAACTGGACCGATTACTTCAAGGACCAGTCGAAGTACGGCAACGGCCTCCATGATCCCGTGACGACGTTCGTGATGGCCTTCACCGGCGGTCCACCGGCGAAGTACCCCCTGCAGGACCCGAACCCGGGCTACAACTACCTGATTCCGAAGGCGCAGACGGCATTTGTCGCCGCACTTGTCATCGGCCTCATCGTCTGGACCCTGCGACGTCGGCCCGTGAGCCGGGCGGATTGGGTGCTCCTCAGCTACACCGTCGTGTTCTGGCTGGCGCCCCTGGTCGACGGCCCGACCTTGGGCCGCTACCGGATGGAGGCCCTGCTCGTCCCCTGCGTCGCCCTGTGCACCCGCCTGCCACGAGTGCTGCAGGTAGCCCTGGTGGGTGTCGCCGCTGTTCTCGCCGTCGGGTTGGCGCAGCTGTTCACCCAGTCCCTCATCTGGTGAGGGGTGGTTCCGGCGATGCGGCGGCGGGGCCGCCCGCCCGCCGCCGCATCGCGGCCGGCGTCACCAGGGCGGTGGCGAGGACGGCGACGACGAGCACCGCCACGCCGATGGAGCCGAGCGAGACCGCCTTCTTGGACGTCGTCGGCGACGGCGCCGCCGCACCCCCGGGCGCCGCCACCATCGCTTTGTGCTGGGCGGCGGCGACCCGTTCGGCGGCAGCGGGCGTGATCGGTTGCGTGTGGCCCGAGGCGGCCGAGAAGAACGACAACAGGTTCACGTAGATGCCGGCGCGCATGGTGATCGCCTGCCCGACGCCCGCCTGGGTGGTCGAGCCGAAGTAGGTCGTCTGGGCGCTCACCGGGGATGCCGGCCAGCGGGTCCCGAGCTCACGATCTGGCCGGATTGGAGAGAGTGCTGCGCCGCCTGCAGGAAGACGTGCGCCCCGACGGTGGAGGGGAAGCGGACCAGGAGGTCCTGCACCTCGTTGCGGCCACCGGAGGTCTGCCACACCCGCTCGTAGGTGCTGATCGTCCTGGCCAGGGTCGCCAGCGCGCTCGCGGCAGCCGACGGGTCCGGCGAGCTGGAGGCCAACTCCGAGGCGTCGAGCGGACCCTGCGACGTGACGGTCTAGCCCGGCCCCAGGTCGGTGACGACCACGGAGCCCAGGGGGGAGCGGGTCCCGACGCTCCGCGGTCGGACCCGCGGAACGCGAGGAGGCCGCACAGCACCAGGCCACCGGCGACCCAGGCGCGGGCCGCCGGCCGGACCGCCCTCACGCGACGAAGTACTTGGCCTCTGGGTGGTGGCAGATGATGGCGTCGGTGGTCTGCTCGGGGTTGAGCTGGAACCCCTCGCTGACGGTGACGCCGATGCGGTCTCCTCCCAGCAGCTCCACCACCTTGGCGTTGTCCGTGAGATCCGGGCAGGCGGGGTACCCCCACGAGTAGCGCCCACCCCGGTAGGCCTGGCGGAACAGGCCGGTCAGCGTGGGGCCGTCCTCGCCCACGAACCCGAGCTCCTCGCGGATGCGGCGGTGCCAGTACTCGGCCGTCGCCTCGGCCATCTCGACGCTGAGGCCGTGCAGGAAGAGGTAGTTCTGGTACTCGTTCTCGGCGAAGAGGCGAGCCGCCTCCTCGGAGGCCCGCGCGCCGATGGTGCACAGCATGAAGCTGGCGAATTCCTCGTCACCCGAGCCGACCGGGCGGAAGAAGTCGGCGATGCACAGCCAGGGCTCCTTGCGCTGGCGCGGGAAGGTGAAGCGCATCCACTCCGACGACCGCGACTCGTCCTTCCAGATGACGAGGTCGTTGCCCTCGGCGTTGGCGGCGAAGTGGCCGTAGGCCACCGACGGCACCAGCAGGTCGGCCTCCTTGGCTTTGCTGAGTTCGTCGCGCAGGGTCGCCTTCACCCGGTCCTTGAATTCCGCGTCGTTCTCGCCGCCCTCGGGCCGGAAGCCCCACTGGTTGCGGAAGAGCGCCGTCAGGTTCAGGTACTGGGCGACGTCGTCGAGCGGGATGCCCACCGCCACCCGGCTGCCGACGAAGGGCGGGGTGAACAGCTTGTTGTCCGCCGCGACGGCGGACCGGGCCGGCTGCCCCTCCACCGGGGACGGATCCTGGTCGTCGAGCCGGCTGCGCCGGGGGACGTTCTTCTCCGAGATCACGCGCCCGAAGTCGGGGTCGTCCTCGCCGGTGCGCTTCAGCTCCACCAGCCGGTCCATCGTCCGCAGGCCCTCGAAGGCGTCGCGCCCGTAGAAGAGCCGCCCGTCGTACACCTCGCGCAGGTCCCGCTCGACATAGGTGCGCGTCAGCGCTGCCCCGCCCAGCAGGACGGGGATCTCCGCCAGCGAGCGGTCGTTGAGCTCGACCAGGTTCTCGCGCATGATCAAGGTCGACTTGACCAGCAGGCCGCTCATGCCGATGGCGTCCGCCTGGTGCTCTTCGGCCGCCGCGATCATCTCGTTGATGCCGACCTTGATCCCGAGGTTCACCACCTCATAGCCATTGTTGGTGAGAATGATGTCGACCAGGTTCTTCCCGATGTCGTGCACGTCGCCCTTCACCGTGGCCAGCACGACGGTGCCCTTGCCTCCCTGGTCGGCCTTCTCCATGTGGGGCTCGAGGAAGGCCACCGCGGACTTCATCGTCTCGGCCGACTGCAGCACGAAGGGCAGCTGCATCTCACCCGAGGCAAAGCGCTCACCGACGACCTTCATGCCCTCCAGCAGGATGTCGTTCACGATGGCGAGCGCCCCGAGCCCCGACTCCAGCGCCTCGGTCAGGTCGCCATCGAGCCCGTTGCGGTTGCCGTCGATGATGCGCTGGGCCAGACGGCGGTCGACCGGCCAGTCGAGGTGCTCGTCCGCGGCGCCGGCATTGACCTTGACCCCCTCGAACAGCGCCAGGAGCTCTTGTAGCGGGTCGTAATCGTCCGTGCGGCGGTTGTAGACCAGGTCGAGGCAGATCTCCTTCGCCCGGTCGTCGATGCGCGAGAGGGGGAGGATCTTGGACGCGTGCACGATCGCCGAGTCCAGGCCGGCCTCCACACACTCGTGCAGGAACACGGAATTGAGCACCTGGCGGGCAGCCGGGTTGAGTCCGAAGGACACGTTGGAGAGCCCGAGGATGGTGGAGACGCCGGGCAGCTCCGCCTTGATGGCGCGGATGCCCTCGATGGTCTCGATCCCGTCGTTGCGGCTCTCCTCCATTCCCGTCGAGAGCGGGAGGGCGAGCGGGTCGAAGAGCAGGTCCTCGGGCGCCAGGCCGTAGCGCTCGACGGCGATGTCGCGGATGTTCCTGGCCGCCCGCAGCTTCCACTCGGCTGTGCGGGCCTGGCCCTCTTCGTCGATGCAGGTGCAGACGACACCGGCCCCGAACTCGCGGGCGAGCCGCAGGAACGTGTCGAGCCGGGTGCCGGGCTCGTCGCCCTCCTCGAGGTTGACCGAATTCAGGATGGGCCGGCCGCCGATCCACTCCAGCGCGGCGCGCACGACGGGGCCCTCGGTGGAGTCGACCATGAGCGGCACGCTCGACTGCGTGCAGAAGCGGCGCGCCACCTCGGTCATGTCCGCCACACCGTCGGCACCCGTGTAGTCGACGCAGACGTCGATGAGGTGGGAGCCCTCCTTGACCTGGTCGCGGGCCATGGCCACACAGGTGTCCCAGTCGCCCTCCAGCATCGCCTCGCGGAACGCCTTGGAGCCGTTGGCGTTGGTGCGCTCGCCGACGACGAGGAAGGAGGTGTCCTGGCGGAAGGGGACGGAGGTGTATATGGAAGCCGCGGCGGGCTCGTGCACCGGGGTGCGAGCGGCAGGGGTCGCGCCGGCGCAGCGCTCGACCACGGCGGCCAGGTGGGCCGGGGTCGTCCCGCAGCATCCGCCGATGGCGGAGACGCCGAACTCGGTCACGAAGCGGTGCAGGTGCTCCGCCAGGTCCTCGGGCGTGAGGTCGTAGTGCATGTTGCCGTCGACGACCGACGGGAGGCCCGCATTGGGGACGCAGGCGATGGGGACGCGGCTGGCCGCCGAGAGGTGGCGCAGTGCCTCGCTCATCTCGACCGGTCCGGTGGCGCAGTTGAGGCCGGCGACGTCGACCTGCATCGAGTCGAGCACGGTGAGGGCGGCGCCGATCTCGGTGCCGGGCAGCATGCGGCCGGTGAGCTCGATCGTCACTTGCGCCTGCAGCGGCACCCGCCGGTCGAGTGCCACCATGGCGCGCCGGGCGCCGTTGATGGCGGCCTTTATGGAGAGCAGGTCGAACTGCGTCTCGATGAGCAGGAGGTCCACGCCGCCCTCGAGGAGGCCGAGGGCCTGCTCTTCGTACGCGTCGCGGAACTCGGCGTAGGAGATGTGCCCGAGGGTGGGGAACTTCGTGCCCGGGCCCATGGAGCCCGCCACCCAGCGAGGGCGCTCGGGCGTCGAGAACTCGTCCCGCACGGCGCACGTCAGCTCGGCGGCCCTCCTCGTCAGCTCGCGTGCCCGGTCCGCCAGCCCGTACTCGGCGAGGACGACCGAGGTCGAGCCGAAGGTGTCGGTCTCGACGACGTCGCAGCCCACCTCGAAGAAGGAGCGGTGCACCTGGGCCACCAGGTCCGGTCGCGTCTCGACGAGCCACTCGTTGCACCCCTCGAGGTCCGGGCCGCCGAAGTCGTCGGGGCCGAGGCCGAGGAGCTGCAGGTTCGTTCCCATGGCGCCGTCGAAGATGACGACGCGGTCGCGCAACGCCTGCAGGTACGTAGATGCGGACGGATTGAGCCGGCCGAGGAGTTCAGGAGAGGGAGCCACCACCCCCACAGGATACTGGTGCCCTTCACGGCCCCCGGAACGGCCCCGGTAGCATCCCGCC